>NZ_CP094357.1:1247837-2495675 GCF_014779555.2 Lysobacter capsici
GGACCCTATCTCGGCATGCCAGGACGGCGCGGATTTCATGTCGTTCAGGCGCGCAAAACAGGCCGGGTAGGCGCTGTCATGCGACTGACCCGAAACCGCCATGTGGCTGTCGCCGCGCCGGTCCAGGCTGCGCGGCATACCGCCGCCCTCAGATGCGACGATCCCGATGCTGCAATTCGAACGCCGACTGGAAGAACGTTTTCCGCAATGGTTCCGCGGCCGCCGCGCCGCGCTGGCCCGGCCGCTGATCCGGACCATCGGGCGTTGGTCGAAATTCGACCACATCGACCAGTTCCTGGCCGAAACCAGCCACCTGCGCGATTTCGATTTCGTCAGCGCGTCGCTGGACTTCGTCCAGGCGCGCTATCTGCTCGACGCGGCCGAGCTGCAGCGCATCCCGCGCAGCGGCCGGCTGCTGATCGTGGCCAACCATCCCTCCGGCGCGGTCGACGCGCTGGCCCTGCTCGACGCGGTCGGGCGGGTGCGGCGCGACGTCAAGATCATCGCCAACGACCTGCTGCTGGCCCTGGACGGGCTGACCGGGCTGCTGCTGCCGATCCGCATCCTCGGCGGCCGGCCGAGCGCGGAGAGCCTGCACGCGATCGAGGCGGCGTTGAACGAGGAGCAGTGCGTGATCGTGTTCCCGGCCGGCGAAGTCGCCCGCCTGGGCCTGCGCGGGGTCACCGACGGGCGCTGGCAGCGCGGCTTCCTGCGCTTCGCCCGCCGGACCAACGCGCCGGTGCTGCCGGTGCGGATCGAGGCGCGCAATTCGGCGCTGTTCTACGGCGCCTCGGCGCTGTTCAAGCCGGCCGGCACCGCCTTGCTGGCGCGCGAGATGTTCGCCCGCCGCGCCCGCCGCATCGCCCTGCGCATCGGCCGCCCGCTGCATCTGCCGGCCGACGGCAACCCGAACCAGTTGCTGCGCGAGGTGCGGCGCGAACTGCACGCGATCGGTACGCCGCGCGAACGCGCCGCGCCGATCGGGCCCGAGCCGCTGATCGACGCGGTCGATCCGGCGCTCGTGCGCGCTGGCGTGGACGCGCTCGAATCGCTGGGACAGACCCTCGACGGCAAGCAGATCCGGGTCGGTACCCTGCGTCCGGGTTCGCCGCTGTTGCGCGAAATCGGCCGCCTGCGCGAGCTGACCTTCCGCGCGGTCGGCGAGGGCACCGGCCAGCGCCTGGACGTGGACATCTACGACAGCTGGTACGAACACATCGTGCTGTGGGACGAGGCCGAGGCGAAGATCGCCGGCGCCTACCGGATCGCGCGCGGCAGCCGGGTGCTGGCCGAACGCGGTCTGGCCGGTTTGTACACCGCGTCCTTGTTCCGCTACGCCGACGACGCGGTGCCGCGCCTGGCCCAGGGCATGGAACTGGGCCGCAGCTTCGTCGCGCCCGAATACTGGAACAGCCGCAGCATCGATTATCTGTGGCAGGGCATCGGCGCCTATCTGATGCGCCATCCGGGCGTGCGTTACCTGTTCGGGCCGGTGTCGATCAGCGCCGCGCTGCCGCCGGACGCGCGCGAACAGATCGTGGCCTATTACGCGCGCTACTACGGTCAGCTGGAATCCGAAGCGTTCTCCAAGCAGCCATTCGTGTACCGCCAGGCGCCGCCGCAGTTCGACGAACTCGATGCGGCGACCGCGTTCCGCGTGCTCAAGAACAATCTCGACGCGCTCGGTACCAGCGTGCCGATGCTCTACAAGCAGTACACCGACCTGTGCGAACCCGGCGGCGCGCGCTTCCTCGCGTTCGGCGTCGACCCGGCGTTCAGCGATTCGGTCGATGGCCTGATCGAAGTCGATCTGCAGCGTTTGCGCCCGAAGAAGCGCGAACGCTACCTCGGCGCGTCGCCGTCGCGCGCCGAAGCGGGCGCGCCGAGCCACGCGCAAGCGGACGCCGCCCCCGACACCTGACCCCGTCGCCAGCGAGAACGTGTCATGAGCCCCGCATCGATCACGCCCTTGCCGATACGCCGCCGCGCGGTATTCGTGTCCGATGTGCATCTGGGGGCCAGGCACTGCCATGCGGCGGAACTGGCCGATTTTCTGGGCAATCTGCGCTGCGACCGCTTGTATCTCGTCGGCGACATCGTCGACCTGTGGTGGATGTCGCAGCGGCGCGCGAGCTGGGGCGCGGCGCAGTACCGGGTGGTCGAGGCGCTGCATGCGCTGGCCCGCGCCGGCACCGAGCTGATCTACGTGCCCGGCAATCATGACCGCTCGGTGCGTCGCTTCTGCGGCCTGGCGCTGCCGCGCATGCAGGTGCGCCGGCGCGCGATCCACCTGACCGCCGATGGCCGTCGCCTGCTGGTTACTCACGGCGACGACTACGACAGCGTGACCCAGTTCGGCGGCATGCAGGAGAAGTTCGGCGACTGGCTATACGAACGCATCCTCACCGGCAACCAGCTCACCAACCGGGTGCGGCGCCGCTTCGGTCTGCGCTACTGGTCGCTGGCGGATTTCCTCAAGCGCCGCAGCGGCGCGGCCGAGCGTTATATCTCGCGCTTCGTCCAGGCCGGTTTGAACGATGCGCGCCAGCGCGGGCTGGACGGCATCGTCTGCGGCCATATCCATCGCGCGGCCTTGTTCGAACGCGACGGTTGCATCTATGCCAACGACGGCGACTGGGTGGAGAGCCTGACCGCGCTGGCCGAGGACCCCGACGGGACCTTGCGGTTGCTGGCGCATACCGGCGAGACCTTGGCGATGCTGCCGGCGCGGGCGGCTCGGTTGGCGGTGCGCGAAGAGTTGCCGCACGCGGCTTGAGGCGGGCCGGGCGGCCCTCATCCGCCCTGTCGGGCACCTTCTCCCGCAAGCGGGAGAAGGAAACAGCGTGCTTCTTGCTCCCTCTCCCTCTCCCTCTCCCGCTTGCGGGAGAGGGAGAGGGTGAGGGCAGCCGGGCACTCGTTGCAATCACCCGTCAGCCACAGCCCGCCGCAACGCCGCCCGCGCCAGCAACCGCGTCGAATCCAACGTAGGCAACGCCGAATTCTCATCGCCGATGATCAGCGGAATCTCGGTACATCCCAGCACCACCGCATCGCAGCCCTGGGCCTTGAGCCCCTCGATGACCTGCTGGAAATACGCCACCGTCGATGGCTTGAACACCCCGTACACCAACTCGTCGATGATCAGCCGGCCGATCGCCGCGCGCTGCTGCGCATCGGGCCGCACGAACTCCAGCCCCAGCGCGCCGAGCTTGTCGGGATAGACCTCGCTCTCGACCAGCCACTGCGTGCCGGTCAGGCCGATCCGGCGGAAGCCGCGTTCGGCCGCGCTGCGCGCGACCACTTCGGCGATGTGCAGCCACGGCAGCGGCGAGCGCGGTAGCACGTAGTCCATCGCCTGATGGATGGTGTTGTCGGGGCAGATCAGGAACCGCGCGCCGGCGCTGGCGAGCTTGTGCGCCGAGGACAGCATCAATTCGCCGACGCCGTCGATGTCGCCGCGATCCAGACACACCACGTAATCGGCCAGCGAATGGGTATGCAGCGCGATCTGCGGATGCGCATGCGGGCCGAGCAGGGCCGCGCCTTCGCTGCAGATCGTGCGATAGCACAGCGCGGCGCCTTCGGCCGAACAGGCGACGATGCCGATGGAAGCGGGATGGGGCATGAGGAACTCCTGAGCGGACGCAATGGACATCGCTATATTGCCGAAGCCGCTGTAGGAGCGGCGCAAGCCGCGACCGCGACCTCACGCCAACGACGCCAGCCTGATGTCGCGGTCGCGGCTCGCGCCGCTCCTACAGGGCGCCCGCGCCAACAATCGCCGCGGGAAAACGAAAAACAAACGCCCGCCTTTTGCCGTATCGGTAGCATTCGCGGATGGATTCACTGACCCAGATCGTGCTCGGCGCCGCGCTGAGCGCCGCCATCGCCCCTGCCAAACACCGCCGCGCGGCCCTGCTCGCCGGCGCGGCCCTGGGCACCTTGCCCGACCTCGACGTCATCCCGGTCAACCTGTTCACCGACGATCCGGTCGCGCGCATGACCTGGCATCGCAGCCTGAGTCATTCGCTGCTGGTGCTGCCGTTCGTGGCCTGGGCGATCTGGGGCTGGTGCCGCGCGCGCGGCGGCCGCGTGGCCGAATCGCCGAAGCGCTGGTTCTGGGCGATGCAGGCGGCGCTGCTGACCCATCCGCTGCTCGACGCGTTCACCGTCTACGGCACCCAACTGCTATGGCCGCTGCCGATGAAACCGGTGATGTGGTCGAGCGTGTTCATCATCGATCCGCTGTACACGATCTGGCTGCTGATCGCCTGCGTGATCGCCTGGTTCTGGCACGAACGCCGCATGGCGCAGCCGGCCTTGCTGGTCGGGCTAGGCCTGAGTTCGCTGTACCTGGGTGGGTCGCTGTGGGCCAAGCACCGGGTCGAACGCGACGCCGCGCCGGCGCTGGCCAAGCTCGGCCTGGAAAACGCGCCGCGCTTCTCGGTGCCGACGCCGTTCAACACTCTGCTGTGGCGCGTGGTGGCGATGACGCCCGACGGTTTCGTCGAGGGCGAGCGCTCGCTGGCCGCCGATCGCGGGCCGATGCATTTCCGTCATTACCGTTCCGACATTCCCGCCTTCACCCAGGTCAACGGCTACCCGGCGGTGCATCGCCTGCAATGGTTCAACCACGGCTTCATGAAGGCCGAGCAGCAGGACGGCCGGTTGCTGCTGAGCGACCTGCGCATGGGCGCCGAACCCGATTACACCTTCCGCTTCGCCGTGGCCGAGCGCGACGGCGAGAACTGGCGCGAGATCGAACCCGAGCAGCTGAAGTGGTCGGCGGATGTGAAGCAGGCGTTGCCGGCGATGTGGGCGCGGATCTGGAACGAACCGGCGATCGTCGCCGACGCCGATGCGCAGATGCATCCGCTGCAGGAGGCCACGGCGATGCGCGCGCGGGTGCACAGCGATACGCTGAAATAGACGCTCGCACGCGGCCGATCCGCGCCGCGATGCAGTGGATGCGTCGCGGAACGATGCCGCGATCGCGTCATCGGCGCGATCGGCCGTTGCATAATCCGTTGCGGCGGACTGTCTTCGCCACCGCGCCATGCCGCCGCGGCGGTGAACCGTCGCGGCACGGCCGGTCAGATCATCCGAGGTACACCATGCACCACCTTCTAGCGCGGCTCGGCCTGACCACGGCTGCGCTGCTCGCGCTCGCCGGCACCGGCTGCGCGACCTTCGCCCGCGGCTCCACCCAGTCGCTGACCATCGACAGCCTGCCCGGCGGCGCGACCGTGTCGCTGTCCAACGGCGAGCGTTGCTCGACGCCCTGCACGCTCAAGCTCAAACGCAAATACCCGGTCGCGGTCGAGTTGTGCAAACCCGGTTACCGCCAGGCCCTGGCGCAAGTCCGCAGCCAGGTGGGCGGCGCGGGCGCGGCGGGGCTGGCCGGCAACATGCTGATCGGTGGCCTGATCGGAGCCGGCGTGGACGCGGCCAGCGGCGCGGCCAAGGACTTGAATCCGAATGTGGTCGCGGTGTTGCTGCTGGAGGAAAAGCCCGGTTGCACCGCGCCGGCGTTCCCGCTCGTGCCCCAGCACGGGCAGACGCCGGACGACTATGCGCAGCAGAAGGCCAAGCAGAAGAAGCACTGAACTCGGTGCAGAGTCGCGCGTCGCAGGCTGGCCGATAGAGATGGCGCTCGACGCCGGCGATGGTTTATCGGCCGGGCATGGGGCTGCTAGCGCCGCAGGCCCTTGCTAGGGAAATATCGCAAGGCTCGCGCGAGCCGCGGAATTTTGCGGGCACCCGCTCGCCGTGCGCTTTAACCGATCGCTCCGAGCGCAAGCGACAACCCTCAAGCCGCCGCCGACAGCTCCGGCACCACGCCCGCGATCAACGCATCGAAATAATCGCGCGTCAGCTGCAATTGCAGCTCGGCCGAATCCGCGCGATTGACCACCGCGCGGAATGCGGTGTTTTCCGGGCGATCCTTCGCGTACCAGCCCAGATGCTTGCGCGCGATGCGCACGCCGGCGACTTCGCCGTAGAACGCGTGCAGGTGCTCGAGATGGCCGAGCAGGATGTCGCGCACCTCGCGCAGCGACGGCGGCGGCAGTTCTTCGCCGTGTTCGAGGAAATAGGCGATCTCGCGGAAGATCCACGGCCGCCCCTGCGCGGCGCGGCCGACCATCACCGCGTCGCAGCCGGTATGCGCGAGCACGAACGCGGCCTTGCGCGGCGAATCGATGTCGCCGTTGGCGATCACCGGGATCGACAACTCGGCCTTGATCGCGGCGATGGTGTCGTATTCGGCGTGGCCGGTGTATTGCTGGTCGCGGGTGCGGCCATGCACCGCGAGCGAGGCGATGCCGGCGTCCTGGGCGATGCGGGCGATGCTGGGCGCATTGCGCTGGTCGTGGTCCCAGCCGGTGCGGATCTTGAGCGTGACCGGCACGTCGACCGCCTTGACCACCGCCTCGACGATGCGCGCGACCAGGCTTTCGTCGCGCATCAGCGCCGAACCGGCCCAGGCGTTGCAGACCTTCTTGGCCGGGCAGCCCATGTTGATGTCGATCAGCTGGGCGCCGTGGTCGACGTTGTAGCGCGCGGCCTCGGCCATGATCCGCGGCACGGTGCCGGCGATCTGCACGCTGACCGGGTCGGGCTCGCCGTCGTGGTCCATGCGGTGGCGCGACTTAGCGGTGTTCCAGAAGCGCGGGTCGCTGGTGGTCATCTCCGACACGCACAGGCCCGCGCCCAGGCGCTTGGCCAGCACGCGGAAGGGTTTGTCGGTGACCCCGGCCATGGGCGCGAGGATCACGCGCGGGGCGATGGAGTGGGGGCCGATGCGCATGGGGGCATTGTAAGCCACGCTGCGGTGGCCGCCGGGCAAGGGCCGCGGGCTGGGTCGGCCGTCGGTTCCGCGGGCCTGGTTTCGAGGCGGCCAATTCAAGGCATTGGGGTCAGACCGGCCTGGCGGCCGTCTGGTCCGGTCCTGGACCCGCGCAAGCGATCGTGGCCGCACGCTTACGCGCGGCCACGGTCGGCCAGCCCCCGAGGGCCGGCCCGTATCGATCGGCTCAGCCGCCGCTGTTGTCTTCGATGGTCGTGGTCGGGCCGTTCTGCTTGACCGAGGTGATCCCGTTCTCGCGCGCCGCGTCGCTGTTGTACAGCTCGCTGGTGCCGATGACCTGGTGGTTGGCGGCTTTCAGCACGAAATACGGCTTGTTGTTGGACGCCAGCTTGCGCTCGTAGCGCGCATCGATCGGGCTGTTGGTCTGCACCGAGTGGATGCCGTTCAAGGCGGAGGCGTGAGTGGTGTAGCTCTCGCTGCTCAGAATGGTCTCGCCGTTGCCGGCCTTGAGCACGAAGTGGTACTGCCCATTGCTCTGCTTGCTGATGACGTACTTGCCTGACATGTTCGTTCCCTCGTTGAGCCGCCCGTGGCGGACGTGTGACTTCCGGTTACACGTCCATAGAACGTGCTTGTGAAGCCGGACCGGTCGGGCGGGGATGTTTCAGGAATGAACGGTCTGAGTGACTTTCAACGGCCTTTCGGTCGCAGAACCCCGATTTCGACGAGCCAGTTCTCGACCAGCGCAGGCCACGCCGCGACGACAGGGTGTTCCATGCGCCTCAAACCGAAGGCATGGCCGCCCTTGGCGAACAGATGGACTTCCGCCTGGACGCCGGCTGCATCGAGCGCGCGCGCATACACCGTGCTGTTGCAGATTTCGTCGACCGGGTCATCCCATGCTTGCAGCAGGAACGTGGGCGGTGTTCGCGGGCTGACGCGTATGCCGGGGTCCAGGCTCGCGCCGGAGCGACACAGGTGGCCGGGATAGAACGCGATGGCGAAGTCCGGGCGACTGCTGATCGTGTCGATCGCATCCACGGGCGTGTAGGCGGGTTCGAAAATATTGCTGGTCTGCACGACCAGATAGCCGCCCGCCGAGAAGCCCATGGCGCCGATCCTGTTCGGATCCACGCCCAGTTCGCCCGCTCTGGCGCGAACCAGCCTTATGGTCCTTTGCGCGTCCTGAAGCGCGCGGGGGATCTTGGGCGTGACAGCGCATTTGCACTGGCTGTCCCAATGATGATTGCTTTTGGGAACGCGGTACTTCGACAAGATGCAGGTGATTCCTTTCGAGGCGATCCATCCGCATATCTCGGTGCCTTGCTTGGTGACCACGACCGCTTTGAACCCGCCGCCGGGAAATACAACGATCGCTGCGCCGGTGTTCTCGCCCTTCGGTGGAAACACGGTCATCGTCGGAGCGGCGACGTCCCATGCCGCCTCGGACGTGCGTCCTTCGAGCGCGTCGGGTGTTTGCGCGATTTCAATTCGTTCCGGGCCTTGAACGACGCCTTGCATGTCCGGCGCGCCGTCAGGCCAGATCGCGGTTTGCTTCAAGCCGTGCGGCGGCTGCCAGATGCCCTGGACCCAGGCGTTGGGTGTCTGCGAGGGCTTCGCCGAGGCTGTTGCCGGGGTTGGTTCGGCCTCGGGCGCTCGCGCCACGGCGGTTGCCGCAACCGTGTTCGAACACCCCAGGATGCACGCGAGCAGCAGGCAGGTTCGGCTGATTGACGACGCTGCGCGCCGGCCTTGCGGTGCGATGGAGTCCATGACCTGGAAAGCCCCGTTTGGCGGAGCCTGCGATTCTGGCGCCCCGGCCGAAGCGCGAGTAGCGAGGATTTCTTTTGCTTGCCTCAACCAAATCTTGCAACGGCCGCAGCCTGCGGTCGCGTAGTCGCGATGCGCCAGGTTGCTGGTGGCCTTGGAAGGCAAAGCAGTGAACGACAACGCCCGGGGCATACCCGGGGCGAGGCTTGATCGGAAGGCTCAGCGCGCCGGCTCCGACAGCGCCGGCAGATCCACGCGCGGCTTGAACATGGGCGGTGCGCATGAACGTGGTGGCGGGCGTCGCGGATTTATCGAAGAAGCTGGTGTTATGCAGGTAGAGCGCTAGCGCTGGAGGGCTCAGTCCCGATGCCTTCGGTTCGGATCGCGACATTGTCCGGGGCGCTTTTCTCATCCGAAAGGAAAGCGTCGGGGCTGAAGCCCCTCCCACAAAAGAGCTTGCGGTATCGGTATTGGCCTCGACGCCGCCGGCGGCTCGTCGCCGCTCAACGTCCGCGCCGGCGCCGCCAGAACAGGAAGCCGGTGACAAGCAGGAACGCCGGCACCAGGCCGGTCAGCGCGATGGCGATCTGCCACACCCGTCCGCCGACGAAACCGCCATGCAGCGGATAGATCGCATCGAAGCTGCGCGAACCGCGGCCCTGCGCGGTCGCGTCCTGGGCGCCGATCACCGCGCCGCGATAAGGATCGATCCACACCTGGCTGCGTCCGACCGGATGCCATTCGGCCGGCATGCGCGCGCGGATCGAGACCAGACCGCTGCCGGACTTGGGCAGGCCGATGCGGCGCAGCTGCGCGCCGGCCAAGGCGCCGCCCGGCGCGACCGCGCTGTCGGCCGCGCGCAGCACCGCGTCCCAGGCGGCCGGCTGATCGCTGGCGGCGAGTTTCGGCGGCTTGGGCGGCTTGCCGTCGCCGAAGGCCGCGCGCAATGCGTTGCGCGCGACTTCGTCGTAGACCATCGAGGTGCCGGTCAGCGCCGCGAGCAAGGTCAGCGGCAGCAGCCACAGCCCCAGGCCGCGGTGCCAGCTGAGCCAGCGCCGCGTCGGCGGCCCGCGATACCACTTCAGGCTCGCCGCCAGCGCCGACCAGCGCGGCCACCACAGGTACAGGCCGCTGAGCAGCATGAACACCGCGACGAGGCCGACCACGCCGAGCACCTGTTCGCCGGTCTTGCCCGACAACAGGTGCGTATGCAGATCGCGCAGCCACAGCACCGCGTCGTTGCCGGTGTTGCGGGTCAGCAGCAGTTCGCCGCTGGCCGGATCGAAGTAACGCCGCTCGTTGTCGGGGAAATAGCCTTGCCACACCGGCAGTTGCGGCGTCGGCAGGTCGAGCGAAGTCATGCCCTGCGACTGCCACTGCCCGACGATGCGTTGCAGCGCCTGGCTGCGTTGCTGCGGGGTGATCGCGGCGTCGCGTTGCAGTTGCGGGTACGCCCACAGCGCGAGTTCGCGCTGGAACGCGAGCACCGTGCCCGACAAGGCCACCAGCGCGAACGCGGTGCCCAGGCTCAGGCCGAGCCACAGGTGCAGCCACCGCAGGAGCGCACGCGATCGCGAGCGTGTGCGGGGTGATGGATTCGCGGTGGCCTGGCTGGCGGTCATGGCTGGGCGTGGTCGGCGGTCGGTTTGGATGCGATCGGTTTAGAAACGATGCGACCAGCTTGCGCTGAACACCCGGCCGCGTCCGGACACGTAGGTGTCGTTGCGCGGCGTGCTCTGCGAGTAGTAGGTGATGTACTGCTCGTCGAACAGATTCTCCACGCCCAGGTTCAACTGGCCCAGCGGCAGCTTGAAGCGCGCCTGCAGGTCGACCGTGGTGTAGCCGTCGGTGCTGGCCACGCGCACGCCGCGCAGGTCGAAGTCGCGATCGAGCGCGCGGCTGCCCTGCAGGCGGGTCGACACGGTGTCGCTCCAGGTCTGGTCCCAGAACGCGGTGACGCGGTCGGGGCTGATGTTGATGCCGGGCAGATCGCTGTCGACGCGGTTGTCGCCGTCGCTGTCGTAGCGCCCGTTGGCTTGCGCATAACCCAGGCCGACCCGGCCGGCGTCGGAGAACTGGAACGCGACATTGCCTTCGATGCCGCGGATCTCGGTGCGCTCGCGTACGACGAAATAACTCTGGGTGTTGCGATCGAACGCCAGGCGCGAGCCCAGGTCGGAATCGGACCAGTACGCGGCCAGATGCGCGAGCCAGCGGCCGTTGTCGAAGTCCACGCCGATCTCGCGGTTGTCCGACACCACCGGCGACAGATCGACCAGTTGATCGACGCGCTGGTTCGGCGTGGTGATGCCGCGCAGCACCCGGCCGATGTCGGCGACGGTGTAGCCCTCCGAGTACGAAGCGTAGAACTTCAACGCGTCGGTGGCTTCGAACACGATGCCGTAGTTGGGCAGGGTTTCGCGGGTCTTGGGCGAGCCGCCTTCGACGAAGCGGCTGCCGCCGGCGTTGGCCGGGATGGTGGTGAAATCGCCGACTTTCAGCGTGCCGCGCTCATGCCGCACGCCCGCGGTCAGCATCACCTTGTCGGCGACCCACCACTCGGCCTGCACGAACGGCGACCACGATTCGTACTGGGTTTGCGGCACCCACTTGTGGCCGGAGACCACCAGTTCCTGATAGGTCTTGTCGCGGTTCCAGTCCAGGCCGCCGGTCACCCGCAGGCGCTGGTCGAACAGGTTGTCGCGCGACCAGCTGAACTTGCCGCCGGTCTTCTCCGACACGTTCTGCGACTGGTCCCACCAGTGCAGGTCGCGGCCGTCGCGCCAGAAGTCTTCCCAGTCGGTGGCGCCGTACAGGCCCTTGAAGTCGACCCAGAACAACTGCGCGTTGAAGAAACCGCCGGCCAGTTGCTTGTCGGTGTAATCCAGCACCAGCGAGGTCGAGCGGTTGCGCGCGCCTTCGCCTTCGCGGCTGCCGCGCGCGGAGGTCGCCAGCTTGCCGGTGCGGATGTCGCCGTTGACGGTGATGTAGTCGTTGTTGCCCTGCAGTTCGTAGCGGTTGGCGGTGAGCTGCAGGCGGCGGCGATCGTCGATGTTCCAGCCGGCCTTGGCGAAGAAGTTATGCGTGCGCGCGTCCATCAGGTCGCCCTGGATGTCGTTGACCGCGATCGCATCGCCGTTGCCATCAAAGTACAGGCCCTCGCTGGCATAGGACGCGCCGCCGACGAAGTCGAACGCGCCGCGGCGGGTGCCGAACAGATAGGACGCGCGATAGCCGGTGCCGTCGCTCTGGCTCGGCAACGCGGTGCTGGCGCCGATGCTGAGGTCCTGGAAGGTCTCGCCGTCCTGGCGCGGCGCGCGCTTGGTGATGATGTTGATGATGCCGCCCGACGCGCCCAGGCCCTGCAGCGCGTTGGCGCCGTGGATGACTTCGATGCGTTCGATCATCGCCGGATCGACGGTGTGGCCGTCGCGGCCGCCTTCGCGCAACGGAGTGGACTGCGGCACGCCGTCGACCAGGTACAGCGGCTTGCGTCCGCGCAGGGTTTCGCCGCCGTTGGTCAGCTTCTGCCGCGAGGGCGAGAACGAGGGGATCAGGTTGGCCAGCACCTGCGAGATGTCCTGGGTCACCGCGAGCTGCTGGTCGAGCTGTTCGCGGTCGATCACCGTGATCGTATTGGCCAGCGCGGCCTCGGAATTGGGCGTGCGGCTGGTGCTGGCCGAGACGGTGACGCGGTCGATGTCTTTGGCATCGGCCTCGGCGGCCTGGGCGACGGGCACGGCGAGCGCGGCCAGCAGGGCGCTGGCGAGGAGCGTAAGGCGGGGCATTGGGGGCGGGGACCTGAAAACTGCGACAGGGTTGGCATGCTAATGCGAACCATTCTCAATTTAAAGGCCAGGAGGGTAAGTGGCGGGCGTGCTGGGAGCCGGGCAGGGCCGGGGGCAGGCAATACGCGGGGGCGGAGAACCAGGCGCAAACCGCCCGAATCCTTCTCCCGCATGCGGGAGAAGGTGGTCCGAAGGACCGGATGAGGGGCTTCGGCCGCTGGTTGCCCTCTCCCAACCCCACCCCGCCCCAAACGCACAGCGTTTGGGCGTTCACGGACGCGCGAGCCGATGCCTCGCAAGCGGCGTCCGCTCACCCCGCAAGCGGGAGAGGGGCTTAGGAAGGAAAGCGCGCCCGCAAGTCGGCGTCGTTGGGCATCGCCGCCGCCGCGCCCGCGCGCTCGGTCGACAGACCGGCATAGCGGTTGGCATAGGCGACGTGCTCGCCGAAGGGCCGCTCGCCCGCGCGCGCCAGCGACGCGGCCAGGGCGCCGTTGAACGCATCGCCCGCGCCGGTGGTGTCGACGGCCCGCACCGCCGCGGCCGCGACCCGGTAGCAGGCCTGGGCATCGCCGCGCAGCGCGCCGTCGGCGTGCGAGACGAAGCAGCCGGATTTGCCGAGGGTCACGATCACGCTGCCGTGCGGCAACAGCGCGCGGCAATGCGCGTGCAACTGCGCATCGTCCAGCGCGGCCAGGGTATCGGGGTCGAGTTCGGTCCCGGTCTGCCGGCGCAGTTGCGCGCAGAACTCGGTTTCGTTCGGCGTGATCGCATCGCTCAGCGCCCACAGCTGCGCGCTGACGACGGCATCGGCCGGGGCCGGATTGAGCAAGGTCAGCGCGCCGGCCGCGCGCGCCAGCGCGAACGCGGCGGCGGCCGATTCGACCGGCGTTTCCAGCTGGGTCAGCACCACGTTCGCGGCACCGATCGCCGCGCGGTGTTCGTCGATGAACGCAGGCGACAGCTCCGCGTTCGCGCCCGGGCCGATCACGATGCTGTTGCGGCCGTCGGCGTCGACATAGATGCCGGCGGTGCCGGTCGGCGCGTCGCTGCGCAGGTCGCGCAGATCGATGCCGTCGGCGCTCGCGAGCGCACGCGCCCACTGGCCGCCGGCGTCGTCGCCCAGCGCGCACACGAACGCGGTCCGCGCACCGGCGCGCGCCGCCGCGGTGGCCTGGTTGAAGCCCTTGCCGCCGGGGCCGGTGTGGTAGGTGCCGGCGAGAGTCTCGCCGGGACGCGGCAGCACCGGCAGCGCCCACACGTGATCGACGTTGAACGAGCCGACCACGACGACGTGGCCGTTATGCGGATCGGTCATGAACTTAAGCGGCGAAGTGGGTCAGTACGCCCGCGATGGTCGCGGTCATGAAGGTGGCGATCGAACCGCCGAGCACCGCGCGCAGGCCGAACCGCGCCAGGTCCTGGCGACGTTCCGGGGCCAGCCCGCCGATGCCGCCGATCTGGATCGCGATCGAGCTGAAGTTGGCGAAGCCGCACAGCGCGTAGGTCGCGATCAGGCGGCCTTCCTCGCTGAGCTGGATGCCCGCGACCTTGTTGTTGACGATGTCGGCCAGGTGCGTGTACGCGACGAATTCGTTGAGCACGACCTTCTCGCCGATCAAGCCGCCGACCACGGTCGCATCGCCCCACGGGGTGCCGATGACCCAGGCGATCGGCGCCAGCACGAAGCCGAGCAGGGTCGACAGGTCGGTCGGACGGCCGAGCGCGGCGGCCAGGCCGGTCTGCTCGCCCAGCCAGGTCAGCGGCGCGTTGACCAGCGCGATCAGGGCGATGAAGGCCAGCAGCATCGCGCCGATGTTCAGCGCCAGGCGCAGGCCGTCGCCGGCGCCGGCCGCGGCCGCGTCGATGATGTTGGCGGTGGTCTTCTCGATTTCCATCTTGACCGTGCCGCGGGTCAGCGGCTCGCCGGTCTCGGGTACGAGGATCTTGGCGATCACCAGGGTCGCCGGCGCGGCCATGATCGAGGCGGCCAGCAGATGCTTGGCGTAGAACGCCTGCTGGACCGGGTCGCCGGCGCCGAGCATGCCGACATAGGCCGCGAGCACGCCGCCGGCGATATGGGCCATGCCGCCGATCATCATCGTGATCAGCTCGGACTCGGTCATCTTCGAAATGTACGGGCGCACGGTCAGCGGCGCCTCGGTCTGGCCGATGAACACGCTGGCGCACACGCTGGTGGTCTCCGCGCCGGACACGCGCATGACCTTGGTGATCGCCCAGGCCATCGCGCGCACGATCGCCTGCATCACGCCCAAGTGGTACAGCACGCCCATCAGGGCCGAGAAGAAGATGATCGTCGGCAGCACCTGGAAGGCGAAGATGAAGCCGAATTTGCTGACGTCCATCAGGTCGCCGAAGATGAACTTCGAGCCGGCGCCGACGAATTCGAGCACGTGGACGAAGCCCTTGCCGATCGAGTCGAACACGTCCTTGCCGCCGGGCACCAGCAGCACCACCGCGGCGAAGGCGATCTGCAGCGAGATGCCGATACAGACCAGTTTCCAGTCGACCGCGCGACGCTTGACCGAGAACACCCACGCAATGCCTACGAGCACCGCCAAACCGAACAGGCCGAAGGCCACGCGCGAAATCGATTCCACTCAACTCTCCCCGGCGCCGGGGCACCGGCGGCTTTTTGACGTCTAATTAGTCGGCGCAGACTAGAGGCTGGCCGCCTCAGCGGCAAGCCGCGGCGCAGCGCAAACGCGTTTTAAGCGTTGAAAAGACGCTCGGGCGGTTTTTTGTATGGACGCGGCGGCGGTGATCGCGGCGGTTATTGCGGGCCGCGGCGGCCTACAGATCCCGCGCCACCACCCGGTTGCGCCCGGATTGCTTGGCCCGCTGCAGGCGCAGGTCGGCCCGCCGCAGCAGCCGCGACAGGTCGCCGCCCTCCTGCGGGAAGGTGACCAGGCCGGCGCTGAAACTCAGCCACAGCGGCTCGGCGCCGCGGCCGGGTTCGAACGGGCGCTCGGCGACCGCGCGCCGGATCGCGTCGACTTCCTCGAACGCGGTGCCCAGCGGCTTGCGCATCACCAGCAGGAACTCGCCGCCGCTCAGCCGCACCAGCCATTCGCTGGGCTCGGACTGCTCGCGCAGCACCGTGACCAGGTGGCGCAGGCTGCGGTCGCCGAGGCGATGGCCGTAATCGTCGTTGATGCGCTTGAAGTGGTCCAGGTCGATCAGCGCCAGGGTCAGGCTGCCGCCGTCGCGGCGCACCGCGTCGAACAGGCGCGGAATGCGATGGGTCAGCCAGGTCCGGTTCGGCAGCCGGGTCAGGCCGTCGGTGCCGGACATCTCGATCAGGCGCTGCATCCGGTAGACGATCATCGAGGTCGCCACGGTCATCATCGCCAGCAGCACCAGACGCTGGGTCTGGCTGCCGACGGTGACCGCGCCGTAATCGCTGGACATCAGGTCCTCGGGCGAGCCGGCGGTGGCGAACACCCACAGCACCAGCAAACCGTACTGGACCAGCGCGAGCGTGCCGGCGAACAAGGTCACCCGGCCGTCGCTGCGCAGCGCGGTCAACAGGATCGCCAGCAGATAGCCGCACCACACGATCAGGCTGTTGAGTCCGGCCGGCAGGTGCTGCGCGGCCAGCATCGCCAGCACCAGGGTGGTCGCGGTAACGTCGAACCCGGCGGTGCAGAACGGCAGCCAGCGGTAGCGGCGCTGCCGCCGCGCCAGCGCCAGCGCCAGTTGCGAGAACACATTGACGAAGATCGCGCCGCCCAGGCCGATCATGGTTTCCTTGACGCTGCCGCCGCCGATCGCGTTGAGCAGCGGCAACAGCAGCAGCATCGCCGCGAGCACCGCGCGCAGGCGCGCCACCAGCAGTTCGCCGCCGGCGCCGATCTCGAGCATGATTTCGTCCGGCCGCAACAGCAGCGCCACGATCACGCTGCGCATCCGACCGCCCACGCCTTGGTACATCCCGGTTCCCGTTTACGGCCAAGCGCGGCCCGCGGCGAGCATAGCGCGACCGCGCGCGGGCGAACGTGCCGGCGAATCGTCCGGGCACCGAGGATCGGACCGTTCGATCCGTGCCGGTGGCCGCCGCCAGGCGACGACGGCGCCGTCTCGGCCGGACGCGGGTGGCGCGAACCGGCCGGCGATCAGCCGATGCCGCGCACCGCCACCCACAGCGCCAGCACCGCGAACACCGCCGCGGCCACGTAGCGCGCGGTCTTCAGCGGCAGGCGATCGGCGAAGCGGCTGCCGAGCAGGGCGACCGGCACATTGGCCAGCAGCATGCCGATGGTGGTGCCGAAGATCACCGCCCACAGCGGCTCGTAGCGGGTCGCCAGCAGCACGGTCGCGACCTGGGTCTTGTCGCCGATCTCGGCGAAGAAGAACGCGATGGTGGTGGCGATGAAGGCGCCGCGCGCGGAGAACTTGGTTTCTGCCTCGTCCAACTGGTCGGGCTTGAGGGTCCACAGCGCGACGGCGAAGAAGCTCGCGGCGACCACCCAGCGCAGGATCTCGGGTTTGAGCCACTGCGCGACCAGGGTGCCGAACCAAGCGGCGAGGGCGTGGTTGAGCAAGGTGGCCACGAGGATGCCGGCGATGATCGGCCAAGGCTTGCGGAAGCGCGCGGCGAGCAGCAGGGCGAGCAACTGGGTCTTGTCGCCGATTTCGGCGAGCGCGACGGTGCCGGTCGACACCGCGGTGGTGACGACCGAGGCCGGCAGGTAGGACAGATCCATGACAACTCCAGGGTCGGGCATTCGCGTGGACGCGAAGGCGGACGCCACGTGGCCCGACCCGGGTTGCACGCAACGCCTGCCTTCGGTCTTGCCCGTGGTCGCTGCGTGGTCGTCGCCTGGCCTGGGGCCGTGGTTCGATCGCACGCTGGCTGCCGTACATGCGCCATGGCCTGTGGGCCAAGTGTGTTGACGCATGCCCCCGCGAACCTGGTCGGTGCGCGGGTGGGCTACTCCCCGGAGGAGGAAAGTGGGCGGATTGTAGCGGCATTCGGCAGGCGGCGCAGCAAATGAGAAGCTTTCGCTTTGGTTGGCGCTTTGGTTGGCGCTTTGGTTGGCGCTTTGGTTGGCGTGTAGCGGGGGCGCGAGGTTTCGATGGTGGCCGATGTGGCGTAGCCATCGGGGTTTTGACTTTGCCGGATATGGTTTGGAGAGCGCGGCATTGGCGTCTGGTTCCTCGCCGATGCGTAGATTGTAACGCGCGTTGGCCAAGCACTGCCGAAGGACGACGCGCATGGACGTGCGCCGCGCGCCTATGGACGCACGCCGTGCATTGTTGAACCACGAGGCGACGTGGCGACATCGCAGCCCCTGTAGGAGCGGCGTCCTACTGGATTTCCTTCGGTCACAAGCCGCGACCGCGCCATGACGACAGCATCGCGATCTACGTCGTGGCTGTATTTCCGCGGTCGCGGCTTGCGCCGCTCCTACAGATAGGCCATGTGGCTTCGGCTTGTGCCTGAAGCCGCGCAGTTCATCCAGCGCTGCGACGCTTGTAACTCGCGTTAGTGGCGACATCGCAGCCCCTGTAGGAGCGGCGCAAGCCGCGACCGCGCCATGACGACTACTTCGCGACCTACGTCGTAGCTGTATTTCCGTGGTCGCGGCTTGCGCCGCTCCTACAGGTAGGCCATGTGGCTTCGGCTTGTGCCTGAAGCTGCGCAGTTCATCCAGCGCTGCGAAGCTCGGAACTCGCGAGAGCAAAAGCACACCCGAAGGGCGGCGCACATGGATGTGCGCCGTGCGCCACCGGGACAGGATGTCCCGTGTGGCGCATGCCTGCAGAAGCACCGATCGCGCGGGCACTTGATTCACAAAAAAGCATTTTTCTTTGGTTACCTTTCTTTTGTTGCTTTAGACAAAAGAAAGTGACCCGCCGCTTCAGCGGCGGAACGCTTTTGATCCTGCTTGCAGCTTTGAAGCTCTAGAGCTTTTGAAGCCAAAGGCAAGATCAACAGCTTTCGTCCGCAAGCGGCCGAGTTACTTTCTTTTGTCAAAAGCGACAAAAGAAAGGTAACCAAAGAAAAACGCTTTTCTTTGAATCAAAGGCCCGCACGTGCGTTGCTGACGCGGGCATGCGCCACACGAGACATCCTGTCTCGGTGGCGCACGGCGCACATCCATGTGCGCCGCCCTTCGGGTGTACTTTTGTTCTCGCTAGTCAGTCGCTTCGCAGCGCTGGATGAACTGCGCGGCTTCAGGCTCAAGCCAAGCCAAAGCAAGGCAAAGGCCGAAACCAATACGAATGCCGGCGCCAGCGTAAATGCCGATGCCGATGCAAGACTGGCTTCAATGGCGACGATGGGTGTCGTCTACGCCGACGGCCCGGCGAAACTGTCGCTACCAGCGATCAACTCACTGCGTACACGCCGGTTCGTTGTTCTCATCGGCATACAACGAAGCGAACCCCGCCGGCATCAACCGTGGCAGCTTCTGCAACGGCGGCTTCACCGTCGGAAAATAGTCGCGCTGCCACTGCGACGCCAACGCCGTCGCGGCCGGTTCCAGGCTCGCGTAGCGCGACTCGGGCCGGTCCGCCGGTTTGCCGGCCAGGCGCGAAATCAACAGGCGCATCGCCCGCGCCTTGGTCGGGTCGTTCGCGATCAGACCGGTCAGCGGCGACGAGTTGTCGCTGTAGCCGACCATCAGATCGAACAACGACGGCAGATAGCCGGCCTCGAACGACAACTGCAGCATGTTGCCGGCCTCGGCGCGCCAGCGATCGAACTCGGGCGAGTTCAGATGGGTGTAGTCGACCAGGACCGAATCGCCGCGCGCGTAGCGGTACATGGCCTCAGGTTCGCCGGCCAGTGCGGCTTGGCGTAGGTAGTGGTTGCCCTGTTTCCACGAATCGGCCGGCGCGTTGCGGCATTCGTTGATCATCTGGCGCGCGCGGCCCTCCAGCTTGGTCATGTAGGCGCGCTGTTCCGGCGGCAGGTCGGGACGCGAATTCTCTTCGGCCGCGGCCAGCACCTGTTCGGCCGGGGATACGTCGGTGCAGCGCAGCAGTTCCATGCCGAGCTGGCACGAGGCGCGGCTGTCGCCGGCGTCGGCGCGGCTCTTGAGTTCGGCCAACTGGGGATTGCGATAGTTCGAGCGGATCGGCTCGATCTTGCTCGGCGCATCCGCGCCTTTTGCCGATGCGGTCGGTTGCGTTGGCGTGGGCGCGCCGTCGTGGCCGATCGCCGCGGGCGCCGGCGTGGCCGGCGCGGGCGCGCGCAAACGCCACAGCTGCCAGCCCAGCAGGGCCACGGCGATCGCGATCAGGCTCACGATCAGGTCGCGCGTTTTCACCGCCATCGGGGTATCCCGCCCTTGGTCTTAAGGCTCATCGGCGTAGCATGCGTGCAGTCAATGGTCCGATGGGAGTGTGTCCATGCAATACCGTCGCCTGGGTTCATCCGGCCTCCAGCTATCGGCGCTCTCGTTCGGCGCCTGGGTTACGTTCGGTGCGCAGATCGGCCGCGACACCGCGCGCGAACTGATCGCCGCGGCGTGGGATCACGGCATCAACTTTTTCGACAACGCCGAAGGGTATGCCAACGGCGAGGCCGAGCGGGTGATGGGCGAGGTCATCGCCGAGCTGCGCTTGCCGCGCGACGGTTACTGCGTGTCCAGCAAGGTCTTCTTCGGCTCGGTCGAGGAGCCGGGTCCGACCCAGAAGGGCTTGTCGCGCAAACACATCACCGAAGCCTGCCACGATGCGCTGCGCCGGCTGCGTGTCGATCATCTCGATCTGTACTACTGCCATCGTCCCGATCCGGACACGCCGATCGAGGAAACCGTGTGGGCGATGGATGCGCTGATCCGCCAGGGCAAGGTGCTGTACTGGGGCACCTCGGAGTGGCCGGCCGGCTTGATCCGCGAGGCGCACAAGATCGCGCGCGCCAGCCATCTGCATGCGCCGAGCATGGAACAGCCGCAGTACAACCTGCTGCACCGCGATCGGGTCGAACTCGAATACGCGCCGTTGTACGCCGAGCTGGGGCTGGGCACCACGATCTGGTCGCCGTTGGCTTCGGGCCTGCTGACCGGCAAGTACGGCGCGCTGTCGGCGCACGGCGACGGCAAGGACGGGGCCGAGCGCGGCCGGCTGGAGCATGCCGACAAGGACTGGCTGCGCCGGATCGCGGTCGGCAGCGCCGATCAGCGCCGGATCGAGCGGGTGGCCGCGTTCGGCGCGGTGGCGCGCGAGCTCGGGGTCGAACAGGCGCCGTTGGCGATCGCCTGGTGCCTGCGCAACCCGCATGTGTCCAGCGTGATCCTCGGCGCCAGCCGCGGCGAACAACTGCTGCAGAACCTGCAGGCGTTGGAGTTGGTGGAGAAGATCGACGAGGCCGGCTGGCAGCGGGTCGAGAACGCCTTCGCCTGAACAGGGCGCTGGACGCCTTGTGCATGACTGCAGTCGCAGATTTGTGTGTTTGCGTGTTGACTGGCAAATGAGAATCATTATCATCATTCGGGAGCCCACCCCCGAACGAGTCACCGCCATGTCTCTGCGCAACCCGGTGCTGCAGCTGAAACCCCGCACGGATCGTTCCCTGTCCGCCGTCGCGACCCCCGCCGTCGATGCCTCCGCGCCCACCGCCATGGCCTCGGCCGTGGTCGCCGCCGCCCAGGGCGTCCTGGTCGAAAGCACCGCGCTGCTGCGCGGCGCGCGCGAAGTGCTGATCCGTCACGGCGGCGAGGTTTATCGCCTGCGCCATACCCGTAACGACAAGCTGATCCTGACCAAGTAACCCCGCGATCCGGCGAGCAACCAGCCAAGCACCGCTCAGCAACATCCACACCCCAAGCCCGAGTTCGACCCGACCGCCGAAGGCCCCGGACCCTAACTGTCCCAAGCCGCAAGCGCATCCACCGACCCCGAGCCGCTGAGCCCCACGCTGCAAGCGAGCCCCATCGCCCGCGTCACCGCCGCACCGCGTCCCCATCCCGCCCAGGGATGCGACGCGGCGCGGTGCGTCGGTCCGCCGACCCGCCAGCACCCTCTCTCTCCCAGGCTGCCAGCCCGGTCCTGCAACGAAGCCGTTGCATCGGACGCCAGCCCGCCTCGGTTCAAACCCCATACAACCGAGTCCGACTGCATGTCCCGCGTCCTTAGTGTTGCCGCGCCTGCGCGCGTTTTTCCCGTTGTCGTCCCGGCGCGTTCCGCGCTGGCCCTGGCGTTGCTGCTCGCGCTGCCGGCCGCCGCGCTCGCCGCCGACGCGCCCGCGCCCGACGGCGCCGACGTCAACGAACTCCAGCGCGTGGTGGTCAGCGCCACCCGCACCGAGCGCGCGGTGCAGGACGTGCCGGCCACGGTCAGCGCGATCGACCGCGAGCGCATGGACAACGAACTCACCCGCAACATCAAGGACCTGTTCCGCTACGAACCCGGCATCGTCGTGGGCTCCAATCGCGAGCGCTTCGGCCTGGGCGACATCCGCATCCGCGGCCTGGGCGGCAATCGCGTGCGCGTGCTGGTCGACGGCATCTCGGTCTCCGACAGTTTCAGCATCGGCAGCTTCTCCAACGCCGGACGCAATTTCGTCGATCTGGACACGGTCAAGGAAGTCGAGGTCGTGCGCGGCCCGAGCAGCGCGCTGCACGGCTCCGATGCGCTCGGCGGCGTGGTCTCGTTCGTGACCAAGGATCCGGAGGACTACCTCAAGGACGGCGCCAACACTTATTTCGGCCTCAAGCTCGGCGTGGAAAGCCAGAACGACGGCCTGTACGGCGGCGCCACCGCGGCGTTCGGCGGCGAGCGCTGGTCGGGCCTGGTCGTGGTCAATCACCACCAGGGCCAGGAAACCGAGAACCAGGGCAAGCGCAATACCCTCGACGCCAGCCGCACCACGCCCAACCCGCAGGACAACGACGGCCGCAGCCTGCTGACCAAACTGGTGTACGCGCCCAGCGACAACCAGCGTTTCCGTTTGACCGTCGAAGGCAGCGAAGACCAGACCGACACCGACGTGTTCACCGCGCGCGGCACCGCGCTGTCGGCGCCGGGCGCGCCGGCGGTGCGGGTGCTGTCGCAGACCGGCAACGACCATCAGACCCGCGCCCGCGTCGCGTTCGCGCATGAAATCGATTCGCTGGACAGCACCTTCGCCGATTCGCTGCGCTGGCAGATCTACCGCCAGGACAGCGAGACCACCCAGCGCACCCGCGAGCAACGCGTGAGCGTGGTCGGCGGCCGCGAGATCAGCCCGACCCTGCGCCTGCGCGAATTCAACTTCGACCAGCGCGTGTACGGCGCCGAGGCCACCGCGCACAAGGGCTTCGCCACCGGTTCGGTCGAGCACACCCTGACCTACGGTTTTGAATACGAAAACACCGAGTTTCGCCAGAAGCGCGACGGCCGCGCGATCAATCTGACCACCGGCGCGAGCACGAATGTGATCTCGCCCGACACCTTCCCGGTGCGCGATTTCCCGGTCAGCAAGACCCAGAGCGCCGGCGTGTTCGTGCAGGACGAAATCCAGTTCGCCGACGGCCAGTTCCGGCTGGTGCCGGCGGTGCGCGTGGACCGTTACGAATTGCGTCCGCAACGCGATGCGATCTTCACCACCGACAATCCCGGCGTGGTCATCAGCGACCTGAGCAAGACCAGCGTGTCGCCCAAGCTCGGCGCGGTCTGGCATTTCGCGCAGCAATGGTCGGTGTACGGCGGCTACCAGCGCGGTTTCCGCGCGCCGCCGTACAGCGACGTCAACCTGGGCTTCACCAATCTGCAGTTCGGCTACACCGCGATTCCCAATCCGAACCTCAAGCCGGAAACCAGCGACGGTTACGAACTGGGCCTGCGCTTCAGCGGCCAGGCCGTGTATGCGCAGCTGTCGGCGTACTACAACGACTATAAGGACTTCATCGAGTCCAACCGTCAGGTCAGCGCGCCGCCGCAGACCCCGTTGATCGTGTTCCAGTCGCAGAACGTGGCCAAGGCGCGTATCCGCGGCGTCGAACTGCGCGGCGGCGTCGACTTCGGCGAATTCTCGCCGGCCTGGGCCGGTTGGTCGCTGCGCGGCGCGGCGGCGTACAGCAAGGGCGAGGACAAGACCGCCGATCGTCCGCTGGAATCGATCGCGCCGTTGACCGCGACCCTAGGCCTGGCCTACGACCGCGACGGATGGGGCGTGGAACTGGCCGGCCGTTTCGCCAAGCGCAAGCACGATTTGCCGGCGCCGAACCGGTTCGCCGCGCCGGGTTACGGCGTGCTCGATCTGCTCGCGCATTGGAATTTCGCGCCGGGCGCCAAGCTCAACGTCGGCGTGTTCAACCTCGGCGACAAGACCTATTGGGATGCCGGCGACCTGCCGGGCATCGCCGCGACCAGCACCGTGATCGACCGCTACAGCGCGCCGGGCCGCAATGTCGGCGCCAGCGTGTCGGTGAGCTGGTAAGCATGCGCGCGCCGTCGTCGATCACGAACCCGCCCGAACGCGCCGGCCTGCCGGCGCCGGAACGGCTGGCCGCGGTCGCGACGGTGTTGTGCGTGTACCCGCGCCGGCATCGCGACGCGCTCGACGGCTGGCTGCAGGCGGCCAGCGCCGAACGCATGACCCGCCTCGACGGCGAGTCTTCGTGCGAAGCGCTGGTGTTCCGCAACGCAGCCGGCCGCGTGTGCTGGCGACTGTACCTGCTGCCCGACAGCGATTTCCTGGCCTGGGATGACGCCGCGGCGAAGTTGCCGATGTATCGCGGCGCGGATGCGCGCGGCGGCGCCTGGGCCGGGCTGCGTCGGCGCTGGCTGCGTCGCCTGCGCGGGCGCTGGCAGGCCGAAGTGCTGCGCCTGCACGTCCTGCGCGACGACGCCGGGCATTGCATCCTCGTTGCCGACACCGCCGAGCTGTCGCCGCTGGGACAAGCGCATGCGCGCCGCATCGCCATCGGCGAAGGCGCGCGCCTGCAGGCCCAGGCCCACGTGTGCTGCTGCATGGCTTCGCGCCTGAGCGACGAGGCGCGACCGGCGCAATTCGCCTGACGCCCGCTCCCATCCTTTCCTTTTATATAGTCAATCGAGAAGCATCGAGTTCAGCCATGACCCAACCCGTAACCCGCGCCAGCGTGCTGGCCCTTTGTCTGTGCGTCAGCCCGATTGCGCTGGCCCTGTCTCCCGTCAACGACGCCGCGTCGACCGAGCGCGACCGCGCTTCGATCCTGGCCATGCAGGGCGAGTACATCGTCGATTTCGCCTTCGACGAAACCGTGCTGCTCAAGCCGAACTACGAACGCGCGCCGGCGATGCGCAGCGGCGGCAACGAGACCGTGATCGTGGTCGAGGACAGCCCGCGCCGGATCGTCCTGCAGCACATCCTGGTCGACGGCAAGAGCGGCCACGTCACCAAGCACTGGCGTCAGGACTGGGTGTTCGAGGCGCCGCGGCGTTTCGAATTCAGCGCCGACCAGACCTGGCACGTGCGCACGATCCCGGCCGAGCTCAATCGCGGCGCCTGGACCCAGTGCGTGTACGAGGTCAGCGACGCGCCGCGCTACTGCGGCACCGGGCGCTGGGATTACCGCAACAACGTCGCCACCTGGACCAGCGATCCGAGCTGGCGTCCGCTGCCGCGGCGCGAGTACACCAAGCGCAGCGACTACAACGCGGTCGCGGCGATCAACCGCCACACCCTGACCCCGAACGGCTGGACCCACGAGCAGTACAACACCAAGGTGCTGCGCAAGCCCGACGGCACCCAGCAAGAGCTGGCGCGCGAGTTCGGCTTCAACGATTACGTCAAGACCCAGGACGTCGACTTCAAGCCGGCGTACAAATACTGGGCCGCGACCAAGGACTACTGGGCCAAGGTGCGCGCGCACTGGAACGTGTACCTGGACCAGGCGCCGGGCGTGCGGCTCAAGACCAAGGTCGACGGGATGGCGATGATCATTCCCTTGTTTGAGCAGGCCGGCAAGCTGGAAGAAGGCAAGCCGGTGGCGGACAAGGAGATCGACGCGGTGTTCGCCAAGTGGGTGGTCAAGGCGCCGGTCGACACGGCCGGTCCGGGGCAGTCGCCGCCGGCGAAGTGAGTCGCGGTGGTTGTCGCGCGGCGCAGGCCGATTGTGGCGATCGTCGCCGCGGTTGAGTCGGCGGCCGGTTTCGATCGGTGTGTTGCGCGCGTGTCAATGCACGCCGCGTGAATTGTATTTGAGTGAAGCAAAAAGGCCGGGCAGCGATGCCCGGCCTTTTTATTGTGTTGGCGTTGGCGTTGGCGTTGGCGTTGGCGTGAGCGCGGGCGCGGGCGCGATTGGCGTGTGGCGATACGCGCGATGCGGATTCGCCGACGTGGGTGGGTTCGCGGTCGCGGCTCGCGCCGCTCCTACAGTCGGCCTACGGCGTAATCACCGCTGCAGACTGTAGGAGCGGCGCAAGCCGCGACCGCGACACCTCGCATACGACGCAAATTCCGCAGCCCGCGCGGCGCCAATCGAATCGCGATCGCAGCCGCGATTTCATGGCGCCCGCTTCAATCGACGCGAGTCGCCCCGGCCTGTTTTGTCGACGCCCAAACCGGCGCCGCGGGCGCGACCGGCGCCGCGGCAGGCGCGGGCAGCAGCATGCCGTGCGGAGGTGCCGGCGGCGGCGGCGGTGGAGCAGACGGGGCCGGCGCATCAGGCGGTGCAATCGGCGCAGGCGGCGCCGGTGCCTTCGGCGGCGCGGGCGGCCTCGGCGGTGTCGGTGGAGCCGGCGGCGGCGGTGGCGCCCAGGCGATCGCCTTGGGGACCTTGATCGTGCTCTTGGCCTTGGCGCGGTCGCGCAGATACGCCACTTCGACCTGACCGCCGTCGGGTTTGCCGCGCAAGGCCACCATCGCTTCGCGCGGGCTGTCGACCTGGCGGCCGTCGATGCTCTGGATCACGTCACCGGCTTCCAGGCCCTTGAGCTCGGGACCGGCGCTGAGCACCAGCACGCCGCGCTCGGCGCCGAAGTAGCGGCCGAGCTTGGCGTCGACCGAGGCCAGATTGAGCCCGTTCCAGCGCAGCGCCTCGCTGATCGACGGCAGCGGGCAGGGCTTGTTCTTGCAATCCGCATTCAGACGGATGATCTCGCTGTGCATGCGCGGCGCCATCATCGGCTCGGCCGGGATGTATTCGATGCTGTCGGCGGAGACGTCCGATCCGCCATCGCGCGAGCGCCGGACCACGAGTTCGCCGTTGGTCACGAACTGCGAGCCGTCGTCGTTCTCGAACACCATCACCCGCTCGCCGAGCTGCGGCGTCGCGGTCAGGCTGGCCGGCTTGCCGTCGCGCTGATAGCGGATGCGCACCGGCTTGCCTGGTTCGAGCACGCCGAGCAGCGCGCGCGCATTCGCCAGCCGGGCCGAGCCGTCGGCGCCGGCGATGGTCTTGTCGCCCACGCCGAGCAGCGAATCGCCGCTGCGCAGCCCGGCCTTGGCCGCGGCGCTGTCGGGAGTGACCGCGACGATGCGCACGCCGGCTTTCGCGTCGGGCGCGAGGATCACGCCGAGTTGCGGGCCGCGCCGGTCGTCGCGGATCAAGGTCGGCTTGGTCACCGGATCGGGCAGCGCGCCCAGCTCGGTGCGGTGGCGCGGATAAGCCTGCGCGACCTGGCGCGGAGCGGCCGCGTTGTCGCGGCTCACGAAGTAATAGCGGTGCACCCGGGGCGGGGCAGCGGCGGCGGCCGGCGGCGCGGCGTCGATGGCGCCGGCGTCCTTCGGGTTGTCGTGCGCGAGCGCGCTGCCGATCGCCGCGGCCAGCAGCAACGGGAGCGTACGGCGTAAGTGGGTGATGGCGCGGGCCATGTCGTTCTCCGGTACGGCGGTGAAGAGGAATCAGTCGACGCGCACCAGCGCGTCGTCGTAGCGTTCGCCTTGCGCGGCGAACCAGCGTTGCGTGCTTTCCACCCCGGCCAGCGCGCGCAGCGTGCCGACGCGCTGTTGCCACAGCGACAGGCGCTGCGAAGCCGGCAGCGGCGCGGAAATCAGGGTGGCGTCGATCAGGCCCAGGCGCTGGTCGAGTTCGGAACTCATGACCGCCGCGGTGGCGCTGGCGACGCGGTCGTCGCGGCTGGCGGCGATCAGCGCCTCCAGCTGTGCCGACTGCGCCTGCAGTTCGCCGATGCGTTGCGCGATCGCGTCGCTGTCGTCGCTCGCGGGCGTCTGCGGCGTCGGCGCGGCGTCGTTCACGGCCAGACGCGTCGGCGCCTGGCGTTCGCGGGTTGCGGGCGATGGGTCGCGTTGCGGTTTGACGGCGCGCGGCGCGGGTGCGTTCGCGTCGCTGGAGGGATTCGGCGCGGTGGCGATCGCAGGCTCCGTCGCGCGGTCGGCCGTGCGGTCGGTGTTGCGCTCGCCGGTGTCGGCCAACTTGTCCGGGTCGGGCGAGGCTTGCGTCGAGGGCGACAGCGACGGATCCGCGATCGCGCGATCGGGCGCCGGGCTCGGGCTGTGCACGACCTGCGCCGGCTGCGTTGCCGGCGTGATCGGATCGGCGCCGCGCTGGCTCAGCCACCACGCCAGCGGCAGCGCCGCGGCGAGCATCGCCGCCATCGCCCAGCGGCGGCGGTGCGGCGTGCGGCGACGCGTGGCCGTCATGCGACCGGTCGCGGGCAGTGCGGGCGATGCCGTGTCGCTGGCCGGCGGCGCGGCGTTCGCCGCGGCGGCCAGACGCGCGGCGACCTGCGCCCAGCCGTCGGCCGGCGGCGTTTCCGCCGGCAATCGCGCGAATGCGCTCGGCCAGTCCTGCGGCGCGGCGCCGCGCGGGTCGGGAAGGTTTCGATCAGGCATGGGCCTGCTCCGGTTCCAGCAACAGGCGCAGGCGGCGCGAGCCGCGCGCGAGTTGCGATTTGGAGAAGCTCGGCGTGCGTTGCATCAACGTCGCGATCTCCTCATGGGTATAGCCCTCGGCGTGGTACAGCCACACCACGCTGCGGGTCGGCGCCGGCAACTGGGCCAGGGCGCGGCCGAGCGCGGCGGCATCGGCGGCGGCCGGTGGCGGCGGCAGGCGGTCGTCGGCCAGGTGTTCGTCGTTGGGTTCGGCCGCATGCTCGTGGCGGCGCTGGCTGCGCAGCCGCATCAGCGCCTCGTTGACCGCGATCTGGCGCAACCAGCCCCAGAACGGCGTGCCGCTGCCGTCGCCGTGGCCGCGAAAGTCGCCGATCCGCGTGAGCACTTTCAACATGGTCTCCTGCAGCACCTCGGTGGCCTCGTCGCGATCGCCGGCGATCCGCATCGCCAAGGTGAACACCGGTCGTTCGAACCAGCGGTAGATCTGCTCGAACGCCGCGCCTTCGCCGTTGCGCGCGCGCGTCAGCAACGTCTCCGGGACGTCGATGGCGAAGCTCGACAGCGGCCGCTCCGGCGAGGGGGCGGGCAGCGGGCCGGGCGAGGGCGATGGGGTGGGTTCGGCTGGCATTCCAGTACAAGGATGCAGCAAGGGCGTGAAGGGTCGCAGACCCCCGCACGGCCTATACTGGCGGCCTCGGACGAGGCATGGAGGGGGAGTTCATGGGAACGTTTCTGGCGATGGTGGTGGTGTTCGCGGGCGTGATCCTGCTGTTCAAGACGGTGCGCATGGTGCCGCAGGGTTATCAGTGGACCGTCGAGCGCTTCGGCCGCTACACCCACACCATGGACCCGGGCCTGCATTTCCTGATGCCGGTGATCTACGGCGTCGGCCGCAAGATCAACATGATGGAGCAGGTGCTGGAAGTCCCCAGCCAGGACGTGATCACCAAGGACAACGCGGTGGTCAAGGTCGACGGCATCGTGTTCTTCCAGGTGCAGGACGCGGCCAAGGCGGCGTATGAAGTCGCCACTTTGGAAATCGCGATCCTTAACCTGGTCATGACCAACATCCGCACCGCGATCGGTTCGATGGACCTGGACGAGTCGCTGTCCAAGCGCGACGAGATCAACACCAAGGTGCTCAACGCGGTCGATCAGGCGACCCATCCGTGGGGCCTGAAGGTCAACCGCATCGAATTGAAGGACATCCAGCCGCCGCGCGATCTGGTCGATTCGATGGCCCGGCAGATGAAGGCCGAGCGCGAGAAACGCGCCAACATCCTCGAAGCCGAGGGTTTCCGCCAGGCCGCGATCCTCAAGGCCGAGGGCGAGAAGCAGTCGGTGATCCTGGAGGCCGAGGGCGAAAAGGAAGCCGCGTTCCGCCAGGCCGAGGCGCGCGAGCGTCTGGCCCAGGCCGAAGCCAAGGCGACCGAAGTGGTGTCCAACGCGATCGCCTCCGGCAACGTGCAGGCAATCAACTACTTCATCGCGCAGAAATACATCGAGGCGTTCAAGTCGCTGGCCGAAGCGCCGAACCAGAAGTTCGTGATGATGCCGATGGAATCGGCCGGCATCATCGGCTCGCTCGCCGGCATCGGCGAACTGGCCAAGGAAGCGCTCGAGCGCCAGCCCAGTCGCGCGGCCGGCGCGCCGCCGCCGTTGCGCAGCGGAGGCTGAGCCATGGCCTGGACCTGGCAGACCGTAAGCTGGGCTGCGATCGCGATGCTGCTGTTCGCGGCCGAGGCGCTGGCGCCCGGCGCGTTCATGCTCTGGCTCGGCTTCGCCGCCGCGGCGGTGTTCGCGCTGTCGATGGTGTTCCCGGGCCTGACCGTGCTGGCGCAGGTCGCGGCCTTCATCGTGTTGAGCTTCGCCTCGATCCAGGTCTACCGCACCTGGTTCCGCGGCCGCGAGCGCAAGAGCGACCAGCCCTTGTTGAATCGTCGCGCCGAGCAGTTGATCGGCCGCGTGGTGGTGCTCGAACGCGGCATCGTGCAGGGCCGCGGGCGGGTCCAGATCGCCGATGCGTTCTGGGACGTGACCGGGCCGGAGCTGGCCACCGGCACCGCGGTGCGGGTGATCGGCACCGACGGCATGACCCTGCAGGTCGAACTGGCGGGCTGACCCATGACGACCGTGCGCGCCGTGGCAACGAGCTTGCGCGCATCGGCGATGGCGTTCGCCATGGTGCTGGCGGTCGCGCCGGCCTCGGCGGGCGGACCGCAACGCGGCGACGACTGGATCGGCAAGGTCGTGCCGCCGTTCCCTGAGGGCTTCAAATCCAACACCGGCGGCTGCGTCGGCACCGGCCGCAGCGCCGAGCAGATCTGCGCGCGCAGCATCGGCACGATCGACGACAACGAGGACCGCTCGCTGAAGTTCTACGCCGCCGAACTGGTCGGCCGGATCGGCAACGAAGCGCGCTGGAAGATCACCGACGTGGTGCCGTACCCGAAGCTGCTGCGCGGCGAACGGGTATCGATCTCGACCTGCATGATCGACGGCATCAGCGACCCGGGCGTGATCGCGATCATCGATACCCTGGTCGAGGGCGCGGCCGCGCGCGAACGCTTCGACGCCTCGCGCTGGGCGGTGCGGCTGGACCGGCGCAAGGGCCGCTTCGTCGAGGTCAAGCCAACCGAAGTAAGCTGTTACAACGAAGGCGCCGAAGAGGAATAAAGTCGGCCGCGCCACAACGCCGACCGCGCATGCCCGAAGCCTCGCTGCCCCGGCCGACCTTTTGTGGGACGCAGCTTCAGCCCCGACGCTTTTCTTTCAGCACAACAAGCGCCTTCAAGACAGCGCCGCGACCCGAGCGAAGTGTCGAGGCTGAAGCCCCTCACGCAAAAGGCCTCGCAGCTGCGCGGCGCCACCATTCGCCCGCGTACCGAACCCCGGTAAATACGCACGCAGCGCGCTTCTGGAATAATCACCGGCTCAAACCCCCACGAGCAGGCAGCGCCCCATGAGCCAGAAGACCATCCTCAACGACGCCCACCGCGCACTCGGCGCCAAGATGGTGGATTTCGGCGGCTGGGATATGCCGATCAACTACGGCTCGCAGATCGAAGAGCACCATCAGGTGCGCCGCGACGCCGGCATGTTCGACGTCAGCCACATGACCGTGGTCGACCTGCGCGGCGCGCGCGTGCGCGAGTTCCTGCGCCGCCTGGTCGCCAACTCGGTCGACAAGCTGCAAAAGTCGGGCAAGGCGCTGTACACCTGCATGCTCAACCCGCAGGGCGGGGTGATCGACGACCTGATCGTGTACTTCCTCGACGAAAGCTATTTCCGCCTGGTGGTCAACGCGGCCACCCGCGAAAAGGACCTGGCGTGGATCGGCGAGCAGGCCAAGGCGTTCGACGTGTCGGTGAGCGAGCGTCCGGAGCTGGCGATGATCGCGGTGCAGGGCCCGAACGCGCGCGACAAGGTGATCGGCCTGCTGCGCGAGGAAGATCGCGCGCGGATCGGCAAGCTCGGCAAGTTCGTCGCCGGCGATGCGCAAACCAGTGACGGCATCGCGCTGTTCATCGCCCGCACCGGCTACACCGGCGAAGACGGCTTCGAAGTGGTGGTGCCCGAAGACCGCGCGGTCGCGCTGTGGGACGCGTTGCTCGCCGCGGGCGTCAAGCCGGCCGGCCTGGGCGCGCGCGACACCCTGCGCCTGGAAGCGGGCATGAATCTGTACGGCCAGGACATGGACGACAGCGTTTCGCCCTACGAAGCCGCGCTGGCCTGGACCATCGCCCTCGACAGCGGCGCCGACGGCGCGCCGCGCGACTTCATCGGCCGCGGTCCGCTGGAACAACTCAAGGCCACCGGCGCGGCGCGCCAGATGATCGCGCTGGTGATGGACGACAAGGGCGTGCTGCGTCACGGCCAGAAGGTGCTGACCGCGCACGGCGACGGCGAGATCCTGTCGGGCACGTTCTCGCCCACGCTGAACAAGTCGATCGCGTTCGCGCGCGTGCCGGCCGGCGAGATCGCGCTGGGCGCCGGCGGCAACGTGCGGGTCGACATCCGCGGCAAGGAAGTGCCGGTGCGGGTGGTCAAGTTCCCGTTCGTGCGCGACGGTCAGGCGCAGGACGGCGTACTGATCTGAGGCCGCGCGCATGCCCCGCATCGACTACTACTTCAGCCTGATCTCGCCGTACGCCTACCTCGGCCACGCGCCGCTGCTCGCGGCCGCGCGCGAGGCCGGCGCGACCTTGGTCTACAAGCCGGTGCGGATCTTCGAACTGTTCGAGGCCAACGGCGGCCTGCCGCTGGGCCAGCGCGCGCCGGCGCGCCAGCGCTATCGCCTGATCGAGTTGCAGCGCGCGCGCCAGCAGCGCGGCGTGCCGCTGAACCTGACGCCGAAGTTCTTTCCGGTCGATCCGAGCCTGGCCGACCGCTGCGCGATCGCGCTCGACCGACAGGGGCGCGATCCGTCCGCGTATATGGATGCCGCGTTCCGCGCGATCTGGGCGCACGACCGCGACCTCGCCGACCGCGACACCGTGGCCGCGCTGTTGCGCGATGCCGGTCACGATGCCGATGCGACGCTCGCCACCGCCGAAAGCGAGGAGGTCGCCGCGGTCTATCGCGGCAACACCCGCGCCGCGATCGCCGCCGACCTGCCGGGCCTGCCCGGCTATGTGCTCGGCGGCGAACCGTTCTGGGGCCAGGACCGGGTCGAAGCGCTGCGCGAGGCGCTGCTCACCGGCCGCGAACCGTTCACGGCCGACGCCGGTTGAACGTTTCGCCGCTCGCTCCGGCAGGCGTCGCGGCGCGAGCTAAAGTTCCGGCGCGACGCCGTCTTGCGCCGCGTACTTGCGGCCGTTCCTCAAATCCGGCAACCCGATTCGCGCTTTGTGATCCCCGCTTTTGCGTTTACCCCTCCCACGGCGGCCCGGCATCGTTAAACTACGCGCCAATACCCGCCGCTCCCGCAACGTTCGAGGCCAGCCATGAGTGAAATTCCCGGCGATCTGAAGTTCATGAAATCCCACGAGTGGGCCCGCGTCGAAGGCGACGGCAAAGTCACCGTCGGCATCTCCGACCACGCCCAGGGCTTGCTCGGCGACCTGGTCTACGTCGAACTGCCCAACGTCGGCGACCGCGTCGAAGCGGGCAACGCCAGCGCCGTGGTCGAGTCGGTCAAGGCCGCCTCCGACGTCTACGCGCCGGTCTCCGGCACCGTGACCGCGGTCAACGCCGCGCTGGCGGACAAGCCGGAAACGATCAACGAAGACGCCTACGGCGAAGGCTGGATCTACACCGTCGAGATCGACGAACCCGACCAGCTCAACGAACTGCTCGCGCCCGACGACTACGCCGAGCTGCTCGAAGAAGACGACCACTGATCCACCCGCCGCGGCCGGCAACGGCCACGGCCCACGGGGAGCGCAGGACCGGCCCGCGATCGCGGCGCCCGGGACTCGCTCCCCGTTTCGTTTGTGGCGACGCGGTTCGCCAGCCGGGCCGGCGCGGCCTCGATCGCGACGGCGCGGGTTGATGCGAGGCCCGATCGCGAAGTGCGAATCCGAAGTGGCATCGCCGCGCGCCGCGGCCGGAACCGACGACGGCGATGAACGCTCCGGCGCCGCGCCGATCCGCCGATGAGCGCGGCGAGCGGCCGCCGAACCGGCGCCTTCGATACGCCGACTGCATGCGATTGCGATCGCCTCGACCAGGGCTCGCTCGAGCGTTCGCGTCGTGCATCGGCTCGGCTCGACGCATCGAGCGCGGATCGCGCAGGCGTTCGACGGCGCATGCGCGTTCGCGCGAACCGCGAAAAACTGCGGCGATTTTCGTCGCGACGGTTCGGCTCGCGGTTGTCGCGTCACCATCGTCGCCGCATCGCGCGTGACCTCGGCGAGCGCGATGCGAGCGGCCGACGCGCGCGGGTTCGGCGCCGACGGCGTGGTCGCGACGATCGCCATCGCGGCCGGGCGCGACGACTGCCTGCAGGCGTGCAGGTCCGGTGAAGGACGACGCGGCACACCGAGCTCACGCGCCGCGTCGCCGTCCCGCGATTTATCGCGGCGCCACTTTCGCGTGGCGCTTGCGGCGACGCGATGTCCGTCGGCGCGCCGACTCGGCGCGATCACGCGAACGCGCGGCGCGGTTCGCGGCGGCCGTCGCGGCGCGCGCGCATCGCCTTTGTCCGCTCGCGCCGGAGTTTTCGCTGGCCAGGTAAAACGTTTCCAGCGCACGCACGCTCGAGTGCGAACGCGATGTGCGCGGGAGGCACGCGTCGGCGTTCGCGACCGACGAACGGTCGTGTCGGCGACGCCGCTCGAACTCGCGCGGCGTCGCGTCGCGGTCGGCCGCGTTCGCTCGCCTTCGTCGCGTCGACGGACGGCGCGCTCGCCCGCATCGACGACCGCCGCGGCGGTCGCGAGCGCCGCTCGCGGCCGAAAAAAGTTCGCGCACTTTCGCGCAATCGGGCTTGTGCGACGCGAAATCGGCGGCCGTCGCGGACCGGAATTTTTTCTTCCGGTACAGGTCGTCGGCATCGTTCGCGACACGCTTCGCGCGCGACGCGCAAGCGTTGAAAAAACCGGAAGGAAAAAACGCGAGCGCGCTGAAAGCCGCGCCACGCTTGGGTTTCAGCGACGTCGAACGAAACGCGCGTCGAACGCGTCGATGCGCGCGCGCGTTTTTCGAACGCGCGCGTGGCGGCGTCGGCGCGGCGTTCCGGGCGAGCGGTCGGAAAAAAAAATAGGCCGGGTTGTTGACAGTCATAAAAAGCGTGATTAGGTTTCGCCCAGCAGACGTTTCCTGCAGACGAGAGTGAGAAAACCAAGCGCGACAACACGCAGCACAAAACGGACCTCCGCCTGGACAGTCAAAACGGTGGACGTTGGGTTCGCTTCCTCTGCAGAAATGTTGGCCACGCTCTCTCCGCCGATGACATCCAAAACCTCGATGACATCGCTGACGACCTGCTTCTTGCAACCCGGTGCGCGTTTGGCTCCCCGGGTTTTTGTTTGGCCGCCCCTTTGGGCGACCTGCTCCGTCCGCCCTTCCGGCGGATGCGCCATCGGTCCCGCCGCGCTTGCGGCCGGGCGCGATCCCCGATCCGTTCCGGCGCGCCCAGCGCGTCGGCGGTTGCACGCGGGTCCGACTCCCGCGGCTCTGCCAACACAGAGTTCCTTTGAACTGGGCTTACCGCACTACCACTGATCATTCCTGATCATCACTGACGAGGAGCCATCACATGGCCGTTAAGAAAGCTGCTAAGAAGTCCTCCGCCAAGAAAGCGACGAAAAAGGTCGCCAAGAAGGCCGGCGCTAAGAAGGTCGCCAAGAAGGCCACCAAGAAGGCCGCCAAGAAGACCGTGAAGAAGGCCGCCAAGAAGGCCGTCCGCAAGACCGCCAAGAAGGCCGCGAAGAAGGCGACCAAGAAGACCGCCAAGAAGGCTGCTAAGAAGGCGACCAAGAAGACCGCCAAGAAGGCTGCTAAGAAGGCGACCAAGAAGACCGCCAAGAAGGCTGCCAAGAAGGCGACTAAGAAGACCGCCAAGAAGGCCGCCAAGAAGACCGTGAAGAAGGCAGCCAAGAAGACTGCCAAGAAGACCGCGAAGAAGGCCGCCAAGAAGGCCCCGAAGAAGGCCGCCAAGAAGGCTCGCAAGCCGAAGGCTGCTGCAGCGCTCCCGGCGACCCCGGCTCCGCTGATCTAATAAGAAACACCCGATTGCCGTAATCCAGCTCTCCTCCCGCAGCCCAGGCGGGGGGAGAGTTTTTTATTTGTGGCGGGCGCTAGGCTCGCGGGCCGGCGGCTCGCGCCACGGCGGGCGCCCGGGCGATCGGCCCGGGCCGGGCTCGCTTCGTGCAGGGCTTGAGCGCGCAGTGTTCGTGTCCTGCCGCATGGCCTCTCGACGCCGCGTTGTCCGGCGTTTTCGAAACGTCCGCGTGTGACGCGCCCGCGTGGTCTCGCCGGTCGCGTTGGCGGCTTCGTTGCGGTTGGTCCTGGTCGCAGGACGCTGAAGTCTCTGGATCCCCGCCTGCGCGGGGATGACGGTTTGGGGAGGGGCTTCGTGGTTGATGTGTCGGCGCTTCGTCGCGGGTTTCCCAAAGTCACTGGATCCCCGCGTTCGCGGGGATGACGGGTGGGGGAGGGCTTCGTGGTTGATGTGTCGGCGCTTCGTTGCGGGTTTCCCAAAGTCGCTGGATCCCCGCGTTCGCGGGGATGACGGGTGGGGGAGGGCTTCGTGGTTGATGTGTCGGCGCTTCGTTGCGGGTTTCCCAAAGTCGCTGGATCTCCGCGTTCGCGGGGATGACGGGCGGGGAGCGGGTTCGTAGTTGATGTATCGGCGCTTCGTTGTGGGTTCTCGAAGTCGCTGGATCTCCGCGTCCGTGGGATGGCCGGTGGGGAGTATTTCGTGGTTGAAGTGTCGACGCTCGTTGCGCGGCAGCCGGGCTCGCCGCGTCGTTCACCCAAACTCACCGACGCGTGACCTCGGTCGCATGCCTCTCGTCGGCAAGTCGGGCCTTGCACGCTCGCGTCGCGGCGGCCGGCGGTAGGATCGGCGCAAACCGGTTCGCATCCATTCGTGCCAGTCATCGGGGGAACACCATGAAGCGCTTGTTCAAGGGACTGCTTTATCTGGTCGTGCTGCTCGCGGCGGTGTTCGTGGTCGGCGGCTTCCTGTTGCCGGCGAGCACCCATGTCGAGCGGTCGATCTCGATCGCGCGGCCGCCGGGCGAGGTGCATGCCTTGCTCGATTCCTACAAGCGCTTCAACGAGTGGTCGCCGTGGTTCGAGCTGGAGCCGAGCGCGAAGTACAGCTACAGCGGCCCGGAGTCGGGCGTCGGCGCGGCGATGGCCTGGGAGGGCGAGAAGGTCGGCAAGGGCGCGCAGCGCATCACCGAGTCGGTGCCGCAGCAGAAGATCGTCAACGCGCTCGACTTCGACGGCACCCAGGCCACCGGCACCTTCACCCTGAAAGGCGAAGGCGACGGCACCCGCGTGACCTGGGCGCTGGACAGCGAGCACGGCAACAACCTGGTCTCGCGCTGGTTCGGCCTGCTGCTCGACAGCATGGTCGGCAAGGATTACGACAAGGGCTTGGCGAAGCTCAAGCAGGTGGCTGAGAGCGGACCGCAGTAGCGGAGCCGGGAATCGGGAATGGGGAGTCGGGAATCGGTAAGAGCCAAAGCGGGACGAGCTCGATATTCACGATCCGCGAATAAAAAAGGCCCGCGCTTGGCGGGCCTTTTTTTATGCTTGGAATGGGACGGTAACGGTTGCTCTTGCTTCTACCGATTCCCGATTCCCGATTCCCCATTCCCGCCGTTACCGCGGCGCCGCAGTCGCCTTCTGCGCATTGCTGCCATTGACCTCGCGGCTCGGCGTCACGCCCTCGGACGCGTACAAGCCGGGGTCGTCGAAGCCGTCGACGTCGAGCCAGCGTTCGGTCGGCAGGCCGATCGCGCGGTCGAGCAGGGTCGGCAGCATGCCGGTCGGCAGGCCGCTTTCGCTGTTCCACAACACCGCGATGCCCAGGTCGCGATCGGGCAGCATCGCGACCATGCCGCGATAGCCCTGCACCGCGCCGGCATGGAACACCACGCGGTGGCCGGCGTAATCGAACACGCGCCAGCCCAGCGCGTAACCGGCCGTGCTCAGGCGCTGGCGGCGCCAGCTCGAGCCGCGGATTTCGGTCGGCGTATCGACCAGCGGTTGATGCAGGGTCGCGAGCAACGGCAGCGGCAGCACATCGGTGCGGTGGCCGGTCTGCGCGATCAGCCACTGCGCCATGTCGCTGGCGCTGGCGTTGACGCCGGCGGCCGGCGGCAACTGGTAATAGGTCGGCTTCGGCGTCACCGAGGCCCAGCCGCCGCGCGCGCGCACGTGCGGCTTGGCCCAGCGCGCGCTGGCGGTGATGCCTTCCAGGCCGAGGCTGGCGTCGTTCATGCCGAGCGGCTTGAACAGACGACGCTGCACCTCTTGGCTGTAGAAATCGCCGGTGGCGGCGAACACCACGTCGCCGATCAGGCTGAAGGCGATGTTCTGGTAGCCGTAGCAGGTGCCGGGCTGGCAGGCCATCGGCGCGTACGCGAGCTTCTGGGTCAGCACGCGGTAATCGGCGTAGTTTTCCAGGTCGCGGTCGTAGGTGTTGTGGGTCAGGCCGACCCGATGGCTGAGCACGTCGGCGACGGTGAGGCTGCGCGCGGCGGTGGGATCGACCAACTGGAAGCCGGGCATGTAGTCGACGACCTTGCTGTCCCAGCGCAGGGTGCCGTCGTTGACCAGCAGGCCGGTCAGGGTGCCGGCGAAGCTCTTCGACAGCGAGGCCAAGCGGAACACGGTGTGGGCGTCGATCGGCTCGGCGTTGCGGACATCGGTGATGCCGTAGCCGCGCGCGCTGAGCACTTGGCCGTTGTGGACGATGGCCATCGCCATGCCCGGGATGCGTTGCTCGGCGACCAGCGCCTGCGCCATGGCTTCGAACTGGCGTACGTCGAAATCGGCCGACAGCGGCTGCACGCGCGGATTGAGGTCCTGCGGCGCGGCGCTCAGGCCCGGCAGCGCGGTGCCGTCGTAGCCCTGCGCGCGCGCGACCGGCTGCGAGGGTTCGGGCGTGCGCCAGCGCAACGAGGTCTGCGCGGTCGAGCCCAGGGTCATGGTCAGCAGCGCCGCGAGCGTGCCCAGGCGCCAGGGGTTGAGTGAGCGTCGGGAAGAGGTGCGTTTCATCGCTCGCAGCGCCTGGTTAGCCGGGGTCGATCCGATTCTAGCGCCGATCTCAGGGAGTTGTGCAACAACCGCATTCAGGATTCTGATTTTGCAGGGATTAATGGGTGGGGCGGGAATCGGGAATGGGGAATCGGGAGTCGTAAAAGCCACACCATTGGCGTGTCATTTCAGCCGTTGGAGCGGGAATCGAGAATCGGGAATGGGGAATCGGAAAGGCAGGAGCGGTAGAGCAAGCACGTAGCCGCTTTCCGATTCCCTATTCCCCATTCCCGATTCCCGGCCCTACCGCCCGCGAATCAGATCCGAAGCCCGCTCGGCGATCATGATCGTCGGCGCATTGGTGTTGCCGCCGATCAGGCTCGGCATCACCGAGGCGTCGATCACGCGCAGGCCCTGGACGCCGCGCACGCGCAGTTGCGAATCCACCACCGCCGCGTCGTCGTCGCCCATCCGGCAGGTGCCGACCGGGTGGTACACCGATTCGGCCTTGGCGCGCACGAATTCGATCAGCTCGGCGTCGCTGAGGTCGCTGCGGGCCGGGAAGATCGGCGCGCCGCGGTACGGGTCGAAGGCTTTCTGCGCGAACAGCGTGCGCGAGAGCTTGGCGCACTCGAGCATCATCTTCAGGTCGAAGCCTTCCGGGTCGCTGAGATAGTTGGCCTGGATGCGCACCTTGTCGCCGGCGCTGGCGCTGGCCAGGCCGATGTGGCCGCGGCTGCGAGGGCGCAGGAAACAGGCGTGCGCGGTGTAGCCGTCGCCGGCCAGGCGGTGGCGGCCGTGGTCGTCGAGCATCGCCGGCACGAAATGCAGCTGGATGTCGGCGCGATCGTCCGGCGCGAGCTCCGAGCGCACGAAGCCGCCGGCCTCGGCGAGGTTGCTGCTGCCCGGGCCGCTGTGGCCGCGCAGGTAGTAATCGAAGGCGACGCGCACGTCGCTGGCGCGGTCGTAGGTGACGCGCTGGGTCGAGTGCTGCAGGGTGCACACGTCGAGATGGTCCTGCAGGTTGCGGCCGACCTGCGGCGCGTCGTGCAGTACCTCGATGTCGTGCTTGCGCAGTTCGTCGGCCGGGCCGATGCCCGACAGCATCAGCAACTGCGGCGAATTGATCGCGCCGCCGCTGAGCAGCACCTCGCGCACCGCGCGCTGGTGGTACGAACGCCCGCCGCTGCTGTAGACCACGCCGGTGGCGCGGCCGCCCTCGATGCTGATGCGGGTGACCAGCGCGCCGGTGACCACGTGCAGGTTGCGCCGCTCGCGCGCCGGGTCGAGGTAGGCGACCGCGCTGGAGCAGCGCGCGCCGTTTTTCTGGGTGACCTGGTAGAAACCGAAGCCTTGTTGCCGCGGCCCGTTGAAGTCGGTGTTGCGAGCGAAACCGGCCTGTTGCCCGGCTTCGATGAACACGCTCGACAGCGGGTTGGTGTAGCGCAGGTCGGACACGTACAGCGGGCCCATGCTGCCGTGCAGCGCGTCGTCGCCGCGGCTGTTGCGCTCGCTGCGGCGGAAGTAGGGCAGCACGCCGTTCCAGTCCCAGCCGCTGGCGCCGGCCGCGGCCCAGTCGTCGTAGTCGCCGGGCACGCCGCGGATGTAGCACATCGCGTTGATCGAACTCGAACCGCCGAGCACGCGGCCGCGCGGCCACCACAGGGTGCGGTTGTCGAGCTGCGGTTCCGGCGCGGTGTCGTAGTCCCAGTTCACGCCTTTCTTGTTGACCAGCTTGGACAGGCCGGCGGGCATGTGGATGAACGGATGCAGGTCGCGCGGACCGGCTTCGATCAGCAGCACGCGCGCGTCGGGGTCTTCGCTCAGGCGGTTGGCGAGCACGCAGCCGGCCGAGCCGGCGCCGATGATGATGTAGTCGAACTCGGTGGGCACTGGCGGTTCCCGCAGGCGCGCGGCGTGTGTCGTCGCGCTGACGGGGCGACCGTAAGCGCCAAAACTAGAGCAAATGCTCCCAACATCGCGGCCGAGCGGAATCCCGCCCAATGCCGTGGTGGCGATATGCGACGCCTTGGGCTACCGTGCCGGCAACCCCGCGCGGCCGGAACCTCGGCGACGCGGGCGGCGAGCGGTTCGATGCGGTCATGCCGTGCATCGCGCCGCGCCGCCGTCGAACCGCACGACCCGCCTCACTCAGCACCACCCGCACAGCACCACCGCACAGCCGGCGGCCCGCCGGCGCTGTACTCACGGAGCGACGGAATGTCGGCAGTTCAAGGCGCCAGCCTGCCCTCCGGGCGAGTGCATACCGGAGAGTGGCGCGCGGTCGCGTTCTCGGTGGGCTATTTCTTCTGCGTGCTGACCGCGTACTACGTGATCCGGCCGCTGCGCGACCAGCTCAGCGGCGCGGTCGGCTCGACCCAGTTGCCGTGGTTCTACCTGGCCACCTTCATCGCCACGCTGGCGCTGACGCCGGTGTTCTCCGGCCTGGTCTCGCGTTATCCGCGGCGGGTGGTGGTGCCGCTGGTGTACGGCTTCTTCATCGTCTGCCTGCTCGCGTTCATGCCCTTGTTCGGCGAACACGGGCCGCTGAGCGCGCGCGCGCTGGGCACGGTGTTCTTCGTCTGGATCAGCGTGTTCAACCTGTTCGTGGTGTCGGTGTTCTGGAGCTTCATGACCGACATCTGGAGCGAAGGCCAGGCGCGGCGGTTGTTCCCGGTGATCGCGGTCGGCGGCACGGTCGGTTCGCTGGCCGGTCCGGTGCTGACCCGGGTGCTGGTCGACCGAATCGGCGTGGCGCCGCTGCTGATGGTGTCGGCGGGGCTGCTCGGCCTGGCGCTGGTGTTCGTGACCCTGCTCGGGCAGTGGTCGCGCGTGCACGGCACGCGCCGGCACGAGGCCTCGCACGAGGCGGCGATCGGCGGCGGCATGCTCGACGGGCTCAAGCAGATCTTCTCCAATCCGTTCATGGCCTCGATGGCGCTGCTGCTGTTGCTCGGCGACTGGATCGGCACGGTCAACTACGGCCTGGTCGTGGATTATTCCAAGGCGACTTTCACCGACGCGGTGGCGCGCACGCGCTTCGCCGCCGACCTGGACCTGATGACCAATATCGTCGCCCTGACCATGCAGGTGCTGATCACGCCGTGGCTGTTGTCGCGGCGCGGCGCGGCGTCGGTGATCGGGGTGTGGTCGGTGGTGACGGTGGCGTTTCTGACCTTGACCGCGATGGTGGCCGACGCGCATGCGCCGTTGACCGAAGTGTTTCCCGCCTTCGGGGCCTTGATCGCGATGCTGCCGGCCGGAATGGCGGCGACGATCGCGCCGATGCCGGCGGTGGCGATCACCCTGGTGATCAGCCGCGGGCTGGCCTACGGCATGGTCAATCCGGCGCGCGAAAGCCTGTTCACCAGCGCCGCGCGCACCCTGCGCTACAAGGGCAAGAATGCGGTCGATACCGCGTTCTGGCGGTTCGGCGACGTGACCGTGGCGACCACCGTGGTCGCGCTGCGCAGTGTCGGTGTCGGCGTGGCCGGGCTGGCCGGCATCAGCGCGGCGGCGGCGGCCGGCGCGGGGGTGATCGGCTGGCGGGTCGCGCGCTGGGTTCAGCGCAACAACACGGCGGAACGTCGCGAGACCACCCAGGCATGAGGCGCGACTGGCGACCGTGGCCGCGCCAGCAATGGCTGCAGCGGGTGCTGGTCACGCTGGTGCTGTGCGCGGTCGCGTGCCTGGCCTGGGGGTTTTTCTGGGAACCGCGGCAGTTGATCCAGCGCGATTACGAATTCGCCTTGCCGCATTGGTCCAGCGAATGCGAAGGCCTGCGCGTGGACGTGGTGGCCGACCTGCATACCGGTTCGCCGCACAACGGCCTGGACAAGCTCGACGACATCGTCGCCAAACTGGCCGAGAGCGACGCTCAGGCGGTGCTGATGGCCGGCGACTACGTGATCCTGAGTGTTTTGGGCGGCACTTATATTTCGGCCGACCAGATGGCGCCGCACCTGCGCCCGCTGACCGCGCGCAAGCCGGTGTATGCGGTGCTCGGCAATCACGACTGGTGGAAGGACGGCCACAAGGTGCGCGCGGCGCTGGAAGCGGCCGGCGTGATCGTGCTCGAAGACCAGGCCGTGCAGACCCGTCTGGGCAACTGCCGGGTGTGGATGGTCGGCATCGGCGACAAATGGGAAAGCCCGCACGACATCGGCAAGGCCTTCGCCGACGTCGACGACAACGCGCCGGTGATCGCGCTGACCCACAACCCCGACCTGTTCCCGGACATTCCGGCGCGCGCATCGCTGACGATCGCCGGCCACACCCACGGCGGCCAGGTGAAGCTTCCGTGGATCGGCACGCCGGTGCTGCCGGCCGACCAACGCTACGCCGGAGGCTATCTGATCGAACACGGCAAGCACCTGTTCGTTTCGACCGGCATCGGCACCAGCATCCTGCCGGTGCGGTTCGGGGTGCCGCCGGAGATTTCGCGGTTGAGGTTGAAGGCGGCGAGCCGGTCGGTTCCTTAGCGCATCGCTCAATCCGTCATTCCCGCGAACGCGGGAATGACGGTAGGGAAGGTCGCCGCGGTGCGAGCCGCGACGGTAGCGACGATGCTGACAGCGCCAGGCAAGAAACGTGTGAGCGCACCGCACCGCCATGCCACGCGACGCCTGCGCGAGTGCAACGCCGGTCACGCCCCATGCCGAAGGTTGGGATGACCATCCGCAGAGGTCACGGCCTCGCGCCGGCGTTAGCTTGGGCGGGGGAATGGGAGCCGCGCGATGCGCAAGCCGGTCGGGCACTGCGAAACCACGGACGCATGGCGGACAGGCGCGACGGCTTGTTCGCCGTATCCGGCTGAGCGGCGTCCGGCTCTGCGGCAGCCGGCCATGCGATACCCGACGGTAGCTCAGCGGTGCCTGGGATGAATCAAGTCGCCGCGCTTTCCCATCGCGATCGCGACCCGGTCGCCTCGAGCGCGCCGCTGTGGTGGTCGCTGCTGTACTTCTTCTGCCTGCTATGCGGCTACTACGTGCTGCGTCCGGTCCGCGATGCGATGGGCGCGTCCAACGATGCCGCGACGGTGTTTCCGCACGCGATGGTCGCCTGGGCGCAGGCGCACGGCTGGCAGCTCAAGGACTTCGTGCTGCAGGTGCTGTTCACCGCCACCTTCGTCAGCATGGTGCTGCTGCAACCGGTGTACGGCGCGCTGGTCGCGCGGTTTCCGCGGCGGGTGTTCCTGCCGGTGGTGTACGTGGTGTTCATCGCCTGCCTGTTCGGTTTCCACTGGGCGTTCGATACCGCGGTGCCGGGACGCGGCATGGTGTTCTTCGTGTGGATCGCGTTGTTCAACCTGTTCGCGGTGACGGTGTTCTGGAGTTACATGGCCGACGTGTTCGACGACGCGCAGGCGCGGCGGGTGTACGGCTATATCGGCGCGGGCGGCACCGCCGGCGCGGTGATCGGGCCGATGCTTACCCAATGGCTGGTGCAGCCCTTGGGCGTCGCGAATCTGCTGTTGGTCTCGATCGGGTTTTTGTCGGTGTGCGTGCTGTGCATCGTGCGCCTGCGGCCGTGGGCGATGGCGCGCGAGCGCCGGCAGGGGCTGGTCAGCGGCGAAGCGGCGATGGGCGGTTCGGTCTGGGCCGGGCTCAAGCTGGTGTGGCAGCGGCCGGTGCTGCGCGCGATGGCGGTGACCTTGTTCTTCAGCGTCGGCGCGGCGACCTTGCTCTACAACCAGCAGGCGGCGATCGCGCGCGAGTTCTATCCCAACGCGGTGGCGGCGACCGCGTACTTCGCCCGCATCGACAGCGCGGTCAACGTGCTCGCGATCCTGACCCAGCTGCTGCTCACGCGCTGGCTGTTGAACCGTCACGGCGTCGCGCCGGCCTTGCTGATGCCCGGCTTGACCTTGCTGCTCGGCTTCGGCGTGCTGCTGGCTTCGCCGGTGCCGGTGATGGTCGCGATCGTGCAGGTGCTGCAGCGCGGCAGCGAATTCGCCCTGGCCAAGCCCGCGCGCGAAACCCTGTACACGCGCATGGACCGGCCGTCGCGCTACAAGGGCAAGGCGGTGATCGACACCGCAGTGTTCCGCGGCACCGACCTGGCCTTCGCCTGGGTGCACAAGGGCGTGGCGCTGCTGGGCACCCAGGCGGTGTTCGCCGCCGGCCTGCTCGCCGCGCTCGGCATGACCGCGGGCGCGTGGAGCATCGTGCGCGCGCAGCGCCGGCTGCCAAGCGCGCATCGCTCTTCCGAATTGCCTTCTTCCGATCGTTCTTCCGAACCCCAATCCGCACGAGGTGAATCATGAGCATCAGTCGCCGCGACTTCCTCGCCGCCGGCGCCGCCGGCGCGGGCCTGCTCGCGCTGCCGTCGTCCGCGCGTACGATCCTGCGGCCCAAGCCGCGCAAACTGCTGGTGCTCGGCGGCACCGGTTTCCTCGGCCCGCACTTCGTCGAGATCGCGCGCAAGCACGGCCACACCTTGACCTTGTTCAATCGCGGCAAGACCAATCCGGACAAGTTCTCCGGCGAGCAGTTCAACGACATCGAGCAACTGCACGGCGATCGCAAGAGCGACATGAAGGCGCTGGAAGGCGATCGCCAGTGGGATGCGGTGCTGGACACTTCGGCGTATCTGCCGGCGGACGTGACCCGTTCGGCCAAGCTGCTGGCGTCGCGGGTCAAGCAGTATCTGATCGTGTCGACGATTTCGGTCTATGCCAAGAACGACGCGCCGAACGACGAAACCTCGCCATTGGCGGTGCTAGCCGATCCGAACGTCACCGAAGTGACCGGCGAAACCTACGGCGGCCTCAAGGCGTTGTGCGAGCAGGCGGCCGAACGCGAATTGCCGGGGCGCACGACCGTGGTGCGCCCGGGCCTGATCGTCGGCCCCGGCGACAACAGCGACCGCTTTACTTATTGGCCGGCGCGCGCCGATCGCGGCGGCGAGATCCTCGCTCCGGGCAGCGCCGCCGACCCGACCCAGTTTATCGACGTGCGCGATCTGGCCGCGTTCCTGCTGGCGACGATCGAGGGCGGTCGCTTCGGCATCTACAACGCCGACGCCGCGCCCGGTTCGCTGACCATGGGCGCGTTGCTGAGCGAATGCCAGCACGCCGCCAAGGCCAAATCGAGCGTGACCTGGGTGCCGGCGGATTTCCTCGAAGCGCAGAAAGTATCGCCATGGCAGGACATGCCGGCGTGGATTCCCGCGCGCGGCGAATACGCCGGCTTCGGCCGCACCTCGGTGGCCAAGGCGCGCGCCGCGGGCCTGCAACAGCGCCCGTTGCGCGAGACCGTGAGCGCGACCCTGGACTGGTGGCGCGCCCTGCCGGAAGAACGCCGCGCCAAGCCGAAGGCCGGCATCGCCGCAACGCGCGAAGCCGAAGTCCTGAAGGCCTGGCACGAAAGCAAAAAAGCCAAGCCCTGATCGAAAGCCACGTACCCCACTGTAGGAGCGGCGCGAGCCGCGACCACGCCACCACATACCCCAACGCCACCACCACGAGGCCGACATCGCCCCCGATATCGGCCTCGCCTCACACATCGCCCGGCAACACCCCAAAGCCCCGCGCCACCACCCCCATCCAAAGCCGTATGCTTGCGCGAATCCATCCGCGCAAGGAACCCGACCGATGCATTGGCTCACCATCGTCCTGATCGCCTTGGTCGCGTTGCTGCACCTGTACTTCCTGATCCTGGAAATGTTCCTGTGGACCAAGCCGCTGGGCATGAAGGTGTTCCGCAACACCCCGGAAAAAGCCGAAATCACCCGCGTGCTCGCGGCCAATCAAGGCCTGTACAACGGCTTCCTGGTCGCCGGCCTGGTGTGGGGCCTGGTCTGCGCGCGAACCGACGTGGCGACGTTCTTCCTGGGCTGCGTGGTGGTCGCCGGCGCATACGGCGCGGCCACGGTCAGCCGCCGAATTTTCTACGTGCAGGCGGTTCCGGCGCTGGCCGCGCTCGCGGCGTTGTGGTGGCTGTAGTCCACTGCGCCGACACGCACGGCTGAAGCCGTCGCCCGATCTCCTTGATCGGATCGCGCCACTCGATCTTGTTTCGCGTACGGCGTCACGAAACGACATGCGCAACGGCTAAACTGGTCCGATCCACGCGGGCGATCGGCGCCAAGGGCGTGGCCGACAAGGAGTGGCGATGCGTCGTTTCGAGTATGTGGAAGGCAGTTCGAGCAAGTTTTGGGAAGCCGAGCAGGACGGTAGCGATCTCAATATCCGCTGGGGCCGCATCGGCACCGCCGGACAGAGCCAGACCAAGGCCTTCGCCGATGCGAACAAGGCCGCCGCGGCACTGATCAAGCTGATCGACGAGAAGACCGGCAAGGGATACGTGGAAGCCGTCGCCGCCGCGGGCGCGAGCATCGGCAAGACCGCCGACAAACCCAAGGCCGACAAACCCAAGCCCGAGCCGGCGGCCGAGACGGTCGCGGCGCCCGCGACATCGCCCGCATCGCCTGGCGCCGCCGCGCCGCATGCCGCGGCCGCGCAAGTCGCAGCACCCCAGCCCGCGCCTTTCGCCGCGCCGAACGCAACCGCCGTCGCGACGGACCGCGTTGCCGATGCCGCCACCGCATCCGTCGCCGCCGCATCCGACACGCCGCCGTGGCTCACCGACGGCGCACCGCTCGACATCGGCCCGGACCTGATCAAGCTCGCCCTGGCGACCCGGCGTCATCCCAAGCCGATCGCCGACACCGATCCGCTCAAGCTGTGGCTGGCCGCGCGCGAGATCCTGCTCGCCGGCAACCGGATCGAACTGAGCAAGACTGATCCTGCCTGGCAGGAGGCGCTGGCCGAGGCCGGCGAACGCCTGCAATCGCGCCGGCCCGACGGTTCGGACGCGTCCACCGCCGCGCTGCTCGCGCTGACCATGGGCTATGGCGATCGCGATGCCGGCGTGCCGTTCGTGGGCTTCCTGGTCGCGCGCCATGGCTTGCTCAAGGCGGTCGAGCATTTGTTGGAGGCGCAGCGCTCGCTGGTCGTCGGCACCGATTGGGACCGCGCGACCCAGAAGCACGAGCGTTTCCTCACCGCCGATCCCGATCGCCCGCTCGGTTCGAGCTGGCACGGCCCGCTCAGCGAGGGCGAACTCGCGTTTCGCGAGCACCTCGCCGCCGCGCCGCAGGCCTTGTACGACGAATGCGCGCGGCGGATCGTCGAGGTGCTGCCGCAGTTGCATCCCTCGCGCCAGATCAGCATGGCGATGCTGTTGCCCGACCGGCCGGAATTGTCGAACGAACTGGCCCATCGCTACGGCGGCAATGGCGCGCCGGCGCAGTTGCACTGGCTGCAGCTCAGCGCGACCGATCCGGCCGCGATCGCGATCGCGCGCAAGGTCAAGATCGACGGCTATACGCCGTTCTTCGGCCACGAGGACATGGTCGCCACGGTGTTGATCGAGCACGGGGTGGAGGCGCTGGACCGGCTCGCGCCCGGTGCCGGCTACGATGCCGCCGGCGAGGCGCTGGTCGCGATCGGCACGCCCGACGCGATCGAAGCGCTGGCGGCCGCGGCCAGCATGAGCAAGAACACGCTGGCGCGTCTGACCCGCGCGGTGAATCGCTGGCCGAGCGCGGCGATGGTCGGGCTGGCGCGGGTCATCGCCAACGGCGGCAAGGACGCGGTATTGCTCGGCCCGAGCCTGACCGCGCTGCTGCGCGCGCGCGCCGATCAGGTGCCGGCGTTGCGGCCGTGGCTCAGCCCGGCCGCGGCGCAGACCATCGACAAACTGCTGGCCCAGCTCAGCGGCCCGGCCGAAACCGCCGCGCCCGACGAACTGCCGCCGGTGCTGGCGGCGCCGCCGTGGCTCGGTACCCGGCCCAAGGTGTTGACGGTGACCGGCCTGGAGCCGTTGCCGCTGGCCGCGGTCGAGCATTGGACGCCGGCCGAACGCGAGGCCGCGCTGGATCTGGGGCCGTGGAAGCGCGAGCGTTTCGAAACGCTGCGCAACGACGCCATGGCGATGACCACGCTGCTCGGCTTCAAGCAGCACGACGTGTTGGACAAGTCGGTGTTCCAGGAGGCTGCCAAGGCGATCCGCACGCGCGACAGCCAGGCCTTGATCGAGGCCTGGCGTCGTTACAAGGCCATGCGCACGAACGGAGGCTGGAGCTGGATGCCGATCGACGGCACCGAATTCGGTCAACTGCCCGAGGAATTGGCGCTGCCGGTGTGGAACGCGCTGGCCGGCGAAGGCGACAGCGACTACGGCGTGGATTACATGCTCGCGCGCTTCGGCCTGGCGGCGCTGCCCGGCGTGAGCGCGGCGGTGCGGCGGCGTCCGAGCGAGCATCTGCAAGTGGCGCTGCACGTGGGCACGGTCGAGTTCGCGCCGCTGATGGCGCGCGCGTTCGCCAAGCTCAAGAGCGTGCGCGATATCGGCCGCCGTTGGCTGCTGGCCAATCCCGAATACGCCGCGTGCGGTTTGATCGCGCCGGCGATCGGCAAGGCCGGCGAGGCGCGCGATTGCGCCGCCTCCGGCTTGCGCCTGCTCGACGAACAAGGCCATGGCGCGCTGCTGCGCGAGGTCGCCGCGCGTTATCAGCGCGAGGACGTGAGCGCGGCGCTGGAAGCGATGCTGATCGAGAATCCGCTCGACCGTTACCCGAGCAAACGCCCGCCCTTGCCGACGTTCTGGCAGCCGCGCGGCTGGCGCCGTCCGGTGCTGCGCAACGGCAAGGCGCTGCCGGATCAGGCGCTCGATCACGTCGGCACGATGTTCGCGTTTCCGACCAACGAAGGCGTGTATCCGGGGATCGAACAACTGCGCGAGGCCTGCATCGGGCCATCGCTGGCCGATTTCGGCTGGGACGCGTTCGGTGCCTGGCTCTACGCCGGCGCGCCGTCCAAGGACAGCTGGGCGATGAATGTGCTCGCGCTGATCGGCAACGACGAGACCGCGCGCCGGCTCACCCCGTATATCCGCGCTTGGCCCGGCGAGGCCGCGCATGCGCGCGCGGTCGCCGGCCTCGACGTGCTCGCCGGGATCGGCAGCGACGTCGCCCTGATGCTGCTCAACGGCATCGCCCAGAAGGTCAAGTTCAAGGGCCTGCAGGACAAGGCGCGCGAGAAGATCGAGGAGATCGCGCAGGCGCGCGGGCTCAGCGCGGAAGAACTGGAGGATCGGCTGGCGCCCGACCTGGGCTTGGACGAACACGGCACGATGCTGCTGGATTTCGGCGCGCGTCAGTTCCGGGTCGGTTTCGACGAAGCGCTCAAGCCGTATGTGCGCGACAGCGACGGCGCGCGTCTGGCCGATCTGCCCAAGCCGAAGAAGAGCGACGACGCGGAGTTGTCGAAACAGGCCACCGAACGCTTCAAGCTGCTCAAGAAGGACGTGCGTACCATCGCCAGCCAGCAGGTGCTGCGGCTGGAAGTGGCGATGTGCAGCCGGCGCCGCTGGACGGTGGAGGTGTTCGAGCAATTCCTCGCCGGCCATCCGCTGCTGCGCCATCTGGTCCAGCGCCTGGTCTGGGGCGTATACGAGGCCGACGCCGACGATGCCGGTTACGGCGGCCGTCTGCGGGCCTGTTTCCGCGTCGCCGAAGATGCGAGCTACACCACCGCCGGCGACGATGGCTTTGAGTTGCCGCGCGGCGACAGCGTGCGCATCGGCCTGCCGCATGCGCTGGAGTTGCCGGCCGCCGACGCGGCCGCGTTCGGCCAGTTGTTCGCCGATTACGAACTGCTGCAGCCGTTCGCGCAGATGGGCCGCGACGTGCATGCGCTCGAACCGGCCGAACGCGAGCAGGACAAGCTGCTGCGCTGGAAGGGCGTGGTGGTGCCGACCGGGCGCGTGCTCGGCCTGGTCAACAAGGGCTGGCGGCGCGGCACCGCGCAGGACGGCGGCGGCATCTGGTACTTCAGCAAGCCGCTGGGCCGCGACTGGGTGATCGAGCTGACCCTCGACCCGGGCATCATCGTCGGCATGGTCGACGAATACCCGGAGCAGACCTTGCAGGAAGTGCAGATCGGCAAGCCGTCGAGCTGGGGCAACATGCAGACCGCCGAGCGCTTGTCCGGGCTCGATCCGATCTCGGCCAGCGAGTTGATCCGCGATCTCGAAGCGCTGCGCGCCTGAGTTCTCAACTAACCCTTCAGCGCTGATCGACCTCGCCGCTTTCATGGAACACGACTGAACGACATGGCCAAGACTCCGACCGTTGCTCCCGCACCCGCGCCGTCGCATCTGCAACGCCCGCCGGCCGAACTGCTGCACGCCGACGAACTCGCGCGTCTGGCCGCGAACGACCGCGACCCGCGGCCGCCCGGCTGGGCGCTGAGCCTGAAGGCCGCGCGCGCGTTCGTGCTCGGCGACGACAGCCTGGGCATCGAGCGCAAGATCGTCGCGCCGGTCGCGTCGATCGAACGCATGCTGGTGACCCTGGCCACCGGCCGCGGCCTGATGCTGGTCGGCGAACCAGGTACGGCGAAATCGCTGCTGTCGGAACTGCTGGCGACCGCGATCAGCGGCGTGTCGACCCTGACCATCCAGGGCGGCGCCTCGATCACCGAGGATCAGATCAAGTACTCGTGGAACTACGCCTTGCTGATCAACGAAGGCCCGAGCCCGCGCGCGCTGGTGCCGGCGCCGTTGTACCAGGGCATGCGCGAGGGCCGCATCGTGCGTTTCGAGGAAATCACCCGCGCGCCGCAGGAAGTGCAGGACTGCCTGCTGGGCATGCTGTCGGACCGGGTCATGGCGGTGCCGGAACTGTCCGGCGAGGACGGCATGCTGTACGCGCGCGACGGTTTCAACATCATCGCCACCGCCAACACCCGCGACCGCGGCGTCAACGAGATGAGCGCCGCGCTCAAGCGCCGCTTCGATTTCGAGACGGTGTTTCCGATCCTGGATTTCGAACGCGAGCTGGCCCTGGTCGAACAGGCCTCGGCGCGGCTGCTCGCGCGCAGCGGCATTCCCAGATCGGTGCCGACGCAGGTGCTGGAACTGCTGGTGGAAACCTTCCGCGACCTGCGCGGCAAGGACAGCGGCGCGGCCCGCAGCGACGGCGCGATGGACCGGCTCAACGCGGTGATGTCCACCGCCGAGGCGGTCAACGTCGCCCATGCGGTCGGCGTGCGCGCGTGGTTTCTGGAGCAGCGCGAAGGCTCGCCGGCCGACCTGGTCGACTGCATCGCCGGCACCGTGGTCAAGGACGACGCCGACGACCGCGCCAAGCTGCGGCGTTATTTCGAACAGAAAGTAGCCAAGAAAGGCGGCAGCCACTGGCGCGCCTATTACGAGGCGCGGCACCGCCTGCCGTGAGCGCGTCGGCGATGGCGTCCGCGCGCGCGCCGGTGGTGATCGGCGTGCGTCACCACAGCCCGGCCTGCGCCCGGCTGGTGGCCGCGCGCATACGCGCCTTGCGTCCGCGTCATGTGCTGATCGAAGGCCCGGCCGACTTCAACCCGCGCATCGACGAACTGCATCTGCCGCATCGTCTGCCGCTGGCGATCTACAGCTATCTGTCGCATGGCCCGTTGCATCGCGGCTCGTGGTCGCCGTTCGCCGAGCATTCGCCCGAATGGCAAGCGCTCAGCGTCGCCCGCGAAATCGGCGCACAGGCGCACTTCATCGATCTGCCGGCCTGGCACGAGGCCTTCGCCGAACTGCCCAACCGCTACGCCGACGAAGCCGATGCGCAGGCGCACGACCGCGCCGAAGCGTATGAGGACGAGTTGTCGCGGCGGCTGTCGATCGACGGCCGCGACGCGTTGTGGGATCACCTGTTCGAGGATGCGCCTCACGATCTCGACGGGCCCGACGAGGCCTTGGCCCAGCGGCTGCACACCTACTTCGAACATCTGCGCCACGACGATCCCGGTTCGCACGGCAACGCCGCGCGCGAACAGATGATGGCGCGCTGGATCGCCTGGGCGATGGCGCGCGGGGACGGACCGGTGCTGGTGGTATGCGGCGGTTATCACGCGCCAGCGCTGACCCGGTTGTGGCGCGAGGTCGATGTCGAAAGCTTCGGCCGCGACAGCGACGGATTGCGTTGCCCGGCCACGCCGGTGCCCGAAGTCGATTTAGCCGGCGATACGCAGGATCAATCCGCGTCCGGGCAAGCGCCGGCATTGCGCTACGGCTCGTTCCTGGTGCCTTACGGTTTCAAGCGTCTGGACGCGTTCACCGGTTACGCCTCGGGCATGTCGTCGCCGGCGTTCTACCAATGGGTGTGGGAATCGGGCATGGCCCAGGCCGGCCTGCGCATGCTGCAACGCGTACTGGCGCGTTTGCGCGGCAAGCACCTGCCGGCCTCGACCGCGGATTTTGTCGCCGTGCATACCCACGCCCAGGCATTGGCGCGTCTGCGCGGGCATGCGCACCCGCTGCGTTCGGACTGGCTCGACGCGATCGCCGGCGCGCTGGTCAAGGACGCGCTCGACGCGCCCTTGCCGTGGAGTTATCGCGGGCCGATCCGCGCCGGCACCGATCCGGTACTGATGCAGGTGATGGACGTGATCGCCGGCGATGCGGTCGGAATGCTTGCGCCCGGTACGCCGCAGCCGCCGCTGCTGGCCTCGGTGCAGGCCGAACTCAGCGCGCACGGTCTGGCGTTCGACGGCGAACGTCGGCTGGACTTGCTCGATCGCGCCGATCGCGCGCGCAGCCGGGTGTTGCATCGTCTGCTGTTGCTGCAGATTCCCGGGATCGAGCGTCGCCAGGGTCCGCGGCTGTCGATGTCGGGCGAACGCCGCGAGCTGTGGCAGTTGCGCGCGCCGTTGGAACAGCAGGCGGCCTTGATCGAAGCCGGCGCGTACGGCGCGACCTTGCTCGATGCGGCGCGCGCGCGTATGGAAGAACGCTTGCGCGCCGCGCAGGGCCGGGTCGAGCCGCTGGCGCAGGCGCTGGATGCGGCCGCGTTCGCCGGATTGGCCGAAGTCAGCGACGGCTTGCTGCGCGATCTGCGCGCGGCGATCGCGGCCGAGCCGCGGCTGGAAGCGATCGGTTCGGCCCTGGCCTTGATCCATGCGCTGTGGCGGCATGGCGACCTGCTCGATATCAGCGGCGCGCCGGTATTGGCGGCCACGATCGAAGCCGGCTTCGATCGCGCACTGTGGTTGCTGGAACCGGCCGCGAGCATCGCCGCGGCCGACGCTGGCCAGCATCTGCGCACCATCGCGGTGCTGCGCGACATCGTGCGCGACGCGCTGGCCGACGCCGACGCTGATACCGATGCACCGCGGCCAGGCCCGCGGCTGGCGATCGAACCGGCGCGCGCGCTGGCGGTGCTGCGACGCAAGGCGCTGGACCCGCAGGCCGATCCGCTCGGACGCGGCGCCGCGTTGGGCGCCTTGTTCGATCTGCACGCCGGCCGCGGCGGGCAGGAAACCGACGATATCGCGCAGGCGCTGCATCTGCTCGGCGCGCTCGCGCCGGCGCGGCTCGGCGATGCGCTGACCGGGCTGGTGTCGCTGGCGCGCGAACGGCTGACCCAGGAGCGCGCGTTCGTAAGCGGGCTCGACGCCCTGGTCGCCGCGCTCGACGATGCCGACTTCGTACTCGCTCTGCCGGCGATGCGCGGCGCGTTCGCCTGGTTGCCGCCGCGCGAACGCGGCGAGCTCGCGCATAGCGTGCTGCGTCTGCACGGCGCCGATCATCTGTCGCAGCGCGCGCTGACCGCCACGATCGCCGCCGATCCGGCCCAGGTCGCCGCGGCCGCGCGGATCGAAGCGCAGGTGCTGCAACGTCTGCGCGACTGGGGCCTGGACGCGGTCGCCGACGAGGAACCCGCGCGATGAGCCTGGACTTGCCCGATCCGCTGCAACGTTGGCGCCTGCTGCTGGGCGAGGCCGCCGACCCGAGCCTGGGCGCGCCGCAGGGCGAACTCGCCGCCGCCGATGCCGCATTGGAGTGGCTGTACGGCCGCGATCCCGAGCGCGGCGAACGCGGCGAGCGCGGTGGTTTGGGCCCGTCGGCGCTGAGCGTGCCGGACTGGATCAACACCGTGCACTCGCTGTTTCCGCAGGAGGTGATCGAACGCCTGGAGCGCGACGCGGTCGAGCGCTACGGCATCGACGAGATCGTCACCAGCCTGGACGTGCTCGAACGCATCGAGCCGTCCGAATCGCTGCTGCGCGCGGTCCTGCACACCAAGCATCTGATGAACCCGCAGGTGCTGGCGGCGGCGCGCAAGCTGGTCGCCGAAGTGGTGCGGCGGATCATGGAGAAATTGCAGACCCAGGTGCGGCAATCGTTTTCCGGCACTCGCGATCGCCGTCGCCGCTCCTCGCAGCGGATCGCGCGCAATTTCGATTTCCGCCGTACCGTGCGCGAAAACCTGCACCGCTGGGACCCGCAACGCCGCCGCCTGTTCCTCGACAAACCGGTGTTCGTCAGCCGCAGCCGTCGCCACAGCGAACGCTGGGACATCGTGCTGCTGATCGACCAGAGCGGTTCGATGGTCGATTCGGTGATCCACTCGGCGGTGATGGCCGCCTGCCTGTGGAACCTGCCGGGCATGAGCACGCGCCTGGTCGCCTTCGACACCGCGGTGGTCGATCTGACCGCGGACGTGGCCGATCCGGTCGAACTGCTGATGAAGGTGCAGCTCGGCGGCGGCACCGATATCGCCAAGGCGGTGGCGTATGCGCAGTCGCGGATTTCCAATCCGGCAAGGTCGATCGTGGTGCTCGTGAGCGATTTCTTCGAAGGCGGCAGCGAGTACGAACTGGTGCGCCGGGTCAAGGCGCTGGTCGAGTCCGGAGTCAAGGTGCTCGGCCTGGCCGCGCTCGATCCGCAGGCGCGGCCCGCGTTCGATCGCGACATGGCCGCGCGTCTGGTCGCCGCCGGCGCCCACGTCGGCGCGATGACGCCGGGCGAGTTGGCGGCATGGCTGGCCGAGAAGGTGCGCGCATGAGTCCGCGCCGTCCCGACCTGCTCGAACTGTCTGTCGATGCGCTGATCGCGCTGGCCAACGCCGGGTTCGTCAAGCGCGCGCTGAAGGAACTCGACGAGGGGCGGATGCCTCGGATCGAGGAACTCGACGACGGCGCGGTGCGCGCGCTCTACGACGACGGCCAGCACGCGACGTTGGCGGCGGGCCGGTCCTTGCGCGAGGCGGTGTGCAGTTGTCCGGCCAGCGGGCTGTGCCGGCATCGGGTGACGTTGGTGTTGGCGTATCAGCGTTGGGTGCGCGATGCGGTGGGTGAGGGGGCGGACGAAGCGCCGGTGTCCGACGCGAACGATGCGGTTGCCGATCCGTCGGGCGATAGCGCGTCCGCCGCCGAGATCGCGCCGCAGCGCTGGACCCCAACCGAATTCGACGATGCCGCGATCGCCGCTGCGTTCCCCGCCGCGACCGTGGACCTCGCGACGCGGCTCGCCGCCGCGCGACCGGTGATCGCATTGCAGGCCGGGCTCGGCGATAACGCGCCCAACGCGCGCCTGCCGATGTGCTCGGTGCGGTTCTTTTCGCGCAGCAGCCTGCTGCACGCGCGCTGCGATTGCCGCCAGGGCAGCGGTTGCGAACACGTGGTGCTGGCGGTGTGGGCGTTCCGGCAATGGCGGGCGAGTCGGGACGAGGGCGCCGAGGCGACCCTCGAACTGCAACCGCGGCAGCACGGCGAACGCGGCGACGCCGTCGGTTTCGACGCGCAGGCGCAAGCGCTGCGCGACGAACTCGGCCGGCTGTGCCTGCGCCTGTGGATGGACGGGTCGAGCCAGTCGCCGCTGCTGCTGGAAGCGCCGTTCGAAAGCCTGCGCCAGCGTTGCGCGCAACTGGGCTGGAGCTGGGTGCTGGCGTCGTTGCAGCGCCTGCAAGATCTGCTGACCGCGCAGCACGCGCGTTCGACCCGCTTCGATCCTCTGCAGTTGCTCGACGCGGTCGCCGAATGCACCGCGCGCGTCGATGCCGCGCGTCAGGCCGGTCGCACGCGCGCCGACGGCGGCATCGCAACGCTGCCGGCGAGCCAGATTCTCGGGATCGGGGTCAAGGGCGAAGTCGCGCTGGATCATCTGCGCCTGGTGTCGCTGGGCGCGCAGTGCTGGCAAGACCAGGACGCGGAGGGCGTGCGGGTGTTGTTCGCCGATCCCGATACTCAGAGCGTGACCGTGCTGGAACGGCAGTGGCCGCGCGCAGATGCAACCTCGGGCGCGACGCCGACCGCGTTGATGGCGCGGCGCATCGCCGGGCAGACGCTGCGTCAGTTCGCCAGCGGACAGGTGGTCACGCGCGGGGCGAAACGTCGCGCCAACGGCGTGATCGACATCGCCGCCGGCGCCCGCCAGACCAATGTGCTGCCGCTCGCGCCGCAGTCCTGGGACCAACTGCGCGCGCCGTTGCGCCAACCCGGCGCGCGCGCGTTGAGCGCGCACCTGCGCCGCGCCTTGCCGGACTTCGTGCGTCCGCCGCAGGCGATCGAACATCTGCATGTGCTGCCGGTCGACGCGGTGCTCGACTGGGGCTGGGACGCGGCCGAACAGACCTTGCGCGCGCGCCTGCGCAGCGGCGGCGAAGAGGATGCGAGCGAGATCGATCCCGCCGATTGCCTGCGACTGGCCTTGCCGCATTCGGCCGCGGCGGTCGGCGCGGTCGATGTGCTGGCGCGGGCCTTGAGCGGGGAGTGGGGCGCGCCGCGCGCGGTCGCGGGGCTCGCGCGTCTGCAGGCCGGGCATCTGCAATTGCTGCCGCTGGCGCTGGTCACCGAACAGCGCGCGCTGGTGCTGCAGGCCGAATCGGCGCCGGCGCAAGCCTTGCCGATGCAGGCGTTCGATTACGCCGGCAGCGCTCTCGCGCATCAGGTCGAGCAGACCCGCCAGCAATTGGCGGCCTGGCTGCGGCAGGGATTGCGTCATCAGAACGCGGCCGCGCGCGAACGCATGCGCGCGTTGGCGACCGGCCTGGAACAAGCCGGCCTGCGTCGCATCGCCGGTCTGTTGAACGATGCAGTCGATGCGGTGGGCGCGGTCGATCCGGCGCGTTTGCCCGAACGCATGGCCCTGCTGGTGCTGGCGCTCGACGGGGTGTGTCGCGATGCGGTCGAGCCGGCTTGAGGCGAGCCGGTTTCAACAGGTCGGCTTGAACCGAGTCAGTCGAGTCCAGTCGGTCGAACCGATCGGGCTGAGTCGAACCGATTGGGCCGAGCATGTTGAGCGAGGAACGGGGCGAGCAATCGCCCCGTCCGATCCGCGACCGGCCTCAGCCGTGCAGCTTCTTCGCCGTTTCGGCGACCTCGCGGCCCTGGTAGCGCGCCGCATCGAGTTCGTTCTGGCTCGGCTGACGCGAGCCGTCGCCGCCGGTGATCGTGGTCGCGCCGTAGGGCGCGCCGCCGGTCACCTCGTCCAGGCGCATCTGCCCGGCGTAGCCGTAATTGAGCCCGACGACCACCATGCCGAAGTGGAGCAGGTTGGTGATGATCGAGAACAGCGTGGTTTCCTGGCCGCCGTGCTGGGTCGCGGTCGAGGTGAACGCGGCGCCGACCTTGCCGTGCAGCGCGCCCTTGGCCCACAGGCCGCCGGCCTGATCGAGGAAATTGGCCATCTGCGAACTCATGCGGCCAAAGCGCGTGCCGGTGCCGATCACGATCGCGTCGTAATGTTCCAGGTCGCCGATCTGCGCGATCGGCGCGGCCTGGTCGAGCTTGTAATGCGACTTGCGCGCGACGTCCTCGGGCACCAGTTCGGGGACGCGCTTGATATCGACCTGCGCGCCGGCTCCGCGCGCGCCTTCGGCCACGGCCTCGGCCATTTTTTCGCAGTGGCCGTAAGCGGAGTAATACAGCACCAGGACCTTCGCCATGATCGTCGCCTCGGGTTGGGGATCAACCACCAAGGCTAGGCCGGCGCGCTTGCAAATGATGTGACGACAGGCGGGAAGCGAGGCGGTCGTTCGCAGGGACGCAGCGCCGGAGCACGCGCGGTTCAAACGCCGCGGCGGGATCGCCTCTCGAGCCGTCGCCGATGCCGCGCTACCAGAACTTCAGCGACAAGATGAAGAGGTTGACCGCCAGCAGCATGATCGACAAGAGCCACGCACGCTCGCGCAAGATCAACGAAATGGCCGCGAGGATCGCGCCCGCGATCGCCAGTTCGTCGTACAGGCTCGGACCGAAGAACGTGCCGTTCCAGAGTTTCGCGGTTCTTTGCAGAAACAGCATCAATACCGCGGCCAGAAAAAAGTAGGGGATGCGTTCGGGTCTGGCCCGAGGGCGCGGTTCGTCTGGCTGGGACACGTCCATGCTTCCTTGTTTGTCGCGAATGGCCGCCGACTTGCTTATGACGCAATCTTACGCCGCATGCACGGATAATCGTTGTCCCGGGTATCCTCTTGCAGTGGCTGCGGTCCGTGCGCCGGTTGCGATGCGGTCGGCGATCTTCGCGCCAGCGATCGGGCGATTGTAATCTTCACGCGATCGGCATCCGCTCATGCATCGCCGCTCCATGACGGCGATGAGCAGGGCCGATGTTTTTTCCCCGATTGTATTGGCCCGACGACGCAGGCGATAAGCCCGTCCTTCGGGATTTACAGTCCCGATTCGCCGAAAAATCGGCAATGCCTGTAGCCCCAAGGCTTGCGCGCATCGTCCTTCGTCCAGAACGATGCGAACAGCGCGGCGCGGTTTATCGGCGCGCCGCGGTCTCCTAGAGTAGGTCCATGCGCCGGCACGCGGCGCGCCTTCGACCTTCTGCGTTCTTCCTTCCCCCGACCCTCGTCCCGGCCCGGCATTCGCCAGGCCGCGGCGATCCCATATGCGGAGTGTCCCGTGCTGTTGCCCATCATCCTGCTGTCGGCGGCCGGTTTCACCGTGCTGACGACCGAATTCATTCTCGTGGGCCTGCTGCCCTCGCTCGCGCGCGATCTCGACGTGAGCGTGTCGCAGGCCGGTCTGCTGGTGACCTTGTTCGCGTTCGCGGTCGCCGCCAGCGGTCCGTTTCTGACCGCGTATTTTTCCCGCTTCGAACGCAAGCGCTTGTTCATCGTGGTGCTGCTGTTGTTCGCCGCGTCCAATCTGATCGCGGCGATCGCGCCGAACCTGGGCGTGCTGGCGTTCGCGCGGGTGATTCCGGCGCTCGGCGTGCCGGTGTTCTGGGCATTGGCCAGCGAAACCGCGGTCGATCTGGTCGGCCAGGAACGCGCCGGCCGCGCGATCTCGGTGATCTCGTTCGGGGTGATCTGCGCGACCGTGATCGGCGTGCCGACCGGAACCCTCATCGCCGATGCGTTCGGCTGGCGCGCGGCCTTCGTCGCGCTGGCGATCGCGTCCTTGCTCAAGGCCACCTTGCTGTTCGTGTTCCTGCCCGACAGCCGCGTCGACAAGCCGCAGATGAAACTGCTGGAGCAGTTCCAGGTGCTGCGCGATCCGCGCGTGAGCGGGCACGTGCTGCTGTCGATCCTGCTGTTCACCGGCATGTTCACCGCCTACACCTACCTGGCCGACCTGTTCGAACGGCTGGCCGGGTTCGACGGCTCGGTGGTCGGCTGGGCGCTGATGGCGTTCGGCGCGGTCGGCCTGATCGGCAACACCCTCGGCGGCCGCATCGTCGACCGCAACCCGCTCGCCGCGTCGCTGATCTTCAGCGTGCCGATGGCGCTGGGCCTGGTGCTGGTGGTGCCGGCGATTCAGTCGCTGCCGCTGTTCGCGCTGACCCTGGCGCTGTGGGGCATCACCCAGGCCGCGCTGTTCCCGGTCAGCCATGTGCGGGTGATGAAGTCGGCGCCGCAGGCGCCGGCGTTCGCCGCGTCGCTGAACATTTCCGGCGCCAACCTCGGCATCGGCGTGGGCGCGATGGTCGGCGGCCGGGTCATCGACGCGATCGGCATCGGCGGGGTGGGCTATGTCGCCGCCGGCATCGTGGCGGCGTCGGTGCTGCTGGGGTTCGTGCTGATGTCGGCCGGCGAGCGGCCCGAGCCCGAGGTTGCCTGAACGGCTTGATCCTGGCCGGCGCCCAGGTCTGAAAACACAATCGCTGTGCCCTAAACAATCTCCCGCCATGCCGGATTAGTGCTCTTAGAGAGGTCGCCCGAAGCCGGGCGGCCCGATCACTCGGGAGCGCGGGCAATGGCGGCAGTAATTTCAGGGAATGGTCTGGGGCTGTTCAACAGCTCGGCGAGTCAGATCGGAATGGGGTTGGGCGGCGGAGCCCGCCTGGGTCAGGGTCAGGACAATCAGTTCGTCAATGTCGCCACCGGCAATCTGCTGCTGCAAAGCCAGGACGACCAAGTCCTGTTCCGCGGCATGCTGGTCGGCTTCAACCGCACCTACAACAGCCGAGGCCAGCTGTCGCAAGTGGGCGCGGATGCTTGGCTGACCGGGTTCGAGCGCCGGGTGGAATTGCTCTCGGGCACGTTCAACACCGCCGGCAGCGTGATGCGCCGGCATACCGGCGACGGTTCGTATCAGGACTTCACCTTCGTCAGCGCGGGCGTGTACAGCTCGAGCACCGGCGAGGGCGCGCACGACCGTCTGAGCTGGGACGCCGGCAGCTCGACCTGGAGTTATGTCGAAGGCAGCACGCGCCAGGAAGAGCGCTACGCCGACCACGCCAGCGCGACCCTGAAGGGCCGGCTGACCCAATTGCGCGATCTGCGCACGGACGGGGCGCAGCCGCTGGCCTGGGACGTGAGTTACGACGCCAACGGGCGGGTGTCCAGCGTCGCCACGGCGGTGGTCGATTACGACCGCCGCTTCGTATTCGCTTACGACGCGCAAGGCCGCCTGAGCGGCGTGACCAGCAAGCTCAATAACGTCGCGATCGGCCAGACCTGGTACGAGTACGACGCCGCCGGCCGGCTCGCCTCGGTGCTCGTCGACCTGACTCCGGGCGTGGTGGCCACGGGCGGGTCGACGCCGGATCACGATCAATGGACCGCCGCGGCGGGCTCCAACGACGGCTATCTGTTCAAGACCACCTATACCTATACCGATGCGACCAGCCTGCTGATCTCGCGGGTCGAACAAAGCGACGGCAGCGTCACCAGTTACACCTACGACGCCCAGAACCGGGTCAAGACCGTCACCCGCGGCGATACCAACAACAACGACGGCGACGGCCTTGGCCAGACCCTGACCTTCAGCTACGACAGCGCGACCACCACCAGCGTGACGGATTCCGCCGGTCGCATGTGGACGTATATCTACGATGCGTCGGGGCAGCTGATCGAAGTCCGCCAGCCAGCGGTCGACGGCCTGCGCGAGACGACCACGTATGCCTACGACGCCGCCGGCAATGTCACTCGGGTATCGACCCAGAACGGCGGCCTCGTTCTATCCCAGACCGACTATGCCTACGACGCCAACGGCAACGTCACCTGGCAATGGGATCGGGTGCAGGCCGGCAGCAATGCAAGCGCCCGCGTGGTGCAGCGCACCTACACCGGCAACAACCAACTGGCCAGCGAGACCGTCTACACCGGGCTCGACAGCGACGGCGCCGCTGCCGGCGCGATGCCGAGCGGCGGCCTGACCACGCGCTACCTCTACGATGCCCAGGACCGGCTGCGTTTCGTGATCGACGCCGCCGGCGCGGTGCGCGAGGTCGAGTACTACACCAGCGGTACCGGCATCGGCCGGATGTCGAAGTCGCGTCAGTACCTCGGCGAAGCGTATTCGGGCGCCTATACCACCGCCGATCTCGCTGCGTGGGCGACCACCGCGCGCAAGGCCAACAGCACGCTGACCGATTACACCTACTCCGGCGTCGAGGCGCGCGGCGACCGCAGTTACGCCAGCGTCGACGCGAGCGGCAACGGCATCGAAAGCGACGCCGACGTGATCGAGGGCTATCGCTACGACGAACACGGCCGGGTGTTGATCAAGAACCACACCAGTCCGGAAGGCAGCTATCAGACCTGGTACAGCTACGACGGCCTCGGGCGCATGGTGTCGGAGACCGTCTACGAAAAAGGCACGATGATCCAGTCGCGAACCTGGGTCTATCAGGACTCGCAGCGCCTGTCGCACGCGATCATCGAAGGCGGCGTGGTCGGCGACGGAAACACTGACAATGACCGCATCCGCAGCGAACAGCGCGACGCCGCCGGCCGTTTGATCTACGTCAAGGAAAGCGCGCTGTCGGGCACGGCGGGTGGCGTGCGCGAATCGCGCAACTACTACGACAGCACCGGCCGCCTGCGCGCGTCCGAGGACAGCGGCGGCGCGCGCACGTATTTCTTCTACGACGCCGAGGGGCAGTTGTCCGGTCAGGTCGACGAGACCGGCGCGGTCGCCGAATTCGTGCGTGATGCGCTCGGACGCATCATCCAGACAAAACGGTACGCGACGCGGGTAAACCCTGCGCTGTGGCAAGACGGCGGTTCGGGCGAACCAGAAGGCCCAGGCGATCCGGGACCCGGCAATCCGGGCGGCGGAACAAGCGGATCGATGGCGCCGCAGAGTCTGAGCATCTTTCGCCCGGGTGCGATGATCGGAAACATTTACGTCTACAACCTGATCGAGGACGCACGCCCGACCAGCTCCGCCGACGATCGCATCACCTCGACCAGCTACGACGCCTTGGGCCGCGTCATCACCCAGATCGACGCCGAAGGCGCGATCACCACCTACAGTTACGATGGCGCCAACCGTCTGCTGCAAACGCGTACCACCGATGCCGCCGGCACCATGGCGACCGCGCGCGTCACCCGCTATTTCTACGATGCCCAAGGCCGCGAGACCGGGCGCCTGGATGCCGAAGGTTATCTGACCGAACACAGCTACGACCTCGCCGGCCGCCGCATCCGCAGCGTCGCCTACGCCACGGTCACTCCGGCCGCGCAGCAAGCCAGCGGCGCATTGAACGATCTGCGCCCGGCGACCTCGGGCAACGACCAGACCACGCGATGGTTCTACGACGGCCGAGGCAACCTCGTTGCGACGCTGAATGCCGAAGGCTATCTGACCGAGTTCGTGCACGACGCACGTCGCCTGCAAGTCTCGACCAAGGCCTACGCGCTCAAGCTCGGCGGCCTGAGTGGCAACGAAACCCTCGCCACGCTGCGTGCATCGGCCGCGGCCGGCGCGGTGCGCGAATCGCGTCGCAGCTTCGACAGCCTGGGCCGCGTAATCGCCGAACAAAACCCGGAAGGCACCGTCACCCGCTATACCTACGACGCCCAGGGCAACCTGATCCGCAGCGAAGTCGCCGCCGACACTAGCGAACTGCGCGAAGGCCGCATGCGCTACAACGTATTCGGCGAACTGATCGGCGAACTGCACGGCGAGGGCGCCGCACGCGTACTGCCGGGCATGAGCGAAGCCCAGCTCGACGCGCTGTACGCCCAGTACGGGGTGCGCCACAGCTACAACAGCCTGGGCCAGCGCAGCGAAAGCATCGACGCGGCCGGCAACAAGACCTGGTATTTCTACGACGCCAGCGGCCGCCCGACCTTCGTGGTCAAAGGCGTGGCCGATGCCAGCGGCGTGACCAATGCGCAAGGCGAAGTCGTCGAGACCCGCTACAACGCCTTCGGCGAAGCGACCGAGACCACCGCCTACACCGGCCGCATCACCCTGGCCACCGCCGGCAGTCGCGACAGCGTCGCCAGCGCGATCACCATGCTGGCCTATGTCGCCGCCAGCGACAGCCGGCGCAGCGTCACGTACAACCATCGCGGTCAGGTCGTCGGCAGCGTCAACGCCGAGAACGCGGCGACGCGCTACACCTACAACGCCTTCGGCGAACGCATCCGTGAAGTTTCGGCGTTCGGCGCTCCCAGCGCGTTGACCGTCGAGACCGACTACGACCGCCGCGGCTTGGCCACGGCGCGCCGCAAAGGCGTCGGCAGCTCGATTGCGCGTGCGCAAGGCTGGACCTACGACGCCTTTGGCCGCGTGACCACGGCCGTCGATGCGCGCGGCATCGCCACGACCTACAGCTACGACCGACTCGGCCGGCAGCTGACCGCAAGCCAGACGGTGATGGGCCGCCAAGAGCTGGTCAGCACCAGCTACGACGCCTACGGCCGCGTGCTCAGCGTCACCGACGCGATGGGCCGCACCACCACCAGCGCCTACGACACCGCCAATCGCACCACCACCTTCACCACGCCCGAAGGCGTGAGCGTGACCACGACCTTCAATCGCCACGGCCAGCAGGTCAACGTCGCAACGCCCTTGCCGGGCGGCACCGTCGCCAACACCAGCTACCTCTACGATCGCGACGGCAACCTCAAGAGCACCACCGACGCGCTCGGCCGCGCCGATTCCAACGAGTACGACGTGCGCGGCCTGCTCAGCGCGACGGTCGATCGCACCGGCCGCCGGGTCGAACTGCGTTACGACGCGGTCGGCCGCTTGTTGCAGCGGATCGAAGATTCCGCGGGCCTCGCGCTGACCACGACCTACCGCTACGACGGTCAGGGCCGCCAGAGCGAAGTCACCGACGCCAGCGGCCGCAAGACCGCCTACAGCTACGACCGCGAAGGCCGCCTGACCCAGGTCGCCGCCGATCCGGCCGGATTGAACCTGCGCACCGCCTACACCTACGACGCCCTGGGCCGGCAGATCACGGTCACCGAAGGCGCCGGCACCGCGCAGGCGCGCACGATCCAGTACGACTACGATGCCCTCGGTCGCCGTACCGCCGAACGCTTCGATCCGGCCGGACTGAACCTGATAACGAGTTACGCCTACGACGCCAACGACAACGTCGTGCGTCGCACCGACGCGACCGGCAACGTCACCCGGTTCTATTACGACGAAGCCGATCGGATGATCTATACGGTCGATCCGCTCGGGGTGATGACGCGCAACTGGTTCGATGTCACCGGCAAGGTCGTCGCGACGCGGACCTTCATCGCCGCGACCAACGCATCGACCCTGACCGACACCACCACCATCGCGCAGCTCGATGCACGTCTCGCATGGGGCTCGACCGACCCGGGCAGCTACACCGTCTACGACCGCGACGGCCGCGCGCGGCTGGTGTTGAGCACGATCGGCACGATCCAGGAATTCACCTACGACGCCGCCGGCCGGGTCTCGGTGATCCGGAACTACGCGGCGCTGTGGCCGGATTTCGGCACCACCATGCTCAACAAGCTGTTCGCAGGCACGGCGCAGCTGAGCGATTTCAACCTCGACGCGCTGCGCAACGATGCAGCGACCGACCGTGCACGCGATCTGGTCACCTACCAGGTGTTCACCGTGCTCGGCGAGTTGCGCACCACCGTCGATAACGCCGGCACGGTGATCTCGTACGTGTACGACGCCGCCGGTCGCCAGACCGTGCATAAGCGCTACGCGCACGCGGCCCAGCTCAACCCGACCCTGCGCGCCAAGCTGGTCGCCGGTACGGCCTCGCCGCAGGACGTGGTGGACGTCGTTGCCGTGTTCAACGAGACCGACTTGGTCACCTACACCAGCTACGACGGCGCCGGTCGCGCGCGTTACACCGTCGACGGCAACGGCTCAGTGGTCGAAATCCTGTACGACAGCGCCGGCCGCCCGGTCGGCACGCGCGCGTACGCGACCGCGATTGTGGTCAACACCGATGCGACGTTCAAGTCCAAGCTGATCGCCGGCGACCCGGTGGCGATGGGCATGGTGCGCGACCGCGTCGCGGCGATCGCCAACGACGCGCGCGACCTACGCAGCTATCAGGTCTACGACAGCGCCGGCCGCATCGCCGCGACGATCGACGGCGCCGGTTACGTCAGCACGCGCAGCTATGACGCCGCAGGCCGCGTCGTGCAAGAACGCCGCCACGCCCAGGCCGCGACCATCGCCGCGCCGCTGCTGGCCAAGCTGGTCGCCGGCACCTCCAGCGTCGCCGATATCGCCGCGGTCACGCCGGTCAACAACGCCGCCGATGCGGTCGTGCGCCACATCTACGATGCGGCGGGCCGCGAGCGCTATACGCTGACTCAGAACAGCGCCAGCACTTATCTGGTCAACGAACGCCGCTACGACGGCGCCGGCCGGGTAACCGCGCAGTACCAGTACGCCGTGCCGATCGCACTCGGCCCGGTGGCGACACCGGCCGATGTCGGCACCGCGCTGAACGCGGCGGGCGCCTACGCCACCGCCGATCGTTACCGCTCCACCCAGTACGTCTTCGACGCCGCCGGCCGCGTGCGCTTCACCGTCGACGATCTCGGCGCGGTCAACGAACAGCGCTTTGATGGCGCCGGTCGCGTCATCGAGACCCGTCGCTATGGCGGGTACATCTCGATCTCAACGCCGATGAACGACGCGGCGGTTTCCGCCGCGGTGGCGGCCATCGCCGAGGTGCGCACGACCACGACGACCTACGACGCGATGGGCCGTGTACTGCGCGTCACCGACGCGCTCAACCAGTACGAGGAGTACACCTACAACCCGCTGGGCCAGGTCACCGCGCTGCGCAACAAGAACGGGCATGTCTGGAACTACGAATACGATGCGGCCGGCCGCCGCACCGCCGAGATCAGCCCGCAGGTCTGGATCGCCAACGTCGATGCCGCCGGCACCCAGAGCTATGGCGTGCGCCGTGTCGTCACCCGCACCGAGTACGACGCGCTCGGCAACGTCACCCGCCGCCTCGAAGATGCCGATGGCGCGCGTGCGCGCATTACCCGTTACGAATACGACAACCGCGGCAATCAGATCCGCACGATCTTCCCCGACGCCGGCAAGATCGATCCCGCCAACGGACAGCTGATCGCCTCGGGCATCCAGCCGACCATCGAGATCACCTACGACGCGCTCGGCCGCGCCGTCGCGCAGAAGGACGTGCGCGGAAACTACAGCTACAAGGTCTACGACAACCTGGGCCGACTGGCCTACGACGTCGATCAGGAAAACTACGTCACCGCCTACGGCTACGACGGATTCGGCCAGCAGACCAATCTGCGCCGCCACGCGCAGACCTTGAACGTCGGAGCCTTGGCCGGCTGGTCTCCAGGCCAGCCGCTGTCGATGGCGCAGATGCAAGCCGCCGCCGCGACCTCCGCGTCCGACCGCACCATCGCCACGCGCTACGACCAGCGCGGCCTCGCCGTGCAGATCGAACAAGCCCAGATCGCCTATTACACCTCGACCGGCGCCGCCGCGACCGGCTCGCCGACCGTGCGGATCGAGTACGACGGCTTCGGCAACAAGGTCAAGGAGTCGATCCTGCTGGAAGGCACCGCGGGTCAGGCCGACGCGCGCTGGGCCGACACCTACACCTATTACGATCTGGTTGGCCGAGTGACGATGACGGTCGACGCCGAGGGCTACGTCACCCGCGCGCGCTACAACGCCACCGGCGAGGTGGTCGAAAGCATCGAGTACGCCAAGGCGGTCTGGACGGGCGGCTTGAGCACCGCCGCGCCGCCGGCGCTGCCGTCGGCCGGCGATGAGATCAGTGGCTACGACCGCATCACCCGTCTGGGCTTCGATGCGCTCGGCCGGAAAATATCGGAAAGCGTGGTGCGCCACTTCCAGCGCAACGACGGCAGCTCGGGTGTTCGCGATGTCGTCACCCAGTTCCGCTACGACGGCGCGGACCGGGTCACCCAGATCATCAACGACGCGGGCACCACCTCGACCGAGTACGACGCCCTGGGCCATGCCGTCAGCGTCACCGAGCCGACCCGCAAGGTCATCAACGACGGCACCTTCGGCATCCTGGCGCAGAACACCGGCTATGACCTCAATCATCCGAACGTGTACGCGGATGCATCGCCGTACACCGGCATGATCTACGACGCGTTCGGCAACCTCGTGCTGACCCGACGCTTCGCCAGCGGCAAGAACGCCGCAGGCCAAGTGGTCGAGGACGGCAACAAGGATCAGATAGAACGCGTGCGTTACGACTGGCAGGGCCGCGCGGTCGCCACCTCCGCGACCAACGGCGACACGGCCTATACCGACTACGACGCCGCCGACAACGTCAGCCACCGCTGGTATGTGCTGAGCGGAACCCAGGCCAGCCGCGATGTGCGCGTGCATACGTGGTACAGCTACGACAAGGCCGGGCGCCAGACCGGCGTGGGCCAGACCCGCGATCTGATCAACGGTGGCGGTTCCAGCACCGATCTGTCCGAGGCCGTGGTCTATAACGCCTTCGGCGAAATCGTCCAGAAGACTTATGCCGGCCTGCAAGGCAGCCTGAATTATGCCTACGACGCCGCCGGGCGCCTGATCACCTCCAACGAAAACTTCGGCGCGCGGAACTTCGGCTACAACCTGGCCGGTCATCAGGTACGCGAATCGCATGTGGTCGTCATCAGCGACGGCCAGACCGGCGGCGGCCGCCAGAGCGTCGACGCCACCACGTTCAACACCACCGATCGTTTGGGCCGCACCACCGCCACCCGCCTGCCGTCGAACACCACCGATCCCAATGCCACCCTGAGCGTGCAGCAGCGTCTGGATCGCTGGGGCAACGTGCTGGAAGTGATCGACGCGCGCGGTTACCAGACCAACTACCGCTACAACGAATCCAATCAAGTCACGCGCGACGAGCGGCCGCTGGTCGAGGTCGTGTCGGAAAGCGGCCAAAGCATCTGGCTGCGTCCGGTCAACTACTGGTTCTACGATGCGTTGGGCCGCCTGGTCGGCACCCGCGACGCCAACGGCAACACCCGCACCAACGAGTACAACGCCGTCGGCCAGATGATCGCGTCCAGGGATGCGCTGGGTCAGGCGACGCTGATCGCCTACGACGCGCTGGGCAACCAGCGCATCACCCAGAACCCGCTGGGCTACCTGGCCTACAAGGACTACGACAACCTGGGACGTCTGGTCGAAATCGGCGACTACCTGCCAGCCTCGGGCACTTCGCAGCGTGTGCGCACCGCATTGCAGCGTTACTGGCTGAACCAGAACGGCGACCGCATCGTGGTGGCCAACGCGCTGGGCCAACAGTCGCTCTACGACTACGACAGCCGGCACCTGCTGATCAACAGCCAGACCGCGGCAGGCGTGAGCAACAGTTACGCCTACGACGTAATGGGTCGCAAGATCCGCGAGAGCAACGGCTTGAGCGGCAATCCGTTGCAGGATCGCGATGGCGAGACGGTCAACAAGGACGAATTGACCTGGGACTACGACATTTATGGTCGCCTGATCGACCACAACAACCTTAGCGGCCGCGATTTCGACTACGCCTACGACCCGATCACCGGTCAGCTCACCGCCGAGAGCCAGTCGGGCGGTGCGGCGGCATACGCCTATCGTTACACCACGTACTACGCCGATGGCCGAGTCAAGGCGATTCATGAAAACGGCGCGGCCCCTACCTACCGCTACGAGTACGACGCCGCCGGCAATCGCACGCTGGAGGAGGTCAGCACCAGCGACGGCGGCGGACAGTACGTGCATACCGTTACCCGCACCTGGTACGACAGCCACAACCGCATCCAGCGAGTGGTGCAGGATGACCTGTCCGGCGGCGGCAGCAAGCGCGTATTCGATCTGACCTACAGCTTTGATGCGGTCGGCAACCGCCGTAGCGTGCGCGCCGCATCGGGCTATGGTCCGAATGTCGATGGCGTTCCTGTCAGCAACAACGGTCCGGTGGTGGTCGGCGATCCCGGCACGCGCACGATCGGCAAGGGCAAGACCACTCAATTCAGCATGCTGTTCAGCGAACTGTTCCGCGATGCCGAACAGGACCCGCTGACCTTGCAAGTCACCCTGGACGATGCAGGCAGCAGCCCGTTGCCGTCGTGGTTGAGTGTCAGCCGTGATCCGGTCACGGGGCGGATCACGTTCACTGCCAATCCCGATGCCGGAGCCCCCGATCAGGCGATCGGAATCAAATTACGCGTCCATCAGACCGCCGATCCCGGCGGCCCGAGCGCGCAGGTCGCGTTCGTGTTGCAGGTGCGCACCAACAGCGCGCCCGTCCTGTTGAACGGCAACGTCGCGCAGTTGCGCGCCAAGACCGGCCAGAGCTGGACCCAGGAACTTCGACCCGGCGACTTCTTCTACGATCCGGACATCGGCGACCAACTCAGCCTGAGCATCGATAACCTCGCGCAATTGCCGGCGTGGCTGCGCGTGGATCTCACCGATCCGACCCTGCTTCGGTTGAGTGGCCTGCCGGTCGATGGCAGCGTCACGATCCAACTGCGCGCCACCGATCGCAATGGCGCCTCGGTGGTCAAGCAGGTCCAGCTCACCGCCGCGGCCAACAGCAGTCCGGGCGGCGTGACCAGCCTGCCGCAGGAAGAGGCCTACATCGGTCGCGATTTCATCTGGACGCGTCCGGTGGCTTCGCTATTCCAGGACGTCGATGGCGACTCGTTGCGTTTCACCGCCAGCGGCATGCCGAGCTGGATGTCGTTGCAGGTGCTGTCGAGCCAATCGGTGCCGCAGCTGCGGGTGGCCGGATTGGTGCCGGCCAACGGCGTGCCGGGACAGGTCTATCCGATCGTATTGACCGCCACCGACGAAAACGGCGCCAGCTATTCGGTGACCTTGAACGTCAGGCTGTACAACAAGCCGAACACCGCGCCGGTGGCGCAGTCCCCCAACGCCACGACGTATTTGAGAGAGCGACGCTTCAGCAATTTCGGCACGCCCAAATTCACCGATGCCGACGGCGATGCGTTGACCTATTCGGTCACCGGCCTGCCGGCGGGCATGTCGATGAACCCGGCTACCGGTTATGTCAGCGGAACCCCGCAAGACGCGGGCACGTACACCGTAGTGTTCACCGCCTACGATGGCCGAGGCGGCAGCGCGACCAGCACCTGGAGTTTCGTCGTTCAACCCAACGGCGTTCCGGTCGCGCCGCAGATCGACGACAAGCTGGCTCCGGCCGGTTCGGGTTTCAGCTTCGGCCTGCCGACCACCACCGACCCCGAAGGCGATGCGCTGACCTACAGCTTGAGCAGCGTGCCGCCGGGCATGAGCTTCAACCCGGCGACCATGACCGTGAGCGGCACGCCGTCCACCGTCGGCGATTACTACCTGGTCTACACCGCGACCGACGCCCTGGGCGCCAGCACCTCGGTGGGGTTCCACGTCCATATCTTCGAAGCACCGGTGGTGCAGCAGGCGCCGGTGATCAACCAGCGCCCGCCCGACAACAACAGCATGTTCTTCGAGCACAAGCAGCGGGTGACGTTCGTCCTGCCGCCGAGCACCTTCAGCGATCCGAACAACGACGCCATCACCTATCAGGTATTGCCATTCTCCGCCGAGAACGGCACGCGCTATCCCGCCTTCCTGACCTACAGCTTCGATCCGGCGACCGGACACCGTTTCGACGGCATGCCCAACGACAGTTTCTCGGGTTACCGCCACATCACCTTGCGCGCGACCGACTCGACCGGGCTTTATACCGATCTGAACTTCCGCTTCTTCACCGACTACATCAAACCGGGCCAACCGGACGTGGTCACCCCGCCGGTCGAATCGGAATCGAGCAGCTTCAGCTTCGACATGGGCGCGGCGGCGGTTCCCGAGGAGAACCTCGCGCAATCGCAATCGTCTGGCGCGACGGCGAATTCGGTGGCGCCGGAGGTGAAGACCTACTGGTACACCTACGATGCCGAGAACCGGATCAAGATCAATCAAGGGGTTCTGAATAACAGCCAGATCGTGCTGGATCTCCAGTACGCGAACACCGACTCGTACGAATTGCTGTACGACACCGCCGGACGCAACGTCGGCCGGATTCGCGTGTCCCAAAGTCCTTACGACCAGAGCCTCACCACGTTCGTCTATCGCAGCGTCTACGACCTGCGCGGCAACAAGATCGCCGAGCTGTACACCGACATGACCGATCCGGTGCGCAGCTTCGTCAACGGCGGCGTCGAAAAGAGCTTTATTTACGACGCCACCGGCACCCGCTTGCTGGAAACGCGCAGCTACTACCGACTGGGCCAGGAGATCAGCCTGGGCTTCGACGGCGAAGGCATGCCGTGGGGCAAGTTGAACGTCAGCGGCTGGCTAAAGGGTTCGGAGCAATTCTTTTACGATGCCGATGGCCGCCTGATCTCGCAGATCACCCGCGATCGCGCGCAGGACACGCCCGCCAAGTGGCGCGCCCTGTCCGACCAGGTCAATGCCGGCACCGCGCCCAATCAGACCAGCGATTTGGGCGCGTTGAAGGAGTTGAGCAAGCTCGAGAATATCGATAGGTGGGGTAACAGCGCTTACGACGCGGCAGGCCAGCTGCGGGCCTACCGTTTTACCCAGACCGGTCAGTTCGTGCATGACTACACGACGACATTCGTTGGCTGGGAAGGCTATCAACAATCGACCGTGCGGGGAGAAAGCCAGACGGTCAACTATAAGCCGACCGAAAACACGCTGACTTACGACGGCTTCGGGCGTCTGCTGATGCAGCGCGAGAAGACTCAACTCACTTCGGGTTCCATCGACGACCGTGTCCGCTATTACTCCAATACGCTGGAAGGTCGGGTAATGACCCGCCGCGAAGGCACGTTGAACAGTTCCGGTCAATTCCAGCAAGTCGTGGGCAACGATGGTTCGCGCGCCAATTATCTGTTCGTGCATGCCGGCGGCCAGCAACATGCCGAACTGCGTGAAGGCGGCCAGGTGCGTTACCAGTACGGTGAGTTGACCGCTCCGCAGCTGCAGAGCTTGGCGACCGGTGGATACGCCGCAGGTGGCGGCACGACCGTCGTGCAGGCCGGCGAAACCCTGCAAGCCATCGCGCAGCGCGTCTATGGCTCCAGCCAGTTGTGGTACGTGTTGGCGCAGGCCAACGGGCTCAGTGACCCGGACCAGGAACTCGGAGCTGGCACGCAGATCAATACGCCGAACGTCAACGTCAACAGCAATGACGCGAATACGTTCAGGCCGTACGACCCGCAAGACGCGGTCGGATCGACTCAGCCGAACTTGCCTTACATCGAGCCACCGACGGGGCCGAACAGTTGTCGAAAATTGACGGCCACCTTGATCCGCGTGGTTGCCAGCGTGGTGTCCGCGGCATTCCCAGTGGTGGCAGCGTACGTCATGCCTTTGGGTGAGGCAGCTGCGCAGAAATACGAAAACAACGTCGGGTTGCGCAACGGCTATAGCTTCGGCGCGATCGCATCGGCTTATTTCACCGCGCAGTTCATTCCTGCGGGCGATGGGTTCTGGGGGGCGGTCAATACCGCGGCCACCCGGGCGGCGGTGAGCTACGACATGAGCTATGCCATCGATAAGGCACTGGGTCAGGATGTCAGCTACAGCTTGCGCGATCGCTACACGGGTATCGCGGCGGCAGGCGTAGGCGCGGCGATCGGATTCATCGGCTCCGGCGGGGCGACTACGTCCGCGGGTAACGCCACCACCGCGCCCGTGGTACAGAAGGTTGCCTCCCACTTCCGCTGGGGCGAAGTGGTCAAGGAAGCCGGCCGCACGTTGCTGCGCGAAGGCGCGAACTACGGCATTCGCAAGGCGGTGTATGGCTCCGAAGTGAGTTGGGATTGGGGACAGTCCCTGCTCGCGGTAGCGGGCGATGTCACCGTGCTCGGTATCGGGATGTCACGTGAGCGCGCGGCGCAGCGTCGAATGCAGGCAGAGCAAAACGCCTCGTTCTATAACCCATTCGGTCCGGGCGGCGAGTACGACCGCAATGTATATATGGGCGGCGTGCCGGCGGATAAGGAGCCGAAGGAACTCGATCGGGTATTGGCGACCTACCAGTTGGATGCCAATGGCAAAGTCATTAATGACTCCTATCGTCTGCCCTGGGAGATTTATAGACCGACTTACAGCTATTGGCGTGGTAGCCAGGGGTTGGAAACCCTTCCCGACAATTTGAGTCGCTCCGAGGTGCAGCAAGTTTATGCGCACGACTACTTCGCCTACGATCGCATGCGTATCGCGTACACGGAGCAGCAGGCGCTTTTTGCCAGCGGCAAGGCTAGGATGACCTTTGCGCTCGCCATCGATACTGCCTTACAGCCCCGCGTTGACGAGCTCAATCAGTATCTGCGTAAGCCAGGCGACACACTGCTTTTGTGGGCCGACGAAGGGATTAGTGGCTTTGAACACAGAAGTGCGGGGATGGTCTTCGATGCGGACTCCGCCGCCTCGGCGGCAGCTTTGTCAGCTCCGAATGCAGTCAATCGGTCGGTCGCAGCGCTCGGCCATGGCGTGATCGACAAACTTCGCATGGTCACGAACACCGATCATCTAATTGATCGGATGGTAGGTATTGAGAGCTTGCTCAGTGCTAAGCCTGGTGATACTTATAACGAAGTGTCGTCGCAACTGACGGCTCTGCCTTCCGAGGAGAAGGCGCAGCTTTTGTTGGATCAGATATTCGCGCAGAAGATGGATGTGCGCTTGCCCGGCCGCAGTGCCAGGCTTTCTGGGGCGGACAGACTTGGCTCGCGATTGGCTGATATTCTGACCACAGACCCGAGCGCAATGCGCATGCATGGGCACGGCGCATCGTCTGAAATCGGTCAGCCCTTGCGTCTTCGAAGTCGCGACCTTCCCGATCGAATTGATCCCGTCGTTTTGACTAATAAACTAGGCACAGGCGGCAATAAAGATGTTTTCGCCTATGGAGATGACCTGGTCGTCGGCGTATATCGTGATGGAAACGTGGTCGCGAACACCAGAGGAATCGTTGAGGAGATGGACATGCTGGATACTCTCGAGGCGGCGGGACTGCCGGTGGTTCAGTCTCGTGGGCCTGTGCATGTAGGTGAAAACGTCGGCATAATTTATGAGCGTTTCGCCCAAGGCTCTAAGGATGTCGTCAAATTGGATAAGGATAAGGGCAGGCCTGATTTCGTTGTCGGTGGAAGTTCCGCGTACTTGAATGCAAGAAGTGCCGCTGATCTCGAAAACATAAGGAAAATCATGATCAGCAAGAAGATAACCATCAACGATCTTCAGTTCTTGGTTGCCAAGGATGGTCGAGTGGTGATCGCCGATCCGCTCAAGGTGGTGACCAAAGCGAAACTATCGGACAACAATAAAATTATGTTCAATAAGCTCATCGAATTCTCTAAGAGGAACGGTGGATGAGTTCATACTCGATTCCGACGGCGGCCCGCGCGATGTTAAGCGGATTCACGGGCCGAAAAGTGGTGCGAATGCTTCGTTATAGTCTGTGGCCGCTCGAAGAGGCTGCTGCTGAAGCGGAAATTGACGAGGTTTCGCTGTTTTCCCTATGTTCGGGACCGATGGCGATTTATTTCGATAATGGTAGCGTGCTCGGCCTTGCCAGCGATTCGGAAGAAAATAGTGTGGTGGTACGAATCGAGCGGAGTGCTGAAGGGGTGCTTGATGAATACGCCCTGGAACACGATTCGGATATTTTTTCGATCGATTCCACCGATGCGCGATTTTCCACGCCATTCTGGTCAAGTTTGAACGGCTTGAAGTTGACTCGGTTTGAGTTGATAAGATCCTCGGCGTTGAATGCGGTTGAACAGTTGCGGCCCAGCGAGCTTGGCCTGTGTTTCGTCTTCGAAAATGATCAGCGGTTCATTGCGTCACATGGTCTGCACGACGGTACAGATGATTTTTCTGTTCTTGAATTGCATCAGATTTCGGTGGAAACTCGAGAGGCACTGCTCTTGTCGCCGCTGTGACAGGATCTCGGCGCGAAATCAGAGGGCTGGCATTTCCCCAAATATCTCGGCCGCCGCCGGTCTGGCGGCCGCCGAGGTTGAGCCGGTTACGCTGGGCGCATGGCGCTGAGGCTTCGGTCTATTTGTTCGACCCGACCGGCAACAAAGGTATTACGAAAATTGCAGCGCCCAGAACGAACAGCGCGGTCAGCACATGCACCAACAGCCGGTTGATCCGCAGGAACACGAATTGCTCGATCGTGCGGCCCACCCAGAACAGCGACATGCCCAGCAGCAATGCGCGGCCCAGGGCGGTGGTTTGCAGTTCGTCGGTGTAGACGAAGCACAGCGCGGCGATGCCGAGGAAGACGTAGATCAGGCGCAGGTTGAGGATTTGTACGATGGCGCGGTCGGCGACGGTCGCGCTGCGCAGGGTGTCGCGCCAGCGGAACAGTTTCCAGAAGGCCATGTGGAATACGGCGAAGGCCAGGCTGTGCAGGCCGCCGAGGTGGATCCATGTGGTTGCGGTCATGGGTGTGGGCTGTCGGCGGTGAGGGTGATGCGATGCGCTTGCGTCGATGGTCGCTGGCGTGCGGCGGTGGGTGACGACGTAAGGGTCGGGCCTGCGATGTAGTTGCGGTGGCGCGGTCGCGGCTTGCGCCGCTCCTACAGTTTGAATCGCGGCGGCGGTCCAGTGCTTGTCAGTCGCGCTTGGGTTTCGGGGAGACGCGCATGGCGATGGTCGCGCGGAATACGGGTTCGCCGGCGGGGTTGGTGACTTCGACGTTTACGGGCAGGTCGTAGCCGCTGGCGGATTCGACGATGGCGGCGCCCGGGGTCGCTATGGCGCGCATGGTGCCTACGGCTTTCTTGAGGTATTCCACGCTCATGCCGATCGGGATCCAGCGCATGGAGTTCGGGATGCTGACGTCGGTCATCACGCCGCCGGTGAGTTCGGCGAGGTTGCACATGGCGATGGCGTGCACGGTGCCCAGGTGGTTGGTGATCGCGCGACGGTGCGGCATGGTCGCGCTGCAGCGGCCGGGTTCGAGGGATTCGAAGCGCGGGCGGATGCTGGCGAAGTAGGGGGCCTTGAAGCAGACGGCGCGGGTGAACAGCCAGTGGCCGGCGGGGTAGCGGGTCATTTTTTTGTAGAGGGTCAGGACGTTGGCGGCCATGGGTGGTCCGTTGTTGGTTCGATGCGTGATGGTGGTCGTCGCTGTGTGGTTGTTCGCGGCGGCGCTGATGTTTCGATTTGCCTATCTGCCTATCTGCCTATCTGCCTGTCGGGTAGGTGCCTTTCGTGAGTGAGTTTGTTCACACGTACTTTCCTGCCGTCATTCCCGCGAACGCGGGCTCCGCTTCACTTCGGCGAAGCCGAACATCTAGTGCCTTTATCGCAACTGCACGAAAGTCGCTGGATTCCCGCGTTCGCGGGAATGACGGTAGGAGAGAGCGTCGGGTCGTAGTTGTTTCGTGTCTTCGGTGAGGTCGCGAATACTCTTTCCGAACCAGAACCAGAACCAGAACCAGAACCAGAACCAGAACCAGAACCAGAACCCGAGCCCGAGCCCGAGCCCGAGCCCGAGCCCCGGCAACCGACAACCGACAACCGACTCCGTCGCCCCAAACCAAAACGGCGAACCCGAAGGTCCGCCGTTTCGTTCAAGCTCTCACGCGATCCATGATCCTGCGATCCGCGTTCGTGATGCGCGCCGTTACGCAGCAGCGCGCGCGTCGCTGTCGCCGTGGTTCACGTCCTGCGCGTACGGCTTGTACCCGGCCGAGCGCAGTTCGGCGGCGTCGAAGTCGTCGACGCTGATCGCATCGATCGTCATCTCGCGCAGTTCTTCCAGTTGCTTGCGCTCCTCGGCGGTGATCCAGCCTTCGCGCACGCCTTCGTCGAGCTGGCCGGGGAAGTCCAGCGCTTCGATGTCGCTGTTCTTCAGGGCCTTGAGGAACTTGCGCTCGACCGGCTCGGCCAGGATCACCTTCTGCAGATAGCTGTTGATGCGGCCGGCCGGGTTGTTCTCGCACGGGGTCAGGAACACGCCTTCGGCCAGACGGTCGCGGGCGTCGTTCGGCGACATCAGCAAGGACGCGGCGCGATGGCCCAGGCGATCGCTCGGCGCCTGCGCGCGGCGGCCCCACGGGAAGATCAGCATCCACAGCAGGTAACCGACCGGACGGATCGGGAAGTTGCGCAGCGCGCCCGACAGCGCCAGTTCGATCTTGTGCACGGCATCATGGAAGGCCCACGCCAGCAGCGGCTGGTCGCCGACCGGACGGCCCTGGTCTTCGTAACGCTTGAGCATGGCGCTGGCGATGTACAGCTGGCTCAGCACGTCGCCCAGGCGCCCCGACAGCGATTCCTTGAACTTCAGCTTGCCGCCGAGCAGCAGCATCGAGGTATCGGCCATCAGCGCCAGCGTCGCCGAATAACGGTTGAGCTTGCGGTAGTAGCGACGGGTGTAGGTGTCGCCCGGCGCGGCGCCGATGCGCGCGGCGGTCAGGCCGAACCACCAACTGCGCACGGCGTTGGAAATCGCGAAGCCGATGTGGCCGAACAGGTTCTTGTCGAACTCGCGCAGCGCCTCGGCCTTGTCGGGCAGCATCGCCGCCTTCATTTCCTTGAGCACCCACGGGTGGCACAGGATCGCGCCCTGGCCGAAGATCATCAGCGAGCGCGTCATGATGTTCGCGCCTTCCACCGTGATCATGATCGGCAGCGCCTGCCAGTTGCGGCCGGCGTAATTCTTCGGCCCCAGGATGATGCCCTTGCCGCCGTGGATGTCCATGACGTCCTTGGCGACTTCGCGGGCCATCTCGGTGCAGTGGTACTTGGCGATGGTCGAGGGCACGGCCGGGTTTTCGCCGCGCGCCACGGCCGCGGCGGTGGCCTGCGACAACGCGCTGATCGCGAACGCGTTGCCGGCGATGCGGGCGAGCGCTTCCTCGACGCCTTCGAAGCGGCCGACCGACAGGCCGAACTGCTTACGGATGCGCGCATACGCGCCGGTGACGATCGCGCCCATCTTGGCGCCGCCGCTGCCCGAGGAGGGCAGGGTGATCGAGCGGCCGATCGACAGGCATTCGACCAGCATTTGCCAGCCCTTGCCGGCATAGGCTTCGCCGCCGATCAGCTGGCTCAGCGGGATGAACACTTCCTTGCCGTGGATCGGGCCGTTCTGGAAGGTGCAGTTGAGCGGGAAATGACGACGGCCGACTTCCACGCCGGCGGTGTCGCGCGGCAGCAGCGCGATGGTGATGCCGATGTCGCGCTTGTCGCCGATCAGGCCTTCGGGGTCGTACATGCGGAACGCGAGACCGATCAATGTCGCAACCGGGGCCAGGGTGATGTAGCGCTTGTCGAAGGTCAGCTTGACGCCGACCACGCGCGCGCCGTTCCACTCGCCCATGGTGACGATGCCGAAGTCGGGGATCGAGGTCGCATCCGAACCCGCCCACGGGCCGGTCAAACCGAAACACGGCACTTCACGGCCGTCGGCCAGGCGCGGCAGGTAATGGTCTTTCTGTTCCTGGGTGCCGTAGTGCATCAGCAGCTCGGCCGGGCCGAGCGAGTTGGGAACGCCGACGGTGGAGCTGACCACGCTCGACACGGTCGCCAGCTTCTGGATCACCTTGTGGTTGGCCAGCGCGGAGAAACCCAGACCGCCGTATTCCTTCGGGATGTTGAGGCCGAAGAACTTGCTCTTCTTGATGAAGGCCCACAGGTCCGGCGACAGATCGGCATCGACGTGGGTGATCTGCCAGTCGTTGGTCATCTTGCACAGCTCTTCGGTCGGGCCGTCGAGGAAGGCTTGTTCCTCGGCGCTCAACTCTGGCTTGGGCTGCGACAGCAACTGCTGCCAGTCCGGCTTGCCGGAGAACAGCTGGCCTTCGAAACCGACCGTGCCGGCTTCCAGCGCGGTGCGCTCGGTTTCCGACAGCGGCGGCAGGATCTTGGTGTAGAAGCCCAGCAGCGGCTTGGTGATGAACGGCAGGCGGATCGCCGGGATCATCAGCGGCACCGCGATCAGCGCGACGATGACCGCGGCGACGATGACCGCGGTCGGGTTGGCGCCCAGCAACCAGCAGGCGACCAGCGCGGTCGCGGTCAGCGCGGCCCAGACCGGCAATCGCAGACGGTGGTACGCGGCGATCGCGCCGATGAAGAGAAAGGCAAGGAAGGGGATCGCGATACTCATGACGGCGCTCCGAAGGATGCGGCTGCACTCAGGCTAGTGGGGCGCGCGTGATGTCAGTGCGGAAAACCGGGGCGGCGTGTTTGCGCGAAACGCGCGTTGGATGGATCGGCCGGCCGGCATTCAAACGCTGGCATCAAACGCTTAACATACGGCCGAGTATGGAATTGCGGTTTAGTGAAGTCAACCATGATGGACCGGCTGATTTCCCCAGCCGCGCCGGAGCGGGCCCACGCGGGACGTTGGCGGACGTTTCGCCGCCAGTTGTGTTGCATCGCAGCATATTGGCGGCGTTTTCCGCCGCGGTTCCCACTAATCCCGATCCCCCAATCCCGAATCGAGTCTCTTCTTCGCCGCGTACTGTCCCCGACCATGGCGTATGGTTAAACTTGTCATCCATGAACCAGCCCGCCTCGAACAAGCCCGAGCCGAAGCTCGACACGCCGTCCGCCGATCTTCGGCCCGACGGTAAGCCCGCCGACAGATCGGCCGACAAGCCCACCGAGCCGGCCAAGCCCGAACGCAGCGGCCGGTTGAGCGCCGACGACTGGGCCCAGGCCGCGCTCGACCTGATCGCCGAGCAGGGCGTGGCCGCGGTCGCGGTCGAGCCGCTCGCGCGCCGGCTCGGCGTGACCAAGGGCAGCTTCTACTGGCATTTCCCCTCGCGCGACGCCTTGCTGGTGGCCGCGCTGGAGCGTTGGGAGAAGGTCGAGCAGGAGACCGTGTTCGGTCAGCTCGAACCGATTCCCGATCCGCGCCAGCGCCTGCGCTCGCTGTTCCACCTCGTCGCCCACGAGGTCAAATCGCACGTCATCTATTCCGAGCTGCTCAAGGCGCTGGACCATCCGGCCGTGCAGCCGGTGATCGGGCGCGTGTCCGAACGGCGCCTGGACTACCTCACCGCGTCGTTCCGCCAGGCCGGCCTGAGCCGCACCGATGCCCAGCATCGCGCGCGCCTGCTCTACGCCGCCTATGTCGGCTTCCTGCAGTTGAATCTGCAACTGCACCAGACCCGCATGCAGCACGACGAGTTCGAGGCCTATGTCGAACACATGATGGCGACGCTGATCCCCTCGTCTTGAACCGTTTTACTATCGTTTCCCCGGCTGGAGAGCAATGCCGTGAATGCACTATCGAAAGACGCCGCCCCCGCCACTGCCGTGCCGGGGAGCGCGGGCAGTCTGTTGGTCGCCCTCAACGAATGGGTCGCGCAGGTCGCCACGCTTACCCGTCCCGACAAGATCCAGTGGTGCGACGGCAGCGATGCCGAGCATCAGGCGCTGATCGCGCAGATGCTGGCCGACGGCACCCTGGAAAGCTTGAACGAGGCCACCCATCCGGGTAGCTATCTGCACCGCTCGCATCCCGACGACGTGGCCCGCGTCGAGCACCTCACCTTCGTATGCACCAACGAACGCGAGGACGCCGGTCCGAACAATCACTGGATGGCGCCGCATGAGGCGCACGCCAAGATGGATGCGCTGTTCGAAGGCTGCATGCGCGGCCGCACCATGTACGTGATTCCGTACTGCATGGGCCCGATCGATTCGCCGCTGGCGCGTTGCGGCGTGGAGATCACCGATTCGCCGTACGTGGTCGCCAACATGCGGGTGATGACCCGCATGGGCGCGCCGGCGCTGGCGCGGATCGAGCGCGAAGGCAGCTTCGTGCGCGGCCTGCATTCGATCGGCGAGCTCGATCCCGAGCGCCGCTTCATCATGCATTTCCCCGACGAACTGGCGATCAAGTCGTTCGGTTCGGGCTACGGCGGCAATGCGCTGCTCGGCAAGAAATGCCACGCGCTGCGCATCGCTTCGCATCAGGCCCGCAACGAGGGCTGGCTGGCCGAGCACATGCTGATCGTCGGCATCGAAAACCCGCAGGGCGAAACCCATTACGTCGCCGCCGCGTTCCCGTCGGCCTGCGGCAAGACCAATCTGGCCATGCTGATTCCGCCGGAAGGCTATCGCCAGGCCGGCTGGAAGGTGTGGACGGTCGGCGACGACATCTGCTGGATGCGTCCGGGTGCCGATGGCCGCTTGTATGCGATCAATCCCGAAGCCGGTTATTTCGGCGTCGCGCCGGGCACCTCGACCAAGTCGAATCCGAACGCGCTCGCGTCGATCCAGACCAACACCATCTTCACCAACGTCGGCGTCACCGCCGACAACCAGCCGTGGTGGGAAGGCCTCGACAACGGCCAGACCCCGGTCACCGATTGGCGCGGCAACGATTACGACGCGAGGAAGGGCCCCGCTGCGCATCCGAATTCGCGTTTCACCGTGTCGGCCAAGCAGTGCCCGAGCTATTCGCCGGAAGCCGAGAATCCGGCCGGCGTGCCGATCTCGGCGATCGTGTTCGGCGGTCGCCGCGCGTCCTTGGTGCCGCTGGTGTTCGAAGCGCGCGACTGGACCCACGGCGTGCTGGTCGGCGCGGCGATGGGCTCGGAAACCACCGCCGCCGCGACCGGCGCGGTCGGCGTGATGCGCCGCGATCCGATGGCGATGAAGCCGTTCTGCGGCTACAACTTCGCCGATTATTTCGCCCATTGGCTGTCGTTCGACGATGCCGGCGCGAAGTTGCCGAAGATCTTCCACGTCAACTGGTTCCGCAAGGGCGACGACGGCAAGTTCCTGTGGCCGGGCTTCGGCGACAACCTGCGGGTGATCGAGTGGATGATCGGCCGGGTCAAGGGCGAGGCCGGCGCGACCGAGACGCCGATTGGTTATCTGCCGAAGGCGACGGATCTGAACCTCGACGGGGTCAGCTTGAACGAGGAAGCCCACGCCAAGCTGTTCGGTTTCGACCATGCCGGCTGGAGCGCGGAGTTCGACAGCATCGGCGAATACCTGGGCGAGTACGGCCCGCGCATGCCGCAGGCGCTGCACGATGAGCAGCGGCGGATTGCGGCTGCGTTGAAGGGTTGATCGCTATTCCCTTCTCCCGCAAGCGGGAGAAGGTGGCCCGAAGGGCCGGATGAGGGGCTGCAAGCGCTGGTAGACCCTCACCCAAACCCTCTCCCGCAAGCGGGAGAGGGCTTCAATGCGCGGTCCGCGTGCTTCCGGGCGCCATCCTGCGTCGCTGAACTCCGCGTCAGCTCCCGCAACAACTCCGCCACCCATCCCTTAAACCCTGAGCCCCGACCCCGCATCGGACTCAGTATGCTGACCGCCGTGAACGAATCCCTAGCCGACGCCACCGTCTCGCCCGAAGCCGAGGACGATCGCGCGCTGGTCGCCGCGGCGGCCGCGGGCGGGGTCGCCGCATTCGAGGCCCTGTACCGCCGCCATGCCAGCCGGGTCCACGGCGTGATCGCGCGCCTGGTCGGTTATCACGGCGCCCGCGCCGAGGACCTGACCCAGGAAGCCTTCGTCCGCGCCTGGCAGGCGCTGCCGAACTTCCGCTTCGAATCGGCGTTCGGCACCTGGCTGCACCGCCTGGCGGTCAACACCGCGCTGATGGAGCTGCGCGGACGCCGCAGCCGGCCGCTGGAGGACAGCGACGAGGACGCCTTCGACGGCATCGGCAGCGCCGATTCCGCCGGCCACGTCACCGCGCTGTCGATGGACCTGGAGCGCGCCGTCGCCAGCCTGCCGCCGCGTGCTCGCGCCGTGCTGGTGCTGTATGACGTGGAAGGCTGGAAACATGAGGAGATCGCGGTCGAACTCGGCATGGCGGTCGGCAGTTCCAAGGCACAGTTGCACCGCGCGCGCAGCCTGCTGCGCACCCGGCTCGGAGAACAGGCATGAGCGACAAACCCCTCGATCCTCGGACCACGCCCGACGGCGAGTTGCCCGACGCGTTGCGCTGGCAATTGCGCGCGCTGCGGCGCGACACGCCGCCGGCCCGCGATCTGTGGTCCGGTATCGCCGCGCGTCTGGGCGAACAGGCGTCGCCCCAGGACGAGCCTGCGCCGGTCGACCATCTCGCACCGATCGTGGCGGCGCCCGGCGACATAGCGCCGGCCGAAGCGGCACCGATCGAAGCAGCGCCGGCGCCGCAGGTCATCGTGCTGCGTTCGCGCGAAGCCTCGCGTCCGCGCTGGTTGGCGCCGATGGCGCTGGCCGCGAGCGTCGCGGTGCTGGCGGTGGCGCTGGGCGTGATGTGGAAGGGCGGAGCGGCGGTGGATGGCACGGCGGCGGGCGATGTGGCCGCTGTTGGTGGCGCTGCCGGTCAAGATTCTTCCGCATCGACTGCTGCAGGTATTGCTGACGCCGGGACTAAGCCGGTTGATGGTCGCGCCGTTGCTCAAAATTCCTCTGCCCCAACGGACACAGGCATCGCTCACGCCGGGACGACGCCGGCTAGCTTGGTCCAACGTGAAGCCGATGGCATGACCCGCCAGTACCAAGCCGCGATGCGCGAGATCGAACCGGTGAGCCAGCAGGCGCTCGCGCTGAAGCCGGCGTTCGACGAACTCGACCGCAACACCGCGCTGATCCTCGACGCGATGGCCCACGACCCCGATTCGCGCCTGCTGCTCGAACAACTGCGCCGCACCTATGCACGTCGCCTCGCGCTGGCTCAGCGCGTGGCCTACACCTGATCCAGGAGGACGCCCCGATGATCCACTCACGTTCCCGTACCACCTCTCGCGTTCTCCGGCGTCTGCCCGCGGTCGGCCTGCTCGCGCTCGGCCTGGCCGTCGCGCTGCCGGTGTTCGCCGCGACCCCGATCAATCAAAGCCGGCCGATCGATCCGCTCGGCAGCGTCGAGATCGACAACGTCAAGGGCCTGATCCAGGTCCGCGCCTGGGACCGGCCCGAGGTCAAGATCGAAGGCTCGCTCGGCGAAGGCGTGGAAAAGCTCGAGATCGAAGGCGACCGCGAGAACCTGTCGATCAAGGTGCGCTACCCCAATCGCGGCAGCGGCATGGGCCTGCTCGCCGGCGGCGACAAGGGCGAACCGACCGAACTGCGCGTGACCGTGCCGCTGCGGGTGAAGCTGGAGATCGATGCGGTCTCGGCCGACGTCGACGTCAGCGGCGTGGCCTCGCGCGAACTGAGCATCGACAGCGTCAGCGGCGATGTCGTCGTCGCCGGCGCGCCTCGCGAGGCCGAGATCGACAGCGTCAGCGGCGACCTGCGCCTGACCCTCAACAGCGGCAAGGTCTCGGCGCAGACCGTCAGCGGCGATCTGGAACTGCGCGGGCGGCTCAACGGCGAGGTCTCGGTCGAAACCGTGTCGGGCAAGGTCGATGTGGCCACGCGCGAATCGAGTTTGAACAAGCTGTCCGGCAACTCGGTGTCCGGCGATCTGCGCGTGGCCGCGGCGCTCGCCGACGGCGGCGAGGCGTCGCTGGAAACCGTCAGCGGCGACATCCGCCTGACCCTGCCGCGCAGCCTGTCGGCGAACGTGCGCGGGCAGAGCTTCAGCGGCGACCTGCGCGCGCCCGATGCGCAGATCCAGCGGCCCAAGCACGGCCCGGGTTCGAGCTTCGAACACCGCTACGGCAGCGGCAGCGGCAAGATCAAGCTCGAGACCTTCTCGGGCGATGCGACGCTGGAACTGAACTGATCGATCCCGCGGCCGGCGCAAAGCCGGTCGCGCTGGCCGCGGCGATTACGAGCCGCATGACGGCGGTCGCCGCGCGGCCTGTGCGCCGCCGCGCCGGCAGTGTATTTTCTTCGCCAGGACGCGCATGCCGCGTCCGCTGCGCAAGCACCGCAGCGACGGCCGGCAGGGGCGCGGCCGCGACATCCAGCCCGGCGAGGACGCGGTCTTGAACGAGCAGGTCAATCAACTGGTCCAGGCCGCCGGCCTGGCCTCGCGCGCGGGCCGTTGGCAAGAGGCCGAAAAACTCTGGCAACAGGTCCGCGCGATCGCGCCGCAGCATCCGCAGGCGCTGTACAGCCTCGGCATCCACGCGTTCCAGCAGGGCGACACCCAGGGCGCGATCGAGCTGCTGCATGCCGCGCACCGTTCCGCGCCGAACGACCCGATGATTCTGTTATCGATCGGCGTGGTCCAGCGCGAACGCGGCGACAGCGCCGCCGAGTGGGAGGCGATCAGCGCCTCGCTGGCGGCCGATCCGTATTTCCTGGCCGGGTTGCTGGCCAAGGCCTCGTTCTTCGAACGCAGCGGCAAGCCGCGCGCGGCGGCGGATGCATATCGCAACGCGCTGACCGTCGCGCCGCCGCAGACGCACTGGCCGGACATGCTCAAGGAGCAGTTGCTGCACGCCAGCCGGCGAGTCGAGGCGTATCGCGAGGAGTTCGCTGAATTCCTCGCTCATCGCGTCGGCGGACCGCGCGCCGCGCTCGAGGCCGGCACGCTCGGTCGCTGGGACGAGGCGGCGTCGATCATGGTCGGCCGCAGCAAGCCGTATCACGCCGACTGCAATCAATTGTGCGTGCCGCGCCTGCCGGCGATCCCGTTCCACGATCGCTCGCAGTTCGCCTGGGTCGAGGAACTGGAAAGCCGCACCTACGACATCATCAAGGAAATGCGGGTGGTGCTGCGCGAAGAGCAGGCCGAATTCACCCCCTACATCGAGTACCAGCCCGGCGATCCGGTCAATCAATGGCGCGAGCTCAACCATTCGCGGCGCTGGAGCACCTACAAGCTGTGGAGTTATTCCAAGCCGGTCGACGAGCACCTGGCGCGTTGCCCGCAGACCCGCGCCGCATTGGAAGCGGTGGAGATGGCGGCGATCGCCGACGTCTGTCCGAACGCGATGTTCTCGGCATTGGCGCCGCATACCCATATCCCGCCGCATCACGGCGAAACCAACGCGCGCCTGGTCGTGCATCTGCCGTTGATCGTGCCGGACAACTGCCGCTATCGCGTGGGATTCGAACGGCGCGAATGGAAGGTCGGCGAAGTGCTGATCTTCGACGACTCGATCGAGCACGAAGCCCACAACGACAGCGACGAACTGCGCGTGGTGCTGATCTTCGACGTGTGGAATCCGCTGTTGTCGCTGGCCGAGCGCGAGATGGTCAACGCGATGATGCGCGCGCACCGGGATTTTTTGGCGGGTCGCTGACGGTCGTAGGGATCGTTTCCGACTTCCGACTTCCGATTTCCGATCCTCGATTTCCGATTTCCGATTTCCGATTTCCGATTTCCGATTCCCGATTCCCGATTCCCGATTCCCGAATCCCGAATCCCGAATCCCGAATCCCGAATCCCGAATCCCGAATCCCGAATCCCGAACGAAAAAAAGGCGGGCCGAAGCCCGCCTTGAATTCGACTCGGATCGTGTTTCTTATCAGAAGCGCATGGTCAGGCCGAGGGTGTAGTAGCGGCCCAAGGTGTCGTAGTACTGCGGGAAGGTGTTGCCGCTGTTGAATGCGGTATTGCCGATGTTGCTGCCGACCATCGGCGGCTTCTTGTCGGCGATGTTGTTGACGGTCAAGTTGATGCGGGCATTCCATGGCAGGTCATACGCCATGGTCAGATCGAAGTAGTCGTACGCATCGATCGAGGTGAACTGCGGCGCGAACGTGACCTTGCCTTCTTCGACGTCGATCGAGCTCAGGTGACGCCAGTTGACGCCGAGCTCGAAGTCCTTGATCGACCACACCGCGCGGAAGCTCGACTTGTAGTCGTAGATGATGCCGGCGATGGTGTTGCAGGAGATGCCGTACAGGCCGACGCACTCGCGTTCGATAGCCAGCGGGTGGCCCTTGTACTTATACGAGTCGGTCTTGGTCAGGTCCAGCGAGAAGTCCAGACGGCCCCAGTTGTCGCTCAGCGGGATGCCGTAACGCACACCCAGGTCCCAGCCGTCGGTGGTGATGCGACCGTTGTTGGAACGGTCCAGGAACGGACCGCGGGCTTCGCCGTTGACCGAGCCGTCGCCGGTGTCGCGTCCGCCCAGCATCAGCTGGCAGAACGGATGGTTGACGCTCAACGTCGGGTTGAGGCTGCGGTCGTAGCAACCGAAGAACACATCGTCGATGACCGGACGGGTGATCGCGTCCTTGATGTCGATCTTCCAGTAGTCGAGCGTCAGGGAGAACTCGTCCGTCGGCTGCCACACCAGGCCCAGGGTCTGGGTGTCGGCCTTCTCCGGTCCGAGCACCGGGTTACCGCCGGCGAAAATGTTGGCCTGGCCGGCGCTGGGCTCTTCGACGCTGCCGACGCTGCCCAACGGCACGCCCGTCAACACGCACAGGTTGGACAGGGTGCCCGGGGTGCCGGCTTCGGCCGCGTTGATCAGGTCTTCCTGGCAGGGATCGACCACCGAGTTGTCGAGCTGGGTGAACACCGGCTGGAACAGCTCGTTGATGTTCGGCGCGCGGGTCGCGCGCTGGAACATGCCGCGGAAGCGCAGGCTTTCGATCGGCGCCCACTCCAGGCCGTACTTGTAGCTGCCGTAGTCGACGTCGGTCTGGCCGGACTTGAACTGGGTGTGGCGATAACCGCCTTCGAAGTTAAGCGCGTATGCGCCGGGCTTGCCGCTGATCAGCGGGGCGATCACCTCGACATAGGCTTCCTTCAGGCTCAGGTTGCCGCGGACGTCGGGGTTGGCGCCGCCGGAACCCTGCACTTCCACCGGATCGCGCGAGGCGGCATCGGCCTGATTCATCGCGTCGACCTTGCGGCCTTCCAGACCGAACGCCAGGCCGATCGGGTACTCGGCCCACGGGCTCTTGAAGCTGTCGCCCAGGTCGCCGTTGACCGAGCCGGACCATACTTCCTGTTCGACACGCTGGGTGGCGAAGGTCAGGACTTCGAGGAATTTCTTCGCGTCCTGGCTGATCGAGCCTTCCACGCCCCACAGATTCAGCGGCACGCAGCCGCCGGTGGGATCGACGCAGTTTATGCCGTCGGTCGACAACAGAGCCTGCTGGGTGCGCGCCTTGGACAGGAAGCCGGCCGAGACGACCAGCTGATCGGCTTCGCCGTGCGACCAGTAGGCGTCGTAACGCCAGTTGTCGGTGATGTTGCCACGCACGCCGAGGGTGGCCTGGAAGACCTTGTTCTGGAAGTCGGTCGAGCGCGTGCCCAGCTCGGTGGTGCGGCGGTTGAGCGTGGTGCTGACCACGCCGGCGCTGCCGACCGAACACGGGCCGCCGGTCACGCCGAACGCGGCGCACAGCTGCTGGCGGGCCGGTTCGGGAATCAGCGGGTTGCCGATGCCCAGGTTGAAACGGCCGCCGAACAAACCGCCCGGGGCGATCTGCGAGAACACGTTCGAACGGGTGTACAGCAGCTGGGTGTAGGCCTCGGCGTGATCGTTGATTTCGTAGCGGCCCAGCGCGGTAGCCTGCCAGCGATCCAGCGCGGTCTGGTTGAAGTTGTACGGGTTGAAGTTGAACAGCGTCTGGATGCCGTCGAAGCTGCCGGTGGCCGGATTGATCTGGCCCAGGCTGCCCGCCTTGGTCGGAATCGAGGTGCCCGAACCGCCCTGCGAGCCGTCGGTGGAGTCGATGTTGAATTCGGAGAAGCTGCGCGCGCCCTGCAGCAGCGGATCGTTGTCGCTCTTGCCGACGCTGACGACCACGTTGCCGCGGCCGTCGTCGAGGTTGACGCCGAGGGTGACGTCGGTGCGGCGGCGATCGCCGTCCTGCTTGCTCGACTGGCCGTAGCTGGTGTTGACCTCGACGCCTTCGAAGTTGCGCTTGAGGACGAAGTTGACCACGCCCGAGACCGCGTCGGCGCCGTACACCGCGGACGCGCCGCCGGTGACCAGATCCACGCTTTCGATCAGGGCGACCGGAATGACGTTGGTGTCGACGACGCCGAACAGATTGAACGGAACCACTCGGCGGCCGTCCATCAGCACCAGGGTGCGGTTGTCGCCCAGGCCGCGCAGATTGACGGTGGCGCCGCCGTTGGCGCCGTTGTTGACGCCTGGGCCGATCGCCGGCGTGGCGCCCGGCAGGATCTTGAGGAAATCCTCGGCGGTGACCGGCTGATTGCGATCGATTTCTTCACGATCGACGGTCATGACCGGGCTATTGGTGGTCAGGCCCGGAATGGAAATGCGGCTGCCGGTGACCTGGATGCGATCCAGGGTGGTGGCGTCGGCTTCAGCGGGAGCCGCGGCGGGTGCCGAAGCGTCCTGGGCGGAGGCCAGTCCGGTGCCGGCCAAGCTGGTCGCACCGACGCACAACGCGAATACGATCGCGTCGCGCAGCTGGGTGGTCTTCAGGGTCATCTCTCTCTCCAAGTGTCCTGAACGAACGGGAATGCCAAGCGAATGGGGCTTGCCAAACGGCGTATAAGCAACGGCCTAAATTGGCAAAGCCGGGCCGATAGTAGACGGCTTGGGGGATTAATTAAAGTGTTGTTAAGGACTAATTAGCGTCGCATGAAGGTCTGCGACTACATTCGCCGACCACAAAAAAACACGGCCCCGAGGGGCCGTGTTGGGGTGTTGCGATACCGCGGTGTCGCTTAGAAGCGCTGCTGGTACTTGAAGTAGATGAAGCGACCGATGTCGTAGCCGCCGTAATACGCGTAACCCGAGTTCGGGTTGTCGTAGTTCGGGGCGGAGTAGTGCTCGAACACGTTGTTCGCGCCGACCGCGATCGTGGCGTTCCACGGCGCGTTGAAGCGGACCTGCATGTCGTGGAAGGTGTTCGAACCGATTTCGTTCATCGGCGTATTCGCGCCGTTGAATTCCGGAGCGGTGTAGTCAGGCAACGAGCAGCGATCGTCGAAGCTGCAGTTCTCCTTTACGCCGGAGTAGTAGCGCATGCCCCAGGTGAAGCCCCACGGACCCTTGTCCCAGCTCAGGTTGAGGTTCGAACGCAGGCGGAAGAAACCACCGAAGCCGTTCTGCTGCGACGGCACGGCTTCGCCGAGCACGTCGGTCTGCAGTTCGTTCTTGACGGTATAGCTGCTGAGCCAGGCCAGGCCGAAACGGCCCCATTGCGTGTCGATGCGGTAGTTCACGTCGAAGTCGAAACCTTCGACTTCGTTGTAGCCCACGTTGATCGGCGCGAAGATGAAGCTGTTGACACCGCCGGTCACCGGGTCGCGGGTGAAGCGCGAACGCGACGGATCCTGCTCGACGTTGCAGCGGGAAGTAATGCCACGGGTGTAGCAGTCGGCCAGCACCTGGCTCGGGCTATCGCCGGTGATGGCGTTTTCGATCTTGATGTTCCACCAGTCCAGCGACAGGTTCAGGTTCTCGACGAAGCCCGGGCTCCACACGATGCCGAAGGTCTTCGAGGTCGAGGTTTCCGGAACCAGCTGATCGTTCGAGCCCGACAGGAACGGCGTGCCGGTTTGAGTGCTCGGGCGCGGTGCGAGGCCAGTGGCGGTGTTGGCCGGCTGGCGGAAGTTCGCCGGCACGCGCAGACGCGGATCGCTGTTGCCCACGCAGGCAGCCGAGCCGCCGGAGTTGCCGAACAAGGTGTCGCAGGGATCGGTGTAGAACGAGAACGACTGGCTCAGACCGCCATACAGGTCGGAAATGGTCGGGGCGCGGAAGCCCTCGGCGTAGGTCGCGCGGACCAGCAACGAGTCGATCGGCTTCCACTTCACGCCGAACTTGCTGTTGACCGTGTCGCCGAAGGTGTCGTAGTCGGAGTAACGGGTCGCCAGGTTGACGGTCAGTTCCTTCGCGCCCGTCATGTCGGCCAGGATCGGAATCTGCAACTCGCCGTAGAACTCGTCGAGGCTGTACGAACCGCCGGTCGGACCGCTGGCCAGATCGGTCGAACCGCCGGTCTGCGACAGGGCGTCGGGCGAGAAGTTGCCCTGTTCCTTGCGGTGCTCGTAACCGACCGCCAGGCTCAGGTCACCGGCCGGCAAGGTCGCCAGGGTGCCGCTGAAGTTCACGAAGTAGTCGGTGGTCTTGGTCTTACCGACAGCCTGACCGTTCTGGTACAGGTACTTCTGCACGTTCGGGTCGTTCAGGCCATTGGCGCCGGCATAGCCGAACGGCAGCAGCGGGTTCCACGGGGTGCACTGGCCGCCGCCGACGCCCAGGGCGATCGGATTGGCCTGCGTGCCGCACTGGACCTGACCCTGCGCGTTGAGGAAGGACGGGCCGACCGCGCGACGCACGTTGGCGACGTTGAGGTTGCCGGTGCTGATCTGGGTGGCCTTGTTCTCGTTGAGCAGATAACCGGCATCCCAATCCCAGATCTTGCCTTCACCCAGTTCGAACGAGCCGCTGAACGCACCGGTGAAGCGGTAGGTGGTCAGGCTGTTGCGGACCTGGCGCGGTACTTCCCAGCCACGACGCACGAAGTGCACGGCGGTGGGGGCGGTGAGGAACGGCGGAAGCGGCCCGGTCCTTTGATTGCCAAGCGGGTTGTAGTAACTGTCGATCGACAACGGGGTGTTGAAGCCCGGGGCGAGGACGGCGGACTGGAACGGATAGCCGGCGTTCTGCGCGAAGGAGTCGCGGTCGTTGTACTGGATGTCGGTGTCGAAACGCAGCCAGTCGGTGATGTCGTAACCGGCGTTGACGAACAGCGACTTGCGCTCGATGCCGCTGTACACGGTCGATTGCGAGGACGGCAGCGAAACGTCGGAACCGTTGCGGGCGCGGAAATTGCGGGAGTCGCGCAGATCCAGGCCGGCGTTTTCGCGGGCCAGGAAACGCGGAGCGCTTACCGGCAGGCCGCTTGCAGGATTGGTGGGGCCCGTGGCGCGAAGGCCGGTCCAGGCGTCGACCGGATTGCCGGCGGCGTTTCGACCGACCGGCGCCAGCAGCGCGCCCCATTGGGTGGTGCCGGAGAATACGAAGTCGCGCGGCTCGCTCTTCGGACCGGTGGGCGCGCCCGCCTGCGAGAACCAGCGATCACGCGCCCAAACCGGATCTTCCTTGGAGTACTCGGCGCCGACCGTGACCGAGCCGCGGTCGCCGGTGAAGCCGATGGTGAAGTCGTAGCTCTGACGGGTGCCGTCGCCCTGGCCCCACTGGCCGATGTAGGCGTTGGCTTCGGCGCCTTCGAAATTCTTGCGGGTGATGATGTTGATCACGCCGGCGATGGCGTCGGAACCGTAGATGGTGGACGCGCCGTCCTTGAGGACTTCGATGCGTTCGACCATGCCCGACGGGATCGAGGAAACGTCCTGCAGACCGTCGTTGGTCGCGCCCAGGCGCTTGCCGTTGACCAGCACCAGGGTGCGGTTGGCGCCGAGGTTGCGCAGGTCGATGTAGTAACCACCGACGGATTCGCCCGAGGACAGCGGCGAGGTGCGGCTGATCGCCGGCGAGCCGGCGGCGGTGATGTTCTGCAGGATGTCGGCGACCGACTTGTAGCCCTGCTTCTCGATCTCGGCGCGGCTGATCTGAAGAACCGGGGCGGCGGTTTCGACGTCGACCTGGCGGATGCGCGAACCGGTCACTTCGACGCGATCGAGCGTGGTGGCTTCCTTGCTGCCGGTTTCCTGGGCAAACGCGGCGCCCGTGCCGACCAGAGCGGTGCTACTCACCGCAAGAGCGAAGGTAATCGCGTCTCGCAGCTGGTTGGTCTTCAGGATCATTTCGGTCTCTCTCTCTTCAAAGGGCCTGATAAGCGGATATCGATATGCAAGGTTGGCCGGAGAGTGCAAACAAAAACCCCTCATCCCGACTAACCGCGGCCCGGATACTAGTCACCTCATTTCGATAATTAAAGTGTCGTTAAAACGCCATGTGCGCATACGTCGCATCAAGTACGTACTAAATACATTTTCAATATGTAATCGAGTGGAGATTCGACTTATAGAAAATATGTTTTTAGTGATTTTTAAATGTATTTGAGTGATTTTTTGGCACAAAAAAAACGGCCCCCGAAGGGGCCGTTCTTGTGAAGCGGTACCGCAGTGTTGCTTAGAAGCGCTGCTGGTACTTGAAGTACACGAAACGGCCGATGTCGTAGCCGCCGTAGTACGAGTAGCCCGAGTTCGGCTGGTCGTACTGCGGAGCGGCGTAGTGCTCGAACACGTTGTTCGCGCCGACCGCGATGGTGGCGTTCCACGGCGCGTTGAAGCGGACCTGCATGTCGTGGAAGGTGTTCGAACCGATTTCGTTCTTCGGCGAAACCTGACCGTTGGTGTCCGGCGCCATGTAATCCGGCAGCGAGCAGCGGTCGTCGAAGTAGCACTCTTCCTTCACGCCGGAGTAGTAACGCAGACCCCAGGTGAAGCCCCACGGACCCTTATCCCAGCTCATGTTGAGGTTCGAGCGCAGGCGGAAGAAGCCACCGAAGCCGTTCTGCTGGCTCGGAGCGCCTTCGCCCAGGATGTCGGTCTGCAGTTCGTTCTTGCTGGTGTAGCTGTTCAACCACGCGACGCCGAAGCGGCCCCACTGCGTGTCGAGACGGTAGTTCACGTCAAAGTCGAAACCTTCGACTTCGTTGTAGCCCACGTTGATCGGCGCGAAGATGAAGCTGGTGATGGCGCCGGTGACCGGATCACGCGTGAAGCGCGAACGGGCCGGATCCTGTCCGGTGTTGCAGCGCGACTCGATGCCGCGGGTGTAGCAGTCGGCCAGCACGCGGGTCGGGCTGTCGCCGGTGATCGCGTTTTCGATCTTGATCGACCACCAGTCCAACGACAGGTTCAGGTTTTCGACGAAGCCCGGGCTCCACACGACGCCGAAGGTCTTCGAGGTCGAGGTTTCCGGAACCAGCTTGTCGTTCGAACCCGACAGGAACGGCGTGTTGGTCTGCGTGCCCGGGCCCGGGGCCAGGCCCGAAGCGGTGTTGGCGGGCTGACGGAAGCCGGCCGGCACGTTCTGCAAGCAGCGGGCATTGCCGGCGGCGTCGCCGAACAGGGTGTCGCAGGCGTCGGTGTAGAACGAGAACGACTGGCCCAGGCCGCCGTACAGGTCGGCGATGGTCGGGGCGCGGAAGCCCTCGGCGTAGGTCGCGCGGACCAGCAGCGAGTCGATCGGCTTCCACTTCACGCCGAACTTGCTGTTGACCGTGTCGCCGAAGGTGTCGTAGTCGGAGTAACGGGTCGCCAGGTTGACGGTCAGTTCCTTCGCGCCCGGCATATCGGCAAGGATCGGGATCTGCAACTCGCCGTAGAACTCGTCCAGGGTGTACGAGCCGCCGGTCGGGCCGGTGGCCAGATCGGTCGAACCGCCGGTCTGCGACAGGGCGTCGGGCGAGAAGTTGCCCTGTTCCTTGCGGTGCTCGTAACCGACCGCCAGGCTCAGGTCACCGGCCGGCAGGGTCGCCAGGGTGCCGCTGAGGTTGACGAAGTAGTCGGTGGTCTTGGTCTTACCGAGCGCCTGACCTTCCTGGTACAGATACTTCTGCACGTTCGGATCGTTCAGACCGTTGGAGCCGGCGTAGCCGTACGGCAGCAGCGGGTTCCACGGGGTGCACTGGCCGCCACCGACGCCCAGCGGGATCGGGTTGGCGGCGGTGCCGCACTGGACCTGGCCCTGCGCGTTGAGGAACGACGGACCGACCGCGCGACGCGTGTTGGCGACGTTGAGGTTACCCGTGCTGATCTGGGTAGCCTTGTTCTCGTTGTACAGATAACCGGCGTCCCAATCCCAGATCTTGCCTTCGCCCAGTTCGAACGAACCGCTGAAGGTGCCGGTGAAGCGGTACGAGGTCAGGCTGTTGCGGACCTGACGCGGCACTTCCCAGCCACGACGCACGAAATGCACGAAGGTCGGAGCGGCGACGCCAGCCGGCAGAGCGCCGGTGCGCTGGTTGCCGACCGGGTTGAAGTAGCTGTCGACCGACATCGGGGTGTTGAAGCCCGGCGAGAGGACGGCGGACTGGAACGGATAGCCGGCGTTCTGCGCGAAGGAGTCGCGGTCGTTGTACTGGATGTCGGTGTCGAAACGCAGCCAGTCGGTGATGTCGTAGCCGGCGTTGACGAACAGCGACTTGCGCTCGATGCCGCTGTACACGGTCGACTGTTCGGCCGGCAGCGAGACGTCCGAGCCGTTGCGGGCGCGGAAGCTGGAGATGTTGCGCGGATCCAGGCCAGCGGTTTCGCGGGCCAGGAAGCGGGCCGCGCCGAGCGCCGGGGTGCCGTTCGGCAGGGTGGCGCCGGTCGGGATCAGCAGCGCGCCCCACTGGGTGGTGCCGGAGTAACCGTAGTCACGCGGTTCGCTCTTTTCGCCGGTCGGGAAGCGAGCGATCGAGAACCAGCGGTCGCGGGCCCAAACCGGATCTTCCTTCGCGTATTCGGCACCGATGGTGACCGAACCGCGGTCGCCGGTGAAGCCGATGGTGAAGTCGTAGTTCTGACGGGTGCCGTCGCCCTGGCTCCACTGGCCGATGTAGGCGTTGGCTTCGGCGCCTTCGAAGTTCTTGCGGGTGATGATGTTGATCACGCCCGCGATCGCGTCGGAACCGTAGATGGTGGACGCGCCGTCCTTGAGGACTTCGATGCGTTCGACCATGCCCGACGGGATCGAGGAAACGTCCTGCAGACCGTCGTTGGTCGCGCCCAGACGCTTGCCGTTGACCAGCACCAGGGTGCGGTTCGGGCCGAGGTTGCGCAGGTCGATGTAGTAACCACCGACGGATTCGCCCGAGGACAGCGGCGAGGTGCGGCTGATCGCCGGCGAGCCAGCGGCGGTGATGTTCTGCAGGATGTCGGCGACCGACTTGAAGCCCTGCTTCTCGATGTCGGCGCGGGTGATCTGAAGAACCGGCGCGGCGGTTTCGACGTCAACCTGACGGATGCGCGAACCGGTCACTTCGACGCGGTCAAGCGTGGTGGCGTCCTTGCTGCCGGCCGTGTCTTGCGCGGACGCAATGCCCGTGCCGACCAGGGCGGTGGTACCCACTGCGAGAGCGAAGGAAATCGCTTCGCGGAGCTGGGTGGTCTTAAAGGTCATCTCTCTCTCTCCGAGTCTGTCGTGTTGTACCCGTGGACTCACTGGCGGAGTCAATGCAAACGCCAAATCCAGCAAGTTGGCCGGATCGTAACTGCACAGGCACAAAAATTAAAGTGTTGTTAAGCATTAAATTTCACTTAAGTACGACAACCAGGCACTTGGAAGGCATCCAAACGTTTGCTGACTTTGGCGTATGGATGAGTGGCGGGCCTTTCGGGGCCGGCAGTTAACCTCAGGTTGAGAGACGGCAGGCGAGGGGCGGAGGACTTTCGAGGTCGCCTGTGCGATGGGCGATCCAGCCCGGCCAGGAGGTGCCACAGAGGCGCGGCCCTGCTTGCTTCCGGGCACGCAGAGGCCCGCTTCAGGTTTGATCGTGTGGCTGCCCGCGGACCTGCTTTTCCCGGGCAATCGTTTGTTTTCAAGGGTTTCGGCGACTGGCGCGCTGGACGTCCCGGCCTGGATGCGCGGGCACCGAGAGAGCTTGTGGCGACCCCGGTCGGGCGCGTTCGACAGAAGTCAGCGGCGGTCGATCAGGCGCTCGGCCGTGAATGGCCGGGCCCTGTTTATGTTGCGGTGCACAATGGGCGTTGACGCCGAGACAGGCGCTCGCAATGCAGAAGGATGGGCCCAACGCAAGGCTCATTAGACACGTCAAAAGTGCCAGGTACGGATGAGTTTGACAGGAGCTTCATAGGTGGACTGAAGGCACATCCAGACGCCCTGACGGGTGCCGCTGCTCGACCTGTTTCTGGTTCGGGCTGGCGATCCCGCCTTGCCATGCGCCGGTTGGCTGGATTGAAGGCGCTTGAATCGGGCCGCCGTGTGAGGGCGCGCGGCGCTCAATCGTGTCGGCCAGTGATCGAGGGTCGATGGCGAGGCGCTGGGGTGACGCCGAAGTCTGGCCTTGTGAGGCAGGCAGTCACGCGCCCGCAGCCGCTATATAAGGCCGGACGGGCAAACAATCAGTGGGAACAACTATGTGGGGGAGCAACTATAAGGAGCGGGTGCGAGACGCACCCCGGGATCACAGATCCTGCTCGTATCGAACGTAGGGCACGGTGCCCTCGTCTTTCTCGCCGTTGCCGGGGGCGAACGGGTTCTTGCCGCGGGTCACGACGTTTTCCGCGCCGACGGTGAGCTGGCCGCTCCAGGGCGTACGCCAGGTCAGGCCGACGCCGAGGCCTTCCCACTGGCCCGGCTGACCGGGGGTGTCGACCACGCGGCCGACGATATTGGCGCCGAAATTGCCGATGCCGGCGCCGATGGTGATGCTCTTGCTGCTCCAGCGATCGGCCAGGCCGGGCATTTCGCCGGCCGGGATCAGCTTGGCGCGGGCCCAGGTGCCGCCGATCGAGACCATGGCCTCGCGGCCGATGTTCTTCTGGCCGTAGACGGTCAGGGTGTTCTGATCGACCCGGCTGTTGCGATTGTTGGGGCTGAGCCAGCCGGGCAGGGCATCGCGGCCGCTGCCGATCGCCACGCCGACCTTGCCGCCGGGCCGGCTGAGGCTGGCGCCCGCGGACAGTTGCCGGTTGTTGGCATGGTCGTCGTCTTCGTCGAGGGCGGCGAGCAGGCAGTGATTGGCGAGATTGCCGATCGCGCCGGCCAAGCCGGTCTTGCGATCGCAGACCAAGCCCAGGCCATCGCCGCCGTCCAGGCCGAGGGTCGCGTCGAAGGTGTTGGCGCCGGACTTCCAGCGCGCGCCGGCGGCCTGTTTTTCGGCCGGTTCCAGCTGCAGCACGTATTCGAGCTTGCCGTTGTTCTGGTTCCACACCGGCAGGTAAGTGGTATCGCGCTTGGTCTGCGCATGCGCGCCCGTTGCCACGCCTAGGGCGAGCAGCAGGGCAAGCGGCAATGAGCGCAGATGCTTGGGCATACCTTGAGTGTGTGGTTGAGCGCGGACTGACGTTAAGACCGGATGAAGCCGGTCAAGTTCCCCATTTCCTTGGCGCCGACTATAGCCGGTTTATGTTTATTTAACAATCTGAAAACGGTCCCAGATCGGCACTCGACAGGCTCACTGTACTCGCTGCGGAGCCTGCATTTGCACGGCAGCGGCAGCGAACAGGTCGGCAATTTGGTTGCGATCGAAACCATAGCGCTGGCCGCAGAACTCGCAGCGGATGTGGGCCTCGCCGTCGGCGGCGTCGACTGCGGCATCGGCCTCCTCGCGGCCGAGCGAGACCAGCATCGCCTCGACCCGCTCGCGCGAACACGAACAGGCGAACGCCAGCGGCTTGTCGCCCAGCAGCTGCACGCCGTCCTCGTGGAACAGACGGTTCAGCACGGTCGCGGCCGGCAGGGTCAGCAGTTCGTCGCTGCGCAGGGTGTCGAACAGGGCACCGGCGCGGATCCAGCCGTCGTCGTCGCCTTCGTCGCCGGGCAACTTCTGCAGCATCAGGCCGGCGGCCCGGTGTTCGTCGGCGACCAGCAGCAGCCGGGTCGGCAATTGTTCGGACTGGCGGAAATAGCCCTCGAAGGCGCCGGCCAGCGAATCGGACTCCAGCCCGACCAGGCCTTGGTAGCGGACCGGATCGCGGCCGTGCAGGCCGGGGTTTTCGATGGTGATCGCGAGCATCGCATCGGGGCCGAGTTCGCGCAGGTCGCGCGAGACCTCGCCGCCGTCCTCGGACAGCTGCACGATGCCGCGCAAGGTGCCGGCCGCGGTGCATTCGGCGAACAAGGTGCGCAGGGCGCCGTTGCCGCGCAACTGCACCGACAGGCGGCCGTCGACCTTGGCATGGCCGGTGAACAAGGCCGCCGCGGCGACCGCTTCGCCGAGCAACTGCGCGGCCGCGGCCGGGTACTCGGCGCGTTCGCGGATCTGCCGCCAGGTCTCGTGCAGGTGGACATGCACGCCGCGCACGCCGGCCGTTTCGATCATGAAGCGGGTCAGGCGGTCGGTCTCGCCGGCCGTGTCGGCGCCGGAGGCGGTGGTTGCGGCGGGATGGGCGTCGGTCATCGTCGTACTCTGGCGGCTGCGGCGCGTATCGCGCGCATTCCGAAGCCAGCGGCTTCGGCATCGCGGATAATGCGCGGGATTCTGTGAGGGGGGAGGTGAAGGCTATGCCGATGCGATCGGAGTTCGGATCACGAACGCGGGTTTGCCGCCACGCGGCAACAGTGGGGACGGCGACGGCACGGTGCAAGGCTTGAGCCGGGTCATGCCCGGCCCCGGCCCGTTCGATGTCGCGAACGGCCCGGGCCAGAGCGCGCCGCGTCCACGCCGGTTGCGGCGCTGGCTGCGTTGGCTGATCGCGCTGCCGTTCCTGTTCGTGCTGGCCTCGATCCTGCAGGTCGCGAGCCTGCGTTTCATCGATCCGCCGTTTTCGGCGTTCATGATGATCCGCCAGTTCGAGGCATGGGGTTCGGGCGATTTCGGCTTCCGCCTGGCCCACGACTGGCGCGACCTGGACGAGATCTCGCCGAACCTGCCGGTGGCGCTGGTCGCCTCGGAGGACCAGAACTTCGCCGAACATTTCGGCTTCGATCTCAAGGCGATCGAAAAGGCGCGCAAGAACAACGAGCGCGGCCGCAAGGTCCGCGGCGGCAGCACGATCAGCCAGCAGACCGCCAAGAACCTGTTCCTGTGGAGCGGCCGCAGCTGGATCCGCAAGGGCATCGAAGCCTGGTACACGCTGCTGCTGGAGACGATGTGGCCCAAGCATCGGATCATCGAGGTCTACGCCAACATCGCTGAGTTCGGCGACGGCGTGTACGGCGCCCAGGCCGCGGCGCGCACCTTCTACCGCAAGGACGCCAGCCAGCTGGCGCCGGCCGAGGCCGCGCGCATGGCCGCGGTGCTGCCCAATCCCAAGCGTTACAGCATCGCCAGGCCGGGGCCGTACGTGCAGCGGCGGGCCGGGGCGATCCAGCGCCAGATGCGCTACATCGGCGGCAGCGAATACCTCAAGCAACTCGAGTGAAGCCCGCCGCGATGCGCCCGCGGCTACTATGCGCAGCATGAGCCGCGATCGCGTCACCGTCGTCCTGGCCGCCTTCGACGAGGCGGCCAGCCTGCCCCTGCTGCAGCCGCGCATCGCCGCGGCGCTGGACGCCTTGCGGGCCGACGGCGTCGAGGGCCGCGTGCTGTACGTCGACGACGGCAGCCGCGACCGCACCTGGCCGATCCTGCAGGAGATCGCCGCGGCCGATCCGCGGGTGTCGCTGCTGCGGCTGTCGCGCAACTTCGGCAAGGAGGCCGCTTTGACCGCCGGTCTGGATCTGGTCGACGACGGCGCCGCGCTGATTCTCGACGCCGATGGGCAAGACCCGCCGGAATTGATCGCGCAATTCGTCGCGCTGTGGCGCGAAGGTTATGACGACGTGTACGGCACCCGCCTGGAACGCGAAGGCGAAGGCTGGCTCAAGCGCGGCACCGCGCATGCGTTCTACCGGGTGATCGGACGGCTGTCGCGCACGCCGATCCCGGCCGACACCGGCGATTTCCGCCTGCTCTCGCCGCGCGCGCTGGACGCATTGCGGCAATTGCGCGAGCGCCATCGATTCATGAAGGGCCTGTTCGGCTGGATCGGCTACAACCGCATCGCGGTGCCGTATCACCGCGAACCGCGGGTGGCCGGCGCCAGCAAGTTCAACCTGTGGCGGTTGTGGAACCTGGCGCTGGAAGGCATCACCAGTTTCTCGACCGCGCCGCTGCGGCTGGCCACGTATCTGGGGCTGGCGACGGCGCTGGTGGCGTTCGCGTACGCGCTCAAGGTGGTGATCAAGGCGCTGCTGTTCGGCGACCCGGTGCAGGGCTGGCCGACGATGATGGCGGTGATCCTGTTCCTGGGCGGCGTGCAGCTGATCGCGCTGGGCCTGATCGGCGAATACCTGGGCCGGCTGTACGAGGAATCCAAACAGCGGCCGCTGTACCTCGTCGACACCTGGCAGCCCGCGGCAGGAGTATCCTCGGGGCAGACCCGGTTTTCCCAGCTCGATCCCCAGCTCGTGGAAGGAGACCGTAATGCGCACCGTACGACAGCTGTTGGACGCCAAGGCGGCTGAGGTTTTCGCGATCGGCCCCGATGCGCCGGTCATCGACGCGATCCGGTTGATGGCCGAAAAACGGATCGGCGCGGTCCTGGTGATGGAGGGATCGCGATTGGCCGGGATCCTGTCCGAGCGCGACTACGCCCGCAAGATCGTGCTGCAGGGCCGTTCCTCGGCCGACACCCCGGTACGCGACATCATGACCGCGCAGGTCGTCAGCGTGAGCCTGGGCGACAGCGCCGAGCGCTGCATGCAGATCGTGACCGAGCGGCGCATCCGCCACTTGCCCGTGCTCGAAGACGGCGAGGTGATCGGCGTGGTGTCGATCGGCGACCTGGTCAAAGCGGTGATCGAGGATCAGCAGGTGGAACTGGATCAGTTGCAGCGCTACATCGCCAGCTGATCGCCTGATCCATTCATCGTGCGGCTCGGGCGTGAGTCCGGGCCGTTATTACTTGAACGAACACTTGAGCGAAGGATACGCATGACCTGTGTGAAACCTGAAGCGATCGGCCTGGCGTCGGCGCTGATCATCCTGTTGACGGCCTGCGGCGCCAAAGCGCCCGACGCCGAAGCGGCCGCCGTTCCCGCCGTCGCCGCCGCCGCGCCGGTGGATGTGTCGAAAGGGCCGGCGACCGCGACCGTCTCGGCCGATGGCGAGGTCATCGCGATCAAGGTTCCCGAGCGCACCATCGAGCTGAGCGTGGCCGATGTGTTCGGCATGCAGAAAACCAAATTCGACAAGGCCATCATCGTCGCGCAAGGGCACCAGGGTGATCGCTACGACGTGCTGTTGCGGGCCGAGGCCCCCAGCGATCCGAAGCAGGACGGCGGGCGCTGCGCCAAGGGCCGCGAAATATCGATGCGGCATATCGCGTTCGACACCGGTTCGACCACGACCAGCTCGTCCAGCGATTTCGAGTCCTGCCTGGATCGACTGCGCGTGGTCGCCGAACGTCGCGAGCCCGATGGGCGGCTTGAGTACGATCTCAAGCAAGGCCACGAGGACGGCAGCGAGAGCGACGTTTACCTGCATTACGAAACCGTGGATTTCAAGAAGTCGATCAACTTCTGAATCGATAGCCGCGCGCGAATCGCGCGGCATTCAATTCACCAGGTGGTCGGCGTAGCCGACGTCCTTGCCTGGTCCCAACTGCACTGTCACTAACGACGCCGCTGGCGGCGCGATGGTGCCTCGTGCGATCACCGCCGCGCCGCGCAGGCTCAGGCGTTTGTAGTCGGAATGCGGGTTTGGCTTCGTCTTAGCCCGATGCTGCTATTGCTGTTGCCCGAGCCGGAAGTCGCGGCTTCCATCCAGCGCTGCGAGGCTAGTAACTCGCGTTAGCAACAGCACACCCGAAGGGCGGCGCACATGGATGTGCGCCGTGCGCCACCGAGACAGGATGTCTCGTGTGGCGCATGCCCGCGTAAGCACCGCACTTGCGGGCACTTGATTCAAAGAAAAGCGTTTTTCTTTGGTTACCTTTCTTTTGTCGCTTTTGACAAAAGAAAGTAACTCGGCCGCTTGCGGACGAAAGCTGTTGATCTTGCCTTTGGTTTCAAAAGCTCTGGAGCTTCAAAGCTTCAAAGCTTCAAAGCTTCAAGGCTTCAAGGCTTCAAGGCTTCAAAGCTTCAAAGCCTTTAAAGCTGCAAGCAGGATCAAAAGCGTTCCGCCGCTAAAGCGGCGGGTCACTTTCTTTTGTCTAAAGCAACAAAAGAAAGGTAACCAAAGAAAAATGCTTTTTTGTGAATCAAGGGCCCGCAAGCTCGGTGCCTACGCGGGCACGCGCCACACGGGACATCCTTGTCCCGGTGGCGCGCGACGCGCATCCATGCGCGTCGCCCTTCGGGTGTGCTTTTGCTAACGCGAGTTACAAGCCTCGCAGCGCTGGATGGGAGCCTCGACTTCCGGCTTGAGCCAAAGCCAAGCCAAAGCGAAGGGTCAGGCTGCGTCACAACCAGAATTTGGGCTGAGGTGGCAATAACGCCAGAGTCGATGCCGCGTGTCCGGCAATGCGCTCAGCAATGGCATTCGCTGAAAAATGCGGAGGGCAATGCCCAATCAATTCACCACATGGCCCGCACACCCCGCATCCTTGCCCGGCCCCAACTCCAACGTCGCCAACAACGCCGCCGGCGGCGCGATGGCGCCCAGCGCGATCGCCGCCGCGCCGCGCAGGCCCAGGCGTTTGTAGTCGGGGCGCGCGTTGGGTTGCTTGAAGGTGCCGGTGACCATCAGCGGCGCGCGCAGCGACAGGAAACTGCGGTCCTTCGGTCGCGCGCGGATGGTGAGGTCGAGCTTTTCCTCGCGCAGACTGATCGTGCCTGCACCGACCAACACCGTGTCGCTGGTGTCGAACGCCAGCGACTGCGCGGTCATCACTCCGTCGTTGACGGCGAAGTCGCCGAACGCGCAGCGGATCGGGATCTTGCGGTCGTGGGTCAGCTTGAACTTGAGGATCTCGGCCAGATCGATGCCGGCGAATTCCATCAGCAGGTTGCTGATCTGGCCCTGGCCCATGCCGACCGCAATGCTGCCGTCGCCGCTGCCGAGCATCTTGGCGATCGAGTTGCCGCTGCCGCTCAGGACGATGCGTCCGCCGACCTTGCCGACCGCATCCTGGGCCAGTTTCACTTCGGGCAGCAGCTTGGACAGGGTCAGGCCGCGCGCAGTGATGTCGGCGCGGGTGCGGATGGTGGCGTTGCGCGCGTCCATGGTGATGTTGGAGCGGATGTCGCCGTCGGCGACGCCGAAATTCAGCGGATCGAGCTTGAGCAGGCCGTTTTCCAGTAGCAGATGCGCCTGCATGTCGTCCAGCGGCCAGCCCGGCGCGTTGATCCGCGCGGCCTTGAGCTTTACGTCCGCATCCATCGAACGCAGCTTGTCGAGGCGGTACGGCGTGTCGGGCAGCAGCTTGGGTTTCGCGTCGAGTTGCGCGTTCTGCGCGGCGAGTTCGGGATTGGTGCTTTCGCCGCGGCCGGTCTGCGGCGGCGCGCCGATGAAGCCGGCGAGGTCGTCGAAGTCCAGGCGTTTGGAAATCAGGTCGGCGCGCAGATACACCCGTGGCCCGCCGGTGTCGACGCTGGCGTCGCCTGCCAGATCGCTGTCGCCGACCTTGCCGGTGAAATCGTCGTAGTTCCAGCGCACGCCGTCGCGGCGCAGGCGGCCGTCTAGCGCGTACGGCGGGGTCGGCGGGATCGCCACGCCGATCAGCGGGTACAGGTCGGCGAGGTTCTTGCCGGCCAGTGCGAACTGCAGGTCGAAGTCGCGCAGATGAAACGGATCGACCAGTTCGCCGCGCGCATGCGCGCGGGTCGCGCCGGCCACCGCGCGCAGGTTCAAGCGATACGGCTTCTGGCTGTTGCTCAGTTCCAGCGGCGATTCGGCGCGGCCTTGCAGGGTGAAGCGGTTGGCTTTCCAGTGACCGCCGCCGTCGACCTCGACCGGCGGCGCGGCGTCTTCGCGGCGCGGCTGGCGGCTGTTGACGCTCAGGCGGATGTCGGTCTTGCCGGCCGGATCGAGGAATTCCATGCGGCCGTCCTGGATCCAGATCTTGCGGAATCTCGGCAGTTCGCCGCCGCCGCCGCGTTCGAACACCCAGTTGCCGCCGTGCTTGGCGTCGGTCTGCAGGTTGACCCGCGGCTGGGTCAGGCGGATGTCGGGAATGCGGATGTCGCCCTTGAACAAGGGCCAGACTTCGATCGACAGTTCCAGCCGCTGCGCGGTCGCCATCATCGGCTGCTTGGCCCATGGCGCATTGGCGAAGCTCAGTCCGTCGGCGCGGATCACCGACACCCGGCCCAGGTCGACATCGAGGTTGCCGTCGATGTCGAACTTGCGTCCGGTGCGCGCTTCGACCTGGCGTTCGATCGGGCCCTTGAACCAGTTCCAGTCCCACAGCGCGATCAGCGCCACGATCGCCAGCGCGATCACGCCCAGCAGGCTGAGCCAGGGATGGCGGCGAATCGACGCGAATCCGCCGCGCGCGGGCGGAGCTTGGCCGGCGCCGTCGGCAGCGGCGTTATCGGAAGCGGACATGTTCGGATCGGGTGTGCTCATCGCGTAAGCGCGAAGGCCGGGGCGTAGCGGCGATGCGACCGCAATACGGCGCAGCGCCCTCTCGGCCCGCGCGGCGGGACCTGTGCTGAGGTTGGTCCCACCATCGCCACCGGTCGGTAAAGCGAGAGTGAATGCGTGGTGGATGCGGCGTGCGGCGTTCAGCCCGCCCGAGCGTCGTGGATCGGGCGCGCGGCGTCGCGCCGGTGGGTCACGCTTGTGAAATCACGCCCCGGGAATCAGGCGCGAAGCCGGCACCACCTGCGATAGCACCGCGATGTAATGGCAGACGCTGCCGCCCACGACGAACAGATGCCAGATCGCGTGCGAGTACTTCAGCGACGGCCGGTGATAGAACACCGTGCCCAGCGTGTAGCAGATGCCGCCGGCGAGCAGCCAGCCCAGGGTCGAGGCGTCGAGCGCGTTGAGCAGGGGCTTGGCCGCCACGATCACCAGCCAGCCCATGGCGATGTAGATGATGGTCGACAGCAGCTTGAAGCGGCCGGTGTAGAACAGCTTGAACACGATCCCGGCCACGGCCAGGGCCCAGATCGCCGCGAACAGGCCCCAGCCCCACGGACCGCGCAGGCCGATCAGGGTGAACGGGGTGTAGGTGCCGGCGATCAGCAGATAGATCGCGCAATGGTCGAAGACCTTCAGCCGGCCCTTGACGATCGGGTGCTGGATCGCGTGGTACAGGGTCGAGGCGAGGTACAGCAGCAGCAGGCTGATCCCGAACACGATCGCGCTGCCGAGCTGCCAGGCGTCGCCGTACAGCGCGGCCAGGGTGATCATCACCGCGCCGCCGGCCAGGGCCGCGGTGGCGCCCAGACCGTGGGTCAGGGCATTGGCGATCTCTTCGCGGATCGAGTGCTCGCCGTGAGCGGGGGCATGGGCGATGGTCATGGTTCCAGCATCCTAGCGCGGTCTGGGGCCAATGCTCGTCGCGAATGCGAATCGACCGCAACGGCAAGACAGCGTGGAGTCGGTTTCGCGACTTCGGTCACGCGGGGCCGGGCTTGCGGCCGTGGATCGGCCCAGTGGGGCGGGGCGACAGGCTGGACGCCGGGCGATAGCCATGCGACGGGACCGAGAGCCAGACGCGTTGCGTTGCCGAGCCCGCGCCGACGGGGCAGTCATCGCCGTGACGAAGTCGCGCGCACTCTGCGTACCCGGGCGCGGACGACCCCGCCGCCCGCGCGCCGCGCCGCATTCATTCCAGCGCGTTGAGCCTTCGGATCCGCCGCAGCCGGCGCTGGATCTTGTGCGGCCTGGCGAAGCGGTACTGCTCGACTTCGACCAGCAGCGCGCAATCCTCGCCGAACGCCTCGCGCATCGCATACAGGCGGCCGTTGCCTTCGAACGCCAGCCAGCGTTCGCCGTCCTGGACGACCTTGATCTGCGAGACCGAGGGAATGATCTCGTTCAACGCGGCCAGATCGAGCCGGCCGTGCGCGAGCAGTTCCTCGCGGCGCGCGCTCAGCGCCTGAGCCCGCGCGCGGGTGGCCTGCAGCGCCGATTCGCGGTCGATGCCGTGGATCGGATGCAGCGCCCGCAGCGGCACCATCGCCTGGGCCTTGTCGCTGCGCAGGCGGTGGATGTCCACGATCACCTTGGCCATGTAGGCGTCCTTGTAGTCGAGCGCGGCGACTTCGCTGCGCTTGCTCAACAAGTACGTCCACCACCGGCGCAGCGGCGACATCAGTCCAGCGCCACCGCGTGCGCGTGTTCGCGCGTGGCCAGGAATTCCACGCCCGGCGCGCGTTCCTGCGCCAGTTGCAGGTTGACCCGGGTCGGCGCCAGATAGACCAGTTGCCCGGCCGCGTCCAGCGACAGGTTCAGCGCGTTCTTGTCGCGGAATTCCTCGAGCTTCTTGGCGTCGCTGCAGCGGATCCAGCGCGCGGTGGCGACGCTGACCTGCTCGAAGCTCGCATCCACGCCGTATTCGTCCTTGAGGCGATAGGCGACCACGTCGAACTGCAGCACGCCGACCGCGCCGAGGATCAGGTCGTTGCTCATCAGCGGGCGGAAGAACTGGGTCGCGCCTTCCTCCGACAACTGCGCCAGGCCCTTCTGCAGCTGCTTGAGCTTGAGCGGATCGCGCAGGCGCGCGCGGCGGAACAGCTCTGGCGCGAAGTTCGGGATGCCGGTGAACGACAGCGGCTCGCCTTCGCTGAAGCTGTCGCCGATCGAGATCGTGCCGTGGTTGTGGATGCCGATGACGTCGCCGGGAAACGCGGTCTCGGCGATCTCGCGATCGGAGGCCATGAAGGTCAGCGCGTTGGCGAGTTTGACTTCCTTGCCGGTGCGCGCGTGGAAAGCTTTCATGCCGGCGTTGAACTTGCCCGAGCAGATGCGCATGAACGCGACCCGGTCGCGGTGCTGCGGGTCCATGTTGGCCTGGATCTTGAACACGAAGCCGCTGAGTTTTTCCTCGGCCGGCTGCACGTCGCGGGTGGTGGTCTCGCGTGGCTTGGGCGAGGGCGCGTGCTCGACGAAGAAGTCGAGCAGCAGCTGCACGCCGAAGTTGTTGACCGCTGAGCCGAAGAACACCGGGGTCTGTTCGCCGGCCAGATATTTGGCCTTGTCGAACGGATGCGAGGCGCCTTCGACCAGTTCCAGCTCGTCGCGCAGTTCGGCCAGCATCGGCGCGCCGATCCGCGCTTCCAGCGCCGGGTCGTCGATCGAGGCGAAGATGGTCGAATCCTGGCGGGTGAAGTTGCGGCCCTGTTCGTACAGATGCACCTCGCCGGTCATCAGGTGGACCACGCCCTTGAGGCGCTGGCCCATTCCGATCGGCCAGGTGATCGGCGCGCACTGGATGCCGAGCACGCTTTCGACTTCGTCGAGCAGGTCGATCGGGCTCTTGCCTTCGCGGTCGAGCTTGTTGATGAAGGTCATGATCGGCGTGGTGCGCAGCCGGCAGACCTCCATCAGCTTGATCGTGCGTTCCTCCACGCCCTTGGCCACGTCGATGACCATCAGCGCCGAGTCGACCGCGGTCAGCACGCGGTAGGTGTCCTCGCCGAAGTCGGCGTGGCCGGGGGTGTCGAGCAGGTTGACGATGTGGTCTTCGTAGGGGAACTGCATCACCGACGAGGTCACCGAGATGCCGCGCTCCTTTTCCAGCGCCATCCAGTCGGAGGTCGCATGGCGCGCGGCCTTGCGGCCCTTGACGCTGCCGGCCATCTGGATCGCGCCGCCGAACAGCAGCAGCTTTTCGGTCAGCGTGGTCTTGCCGGCGTCGGGGTGCGAAATGATCGCGAAGGTGCGGCGGCGGAGGGCTTGTTGGGAGACTTCGGACATGAGTACGGCGCGCCGGGGGCGCGTCGGCCGGTAAGGGGAAGGCGGCGATTATACCTGTGGACGGCGGCCGGGCTGGGGATGCCCTGGCGAACCCCGCCGAGGCCGTTTCACCGCCCGGAAATCTCCGCGGTGGGCCCGTCAGGCCGGACGCGGTCCGGTCCTGCAGCACGATCCCAGCGAAAAACCTCGGCCCCGAAAGCCCCCCGAACGACCTCGAAGCGCCGAGACTCATCCCGATTCCCGATTCCCGATTCCCGATTCCCGATTCCCGGCCGTTAACGAGTCCCGCCACTAAGCCGCAACGGCCCCTGTGGCCCGTTGATCCGCACCGGGATCGATTCCAGCCGCATGCCGCGGTTGATCTGCACGGCGAAATGCAGGTGCGGCCCGGTGCTGAAACCGGTGTTGCCCGACAGGCCGATCTGCTGGCCGGCGCGGACCCGCTGGCCCACGCGCACGATCACGCCGTTGTCGGCCTTGAGGTGGGCGTACAGGGCCATGGTCCCGTCGTCGTGGAGGATGCGCACGAAGTTGGCGCGGTCGCCGAACTTCTCCAGGTTGAGTCCGGCCTTGTCGAAATCCGATTCGACCTGCATCACCACGCCGTCGCGCGCGGCCAGCACCGGGGTGCCGATGTCGGCGGCGAAGTCGATCGCGTAGCGGTGTTCGGGCTCGGTATGGCTGAAGTGGCCGCCGTAACCCTGGTCGATGCGGAACTGCTGCTGTTGCAGCGGCAGCAGGTACTCGACGTTGCGCGCGCGGGCGCGCGGGTCGCCAGGCACGCTGCGCATGGTCAGTTCGAAGTCGCCGCCGCGGGTCGGGTCCTGGGCGCTGAGCACGGCGACCACGGCGCTGCCGCGCGCGTCCACGGTGGCGTTGGCGGGCAGGCTGGGATTGCCGGCGATGTTGTTGCTGTGGGTGAAATCGAGCTGCACTTCGACCGGTCCGGACAGGCTGTTGTCGGCCCAGGCCAGGTAGCGGTCGCCGTCCTGCTGCACGCGCAGCCGCGCGATCGCGCCGGGCTCGGCGCGGAACGGGATGACCTTGACCTCCGACGGCGGCGCCGCGGACGGCGCGCGATCGCCGTAATGGGTGATGCCGCTCTTGTCGGTCCAGCGATACAGCTTGCCGGCCTGCGCCGCGGGGACGGCGAGCAGGAGCATGCACAGGCACATTGCGATCGGAGTGGGCAGGCGCGGCATAGTCGGGTCGGGCGGAGGCGGGGTCAGTTCAGGCAACTCGATTGCAACTGCAGGGCGCGGGCCACGTCGCCCAGGTCGAACGCGGTCACCGAGCGGTCGTCGTGGACCGCATACAGCGCGCCGGTCGGGAATGCGTTGGTGCCGGCCGCGTGCAGGGCGATGCCGTCGGTGTGCGCGGTCACCTCGCCGCTGAAGCTGCCGCGCGGTTCCAGGCTGTCGCGGTCGTAGACATGGAAGATGGTGCGCGGCATCAGCTGGTCGACCGCGATCCAGTAGCCGTCGCCGGCGCCGCAGCTCCACAGCGCGACGCCTTCGGCCTGGGCCTGGAAGCTGCGGTCGGGCACGCGCCGGCCGGTGTAGCGGCCGTCCAGGGTGTATTCGCGCAAGGTCGACAGGTGGCGCTGGTCTTCGTCGGCGATCAGCAGGCGATCGCCCGCGGCGTCGCCGGCGATCGATTCGACCACCCGCAGCGCGGTATCGGCGTGGGTATCGCCGAACGCGCCTTGATACTCGGCGCTCATCGCATCGTTGTCGTCGAAGCGCAGGCGGTAGCGGCGCACGCGCTGGGCGAGTTCGGCCAGCGGCGGCACCTGATCGAATTTCTCGCCGTACATGAAGCTGTCGGTGATGTAGGCATCGAGTTCGCCGGGCGCGGTCTCGTTGACCCACACGCCGTATGGGCTGCGCAGCTGCGCCTCGCCGAAGCTGCCGAGCGGGGCGAAGTCGGGCAGATGCAGAACCTGGACCCGGTGGTTGTCGCGCTCGACCACGAACAGGTGGTCGCCGAACACCGCCAGTCCGTTGGGACGCTTGAACTGTCCGGCCGCGCCGCCCTTTTCGCCGAAAGTGCGCAGGCGCTGGCCGGTGTCGGCGTCGTAGACGGCCAGGCGGTGGGTCGATTTGGCGCTGGCGATCAGCCAGGTCGAACCGTCCGGGGTCGGCCAAGTGGCGAGCGAATCGAGCTCGTCCTGCGGACTTTCGGCCGAGACGAACCGCTCGGGCACGATCCGCAGCCCGGCCGGCGTCACGCTGGTGAAGCGCGTTTCCGATTCCAGGGTGGGACGGGTCAGGGCGCAGGAGGACAGCAACAGCGTCGTCAGGGCGGCGGCGAGGAGGCGGCTATTCATCGGCTTAAGTGTATGCGCGGGCGATGTCGGCCGGGTGGCGGCAGCGACCGGGATCGGGGGCTAAATAATAAATCGCTATATGCGGATGAAGCGATTGACACGCCCGCCGGGCATCGGCAGACTGTGGCCATCCATCGAGACCGGCAGAGGGACAGGCCCTTTGAAGCCGGGGCAACCCAAGGCGGCGCAAGCCGCGTGAAGGTGCCAATTCCTGCGGCCCGCCTCATGGCGTCGGTCGGAAGATGGTTGCGAAGCGCGCTTTCCCGCGCGCTTGCGACTTGCGAACTCGGTGGCCCCGTTCACTTCGGATGACCGCCATGAGCTTCGCCCCCAGCACCGCCGCCGCCGACCGCGCCGAAAGCTTCGTCTCCTATTCCGCCGCTGCTGCGCCTATCGCGTTCGAGCGTCCGGCCGCGCGCGTCACCGCGACTCGCGGCGAGATCGGCATCGAACTGGAACTGCGCCACTCCGGCCGCCGCGCGCTGACCCTTCGTTACGAAACCCAGGGCGATGCGAGCTTGCCTGCGCTGTTCGTGGCCGGCGGCATCTCGGCGCACAAGCATCTGGCGCCGAGCCGCGAGTTCGGCGAGCAGGGCTGGTGGGAGTGCCAGGTCGGCAACGGCCGTTCGCTGGATCCGACCCGTTATCACCTGGTCTCCTTCGACTGGCTCGGCGCCGACGGTTCGCTCGACATCGCGCTCGATCCGGCCGATCAGGCCGACGCGATCGCCGCGCTGCTCGATGCGCTGGGCATCGACCGCCTGCAGGCCTTCGTCGGTTATTCCTACGGCGCGATGGTCGGCCTGCAGTTCGCCTCGCGCCATCCGGCGCGGGTCGGCGAAGTGATTTCGATCAGCGGCACCCACCGCGCCCATCCCTATGCCGCGGCGTGGCGCGCGCTGCAACGCCGCGCGGTCGCGCTGGGCGCGCTGCAGTGCGACGAAAGCCAGGGCCTGGCCCTGGCGCGCGAGCTGGCGGTGCTGAGCTACCGCACCCCGGAAGAATTCGCCGAGCGTTTCGGCGCCGCGCAAGTGGTCGACGGCCGCGTGCGCGTCGCTGCCGAGGACTACCTCGACCATTGCGGCAACAAGTACGTCGCGCGCACTTCGCCGACCGCGTTCCTGCGCTTGTCCGAATCGATCGACCTGCAGCAGGTCGATCCCTCGAGCATCCGCGCGCCGGTCACCGTGGTCGCCGTCACCGAGGACCGCCTGATCCCGCTGAGCGAGTCCTACGACCTGATCGAACGCCTGCGCGGCGAAACCCGCCTGCGCGTGCTGCGTTCGATCTACGGCCACGACGCGTGCCTGAAAGAACAAGCCCAGATCGACACCATTCTTCGCGAAGCGTTGGCCGACTGCACGTCGGTGGCCGCATGAGCATTCATAACTACGGAGCGGCCCACGTGAGCAATCCCCATAACCCGCAGCATTCCACGCCCCTGCGCAACGCCTGTACCGCGGCGGTGCGTGCCGGCATCGACCGCGATACCGCGCACGGCGCGGTGACGCCGCCGATCGTGCTGTCGTCGAACTTCAGCTTCGCCGGCTTCGACCAGAAGCGTCAGTACGACTACACCCGCAGCGGCAATCCGACCCGCGATCTGCTGGCCGAAGCGCTGGCCGAACTCGAAGGCGGCGCCGGCGGCGTGATCACCTCGACCGGTATGTCCGCGATCACCCTGGTGCTGCACGCCTTCCTCAAGCCCGGCGACCGCATCGTGGTACCGCATGACGGCTACGGCGGCAGCTGGCGCCTGTTCAATGCGCTGGCGGCGAAGGGCGCGTTCGAACTGGTCACCGCCGACCTCACCGATCCGCGCTCGCTGACCGAAGCGCTGGCGACCAATCCGGCGGTGGTGTGGATCGAAACCCCGTCCAACCCGCTGCTGCGCATCACCGACCTGCGCTTCGTCATCGAAGCCGCGCAGGCGCAGGGCGCGCTGACGGTGGTCGACAACACCTTCCTGTCGCCGGCCTTGCAGCGTCCGATCGCGTTCGGCGCCGATCTGGTCGTGCATTCGACCACCAAGTACATCAACGGCCACAGCGACGTGGTCGGCGGCGCGGTCGTGGCCAGGACCGCCGAGCATCAGCAGCAGCTGACATGGTGGGCGAACGCGCTCGGCCTGACCGGCTCGCCGTTCGACGCCTTCCTGACCCTGCGCGGCCTGCGCACGCTCGATGCGCGCCTGCGCGTGCACCAGGAAAACACCCAGGCCATCGCCGAACTGCTCGACAATCATCCGGCGGTGCGCGTGGTCCATTACCCGGGCCTGGAATCGCATCCGGGCCATGCGCTGGCCGCGCGCCAGCAGAAGGGTTTCGGCGCGATGCTCAGCGTCGAGATCGACGGCGGCGTCGAAGCGGTGCGCGCCTTCGTCGACGGCCTGACCTGTTTCACCCTGGCCGAATCGCTGGGCGGCGTCGAAAGCCTGATCGCGCATCCGGCGACCATGACCCACGCGGCGATGTCGCCCGAAGCGCGCGCCGCCGCCGGTATCGGCGACGGCCTGCTGCGCCTGTCGGTCGGCATCGAGCACCTCGACGACCTGATCGCCGATCTGCAGGCCGCGCTGGAACGCGCGAGCGCGGCGGTGGCCACGGCGGCGCGCGTCAAACGATGAACGTCGCGGCCGGCGTTGCGCATTCGGAAACGTTGCGAGCGCTCGCGCCGCAACCGCAGGCCCGCGCCGCCAACGCATCCGCGCGGGTCGCCCTGCTCGGCACCGGCACGGTCGGCAGCGCGGTGATCGCGCGGTTGGCCGGCTGGCGCGGCGGCGCGCTGGACGGACGCGTGTCGCTGGTGCATGTGGCCAATTCGCGGCGCGCGGCCGTCGCCGACGCCATCGCGCCGGAGCAGGCGGTGGCGGCGTTGGCCGAATCGAGCCGCGCCAGTTCGCTCGACGAAGTCGCATCGGCGCTGCACGGCGACGGCGCGCGCGTGGTGATCGACGCGACCGCGAGCGAAGCGGTCGCCGAGCGTCATGCGCAGTGGCTGGCGCAGGGCATCCATGTGGTGACCGCGTGCAAGATCGGCCAGGGCACCACGCTCGCGCGCTGGCGCGCGATCCGCGAGGCCTGCGCTTACGGCGGCAGCGGTTACGGCGACAGCGCCACGGTCGGCGCGGGTCTGCCGCTGCTGCGTTCGCTGCGCGAGTTGCAGGCCGGCGGCGATCGCATCCACGCCATCGCCGGGGTGTTGTCGGGATCGCTGGCGTGGTTGTTCAATCATTACGACGGCATGCGTCCGTTCTCGGCGCTGGTGCGGCAGGCACGCGACGCCGGTTACACCGAGCCCGATCCGCGCGACGATCTGTCCGGCGAGGACGTGCGGCGCAAATTGCTGATCCTGGCGCGCGCGGCCGGCGTGGCGCTGGATGCGAGCGAGGTCGAGGTAGCCTCGCTGGTGCCGCCGGAACTGGCGATCCTGTCCAAGGACAGCGTCGATGCGGCCTTGCCGGCGCTCGACGGTCCGCTGCGCGAGCGTTACGCCGCCGCCTACAAGGACGGCGCGAAGCTGCGTTTTCTCGCCCGCCTGGAGCGCGGCGAGGACGGTAAGGTCAGCGCCAAGGTCGGGCTGGAATCGTTGCCGGGCGATCATCCGCTCGCCGGTGGCGCGGGCACCGACAACAAGGTCGCGATCTGGTCGGATCGTTATCGCGCGCAGCCGCTGGTGATCCAGGGGCCGGGCGCGGGCGCCGAGGTGACGGCGGCGGGGTTGCTGGATGATGTGTTGCGGTTGATCAGTTGATCGCGTGAGCATCATGGCTCAGGCGCTCTAACGCTCAAGCGCCTGAGCCACGCGGCCTAACTCGCCACCGCCCGCTGTTGCTGTTCCCCCCTTTGGAAAAGGGGGCAGGGGGGATTCGCTTTTGCTCTTGACGTTGGTCGCCGTCGCGGTTGCGCGGTCGCGGCTCGCGCCGCTCCTACAGGCAGCGCGGCGTAACTTGTCGCCGCTACAGCGCCCGCTGTTGCTGTTCCCCCCTTTGGAAAAGGGGGGCAGGGGGGATTCGCTTTTGCTCTTGACGTTGCTCGTAGTCGAGGTTGCGCGGTCGCGGCTTGCGCCGCTCCTACAGGTAGCCCATGCAGGACCGACGCGAGTCGCAGCCGCCAATCCTCACGTTGCGCGCAACTTACATGTGCATGAACGGCAGGTCCGGCCACGTTCGGCGCGTAACTCACGCCGCGTCCACATCAATGCCACGCATCGTGCATAACATTCGCCGCATTGGCGAATGGCGGCCCTAGAATGCCCGGACCCTTCGGCGCAGACCCGCCGATCCGCGCGTCCCGCGCATTCCGACCAGGCCTCGCCACGCATGATTTCGCCACGTACGACTGCGCCACGCATGGTCACGATCCGTTGGCTGCCGCTGCTGGCGTTGCTCTGCCTGAGCGTGGGCTGCGCGCGGCTGTTCGACCCGAAGGACGAATTCGACCGCAGCCCGATGCCGGGCGCGCCGGACTATCGCGACGAACGCAGTTGGGCGGCGCTGCCGACCCGGCGCGACGACGCCGACGCCACTCCGATCGGCATGCGCCACCGCCAGCTCGATGCGCCGGTCGATGTGTTCTTCATCCACCCGACCACGTATTTCTCGCGCGACAGCTGGAACCAGCCGCTGGGCGACGAACGCGCCGATCGCGGCACCGACTTCACTCTGCGCGCGCAGGCCAGCGCCTTCAACGACAGCGGCCGGGTGTTCGCGCCGTATTACCGGCAGATGTCGCTCGCCGGCTACGTGTCGGCGTCCGATGCGGACCGCGACAAGGCGCTGGATCTGGCCTACGCCGACGTGCGCGCCGCGTTCGCCGCGTACCTGCAGCATTATTCCAACGGCCGGCCCTTCATCATCGCCGCGCACAGCCAGGGCAGCGGCCACGGCCTGCGCCTAGTGTCTGAGCTGATGTCCGACCTCGCCGCCGATCGCAGCCTGCGCAAGCGTCTGGTCGCGGCCTACCTGATCGGCGCGCCGGTGCCGCGCGACAGCCTGCAGCGGGTGATCCCCGGCGTGCCGCTGTGCAACGCGCCGAGCCAGACCGGTTGCGCGGTGTTCTACAACTCGGTCGAGGCCGGCGAAGACCGGCCCAAGCGGTTCGAGCGGGTGCGCGCGTGGTATCCCGACGGTTATCGCACCATCGAACAGCCGTCGTTGCTGTGCGTGAACCCGGTGACCTGGCGCGCCGACGAAACCGTCAGCGAGGCCTCGGCGCATCGCGGTTCGGTGCATGCCGAGCCGCGGCGTCCCTTGCCCGAGCCGCAATCGGGCCGGGTGACCGCGCAATGCCAGGACGGCCTGCTGTCGGTGAGCTTGCCCGACGGCGAATGGCGCCGGTTCTGGTTCGGCGGCGATCAGCACGTCAACGACTATCAACTGTTCTACATGGACATCCGCGCCAATGCCGCGCAGCGGGTCGCGGCGATGCGCAAGGGTTCGAACGCGACGCAGGGGACGGCCACGCCGACGCGCGGCAAGGCCAAGGCCGCGCGCAAGCCCAAGCGCTGAGCGTTTCGCGTCGCCGCATGGGCGACGCGGCGGATCGCGACCGCGCGGCGCATTACACTGCGCTGATGAATCTCGACGCCGACATCGTGCCGGGCCGATCCATCGGCGGCATCGTTCTGGGTCAGCAAGCGCTGGAACCGATCGAGCGTCTGCAACAGCGCGCCCGGGTCGTCGCAAGGCCGGCCCTGAACCCCGACTACACCTGCTACGACATCGACGAGGCGATGACGATCGTCGTCGCCAATCATGATTTCCTCGTCGCCAATCTGGCCGCGCGCGGCGGTTACCGCGGCCGTTTGTTCGGCTACATCCATGCCGGCATGCGCGTGCATGAGCTGATCGCCGGGCGCCCAGCGCCTTGCTGCGGGCGATCCACCTGCATAACGAATTCGTGTACCTGGACCGCGCCGAGAGCGTCGGTTTCCTGTTGCCGCCGCGCTACGACGACGTGGCCGACCGGATCGAGCATCTGCCGGCCGAGCTCGTGCTCGACACGTTGTATGTGATGCCGCCGGCGATGCGGCAGGTGCCGGGTCGTGACGGCAAGCCGGTGTGGCGGCCGGTCGATTGAGCCGCCGCGCATTGGGATGCGGGTGGATCGCTGAGATGGTGGGCTGAAGCGCCGACTTGTGCGTTGGTACTGTCTTGCTCGGACGTTGCATCGTGCGATCGGAGCGGGCTGACGAACTCGTTGAGCGAACGGCCGTGGCGTCGCGCGCGGATGGTCCAAGCCGACAGGCATCGCGTTGCCGATAGCGAGGCATGGTTGCGCGAATCGCGCTCGGGCCGACCCATGGGCAAAGGCGAGTGCCTGCCGCCGAAAACGAAATCGGAGCGCCGATCGGGGGGGTGATCGGCGCTCCGTTGCAGATCACCGTGGCGTATCGCTCGCCACGGCTTTGCAAAAGCGGGAAATTCGCGACGCGCGATGGCGTCGTGTGGGTCGTGTGAGCGTGGGCGGCGGTTGCGGTGCCTGCGGCCCTCACCCCAACCCCTCTCCCGCGAGCGGGAGAGGGGCTTTCACGTCAGGCCGATTACTTCAGGCCATCGTTGATCGCGGTGGCCAGGCTGCCCTGGGCGTCGTCGCCGCTGAATTCCCAGAAGAACGCGCCGCCCAGGCCCTGGGCCTTGACGTACTGCATCTTCTGGCCGATCAGCTGCGGCGTGTCGTAGCTCCACATCGTGGTGCCGTTGTACTTCCAGGTGGCCTGCGCGTTGTTGTCGGTGTAGACCGTGCCGGGCAGGTTCTTGAGCACCTTGTAGTCCTCGATGCCCGCCTCGTAGGTGCCCGGCGCGGCGCTGCCGCTCTGGTATAGGCCGTTGTTGACGTTGGGCACGTTGGTCCAGCCGCGGCCGTAGAAGCCGATGCCAAGGTTGAGCTTGCTGGCCGGCACGCCGCGCGACAGGAAGGCTTCGATGGCGTCGTTGGAGTTGTACAGCTTGACGTCGCCGGTCGACGGATCGTTCGGCGAGGCGAACAGCGCCGAGTGGTGATTCGTCTTGGCTTCCCAACCGCCGTGGAAGTCGTAGGTCATCACGTTGATGAAATCCAGGTACTGGTGGTACGCACCGGGATTGGTCACACGGATCTTGTCGATGCCGGCGCCGACCGCGACGGTCAGCAACAGGCCCGGACGCACCGCGTCGAGCTGACGACGGAACTCGGCCAGCAACGCGGTGAAGTTGGCGTTGTCCTCCGGACGCTGCGCCGTCGGGCACTCGATACCGCAGACCACCGGGTATTCCCAGTCGATGTCGATGCCGTCGAACACGCCGGCCGCCGCGCCCGGACCGCCCGCGCCGTCGGTGACCGGCAGGTTGCCCTTGATGTAGGCGTCGACGCAGGACGCGACGAAGGCCTGACGGTTTTCAGGACGCGCCGCACTCGGGAAGTTGCGCGACCAGGTCCAGCCGCCGAGCGAGATCAGCACCTTGATGTTCGGGTGCTTGGCCTTGAGCTGCTTGAGCTGATTCCAGCTGCCGCGCAACGGCTGATCCCAGGTATCGGCCGCGCCGCTGACGCTTTCGCCGGCCTGGAAGGCCTTGGTGTAATCGGCGAACGCATCGCCGCCGGCGCCGGTGTTCGGATCGGACGCGACGGTCACGCCGACTTCGCAGCGGTTGTTGCGCACGTTGCCGAAGGCGTAGTTGATGTGGGTCAGCTTGCTGGCCGAACCGCTGGTGTCGATGTTCTTGACCCGGTAGTTGCGGCCGTAGATGCCCCACTGGGCGAAGTAGCCGATCACCTTCTTGTTGCCGCCGACGACCGGCGGTTTGGTGGTCGCGCTGATCGACGCGCTCTGCGCCGAGGCGTTGCCGGCGTTGTCGCGCGCGCGCACGGTGAAGCTGTAGCTGGTGCTCGCGGCCAGGCCGCTGACGGTGTAGCTGTTGCTCGCCGGCGAACCGACGAGGCTGCCGCTGCGATACACGTCGTAACCGGCCACGCCGCTGCCGCCGCTGTTGTCGGTCGACGCGTTCCAGCTCAGCGAGACGCTGTTGGAGGTCTGCGACGGCGAGCTCAGGCCGCCGGGGACGCTCGGCGGGGTGGTGTCGGCCGGGCCGGAGGCGACGGTGATGCTGACCGCGGCCGAGGTCTTGGTCGCGCCGAGGTTGTCCTTGGCGACCGCGGTGAAGCTATGGCTGCCGGCGGTGGCGTTGTTCCAGGTCACCGCATACGGCGCGCTGGAGTCGACGCCGAGCGAGCTGGCGCCGCGGAAGAATTCGACGCTGGCGACGGTGCCGTCGCTGTCGGCGGCGTTGGCGCTGACGGCGATGTTGGCGCCGACGTTGTAGCTGGCGCCGGCGGTCGGCGAGGTCAGCGACACGGTCGGTGCCTGATTGCCCGGGCCGGTGCCGCATACGCCCAGGTCGGCGTAGTAGTTGCAGCTCGGGCAGTAGTTGGGCGGGGTGTTCCAGATCGGGCCGTTGGCCTGATACAGATGATTTTGGTACGTCATCTTGTCGCCGGCGGCGTAGATGGCGGTTGCGTTCCAGGCGGCGACGCCGGCGCAGGACGCGCCTTGGGCGTAGGCCGTCGACAGCGACGATGCGGCAAGCATGGTCGACAACAGCAGGTGGGCGGACCGAGTGTGTCTCATGGTGCTTCCTCTCTCCCGTGCATAGTCAAGACATTGCCGGCCATGGCCGGCCAGCGGCGGTTCCCGCCCGTGTTGAAGGAAGGCCCTCGAACCTTCCGTCGTGCATGGGAGGCTCGGGCCTCCTCGAGTGATCGGCGGATAACCGCCGTCGGTGATGCATTGCTTGCCGCGCACTGCCGCGGTAACGGCGCGACCGGGCGATAACCGGTCCGTGCGTTGGTGCCGATGATTCCTGTCTTGCGAGCCCGCGCGATCCCGCCGCGCTCCGCCTCCCTCGCGGCCTCGTTCACGGTGCTCGACCGAGTGCGATGCGAAGCAAGCTGGAGTTGGCTGACAACGTTGTCAACTTAGGTCGTCATTCTTTGCGCCGCAGTTCACAGAAAGCCCTGGAAGCCCCTGACAACGTGGGTAGTGGATGCCCTGTTTTGCTGCGCCGCAGCGTGCCGCAGCGCGGCAATTTGCCTCAAAACGGACAAACGGATGTCCGAAGGACAAATGTGCGCACAGGCGTGCTGGGCTGGGGGCCGGCCTGGCGCGCTAAGGAGAGCGGGGGCGCGCGCAGGTCTCGCGATGGCGGCTCAGCGTCGGGGCAGGTCCGGTTGCGTCATTGCGTCATTGCGACGCCAAGACGTGGCGAGCGAGCGCGGATCGGCGATCAGTCTCCAGCGATCGCTGCGCGCCGGTTTGATCGCGCTGGAGGCGCTATGCGCGTTTGTCCTCGACATGCACGACGCTCAGTTCGCGGCCATCGAGGTCGCGCTGGGCGCGGCCGGTCAGGCCGATCACGAGTTCGCTCGCTTCGATTTCGCCGTCGTCCTCGACATAAGTGAGCACGTCCGGGTGATGGCAGGTGACGATCCAGCCCGGCAACGGATTCAGGTCGATCACGCTGAAGTCGGCGGCCGGCGAACCTACGTGAACCGGTCCGTATTCGCGCAGGATGTCGCGGGCCTGCGTCGCCAGATCGCCCTCGGGCGCCATCAGGATCACGCAGGTGCCATGCGCGAACAGCACCCAGGATTTTTGTTCGCCGATGATGATGCGGCGCCAGGTGGCCGCTGCTTCGTTCGGGTTTGTCATGAGGTGAAATCCAAGCTGACCGGGCGCGCGAGCGGAATGCGGGTCGAGTTCAATCCATTGCGTCGAGATGAGTGAGCAAGGCCCGGTTGAAGCGCGACGGCGCTTCGACCTGCGGCGAATGGCCGAGGTCTTCGAATTCGACCAGCCTCGCGCCAGGGATTGCCTTGGCGGCGGCGCGTCCGAGCGATGGATACAGGCCCAGCCTTGCCTTGAGCGCATCGTCGGCCAGATCGCGATTGATCGCGGTGCGGTCGCGCTGGCCGATGAACAAAGTGGTCGGCACGCGCAGCCGCGCGAACTCGTGCACCACCGGCTGGGTGAACACCATCTCCGAGGTCAGCGCCTGGTTCCAGGCCACGCGTTCGCGGCCGGGGCCGGCGTACAGGCCGGCGAGCATGCCGACCCATCGGTCGTACTCGGGTTTCCATTGGCCGCTGTAGTACACGTTCTGCTGATATTGCTTGATGGTCGCGAACGAGGTCTTGAGTTCGCGCGCATAGGCCTCGTCGACGCTGCGCCACGGCACGCCGAGCGCCTTCCAGTCTTCCAGGCCGATCGGGTTGACCAGCAGCAGCCGCTGGGTGGCCTGCGGATACATCAGCGCGTAACGCACGGCGAGCATGCCGCCCATCGAGTGGCCGACGATCGCGGCGCGTTCGATGCCCAGCGACGCGAGCAGGGCCTGGGTGTCGGCGGCCAGTTTGTGCAGGCTGTATTGGTGATGCTCGGGCTTGCTGGATTTGCAGAAGCCGATCTGGTCGGGCGCGATCACCCGATAGCCGGCCTCGGTCAAGGCGGCGATTGCCGATTCCCAAGTCGCCGCGCAGAAATTCTTGCCGTGCAGCAGGACCACGCTGCGGCCGTTGGGCTTGGCCGGCCGCACGTCCATGTAGGCCATACGCACCGCTTCGCCCTGCGAGCGGAATTCGCGGTAGGCGACCGGGTAGGGGTAGTCGAAGCCTTGCAACTCCATGCCGTAGCTGGGGTCGGCGGCGGAGACGGCGGCTTGGTTCGCCGCGGGCGTGGCGGCGACGCTCAGCGCCGACAGCAGGGAACACAGGATCGCGGCGGGCAGGCGCATGGTCGTCGGCCGGAGAGAGGGAGCGCTCATCCTAAAGCAGGTGTGCGGGCGGGCGATGCCGGCGCTATAGTCGCAGCGCGCAGTTCCCAGTCACCGCCGCCATGGAGGCCTTCGGATGGAATCGACGATCAAGTGCAGTGTGCTCGCCGCTTGTTTCATGCTCGGTTTGAGCGTCGCGGCGGCCCAGGCCGGCGAACGCCTGCCGGTGTTGGACGAATCGCCCGCGTGCGCGCACCAGAAGCTCGGCGTGGTGACGATCGAAGCCGGCAATCGGGTCACCGAGGTAAGCATGGATCCCAATCCGAGCCCGGTGAATTACGCCCGCGCCTTCGATCGGCTGGCCGAGGCGGCGGCGCAGCAGGGCGGCAATGCGGTGGTGTTGCGGCGGCATCGCGCGACGTACTACACCCGTTCGGGCAAGCGCACGCCCGAGGCGGTGCATGTGCAGCTCAGCGGCGCGGCGATCCGTCTGGAAGGCGACCCGACGGCATGCCGGCTGATCGTGGTCGATCCGCGCGAGTACTCGCACCGGCGCGAGACCGACAAGATCGTGCAGACGACTTCGGATAAGGCGTATCAGTCGGATTGAACGGTCTGATGGATCGGGTCGAGTCGATGGCGTCGTGTCGATTGCTCAGTGGATGCGCCGGCACCTGATCGGCGCACGCATGACCGGAGTGTCGTTCGCGCCATCACGGCCTGAGCCGGCTTTACTTGGCCTGCTCAAAGCGGCCTGCTCAAATCAGATGGCTAACCGGCTCGCCTGAATCGACCAGCCCGATTCCGCCCGCCCGAACCGGCCTCAACCGGTTCGGGCCAGCGCATCAACCTCAGTGCGCCTTGCCGCCCGACTCGCGCAGAGCGCGCACCTGTTTCGCATCCACCGCGCCGGTCTGCCCGCCGTAACGACCGCGCAACCACTGCGCCAGTTCGGCGACCTGGGCATCGTCGAGTTGGTCGCCGAAACCCGGCATGTCCTGCATGCGTTCCAGGCCGGGCAGATCGTGTTCGGGCAGGCCGTCGAGGATCGCGACGATCAGATTGTGCGGATCGGCGTCGCGCAGGCCGCTGTTGCCGAGCAGCGCCGGCGCCACATGCGGCACCCCGGCGCCGTCGCGGCCGTGGCAGCCGGCGCACAACGCGTAATAGCGTTGCCGCGCCGGCGAGGCGTCGTCGCCGGCCGCGGGTTTCGCAACGGCCGCGGCCGCCGCTGGCGTGTCGCCGGTGAGGTAAACCGCCAGCGCATCGAGATCGTCGCCGCGCAGCCGGCTGCTCGACAGATTCACCACTTTGAGCATTTCGTCCGAGGCCACCGCATGCGGGCCGATGCCGGTGGCCAGATAAGCGCGCAGGCCGGCGCGATCCCAGCCGCGCGCGGCCAACGCTTGCGGCGTCAGCGCGGGCGCGGCGAAACGGCCCAGCGCGTTATTGCCGGCCAGCGGACGATCGCGATCGACCTGCCCGAGCACGCCGCGCGGGCTGTGGCATTCGCCGCAGTGGCCGAGCGTTTCGGCCAGGTATTCGCCGCGTTTCCATGCGGCAGATTGCCCTTGCGATGCCGGTCGCGCATCGGCCCCCGCGAACAACCAGTTCCAGGCATGAATGCCGGTGCGGATATTGAACGGGAAGCCCACGCCGTTCTTGCGGTTTTCCTGCTTCACCGCCGGGCGCGTCATCAGATAGGCGTAGATCGCGTCGCTGTCTTCGCGGGTAATCGTCTTGTACGACACGTACGGCATCGCCGGATACAGCTGATGGCCGTCGCGCGCTTCGCCGCGGGTGATCGCGTGGAAGAAGTCGTCGGCGCTGTAGCGGCCGATGCCGGTTTCGGCGTCGGGGGTGATGTTGGTGCCGTGGATGACGCCGAACGGCGAGGCCAGCGGCACGCCGCCGGCGAACGGCGCGCCATCGTCGGCGGTATGGCAGGCGGCGCAGTCGGCCGCGGCCGTCAGGTATTGGCCGCGTTCGATCTGGGCGGGCGTGGTTTGCACTTGCACGGCCGGGCCGCGGTGGTACCAGCGCGCGACCAGCCAATCGACCAGCAGCCACACCAGCGCGATCAGCGCCAGCCAGAACAGCAGGCGCAGCAGCGAACGTTTCCAGCGGCGTCGGCTCATGGCGCCTTCTCCGCGTCATTGCGCTTGGTCGCGCGATCGCTGACCAATCCCGGCGTTTCCAGCACCAGCTGTTTCACCGCCTGGTAATAGCGCACGTATCCGGTGCAGCGGCACAAATGCGGATTGAGCGCCTCGGTGATCGTGTCCTCGACCTGCGCGCTCGCGATCGGCTGCTTGGCCAGGCGTTCCAGCAACACCGTCGTCGCATTGACGAACCCCGGCGTGCAGTAGCCGCACTGGAAACTGAAATGATCCAGAAACGCCTGCTGCACCGGCGACAGTTCGACGATCTTGCCGCTGTCGTCGCGCTTGGCATGGCCTTCGACGGTACGGATGCGCTTGCCGTTGAAGTAATGCGCGCCGGTGATGCAACTGCGCACCTCGCGCGGGCCGTGTTCGTCGTCGACGATCACCGTGCAGGCGCGGCATACGCCCTGGCCGCAGCCGAAGCGGGTGCCGGTCAGGCCCAGGTATTCGTGCAGCACGTCGACCAGCATCATGTCCTCGGGCACCTCGACCGGCGCCTGCGCGCGGCCGTTGATGTGCAAGGTCAGCGGACGGGTGCGGATGCTCGGGCTGCTCATGCGCGCGCCTCCTGGTCGGTTTCGGTCATGGACGTGGCGTGCGGCGGCTGTGTTTTCGAGGCTTCGGCCCGCGCATGGGCGGCGAGGATCTTGTCCGCGGTGATCGGCAGTTCGCGCAGGCGCAGCCCGGTCGCGTGCGCGATCGCGTTGGCGATCGCCGGCACGATCGGGATCATCACCACTTCGGCCATGCCCTTGGGCGCATCGGTCGGCGACAGCGGCGGCAGCACCTCGCCGGTCTGGCGCCACACCGCGACGTCGCGCGCGCGCGGCAGGGTGTAGCGGTTGAAATTCCAGGTGCCGTCGCCGGGACCGCCTTCGTACAGCGGCAGGAATTCGTGCAGCGCGTGGCCGATGCCCATGGCCACGCCGCCCTGCAGCTGGCTCGACACCAGTTCGGGCACGATCTGGTTGCCGCATTCGAGAATCGAATGATGATTGAGCAAGTCGACATGCCCCGTGGCGATGTCGACCGCGACCTCGGCGATGGTGCCGATCGCGCTGTAGTAGACGACACCGGCGTTGTTGCGCTGCACCGGCGGATAGAACACCCGCGTGCGTTCGACGATGCGGTAACCGTTCGCGGTCGGCGTGCCCAGCCCGTCGGCGCTGCCGTCGCCCCAGCGCAGGGCGAGGCCGTCGAGCGGCAGGCGCGGATCGTCGCGCAACGGGAACTCGGCTTCGGTCCACTGCCAGCGATTGAAGTAATGCACCACCGCGCCGGTGGCCAGGCCCAGTTCGTAGGCTTTCGCCGCGAGTTGCCGCAGGCTCAAGGGCTGCAATCCGGCCGCGCTGAGCTTGCCTTCGACCCAGCGCGCGTCCTCGCGCCGCGCCACCAGCGGCGCCAACTGGCCGCCGCCGAAACCCTGGCTCCATAGCGCCTGCGCGGCCGGCCACAGGCCCTGGGTGAACAGCAGGCGCGCGGCTTCGCGGCTGGCGTGGCTGAAGAAATAAGACGAATTGCTGGCGCTGCTCGGGCTGGCGTAGTTCGGCGTCCAGCGCGGATTGCCGACGTGCGCGTCCTGGGTGGCCTGCGACATCAGCCACGGGTCGTCGGTGGCGACCATCGGCAATTCCGGCCATTGGGTTTCGCCGGTCAGTACCTCGTCGGCCGGGCGGCCGAGCCATTGCGCGCACACCGCCGCCTGACTGGTGGCCATGCCGGTGCCCATCTCGATGCCGGTGTGGCGCAGCGCGATGCGGCCGTCGCGGCTGAGCGCGACTTCGGCGAAGGCGGACTCGCCGCCGGTGCCGTAATCCTTCTGCACGCAACCGAAGCCCACGCCGTAGCGCTTGCCCGGATGCGCGGCGTCGTACTCGGCCTTGCGCTTCGCGCGCTGCGTCCACAGCGGATGCTCGCGCGATTTCTTCAGCACTTCGTCGGCGCGCTGCAGGCCGGCCGGAATCGCGCCCTGGGTGTTCTTCATCCCGGTCGCGAACACGTTGCGCAGGCGCAGTTCGATCGGGTCGAGCTTGAGTTCGGCGGCGATCTCGTCGATCAGCATCTCGGTCGCGCCCATGCTCTGCAAGGTGCCGTAGCCGCGCGCGGAACCGGCGTCGAGCGCGCGCGAGGCGATCACGGTGCTGCTCAGATCGCTGCGCGGGAAGTAATAGATCGACTGCGCCGCGGTCGCCGCGACCAGACACACCGACGGCGAGAAATTCATCCGCCCGCCGCCGTCGCCGAGCATGCGTCCCTGCAACACTTCGAAGCGGCCGCTGGCGCGATCGAGCTTGAGCCGATAGTGCATGCGGAAGCTGTGGCGCTTGAGGCTGGACTGGAACTGCTCGTAACGATCGTTAGCCAGCCGCACCGGCCGGCCGCCGCCGTACAACGCCGCCATCAGCACCACGAACGGAAACGCGTTGTGGTCCTTGGAGCCGTAGCCGACCGTGTAGCACGGATGCAGCACCAGCCGTTTCACGCCGAACTTGGTGGCCGCGAGCATGCGCGGGCCGTCCTCGGCGATCTCGTTCGGCGACTGGGTCGCGCTGACCAGGTGCAGGGTGCCGGTGGCGGCATCGAACCAACCGTTGCCGTTGTCCAGCTCCATCGCCGCGGTGTCGATCGATTGCGAAAAATACTCGCGTTCGAACACCAGCTTGCCGTCGCCGGGGCGATCGAGTTCGGCCGCCATCGCATCCGCGTGGGCGATGCCCTGCGCGTCGAGCTTGCCGCCGGCATCGCCGGTGACCCACTGCGGGTTGTGCTTCTTGTAGCCGCTGGGGAACAGCACCGTGTCCTTGTAGCTCGAGTACGCGTCGTCGTCGAACGCGCTGGCGCCGCCGACCCGCACGTAGCGGAACGTCGCCCACGGATCGCGTTCGACCGGCCCGGTCTGCGCGCCCCAGCGGATCAGTTCGTCGCGGAACTTGAGCCGGCTCTTGGCCGCGCGGAAGCGGGCGAAATCGTTCCAGATCAGCAGCGCCACCGCCTGGCCGAGGTAGGCCGGGGTCTTGCCTTCGGGCAGCAGCAGGTCCTCGCCGTAGAAGGGCGGAAACGCGACCCCGTCGCGGGCCAGGTCGGCGGCGGTGACGGTGCGGTCGGGTTGCAGGTCGGCCGGCAGCGAGGACAGGTCGAAGCCCTGGTAGACCCGGTCGGCCTGGGTCAGGCGCAGCAGCATCGCGTGGGCCTGTTCGCGCGGCCAACCGGGCAGGTCGTGCGCGCGCATGTCGTAGCTGAAGAGTTTTTCGCCGGTGACCTTGGCGGTGGCGTCGGTGCGGTAGCGGATGCGGCCGGTGGCCGGGTCCCAGGGCATCGGCCGCAGGCGTTCTTTTTCGAACAAGGCCGCGAGCGCGGCGTTGCCGGGGGCGGCGACGTAGACCGTAATGCCGGCGACCACGCTGCATTTGAGGAAGTCGCGACGGCTCAAGCGGGCTGGCATGGGCGGGTGGCTCCGGCTGGCTCTGCCCGATAGTAGGCCCATCCGGCCTGGGAAAACACGGTGAAATTCGCGCCCCGCGGCGGCGGTGTGGTCTGGCTGTGCCGGCGGTGGCCGCGCGGAGCGAATCGGATCGTTTTATCGGCGACGGGTTGGTCGCAGCATGTCGTCGCGATCGCATCGGAACTGCGTCCCTCCGGATCGGAAAGCGGGGGCCGCGCGCCCCAACCCGCGCAAGATCAGCGGGCGTTCGCCGGCGGGTCGCTTGCGGTCGACGGCCAGGCCTCGTCGCACCACTGTCCTATCGCGGATGCGGCTTGGCTGGGGCAGGCTTGCAGGATGAAGTGCGGCGCGTCGATCTCGACGCATCGCATGCGCGGCCGCGCATGCTGGATCGTCGACAGACTGTCGGCGCCGACCAGGCGGTCGCGGGTCGCGCGCAGGTACAGCATCGGCAGATCGATCTCGCGCAGCGCGGCGGTCGCGTCGACCGTGCGGACCGCATCGAGCCGATGCGCGAGCACCGCGGGCCGCACCTCGTTCAATGTCGCCGCGATGCGCGCGCGCCATCGCGAATCCGACCAGCGGCCGAGCATCATCTGCGCGATCAGCGCGACGCGAATGCGCGACACCGGCAAGGTTGTCGCCCAGCGCGGCAACCTCGCCGCGAACCAGGGCGACCACGGCGGCCGGGGCGAACGCGCGAACGAGGCGCACAACGCCAATCCGGCCAGGTTCGGCGGCCGTTGCGCGGCCAGCGCGATCGCCACCAGCCCGGAGAAGGATTCGCCGAGCAGCAGATAGGGCCGGTCGGTCGGCAATCGCGGATGCACGAAGGCCGTGAGTTCGGCGTAACCCAGCGCGCGATCGCGCGGGTAGGCGATGACCTCGGCGTCGAAGCGCGGCGCCATCGCCGCGATGAAGTCGTCCAGCAAGGCGCCGATGCCGTCCATGCCGGGCAGGACGAGGCAGCGCATCGGTCAGCGCCGCCGCGCCGTGCGGCCGCGTCGGGTTGCGATGGGCGCTGCCTCGCTGCCGTCGTCTTGCAGCAGGCGAGCGCCCAGCCGATCGAGCGTCTTGAGCATCGTCGTGCGATGCCTCGCCAGCTTCATCCATGTCGGCAGACGCGAAATCATCGAACCGTTGCCGGCCTGACGCGTGCGTTCGCGCTGAGTCGCGGCGATGTAGCGACGCAGCTCCTGCAGATGCCGCGCGTTGTAGGCCCAGGCCAGGCCGTGGCGGGTAGGCTCGATCAGGCGCAGCGGCAGGCCCAGGTACGGGTCGCGCGGTTCGTTACCGCGATGACGGTGCACGCTGGTGTCCACTTGACTGTCGCGCGCGCAGATCGGGCAGCGCGCCGCCAGTCGCGGCGGGGCCGACGCCGGCATGTGTTCGTAAATACGGTTCACGCTCAGCCATTGGTAGCCGCAGTAGCCGCAAGGACGCCGGCCTTGCAAGCGCACCGGGCCGAACCAATCGTTTTGCGCCGCTGGCGTTCCGCAACGCAACTCGCCGGCCGCATGCAGACCGCAGCCGGCGCAGGCGAAACGAATGTCCCTGCGGCCGTTTTCATACGGCGCGCGCACCAGACCGGGACGCGCGCAACGCGGACAGCGCACCTCGATCAGGTCGGCGTAGCGCCACAATCCATGGCCGTCGTCGATGTGGCGAAGCGCAGCGTCCATGCAGGAGGTTCGCTCAGCACTCGATGACGTTGACCGCCAGGCCGCCGCGCGAGGTTTCCTTGTACTTGTCCTGCATGTCGCGGCCGGTGTCGCGCATGGTCTTGATCACCTTGTCCAGGCTGACCTTGTGCTTGCCGTCGCCGCGCATCGCCATGCGGTAGGCGTTGATCGCCTTGACCGCGCCCATCGCGTTGCGCTCGATGCAGGGGATCTGCACCAGGCCGCCGATCGGGTCGCAGGTCAGGCCGAGGTTGTGTTCCATGCCGATCTCGGCGGCGTTCTCGATCTGGCTGGTGCTGCCGCCGAGCGCGGCGACCAGGCCAGCCGCCGCCATCGAACAGGCCACGCCGACTTCGCCCTGGCAGCCGACTTCGGCGCCGCTGATCGAGGCGTTTTCCTTGTACAGGATGCCGACCGCGGCCGCGGTCAGCAGGAAGTTGCGCACGCCCTGCAGATTGGCGCCGGGGCAGAAGCGGTCGTAGTAATGCAGCACCGAGGGAATGATGCCGGCCGCGCCATTGGTCGGCGCGGTGACCACGCGGCCGCCGGCGGCGTTTTCTTCGTTGACCGCGAGCGCGTACAGATTGACCCAGTCGAGCACGGTCAGCGGATCGCGCATCGCCGCCTCGGGCTTGGTCGACAGCTCGGCGAACAAGGCCGGCGCGCGCCGCGACACGTGCAGGCCGCCGGGCAGGGTGCCGGTTTCGCGGATGCCGCGCGCCACGCAGGCCTGCATCGCGTTCCAGATTTCGTCCAAGCCGGCGTTGATCTGCTCGTCGCTGCGCCACACGCGCTCGTTGGCCATCATCATTTCGGCGATGGTCAGGCCGCTGCTGGCGGCCTGCGCGAGCAACTGGTCGCCGGAATGGAACGGATACGGCTGATCGGTGGTGTCGGCGACGATGCGGTCTTCGGCCGCTTCGTCCTGGTTGACCACGAAGCCGCCGCCGACCGAGTAGTAGTCGCGGGTGGCGATCACGTTGCCGTCGGCGTCGAACGCGGTGAAGCGCATGCCGTTGGTGTGGAACGGCAGTTTCTGCCGCTTGTTCATGATCAGGTCGTGCTTCTCGTCGAAGCCGATCTCGTGGCGGCCGAACAGGTTGATGCGCTTGCTCTTGCGGATGCGTTCGAGCGCGGCCGGGATGATGTCGGGATCGATCTGGTTCGGCCAATGGCCTTCCAGGCCCATCAGCACCGCCTTGTCGGTGCCGTGGCCGCGCCCGGTCAGGGCCAGCGAGCCGAACACCTCGGCGCGCACGCGCGCGGTGCGGGCGAGGTCGGCGCCGGGTTCGCCGCTGCCGCAGCCTTCGATCAGCCAGCGCTCGATGAAGCGCGCGGCGGCGCGCATCGGGCCGACGGTGTGCGAGGAACTCGGGCCGATGCCGATCTTGAACAGGTCGAAACTGCTGACTGCCACGGGCTTGCTGCTCCAACGAAGGGGGTCGGGCGTTGCTGGCGTGCCGCGCGGACCGGCGCACTGGTCCGGGCCGCGGGGGCGTTGAGCGGCGTATTCTACGCGCGCCCTGCCGCGGCGAGTGCTGCGCCGTTCACGCGCGCCGTATCGACGGCGGCGGGTTTTCCCGCCATACCGCAGCGAATTGACGATGAGCCCGAGCCGGACTGTGCTGACTTTGTTCCAACGCGACGACTGCCATCTGTGCGACCTGGCGCTGGCGGTGCTGGCGCATGCGCGGGCGCCGGAGTTCGACAGTGTGTTCATCGATGACGATGAGGCGCTGGAGGCGCGCTATGGGGAGCGGGTGCCGGTGTTGCGCGACGAGGGGCGCGGGGTGGAGCTGGATTGGCCGTTCGATGCGGGGCGGGTGATCGATTGGTTGGGCGCGCCCGGGCGCGACTGAGCATTGTGGCGGATGCCCCCTGTAGGAGCGGCGTGAGCCGCGACCGCGCCATGACGACCACCTCGCAAGCTGCACCGTAGTTGCATTGCCGCGGTCGCGGCTCGCGCCGCTCCTACAGGTAGCCATGCCGCTTTCGCTCGGGCCTGAAGTCACGCAGTTCACCCAGCGCTGCGACGCTTGGAACTCGCGAGAACAAAAGCACACCCGAAGGGCGGCGCACATGGATGTGCGCCGTGCGCCACCGGGACAGGATGTCCCGTGTGGCGCATGCCTGCGTCTGCTCCGAGCTTGCGGGCACTTGATTCAAAGAAAAGCGTTTTTCTTTGGTTACCTTTCTTTTGTCGCTTTTGACAAAAGAAAGTAACTCGGCCGCTTGCGGACGAAAGCTGTTGATCTTGCCTCTGGCTTCAAAAGCTTCAAAGCTTCAAAGCTTCAAAGCTTTGAAGATTTGAAGCCTTTAAAGCTGCAAGCAGGATCAAAAGCGTTCCGCCGCTAAAGCGGCGGGTCACTTTCTTTTGTCTAAAGCAACAAAAGAAAGGTAACCAAAGAAAAATGCTTTTTTGTGAATCAAGAGCCCGCGCGATCGGTGCAGGCGCAGGCATGCGCCACACGGGACATCCATGTCCCGGTGGCGCACGGCGTGCATCCTGCACGCCGCCCTTCGGGTGTGCTGTTGCTAACGCGAGTTCCAAGCCTCGCAGCGCTGGTAGTGACGACTGAAACGAGGCAAAAACCACAGGGCCTGCCTGTAGGAGCGGCGCGAGCCGCGACCGCGTCATTACAACAACGGCGCCAGCCACGATATGGGCCGATCAGGTCGCGAAGATCATCGCGGTAACGGTGCGCGACCGGCGCCACTGCGAAACAGCGCGTCGCCGTGGATGAAACATCGGTGGACCCGCCACCCGCCACCCGCGGCGCGCCATCGCGGCGCGCCGCGTCGATACGCTTACTTCGCCGGCGCGAACACGACCTTCGTGCTTACCGCCACTTCGTTCGGAATGATCGAGGTGTCGGCCCACTCGCCGGCGCCCACGCCGAAGTCCAGGCGCTTGACCGTGGCCTTGCCGGTCAGCACCGGCTTGTCGCCGGGGGTCCAGGTGAAGGTCAAGGTCACCGGCTTGCTCGCGCCGCGCAGGTTCAGGCTGCCGTCGGCGGCGTAGTTGTTGCCGCCCAGGCTGCGGAACTTGGTCGCGGTGAAACGCGCCTGCGGGAATTTGGCGATGCTGAAGAAATCCGCGCCCTTGAGGGTGTCGTCGCGCTCGGCGTTCTTGGTGTTGGCGCCGGCCAGCGGGATCACCACGTCGAGCTTGGAGGTGTCCACACGCGCCGGGTCGAAGCTCAGGCGCGCGGTGAAGCCGGGGAAATTGCCGGCGAACACTTCGCCCTGGTACTTGGTGGCGAAGGTCAGGGTCGAGCCGGTCTGCTGCACGTAGTCGGCGGCGAATGCGGGCGCGGCGACGGCAAACAGGGCGGCGGCCAGGGCGAGGGATTTAATCTGCATTGCGATGCTCCGGAGAGGGGGAGGCGGGAGGAGACGGTTCGGGCAGCACCTGCGCGACGGTGACGTCGCGGATCGCGCGGAAGGTCCGGCGTCCGCCCGGCAACATGCGGTTGAGAGTGTCGTCGTGCTGGAACAGGTGGTGATAGAACGCGGCCCCCGCATGCGCGACGACCAGCGCCAGCAGCAGCCAGAAGCCGTATTCGTGGACCTGGTGGCTCAGCAGCGCGAGGTCTTCGCCGCGCGGGGCGATCTTGGGCAGGTTGAACAGGCCGAAGTACTGCAGCGGGTAGCCCGAGGACGAATTGAACACCCAGCCGGAAATCGGCAGGGCGAACATCAGGACGTACAAGGCCCAATGGGTCAGCGAGGCGATGCGTTCCTGCCAGTGCGGGGTGCCTTCCACCGGCTTGGGCGCGCCGGCGTAGATCCGCCACAGCAGGCGCAGCACGACCAGGGTCAGCAGGGTCAGGCCGAGCGATTTGTGCAGGGCGTAGATCTTGATCTTCGACGGGCCGTTGCTCATGTCGGTCATGGTGAGGCCGATCACGGCGATGGTCGCGATCAGCAGCACGACCAGCCAATGCAGCGATTGGCTGACGGCGCCCCATCGGTCGGCGGTGTTCTTGAGTGTCATCGGCTGGGCTCCGGTTGGGGCTTGGCTGCGCCGGGGTCGGCGGGTTGGGGCGTGCTGGGTTCGGCGTCGGCGGGCGGGGTGTCGCCGGCGTCGTCCGCGGGCGCGGCGCCGGCCGCGGCTGGTGTGGCGCCGACGTATTTGTCGCGCACCGCTTCGGCTTCGATGCGCAGTTCGACTTCGTCGCCGATCACCGATTTCCATGCGTCGATGCCGAACTGCGCGCGGCTCAGGCGCGCGGTCGCGGAGAAGCCGGCGGTGCGGTGGAACGGCGGCAGCGGATGGCGCTTGAGCTGGTTGAGCTTGACGTCCATGCACAAGGGCTTGGTGACGCCGTGCAGGGTCAGTTGGCCGCAGACCTCGGCGCGGTCGGGATCGCCGGCGACCGGCTGGGTGCGTTCGGACACGAAACGCGCGAGCGGATAGCGCTTGCCGTCGAGCAGGTTGGCCGCGAGCGTGGCCTTGTTCCATTTCGCGTCGCCCAGGTCGAGCCGGGTCAGCGGCACCTGCACGTCCAGCTGCGCGCTGCGCCAGTCGTCGCGATCGAAGCGCAGGGTGCCGGCGCTGCCGGACACGGTGCCGAGCGCCTGCGAGAAACCGGCATGGGAAATCGCGAACATCACCCGGGTATGCACCGGGTCGAAACCGTAGGTCGCCAGCTCCGCGGCGGCCGCCGCCGACGGCAGGGCCGCGAGCACGGTCAGGGCGATGGCGCGGCGGCGGATGGCGGACATGGCGGCTCCTGCAAGGTCCGGGGATTCTAGGCACAGCCGGGTAAGGCCGTGTCGAGTCGTGCGCAACGGTCCGTTTCGGACGGCCGGTCGGCGGCTCGATCGACTGGGCCATCGCCTGGGCGACCGAGCATGGGCTCGGGCGACGGCCGGCATGGCACCGAATATACGTATTTGCTTCGCGCGGCCCGATCGTCGAGCCTAATGCCTTGGGGACATGGACTGCGCGCGCCCGGCAAAACTGTCAGGCGGGCGTCAGTGCGGGGTCAGGTCACTGTCAGGATAGAGTCATCGGCCGCCAGGACGGTGCGTCGGGGGAGAGGAAAGCCGGATGCTGCGATCGCTGTTATGCGCCTGCCTGGGCCTGTGCGCCGCCTTCGCGGCCACCGGCGCCGTGCCCGAGGCGCCGCGCGCGCGCATCATCGGCGTGGCCGACGGGCTGCCGTCGAGCAAGGTCAACGGCATGGCTTTCGACCATGCCGGCTATCTGTGGCTGGCCACCACCGACGGCCTGGCGCGCTACGACGGCATCGGCATGAAGGTGTGGCGGCACACGCCCGGCGATCCGGGTTCGCTGCCCGGCAACGACCTGACCCTGGTCACGGTCGACGACCGCGACCGCATCTGGGTCTCGGCCGAGGGCCGCGGCCTGAGCATGATGGACGCGCGCCGCGCCGGTTTCGTGCATTACCGCCGCGCCGAGCAGCCGCGGATCGGCAGCGACGACACCTTCGCCGTCGCCAGCCGCAACGGCGAGGTCTGGTTCGGCACTTACGGCGGCGGCCTGCACCGGCTCGACCGCAACGGCCGCATCCACCGCTACATGCCCAAGGACGGCGACCCGCACAGCCTGCCGTCGCCGACCGTGCTGTCGCTGAGCTTCGACGACCACGGCGACCTGTGGATCGGCACCTTCAAGGGCCTGGCGCGCTGGACCGGCAACGATTTCGAACGCATCGCCGTGCCCGGCCCGGACCCGACCCCGTGGGTGATGTCGGTTACGCCGGTCGGCGATCAACTGTGGGTCGGCGCCAAGACCGGCCTGTACCGGCGCGAGCGCGACGGCCGCTGGACCGATCCGGACTACTCGGTGATGTTCGGCAATCTCAACGCGGTGCTGACCCTGGCGCCGGACCGCGACGGCAATTTCTGGCTCGGCACCCAGCGCAGCATCTGGCGCGCGGCGCCGGGCGCGGTGCCGTTGCCGGTGGCGCTCGGGCCGTCGCGACCGGCGCGTCCGGTGCAGCAGATCGTCGGCCAGGACGACGGTTCGTTCTGGTTCCCGCTGGCCGGCGTCGGCGTGGGCTATCTGCGTTCGGACTGGCGCCGCATCGCCCAGTACTCGCGCGAGCGCGGCACCTTGTCGAGCGAGCTGTACACCGCGGTGACGCCGTCCTCGCGCGGCGGCTTCTGGCTGATCGGCGCGCGCGGCGAGATCGAGCGGCTGGGCCTGGACGGCGTGGTCGAACCGGTCACCGACGGCCCGCACGACGCGATGGGCAAGGGCGGCATTCCCAATGCCGCGGTCGAGGACCGCAAGGGCCGGCTGTGGATCGCGACCAGCCGCAATAATCTGGTGCGGATCGATCCGTCGGGGATCTGGCGCGACTGGACCGTCGACACGCCCGAACCGGTGCTCGGCGGCGAGCCCGACCGGATGGTGATCGCGCCCGACGGCACGTTGTGGATTTCCTACCTCACCCAAGGCCTGCAACAGCGCGACACCGACAGCGGTCAGGTGCTGGCTTCGATCCTGGTCGGCAGCCAGCAGGGCATCGGCAGCGGCGATCTGGATTCGATGGCGTTCGCGCCCGACGGCGTGCTGTGGATCGCCTCCGGCCAGGGCCTGCTGCGCCGCGACGCGGCCGGCAACATCATGCGCCCGGTGCCCGGACTGCCGGCCGACCGGGTATTCGGTTTCGTGTTCGAAAGCGCGTCCAGCCTGTGGCTGCAGCGCTTGAACGGGCTGGAGCACTACACCCTCGACAGCCGCGGCCGCTGGCAGCTGGAATCGCGCGCCGGGGTCGAGGACGGCATTCCCGCGGTCGAAGGCACCGGCCTGTTTCGCGATCGCGGCGGCAAGATCTGGTTGCCGACCTCGCGCGGCCTGTTCCGCTGGGACCCGCTGCGCCGGCACCTGCGCCGCTTCGGCGTGCAAGACGGCATGAGCAGCCAGGAATTCCTGCGCCGCACCTCGGTGCTGACCCGCGACGGCGTGCTGGCCGCATCGTTGTCCGACGGCAGCGTGGTGTTGATCGACACCGCCTTGCCCGATCCGCCGCCGCGCCAGCCGCGCCTGCAATGGCATCAGCTCGACGTGCGCCGGCATGGGCGCTGGGTGCCGCTGCCGTTGCAGAACCCGGCGCGCGCGTCTGGCTCCGAGCGCGCCTCGCGCTACGAATCGATGCCGTCGCTGGCGCCGGACGATCGCGAGATGCGCGTGCAGATGCGCCTGCTGTCGTTCGACGATCCGCAGGGCAATCGCTATTACACCCGCCTGGACGGTTACGACAACGACTGGGTCTCGGTCGGCGAAACCGGCGAGCGCATCTTCGCCGGACTGCCGTCGGGCAATTACCTGCTGCATGCGCGCGCGGTCGACGCCAACGGCAACGTCGCCGAGGAACGCACGCTCGAATTCAACGTGCGCCCGCCGTGGTGGCGCACGCCGCCGGCGTTGGCGGCGTTGATCGGACTGATCGCGCTGGCGGTGTGGTCGGGCGCGGCGGCGTGGCGCCGCAGGCTCAAGCGGCGCTTGTCGTGGCAACGCGCCGAACACGAGCGCGAGGTGGCCAAGCAGGCGTCGTTGGCGAAGACGCGGTTTTTGGCGACGCTCGGGCATGAGGTGCGCACGCCGATGACGGGTGTGTTGGGGATGAGCGAGTTGTTGCTCGACACGCAACTGGACGAAAGGCAGCGCGGCTATACGCAATCCATTCGACGAGCTGGCGAACATTTGCTGCGGCTAGTCAACGATGCGCTGGATCTGGCGCGGATCGAGTCGGGCAAGCTGGAACTCGCCGACGAAGCCTTCGATCTGCGCGCGCTGGTCGATCAGGCCGCCGAGTTGATGCGGCCGCTGGCGCAGCAGCGCGGCTTGAGCTTCGAGGTCAAGGTCGCCGCGAGCGCGCCGCAGGGCCTGCGCGGCGATCCGAGCCGGGTTTGCCAGGTGCTGATGAACCTGCTGGGCAACGCGATCAAGTTCACCGAAGTCGGGCGGGTCGGGCTGGTGGTCGAGGCGCTGTCGCCGCGGGGCGTGCGTTTCGAAGTGGCCGACACCGGGCCGGGCTTGAACGAAGAACAGAAGGCGCGGCTGTTCCGCCGCTTCGAACAGGCCGAAGGCGCGCGCACCGCGGCGCGTTACGGCGGCAGCGGGTTGGGGCTGGCGATCTGCCAGGAACTGGCCGCGGCGATGGAAGGGCAGATCGCGGTGTACAGCGAGCCGGGGCAGGGGGCGCGGTTCGTGTTCGATTTGCCGTTGGCTGAGGTGGAACCGCCGCGGGTGGTCGGGAATTCAACGCCGGAGCCTTCTTTGCGTGGCTTGCAGGTGGGGCCGTTGGCTTTGCTTTTGGTCGAAGACGATCCGACCGTCGCCGAGGTGATCGCCGGTCTGCTGCGCGTGCAGGGCCATCGCGTGACTCATGTCGCCAACGGTCTGGCGGCGCTGGCCGAAGTGGCGACCGCGAATTTCGATCTGGCCTTGCTCGATCTCGATCTGCCCGGCATCAACGGGCTCGATCTCGCGCGCCAGTTCCGCGCCCAGGGCTTCGCCCAGCCGCTGATCGCGGTGACCGCGCGCGCCGATGCCGACGCCGAACCGCAGGCCAGCGCGGCCGGTTTCGACCGCTTCCTGCGCAAACCGGTGACCGGCGCGATGCTGGCCGATGCCTTGCGCGCGGTGTTGCAGCCGAGCGCGGAGCCGGCGGCCGACGAATAAGCCGGCGCGGCGATTCGATCGTTGAAAGACGCAGCTAAGCCTGCGCGACGTGAATCCGACGCTCATTTCGGTTCGCCGGATCGGCTCGCGTCAGGTTCCAGAGCGTCGCGACTCGAACCGCTGCAAGCGACTTCGCGACAACCCAGCGCGGCCTCGCGGCCGCCGTTTCGGCGCAGAACCGTGACGTCGCGCGTCTTTAGCCACGACTCGGCACGAATCCACGCCCCGCCCCGTGGCCCTGCGCGGCTGCGCGCTTGCGCCCGACCGGGGCCGTTGCGACGATAGCCTACCGGCCTTACCGGGAGAGAATCGCTCGCGGTCCAGGAGGAGTCCGTGTTGGGACGTAGTCTGTGTCTGCTCCTGCTGTTGTTGTTCGGCGCTCAGTTCGCCATGCAGGCGCAGGCTCGCCTTCCGGAAACCCCGCGCTTCCGCCGCTTCGGCCAGGAGCAGGGGCTGCCCAAGTCGGTGCTGGCGATGGAGCTCGATCAACAGGGCTATCTGTGGATCGCCACCGAGGACGGTCTGGCGCGTTACGACGGCGTCGCCTTCAGCACCTGGCGCCACACCATCGGCCTGTCCGGCTCGTTGCCGGACAACATGCTCGAAGACCTGTACATCGACGGGCGCGACCGGATCTGGGTCGCCAGCCGCGACGGCCTGGCCTGGCTCGGCAGCGATCGCAAGGAATTCGTCCGCGTCGCATTCCGCGGCGCCGATGCTTCGTGCAGCGACGATGTGTCCTATCTGACCGGCACGCCCGACGGCGCGATCTGGACCGCGACCTACGCCGGCCACATGTGCCGCATCGCCCCGGACGGCCGCAGCGTGCAGCGCTTCGTGCCCGGCGTCGGCGCCGGCGCGCGTCTGCCGTCCGGGCCGATCACCGCCTTGCTCGCCGATGCGCGCGGCCGCCTGCTGGTCGGCACCTTGCACGGCCTGACCCGCTTCGAAAACGAGCGCTTCGCACCGATCGGCCGCGACGAAACCGCCGGCGTGCGCATCGGCGAGTTGTCGCAGGACGTCGACGGCGCGATCTGGGTCGGCAGCCAGCGCGGTCTGTTCCGGCTCGACGCCGACGACCGCATGACCCCGGCGCCGTGGCAACTGGGCGAGGAAGCGGCCAACGCGATCGTGATCGGCGATCTCACCGGCGGCCGCTGGATCGGCACCACCGCCGGCCTGTACCGGGTCGACGCCGACAACAACGTGCGGCTGTTGCAGGACGATGCCGGCGACGGGCTGTGGGATCGCCGCAGCGGCCTGATGCAGATGCTGCGCGACAACGAAGGCGGGATCTGGTTCGTCACCTATTCGCAAGGATTGGTGTACCTGCCGCCGGACTGGAACCGTTTCGCCTCGATCACCTCGGTCGGCAGCAGCCAGATCGACCGGCTCGACGCGCGCGACATCGCGCCCGACGGCGACGGCGGCTTCTGGCTGCTGACCGCGACCGATCTGTACCGATTGCGCCGCGGCAGCGGCGTACTGGAAACCGTCGCCGACAGCCGCGGCCTCGGGCTGAAGTGGATGCACACGCTGTTCCTGCGTCCCGACGGCACGCTGTGGATCGGTCATTCCACCGGCCTGAGCCTGTTCGATCCAACCACGCGCCAGGCGCGGGCCTGGCCGTTCGCGGCTTCGCCGTCGGCCGCATCGCAAGACCTCGGCGCGACCGTGTGGTTTCTGCACGAATTGCCCGACGGCGGTCTTTGGCTGTGGTTCTCGGACGGCTCGGTGCATCGCTACCGCGCCGACGGCACCGCGCTGCCGCCGGGCGAGGCCGAACGCGTGCTCGCGAGCAGCGGTTTCGTGACCGGCGCGGGCACCTTCGTGCAAGGTCCCGACGGCCAGCCCTGGTTCGCCGGCGTCACCGGACTCAAGCGCTGGGACGGCCAGCGTTTCGTCGCCGTCGCCGGCGGCGACATCGACGACATCCAGGTGATGAGCTTCGCCGGCCCGCAGCGCCTGTGGCTGGCGCGCAGGGGCGCGCTGGAGGCCTACCGCTGGCAGGACGGCCGCCTGCAGCCGGAACTGCGCATCGACAACAATGCCGGCTATCCCGACACCAATGTCTCGGGCCTGCTGGTCAGCCGCAACGGCACGGTCTGGGCGACCACCGCGCGCGGTTTGCTGATGATGTCGCCCGACGCCAAGCGGTTGCGCCTGTTCGGCCTGGGCGACGGCATCCCCAATGTCGAACTGACCCGCACCTCGCCGCATCGCGGCGCCGACGGCGTGGCCGCGGCGCTGTCGCTGGACGGGCTGGTGTTGTTCGATCTGGACACGCCGTTCCCGGCCGCGCGACCGCCGCGCCTGACTCTGGAAAGCATCAGCGCGCGACGCGAGGAAGACGAATGGTCGCTGCCGGTCGATCGCGGCAGGATCCAACTGGAATCCGACGATCGCGACCTGCGCGTCGTCGCGCGGCTGATGTCGTTTCTCGATCCGCGTTCGCACGTGTATCGCTTCAAGCTGGAAGGCTACGACCCGGACTGGATCGAACAGCGCGCCAACGGCGAGCGGGTGTTCTCGCGCCTGGAACCGGGCGACTACCGTCTGCTGGTCAAGGCCGCGGGCGCCGACGGCATCTGGTCGGAACCGGTCGGATTTTCGCTGCACGTCAAGCCGCCGTGGTGGCGCGCGACCTGGGCGCAGATCGTGTTCGTGCTGATCGCGCTGGCGTTGCTGGCGATCGGCGCGATCGCCTATCGCCGCCGCCTGGGCCGGCGCAGCGATTGGCAACTGGCCGTGCACAAACGCGAAGTCGCCGAGCAGGCGTCCGAGGCGAAGACCCGCTTCCTGGCCACGCTGGGGCATGAGGTGCGCACGCCGATGACGGGGGTGCTGGGGATGAGCGAGTTGTTGCTCGATACGCCGCTGGATGAGAAGCAGCGCAGTTACACGCAATCGATCAGACGCGCCGGCGAACACCTCTTGCGCTTGGTCAACGACGCGCTGGATCTGGCCCGGATCGAATCGGGCAAGCTGCAACTCGAAGACCGCGCGTTCGACCTGCGCGCGATGGTCGAGGAAGCCACCGAACTGATGAAGCCGCTCGCGCGCCAGCGCGGGCTGGCGTTCCGCATCGACATCGCCGACAGCGCGCCGCAGGGCCTGCGCGGCGATCCGAGCCGGGTCCGGCAGATATTGATGAACCTGCTCGGCAACGCGATCAAGTTCACCGAGCAAGGCACGGTAAGCCTGCGGGTGGAGGCGCTGGCGCCGCGCGGCGTGCGTTTCGAAGTCGCCGACACCGGGCCGGGCTTGAACGAAGAACAAAAGGCGCGATTGTTCCGCCGCTTCGAACAGGCCGAAGGCGCGCGCACCGCGGCGCGTTACGGCGGCAGCGGACTGGGCCTGGCGATCTGCCAGGAACTGGCCGCGGCGATGGACGGGCAGGTGGCGGTGGTCAGCGAGGCGGGGCAGGGGGCGCGGTTCGTGCTGGATTTGCCGTTGCTCGAGGCGGAGGTGCCGGCGCCGGTTGCAGGTTCAACGCCGGAGCCTTCCTTGCGTGGCTTTCAGGTCGGCGCGCTGGCTTTGCTTTTGGTCGAAGACGACGCCACCGTCGCCGAAGTCATCGCCGGCCTGCTGCGCGCGCAAGGGCATCGAGTCAGTCACGTGCCCAACGGCCTGGCCGCGCTGGCCGAGTTGGCGACGGCGAATTTCGACATGGCCTTGCTCGATCTGGACCTGCCCGGCATCAACGGACTCGACCTTGCGCGCCAGTTCCGCGCCCAGGGCTTCGCCCGGCCGCTGATCGCGGTGACCGCGCGCGCCGACGCCGAGGCCGAACCGCAGGCGCTGGCGGCCGGCTTCGGCGTATTCCTGCGCAAGCCGGTGACCGGCGCCATGCTGGCCGAGGCGATCACCACGGTGCTTGCGCGCGCGGACGGCGATTGAATGATTGCACTGGGTTGCATGCCGCATGGATGCGTCGAACCGCAATGGACAGCCACCGACACGCGACCGGCATCGGTCCGCGTGCATGGCCTGCGCTGGGCGTGGCTGTTGCTGGTCGCGCTCGCGTCGGTGCTCGCATCGGTGTGCGCGCCGGTGTTCGCCGGTCTGCCGGAAACGCCGCGCCCGCGCCAGTTGACCGTCGCCGACGGCCTGCCGTCGAACACCATCAGCCGCATCGCCGAGGACCGCTTCGGCTATCTGTGGATCGCCACCAGCGAAGGCCTGGCGCGTTACGACGGCATTTCCTATCAGGTCTGGCGGCGCGAACAGGGCCTGCGCGACAACTACCTGTGGGCGGTGCATGTCGACGCCCACAACCGGGTCTGGATCGGCACCGGCCAATCGGGCCTGGCGATGCTCGACACCGACCGCAAGACCTTCCGCTATTACAACCGCGCCAACACCGCGGGCATGGGCGACGACACGGTCTGGTCGATCGCGTCCACGCCCGACGGCGCGCTGTGGTTCGGCACCCAGCACGGCGGCCTGCATCGCATGGCCAGCGACGGTTCGGTCACCCGCTACATGCCGCGCGAAGGCGATCCGCGCAGTCTGCCCAGCGACGGCATTTCCAATCTCGCCGTCGCGCCCGACGGCAATCTGTGGATCAGCACCCTGGCCGGCGCGGCGCGCTGGACCGGACGCGATTTCGAACGCGTGCCCGAGCACGCGCTCAGTTCCGATCTGGTCAACACGATCAGTTTCGAAGCCGACGGCACCGCCTGGTTCGGCACTCCGCACGGCGTCGGCGTGCGCCGCCCCGACGGGCGTTACGAGGCCAAGCCGTGGGCGCAGGTCGCGCCGAGCATGAACGTGCTCGACGTGTTGCGCCGCGATCGCACCGGCCAGTACTGGTTCGATCTGCCGCAAGGCCTCGGCATCGGCAGCGTCGACGGAATCAGCGTGGTGCCGTTGTTCAGCACCGCCAGCCAGGGCCTGGTGCGGCCGAGCTGGTCGGGCGCGTACGAAGATCGCGAAGGCGGTCTGTGGTTCGCCAGCAATGGCCACGGCCTGTGGTATCTGCCGCCGAACTGGCGCCAGTTCTCGGTGTTGACCCGCAGGCTGGAGGATCCGACCAGCTTGTCGAATGCGCACGTGCGCGGCATCGCGCCGGCGCGCGGCGGCGACATGTGGCTGGTCGGCAGCGGCGGCGTGCTCGACCGGCTCGATCCGGAAAGCGGAAAGATCACCCACGTCGCCAAGGATTTCAGCGGCAACCTCGGCCTGGAACGGGTGCTGGAGGATCGCCACGGCATGGTCTGGGTGACTTACTACGGCGGCCTGGCGCGGATCGATCCGGCCACCGGCGCGCACCGCAACTGGAGCGACAGCGATCGCCGCGATCCCGCGCCCGGCGGCACCAGCGAACTGGTCGAAAGCCAGGGCCTGCTGTGGGTGGTCGGCAGCGACGGCGAACTGCAGGCGCGCGACGCCGACGGCCATGTGGTCGATGCGTTCAAGTTCGGCGAGCGCGGCCTGCCCGAGTATCTGACTTTGGAACTGGCCGGCAACGGTCTGGACGACGAGCTGTGGATCAACGGCTCGCAGGGGCTGTGGCGTTTCAACGGCAACACGCGCCGGTTCGAACGCGTCGCCGGTTCGCCGCAAGTGCAGATCGATGCGTTCGCGCTGGAAGGCCGGCAGCGGGTGTGGATCGCGAGCTTCGGCGAACTGACCGCATACCGCTGGGACGGCCTGCGCCTGCGCCGCGAATTCAGCCTGGGCACGCGCCAAGGGATGCCGTTGACCGATGCGCGCGGGCTCACCGTCGACAGCGCCGGACGCTTGTGGATGACCACCACGCGCGGTCTGGTGCGGGTCGATCCGCAGGCGCGTTCGGTGCGCGTGTACGGGGTCAAGGACGGTCTGCCGAGCCAGGAATTCGCCGGCAAACCGGTGCCGCGCCCGGGCGACGGCCGCATTCTGATCGGCAGCCCGGAAGGCCTGGTCCTGTTCGATCCGGCGGTGGTGCGGCCGGCGCGGCAGGCGCCGCCGCTGGTGATCGAAACCATCGAAGTGCGGCGCGGCAATCAGCGCGTCGCGTTCGCGACCAACGCCGGCGTGGCCGCGAACGCGCCGGCCGATGCCGACGCGCGCGCGGGCGCCGGCCGCGCCACCGCCGATGCGATCGCCGCGGCGGGCGCCGCGCGTCGTTCCTCGGTGCCGGCGGTGCACATCGCCGACGGCGATCGCGATCTGCGCATCATCGCGCGGCTGCTGTCGTTCAACAACGCGCAGACCAATCGCTACCGCTTCCGTCTGAGCAATTACGACCCGGGCTGGGTCGATGCCGGCGCCAACGGCGAGCGCCTGTTCTCGCAGCTGCCGCCGGGCGATTACCGGCTCGAGATCATGGCCAAGACCGCCGACAACGTGTGGACGCCGGCGCAGGTGATCGATCTGCACGTCGATTCGCCGTGGTGGTGGAGCTGGTGGGCGCTGGCCGGGGCATTGGCGCTGTGCGCGCTGCTGATGCTGTGGGTGTTGCTGGCGCATCGCAATCGCCTGCAGCGGCGTTTGTCGTGGCAGCGCGCCGAGCACGAGCGCGAAGTGGCCAAGCAGGCGTCGTTGGCGAAGACCCGGTTTTTGGCGACGCTCGGACATGAGGTGCGCACGCCGATGACGGGTGTGTTGGGCATGAGCGAGTTGTTGCTCGATACGCAGCTGGATCAGAAGCAGCGTAGTTACACCCAGTCGATTCGCAGCGCTGGCGAACACCTGTTGCGGTTGGTCAACGATGCGCTGGATCTGGCCCGGATCGAATCGGGCAAGCTGGAACTGGCCGACGAACCGTTCGATCTGCGCGCGCTGGTCGACGAGGCCAGCAAGCTGATGGCGCCGCTCGCGCAGCAGCGCCGTCTCGCCTTCGACGTCATCGTGGCGGCGAACGCGCCGCGCGGGCTGCGCGGCGATTCCAGCCGGGTCTGCCAGGTGCTGATGAATCTGCTCGGCAACGCGATCAAGTTCACCGAGCAAGGCACGGTCAGTCTGCGGGTCGAGGCGCTGACGCCGCACGGCGTGCGTTTCGAAGTCGCCGACACCGGGCCGGGCTTGAACGAAGAACAAAAGGCGCGACTGTTCCGCCGCTTCGAACAGGCCGAGGGCGCGCGCACCGCGGCGCGTTACGGCGGCAGCGGTTTGGGATTGGCGATTTGCCAGGAACTGGCCGCGGCGATGGAAGGGCATATCAGCGTTTATAGCGAGCCGGGGCAGGGGGCGCGGTTCGTGTTTGATTTGCCTTTGGCTGAAGTAGAGCCGCCGCGGGTGGTTGGGGGTTCAACGCCGGAGCCTTCCTTGGGTGGCTTTCAGGTAGGCGCGCTTGCTTTGCTTTTGGTCGAAGACGATCCGACCGTGGCCGAAGTGATCGCCGGCCTGCTGCGCGTGCAGGGCCATCGCGTGACTCATGTCGCCAACGGTCTGGCCGCGCTGGCCGAAGTGGCGACCGCCAACTTCGACATGGCGCTGCTCGATCTGGACCTGCCCGGCATCAACGGACTCGACCTGGCCCGGCAACTGCGCGCGCAAGGCTTCGCCCAGCCGTTGATCGCGGTGACCGCGCGCGCCGATGCCGACGCCGAACCGCAGGCCAGCGCGGCCGGTTTCGACCGCTTCCTGCGCAAACCGGTGACCGGCGCGCTGCTCGGCGAAGCGATCGATGCGATGCGCGCGAAGCTGGCGCCGCGACCGGGTTGAGCGCGGCGTCGGGCGCATGCGCGCCGATTTGCCCGTCCACGCCGTGCGTTCGACGAGGCCCGACCTTCCACGCCGCATGAGCGCCGTTTCGCGCCGGCCCGATCCGGTTTCGTCGTCGCCCGCTTGACAATCGCCGGGTGTCTGCACTGTACTAGATCACATAGTACAGATGGCGAGCCGCCCATGAGCCGTACCCAAGCCCTGACGATCCAGATCGCCACCGGCGATTCGCGTCCTATCGCCAGGCAGATCGTCGACGCGGTGCGCATGAAGGTCGCCACCGGCGAACTCGATGCCGGCCATCAACTGCCCAGCGTGCGCGGTCTGGCCCAGCAACTGACCATCAATCCCAACACCGTCGCCAAGGCCTACGCCGAACTGGTCGCCGAAGGCTGGCTGGAAGCGCGCCAGGGCCTGGGCCTGTACGTCGCCCCGCAGCGTCAGCGGCTGAGCCAGGGCGAGCGCGAGCGACGCCTCACCGACGCGATCGCGCGCTTCGTCAACGAAGTGGCGGCGCTGGATTACCGCAACGCCGAAGTGCTGGCGCGGCTGCGCCAGGAACTGCAGGCGCTCAAGCCGCGCAAAGCCGGCTGATCGGCGCGTTTCGATCCGCATACCCCTTCACCGCTGCCTGCAAGGATCCGGGCCATGGCCGTCATCGCGCCGCATATCGCCGCACCGTATGTAATCACCGCCAACGACGACGGCGAGTACGTGATCGAAACCCGCGCGCTGAGCAAGCGCTACGGACGCAAGCTCGCGCTCGATGGACTGGACCTGCGCGTCCCGCGCGGCCGTATTCACGCCATCGTCGGCGCCAACGGCGCCGGCAAGTCGACCCTGTTCCGGCTGCTGCTCGGTTTTCTCGCGCCCAGCAGCGGCAGCGCGCGGATCCTCGGCCGCGACAGCCAGCGGCTGACCCCGGACGATCGCGGCCGCATCGGTTTCGTCAACGAAGAACACACCCTGCCCGAATGGATGAGCGTGGCCGCGGTGATCGCGATGCAGCGGCATCACTACCCGCGCTGGAACCAGGCCACCTACGACAGCGTCGCCGGCAACTACCACCTGCTGCCGGAACAGAAGGTCGGGCAACTCTCGCGCGGCGAACGCGCCGGTTTCAACCTCGCGCTGGCCATGGCGCAGAGCCCGGAACTACTGATCCTCGACGAACCCACGCTCGGCCTGGACGTGGTCGCCAAGCGCGCGTTTCTCGAATCGCTGCTGCACACCAACCTGAGCGAGCGTTGCACGGTGATCTATTGCTCGCACCAGATGGAGGAGATCGAACGGGTCGCCGACAACCTGATCGTTCTCGAACGCGGCCGCCTGCGCAACATGTCGCCGCCCGACGAATTCTGCGCGCGGGTCTGCCACTGGATCGCCGAATTCCCGTTCCGCGCGCCCGAGGCCGCGCTGGTGCCGGGGTTGCTGCAGGTCCAGCAGATCGACGGCCTGCATCACTACCTGGTGCTCGACCAAGGGCCGGATTTCGAACATTTCCTCTACGCCGCCGGCGCGCGCAGCGCGCATGGCATGCCGGTGAGCCTGGACCGCGCGGTCAACGGCCTGCTGGCTCAGAACCACATCGGCGCCGGCCGCGGTTGAGCCGCGAGGCATTCGGGAGTTTGCTCATGATCGATCTGTTCAAGGCGCAGCTGATCCGCTTTCGCTGGTGGCTGGCGGCGTTCGGCTTCGCCCATCTGGGTGTGCTCGCCTTCGTCAGCCGGATGATGGATCCGCTGCAACAGCGCTCGGGTTTGTACAACCTGATCGGCGTGCTGTATTTCGTGCTCGGCCTGCTGTTCGGGCTGTATCAGCTCGGCGGCTATCGGCGGCCGAACGCCTGGCTGAACCTGATGCACCGACCGCTGCCGCGGCGCGCGATCGGCGCGGGGGTGTTCGGCGCCGGCGCGTTCCTGCTCGCGCTGGCGGTCGCGCTGCCGGTGCTGGCGATCGTCGCCGGCCAGTACGCCTGGACCGCGCGGGTGGTGGATACGCGCCATTGGTGGTTGCCGGTGGCGGCGTGGTGCGTGGCGATGGCCGGCTATCTGTTCGGCGCCTACTGCATGATCGCGGCGCGCCGTTACGCGGTGCTGGTGCTGTCCTTGCCGCTGTTGCCGCTGTACAGCGACGCCGCGGGCGGCGCGATGATGGTGATCCATGCGGCGGTGTTGATCTGGCTGACGGTCCTGGTCGCGATCGCGTTCAAGCCCGACCTGAGCGCGCCGCCGCGCGGCCTCGCCGCCAACCTGGCGGTTGCGTTGCCGGTGCAGGCGATGATCTATGTGCTGTTGTGCGTCGCGATCAATCTGGGGTTCCAACTGGGCTGGATCGCGATCGGTTCCGATCCGCTCAACAGCGGCGCGCCGCCGAAGGGCGGCTTGATCGAGTCCGATCGCGCCAAGGGCCCGGAGTTGATCATCGCCGGGCTGGCCGCCAGCGCCGATGCCGATGCGAGGCTGTGGCGCGAACAGGCGCGTATCTCCGAGGTCTATCGGATCGGCCCACGGCGCCAGCCGTTGCCGACCCGCGGCGAATTGGTCACGGCCGAGCCGCAGATCATCGGCGATGCGTCGCGCAATCTTCTGTGGAGCTACAGCGACGACAGCGGCTACTTCCACGGACGCGACACCCTGACCCGGCGCGCCGCCGGCACGCTCGGCGTCAGCATCGTCGGCGACGACGCGCAGCGGCCGCTGCCGTCGCCGCCGCTGCCGGTCGGCGACGGCTATGTGTTGACCGAACACGCGGTCTACCAATACGACCCGCACGATGCGCGGCTGCGCTTGCGCATGGCCTTGCCGGGCAACGAAATCCCGGTGGCCGCGCCCGAGCCCGCCGGCGACAGCACCTTGCTGCTCAGCGATCGCGCGCTGTACTTCTTCGACTTGCGCGGCTTCGCCGAAAACGTCGATGCGCCCGCGCCGTTGCCGCGTCAGCGCATCGATCTGGCCGGACCGGTCGGCAACCTCAGCGGCGTCGACGTGCTCGAAATCGGCGACGGTTATCTGGTTTCGATGACCTACGGTTCGCGCAATTTCCAGACCCTGGGCGACGGCTACCAAGTCGTGTTCAAACTCGGCGAGGACGGTCGCGTGGCGCAGGTCGCGCGGCGCGAACTCAGTCCGGATTTCCCGGCGCTGTTGCGCTACCGGCTGTACTGGCTGTCGCCGGCGATGCAGGCGCTGGAACACGCGGCGGTCGGGTTTCTCGCCAGACCGCAGCCGTTGTACGCGGTCGAACCGCCGCCGGTGCCGGACAACATCAGGATGCATGCCTTGGTGCTGTGCGTGTTGTCGTTTTTCCTCGCCTGGAACTGGAGCGCGCGCATGCGCCTGAGCCGCGCCGAGCGCTGGGCCTGGATAATCGGCTGCGGCTTGGTCGGCATCCCCGCGCTGCTGAGCCTGCGGCTGATCCACCCGCTGTCGCCGCGGCGCGAACCGGCGATGCAGGCCGTACCGATCGCGGCGCCCGCCTGACACAGGCTTCGAACGACGGCGCGGTGTTTCGCGCCGCACCCAATGCCGCGTTTCGAAGGCTTTGCGTCGAACCCGGCACCGAATCCATCACCGGCCACGCGCCGGTTTCCCAGGAGTTCGCCATGCATTCGTCCCCGCGCCGGTGGGTGGCGCCGTCCCGTCGTGCGTCGTTGTTCGCCTCGTTGTGGCTTTGCTGCATCGCGTTACCGGTTTGCGCGGCATCACCGGTTGCGCGTCAGGCCGGCGGATGGAACGAGGCTGCCGTCGCCGTTGCCATCGCGGCCGAACATCAACGAGCGATGGCGCGAACCCATCCGCGCGCCGATTTTCTTGCCGAACCGGTGATTCGCTCGGTCGCCCTGTCCGCCGATGGCCGCGTCTTGGCCTGGTTGCGCGAACGTGGCCGCAAGCGCGAATTGTGGGTGGCGCCGGTCGAAGCGCTGAGCGCGAACGGCGCGGTCGGCGCGGCGCCGGCGCGCCGGCTGCTCGCCCACACCGAGGCCGAGCGCGTGCTGTGGCTGGCGGATCGGCGCCATCTGCTGCTGGAGTCGCCGCGCCAGTTATGGGCCCTGGATGCGATCGGCCGCAACGGTATGCGCTTGCTCAGCGAGCTGGGCGAGCGCGAGCGTCGCGAGTTGCGCGCGATCGACAGCGCAGCGCGCGCAAGCGTGGTGATCGGCGAACGGCTGGATGCGCCGCGCCGCTATCGCCTGCTGCGGATCGGCCTGGATGGACGCACCCGAGTGCTGTACGAAAGCGGCGACGAAGTGCTGGGCTTCGCCCTGGACCCGCAAGGACGCGTCGCCTTCGTCTCGCATGCGCGCGAGGAACAGCACGTCGTGTTCCGGGTCGATCGCGCCGGCGGCCTGCGCGATGTTCTGCGGTGCCGCCAGTTGCAACGCTGCGGCCCGCTGTCGACCACGCCGGACGGACGCGGCCTGTGGTTGCTGGGCGATGTCGGCGGCGATCTGCGCGGTTTGCAGCGCCTCGATCCCGATGGCCGATTGCTGACCGTGCACAGCGATCCGCGCGGCATCGCCGATATCGACGAGGCCGCGCTCGATCCGGTCGACGAACAACCCTTGTTCGCGCTGTACGACAGCGTGGATGCATCGATCGCGGCGACCGATCCGGCGCTGCGCGAGCCGGTCGAAGCGCTGGCCCGTCGTTTCCAGGGCCGGCGCATCGACCTGAGCATCGGCCGCGGCACCGATGCGCGCTGGCTCGTGCGCGAAAGCGGCAGCCAACTGCAGGCGCCGCGCTGGCATCTGTACGATCCGCGCAGCGGACGCGTCGATGAGATCCTGCGTGACGACAGCGCGCCGCGCATCGGCGAGGCCGAGCTGGCGCGCAAGATCGCCTTCAGCTACCGGGCCAGCGACGGATTTCTCCTGCGCGGTTTCGTATCCTTGCCGCCCGGCGCCGATCCCGCGCGCACGCCGCTGATCGCATCGATCCACGGTGGGCCGTGGAATCACGAACGGCCCGGCTACGACGCGCATACCCAGTTCCTGGTCAATCGCGGCTACGCCGTGTTCGAGCCGAATTTCCGCGGTTCCACCGGCCACGGCCGCGCCTATCAATTCGCTCCGCAGGGCGATTACGGCAACGGCCGGGTGCAGCGCGATATCGTCGATGGCGTGCGTTATCTGCTCGGTCGCGGCATCGGCGACGCCGACCGCGTCGGCATCGTCGGCGCTTCGTTCGGCGGCTATTCGGCGTTGCTGGGCGCGACCTTCGAACCGGATCTGTTCAAGGTCGCGGTGGCGGCGGTGCCGTGCGTCGACTTCGGCCGCAATGCGCGCGATATCGCGCTGCATCCCGAGCTGGGCCTGATGTCGGGCATTCCCCTGCAGACCAGTTTGCGTTTGTTGCGGATCGATATCGAGGACCACGCGACGATGAACCGCCTGCATGCGCAATCGCCGCTGGCGAACCTCGCCCGGCTGCGTCGTCCGGTATTGCTGCTGGCCGGCGCCAAGGACCAGAAAGTAACCTTGCGCAGCATTACCGACTACGCCGCGCGCCTGCGCCTGGCCGGTCGCGATGTCGGTCTGCTGGTCGATCCCGACGCAGGCCATTCGACCCGCGCGCCGATCGCGCGCGAAGCGCAGATGTATCTGAGCGAACGCCTGCTGCATGCGCGGCTCGGCGGCGTATCGGCCGCGCCGCCGAGCGCCGCGCTGCGCGACTACCTGCAGCGCAATCTGCGTCTGGCCAACGGCGAGCTTCGCGATCTGCGGCCGCGCAGCGCACCCGATCCGGATCGGGTCGCGACCGGTTCGCGTTGATTGCGGAAAAAAGAAAGCCGGCGCAATGCCGGCTTTCTTCGCTACGACCGCGGCTGACTCAGCGCGCGCTCAACTCATGCACCGCCTGCACCAGCACGCCGACGTGGTCGGGATTCATGTCCGGCGACATGCCGTGGCCGAGGTTGAACACGTGGCCTTCGCGCGAGCCGGCATTGCCGTCGCGGTAATCGTCCAGGGCGATGCGCACTTCGTTGCGGATCGCCTCGGGCGTGGCGTACAGGGTGACCGGATCGAGATTGCCCTGCAGCGCGACGCGCGCGTCGATGCGGCGCGCGGCTTCGCCCAGGCCGATGGTCCAGTCCACGCCGACCGCTTCGGCGCCGCTGGTCGCGAGTTCTTCCAGGTAAGGATCGTTGCCCTTGCCGAACAGGATCAGCGGCGCGCGGTCCTCGGCTTCGCCGCGCGGCAGTTCGGCGGCGATGCGCTGCAGATAGCGCAGCGAGAATTCGCGGTACATCGCCGGCGACAGCACGCCGCCCCAGGTGTCGAACACCTGCAGCGCCTGCGCCCCGGCGAGGTGCTGGGCCTTGAGGTATTCGATCACCGCGTCGGTGACCACGCTCAGCAGTTGGTGCATCGCCGCCGGATCGTTGAGCGCGAGCGATTTGACCTTGGAATAGTTGTCGCTGCCGCCGCCTTCGATCATGTAGCAGGCCAAGGTCCACGGGCTGCCGGAGAAACCGATCAGCGGCACCGAGTTGTCGAGTTCGCGGCGGATCGTGCGCACCGCGTCCATCACGTAGCGCAGTTCGGTTTCCATGTCCGGCACGGCGAGCCTGGCGATGTCGTCGGCGCTGCGGATCGGGCGTTCGAACTTCGGACCTTCGCCGTCGGCGAAGTACAGGCCCAGGCCCATCGCGTCGGGCACGGTGAGGATGTCGGAGAACAGGATCGCCGCGTCGAGCGGAAACCGGCGCAGCGGCTGCAGGGTGACTTCGCAGGCCAGTTCCGGGTTCTTGGCCAGATTGAGGAAGCTGCCGGCCTGGGCGCGGGTGGCGCGGTACTCCGGCAGATAGCGGCCGGCTTGGCGCATCAGCCACACCGGGGTGCGGTCGACGGGTTGGCGGCGCAGTGCGCGCAGGAAGCGATCGTTGGTGGGGGCTTGGCTGGTCATTGGGTCGGGCGGGGCCGGTTGTTCGGAAAGGTGTGGGGTGGGTGCGGGGGCGCTTGTGGAACAAAAGCGAATCCCCCCTGGCCCCCCTTTTACAAAGGGGGGAACCCGGTAGGTGGGGTCGTTAGTGCGGAAGGCTTCGCGGGTGTGTCGGAGTGCGGGAGTGCAGCGATTGCGGCGCGGTACGAATCCATCCGAGGCGCCGCGACTACGAAAGCCGCGCCCCACCCAGAACGATTCCCCCCTTTAAAAAAGGGGGGGCAGGGGGGATTTGCTCTTCCCACCCGACCGATTCGACCCCACACCTGCATCATCGCGGCGCTTCGGCGCCCTGACTGAACATCAACTGGAACCCGCGCTTGAGCTGCTGATCGCGCGCCTGTTCCAGCGCCTTCAAGGCGCCGTCGTGGTCGAGGAACACCTCGCGCCGGACCGTGCTGCGGCCGCCGATCTGGCCGGTCTCGCGCACCAGGGTCCAGCCGCCGAGTAAGTCGGGCTGAAGCATCAGTTGCACGAAGCGCGGGGCTTCGCGGCCGTCGGGCCGTTGTTGAAGGAGTAGGCGCACCGGCCGATTGTAGCGGCTGCGGGGCGGCCTCCGGGTGGGCAGGGTGTCGCGGTCCCCGCGTGGCTGCGTTGCAGCCATGGCGCGATCGGCCGCGGCGCCCCCCCCCCGCGCCGCCGGTCTTCACACCCCGCGAAAGCCGCGCCGGTACGCCGACGGCGAGGTCCCCAGCCGCGCGGCGAAATGCTGGCGCAGCGAGGCCGCGGTGCCGAAACCGGTTTGCGCGGCGATCGCGTCCAGCCCGTGCTCGCTGGTTTCCAGCAGCCGCTGCGCGCGCGCCAGGCGTTGCCCGGCCAGCCATTCGCCGACGGTGGTGCCGGTGGCGTCGCGAAAATGCCGGGTGAAACTGCGCCGGCTCATCAACGCGCGTTGCGCCAGCGCATCCAGGCTATGGGCCTGATCCAGATGCGCCAGCGCCCAGGCCAGCACCGCCGCCAGTCGGTCGTCCTGGGCCGAGGCCGGCAACGGTTGCTCGATGTATTGCGCCTGCCCGCCCTGGCGGTGCGGCGCGACCACCAGCCGGCGCGCGACCCGATTGGCGATCTCGGCGCCGTGCCGGCGCCGCAACAGGTGCAGGCAGCAGTCCAGCGCGGCGGCGGTGCCGGCCGAGGTGGTGATGCGGCCGTCGTCGACATACAGCACGTCGCGTTGCAGTTCGACCCGCGGGTAGCGCGCGGCGAAGTGTTCGCTCCAGCCCCAGTGAGTGGTCGCGCGGCGGCCGTCGAGCAGGTCGGCCTCGGCCAGCACATAAGCGCCCAGGCACAGGCCGACGATATGCGCGCCGCGCTCGTGCGCGCGCCGCAGCGCCTTGAGCAAGGCCTCGGGCGGACGCTCCTCGCCGTCGCGCCAGGACGGCACGATCACCGTATCGGCCCAGTCGAGCGACTTGAGCCCATGCCGGGTCGCGATGTCGAAACCGGCGCGGGTGCGCAGCGGCGCCGGTTCGGCCGCGCATACGCGCAAGTCGAAGGGCGGCAGATCGCCCTCGCCGCGGTTTTCGAACACCAGGCAGGGCACGGACAGGTGGAACGGGCTGATCCGGTCGAAGGCGACCACGGCCAGGCGGCTCATCGCGATGTCGGTATTCATGGCCCGATTCTATCGAATATTGTCGTTCGGGCCACTATCGGGTCGGGCGGCGCGAGCGAACAATGAGCGCCACTTCCTTCCTCTTCTTCTTCGGAGCACGGCCATGAGCATCGAAACCCGCAAGCGCGCCCTCGTCGTCATCGACGTACAGAACGACTACTTCGCCGACGGCCTGCCGATCGAATACCCGCCGGTCGAACGCACCCTGCCCAACATCGGCCGGGCGATGGACGCCGCGCGCGCCGCCGGCATCCCGGTGGTCGTCGTGCAGAACACCGCGCCGGCCGGTACGCCGGTGTTCGACAAGGCCTTGCCGGGCTGGCAGCTCAACGAAGTCGTCGCCAGCCGTCCGCGCGATCACTACATCGAAAAGAACCTGCCCAGCGTGTTCGCCGGCACCGACTTCCAGGACTGGCTGCAGGCCAACAGCATCGACACGATCAGCGTGATCGGCTACATGACCCACAACTGCGACGCCTCGACCGTGTTCGAGGCCGCCCATCTTGGTTATCACGTCGAATTCCTGCACGACGCCTCGGGTTCGCTGTCGTACGAAAACAGCGCCGGCTTCGTCAGCGCTGAGGAAATCCACCGGGTGTTTTCGGTCGTGTTCCAAAGCCGTTTCGCCGCGGTGGCGAGCACCGACGAATGGATCGACGCGGTGCGCGGCGGCGCGAGCCTGCAGGTCGATAATCCGTATGCGTCGAATCAGCGGGCTCGCGCGCGCAACAAGATCGCGGCTTGATTGGGTGGGTTGTTCGACGGATTGAGTAAAACGAAGAAGCCTCGCGCAAGCGAGGCTTCTTCATTATCTGTGGATAGAAGGCGACAGCGGCGGCGCCGAAGCGACGGCTTTTCAGTTCTGCGCCAAAACGCCCAACACCGCCTCGTCCGCCACGCCCGAGACGATCCGCGCCGCGCCGGCCGCGTCCCACAGGATGAAGCGCAGGCCGGTGGCGTCGGCTTTCTTGTCCAGGCGCATGCGCGCGAGCAGGGCCTGCGGATCCAGGCCGGCCGGAATCGCGGTCGGCAGGCCCAGGCGTTCGAGCAGGCGCTGCAGGCGATCGGCATCGGCCGAACCGGCGCGGCCCAGCGCGGTCGACAGCCGCGCCGCCAGCACCATGCCGACCGCGACCGCTTCGCCGTGATTCAAGCCGTCGCCGGTGGTGCCGGCATAGCCTTGCTCGGTTTCGATCGCATGGCCGAAGGTGTGGCCGAAATTGAGCATGGCGCGGTCGCCGCGTTCGAACGGATCGCGCGCGACCACTTCGGCCTTGTAGCCGCAACTGCGCGCGATCGCCTCGGCCAGCGCCTCGTCGTCGCGCGCCAGCAGCGCGTCGGCCTGCTGTTCCAGCCACACCAGGAAACTCGCGTCGAAGATCGCGCCGTACTTGACCACTTCGGCCAGGCCCGCGCGCAGTTCGCGCTCGGGCAGGGTGCGCAGCGCGGCGGTATCGGCGATCACCGCGCGCGGCGGATGGAACGCGCCGACCAAGTTCTTGCCGGACGGCAAGTCGACCGCCGTTTTTCCGCCGACCGACGAATCGACCATCGCCAGCAACGTGGTCGGCAATTGCACGCAGTCGATGCCGCGCATCCAGCAGGCCGCGGCGAACCCGGCCAGATCGCCGACCACGCCGCCGCCGAGCGCGATCACGGTCGCGTCGCGGGTCGCGCCCAACTCGGCCAGCGCGTGCAGGCATTCGCCGAAACGGGCCAGGGTTTTCTCGTGCTCGCCCGAGGGGATCACGAAGCTCGCCACGCTCAGCTGCGGCTTGGCCGCGGTCAAACTGGCGTAGACGCGCTCGAGATAGAGCGGGGCGACATTGCGATCGCTGACGATCAGCGCATGCCGTCCGCGCAGCGGTTTGGCCAGGCACGCGCCGTCGTCGAGCAGGCCGGGGGCGATCTCGATGCTGTAGCTGTTGTCGCCTGCGACTTCGACCTTGCGGACCGCGCTCATGCATTGACCTCGGAAACGGATGGGGACGGCGGCGCGGCGATGCGGCGCCAATGACGATCGAGCGCGACCGCGAGCTGGGTGGCGGCTTCGGTCGCGGTCATCGCGGCGGTGTCGAAACGCAGGTCGGCGACTTGCGCGTAGTAAGGCGCGCGCGCCTGGGCCAGATCGCGCAGCACCTGTTCGCGGTCGCCGCGCGCGAGCAACGGCCGGCTGCGGTCGGCGGCGAGGCGTTCGAGCTGCTGCTCGACGCTGACCTGCAACTGCACCACGAAACCGCGCTCGCGCAGCAGGCGGCGGTTGTCGGCGGCGAGCACCGCGCCGCCGCCGGTCGCCAGCAGCAGGCCGTCGGCCTGCAGTAGCTCGGTCAGCACCGCGCTTTCGCGGGCGCGAAACCCGGCCTCGCCCTCGTGTTCGAAGATCGCGGTCACGCTGGCGCCGGTGCGCTGCTCGATTTCGCGGTCGGCGTCGGCCAGGCGCAGGCCGTAGCGCTCGGCCAGGCGCTTGCCGATGCAGGTTTTGCCGGCGCCCATGGGGCCGACCAGGATCAGATTGCTCGCCGGATTCATGCCGCGATTGTAGGCCAGCCCGGCCCGCGCTTGCGTGGCCTTAACGCAGGTCGGCCTAGGCTCTGCGTTCCGTCGCCGCCCCGCGCGCGCGGCGGCCGCGTCGACCCAATCGTTTCATCCATAACCGATTCCAGGAGAAAGCCCATGTCGGTCGCCAAGGTCATCGAACTCAACAGTTCCTCCACGCTCGGCATCGAGGACGCGGTCAAGACCGGCCTGGCCAAGTGCGCCGAATCGGTCAAGGACATCCAGGGCGCCTGGATCAACGACATCAAGGTCGTCACCGACGCTGCCGGCAACGTGCAGGAATGGCGGGTCAATCTGAAGGTTACGTTCGTGGTGAAGTAAGTCGCGGTGACGCGAGCTGTCGCGCGGTCTTCGCGCGGATCGGCCTTCGGGCCGGAACGATGACCCCGGGGTCCCGCAGCGTGGGGCGTCGGGGTTTTGTTTGGCGGGGTTGGTTTTGTTCGTAGGCCCGCGAAGTCTCGCCACATCTCTTTTTGCTCGTCATTCCCGCGAAGGCGGGAATCCAGGGCTCTACCTAATCTGAGGCGCGATGTCTGGCTACACCGCTTTTGCTCGTCATTCCCGCGAACGCGGGAATCCAGCGACTTGAACGTAGGTCAGGCAGGCGTCGTCGTTACCGTTGTCGCGCCAAAGTCACTGGATTCCCGCCTTCGCGGGAATGACGGTAGGAGAGGGCGCGGTTATCGCAGCATTGTGGGCAGGGAAGAAATGCTGATTGAGTCTGAACAGCAGCCTTTTTTACGCTATTTCCATCAAACCCCACGCACCCATCAAACCACCCGCCGCCCCTCATCCAACCTCACCGTCCAATCCGCGATCCCCGGCAACTCAGCCAACGCTTGCCGGCTGACCCGCTCGAACAGGCTCACGAACCCTTCGACCTGCTCCCGCGTCATCGCCCGTCGCCGCGGCCGTTTCGCCTGCATCGCCTGTTCCTGCTGCCAGCGCCAGTCGGCGACGATCTCGAACCCCGGCGGTTGCAGAAACAGCAGCCGGTCCAGGCGCGACCACAGCGCCGGATAGGCCTGCGCCAGCGCCTGGTTGCAATACGCGCGCCACACGCCGTCGCGATCGTGCTCGCGTTCCAGCGCGTTGATCGGAGCCGACAAGGCAGCTGCATCCTGCGCCGGCGTTTTCAGGAACCAGCCCTCGAATACGGTCAGATCAACTGGCCCGACGCGGCGCCAGCGCGACGGCGACACGCGCGTATCGCGCAACTTGTCGAAACGCGGCAAACGCGTGGGCTCGCCCGCGCGCAGGCGGTCGAGCACTTCGCAGCCCAAGACGAGATCGTGGGTGCCCGGCGGCCCGCGCGTGGCCAGCAAGGGATGCACCGCGCGGCCCAGGCGCAGGCGTTCGCCGCGACCCAGATAGAAATCGTCGATCGACAACACCGAGGCGGACAGCCCGCGCCGCCGCGCCAACGCCGCCACCTGCCCGGCCAGCGTCGATTTGCCGCTGCCCTGCAGGCCGCAGATCGCATAGATTCGCGCCTCCGCCGCCAGCGCATCGTCCAGCACCGCGGCGACCAGCGCGGCATCGAAACCCGCGTCGGCGGGGCCGTTTTCGACGGACGGATGCAGGCGCGGCGACATGCGATCACAATAGCGCAATGACCACGACCCACGACCTGCTCAACGAAGCCCTCGCCACCTTCGACACCTTGTTCGAAGAAGCCCGCGTCGCCGGCGAGCCCGACCCCACCGCGATGACCGTCGCGACCGCGTCGCTCGACGGCCGTCCGTCCGCGCGCACCGTGTTGCTCAAGGCGCACGACGCGCGCGGTTTCGTCTTCTACACCCATCTCGACGGCCGCAAGGGCCGCGAATTGCAGGCCAATCCGCACGCGGCGCTGCTGTTCCACTGGCCGCGGGTGCGGCACGCGGTGCAGGTGCGGATCGAGGGCGCGGTGGAAATCGTCGGCGACGCCGAGGCCGATGCGTATTTCGCCACCCGCGCGCGCGGCAGCCAGCTCGGCGCCTGGGCGTCGAAACAATCGGAAACCCTGGAAGGCCGCGACACCTTCGAACAACGCCTGGCTCAGGTCGAGCAACAGTTCGAAGGCCGCGAGATTCCGCGGCCGCCGCGCTGGACTGGGCTGCGCGTGCGCGCCGAGAAGATCGAGTTTTGGTACGGCGCCGATTTCCGCCTGCACGAGCGCTGGCTGTACGAATCCGATCGCGCCGGCGAGTGGTCCAAGCGGATGCTGTATCCGTGAAAGCCGGTTGGCGCGTGCGTCGCGCCGAAGCGGCGGATCTGGCCGCGTGGTCGCTATTGCGCGAAGCGTTGTGGCCGCAGGAAGACGCCTCGCGCCACGCCGACGATATCGGTCGGATGCTGTCGCGTCCGCACAACGCGGCGGCGTTTCTCGCCTTCGACGCCGACGGGGTCGCGCGCGGCTTCGCCGAGGCGTCGCTGCGCGGCGATTACGTCAACGGCACCGACGGCTCGCCGGTCGGTTTTCTCGAAGGCTGGTACGTGCAGCCTGAGTTCCAGCGCGAAGGCGTGGGCCGGGCCTTGATCGAAGCGGTGGAGCGCTGGACCGTGCAATGCGGCTGCAGCGAACTGGCCTCCGACGCGTTGCTCGACAACCTCGATTCGCATCGCGCGCACGAGGCCTGTGGCCTGCGCGAGACCGAACGCGTGGTGTACTTCCGCAAGCGTTTGCGCGACGACGGCTGAGCGGCCGCCTCAGCGTGATCAGCGCTCGCGCTTGTACCAGAACGCTTGGTCGATGCGCGCCATGCCGGCGCGTTCGTAAAACCCCACCGCCTCGGGCACCGAGGCCAGGATCAGGCTCACGGTCGGGCCGAGCTGGCGGCGGGTTTCGTCGAGCAGACCCTTGCCGATGCCCAGGCCTTGCGCCGAGTGCGACACGGCGAGTTCGGACAGATAGCACGACCACGAGAAGTCGGTGAAACAACGGGCCACGCCGATCAATTCGCCTTGCGCGTGATCGCGGCGCGCGGTCACGATCAGGTTGGCGTGGTCGAGCATGCTCTGCAGACGCGGCGTGTCGTCGACCGGGCGGATCGCGCCGAGGCCGGAGTCGACCAGCACGCGGCGGAAATCGGCGACATCGATGGTGGCTGCGCGGGCGTAGACGATGGCGGACGATTGGCTCATGCGCGGCAAGATCGCATCGGGGCGAGGGCGGGGCAACTGAGCTTCGTCATGTTCGGGATTCGGGATCGGGAACCCGTGGCTTTTGGCTTGGGATCAAGATCGAGATCGGGGTTTGGGATTCGCGACTGGCTGCGAACCCCGCAGCTTCGAATCGAGCTCCGAGGTTTTTTGTGGGCGGGATTGAAACCCATCCCACAAAAGACTTCGCAGACCTTTCAGGTTTTGAACGACTGGCGGAAGAAGCGACCGAGATTCGGCAAGCGGGGATAGCGCCCTCAGCCGGCCCTTCGCTTAGCCCACCCCTGAATCACCTCGCTCAACGCATCCAACCCCGCGGTCAGCGCCGCCGGTCCGGGCTGCAGGATGATCGGCGACTTGATCTCGTGCAGTTCGCCGTCGCGCACCGCCGGCACCTCGCTCCAGCCTTCGCGCGCGGTCACTTGCTCGGGGCGGAATTTCTTGCCGCACCAACTGCCCAGGATCAGCTCCGGCGCGCGGCGCACCACTTCCAGCGGATCGGCCAGGATGCGGTCGCGCGCGAGCGACATCGCCGCGTGCTCGGGAAACACATCGTCGCCGCCGGCGATGCCGACCAGTTCCGACACCCAACGGATACCGGTGATCTGCGGCGTATCCCATTCCTCGAAATACACCTTCGGCCTCCGCGGCAGCGCGGCGGCGCGTTCGCGCGCGTCGGCGATGCGCTGTTCCAACTGCGCGACCAGCGCGCCGGCGCGGTCGCTCGCGCCGACCAGCGCGCCGAGCCGATGCACGTAGTCGACAATGCCCTCGACGCTGCGGTGATTGCTGATCCACACCTCGATGCCGTGCTTGATCAGCGCGCTGGCGATGTCGGCCTGGATATCGGAAAACCCGATCACGAAATCCGGGCGCAGCTTGAGGATTTCGCCGATCTTGGCGCTGGTGAAGGCGCTGACCTTGGGTTTTTCCTTGCGCGCGATCGCCGGGCGCACGGTGAAGCCGCTGATGCCGACGATCCGGTCCTGCTCGCCGAGCAGGTACAGGGTTTCGGTGGGTTCCTCGGTGAGGCAGACGATGCGTTGCGGGCCCATGCGGCCTTTGCGGTGACGAAGGAAGCGCGATTGTCGGTCAGCGCGGGATTTGGCGCGAGGTCGCGGCCTGGCTCGCGGCAGGGCCGTGCTGCGAAACCGCGCAATTTGGCTGCACTGCAGCAATTAATCCGCACAAAGCCCGCCGCATTCAGCCCAATCCCGCCCGTTCATCACAATTCACCCCCGTATGGTGCGCTGCGGCGTGCCAGAACCATACCCATTCGTACAGTCGGCTCGTCAGTACCGCTGACGTCCACACACGATCGGGAGGGATCATGTCGCGACTCCGTTTAGGCCGCCTGCTCGGCGCGCCGTTGCTTTGGGCCGGGCTGTTGCTGGCCAGTGCGTTTCCGGCCGCGGCCGACGACTACACCAAGACCCGCTACCCGGTGGTGCTGGTGCACGGCCTGTTCGGTTTCGATTCCATCGCCGGGATCTACGGCTACTGGTTCGGCATTCCGCAGGCCCTGAGTTCCGGCGGCGCCAAGGTGCATGTCGCCCAGGTCACCGCGGCGCAGTCCAACGAAGTGCGCGGCGAGGAGTTGATCGATCAGCTCGAAACTCTGCAGGCGCTGCACGGCTACAGCAAGTTCAATCTGATCGGCCACAGCCAGGGCGGCCCGACCGCGCGTTACGTCGCCGCGGTGCGTCCGGACCTGGTCGCGTCGATGACTTCGATCGGTTCGCCGCACGCCGGCAGCAAGGTCGCCGATTTCGTCGGCACCGCCTTGCCCGAAGGCTCGCCGTTGCGCCCGCTGGTGGCGTCGTTCGTCAACGCCTTCGCCGATCTGATCGGACTGGTGTCGGGCAGCAACACGCCGCAGGACTCGCTGGCCGCGTTGAAGGCGCTCGACAGCGCCGGCTCGGCGCGGTTCAACGCGCGCTATCCGCAGGGCAAGCCGAGCACCGCCTGCGGCGCGGGCGCGGCCAAGGTCAACGGCATCGGCTACTACTCGATGGGCGGCACCTCGCGTTCGACCAACGTGTTCGACGGATCGGACGTGGCGATGGTCGCCGGCGGCCTGTTGTTCAGCGGCGAAGCCAACGACGGTCTGGTCGGCCGTTGCTCCTCGCATTGGGGCCAGGTGCTGCGCGACGACTACGACTGGAATCACCTCGACGAGGTCAATCAGATCGCAGGTTTGCGCGGGGTGTTCAGTTCGAGCCCGACCAGCGTGTACCGCGCTCATCTCAACCGCCTCAAGAACGCCGGTCTGTAATCGATGCGGCCGAAGGCGCTCACGATCGCGGCGGGCCTTGCGCTCGCCGCGGTCGTTTCGGCGTGGTGGTGGGGCTCGGCCCCGTGGATCGGTTCCAAGCCGCTGGTCAGCGAGGTCGATGCCGGTCCGATCAGCGATCCGGGCGAATCCGCGCCGCAGGACGAACGCACCGCGATTGCGTCCGCGACCGCGCTGTCGTCCGGCGATTCGCTGCGCGATACCGAAGTCGATGGCGCGCTGCGCCTGGACGCCGGCGGCCAGCCCTTGCCCGATCGCGAACTGCGCCGCTTGTTCGATTATTTCCTGGCCCGCAGTGGCGAGCAGTCGCCCGAAGCGATCCGTTCGGCCTTGCTCGGGTATTTGCAGGGACACGCGCCAGCGCCGGGATTGCGACCCGAAGCGCTGGCGACGGTGCTGGCCTGGTTCGACGCCTATGTCGCCCTGGAACGCGACTCGATCAGCATCGCGCAGCGCGAAACCGAGCCGGCGGCGGCGATGGCGCGGGTGCGTGCCTTGCGTCGCGAACGTCTGGGTCAGGTGCTCGCGGACAACTGGTACGCGCAGGAAGAACGCGACTACGACCGCGCCGATGCGCGGCGCAAGCTGTGGGCCGATCGCAGCCTCGCCCCGGCTATCCGCGAACGCCGCCTGGCCGAACTCGACGCCGATCTGGACCCGCAACAGCGCGAACTGTAGGCGCAGAGCGCGCAACTGGACGTGGCGATGCAGCAAAGCCGCGAGTTCGAACGCAATCGCACCGATGCGGGTACGCGTTTCGTCGAGCGCGAAGCGCTGTATGGCCGCGAGGCCGCGCAACGTCTGGCCGAGCTCGATCAACGCAAGGCGCGGTGGAACGACCGCGTGCGCAGTTACGCCGCGCAACGCCAGCGGGTGCTGGCCGATGTCGGCCTCAGCGATGCGCAGCGTCAGCAGCGCTTGTCCGGCTTGATGCAGGGATTCGATCCGAACGAACGTCGGCGGGTGGATGCGCTGACGCGTAACGGGATGTTGCCGGGGCAGTGAGGTCGGGCGATTGGTTTCGTGGGTGTTGCTTGCGCCGTTGGTGAAATGGCGTGGTCGCGGCTCGCGCCGCTCCTACAGGGAGCCCATGTAGGAGCGGCGCGAGCCGCGACCGCGAAACTACGCATGCATCGATGCCCTGAGGTCGTAGCGACGGCTAAGAAAATAAGGTCTATTCGAGCCGCGCCGCGATGCAACCTCAGAAAAAATCGCGATTGAACTTCAACACATGCCGCTTGCCGTCCTCGCCCAACACCGTCACCTCGAAGCGCAGCGTATCGGGCGGCGACACCGTCGCCACCCCGACGTAGTCGAGCAGCTCGCCATCGCGCATTTCGCGCACGACCACCTGCTGCTTGCGGCCGAGCAGGTCGCCGACATCGATGGTGACCTTCGCCGGCAACGACACCGAGGTCGCGTCGTCGCCCTTGCGCAGCGACACCACCACCAGCACGGTGCGCGCGTCGTGGGCGGCGCCGTAACGCTGGGCGATGGCCGGCGACAACTGCCCGGTCTGGATCGCGCTGGCGCGAATGCTGACATCGCCCGCGCGCACCACTTCCTCGCTACGCGCGGCGTTGCCGTCGGGCTGCCGGGCCGAGGGCTCGCGCCCGCAGCTCGCGAGCATCGCCACTACGCAAGCGGCGATGAAATATCGGGCGACGCGGTTCATTCGTTGGCCGCCGACAGTTCGCGTCCGCGCCGGGTCGCCGCGGCGATGGCGCTATCGACCAGATCGCGGAAACCGCCCGCTTCGAACGTCTCGATCGCGGCCTGAGTGGTGCCGCCGGGCGAGGTCACGCGCGCGCGCAAGACTTCGGCGGGTTCTTCGCTTTGGGTGAGCATGGTCGCCGCGCCGAGCAAGGTCTGCCGCACCAGCGCGCGCGCCGCGTCGGCCGACAGGCCTTGCGCCTGGCCCGCCTGCTGCATCGCTTCGGCGAGCAGAAATACGTAAGCCGGACCGCTGCCGGAGACCGCGGTGACCGCGTCCATCTGGGTTTCTTCATCGATGCGCACGGTCGGCCCGACCGCGTCGAGCAGGCCGGCGGCCTGATCGAACCGCGGCGCGGCGGCGGCATTGGCGTACAGGCCGGTGATGCCCACGCCGAGCAAGGCCGGCGTGTTCGGCATCGCCCGCACAACCGCGACCTCGCCGCCGAGCCAGCGGTCGAGCTGACTGGCGGTGATGCCGGCGGCGATCGAAATCGCCAGCGGCCGTTGCGCGCGCGCCTGTTCGGCCAGGGACGCGCAGACTTCGCGCATCACCTGCGGCTTGACCGCCAGCAACCATACCGACGCGCCCTCGGCCGCGGCCTGGGCGTTGTCGAAACAGGCCACGCCGAAATCGCGCTGCAGCGCTTCGCGCAAGGCCGCGACCGGCTCGGCCACGCGGATGTCGCCCGCCGCCACGCCGCGCGCGACCAGGCCGCCGATCAGGCTGCGCGCCATATTGCCGCCGCCGATGAAGGCGACCGGGCCGATGGGAAGGGATGAGGGTTCGGACATGAGCGACCACGCGGTTGAAGAATCCGGCTCAGGATAACAACCGCGGTGGCTGTCCGCGGCTGCTTGGCCCGTGATCGCCGCGCTGTGCATGCGTTGGCGAATGCGGCGATCGACAGGCGTTCGAGCCGGCGCGGGCGTGCGCGGGCCACGCCTATCCGTCGGGTCTGTTCGATCAGCGCGGCGACGCGGACGAATCGAGCGCTGTCCGCATGCCGAAGCCGGTCGAGCGCACGGTGCTAACCTGCCTGCAGACGATCGATCCTCTCATCCCACCGTTTCAGGTCACCGCCGCCATCAGCATCAGCCTCTACTACGACGCGAAACGGGACTGTCGCTTGAACGACGCCGAAAACCGGCGACTGGATGCGATCGTCGCCGAATTCGGCAAGTCCGCCGAGATCGAGCGCCATGAGGCGTCAGGCAAGGGCCTCAACTGGGAAAGTTTCACCCTGTACGACGCGGACGGACTGCGCGACGGCAAGGTGCTGGCCGGCGCGACCAAGCTGCCCGACAACAAGGCGTTCGCGGTCCATCAGGGCGCGCGCCACTGGGTCGATTGCCTCAACCGGATCCGCCGCGAGGTATTGGCCGACGCGGTCTGGAGCGTGCAGATCGACGACAAGGCGCTGCTGTGGACGACAAGCGCGGCTGGCACGACGAGGCCTCCGACGGACTCGCCTCGTTGTGGCTGGGCTGCCTGCTGAGCGCCCCGTTCCGGCTGTTCGCTCGCTGAGCGACGTCACTGGCCGCATCCGGGACGCGCCGGCAGCATTTGCCGATTCCCGATTCCCGATTCCCGATTCCCGATTCCCGATTCCCGAATCCCGAATCCCGAATCACCCCGCCGCCCGAACCCGCGCCCCGAACAAGGCCGTGCCGATCCGCACCATCGTCGCGCCCTCGGCGATGGCGATCGCATAGTCGTCGCTCATGCCCATCGACAAGGTATCCACCGCCGCGCCGTGCTCGGCCGCGAGCGCGTCGAACAGCGCCCTGGCCTTGGCGAACGCCGGCCGCCGCAGCGCCGGGTCGTCGTGCGGGGTCGGGATCACCATCAGCCCGCGCAGCCGCAGCCGCGGTTCGGCCGCGATCGCCGCCGCCAGGGCCGGCGCGTCCTCGGGCCGGCAGCCGTGCTTGCTGGCCTCGTCGTCGATATTGACCTGGATCAGCACGTTCAAGGGCGCCGCCCGCGGATCGCGATGGCGGGCCAGGGCGGCCACCAGCTTGGCCCGGTCGACGGTCTGCACCCAATCGAACAGCGCCGCCGCCTGCGCGGCCTTGTTCGACTGCAGATGGCCGATCAGGTGCCACTCCAGCGCCAGACCGGCCGCGGCGGTGCCGGCCAGGGCCGCGTGCTTGGCCGCGGCCTCCTGGACGTAGTTCTCGCCAAACGCCGTTTGCCCCATCAAGGCCAGATTCGCGACCGCGGTCTCACCTTGGGTCTTACTGACCGCAAGCAATCGAGGAACCGGCCTGCCGGCGTCATGCGCCGCGCGCTGCAACTGATGCAAGATATCGTGCAAGACGTGCTCAGGCACGAGGGGAATCCTGTGATGAAGGGGCTGGATCGGCCATGCCGTTCGGGGGCTATACTGCCTCTTGGGGGTGGTTTGGTTCCAGCTTAGAGTTGCATCTGACCACAAAGCGGCTGGGCCCAATGTGGCTGGCTTTAACGGACCCGGCTGACGGGTCCCTGCAGTGCGGGGAGCACGCATGGATATCGCCGAACTACTGGCGTTCTCGGTTAAGAACAAAGCATCCGACTTGCATCTGTCCGCGGGCCTGCCGCCGATGATCCGGGTCGATGGCGACGTGCGCCGGATCAACATCCCGGCCCTGGACCACAAACAGGTCCATGCGCTGGTCTACGACATCATGTCGGACAAGCAGCGGCGCGACTTCGAAGAATTCCTCGAGGTCGACTTCTCCTTCGAAATCCCCGGCCTGGCGCGCTTCCGCGTCAACGCCTTCAACCAGAACCGCGGCGCCGGCGCCGTGTTCCGTACCATTCCCTCCGAAGTGCTGACCCTGGAAGACCTCGGCTGCCCGCCGATCTTCCGTCAGCTCATCGAACAGCCGCAGGGCCTGATCCTGGTGACCGGGCCGACCGGCTCGGGCAAGTCGACCACGCTCGCGGCGATGATCGACCACATCAACAAGAACGAGTACGCGCACATCCTGTCGGTGGAAGACCCGATCGAGTTCGTGCACACCTCGCAGAAGTGTCTGATCAACCAGCGCGAAATCCACCGCGACACCCACGGGTTCAACGAGGCCTTGCGCTCGGCGTTGCGCGAAGACCCCGACTACATCCTGGTCGGCGAGTTGCGCGACCTGGAAACCATCCGCCTGGCGCTGACCGCGGCGGAAACCGGCCACTTGGTGTTCGGCACCCTGCACACCTCGTCGGCGGCCAAGACCGTCGACCGCATCATCGACGTGTTCCCCGCCGGCGAAAAGCCGATGGTGCGCTCGATGCTGTCGGAATCGCTGCGCGCGGTGATTTCGCAGGCGCTGCTCAAGAAGGTCGGCGGCGGCCGTACCGCGGCCTGGGAAATCATGGTCGGCATCCCGGCAATCCGAAACCTCATCCGCGAGGACAAGGTCGCGCAGATGTATTCGGCCATCCAGACCGGCCAGGGCTACGGCATGATGACGCTCGATCAGCATCTGCAGGACCTGGTCAAGCGCGGCATGATCCTGCGCCCGCAGGCGCGCGAGTACGCGAAGGACAAGCGCCTGTTCGACTGATCGCGCGCGCCGGCGCCGCGCTGCGCGCGCCGGCTCGAGCCCTCGGACGAATCGGCCTTGGCACGATTCCCCCTTTAGCTCCAGACCTCCCGAGGAGGTAGCCCCATGAATACCCCGGCCCCGACCAACCCGACCACCGCCTCCGGCGCGATCGATTTCACCTCCTTCCTCAAGCTGATGGCGCACCAGCGCGCCTCGGACTTGTTCATCACCTCGGGCATGCCGCCGTCGATGAAGGTCCACGGCAAGATCAGCCCGATCACCCAGAACCCGTTGACGCCGCAGCAAAGCCGCGACCTCGTGCTCAACGTGATGAACCCGCAGCAGCGCGAAGAGTTCGAAAAGACCCACGAGTGCAACTTCGCCATCGGCGTGACCGGCATCGGCCGCTTCCGCGTGAGCTGCTTCTACCAGCGCAACCAGGTCGGCATGGTGTTGCGCCGGATCGAGACCAAGATCCCGACCGTCGAAGAACTGAACCTGCCGCCGATCATCAAGACGCTGGCGATGACCAAGCGCGGCATCATCTTGTTCGTCGGCGCGACCGGCACCGGCAAGTCCACCTCGCTCGCGGCGATGATCGGCTACCGCAATCTGAACTCGACCGGCCACATTATCACCATCGAAGACCCGATCGAATTCGTGCATCGCCACGAAGGCTGCATCATCACCCAGCGCGAAGTCGGCATCGACACCGACAGCTGGGAAGCCGCGCTCAAGAACACCCTGCGCCAGGCGCCGGACGTGATCATGATCGGCGAGGTGCGCACCCGCGAAGGCATGGACCACGCCATCGCCTTCGCCGAAACCGGCCACCTGGTGCTGTGCACGCTGCACGCCAACAACGCCAACCAGGCGATGGACCGCATCATCAACTTCTTCCCGGAAGACCGTCGCAACCAGTTGCTGATGGACTTGTCGTTGAACCTCAAGGGCGTGGTCGCGCAGCAGCTGATCCCGACCCCCGACGGCAAGGGCCGCCGCGTCGCCATGGAAATCCTGCTCGGCACCCCGCTGGCCCAGGACTACATCCGCGACGGCGAAATCCACAAGCTCAAAGAGCTGATGAAGGACTCCGTGCAGCTCGGCATGAAGACCTTCGACCAGGCCCTGTTCGAGCTGTACCAGGCCGGCGAGATCAGCTACGAAGACGCCCTGCGCTACGCCGACTCGCAAAACGAAGTGCGCCTGCGCATCAAGCTGGCGCAAGGCGGCGATGCGCGGACTTTGTCGCAGGGGTTGGATGGGGTTGAGGTGGCTGAGGTTAGGTGAAATCAGCTTGTTCACGAAGAAGCCCGGCAATGCCGGGCTTTTTTGTGGCTCCCGTCAATGTCGCGAGCTTTGAGACAGTGGTATGTGACTGTTTGCAATACGTAAGGCTCGTGTCTTGAAAGTTTGCATACGCGACTGTGATCATCTGTCTGGGACTTCTCCAGACCATGGTCTGGCCGCGATTCCTCGACATGCTTGGCCGACAGCGCATGCACAACCACGGATGTTCCGCCCTTCCCCGCGGATCTCTTCACCGGATGAATGACATGGTTTCCAGCGTTTCTACCCGCGCTCTGCTGCTGGCTTGTCTGGCTTTGGCGGCAACACTTGTGCCCAATCTGTCCCAGGCGGCCGATCGGTACTGCGCCAATCGCTACATGCCGGTGAGCCAGGAGTCGGCCTGCTTCAAGACCAAGGCCGAAGCGGAACAGTTCATTCGTACCGAGCCGGCCACACCCAGTGGTAACTCGCTGTTGGAGTTGAAGTCGACGACAGCGGGCGGTGGGAATTTCTCGGAAACCTACGCCGTAAAACCGGTGGCTCCCACGTTCTATGGAGATTATTACGTAGCCGACGACGAGTGGGGCAAGGGGCTCGGTTGTAGCTCGAACGGTGTGTTGCAACCGAATGGTCAGGTCGCTTGTGACGACGAAGATAAATTGGCGGCTGACATCAACGCCTCGTATACCGTCCCTGTCGTGGATCACTATTACGAGGGTTCTTACTATCTAGAGAATGGACCGGGTTGGGGAAACAGCGGGCAGTACGTTTATCTGCGACGCGACTATCCCTCGAACAATCCGAGCGCGCGCAAGTACTTTGCAAGGCTGTCCGCCAATGCTCTTAGATCTTGGCGTGTTCGACGCACGGATTGGTTCAAGTGCCCGGAATTATTCAAGGGAACATGGGCAAACCCCAGCGTCGACAAATGGCCCTACGCCTGCGCCAACACTTCGCGCGGCGAAATCTATTGGAAATCCGCTCAGCACGACTCATGCTGCAAAGATGGCAATCCCGCGGTCGCCGCAACCGGCAATAAGGAATATCGCGAATCCGATTTCGACTGGGAAGGCGGGGCATTCTCGCGCGCCTACAACTCGATCAACGACTTGGTTCTGCAGTCCGGCCTGACCGATAGCTGGGCGCATTCGTTTTCCACTCGGCTCATGATGTCCGCCGGCGCGCCGCAGATATGGATCACACCCGAAGGTTATCTCGAAGCGCTGAAGTTCAATTCGACCACCTCGTCCTACGCATCGACCAATCGACCCGGCGTTGTCCTGATCAAAGAGTCCGATGAGGTCGCCGCACAGCGTGGCCGCTGGCGTCTTTCCGCGGCTTCGCAGGGCTTGCAATGGTTTAACGACAGTGGGCGCCTGGTCAGCTTCGATCGCGCCGGTCGAGCTTTCTTTCTCGATTACTGCACCGATAGCGATGTCCAGTCCGGAACCTGTTTGGCTGCCGGCGATCTTCTCAGGGTCAGGAGCCCGTCAGGCCGCTCACTCAGCTTCGTCTATGCCGCCGCGATTGCGCCGCAACTCGATGACAACGGCATCCGTCTCGCGCGAATCACTGCCGATGGCGTGGTTCTGGCTGAGTATGTTTACGATGGTTTGGGGAGACTGACGCATGCCAGCAAGGCGGGCGACAGCGCAGGCGAGGGCAGGGAATATCTCTACGCCGAGGTTGGCCATCTGTGCCGCAACGCCGCCGGCACCACGGTGCCGGGATGCAATGTCGGCAATTTCAGCCATCACCTGACCGGTGTAATCGACGAGAACGGACAGCGCTACGCGACTTACGATTACGATGAATTTGGTCGAGTCGTGGTCAGCGATCACGCGGATGGCGCCGGCAAGGTCACGCTGACCTACGATGCTTCTGGCGGGACCACCGTGACGCTGCCGACGGGATCGGCCAAGGCTTACACCTTCTCCACGGAAATTTTTCGTCAGCCGACCAAGGTCGCTATGTCCGTCACCGACGGCTCGGTGGCCGGAACGGACACCGCGTTCTATAGCGGAAACCGGCGGCAGTGGAGCGAAGACGCACGTGGCATGCGGACCCAGTATACCTACGATCATTTTCACGAGCTTACGCGTAAGACCGGACTGGCTTCCGGAAACGGCAATGTAACGGCGTTTACCCGCACCACACAGACGGACTGGGTTCCGTCCTATTCGCTGCCGAGCGAACGACGCATTCTGGACAACGCTAATGCGTTGGTCGCCAAGTCGAAGTGGACCTACAACGATCGCGGCCAGGCCCTGACGTCCACGCAGGTCGATCCGGCCACCGCAATCGAGCGAACCGTAACCACGGCGTACTGCGATCCCAGCGACGTGACGGCCGGCATCTGCCCGGTCGTGGGGGCGGTCAAGTCGGTCGATGGTCCTCGCTCCGACGTAAACGATGTCGCCAGCTATACCTACTACGCGAACGATGACGCCGCGTGCGCCACGTCGCCGGCGACCTGCGCCTACCGCAAGGGCGATCTGTGGAAGATCACCAACTCGCTGGGACACGTTACCGAGTTCCTGCGTTATGACTACAGCGGCCGTTTGCTGTCGAGCAAGGACGCCAACGGTGTCGTCACCGATATGGAGTACCTGCCGCGCGGTTGGCTGGCCAGCACGAAGGTGCGGGGCACGAATGCAAGCTCCGAAACCGATGACGTGATCACCCGCTACGAATACGACCTGATCGGGCAGGTCAAGAAAGTCATCCAGCCCGACGGTGCCTTCATTCGCTACGAGTACGACGCGGCGCATCGCCTGACCGATATCTACGACAACGCCGGCAACCGCATCCACTACACGCTCGATGCCGCCGGCGCACGTACCAAGGAGGACACCAGCGACAGCACCGGCGCGCTGAAGCGCACGTTGTCGCGGATTTACAACCAGCTCGGCCAGCTGAAAACCGCGAAGACGGCCTACGATCATCCGACCGGCTTCACCTACGACGCCAGCGGTAACGGCGATGTCACCACCGATGCCCTGGGCCGCAAGGTCGACAACGATTACGACCCGCTCAACCGTCTGGCCAAGACGCTGCAGGACGTCGGCGGCATCAACGCCAAGACCGAATTCAAGTACGACGCGCTGGACCGGCTAACCAAGGTCACCGACCCGAAGAATCTCGATACCACATACTCCTACAACGGCTTCGGCGATCAGGTGCAGCTGACCAGTCCCGACACCGGCGTATCGACCTACACCTACGACAGCGCCGGCAATCGCAAGACCGAAACCGACGCGCGCAACATCACGCGTACCTACAGCTACGACGCGCTCAACCGCCCGACCGCCGTCGCTTACCCGACCACCAGCCTCAATGTCGGTTACGAGTACGATGCCGTGCCCACCGTTTGCGCGGTGGGCGAGACCTTCGCCAAGGGCCGCCTGTCGCTGATCACCGATGCGAGCGGCAGCACCCAGTACTGCTACGACCGCTTCGGCCGCATGGTTCGCAAGGTGCAGACCACCAACGGCAAAGTGTTCGTGGTGCGCTATGCGTACACACTGGCGGGGCAGCTGAGCAGCCTGACCTATCCCGACGGCGCGGTCGTAACGTATCAGCGCGACGCGCAAGGCCGCATCAGCCAGATCGACACCAAGCGCGCGGTTGCCGGCCAGACGACCGAAGTGCTATTGAGCCAGGCCACGTATCACCCGTTCGGCCCGACTGCGGGCTGGACCTACGGCAACGGCCGAACCTTCGCGCGACCGGTCGACCTGGATTACCGCACCATGGCCGTCATCGACCCGTCTGCCGGCGGCCTCTCGGTCGGCTTCGGCTTCGACGCGGTCGGCAATATCGACAAGCTAACGCCGGCGGGCGCGACCAATGCGCTGTTGACCTTCGGCTACGACGCGCTGAATCGATTGACTGCATTGCGCGATGGGCCGACCAACACGGCGATCGAGGCGTATACCTACGACGCCACCGGCAACCGACAGAGCGTCACTACGGCTAGCGGCACCAAGACGTATACGTATCCGGTCGACAGCCATCGTCTGATTCAGGCTGGTCCGGATAGTCCGCGTAGTTACGACGCCAGTGGCAATTCCATCCAGATCGGCGGCAACAGCTTTGTCTACAACGATGCCGGTCGTAGTAGCGAACTCAAACAAGGGGCCACCCTTGTTCAGACCTATGTCTATAACGGTAAGGGTGAGCAGGTTCGCAAGTATACCGCGGCCGATAATCGTTACACGGTCTATGACGAAACCGGCCATTGGCTGGGCGACTACGATGGAAGCGGGAACGTGATTCAGCAGGCGATCTGGATGGACTTGCTGCCTGTTGGCTTGCTGGATGGAGCTCAGTCGCAACAGATGCTTTATTACGTGGAGTCTGACCACTTAAGCACGCCGCGTAGTGTCATCAACCCCGCTTCGAACGTAGCGGTTTGGCATTGGGATTTGAAGGGCGAGGTATTTGGAGGGAGTCAACCCAGTCAAGATGCCGATCAGGATGGCAAGGCGTTCGTTTTAGACATGCGTTTTCCCGGTCAATTTATTAACTCGATATCTGGGCTCAGCTATAATTACTATCGCAATTATGATCCTGCTTCTGGGCGTTATGTTGAAAGTGATCCTGTTGGCCTCGCTGGCGGATTCAGTACGTACTCTTATGTATTTGGACGTCCCTTGCAGTTCATTGACCCGCGAGGTTTGGAGTCACAATGCGTCAATGGCGAAAACGCCATACGCGAATACAATATTGTTACAGGTAAAATCGAGAATATGGGTTATCGAGCGGCTGTATTTTGCAATGGCGGCGGTGGGTCGTGTAAGTACGCCTGCGTGAATGATAAGGCGAGGTGCGATACCCAAGTGGCTCTTTATCCATATGCCGCCGCTGCTGCGTGTGTCCTAATAAGTGGCGGGCGAAGTGGTGGGGTGGCTGGTTATAGAGCAAGCACGGCGTGTGGTTTTTTTACCGCGTCTATTGATTCCAGTAAGCTTCCGGATGCTTGTCGCTATATTTACCGCCAGTGTGTTGATCGATGCGATAATTGCGTGAAAGACTAGTTTTTGGACTAAGAGAATGAATTTATTTAAGACTTTTTTTTGTCTGGCGACTTCACTGATTCCTGTGGTTGGGGTTTTGCTCTTAGTAGGGGGCGAGCGGTTGTTCGCATCGGCGGAGGGGCGGGCAATATTTTTCTTGTCGCTGATAGTTGGAGTTATAATTCCGAAGGCTTTGAATGGCCGGAGTGGTGGCGGCTAGAAAATTTGTTTAGTTCGCTCCCGGCGACGTTCTCCAAGACGCTCTGCACGAGATCTTGGATAACGGAATAGGGGCGAAGTGGACTTTCGGAAATATTCTCTCTCGCTCCTGTTCGCTCGCCGAAGCGGACCGTCGATCTCAGACCACAAAGGTGGTGAAGACAAGAAGGTCGGGATCAGGCTGAGTTTCGCGACAGCGCCATGTCAATCGCCGCGACGATCAATCAAAACTTGATCCCGGCCCGCGCCCCAACATACCCGGTGACATCCCCGGTATTCGTATCCACGCTTACACGCCCCGTCAGCCCCACCGAGGTGGCGCCCTGGTTGAAATTCAGGCCGGTCTCGCCGGTGACATTGCTGACCCCATCGCGGCCGAAGCCCACGGTCCCTCGCGCATAGCCGCTGAGGTTTTCGGAGAAGTCGCGGGTCAGGCCCAGGCTCACGTTGCCGTTCTGGAAGCCCTGGGCGTTGAAGTTCGCGGTGCCACTGAAATCGAAGGCGTTGAGGTTGCCCAGGTCGAGGCTGCCCTTGACGGTCGCGCCGTAGTTCGGGGTCGCCTCGGGGCCGAACGGGCCGGCGGTGGCGCTGAGGTTGAAGCTGCGCAGGTCGTTGCTGTAGCCGATACTCCCGCTCACGGTGACGTTGGCCGGGTCCAGGCCGAAGCGGGCGTTCATGGTCGCGTCGAGCGAGCCGGTGTAGTTCAGGCCGACGTTGATGCCGACGTTGCTGATATCGGTGTTGGCGATGTCGGCGGCGTTGAAGCCGTCGATGCTGAAGGTCGGCGAGAAGGCGTTGAATTCTTCCACCGTCGGCGGTGCCGGGTTCGCGATCGCGGAAAGGGCGACATCGGCGTAGGTGGCGTTGGTCGGAACGCCGCCCAGCGTCGTCAGCGAGGAGAAGTCGAGCGCGGGTGTGTTGATCTGCATCGCGTTGAGTTGCGACAGCGCGCTCATCGGCACGCTCAGGTCGACCGGCGCGGCTTCGACCGTGGTCAGCGCGGGCGTCGGCGTGGCGTTTACCGCCGAGGCGGCCGCAGCGGCTTCGGCCGCGCGTTGCGCTTCGGCGGCTTCGTTGGCGGCCTGGCTTTGTTGAGCGGAGGCGGCGGAATCGTGCGAGGAGCCCGAGACTCCGGAACTTGCGTCTGCCATGAGAGTGCTCCTTGGGATGGGTCCCGTGAGAATCAGCCCTGATGAAAACGGTTTCAGTCAGCTCACCGTAGCAAGTCCCGCGGGTTGCAGAAACCTGGGGGCTGCCCTAGCCGCGGCGCGATCGGGGCGATGCGGGTTTTGGCTGGCGGCGACGCGAGGTCGGTCGCGGTCCTGCAACTGTCGTCCGAACCCGGGTGGTCGAATGCGTAATAGTTCGCTCGGTCGCTATCGGGCGCTATTCCGACGGCATCGCGCGCGAACCGGACGCCTCATAAGGATCAAGCCGAAAGCCCTGCGTCTGACGTGATCGCCGATCCGCGCGAAGCGCCCCGACGCCCGAGACACGCGGCAACCGCGACCGCTCGCCCCGATCGGCAATCCGCCGCCGTGCCCGCCACGTTCCCTTTGCCCGGGCGGTGATGCCTAATAACCGTGTTACCACGAAGACACCGCAACGCGAGAGGACAACGACGTCGGCGCATCGCCGGATCGAACGACGCATGGCCAAGGTACTCATATTGGGCCCCCGAGCCCCTGCGGCGTTGGAGCTTGCGCGTCGCTTCGATCGCGCGGGATGGAGCGCCCATGTCGCCGACAGCGTGTCCTGCCGCTTGAGCGCGTGGTCGCGCTCGGTGGCGCGCGCGCATCGCTTGCCGCCGCCGCGTTCGCAAGCCGGCGAGTTCGTCGCGGCGTTGGCGCGCATCGTCGCCGCTGAAGGCATCGATCTGATCGTGCCGACCTGCGAGGAAGTGTTCTTCCTTTCGCGCTATCGCTCGGCCTTGCCCGATGGCGTGCGGGTGCTGGTCGACGACTTCGAAACCTTGCGCGCGCTGCACAGCAAGCGACACTTCCTCGAACTGGCGCGCGACTGCGGCGCCAATGTGCCCGACAGCGCGATCGTGACCCACATCGACGAAGCGCGCGCATGGGCCGCCGGTGGGTCGCTGGTGCTCAAGCCCGAGTACTCGCGGTTCGGCGTGCATGTGCGGTTGTATCCGCGGGGCATGCCGGCCGATGCAGCGCCGTTGGGGCTGGCGCAGGACTGGGTGGCGCAGCGCTATTACCAGGGCACCGAGCTGTGCTCGTACAGCGTCGCCGATCGTGGCCGCTTGCTCGCGCATTCGGTGTACCGGCCGAGCTACCGATTGCGGCGCAGTTCGAGTTTCTATTTCGAACCCAGCCCTAATGCGGCGATTCGCGAATTCGTCGAGCGCTTTGTGGCCAAGATCGGTTTCACCGGACAGATCTCCTTCGACTGGATCGTCGGCGATGACGGTCTGACCACCGTGCTGGAGTGCAATCCACGCGCGACCAGCGGGGTCCATCTGTTCGCTGACGACGACGCGCTACCAGCGGCGCTGATGGGCGAAACCATGGAGTGCATCGAGCCCAGTCGGCCTCAGCCGAAGATGCTGGCCGGGGTGATGGTCAGCGCGGGTTTGCTGCAGGCGATCGCGCAGGGCAACGTGAGGACGTGGTGGCGCGATTACCGGCGCGCCGACGATGTGCTGGCGGTGGCCGGCGATCGACGCCCGCCGCTCGGCGGCCTGGTCGACATGGGTTCGTACGCGGCAACCGCTTTGCGCCAGGGCTGCAATCTGCGCGAGGCGGCGACGCGCGATATCGAGTGGGACGGCGAGCCATTGCCGGAGCTATGAAGTCCTCGGCGTCCAGCGAGATCGGGTCGTTCAACGCACGCGCGCAAGCGTTCGCGCGGATCCACGCGGAGACGTCATCGGCTGCGTTCGCCGCCAACTTGCACACCCAGGTCGAGACGTTAATCGCGGGTGAGGTGATGTTCCCGGTCACGGTGAACGATGCGCAGGCCGGCAATGCCTGGGTCTGTTCGCCGCACACGACCTACGGCGATTACGCGCTCGAAGAGGCGATCCGCTACGCGCCGCGTTGGCTGTCGCCGGCGTTGAACCTGCTGGGTCGCGGCAGCAAGGCCTGGCTGCGATCGGCGCGGATCGATCGCGCCGTGGCGATCAACAACTGGCTTTTGTCGACCAATCTGTATCCGCCCTTGCCATCCGTGCCGCTGGCGAACCTGTTGCAGCAGGCGCTGGCGCGTTGGCCCGGGCATGCGATCTGGCTGCGTTCGCTCAACGATCTCGAACATCACGATTGGCTAACCGAGTGCGAACGGCTGGGCTTCGCGCTGATCCCGAGCCGGCAGGTGTATCTGTTCCACGACGTCGCGCGCTTGGCGCGCGAGCGACACAATCTCAAGGTCGATCTGAAACTGGCCGCGAAACAACCCGGCCGCGCGCGCGACGGCGATATCGTCGATGCCGACTATCCGCGCATCGCCGAGTTGTACGAACGGCTGTACATGGACAAGTACTCGCGCTGCAACCCGCACTACAACGCGCAGTTCATGCGTCAATGGCATCGGGCCGGTCTGCTGGAATTCGACGGCTATCGCGACGAGGCCGGCCGTCTGCTGTGCATCGCCGGCCAGTTTCGCCAGGGCCACACCCTGACCACGCCGATCGTCGGTTACGACACCGCCTTGCCGCAGCGCATGGGCTTGTATCGCCTGCTGACGGCCTGCACGTTCGAACACGCGATCGCTGGCGGCTTCGGCATCAATTTCAGCGCGGGCGCGGCGGGGTTCAAGCGTCTGCGCGGTGGGGTGCCGAGCATCGAGTACAGCGCGGTGTATATGCGCCATCTGCCTCGCCCGACGCGACGGGTTCTGACGATCATCTCGGCGCTGACACGGCGAGCCGGCGTGCCGATCATGCGCAGGTTCGAGTTGTGAGGGCGGTTTATCGCCCCAAGCCCACGCAAACTGGGCGGACGATATGCGCGGTGACGGCAAATCGCGGGATAATCCAGGCATGACAACCTGGCATGCCTCGCACTACGCACGCTGGTTTCCCGCGCTGTGCACGGACCGCCTCGGCCATAAACCGGCGGCGGTCACCGTGCTCGATCGACCGATCGTGCTCGGCCGCGCGCGCGATGGGCGGTTGTTCGCGTTGGAAGACCGCTGCCCGCATCGGCATGCGCCGCTGTCGGTGGGGACGCTCACTGAGTCGGGCATTGCGTGTCCGTACCACGGCTGGCGCTTCGATGCTGACGGCCGCTTGTGCGAAATTCCCGGTATGCCGGCGGACTGTCCTTTGCCGCAGGTACGTGTACGCAACATCGCGGTGCGCGAACAGGATGGCCTGATCTGGCTGCGCCTGGACGGGCGCGACGAAGGCGCGTTGCCGCGCATGTTGAACGAGAACTCCGCAGGTTCGCGGCGGTTCCTGTGGCAGACGCAATGGCAGGCGCATGTCGTCGATGCGATCGAGAATTTTCTCGATCCGATGCACACACATTGGATTCACCCCGGCCTGGTGCGCAGCGGCGGCGAACGGCAGCCGATGACGGCGCGATTCGAACCCGACGATGCCGGGTTCAAGGTGATCTATCGCGATCAGCCGCGGCAGTCGGGTCTGTTGTACCGCCTGTTCGAATCGCCGCGCGAAAGCGAGCAGGCCATCTTCGACGCACCGGGCAGCGCGCAGATCGAGTACCGCTACGTCAACGGCGGGATCGTTCGCATCAGCCTGCATTTCACCCCGCAGACCCGCGACATCACCTCGGTGTTCGCGAGCTTGCACGTGGAAAACCGTTGGGCGCCGGCGTGGCTGGTACGTCGTCTGGTGTGGCCGTTCCTCAAGCGCGTCAACGATCAGGACGCGCGCATGCTGGCGATGCAGTCGGCCAATCTGCAGCGCTTTCCGGGCGTGCGCGGCGCATCGACCCAGCTCGATCTGGTGCGGCCGTGGGTCGAGACGTTCTGGCAGACCGGCGAGGCACCGGCCGATGAGCAGGCCCACGAGGCGCGGATCCTGCTGTAAGGCCGATGCCGGGGCTCAGTTCAGTGCGAGTCCGGCGTTGGCTTCTTGTCCGCCGCGACCGCCGCGGAGGTCTTGTCCGACTTCATCGCCAGCCGCGTCTTCGCGCGTTCTTCCTCAGAATCCATTTCGAACTGCACCAGCTTGCCGTCGTCGCCGAACTGGAAGTCCGACCAGCGGCGCGGCACCGCCTTGACTTGCCCCGCGCGCATCGCCGGGGCGACGGTTTCGGCGCGATCGCCGAGATAGCTGCGGCCGATCTTGTCCCACAGGCCGTCTTCCAGGCTATAGACGAAGCAGGTCGCACCGTATTGCACGGTGTTGCACAACAGGTAGTCGTTGCGGCCGTTGTGGTCGAGGTCCGGCGTCATCAGCACGCATTGCGAATCGGCATTCAGACAGTCCGGCGTGGGCAGCCGTTGGGCGATCAGGGCCTGCAGCCACACCGTATCGGGTTGATCGGCGCCCGGCGCGATCTGGATATGTCGCAGCGCCGCAGCGACGGTGTCGGCCTGGGCCTGGACGCGATCGTCCATGCTGTATTCCCACGGATTTTTCATTTTGAGCACGCGTTCGAGCTTGGCGCTTTGCTTGTCGCCGGCGAATCGCGGATCGCTGCGCAGGCCCTGCAAGGCTTCGTAGCCGCGCCGGCCGTTCTGGAAACGCAGGTGGCTGAGGTCGAATTCTTCCGCCGGGGTGCGGCCTTCGCGCAGACGCGCGAGTTGATCGTTGACGGTGAGGCGGTGCGGGTCGAGCACCAGCGAGTTTGCCGCGACCGCGAACGCCATGGCCACCAGCGAGACGATCACGTTGACCCGCATCAGCCCGTGCAGCCAGCCCAGGCGCGGTCGCAATGCGGCCCAGGCGTAACCGAACGCGTACGCGGTCAGCACGACCGAGGCGATCACCGCCCACAGGCGTTCGGCGGTCCAGCCGTACTGGCCGATGCGCAAGGCCAGCGCGTACAACCCCAGCATCGCGTAAATCGGCAGGATCAGCAGCGCCGCTTCGACCACTCGCCGCAGCCAGCGCGGATACGGCGGCTCGCCGTTGCCGTCCTGGTACACCGCGTTGACGAACAGCACCATCACCGCGATCAGGCACATCAGGATCAAGGTCGCCGAGCGGGTCCGCCACAGCGCGTCCAGGCCGGTGAACGGCAGGCTGATCACGAACAAGATCGCGATCACCGCGACCAGCGGCAGCAGCCCTTTGAAGATCGCGAACAGAATCTGCCGCGCGACCTGCACCGGCCGCTGCTGGGTGCGGCCGACCAGCACGCCCAGGCCGATCATGATCCCGCTGGCGAGATGGATGAAGCTGCGCATGGTGAACAGATCGGCGAAGAACTGGATGCCGATCAGCTTGAACAGCACCGCGCACAGGCCGAGCACCGCCCAGCAGATGCCGACGAACACCGCGGTCAACAGCAAGGTCAGCGCGTTCTGCCAGCCGTGCTCGAACAGTTGATCGTAGGACGCGCGCCAGCGGCCGCTGTCCAGGCGGCATTGCAGATAGGGCAGGGCGATGAACAAGGCGATCGCCAGGCTCGCGCCGAACGGCCACAGCACCGCGCTGGCGCTGATGTCGGGCGCGCCGGTCGCGCTCCAGCCGGCCCACCACGCCAGCAGCAGATAAATCGCGCCGATGCCGACCGCGTGTTGCCAGAAGCGCGCGTCATTCAGGCGCTGCACCGACAGTATCATCATCGTCGGCACCGACAACACGATGACGTAGCCGCACACTTCCAGGCCGCTGTTGGCGAACGGGCCGATCCGCAGCAGATACAGCAGCAAGCCCTGCAACAGCGCGACCAGGACGATGAACGAGCGCGTGGCGGCGGACAGGGTGGAGGGCGAGGTCATGCGGAATCCTTTGCGATCAGCTTGGTAAGCGGCGCATCGCGCGGCGCGCGCCGGGGCGGCGCGCATCGCGATGTCGTCCATGACGATGGGGCGGGCGTGACGGTCAGCGGGTCTTCTTCGCCGCGGGCTTGGCGCTCGCGGTTTTCTTTGCGACGGGTTTCTTGCTTGCCGCTGGTTTGGCGGCTGCTTTCTTGGCCGGCGCCGGCTTGCCGACGCTCTTCTTGGCGACAGTTTTATCGACGGCCTTGGCGGGCGCGGCCTTTGCGTCGCCGGCTTTCCGCGCTGTGGATCCGGCGGACTTCGAAGCGGGCTTCAGTGCCGCGGCTTGTTCGCGCGCTCGCCGCCAGTACGGCTTGAGCTTGTCGATGCGCTGATAGGCCGGGCAGCTTTCGCGATGCGCGCCGGGCAGGTAGCTCAGACTCATCAGGAATTCGTTGGTGATCTCGCCGCCGGTGAAGCGGAAGGTCTTCTTGAACAATTTGATCCAGTCGGCTTTCTCGCGCGGCCGGCCGTCGAGCATTTGATGCGCATCTAGCCATTGGGCAAAGCCGCCGTGGCTGGCGCGCAGGCTCTGGATCACCTGGGCGTTGTGGATCGCCGCATCGACCTTGAGCCGGTTGCGGATGATGCCGGCGTCCTCGAGCAGGCGCAGGCGCTCGGCCTGTCCGTACGCGGCGACCTTGTCGACCACGAAACCGTCGTAGGCGCGGCGGAAGCCCTCGCGCTTGCGCAGGATGGTTTCCCAGCTCAGCCCGGCCTGGTTGATTTCCAGGATCAGGCGCTCGAACAGGTCCGATTCGTCGCGTTGCGGGAAGCCGTACTCGCGGTCGTGGTACTCGCCATGGACGGGATGGTTTGGGGCGATATTGCAGTAGCCCGACATGAAAGCCTCGAAGGAGCGCGCTCGAACCGGCGCGGCACTGGATTGTCGGCGCGCCGCCTGGGCGAATCCAGTGGCGGCGCGGATCGGTGGGCCGCGGACCGCCGCCGGGGGCGGGCGCCGGCGGCTCACGCCGGCTCACGCGCCGCTCGGGCGCGGTCTATCAAGGTTTGGGCGGGATTCGACCGGGTCGGGCCGGAGCCCGCCCCGGGCGGACATCGGCCCGCGGCCGAACCCGAAGCTGCGCGCCAGCACCCGTTTTCGCGGCCCGCAGCCGCGCCCGGCACGTTAGAATGGGCCATGCCCGTGATGCCGACACCCCTTGCCAATCAGGTCCTGATCGCGCTGTCCGCGCTGGCCGATACCAATTTTTCGCGCAGCGTCGCCTTGATCTGCCAACACGACGACGACGGTGCCATGGGCATCGTGGTCAATCGTCCGTCGGAATACACGCTCGGCGAAGTGTTCGGACAGATGGGCGTGGACGGCGGCGACGAATCGCTGCGCGCGCAGGTCGTGCTGGCCGGCGGCCCGGTTCATCCCGAGCGCGGCTTCGTGCTGCACGACGGCGGTACCCGCTGGGATTCGACCCTGGTCATCGGCAGCGGCCTGTACCTGACCACCTCGCGCGACATCCTCGAGGCCATGGCCGCGGGCGAAGGCCCGGACAACGCCGTGGTCGCGCTGGGTTGCGCCGGCTGGGGTTCGGGCCAGCTCGAACACGAAATCACCGAGAACGATTGGCTGACCGCGCCGGCCGACGCCGAGCTGCTGTTCGAACTGCCGCTGGACGCGCGCTGGCAGGCCGCGGCCGGGCGCATCGGCGTCGATCTCGCCCATCTGGCCGATTACGCCGGGCACGCATGAGCTCGGAAGCGAGCCATTCGACCATCCGCAGCGACGGCACCGTGCTCGGATTCGATGTCGGTTCGCGCCGGATCGGGGTCGCGGTCGGCAGCGCGTTCGGCTATGGCGCGCGCGCGCTGGCGGTGATCGACGTGCACGGCGGCGGCCCGGACTGGGGCGCGATCGATCGCGTGCTCAAGGAATGGCGCCCCGATGGTTTGATCGTCGGCGACCCGATGACGCTCGAAGGCGGCGACCAGCCCGCGCGCGTGCGCGCGCTGAGCTTCGCGCGGCAATTGCGTCAGCGTTACAAATTGCCGGTGGTGATGGTCGACGAGCGTTCCAGCTCGGTCGAGGCCGCGCACCGTTTCGCCGCCGATCGCGCCGAAGGCCGCAAGCGCCGCCGCGACGCCGAAGCCCTCGATGCGGTGGCCGCGGCGGTGATCGTCGAACGCTGGGCGGCGTCTCCCGGCGACGCCACCGATATCGACCTGATTCCGCCCTGACTTACCCGCCCGCTCTCATCAGTCCGCTCCCATGAATTCCTCCGTTTCCCCCGCTGGTTCGCGCCATCTGCTGAGCCTGCGCGACAGCACGCGCGCATCGCTCGACGCCTTGTTGATCCGCGCGCAGGCCTTCGCCGAAGGCCACTACGACAGTCGCGCGCTGGCCGGCATCGCGGTGTGCACGTTGTTTTTCGAGCCGTCCACGCGCACCCGTTTGAGTTTTCAGCTGGCCGCGCAGCAGCTCGGCGCGCATGTGCTGAACTTCGACGCGTCCACTTCGTCGACCAGCAAGGGCGAGACCGCGCTGGACACGCTCAAGAACATCGAGGCGATGGGCGTGCGCGGTTTCGTCATCCGCCATCGCGAGGACGGCGCGGTCGCCGCGCTCGCCGAGCAGGCGCGCGAAGGCACTTGCCTGATCAATGCCGGCGATGGACGCAGCGCGCACCCGACCCAGGGCCTGCTCGACATGCTGACCCTGCGCCAGGCCAAGGGCGCGGATTTTTCCGCGTTGCGCGTGGCCTTGATCGGCGACGTCAAGCATTCGCGCGTGGCGCGCTCGGACCTGCAGGCGCTGCGCGCGCTGGGCGCCGGCGAGATCCGCGTATGCGGCCCGGCCTCGCTGTTGCCCGACGACGGCACCTTGGACGGCTGCGTGGTCACCCAGGATTTCGATGCCGCGCTGGACGGCGTGGACGCGGTAATGATGCTGCGTCTGCAGCGCGAACGCATGGAAGAAGGCCTGGTCGCATCGCTGGACGATTATCACCGCGATTACGGCCTGACCGCGACGCGCCTGCGCCGCGCCGCCGCCGATGCGGTGGTGATGCATCCCGGCCCGATGAACCGCGGGGTCGAGATCACCGACGAAGTGGCCGATGGTCCGCAGTCGCTGATTTTGACTCAGGTCGCCAACGGCGTGGCGGTGCGCATGGCGGTGCTGGAAACCCTGCTGAAGGGCTGACTTTCGCCGCGTCGGGTTGATGCGGCGGCTTACCTGGATATCGACATGATCGTGAAAGACAGCAACGGCACCGTGCTCGCCGATGGCGATTCGGTGCTGCTGATCAAGGACCTGAAAGTGAAAGGCACCTCGGTGACGCTCAAGCGCGGCACCTTGTGCAAGAACATCCGCCTGACCGACGAGGAAGACGAGATCGAGTGCAACGTCGACAAGGTCAAGGGGCTGGTGTTGCGGACTGAGTTTTTGAAGAAGGCGTAATCGCGCGGGGAGAGAAAATCCCCGCTATCGCTTGAAAGGCGGAAGACAGGCGGTGACGCCGAAGATGCATGTCGTCGCCGGCAGCTGATTGCCGGTATGCGCGTTCCCAGGTAGCGGGTATTCGCGCTTGTCTCCGCCTGGTTTTTTCGACGGCAGGCAGGCTCATCGCCGCTTCGCCTCCTGGCGATAATGCACGAAGCTGCCCACGCAAGCGCCATCGAGCGCATTGGGATAGATCGTCGTAAAACTTCCCGGCGGATGCGCCTCGTATACGACGGCCTGATCTTGCCTGGGGAACGCGCGTGCACCGGTACGGGTGGCCGCCCGGTCAATCGGGAAACACGGTTTCGCCGCCAGGGTCAGGCTGATCCCGAAAATCTTGCCGCCCGCGGAATGCGAACGAAGCCGGAGCAGTTGGGCGTCGCCGACGGCTTTGTCCGCCGCGTCCAATCCGGCGGTGCGCGCCTGTTCCAGTTCGGCCGAGGCCTTTTGCAGATCGGCGGGCTCGCTCGATAAAAGCAGATCCAGCACGCGCGAAAAGGCGACGCGACCGGAGGCTCGCTCGGCCTCGTCGGATTGCGATTCGGCGGGCGTGGCGCGGTCGAGACTCAGATGCCCCAGGCAAGCCCTGTCATGGCCCTGAGCCGAGAACCCGCCGCGCACACCGATCGCTTCGAAAGCGAAACCGTCATCGTGCGCGAACGCAAGCCTCGCATAGGTCTTGGCTACGACCTCGCTCAGGGCGATGCAGTCCGATGGCGCAACCATCAGCGTCAGACCGGTGACGCTGCCGTTTCGCTCGTGGATTGCCCACTTGGTTAGCCGGGTGCCGTCCGCCAGCGTGACGGGGGCGTCGCTGGCCTTCAGCTCGCCGTTCTTGCGCAAGACTTTGACGATGTCATCGAAGCCGTCGCCGCGCTGGGTCGTGATCGAGGTCAGAGCATCGAGCAACAAGCCGTTGTCTGGAGTCCGGGAGGCTGGCTGCGTGTTTGCGCACGAAGATAATGCGCAGGGCAGTATCGCCAGGCCGCTCACCTTGAGTGCGTCGACGCTCATTGCATCCATCTTCGCTAACAGCGCTGTGCGGTGCCTGATGAAAGAATGTTCACGGCCGATGTTGCGCGAACACCCATGGCCACAACTCCGCCGTCGCATACGCCGGGTCCCAGGAGTTATGGTCGGCGTCGGGAAATTCGGTGTAGCGCACGTCGGCGCCGGCGCGCTTGAGCGCGGCGCTCATGTCGCGCGAGTAACGCGGCGGAACCACGTCGTCCTGCGCGCCATGGAAAATCCAGAACGGGATGCCGCGCAGCTTGCGCGCGGCGGCGTCCAGGTCCAAGGCTCCGCCCAGCGCGGCGATGCGCTCGGCGTCGTAGGCCTTCGGCGGGTCGTAGCCTCCGCAGATCGGCACCACCGCGGCGAAGCGGTCGGGTTGCATCAGGGCCAGTTCGTAGCTCGCATAACCGCCCATCGACAGGCCGGTCAGCACGATGCGCTTGGGATCGGCGTTGAATTCGGCCTGGGCGCGGTCGAGAATTTTCAGCGCGGTGCCGGCGAAACGGTCGGCATCGATCTGGTCGGTGTGCATCTGCGGGAACACTACGATCGCCGGGAAGTCGTCCATGCGTTCGCGGATGATCGGGCCGAGCCCGACCTCGACCTGCTTGCGGTTGTCGTCGCCGCGTTCGCCCGAGCCGTGCAGGAACACGATCAGCGCGGGCCGTTCGCCGCCGGCCTTGAGCGAGGGCACGAACACTTGATAGCGATGCACGACACCGTGGTCGAGCACCAGTTCGCGGCTCAGGAAACGGCCGTGTTCGCGTGAATCGGTCATGGCGGAGGACTCCGGAGGCGGGGTTCGCGGCGACGGCGCATGGCTGCACGCGGCGATCAGCGCGATCGAAGCGGACCACAACAGCGCGGCGGCGAATCGCAGCGGGCGGCAACGGCGCATCGGCATCCTCCGGGGCGGGATATCCGCATCATCGGTTGCGGCCGTCAACGATTCAAGCGCGTGCCGGTTGACTGTCGCTGACGAATCGCGGCGATGGGCCACGATCCGCAAGGGGCGGCCGATTCAGGCCCGCGCGGCCAGACGTTCATGCAGCAACCGCTGCGCCGCCAGGATCGCTTCGGCGCTGAGTTGGAACTTGCGCTTCGGCCCGCTGTTCGCGGTCCACGCGAAGCGGCGCCACAGCGCCAGCGGCACGCCGTTTTCCACGCTCCAGCCTTGCAGACGGCGCAGCAGGGTTTCGGTGTAGGCGTACAGCGCCAGCGCTTCGCGCAGGTCGGCGTCGCGCATCAGCGCGCTCACTTCGGATTCTTCGAGCAGGCGTTCGTGTTCAAGCGCCAGGGCATCGAGGCAGTCGCGCATGCGGCGGTCGGCGCGGCGCTGGTCGCCGTTGCTGAGCGGGCGCGAGCGCAGGCTCGGTGCGTGGATGAACCAGCTGCACATCTGGCAGAAGCAGTGCGCATCCGGTGAATACCGGCGCAGGCCCGGCTCGGCGACCAGACGATGGCCGTCGCTCAAGTAACTGGCGAACAGATTGCAGAATTCGCTCAGATGCTCGCGCTGCGGGCGCGCGTCGGGCGGAAATTCGCCGTAGTGGCGTTCGATCCATGCGGCGGCGGCGCGGGGATCGTCGGCGTAGGCGTGGGCGGCGTCGAATGCGATGAAGCCGCGCTGGATGCCGTCGGCCATCCATCGCAACAGCGCGTAGCTGCGTGCCTGCAGGCCGACTGCGTGTTCGAGAGCGTCAGGTTGGAACATGCGCGCAAGCTTAGTGCGCGGGTTTGCGAGGGGCGATGCCGCTGGTCAGGGTACGGGCGGCTGGGGCAGAGGCGTGGCGTTATGGTTCGCCGGCTCTCACTACTGTCATCCCCGCGAAGGCGGGGATCCAGAAATTTCACAGTCATGCCTGGATGAAGCCCTGGATCCCCGCCTTCGCGGGGATGACGAGCTTGAAGATGACGAGCGGGATGACAAACTGGATGACAAGCGGATGACGAGCGTATGCGGTCATGCGAGCGCATGCGGCGCGCCGTGCCGATCGAACCCGACGATTTCAATTCAACAAGATCACCGTCGCCAACCCCAGGAAGCTCAGGAAGCCCATCACGTCGGTCAGCGTGGTCAGCATGACGCCGCCGGCCAGCGCCGGATCGAAGCCCAGGCGCTTGAGGGTGATCGGCACCAGCACGCCGCCGGCGGCGGCGGTCAGCATGTTGATGGTCAGCGCGGCGCCGATCACCAGCGACAGGCCGGGCTGGCGGAACCAGATCAGCACGATCACGCCCAGGATGATGCCGAGCACCAGGCCGTTGATCAGCGCGACCGCCAGTTCCTTGCGCAGCAGCACGCCGAGGTTGGAGGCGCCGATCTGGCCCAGGGCGAGGCCGCGGATCATCAGCGCGAGCACCTGGGTGCCGGCGTTGCCGCCCATGCCGGCGACGATCGGCATCAGCGCGGCCAGCGCGACCAGTTTGGCGATGGAGTCTTCGAACTGGCCGACCACGCTCGCGGCCAGGAACGCGGTGCACAGATTGATCGACAGCCAGATCAGGCGACGGCGGAACGCGCGCCGCACCGGGCTGAACAGGTCTTCGTCCTCGTCCAGGCCGGCCGCGCTCAAGGCCTGGTGTTCGGCTTCTTCGCGGATGATGTCGACCACGTCATCGATGGTGATGCGGCCGAGCAGGATGTTGTTGTCGTCGACGACCGGGGCGCTGATCCAGTCGTGATCGGAGAACTGGCGCGCGACTTCGCCGGCGGTTTCGCCGACGTCGATCGCGGGCTGTTCGTCGTCGATCAGTTTGTTGATCGCGGTGCCGGGCTCGTGGGTGAGCAGCGCGGCCAGGGCGATGCGGCCCAGGTATTGATGGCGGCGGCTGACCACGTACAGGTGATCGGTGTGCTCGGGCAGTTCGCCGCGCAGGCGCAGATAGCGCAGCACCACGTCGATGGTGGTGTCGGCGCGCACCGTCACCACGTCCGGGTTCATCAGGCGGCCGGCGGTGTCTTCCGGATAGGACAGGACCTGTTCGAGCCGCTCGCGGTTCTCGCGGTCCATCGACTTGAGCACTTCGTCGATGACCGTGTCGGGCAGGTCTTCGACCAGGTCGGCCAAGTCGTCGATGTCGAGGTCTTCGACCGCGGCGACGATTTCGTCGGTGTCCATGTCCGCGAGCAGGCTCTCGCGCACTTCCTCGCCGACGTGGACCAGGACCTCGCCGTCGTCCTCCGGATCGACCAGGCCCCAGACGATGACGCGCTTGCCCGGCGGCAGCGATTCGAGCAGGTTGCCGATCTCGGCCGGCGACAGCGTGTTGACCAGCCGCCGCACCGGACCCAGCCGCCCGCTGTCGAGCGCGTCGGAAAGCAGGCGCAGCTGACGTGCGGTCTTGTCGTGGCGGACGGCTTCGGCCAATGCGGTACTTCCTGGCGGGTGACGGACGCGGCCACGAAGCCGGCGGGGGTCAAACGATCACCCCGCCATTATCTCTTGTGGCGCTGTCAAAGCCCAGACTAGAAGCCGGGCGCGCTAGGCAGGGTGACGACGCGGCCGCGTGCCGTTGCGCCACGCGCGCGGGGCGGCCGCGTCGAGCGCTTCGGGCCGCATGCGCGATCCAGGCCGGCCGGCCTGTCGACGCCGAACGCCGACATCCGCTGCGATCGCATGGCCATGCCGGCGCGCGTCGAGCGATCGCATGCGCGGGCCGACGCCTCAGGCGAAAAAAACGGCCAGAACGATGAGCCGATCCGCTCCCCTTTTCCGAGTCATGTCAGGCAGCCCAGATGCGCGCCGCCGATGAGGCCTTGCCCGGGAGGGACCCGCCCAGTTGCCCACCGTCATTGAAGACACCTGCTCATCCATTTCGATCGGCCGTTCGCCGATTCGAATCACTGCCTAAGGACGATGTCATGAACAAGCTTTTGTTGATCGCCGCCGCTTTGCTGGTCGGGGCTCCGCTGCTCGCCTCGGCGACGGCGTATGTGCCGCGGCCGTCGTATGCCGGGGTGTACCAGACCTACAACCCCACGATCACCGATTATTTCTATACGACCAATTACCCCGAGTCCTATGCCTCGCTGTCCAACGGCTACAGCAGCCAGGGCGTGCCGTTCTACATCGAACAAACCCCGCAGGCGCATACGATCCCGCTGCATCGCTACTGGAAGGGCGCGCCCAGCACCGAGCACGTCTACATCACGCCCGACCAATACCCGCAGGACCTGGTCAACGTCACCAATGCCGGCTACACCTATCAGGGCATCGCCGGCTACATCTATCCCAAGTCGCTGGTCGACAATCTGGCGCCGCAGTTGCTCGGCGGGATGGTGCCGCTGTATCGCCTGGCCAAGTTCAATGGCAACAACAACGATCTGCAGCACAAGTTCACCATCTCCGAGACCGAGAAGAACACGTTGATGGCCGATGGCTGGAGCTTCGATCACGTCGAAGGCTACGTGCCCCGGTGGACGGTCAACGCGCAGTTCCTCGGCGGCTATCCGGCCTTCACCGGTGGTCACGTCATGACCCGGCGCTGCGGCCCCAGCGGTCCGTGCCCGGGCGGCGCGTCGTTCCGCAACGGCTACAACGGCTACAAGTTCGTCAACTCGACCAGCAAGCCGGCCGGCAAGACCACCCAGGTCATGACCTTCGATCTGTTCACCCCGGACTATTTCGCCGCCGGCCAGAGCGATCACATCGCGATCGGCCTGCACGGGCACTGGAACATCGACCTGAGCAATATCGACAACAGTTCGAACCCGGCCAACAACCACCATGCGCTGGGCGTCATCATCGGCGCCTCGTCGTGCGGCATCAACGTGCGGGTCGAAGCGTTCTGGCCCACCGGCAACAACCTGTCGGCCTGCAACGGTCAGGGCAATCTGCTCAACAACCAGACCTACCGCTTCCGCATCGCGGTCACCGACGCCGGCATGATCAGCTACACCGTGCACAGCATCAGCCCCAGCGGCATGGTGATCGCCCAGGTCGCCAGCGACGTGGTCAACGGCAACAGCTTGTTCACCGCGCCGGGCTACGGCTTCCCGGCCGCCGACACCGGTTATTTCATGGTCCAGGCTACGATGGACCAGGCCGATTACTCGGTCTACTTCAGCAACCTCAACGTGACCTGGCAGTAAGCGCCAACGCACGCAATGCGGCGGAAACGGGCCTTCGGGCCCGTTTTCGTTCGCGGCGGTTGTCGTGCGTGACGCGAGGGCCACGCGCAGTGCGTGGCGGTGGGCTCAGGTCTTGTTGAGCCAGGCTTCGATGCCGGCGCGGTCCTTGGCCCGCAACAGCGCCGGTGCGCGCTTGCGCAGCGATTCCAGGTCGAGGCCGCGGATCGCCCGGCGCAGTTCCAGCAAGGTCGCCGGATGCAGGCTGAATTCCTCCAGCCCCAATGCCAGCAACAGCGGCGCGAAATTGGAATCGCCGGCCATTTCGCCGCACACCGCGACCGGTTTGCCGCGCGCCTTGGCCAGCCGGATCACGTCGCGGATCACCCGCAGCACCGCCGGATGCAGCGGGGTGTACAGATCGCTGAGCGCTTCGTTGTTGCGATCGACCGCGAGCAGGTACTGGACCAGATCGTTGGTGCCGATCGACAGGAAATCGATCAGGCCGATGAAGCCGGGCAGGGCGATCGCCGCGGCCGGCACTTCGATCATCGCGCCCAGCGGGGTGTGCTCGGCGATCTCGTGGCCCTGCTTGCGCAGGTCGGCGGCGACTTTCTTGAGCAGCTTGCGGACCGTGCTGACTTCCTCGGTCGAGCTGATCATCGGCACCAGCACCCGCACCGGGCCGTAGCCCGAGGCGCGCAGGATCGCGCGCAACTGGGTTTCGAGCAGGCCCTCGCGCGCCATCGACAGGCGCACGCCGCGCACGCCCAGCGCCGGGTTGGGTTCGTCGCGCAGCGCCAGGCCGGTCTTGTCGGCCTTGTCGGCGCCCAGATCGAGGGTGCGGATGGTGACGGTGCGGCCGGTCATGCCGAGCACGACGTCGCGGTAGACGCGGAACTGTTCGTCCTCGTCGGGCAATTCGTTGCGCTGCAGGAACAGGAATTCGGTGCGGTACAGGCCCACGCCGGCCGCGCCGAGCGCATGCGCCTCGGCCACGTCCTCGCGCGATTCGGCGTTGGCGTACAGCTTGATGTCGACGCCGTCGAGGGTGCGGGTGGGCTCGCGGCGCAGGCGGTGCAGTTGCTTGCGTTCGCGCGCCAGCTCGCGGGTGCGCGCGCGGTGCGCGCGCAGGTCCTCGGCATTGGGTTCCAGGATCACCGTGCCGGTGCCGCCGTCGACCACCAGCGCATCGCCGTCGTTGATCTTAAGCAGCGCATGCGCGGTGCCGACGATAAGCGGCAGGTGCAGGCTGCGCGCCAGGATCGCGCTGTGCGACAGGGTGCTGCCGGCGGCGGTGACGATCGCCATGACCCCTTGCGCCTGCAGCTGCGCCAGTTCGGCCGGGGCGACGTTGTCGGTGACCAAGATCTCGCCCGCGACTCCGGACGTGTCGTGATCGCGGCGATGCAGCGCGGCATGGATGCGCCCGATCACCTGATCGATATCGTCCACGCGGCTGCGGAAATACGCATCGTCCATCGCTTCGAACACCGAGGCGATGCGGTCGCGTTGCAGGCGCAGGGCGTAGTCGGCGGCGTAGTGGCCGGTGCGGATCAGTTCGTCCAGGCCCTGCAGCAGTTCGGGGTCGTCGAGCAGCAGTGTGTGCAGGTCGAGGAATTCGCCGACTTCGTGGGCGAGCGCGCCGTGCAGGCGGTCGCGCAGCGCGTGCATCTCGCTGCGCACGATGTCGATGGCGGTGTGCAGGCGCGCGAGTTCGGTTTCGACCTGGCCGGCGCCGATGCGCTCCTCGGCGACTTCCAGCGCGTGCGGCAGGCGGACCCGGGCGCGACCGAGCGCGCTGCCTCTGGATGCGCCGTGACCTTGGAATAGCTGCCGCATGCGCGCCTCCGGCTCAGCTGTCTTCGTCGAAGCGACGATCGAACAGCGCCGTGACCGCCTCGGCGGCGTTGGCTTCGTCCTCGCCCTCGACCCGCAGCTTGACGTGGGTGCCCTGGCCGGCGGCGAGCAGCATCACGCCCATGATGCTCTTGGCGTTGACCTCGCGGCCCTTGGCGGTGAGCGTGGCGTTGCTGCGGAAACCCGACAGCACCTGCACCAGCTTGGCGGTGGCGCGGGCGTGCAGGCCCAGTCGGTTGGAAACGGTGAGTTCGCGTTCGATCATGTCGGGGTCCTCAGGCAATGGTCAAACGCAGCGTGCGTGGCGGTGCGGGTGTGCGTTGGTGCGGTCGCGTCATGCGGTTTCAGGTTTTCCAAACAGGGGCTTCCAGCGGTGTGGTGATCGGGGGCTTGCGCTCAGGCATCGTCGAGTATCACACCGTTGCGGGCGCCGGCCGCGGCGACCGCGGGCAATTGGTCCAGTTCGAGCTCGGCGTAGTTCATCACCCGCAGCAGCATCGGCAGATTCAAGGCCGACACGCGGCGTACCGGCGTGCCCAGGCGCGCGACCCGCGCGGCCAGGTTGTTCGGCGAGGCGCCGTACAGATCGGTGAGCACCAGCACGCCGTCGCCGTCGTCGACCCGGCGCAGGGCCGCGCTCGCCGCCGGCAGCAGGCTGTCCAGATCGGCATCGAACGGCACCTCCAGCGCTTCGGTGCGCAGCGGCAGCGGATTCAACAGACGTTGGGCCACCGACAGCAGTGCGCTGCCGATTCCGGAATGAGTGATGAGCAGGACGCCGACGGACATGGCTCCAACTTAGCAGAGCACGGTGACAGGCCGGAAGCTCCCCGTGCGGTGTTTGCGCGTCCGGCCGCGTTCTCGTCCGGGCGTCGGTCCGGTGAATGCGCCGTGGCGCCTGGCGATGGCTGGATTGCCGCTCGCGCCGGCGGCGTCGTTGCGCCACTGGAACAGCGTGTCGGATGCATGCCGGCTGGATGCGCGAGTCCAGGCATGCGGTCGGCCGCCCCGTCCGTGCGGCTTTCGGCAGGGTCGTGGGGCGAGCACAAAAAACGGGCAGCCATATGGCTGCCCGTCGGGTGGATCGAACCGCCGCTTACTGCTTGGGCGGGGTCTGGCTGTCGGCCGGCGGCGGTGCGGTCGGATCGTTGGGCTGCGGGTTCGCCGGCGGCATGTCGTTGGGCGGCGTGTCGGCCGGCGGCGGCAGTTCGCCCGGCGGCGTGGTGTCGGCGGGCGGCGTGGTGGCCGGAGCGGTGGTGTCGCTCGGCGCGGTCGCGGCGGGGCCGGCGGCGGTCGGCTCGGTGGGCTTGTTGCAGGCGCTCAGCAGGCCGGCGGCGAGCAGCGCGCTCAGGATCGCGGCGAGCGGACGCGGACGGGGCAGGGGAATGTTCATCGGAATCCTTTGCTGATCGGATCAGCGCTGTGTGGGAGATGGGGCGTCGCGACGCAAGTGCGACGCGGATTATTTTTCGTCGACCACCTTGCCGCGCTCGGTCGGCTTGTTCTGCCCGGCCTGATATTCCGTCGACGACAGCGCGCCGTCGCCGTCGAGGTCGTGGATCGAGAAATTGGCCGCCAGTCGCGCGTCGAGCGCGGCTTCGTCGCGGCTGATCCTGCCGTCGCCGTTGGCGTCGAGTTCGGCGAAGGTGGCCGGGCCGATCGCATCGTTCGGCGCGGGCGGGGTGCGGCTGTCGCCGCGCTGGTCGTTGACCGGCGGTTCGGTGCGCTGCATCGAGGTGTCGGGCGAGGTGCTCGGGTTTTGCGGCCTGTGTTGCGCGAGCGCGGTCGAACTCAGGCTCACGGTTGCAAGCGCGAGCAGGCACGCGCTCGTCAGCGGTCTCAGTGTCTGGCTGAGGCTGCGGGTCATGGGGTTCATGTCGCGGCTCCGTAGCGGGGAAGGCCGGAGACTCGTCTCCGTGCGATTCGACCCTACGTGGACGCATGCAAGCATCGCGGCACGGCGATGGGAAAATTTCGTAAGACGACGCGCGCAGCTGGCGAACGGCTCATGGGCGATTCAGTCCGGCGTGATCTTCGTGCATGACCGCGCGCATCGCCGCGCAGGCGATGCTTATGCGCCCGGTTAAGCGATATGGCTGCGCGATTGCGACAGCACGCGCGCTTTCACTTAATCCAATTCGCGATGATGCACCGCGACTTCGTTCCAGCCGCGCGTGCGCGCGTGCTCGGCCAGGCGTTCGGCCAGATACACCGAACGATGGCGGCCGCCGGTGCAGCCGAAGGCGATGGTCGCGTAGCTGCGGGTGCTGTCGGCCTGCAAGCGCGGCAGCCAGGTGTCGAGGAACTGGCTGATCTGCTCGACGTACAGATTCACGTCGGCCTGCGCTTCCATGTAGTCGCGCACGCCGCCGTCGCGGCCCGACAGCGGGCGCAGCGCCGGGTTCCAGTGCGGGTTGGGCAATGCGCGCGCGTCGAACACGAAGTCCGCGTCGGCCGGCACGCCGCGGCGATAGGCGAAGGATTCGAACAACAGCGACATGCCCGCTTCGCCGCCCAGGCCGAATTCGGTGATGACGTGGCGGCGCAGCTGGTGGATGTTGAGCTCGCTGGTGTCGACGATCGCATCGGCGATCTGGCGCAGCGGCTTGAGCACCTGGCGTTCGAGCGAAATCGCATCGGCCAGGGCCAGTCCGAACTGGCTCAACGGATGGCGTCGGCGGGTGTCTGCGTAGCGCTTGAGCAGCACCGCGTCGCTGGATTCGAAATACACCAGCTTCGGGTCGGCACCGAGCGCGCCGACTGCCGACAACCACTCCGGGATGTTGGCCAGATCGCTATGGCGATTGCGCACGTCGATGCCGACCGCGAGCTTGGTCGGCATGCCGTCCTCGGCCTTGATCACGTTCTGCACGAACTGCGGCAGCAACTCGGCCGGCAGATTGTCGACGCAGTAGAAGCCCAGGTCTTCGAAGGTGTTGAGCGCCACCGACTTGCCCGAGCCGGACATGCCGCTGACGATCACCAGGGTGAACATGCTCGGTTCGAGCAGGCTGGGTTCGAGCGCGGGCGCGGTGTTCGGGCCGGGGGCTTGGGGGGATGTCGTGCTCACGATTCGCCGCGCTCCAGGAAATTGCTGTGCCGGGCGATGAAGGCCGCGGCCGGGTCGAGCCCTTTCATGCGCAGGCTGTGCAGGCGCGTGGCCGCTTCGGTCAGCACCGCGAGATTGCGGCCGGGCATGACCGGCAGGGTGATCATCGGCACGTCGAGATCGAGCACCCGGCGCAGGCCGCTGTCGCCGGTGAGGCGTTCCATGCCGGCCGGCTTGGGTTCGCTCATCGGCTTGGTCAGATGCACGATCAGGCGCAGGTACTTGTTGTTCTTCACCGCGGTGTCGCCGAACATCTGGCGGATATTGAGCACGCCCAGGCCGCGCACTTCCAGCAGGTCCTGCAGCATGTCCGGGCAGGTGCCGTCGAGCACGTCGGGGGCGATCTGGGTGAATTCGGGCGCGTCGTCGGCGACCAACCGATGCCCGCGCGTCACCAATTCGAGCGCCAGTTCGCTCTTGCCTGATCCCGATTCGCCGGTGATCAACACCCCGATCGAATAGATCTCCATGAACACCCCGTGCAGGGTGATCTGCGGCGCCAGCGCGCGCGCCAGGTGGTATTGCAGGTGATTGAGCAGCTCGTGCCCGCGCCGCGGCGACACCCACAGCGGCGTGTCGGTTTCCTCCGCGGCGATGCGCAGATCCTCGGGGCAGGGTTGGTCCTTGCTGATGACCAGCGCCAGCGGCCGGAACTGGATGATCTTCTCGATCGTTTCCCAGCGCAGCCGCGAATCCAGGCCGTCGAGCCAGGTCAGTTCCTCGGTGCCGAGGATCTGGACCTTGTTCGGGTAGATCGCATTGAGATACCCGGCCAGCGACGGCCGTCGCGCGACCGTATTGACCGCCTCGACCAGCCGCCCGTCGCCGCGTTGACCGGCCAGCCAGCGCAGCGCCAGGCGGTCGCGCTGCTGTTCGAACAGTTCGCCTGCACGGATGCTTTTGCTCATGGGGCAAGTTTACGAGCAAAGGGCGGTGGTGTCGCATCGGGGGCGCGCTCCGTGCGCGATAACCATGCCCACTTTGTAAAAGGGGGCGAGCGCCCGGCGCGGGTTCGAGGTTGGGTCAATAGCTCAGCGCGGGGATTCGCTTTTGCTTTCGGGGGAGTTGTGGAGCAAGAGCAAAAGCGAATCCCCCCTGCCCCCCCTTTTACAAAGGGGGGAACAGCCAAACCAGGAAGGGGAACGGGTAAGTCATGTCGCGCTGAGATGCGCGACATCGACTCGCTCTTCGTGCGCGCTACCCATGCCCACTTTGTAAAAGGGGGCGAGCGCCCGGCGCGGGCTCGAGGTTGGGTCGATAGCTCAGCGCGGGGGATTCGCTTTTGCTCTTGGTCGAGTTGCTGAGCAAAAAAAAGCGAATCCCCCCTGGCCCCCCTTTTACAAAGGGGGGAATCGGTAGGTTGGGATAAGGAGATCTGGATGAGGTTGGAGGCGGGGCGTCGAGTCGCCCGAAACTCAAGCCGCGCTACGCCGACAATAATCCAGCAACCGATAACTCAACTCGGCCTCGTTCGGCGCGCCGCGCAAACGTTCGCGAAAGGCCTCGTCGGCGAAGCGCTCGGCCAGTTCGGCCAGCAGTTGCAGATGCTGCTGCACGTGATGCTCGGGCACCGCCATCGCCAGCACCAGATCCACCGGCTGGCCGTCGGCCGCGCCGAAATCCACCGGTTGCGCGAGCCGCAAAAAGGCCGCACGGCTGTGTTCGAACAGCGGCGTGCGGCCGTGTGGGATGGCCACGCCATGGCCGATCGCGGTACTGGCCAAGGTTTCGCGTTCCTGCAGGCCTTTGCTGAGCGCGGCGGTCATCCGTAGATGGCCTTCGCAAAGCAGATGGGCAGCGGTATCAAGCACTGCGTTGCGATCGCCGGGGTGTTCCAGGATGACAACGCGCTGTGCGCTCAACAATTCGTAAAGCGGCATGGCGGTGTGCTTGAGTGGCTGGCGGAAAGCGGGCGCGGAAGGACGGGAGGGGTCAGCCGAATTCGCCGCTGCGGGCGAGGCTTTCGCCGCGATGATGATCGACCTGCTTGCTCTTGTGCTTCATCAATGCGCGGTCGAGCTTGTCGGCGAGCAGATCGATGGCGGCGTACATGTCGATGGTGGCGGCGTCGCAGTGCAGGGTGCGTCCGGCGATCAGGACGGTGGCTTCGGCTCGATGGTCGGGCTTGTCGAGGCTGAGCTGGATTCGCACGTCGAAGGGTTGGTCGTAGTGGCGTTGCAGACGGGCCAGCTTGGTTTCAACGTAATCACGCAGCGGAGCGGTGACTTCAATCTGCTGGCCGTGGGTTTCGATACGCATCGGGGACCTCCTTCACGTCGCGGGTGAATGCAGAAACGTGTTCCGACCGGTCTTGCCGGACCGAAACGGAACCGGGTGACGCCCTGGCCGCGAATAACCGACCAGGGAGTCCAGCATCGCATGCTGAGCCTGCGGCGCAAGAGGCCGGCGTAGCCCTTTGGTCTTATCCCGGGCGGAAATGCTTGATCGGCCAAGCGTTTTCAAAGGATGTAAAAGTTTTGAAATGGCTCGACTCGGCAAGGTCGGGCGTTTGCGCGGGGCCGGTGAGATCGGGTGAGTCGGCGCTGCAGCCCTTGGCGGATAAAGATTGCGCAGTTTTCCGGGCGCGTGACCGCGGCCCGGCGCGGCGGGCGCGGGGCAGTGACGGGTCCGATGAGCCGATGTTACGGCCGTGCGAAACGGCCGCGCATGCCTCGGCTTCAGGCCATGCGCACGCGATCTTGCGAGGACGGAATGCTCATCGCTTCGCGGTACTTGGCGACGGTGCGGCGCGCGACCGGCACGCCGGTGGCCTTCAAGGTTTCGGCCAGGCGCGCATCCGACAGCGGCTTGCGCGGATTTTCCGCTTCGATCAGGCGCCGGATCATCGCCTGGATCGCGGTGCTGGACGCTTCGCCGCCGGCGCCGGTGTCGATGCCCGAGGCGAAGAACGCGCGCAGCGGCATCGTGCCGCGCGGGGTGCGCGCGTACTTGCGCGCGATCGCGCGCGAGACCGTGGATTCGTGCAGGCCGACTTCGGTGGCGACTTCGCGCAAGGTCAGCGGTCGCAGCGCGCTGTCGCCGAATTCGAGGAACGCGGCTTGTTGCTTGAGCAGGCAGCGCGCCACTTTCAACAAGGTATCGCCGCGCGCTTCCAGACTCTTGAGCAGCCAGCGCGCCTCCTGCAGATGGCCGCGCAGATAACTCGCGTCGGACGCGCTGGCGTGGCGGATCATGCCTTCGTAGCCGCGATGGATCGAAATACGCGGACGCATCGATTCCGACAACGCGACCCGCCACAGGCCTTGCTGACGCCAGATCACCACGTCGGGCGTGACGTAGGTGTCGGTGGAAATCGCGCCCATCTGCGCGCCCGGACGCGGGTCGAGTGAGCGCAGCAATTGCACCGCGGTGTCGACCTGGGCGGTGTCGAGCTTGAGTTCGTTGGCCAACCCGGCCACGCCGACGCGCGGCAGGCGTTCGAGCGGGCCGCTGGCGATCTGCGCGGCCAGCGCCTTGCCCGGGGTGTCGTCGGGCAAGGTGCCCAGTTGCAGGTTGAGGCATTCGCCGAGCGAACGCGCGGCCACGCCGACCGGATCGAAGCGCTGCACCTGATGCAGCACGGTGGCCACTTCGTCTTCGCCGACGGTGAGTTCCGGCGCGAGCGAGGCGGCGATCGCGTCCAACGGTTCGCGCAGGTAACCGTCGTCGTCGATCGCCTCGATCAGGGCCACGCCGATGCTGCGGTCGCGCTGCGACAGCGGGCTCAGGTGCAATTGCCACAACAGGTGATCGAGCAGGGTCTCGGCATCGGCGACCTGTTCGGCCGCGGGCGAGTCTTCGTCGTGGTCGGAGGGGCCGACCCGTTCGTACCAGGTCTCGCCGTCGTCCATGGTCCACTCGGGCTCGGCGACCGGCGCTTCGGTGCTGCTGCCGGCCTCGCTGCCGCCGCCTTCCTCGCCGCTGGGCACGACCACGCGCGGCTCGTCCTCGGCCGCGGACGGTTCGGTCCAGTCGAGCAGCGGATTGCTTTCGACGGCGGTCGCGAGCTCGGCTTCCAGTTCCACCGCCGACAACTGCAGCAGGCGAATCGCCTGACGCAATTGCGGCGTCATCACCAGCTGTTGTCCGAGTGAGGCTTGGAGGCGGGGCTTCATCATCGATTGCAGACGCGACCTGAATAGGCGACCTGAGACGGCGGCCGAGTCGCGCGTCGCGGGCGTCGTTACGCGCCCGGCAACCCACAGGTTACAAGCGGAACGTTTCGCCCAGGTAGACGCGACGGACATCGGGATTGGCCAGCAGCGCGTCCGGAGCCCCCTGCGCGAGCACGCCGCCGTCGTTCAGGATATACGCACGATCGCAAATGCCCAAGGTTTCGCGCACGTTGTGGTCGGTGATGAGGACACCGATCCCGCGATTCTTGAGGTGGCGCACGATTCGCTGGATCTCGCCGACCGAGATGGGGTCGACACCGGCGAAGGGTTCGTCCAGCAGCATCAGGCGCGGGCGTGCAGCCAAAGCGCGTGCGATTTCCACACGACGGCGTTCGCCGCCGGACAGGCTGGCGCCGAGCTGATCGGCGACGTGGGTCACCTGCAGTTCGTCCATCAGGCTGCCCAGCTCGCGTTCGATGCCGGCGCGGTCGAGGTCGTCGCGCAGTTCCAGCACCAGGCGCAGGTTGTCGGCGACGCTGAGCTTGCGGAAGACCGAAGGTTCCTGCGGCAGATAGCCCACGCCGTACTTGGCGCGCGCGTACATCGGCTCGGCGGTGATGTCCTTGCCGTCGAGCACGATCGAGCCGGCGTCGGCCGGCACCAGGCCGACGATCATGTAGAAGCAGGTGGTCTTGCCGGCGCCGTTGGGGCCGAGCAGGCCGACCACTTCGCCGGCGTCGAGGGTCAGGCCGAAGTCGCGCACGACTTCGCGCTGGCGGTAGGCCTTGCGCAGGCCTTGAGCGACCAGCATCAGCCGCCTCCCTTGGCCGGCGCGGCGGTCTTGCTCTTGGGCTGCAGGCGCATGTTGACGCGGCCGCCGGTGCCGCCGCTCTCGATCTGGCCGGTCTTGGAGTTGTAGACGATGCGTTCGCTCTTGATCGTGTCGCCGGCTTTGTCGACGAAGGCGTTGCCGGTCAGGATGATGATTTCCTTCGGCATGTCGTAGTCGACCTTGTTGGCGCGGCCGGCGAACGGCGAGCCGTCGTCGAGTTGTTGCTTGATGGTGACCTGCGAGCCGGTCATGGTCACGTAGGTGACCTCGCCGTTGCTGCGCTTGAGGTCGGCCTTGGCGGCGTTGATGACCAGGGTGCCCTGGACGATCTTGACGTTGCCGGTCATCACGCACGGCGCGGTGTCGTTGCTGACCGAGCAGTTGCTGCTGTCGGCGTCGATGTCGGTGGGCTGATTGCGATCCGAGGAGCGCGCGAGCACGGCCGCCGGCGCCAGTGCAACGGCGACCAGGCACAGCGCGAGCAAATTAGCGAGCTTTCGCTTCATAGCGGACCTTGACGTTGGGAATGATGACGTTCTTGGTTTCGAGATCGGCCTGCAATCCCGAGCCGTTCATTGTAATACCGGGCTGTATCATCTTGACCGGAACGGCCGAAGTGGCCTTGTTCGCGTCGGGGAACACGTTCAGTTCCTCGCTGGTGATGTTGATCGGCTTGCCTTCGGCGTTGGTGCTGTCGGCATGGACCTGGCCGCGCAGGCGCACCTCGTCGGCCTCGGCGCTGACCCAGCCGCGCTGCGATTTCACTTCCCACGGGCCGCCGTTGGCGCCGGGCTTGGCCGGGATCAGGAACACCGGGGTGGTGATGTCCATGGTCTTGACGTTGGGGTCGCGGGTCAGCTTGGGCGCGCGCAGGGTGAACGATTCCTTGCCCTGCTTGTCGAGCACGACCGCTTCGAAGTCGTTGAGCACGTAATCCGGACGCGTGCTGGTCGGGCCGGAGACCGGCTTTTCGCGCTGCGACCACAGCGCCCAGCCGCTGAGCGCGGCGGCGGCGAGCAGGATCAGGGTGAGCATGCCGCGCCAGCTCATCCCAGCGCTCCGGCCAGGGCGTCTTCGGCGTGGCCTTGCGCGGCCAGCAGCAGATCGCACAGTTCGCGCGCCGCGCCTTCGCCGCCGCGCGCCACCGTGCGCCAGTGCACCCGCTCGCGCACCCACGGGTGCGCGTTGGCCGGCGCGACCGCCAGGCCGACGTGCGGCAGGATCCGCAGGTCGGCGAGGTCGTCGCCCATGAAGGCGACCTGTTCCAGGGTGAGCCCCAGACTTTCGGCGATCAGCTTGACGCAGACCAGCTTGTCCTTGACCTCGCCGTGCGAGGTCGCGCCGAGTTCGGCGGCGCGGTGGGCGGCGATGGTGCCGCCGCGCGCGGTCACGAAATGCACGGCGATGCCGACCTTGCGCAGCAGCGCCAGGCCCTGGCCGTCCTGGACATGGAAGCTCTTGTACTCGCGCCCGGTGCTGTCGAAGGTCAGCCGCCCGTCGGTCAAGGTGCCGTCGACGTCGAAGCAGGCCAGCCGGATGCGCGCGGCGCGTTCGCGGATGGCGGCGGGGTAGTCGTTTAGGTGGCTGTAGGGCACTGGGTTCGGGAATAGGGAATGGGGAATTGGGAATCGGAAAGCGTTTGCCCGGCGAGCGGAGAGATCGCGAGGAACCGCTTTCCGATTCCCAATTCCCGATTCCCCAATCCCGGCCGTTAAACCACTCTGGCCCGCAACAAGTCGTGAATGTTCAGGGCACCGACCACGCGGCGTTCAGTGTCCACGACCAGCAGGCCGCTGATCTTGTGCGTTTCCATGAGCTGCGCGGCTTCCACCGCGAGCGCGTCGGCGCCGATGGTCTTGGGCGAGCGGGTCATGACCTCTTTGATCTGGGTCGAGCGCAGGTCCACGCCGGGGTCGTCGAGGGTGCGGCGCAAGTCGCCGTCGGTGTACAGGCCGATCAGGCGCCGCGCGTCGTCGACCACCGCGGTCATGCCCAGGCGCTTGCGGCTCATCTCGACCAGGGCTTCGCTGACGCTGGCGTCGGCGCCGACCGTGGGCACCTCGTCGCCGGCATGCATGATGTCGGTGATGTGCAGCAGCAGGCGCCGGCCGAGCGCGCCGGCCGGGTGCGAACGGGCGAAGTCGTCGGCGGTGAAGCCGCGCGCCTCGAGCAGCGCGACCGCGATCGCGTCGCCCATCGCCAGCGAGGCGGTGGTGCTGGAGGTCGGCGCCAGCGCCAGCGGGCAGGCCTCGGCCGGCACGCTGACGTCGAGGTGGACGTCGGATTCGCGGGCCAGGGTCGATTGCGGCCGTCCGGTCATGCCGATCACCGCATTGCCCTGGCGCTTGAGCACCGGCAGCAGCATCAGCACTTCGTCGCTTTCGCCCGAGTAGGACAGGGCCAGGACCACGTCGGTGTCGGTGATCATGCCCAGGTCGCCGTGGCCGGCCTCGCCCGGGTGAACGTAGAACGAGGGCGTGCCGGTCGAGGCCAGGGTCGCGGCGATCTTGCGCGCGATGTGGCCCGACTTGCCCATTCCGGTGCAGACCACGCGGCCCTGGGCGCGCAGAATCAGCTTGCAGGCGGCGGTGAAGTCGCCGTCGATACGCGCGGCGACCGCGGCCAGGGCCTGCCCCTCGATCTCGAACACGCGCCGGCCGCTGGTGGCCAGGCCGGCCTCGGTGGCGCCGCTGGGATCGAGCAGGGACGGTGCGGGACTGATCATAGAAATCGCCGTTTCGAAGGTCGCCATTTCGGACCGGAGGGCTTTCCGCTAGGCTAATCCGTCAATTCTAAGCGGTTCGCCCGTCCAGCGCCGTGCCCCGCGGCAGATCCGCGCCGGACCGGGGCATCGCCCATTCAGCCGGCTTCCGTCCCGTCCAGCGCGTCTGGGCCGGCCCGGTCGCCGCTCCGTCCACCGTCCGGCCCCGCCGGTCCGTCAGTTCAAAGGCTCCCGATACGTGAACGCCGAAACCATCCGCACCCTGATCGAAAACGGCCTGCCTGGCGCGCAAGCGCGGGTCCAGGGCGACGACGGCGTCCATTTCGAGGCCACGGTCGTGGCCGAAGCCTTCCGCGGCAAGCTGCCGCTGGCGCGCCACCGCCTGGTCTACGCGACCCTGGGCGAGCGCATGGGCGGCGAGATCCATGCCTTGGCGTTGAAGACGTTGACGCCGGAAGAAGCCGGGAATCGGGAATAGGGAAACGGGAATCGGAGAGCCGCTTTGTCGCTTCTCCGACTTCACCGCGACCTCATTCAACCTGATCGATCCGCTTTTACCATTCCCGATTCTCCACTCCCTATTCCCGGCTCCCAAACAATGCAAAAAATCGTGGTCGAAGGCGGCCAGCCGCTCAACGGCGAAGTCCAGATTTCCGGTGCCAAGAACGCCGTCCTGCCGATTCTGTGCGCGACCTTGCTGGCCGACGCGCCGGTGACGATCCGCAACGTGCCGCGCCTGCACGACGTGCTGACCACGGCCAAGCTGCTGGGCGAGCTCGGCGCCGGGGTGAGCAGCGAGGGCGCGACGATCACGGTCGATCCGACCACGGTCAACAGCCATGTCGCCCCGTACGAACTGGTCAAGACCATGCGCGCCTCGGTGCTGGTGCTCGGCCCGCTGCTGGCCAAGTACGGCCAGGCCGAAGTGTCGCTGCCCGGCGGCTGCGCGATCGGTTCGCGTCCGGTCGACCAGCACATCAAGGGCCTGCAGGCGCTCGGCGCCGAGATCTCGGTCGAGAACGGCTACATCAAGGCCCATCGCAACGGCCGCCTGAAGGGCGCGCGCTTCGTCTTCGACGTGGTGAGCGTGACCGGCACCGAGAACGTGCTCATGGCCGCGGCATTGGCCGAAGGCACCAGCGTGATCGAGAACGCGGCGATGGAGCCGGAGGTCGTCGATCTGGCCGATTGCCTCAACGCGCTCGGCGCGAACATCGAGCATGCCGGCAGCGGCCGGATCATCGTCCACGGCGTCGAGAAACTGCACGGCGGCAGCCACGACGTGCTGCCCGACCGCATCGAAACCGGCACCTTCCTGGTCGCCGCGGCGATGACCGGCGGCCGCGTCACCACCACCCGCAGCCGCGCCGACACGCTCGATTCGGTGTTGGACAAGCTGCGCGACGCGGGCGCGACGATCGAAGTCGACGGCGACCGCATCACCCTGGACATGGGCGGCCGCCGCGTGCGCGCCGTCGATCTGGTGACCGCGCCGTACCCGGCGTTCCCGACCGACATGCAGGCGCAGTTCATGGCGCTCAACTGCATCGCCGAGGGCGTGGGCGTGATCAACGAGACGATCTTCGAAAACCGCTTCATGCACGTCAACGAACTGCTGCGTCTGGGCGCCGACATCCGCGTCGACGGCCACACCGCGGTGATCCGCGGCGCCGCCAGGCTCAGCGGCGCGCCGGTGATGGCGACCGACCTGCGCGCCTCGGCCTCGCTGATTTTGGCCGGCCTGGTGGCGCAGGGCGAGACCACGATCGATCGCATCTACCACCTCGATCGTGGCTACGAGAACATCGAGGAGAAGCTGTCGGGGTTGGGCGCGAAGATTCGGCGCGTGGGGTGATACCTCGCATGGCGTGCGGCGAATGGATCGCGGCGCGTGGATCGCGGGGAGAGTGGGTTGCGGCGCGTGGGTTGATGCGGCTCGTTAACGACACCTAGTGCGTAGCATTCCCTCTCCCGCTTGCGGGAGAGGGCCAGGGTGAGGGCGCTTCTGCTCTTTGTTCAAACAGCAACGGCATTCGCGTCTGCGGCGCTTATTCCCTCACCCCAACCCTCTCCCGCAAGCGGGAGAGGGAGCCTGTTGCTCGCTTGCTCGGGCGAACGCTTGAGGCGGTCGGACTGGTGTCTGCAGCAACAAAAAAGCCCCGCGATCGCGGGGCTTTTTGTTGCTCGCATGCATCGGTTACTCGCCGCGACAAGCGCCGATCAACGCACCGCCTGCACCCGCAGATCGATCGCATCGCTGCCGTTCTCGCGCTGCAGAATGCGCGCCGGCACCGGCATGCCCGGCACGACCCAGGCGATGGTTTCCTTGTCGCCGTTCTTGCTCGAGACCTTGGTCGCCTGCTGCGACTTGCCGCCGACCGTGATCGCTTCCTTGCCGACCACCGTGTAGCTCAGTTGCTTGACCCGGCCGTCCTCGACCATGCGGTAGCTCATCGGCTTGCCGGCGTTGGCGTCGCGGACCAGGGCCAGGTTGACCAGCAACGCGTCGAGGTCGCCGCTCTGCAATTTGATCGGGCCGGCGCGCTCGGGCTTGATGTCGCCGGTCCAGGTGGCGACGCTGCGCGACCAGTCGTAGGCGGCGTTGACCGACTTCTTCTTGGTCAGCACCTTGCTCGAATCGCTGCCGCTGACCGGGCGCAACTGGCCGTTGCTGTCCTCGAACACGGTCGACTGCTGCAGATCGGCCAGCGGGCTGGTGATCGACAGGCTGTACTTCCAGCGGTTGCCCTCGGCGGCGACGGTCATGCGGCCGTTGCCCTGCATGCCCATGTAGCTGGCCGAGTAGTCGGCGCTGAACGGCTTGACCGCGAGCGCGGGCGCGCTGACGACGGCCAGGGCCGCGGCGAGCACGGCCAGGCCGGTCTTGAAGGTGCGGACCGTTACGGTGCGGTCGGTGGTGTGGCTCATGATCCGTTGACTCCTTTGTATTCGACCAGGCGCAAATCGTAGGTGTCCTGGCCATCTTCGCGCTGCAGGATGCGCACGGGGGTGGGAACGCCGTCGACCACCCAAATGGATGTTTCCTCGTTGCCGCTCTGCACGCGGTTGACGCGCATCGCGTTGAAGCTCATATCGTCGACCTTGACGCCTTCCAGGTCCTGGCTCACCAGGTATTGATGGGGGCGCAGGCGGCCGGAATCCACAAACCGGTAATTCAGGGTCTTGCCGGGCTGGGCGTCGCGGACCACCGCCAAGTTGATCAGCAGCCCGCTCATGTCGCCGTCCTGCAGCGCGATCGGCTTGCGCCGGTGCTCCTTGATGTCGCCGGTCCATTGCGCGGCATGCTGGGCCCAGTCGTAGGTGCCGGTGATGATCCGCTTGGAGAACAACACCTTGCGCACCATGGTCTGGCTCAACGGCCGGTAGGTCTCACCGACCAGGTCGAACAGCGTGCTCTGCTGCGCGGCCGCGCCGGTCAGGCCCATCATGCCGTGCTCGGCGCGGATGTCGAGGTCGATGCGCCAGTGGCCGCCCTCGGGCTTGACCTGCATGGTCGCGTCGCCGAGCGCCTTGCCGCCGTTGAAGACCTGGTAATTGGCCACGAACGGCTCCAGCGCGAACGCGCTGCCGGGGAGGGCCGCGCCGGTCAGCGTGGCCAGGATCAGGGGCAGGAGGGACTTCATGACGACGCGGGCGAGTCCTGGGGCGCGCACAGGCGCAGGGATTAGGAATGCGTTGTGGAACCCGACGTATTCGGCGCACGGGCCGCGGCGTTCAGGCCGCGATGCCGGTCGCCGGATGGGTCAATCGGCCGGCGAAATCTAAACGCAGCGGCGTAAATAGCGGATGACCGTCGAGGGCCACGGTTGCGCCGTGTTCAGCCAGGCGGCCATCGACGGCCAGTCTCATCACCGCCAGCAACAACGGGTGCTCCACATCGAGTACGCGCGCGGCCAGGGATTCGGGTGTATCTCCGGCATCGATCGCGACCACGGCGTGTGCGATCACGCCACCGGCGTCGAGCTCGGGGATCACGAAATGCACGCTTGCGCCGTGTTCGCGTTCGCCCTCCTCGATCGCCCGCGCATGGGTGTGCAGGCCGCGGAACTTGGGCAGCAGCGAGGGATGGATGTTGATCGTGCGGCCGCGGAAGCGGTCGACGAAGGCGCTGCCGAGGATGCGCAGGTAGCCGGCGCACAAGATCCAGTCCGGACGCACGGCCGCGACCGCTTGCGCGAGATCGGCGTCGAAGGCCTCGCGGCTTGGGTAATTCTTGGGGCTGGCCGACCAGCGCAGCGGCTGCGCGACGCGTTGCAGCGCGGCCGCGGCGGGTTTGTCGGAGAACACGCCGACCACCTCGGCCGTCAGGGTGCCGGCGGCGATGGCGTCGAGCACGGCCTGCAGGTTGCTGCCGCGGCCCGATGCGAGGACGGCGATGCGGGGGAGCGGCTGGGGCATGCGGGCCGGGCGATGGGGCGGGGCTGCATTTTAGGCGATATGGGCGGTGCCGATGGCGGCCCTCGCGCCGGCCCTCACCCCAACCCCTCTCCCGCAGGCGGGAGAGGGACCTAAGCGGGGGCATCGGGTTTTGGTTGTTTTCCCTCTCCCGCTTGCGGCGACCGAAGGAAGTGCAGAGCTGAGAGGGTTAGGGTGAGGGCCGCCCCGTCAGAACTTCGCCTCCACCGAAACGAACCACTGCCGCGGCGCGCCGGTCAGCAAGGTCTGGAACGTGCCCCGCGGGTCGTAATCGCGAAACCCGTTGCTGCCGAGCGTGGCGATGTAGGTCTTGTCGAGCAGGTTGTAGACATTGAGCCCGACCCGCAGCGATTGAATCTGGCCGACATCCTTGCGCTGCCAGCTCACCCCCGCGTCCCACAGCCAGAACGCGTCGGTGCCGGCGTCGTTGCTGTAGGTGTAGTAACGCCGGCCGGTGTACTTGCCGCCCAGGCGCAGTTCGACCTCGCCCACGCCATAGCTGACTTCGGTCGCGAACAACTGCTTGGGCGTATCCACCATCTGCTTGCCGCGTACCTCGACCAGCTTGCCGCTGCTCAGATAATTCGAGCGGTACTGCGAATCGTTGTAGGCGTAACTCGCGAGCCAGCGGAACTGCGCGGTCGGCGTCCACACGAAGGCGAACTCGCCGCCGAGCGTGCGCGCCTTGCCGACATTGGCGAACTGGTTCGGACAGCTGACCACGCCGGGGCAGGGCACGATCACCAGTTGGCGATCGTCGAAATTGACGCCGTACAAGGTGGTCGACAGCTGGTAATGGTCGTCGCCGTAACGCCAACCCAGTTCCAGGGTCTTGGACTGTTCGGGTTTGGCGCTGGCGCGGCTGAGGTCGAACGAAGCCTGAGTCAGCGACCACGCGCCGTTGACCCCGGGCCGGAACGCAGCCTGATTTTCGGCGTAATTGGCGAACACGTCGCTGTGTTCGTTCAAGCTCCAGGCCACGCCGAGCTGCGGCAGGAAGTTGTCGCGCGCGCGCAGCCGTCCGCCGGCGCGGCCGGCGACCACGACGGTGCCGTCGGTAACCACGTCCTGGCCCTTGAAGCCGGCGCTGACGGTCAGGCGATCGTCGAACCAGCGCATCGTGTCCTGCACGAACCACTGGCGGGTGCGGGTGTCGAAGCGCTGGCGGAACAGGCGCTGGGCGAATTCGCTCTGATCGAAGAAGCGCTGGTCGTCGATCGGCCCGGCGATGTTGACGAAACTGCGGCCGGCGCCGTGCACGCTGTCTTCGAACCACACGCCGCCTTCGAGCGTGTGATGCTCCAGTTGGTAACTCGCGCGCGCGTTCAAACCGCTGCGTTCGATGTCGTAACTGGTGATGCGCAGCGCCATCGGGATCGTCGGCGAACTGATGTACGGCGTGAACCAGTGGCCCTGGCCTTCGTTGCGATGGTAATAAGCGGTCGCGTCCACGCGCAGTTTTTCGCTGAGGTCGAATTCGCCCGAGATGCTGGCCAGATCGTCATTGCGGAGGCCGCGCGCGAGGTAGTACGCATCGTCCTTGGTGGTCACGCAGCCGCTGAACTTGCCGTTGGCCGCGGCCAGCGCGCGCTGCCAGTCGGGCGCGTAGTTGTCCCAGTCGTAGCCGCAGCGGCGGATCAGGTCGAGCGACAGGTCCGGATCGTCGGTCTCGTTGCGGCGCGAGGTCGACAACCACGCCGCGATGCGGCCGTTGTCCCATTGATACACGGCCTTGCCGTTGAACTGCCGCTGCTCCTGCACGCCGGCGCCCTTCCAGCGGTCGGCCTGATTGTTCATGCCCGACACGTAGGCGCTGAAGCCGTTGTGCTCGCCGGTGTCGACGCGGACGAAGGCGCGCATCGTCGCGTTGTCGCCGTAGGCGAAGTTGGCGCGCGCGCCGAACTGGCTCTGCGGGTCGGCCGAATGCAGCAGCAACGCGCCGCCGAGATTGCTGGTCGAGGGAATGCGCAACGCGCCCGCGCCCTGGGCGAGTTCGAGTTCGGCGATGTTTTCCGGCAGGATCGCGCGATTGGGCGACAGGCCGTTGTTGTTGGCGTAGCTGTTGTCGCCGAGCGGGATGTCGTCGAGCGCATAGCCCAGTTGGTTCTGGGCGAAGCCGCGGATCGCGATGCGGTTGGACCATTCGTAACTGCCCCACGGATCGGACGATACGAAATGCACGCCGGGCAGTTTCTCCAGCACCTTGACCGGGTTGGTGCCGAGTGCGACGGCCTGCAGTTCGGCCTTGCCGATGCGCTGCACCTGACGGGTTTCGCGATGGCCGACCACCGAGATCGTGTCGAGGGTGGCCGGATCGCCGGCGCCGCTGTCGAGCGGCGCGCCGCTGGCGGCGAGGCTGGCGGTCGCGTGGGTGTCGCCGGCATGGGGCGCGGTAGCGTCGGTGCTGGCGGCCGGCGCGGTTTCGGCGCGCGCGGTCGGCGCGAGCGTCGTCATCGACAGCGCGGCGAGCAAGGCCAGCGCCAGGGGCGTGCGGATCGGGGTAATCATCGGGGTCTCGTGCATTGCGCGCCACGGTGCGGCGTGATGGCGGCATTACAACGGTCGCAGATGAAGGCTTGCGCGCGCGGGACGGACCGCGTGGCGTACCTGTCTAGTGGCTCGTTCGGGGAGGCGGGTTCAGGTTGTTTCGAATGCCTCGATTGGTTCCCTCGACACGCTATGTTCCCTCTCCCGCTTGCGGGAGAGGGTTAGGGTGAGGGTGTGCGAGTTGCGATGTGTGCATCGATAGCTCTTGCCCTCACCCCGGCCCTCTCCCGCAAGCGGGAGAGGGAGATGAGCGAGGCAGCGCGGGCCGTGGCGGATCTCAATACCGCCGCTCACCCCGCACCCAAACCGCCTCGACCTGCGGCAATCCGTCGACCACGCGTACACGCAGCAGATCCGCGCGCAGCCCCGTAGCAATCTCGCCGCGATCGCGATAGCCGATCGCGCGCGCGGGCGTACGCGTGACCATCGCCACCGCGCGCGCCAGGCCGATCGATTCCCAGCCGCCGAGCTGGAACGCCGCCAGCAACAAACTGCCGGGCACGTAATCCGACGACAGCGCATCGAGCACGCCGGCGCGGGCGAGGTCGGCGGCGGCGACGTTGCCGCTATGCGAACCGCCGCGCACCAGGTTCGGTGCGCCGGCCAACACCTGCAACCCGGCCGCGTGCGCGGCGACCGCGGTGGCGAGGTTGACCGGGAATTCGGCGATGCAGGCGTTGGCTTCGACCGCTTCGGCGATGTGGATCAATTCCGAATCGTCGTGGCTCGCCAGCGGCAATCCCAGTTCCAGCGCCAAGGCGATCACCCGTTGCCGATTGGCATCGGCGTGACGGCGTTGCAAATCCTGCAGATGGCGCACGCGCGCATCGAACTGGTCGTCGTCGCGGGCGTTGCCGTGACGCGCGCTGTAGGCGCGGTAACGCTCCAGATCGTGGAACTGGCGCTGGCCCGGGGTGTGATCCATCAACGACAACAGCCGCAGCGCGGGCGTCGCGAGCAAGGGCTGCAGACGCTGCGCCAGATCGGGGCAGGGCAGTTCGCAGCGCAGATGCACGGCGTGTTCGATGCGCAGGCTGTGCGCGGCGCGCGCATCGGCCAGCGCGCTCAGCACCTGTTGCGGATCGACCGCTTCCTCGGCGTCCTCTTCGCCGACCGAGATCGCGTTGAGCGCGGTGGTGATGCCGGCGGCAAGCAGTTGCGCATCGTGCGCGCGCAGCGCGGCGGCGGCCGGCCAATGCGCGCCCGGACGCGGCAGCAGGTGCTTTTCCAGGTTGTCGGTGTGCAGCTCGACCAGGCCGGGCAGCAGGTAATCGCCGTCGCAGTCGATCGCCGCGGCGTGCGCGATCCGGCCTTCGCCGATCTGCGCGATCGCGCCGTCGGCGATGCGCAGGTGGCCGTGCGCGATCGTGTCGGGCAGGACCAGGCGGGCGTTGTCGAGCAGCAGATCGGGCATCGCGGTGGGCGTCCGGTGGCGGAAGGGCGGAATTTGTCATGGCCGTGCAACGCGCACGCGCTCTCATGGCCACGGGTGCGGTACTCGACCTGTCTAGTCAAGCAAGCGCAGATGGAGGTTGTGTGACAGCCACTGGGTCCAAACACACCGGGTTAAAGCAGGCCGGTCTCAAACAGGCGCGCCCGATCAAGGCGGGCGACGCTGCGACTGCGTCCGTCGATTCGGCCGATGCCGAGTCGGCGCCCGCCGCGCCCGCCGAGAACCTGACCCAGCGCGACGCCGCGCAACCGCTGTGGCAGCAGATCGAAACCGCCCTGCTCAAGCAGATCCGCTCCGGCGCGCTCAGCGAAGGCGACCGGCTGCCGTCGGCGTTCGATCTGGCCAAGCGTTTCGGGGTCAACCGCCACACCGTGCGGCGCGCGATCGAAGCGCTGGAGGAACGCGGCTTCCTGCGCACCGAAACCGGGCGCGGCAGTTTCGTCCAGGAGCATCCGTATCACTACCCGATCGGCCGCCGTACGCGGTTCGGCAAGGCGATGCACGATCTCAATGTCGAAAGCCGCTACCGCCTGATCGAAACCGGCCTGCAGACGCCGCCGCGCCAGGTCGCGCGCTCGCTGGGATTGATCTCGGGCGAACGCGTGCATCGCGTGGTCTATTCCAGCGAAGTCGAGGGCCGTACCGTCGATCACAGCGAGGCGTGGTTTCCCGCGTCGCGTTTTCCCGGTCTGGACCGCGTATTCGCCGAGCAGTTGTCGGTGACCCGCACCCTGGCCGAATTCGGCGTTCACGATTATCTGCGCAAACACACCTCAGTGATGGCGCGCTTGCCCGGCGCCGAAGTCGCGCGCGTGCTCGGGCAATCGACCCGGCGACCGGTGCTGTGCGTGCATTCGCTCAATGTCGATGCGCAGGGCGTGCCGGTGCAGTTCGGGGTGACTTCGTTCGCCGGCGATTGGGTCCAGTTGATGGTGATGACCGAAACGTGACAGGTAGCGGCCCGGCCGCGCGCGTTGCGCGGTTTGGGTCACATGCGCGCGCGCAGACGTGGCCTAGGCTCGCGGCTCCTTTCACCGCAGGAGCCTCGCAATGTCCCGTCGCAGTTTGCGTTTCACCACTCTGGCCCTGGCTTGCGCGCTCGCTGCGCCGGCCCTGGCGAAAACGCCGAAGGTGTTGTTCATCGGCACCGACGGTTTTCGCGGCGATGTCTACGGCACGATCGCCACGCCGAATCTCGATGCGCTGGTTGCCGACGGTTACCTCGGTCGCGAAGGCCTCACCGCCGATACCGCGATCAGCGGCACGGGTTGGTCGTCGCTGTTCACCGGCGTGGAGCGCGACAAGCACGGCGTCTACGACAACAGTTTCAGCGGCAAGAACTACGCCGACTGGCCGGACGTGCTCAGCCGGATCGAGCGCGTCGCGCCGAGCAAGAACACCGCGGTCGCGCTGGCGTGGTCGCCGCTGGCGACGCAACTGCTGTGGACCGGCGTGGACACGGTCTACGACGCCGGCAGCGACGCCAATGTGTTGAGCAAGGCCTTGCAACTGCTCGGCCAGGCCGCCGGTCCGGACGTGCTGTTGCTCGACTTCAACGAACCCGACGGCGCCGGCCATGCCGGCACTTATTTCAATCGCGATGCGAGCGGCTACACCGACGCGATCCGCGGCGTCGATGCATCGATCGGCAAGCTGATGACCGCGCTGCGCGCGCGGCCCAACTATGCCAACGAAGACTGGCTGGTGATCGTCGGCACCGATCACGGCGGTTCGATCCACCATGGTCACAACACGCCGGAGGATCGCAAGACCCTGATCGCCTTCAGCGGCGAATCGGTGCCCAAGCTCGGTCTGGAGCCGCTGCGCTTGGCGCCGCGTCAAGTCGATGTCGCGCCGAGCATCCTCGCCCATCTGGGATTGGTGATTCCCGCGGGCCTGGACGGACGGCCGATGCAGCGGCCCGCGCGCGAGGCCGCGCCGGCGTTCGGGGCCAATCTGCTCGCCAACGGCGATGCGGAGTATTCGGTCGGTCGCAGCGATCGCGGCTACGACAGCGACGTGCCGGGCTGGCGCAAGGGCCGCGGCGGGCAGGTGGTCGAGTACGCGCGCTATACGTGGTTGCCGGCGCCGCTGGCCGGCGGCGGGCGCAATCTGTTTATCGGTCGCGATACCGGCAAGAGCAATACGCTGAGTCAGCGCGTCGATCTGCGCGGTCTGGATCTTACCCAAGCACGCTTCAAGCTGTCGGCCGACCTCGGCGCCGCCAGCGGCCATCGCGCTCGCGTGCTGCTGCGCTTCTACGATCTGCGCGGGATGGCGAGTTTCGGCGCCGGCGGCAGCGGGCATGTGTTCCGCGGCGGCGACTACTACAAATATGACATCGCCGCCGATCGCGTGGTCAGCGGTTATCCGCAGCCGATCGCGACGCAATGGCCGGGCCTGGATCGGTTCGCCGGTGGCGCGCGCGATCTCGACGCGGCGTTCGAGGCCGGCAACGGCAAGGTGTATTTCTTCAAGGACGCGCAGTACCTGCGTTACGACCTCGCCGCGGGCGCGGCCGATCCGGGTTATCCCTTGGCGATCGCCGGCAATTGGCCGGGCCTGGAGAAATTCGCCGGCGGCGCGCGCGATCTAGACGCGGCGATGTTCGTCAGCCGAAGCAAGCTGTATTTCTTCAAGGGCGATCAATACATCCGCTACAACCTCGACAACGATCGCGCCGATGCCTATTACCCGGCGTATCTGTCGGAAAGCACCTGGCCGGGCACGGGTTACTGGCCGGCGTACTGGTCGGGCGCGCTGAACTTCGCCAGCGGCAAGTCGTATCTGTTCAAGCCCGGCGAGTATCTGCGTTACGACCGCGTGCTCGATCGCGCCGACGCCGGCTATCCGGCCGCGATCAACGCATCGAACTGGCCGGGCCTGCAGGCGCTGTACGCCGGCAGCGCGTTCGAACTCGCGCCCACCGGCGGCAGTGGCGCGCTGCGCAACTACGAGCTCACTGGCGCGGTGCCGAAGGATGCGCAATGGGCTGAGGTCGAAATCCGTTTCGAGCATGCCAATGCGAACGGCGACGCGTACGCCGATCGGGTGCATCTGAGCTTGGAGCGCTGAGCCCGCAACCGGTCTGGATCGGCTCGATCCGGGCCGCCCGCGCAGGCCGTCGCGACTGTGACGGCCTGCGCGGATTGGTCGGTCGAGAGAGGCGGACAGCGCTGAACCAGCGCAACCCTCGCTTTCGCTCCGCGCCAGGATCGGCAAAGCTGCGCTCTGCGGCAGCCGGGAGCGGGGCGTGGGCGAACACAGGGCGAAGCGTTGGGTGGGTGCGGTGTGGGCGGGAAGTTGGTCGTTGGCGGTGGCGGCGATGGGCCCCGCGGCGGGTACGGACATGGCGGCGCAAGGCGCCGGTGTCGCCGCGCCCGTCGATTCGCCGTCGCGCTGCCAAGCGGCGCCCGCCGCCGCGCTGCCCGCGCCGGCGCAATGCCTGCGGCGTTTCGGTATCGAGCCCGGCGGCAGCGAGGCCTCGGTCCTGGAAGCGCTGTACGCGCGCAGCATCGAATTTCAGCATCGCAGCGATTTCGTCCAGGCCTCGGCGGCGCTGGACTGCGCCCAGGCGAGCGCCGGCGATCGCGCCGGCGGCGCGCTCGAATACGAGTTGCTGCGGCGTCGCGGCGTGATCGACTACCGCAACGAATGCCAGGTCGAGGCGCTGGCCAAGTTCAAGCAGGCGCTGCAACTGGCCCAGCACCGCGAAGACCGCCCGGCGCAGTCGAAGATCTGGAACAACATCGGCTCGACCCTGCGCCGGCTCGGCGACTACCGCGGCGCGCTGCAGGCGCTGATGTCCAGCCTGGAACTGCAGCGCAGCCTGCCCGAACGCGATTCGGGCCCGGCCTTGAACAACATCGCCGACCTGTACCGCGACTTCGGCGACACCGCCGCCGCGGTGCGTCATTACGACCAGGCCCGCGCCGAATTCCTGCGCGCCGGCAACCGCATCGAAGCCGCGCACGTGCTGGCCAGCCAGGGCGTGCTGGCGCTCGACGCCGGCCAGATCGGCCGCGGCCAGGCCTTGCTGGAACAGGCGCGCGGCGAACTCGACAAGGCCGGCGACCGCACCTATGTGCTGCGCGTCCACGCCGAACTCGGCCGCGCCGCGATCGCCCGCGGCGATCTGGTCCAGGCCAAGCGCTGGACCGACAGCGGCCTGGCGATCGCCGCGCAGGCCGGCACCGCGGTGCCGGCGCCGCTGCAATTGCAGGCCGCGCGCGGCGACCGCCTGCGCGGGCAGGCGCGCGCCGCGCAGTTGCGGGTGCAGACCGCGCTGGCCGCGCTGGCGCCGCAGGACAGCGACCGGCCCGCCTTGCTGACCGAACTGGCCGACGATTTCGAGGCCCAGGGCGAATGGCCGCGCGCGCTGGCCGCGCTGCGCGACTCCGAAGCCGCCGCGCGCGCCTTGCGCGAGGCGCGTTACGACCGCGAGATGAAGTGGCTGCAACTGCGCTTCGAGACCGCCGAGCGCGACCGCACCATCGCCGCGCTGGCCACCGAGAATCAGGTCCGCGCGCTGAGCCTGAAGCAGCGCACCCTGGCGCTGTGGCTGACCGTGGTCTCGGCGCTGGCGGCCTTGCTCGGGCTGACCGTGTTCTTCCTGCGCCGCCAGCATCGGGTGCGGGTGGCCGAAGCGGCGCGGCGCGCGCGTCTGGCCGAGGAGGTCGAGTACTACCGCCGCGCCGCCGCCGATCTCGGCGTCGACCGCGCGCGTCTGCAGGCCGCGTTGGACAGCCGCGACGACGCGGTGCTGATCCTGGACGTCGCCGGGCATGTGCTCGCGGCCAACCGCAGCGCCGGCGAATTGCTTCAGCACCCGGGTGCCAGCGCATTGTCGGGACGCGCGTTCGGCGAATTGCTCGACGAAGCGGGCGCGCACCGTTTCGCCCAGGCGCTGGAACGGCTGGACGAATCCTCGGCTCCGCAGCGTTTCGATTTCCGCCTCGGCGCCCGGCGCGACGCCTTGAGCGCCCAGCTCAGCGAAAGCGGGCAGGGCGAGGGCCTGATCGTGCTCGGTCTCAAACCGGCCGCCTCGGCCAGCGGCGTCGCCCCGGCCGTGGCCGACGGCACCGAGCACGAACCGCTGAGCGTGGAAACGCCGGCGCTGGCCGACGACGACGAATTGCGCCAGTCGTTCCGGCGCGCGTTGGTCGAGCTGATGCTCGCGGTGGTCGAGGCCTGGGAACGCAGCACCGGCCAGGGTCGGCTGGAGCTGGCCGAGAAGAGCCGGATCTGGCGGGTCACTGTCGACGACGGCCGCCTGCGCGCGCGCGCTATGGAACGCTATCTGAGCCTGTCCAAGCTGCCGCGCCAACCGCGTTGGCGCGACGTGCTGCGTTCGGGCTACTACGTGCTGGCCGAATGCAGCCTGGACGAATCGGTGCGCGGCGAACTGCAGCGTCATGTCGACGCCGTGCTGGCCTATACGCGACGCCACGCGCTGGTGTGAGCGTTCCCTGCCCTGACAGCGGTTGAGCCACCAGCGGGCGGCGGCGCGGTTTACTCGGTGGTTGCCGTGTCGATCGACATCCGGTTACGGGCTGCGCGCCGGCAACTTGATCGGCGTGCTCGGCGACGGCAGCCGGCAGATCAGGCAGACGCCCTGCAGATCGGGCGTGCCCGGGCCGAAGCTGTAGGCGGTGTGGTGCAGCTGCGGATCGTTGTAACTGGTCGGCGAGGTCACCTGGGCCACGCTGCCGGGCACGATCTGTTCGCAGTAGTCGAACGCGCGCTTGGTCGCGACCGACCAATGATCGTCGACGATGCCGCAGCTCTTGGGCGTGCACACGCCGCCGCCGGCCTGGCTTTGTTCGGCGTAGGCCATCAGGTCGCGCGAAGTGAATCTGAACGATCCGACCACCACCATCTGCGCGCCTTCCACGCCGCAGGTGCCGTCGGTGTTGTGCGCGCTCGCGCTGCCGCAGACCAATGCCGCGGCCAGAACCAAACTCTTGAGTGTCGTACGCATGATCGCCCCCTGTGGCGAGTGCATCAGGAGCGGCCAGCCTACGAACCGCGCGCCACCGGGTCCAAGCAATTCACGGGCACAAAGCGGGAACGTTTCGGCCCGAATCCGACGCAGGCCCGATCGGTGTGTGATCGGGTTGGCGATCGGTCGCGACGACCGGGCCGCGGCGCGGCGAAATCTTCCCGCCGTGTCCCGATTCCGTCCCGGATCGTTCCTCGCAAATCCGCGCGCCAGGGCGGTAAATGGAATGCGTTCCCGCCGCACCGTTCGCCGCCCCTGGCCCCTCCCGGCCGCCGCGACGGACACGCTGGCGGGGCATCGTCGACAGGGGCGCGTCGGCGCGCAGGGGCCTTGAGCACCTGCGCCGGCCGACGCGGTCGATCCATCTCACGAGGGCGCCGTTGCGACGCATCGAACAGTTCAACCGCGAGCAGGAACTGCTGATCGAGACCATCGAGGCCATGCCCGGCGCGATCGTCGAAGGTCAAGGCGGCGGCCGCTAGCCGCCGGAGATTTCCACCGCATCGCGCCACGAACGGCACGCTCCCGGTCGTGGCGCGGTGCGGCGGATCCGCGGACCCGGCGGCGCGCCGTCGCTGAGGTCGGCAACGAGGTTCAGGTCCGTCGGACCAGGCGCAGGCATTCCGTGGCTCCCCTGTGGGCCTCACGGACGGAGGCCGGGCGCCAGTGCGACGGACCGGTAAAGGCATAGGGAAATGCCGCCCGCCCCGCATCGACACGGACGTCGAGGCGGTCGGTAGCGCCGCGCCATGCGCGGCCGCTGGCGGGGAGCGGCTGGTCCGGTTGGGGGAGCCAGCGGACCGGGCGCAGCGGGCTATGGCGGATCAGGACGCCATAGCCCGCGTTGGATTTTTTTGGAGCCGGGAATCGGGAGTCGGGAATCGGTTGAAGCTGGAGCCGAGGCGTTCGAGTTCCGACGCTTCCTTCCGGTTACCGGCGAACCGCTTTTCCGATTCCCCATTCCCCATTCCCGGGCCGCGACTAGCGTCCTTACGCCGCGCGACGCATCGCACCATAGCGGCCCTCAACAATCTCCTCGGCCAGACCGAAACTCAACGTCATCCCCAGCCCGCCGCCGCCGACCGCGTTGACGATGGTCACGCCGGGCGCCGCTTCGGCGACGAATTCGCTGCTGCCGTCGGTCAGCTTGGGATAGATGCCGTGCCAGGTCTGGATCACGCGTGGGTCGGGCAGGCGCGCGAAGCGGGCCAGATAATCGAGCACTTTGGCGTTGATGGCGTGCTCGTCGAACGGGTCGTGGGTATGCGCGTAGGCGTGCGAGTCGCCGATGGTGATCTCGCCGCGGCCGTTCTGCGCCGCCATCACGTGGATGCCCAGTTCGATCAGGTCGCCGAATTGCGCCTCGTAGCGCGCGCGCAGCGGCGCCACGTCGGCGGCTTGCTGGAAACCGGCGTAATGCACCAGCGACAGGCCGCCGCATAGCGCGGCGCCGAGGCGGAAGCCGTCGGGTTGCGGCGCCAGACGCATCATCTGCAGCTTGCAGCGGGTCAGCGGCGCGGCGGCATACAACTGCGGATAGAGCTGTTCGAACTCCGGGCCGCTGCACACGAACACCTGATCGGCGTCGAAACGCCGCGTGCCCGACCAGGCGCGACCGGTTTCGACTGCGGTCACCGGCACGCGCCAGTGAAACTCGACGCCGTAGCGTTCGTGCAGATACGCCGGGATCGTGCGCAGCGCTTCGCGCGGATCGACGATCATTTCATCTTGGTTGAACAGCGCGCCGCGCAATCCTTCGCTGACCAAGGCCGGCGAACGCGCCAGCGCCGCGTCGCGATCGAGCAGGCTGCACGGCCGCATCGCGCGATTGGCGTGTTCGTACTGTTCCAGCACGTCCCACTCGTCCTGCGCATAGGCCAGATGCAGCGAGCCGCAGGGGTCGTGCCACAGCCGCGCATCCTCGATCAGCTCGCGCCAGATCGCGCGCGAACGCAACGCGCGTTCGTAGGCCGCGCCGTTGGGTACGCCGATCGGCCAGATCATGCCGAAGTTGCGTACCGATGCGCCGACCGCGCGGTCAAAGCGCTCCAGCACGGTGACGCGGTGGCCGCGCACGGCGAGCGCGCGGGCGATGGACAGGCCGACGATGCCGGCGCCGATGACGAGAGCGGAAGGAGCGTTCATGCGATGGTTTCGAAAGACTCAGACGGGCGCGAGCGCCGCCGCGGCGACGCGACGGGTGACGCGATGGTGGAAGTACAGCGCCGAAGCGATCAGGCATGCGCCGCCGATCATCGCCAGCGTCAGCACGATCTGGGCGAAGAACTGGGTCCACGACAGCTGCACGCCGGAAAATTCCTTGGTCAGCAGCACCGCGACGCTGCCCAGATAGCCGAAGGCATCCGACAGGTACATCAGGAAGCCGACGTTGCCGGCAACGCGGAAGGTCGCGATCAGGCGCTCGTAGAACACGCAGTTGAACGGCACATAGGCCAGATACAGACCGAAGCCGACCAGGGCCAGCCACCACAGCGGCGGCAGCGCGCCGGCGCGGAACGCGAGCGTGCTGATGCCCGCCACCGCCAGGCCGGCGAACATCAGCCCGTGCAAGGCCATCAGGCCGCGCAGATTGTCGCGGAACCACGTCAGTCCCGCGGTCAAGGCGAGCACCGCCAACGCGATCGGCGTTTCGATCAGCGCGAACACGCCGGCATTGCCGCCATAGCCCAGATCGGCGAACAACTCGGCTTCGAAGTTGTCGCGAAAATCGCGCACCACGGTCAACGCGACATAGCAGCCGATCATCAGCACCAGCCCCGGCAGGAAGCCGCGCACGAAGGCCATGCGTTCGGCGCGGCTCATCGGCTGGCGTTCGCTGCGTTCGCGCCGGTCGTCGGCGTCGGGCTCGGGCACGCGTTCGAGAAAATGCACCGCGATCAGCAACAGCGGCAGAAACAGCAGGCCGGTCACGAACGGCATCCAGAACTCATCGACGCCCGACAGCAGCAGCCATTTGCCGACGCTTTTGACCACGCCGGAGGCCATGATGAAACTCGAAGCGAGGATCGCGCCCATCGCCTCGGTGGTGCGGCGGCCTTCCAGGTAACTGAACACCAGGCCCCAGACCATGCCCAGCGGCAGGCCGTTGAGGAACAGGAACGGGATGTTCCAGGGCGCCGGCGTCAGCGCGAACCCCAGCAGCGCCAGCCAGGCGATGCCGATCAGGCTCAGCAGCAAACGCGCGCGGTGTTCGCGGCGCAACCCGCCGATCACGCCGATACCGACGAACTTGCTGCACATATAGCCCAGGATCTGCGCGACCACCAGCCAGACTTTGTAGTCGACGCCGAACAGCGGATGCCCGGCGAACGACGCGGCGGCGAACGGTTTGCGGAACGCGTACATGCAGGCATAGGTGACCAGCGCCGCGCCGCCGGCGAGCAGGGTCACCTGCCACTGGCGCGCGCGTTCGCTGGTCGGGGCGCGCAACGCGTTCATGCGGCGGCGTGGCGCGCGTCGCGGTCGGACGCATCCAGCCCCAGCAGGGCCGGCAGTTCGAACAGGCCATCGATGATGCGGTCGGGCGCGTAGGGCTCGAGTTCGGCACGGGTGAACGCGCCGGTGGTGACCGCCACCACCAGGCCGACCCGGGCCGCGCGGCCTTCGCCGATATCGACCTCGGTGTCGCCGATCTTGATCACCTGGGCCGGATCGTCGATCCGCAGGCGTTGCATCAGCGCGTGGATCATGTCCGGCGCCGGCCGGCCCTGCGCGACTTCGTCGCTGGCGATCAGCGCGTCGATGCGTTGCGACCACTGCAGGCGCTCGACGATGGCGTCGGCGATGTCGCGCGAAAACCCGGTGTTCAGCGCGACCTGGATGCCGTTCGCGCGCAGTACCGCGAACACCGATTCGGCGCCGGGCAACGGCTCGATGCCGGGCCATTCGCGATAGCACACCAGCATGCGCTGGACGAAGTCGGCATGGATCGCGGCGATCCGCGGGTCATCGGCCTGTGTACCGAGCAGCCGCGCGATCGCCAGCGGCTTGGGATAGCCCATCAGCGGCCGGCAGGCCTCGTGGTCGATCGGGTGGCCGGCGGCGCTCATCGCGCCGACGAAGGCCTGGGCGACGAAGCCGGGGTCCGACACGGTGGTGCCGGCGATATCGAACAGGGCAAGGCGGAAGGTCATCGCGGCGGGACGCACTGGGGAACAGGCGTCCAGCATGGGCGGCGTGCGCAACCCGGTTATTACAGCGCGGGGACAAGTGGGTGAACCTGTCTAGTGCGTCGGAGCGGGGCAGTAGCCGACCCGAGCGGGCGGGCGAGGCCCGATCCGGCCAGGCGGATCCGGTATCAGCCCTCGCCGCGCGACAGGGCGCCAAACCGCGGCAAATCGTAGAGATCGGACGTGGCGCTGGCTCGCAGGCATGCGCTTACCACCGGCGCCAGCCACAGCCCGTCGTGATCGTCGTCCAGCACGCTGGGCTGGAAGCGCTGCATCAAGCCGCTCGCCACTTCCAACGCCAAGCGTGCATTCTCGCCGTGACGGGAGGACAGGCAAAAGGCGCTACGTGGCGTAGCGCCGAGCAAGGCGACCAGCGCTTCGCGTTCGGCGGGTTCGTACTCGGCAAGCTGTTCCTGTTCCGAGTAACGTTCGAAATAGCAATATCGTTCACCCGAGCGGATGGTTTCGCTGGAGCCGTCGCGATTGAATTCGAAGGCCCGGACCGCCGCTTCGATCTGTTCGGAGTCGGCCTGGCCGAAATACAGGATCACTGAGTCCATTGACGGCTCCGTTTTCTGGCCGGGATCACCGTGCGGTCCGTTTCGCGGCCGCCGCAAAACTACTTCGTCCGATCGAAAAGCGTCGGCGCCGAAAGCCCCGTCCCCAAAAGACCTCTAGTTCCGTGATAGCCACGACGAAATCGGGCATCGACGATGCCCGTCGCATCAAAACGCCAAACGCGCCCGCAGCTGCGTTACATCGTCGGTCCATGCCGCGTAGTCGTCGCTTTCTTCCCACAGCGCGCGCAGTTCCGAGTGCGGGCCGAGGATGCGATCGATCGCGCTGAGCGCGTCGGCGATCAGCGCCGCATCGGGCGAGGGCCGCATCTTCGAGATCCAGATCATCAGTTCTTCCTGCTTGCGCGCCGCGCCCGAGGGCCGGCCGATCGCGGCGGCGATCAGTTCGCTCGCGGCCAGCGCCGCGGACGCCAGGGGCGCGTCCACTTCTTCATCCGGCTCGACCTCCAGCACCGCGGCGATGGTTTCGCGCACCAGCGCCAGGCTCTGGTGATCGCTCAGTTCGTCCAGCCAGTCGGCCGCGTCGTCGTTGTCGAATGTGGTGAAACCCCAAGCGCCCATCGTGTAATCCTCTTTTTGAATAATGCATTCCGCCCTCGGCGGAAGGTGAAACGGTGATCTTCCCGGGCTCAGGTCCGCCCCGCGAACATCGCTTTCACCGACGGTCGGTTTAACACGATCAGGGTGAATACGCCCAGCGCGGTGCCGAATGGAATCTGCATGCACGACACCGCGGCCACGACGATGCACAAGGTGAGACTGCGCCGCTGGCTCAGACGGCGCGCGGCCATCAAGGTCAGGATGCCGCCGACGATTCCGATGAACATCATCGCCGCGGCCAGGCCCAGCAGCACCCAGCCCGATGCGGTGTCCTGGGTCGCGGTATCGGCCGGCAGCGTGCCGTTGAGCAGGCCCAAGCCCATGAACGCGTACAGCGCGCCGATCAGCAGCGGCAGCAGATTGAAGCTGGAGAAAACGTAATACAGGATGCTCAGCGTCCTCAGGTACGACGCGTCGCGCGGATCTTCCGTCGTCATCGGTTCGTGGCTCGTGTGGATCGGAACGTTCATCGCGGGCGGCGGGTCGCTGTCGATGCGCGGCATCAGCCGGCACCGCGCAGATACGCCTGCAGGAAATCGACCAGCGCGGCGACGTCGCGATCCGACAGCTCGACCGGATCGCCCGCTCCGCTCAGCGCCTTGATATGGATCGCGTTGTCCTGCTCCACCCAGGCGCGCAACTGCCCGTCGGACAATGCGATGGCGACGGGCGCGCCGTCGCTCATCAGGCCCGCTCGCCGAACAAGGCGCGCACCGACGGACGATTGAGCACGATCAGGGTGAACACGCCCAGCGCGGTGCCGAACGGAATCGACAGGCAGGTCACCGCCGCGACGATCTGGCAGAACTTGAACCCGCGGCGTTGGCGCAGGCGCTGGCCGACCATGAAGTGCAGCGCCGCGAACAGCAGGCATAGCAGGGTGAAGAAGACGAAAAAGCCGATGATCATCGGCAGCGCGGCATCCATGTCGGCGTTGGGGCCGCTTTCGGGCGCGGCGCTGAACACCGCGCCCATCAGCACGCCGTAGAACCCCATCAGCAGCACCGAAAACGCGTTCAGGCCGGCGAACACGTAGTAGAAGATCGCCAGAATCTGCAGATGCGAGGCATCGTCGGGATTGGCGGCGGGCGGCGGCGAGTGCGGTTGCGATGAAACGGGCGGGTAGTCGGACATCACGGGATCCCCCTGGGTTGGATGCGGCGGTTGAAATGTCGGAAGCGTTCGCGCCGCCGATCGGAAGTTACTTCGCGTCGGCGGGCGCGGATTCGAACACGGCCCTGATCGGCGCCTTGGTCAGCACGACCAGGGCGAACACGCCCAGCGCGGTGCCGAACGGCATCGACAGGCAGCTCACGGCGCTGGCGACCACGCAGAACATATAGCCGCGACGTTGCCGCAGCCTGCGCGCGACCATCACGAACAGCGCCGTCAGGATCATGCCGAAGCCGATCAGCGACACCGCCACGCCGACGAACAACCAACCGACCAGCGCGGCGTCGTGCGCCGGCTGTCCAGGCTGCGCCGGAAGCATGAGGATGCCGATGCCGGCGATCAGATGGATCACCGGAAACAGCGCGAACAGCGCGGTGATGCCGGCGAGGACGTAATAAAGGATCCCGATCGTGTCGAGATGAGCGAGGTCCTGCGCGGACGGCTCGGCGGCGACCGATGCCGTCGCCGGAAGGGCGGGCGGCTCGGCTGGAATAGGGGCGTGGTCCATGACGCGGTGGATCTCCTGTGTGGCGCGTTGCGGGCGCGCGGGCCGGGCCTGGGGCCGGACCGCGCACGACTCGCGGCCATGCTGCGCCAAGCCGCGGCGTGCGTCGAGTCAGGCCGGCGCGGCCGGCGTGTTCAGCGGCGGCCGCGCGGCCATGCCGCCAGCGAACCCAGCGTGGCCAGGAACATGTCGGTGTGCGCGTCCCAGATGTCGCCCTGCTGGCCGTTGTAGGACTCCGCGTCCTCCGGCGACATGGTCAGCGCGATGGCCCATTCGATCCATTCGTAGATCAGGCTGGTGCACATGATCGCGGCGACCGCGAGCGTGAAGGCCTGACGCGCCGACAGCGCCGGCCAGCGTTGCCGGAAGTACTCGCGCACCGCCGGCGCGAAGCACACGCCATAGAGGAAATGGATCAGCCGGTCGAAGTGATTGCGTTCGAAGCCGAACGCCTTGTCCAGCGACCAGCCGCCGGTCAGCCACTGGATCCACTGATCGTAGGGCACGTACGAATACAGCCAGCGCGCGGCGATGCAGTGCGCGGTCATGAACACGCAGATCGCGACGAAATGGCCGTCGCGCAGCGGCCAGCGGCGGTCGTGCCGCCACAGCCACAGCAGGCCGACCACGGTCAGCACGCTGTGCATGGCTTGTTCGAACGGGCTCTTGGGCGCGATCCAGCTGACGGCGAAAACCGTCAGCGTTACGGCGAGGGCGAGCTTTTTCGCAGCAGTGAGTCTGGAGGAGTGAGAAACGAGTGAAGCGGTTGCGTCGCCAGCGCTTTTACTCACTTTTCACTCCTGTGAACTCGTTTTTGCTTCAAAGGTTTAGCCAATGTGGACGCGCTCGCCTTCGCCGGCGTGGGCGACGACTTCACCGATGCGCCAATGCGACAGGCCCAGGCGGGCGAGGTCGGCCTGAGTCGCGGCGACCGCGTCCTCGGGCACCACCAGCACGAAGCCGATGCCGCAGTTGAAGGTGCGCCACATTTCCTCGCGCGGCACCGCGCCTTCGCGCTGCAGCCAGTCGAACACAGGCGGCAGTTGCCAGGTGGCGGTGCGGATGTCCAGGCCGAGCCCGGCCGGGATCACCCGGATGATGTTCTCGGTCAGGCCGCCGCCGGTGATGTGGGCCATCGCGTGGATGCGGTGCTCGCCGCCGTTGGCGCGCAGCAGTTCCAGGATCGGCTTGACGTACAGCGCGGTCGGCTCCATCAGCGCGTCGATCAGGCGCACGCCGCCGACGGCGACGTCGCCAGGGCGGCCGGCGCGGTCGAAGATCCGGCGGATCAGCGAGTAACCGTTGGAATGCGGGCCGCTGGAGGCGATGCCGATCAGCACGTCGCCCTTCCGCACGCGCGCGCCGTCGAGGATCTGCGACTTCTCGACCGCGCCGACGGTGAAGCCGGCCAGGTCGTATTCGCCCGGCGGGTACATGTCGGGCATCTCGGCGGTTTCGCCGCCGATCAGCGCGCAGCCGGCCAGTTCGCAGCCGCGCGCGATGCCGCCGACCACGGCGACCGTGGTGTCCACGTCGAGCTTGCCGGTGGCGAAGTAATCCAGGAAGAACAGCGGCTCGGCGCCCTGCACCAGCACGTCGTTGACGCACATGCCGACCAGGTCGATGCCGATGGTGTCGTGGCGATTGAGCTGCTGGGCCAGCTTGAGCTTGGTGCCGACGCCGTCGGTGCCCGACACCAGCACCGGCTCGCGGTACTTGCCGGACAGGTCGAACAGGGCGCCGAAGCCGCCCAGGCCGCCCATCACCTCGGGCCGGAAGCTGCGCTTGACCAGCGGCTTGATGCGTTCGACCACCTCGTTGCCGGCGTCGATATCGACGCCCGCGTCGCGGTAGGTCAGCGGCTTGGGGGGGGTGTCGGAAGAAGATGCGGTCACGGCGGCCCCGGCGGTCGCGGAAGGAAACGAGAGATTTTAGCAGGCAACCGAAGCCCGGCCGTCACACCCGCCCGGTCGTTTCAGCAATCACTCCCGATCCGGACCTCACGATCGGACCGGCAGGGCCCCGCCGGCTTTGCCGATCTTCGTTCATACGCAGCTTTTCCGTGGATGCCATGGGGACCGAGCCAGGCGCCATCGCACGGGCGAGGATCCGGATTTCGCGCAATCGCGCCCCCATCGCCGCGCCCGCGCGCCGCCCATTAGGCCGTTCAGGCATGCGAATGGACGCGCCGACGCCACTGCGGCACCATTTCGAACCTTGAGCACCGTCGGCGCCGCGCATGCGTGGCCGCCGGACCGACGCAGGACGCGGCGGCGGAGCGGGGACGATCGCATTGACGGCGGTCACCGCATCCGGTGACGGGTGGGCAACGCACGCGGACGGTCCGCGCCGTGGCCGACCCGCGACCTGGGACGCGGGCGGGATGCGCGCTTTTCAACAACAGTTAGGGATGGCGATGGGCAAGGCAATCCGGGTTTTGATGGTCGCAACGTTGCTGCTGGCGAGTTTCGCCGCGGCCGCCCAGCGGGTCGAGGGCGATCGCGCCCAGGCCGACGGCGCCTACTCGGCCGAAGTGCCGGTGGCCGGGCAGGGCGAGGCCGAGCGCAACGGCGCCATGGCGCGCGCGCTGGCCCAGGTGCTGGGCAAGCTGTCGGGCGACCGCGCCGCGGCCGGCCGGCCGGGCGTCGGCCAGGAACTGCGCCGGGCCAAGGACTACGTCACCGGTTACGACTACCGCCAGGACGAGGGCGTGTCCCAGTCCACCGGCGCGCCGACCTTCCAGACCACCTTGATCGTCAATTTCGATCAGGCCAAGGTCGAAGGCCTGGCCTCGACCCTCGGCCTGCCGATCTGGCCGCAGCCGCGGCCCAAGCCGGTGCTGTGGATGGCGATCGACGACGGCAGCGGCCCGCGCCTGGTCGGCCTGGCCCAGGCCAACGCCGCGCGCGCCGCGCTCAATCGCGCGATCGAACGCGGTTACAAGCTCGGCCTGCCGACCGGCAATGCCGCCGAACAGGCCAGCGTCGGCGCGATCTGGCGCGGCGACGCCGCTGCGGTCGCGCGCGTCTCGTCCCGCTACAGCCCGCCGATGCAGCTGATCGGCAAGATCTACCGGGTCAAGACCGGCGGCTGGAAAGGCGACTGGAGCTTCGTCGACGGCGGCAAGGTGCTGGGCAGCTGGTCCAACAGCGACCCCGACGCGCGCAAGGTCATGAGCGGCGGCGCCGACGGCGCGGCCGATGCGCTGATGAAGCGTTACGCCAAGCGCAGCGTGGCCGGTCCGCCGGGCACCTACCGCGTGGTGTTCAGCGGCGTGCGCAGCGCCGACGACTACATCCGCCTGGCCGGCTACCTGCAAGGCCTGGCGGTGATCCGCAAGATCACCCCGATCCGCGCCACCCCGGACACCCTGGAGTACGACCTGGAACTGCTGTCCGGCCTGCCCGGCCTCAAGCGCATGACCGACGCCGGCGACACCCTGGTGCAGCTGGACGGCCTGGAAGGCCAGCCGCCCGTGTTCCAGTTGCACTGACCATGGACCGCACCCCGCTGGAAGACATCGCGCTGTTCCTGCGCCGCCTGCAATGGACGGCGCTCGGCGTCGGCGCGTGCTGGCTGCTGTGGGTGCTGGCCCCGGTGCTGACGCCGTTCGTGATCGCCGCGATGCTCGGCTGGCTCGGCGACCCGCTGGTCGACCGGCTCGAACGCACCGGCCGTTCGCGCAACACCTCGGTGATCCTGGTGTTCACCCTGATGGCGCTGCTGGTGGTGCTGGTGCTGCTGATCCTGGTGCCGCTGATCGAGCGCCAGATCACCACCCTGATCGTGTCGCTGCCCAGTTACCGCGACTGGTTCACCGGCACCGCGATCCCGTGGCTGGAGCAGCGCACCGGTTTCGAGATCAGCGCCTGGCTCGACCTCAACCACCTGATCGAACTGGTGCGCAGCAATTGGGAGCGCGCCGGCGGCGTGGCGACCACGATGCTGGGCTATCTGTCGCGTTCGGGCTTCGCGGTGATGGCGATGATCGCCAACATCGCGCTGCTGCCGGTGCTGACGTTCTTCTTCCTGCGCGACTGGGACGTGCTGGTCGACCGCGTGGCCTCGCTGATCCCGCGCGATCATCTGGCCACCGCGAGCCGTCTGGCGAAGGCCTCCAGCGACGTGCTCGGCGCGTTCCTGCGTGGCCAGTTCCTGGTGATGATCACCCTCGGCGTGATGTACGGCATCGGCCTGTGGGCGGTCGGCCTGGACCTGGGCATCCTGATCGGCATCATCGCCGGCCTGCTGACCTTCGTGCCTTACCTCGGCCCGGCCAGCGGCATCATCCTCGGCGTGGTCGCCGCGCTGGTGCAGTACGGCGACTGGAAATACGTGGCTGGCGTGCTCGCCGTGTTCGGCGTGGGCCAGGTGATCGAAAGCTATTGGCTGACCCCGAAGCTGGTCGGCGACCGCATCGGCCTGCATCCGGTCGCGGTGATCTTCGCCGTGCTCGCCGGCGGCACCTTGTTCGGTTTCCTCGGCATGCTGCTGGCGCTGCCGGTGGCGGCGGTGGCCAACGTGCTGCTGCGCTATGCGCAGGAGCGCTACACCCACAGCCGCCTGTACGCCGGCGATCATCCGACCATCCTGCTCGACCCGGCCTCCAATCCGGTGTCGCCGCAGGCCGAGGGCACCCGCGCCGCGCCCGCCGCCGACGTGTCCACGGAGCGCGCGCCGCAGTGAGCGTTCCGCAGTTGCCGCTGACCTTGCGTTATCCGCCGGATCAGAGCCTGGACACCTATGTGGATGCGCCCGCGGGCGCGATCGCGCAATTGCGCGCGCTGGCGACGCACACCCACGAAACCGCCGGTTATGCCGATCCGACCGGCGCCGACTGGGTGTACCTGGCCGGTCCGGCCGGCGTCGGCAAGACCCATCTGCTGCTCGGCGCCTGCGCCGCGGCCGAAACGGCCGGACGCCGCGCCGCCTATGTGCCGCTGGCCGCCGCGGCCGGGCGCTTGCGCGAAGCGCTGCACGCGCTGGAGGGCAACGACCTGCTGGCGCTGGACGGCATCGAAGCGATCGCGGGCGACCGCGACGACGAAGTCGCCTTGTTCGACACCCACAACCGCGCGCGTCAGGCCGGCATCGCGATCATCTACGCGGCGCGCGAGAATCCCGACGAACTCGCATTGGTCCTGCCCGACCTGCGTTCGCGCCTGTCGCAGTGCACGCGCATCGTGCTGAGCCCGCTGAACGACGCCGGTCGCGGCGAGGTGTTGCGTCAGCGCGCGCAGCGGCGCGGTCTGGCGCTGGAAGAGGCGGCGCTGGACTGGATGCTCAAGCGGGTCGACCGGGATCTGGGCGGCTTGACCGCGCTGCTGGACAAGCTCGATCGCGCTTCGCTCGCGGCGCAGCGGCGGATCACGGTGCCGTTTTTGCGGCAGACGCTGGAACTCGATAACTGACGGTTGGTCTGGTTTTCGCTTGGCGCGGGAATTTCGCGTTGATGCGCCGGATGTGTCGGCATCGATGGCGTATGCGCGTATCGGGTTGATTCCTGAGCTCTGCTTGTTGAGCTGGTCGCTTACGGACTTACGACGAGTTTTCGTCTGTGTTGACGCGCGTGTTGTGGTTTGCGTGCCGAGCTGAGCTTTCGCTCCGAGCTGGGGAATGTCGCATAGCGACTCGTGTTGCTGTCTGCTTGCGGCGCTCGTGCTCAAGTTGACGATGCCTCCCAGCATCACGCCGCACTGGCATTCGAGTCGATTGTGATTGCTGCCGAACCTCGGCCTCAGCCCTTTGCTTCGGCTCTTTGGTTTGGCCTTTGTTTCGGTTCTTGCTTCAGCCTTTGCTTTGGTCCTTTGCTTGGGCTTTTAGCTTTGGCCCGGCGCGGCTTGTAACTCGCGATGCAATAGCAGGCCCGAAGGGCGGCACGCATGGATGCGTGCCGTAGGCCACCCAGGACATGGATGTCCTGTGTGGCCTACCCCCGCGTATGCATCGCACTTGCGGGCTCTTGATTCGAAACAGGAACGCCTTTTTCTTTGGTTACTTTCTTTTGTGGCTTTGGACAAAAGAAAGTTACCCGCCGCTTTAGCGGCGGAAGCTTTTGATGTTGCTTCAAGCTTTGAAGCTCTAGAGCTTTTGAAGCCAGAAGCCAGATCAACAGCTTTCGTCCGCAAGCGGCCGAGTTACTTTCTTTTGTCTAAAGCAACAAAAGAAAGGTAACCAAAGAAAAATGCTTTTTTGTGAATCAAGGGCCTGCACGATCGGTGCTTACGCGGGCATGCGCCACACGGGACATCCTGTCCCGGTGGCGCACGGCGCACATCCTTGTGCGCCGCCCTTCGGGTGTGCTGTTGTTCTCGCGAGTTCCAAGCTTCGCAGCGCTGGATGAACTGCTCGGCTTCAATCATTGGGTCAAGGCCAAGGCCAAGGCCGAAGCAAAAGCAAAAGCCAAATTTGAAGCGGGAGCCGGGGAAAGCCGCAGCTGAAACAGGCGGAAACTGAGTTCGGGTCGAATCATTGGGCGTTTGCAAAAGTCGCCGCGACATGCCGCGACCGTGGCCCGAACGCGATAACGCGTTCTCAATCGCAACCGCACACTAAGCCAACAACTCCCGATAAACCGCCAGATCGGCCTCGGAAAAACAACAGAACACCACCTCGTCGATCGAGCCGTCGCGCTGCGCGAAATCGTGCGTCGTCGCCACCGCGATCTCGGCCGCCGCCCGCGGCGGATAACCGAAAATACCCGTGCTGATGCAAGGAAACGCGATACGCCTGAGCCCGCGCTTTGCCGCGATCTCCAAAGACTGTCGATAGCAAGAAGCCAACAACGCCGGCTCGCCCTGATCGCCGCCGCGCCAGACCGGGCCGACGGTGTGGATCACGTACTGCGACGGCAGGCGATAACCGCGCGTCAGCTTGGCCTCGCCGGTCTTGCAGCCGCCGAGCAAGCGGCATTCGGACACCAAGTCCGGCCCGGCCGCGCGATGGATCGCGCCGTCCACGCCGCCGCCGCCGAGCAGCGAGGAATTGGCCGCGTTGACGATCGCATCGAGGGCCAGCTTGGTGATGTCGCCTTGGATCGCGCGCAGTTGCATTGATCCCGTCCTGTATCAGTCGTGTTCCGGCCAATCGATGAATTCGGCCGCGACCGCATCGGTCAGCCACACGCCGTTGGCGGACTGATAGAAGCTCAGCCCGCGCGCATGCATATCGCCGGCGCGGATGGTCAGCACCAGGGCCTTGCCGTGGCGGCTGCCGACCTTGATCGCGGTGGCTTGATCCGACGACAGATGCACGTGCTGGCGGCTTTGCTTGACCAGTCCGAGCTTGCGGATCGATTTGGCGAAGCGGGTCGCGGTGCCGTGGTACAGCGTGGCCGGCGGCGGCAGCGGCGCCAGTTCCAGGTCGACCTCGATCGAATGGCCCTGGTTGGCGCGGATGCGCGCGCCGTCTTCGCTGATCGCGAAGCGCTGCTTGTCGCTGTCGCGCACGACCTGTTCGATCAGTTCGCGGGTCACCGGCTTGCCGTCGGCGTTGGCCAGGCGGACCAGTTCGTCGAGGTCGGCCCAGCCGTTCGCGTCGAGGGTCAGGCCGATCGCTTCGGGTTCGTGGCGCAGCACGAGGCTGAGGAATTTGCTGGTCTTGGTGAGGTTGACGGAGCTCATGTGCGTTCCAATTCGGTAGGGGCGGCGGCGCGATCCGGCGCTGTGGCCGGTCGCGTCGCGCGAAGCAAGAAGTAAGGCGATGCTCAGCCGTTCGCCGCGGCGGCCAGCGCCGCGTCGAGCTGTTGCAATCGTTCCGGGGTGCCGACATCGGTCCAGCGGCCGCGATGGTGTTCGCCGTGCAGGCGGCCGCGCGCGGCGGCGGCGCGCAGCAGCGGCACGGTGCTGAAGCGCGGCGGTTGCAACTGCGCGCCGGGCGCGTCGCCGAGCAGGTCGCGCCAGCCGTCGAACAGGCTCGCGCGGTACAGGCCGATGCCGGAGTAGGTGAGTCGCGACGGGCCGTCGTTGTGCAGCAAGCCGCCGTCATCGAGTTGGAAATCGCCGCGCGGATGCTGCGAAGGATTGTCCACCAGCACCAGATACGCATCGCCGTCGAATTCGCGCGGCAGCGCGGCGAAGTCGTAATCGGTCCAGATATCGCCGTTGGCGACGAGGAACGGCGCGTTCGGATCGGCGCCGTCGAGCAGCATCGGCAGAGCGTTCAGCAGGCCGCCGCCGGTTTCCAGCGGGGTGGTACCTTCGTAGGAATAGCGCAGGCGCAGGCCCCAGCGCGCGCCGTCGCCGAGGGTGTCGGCGAACTGCGGCGCGAGCCACGATGTGTTGACGATCACCTCGCTCACGCCGATGGCGGCGAGTTTTTCCAGATGCCATTCGATCAGGCGCTTGCCGCCGACCGCGAGCAGCGGCTTGGGCGTGTGCAGGGTCAGCGGGCGCATGCGCTCGCCCAGGCCGGCGGCGAAGATCAGCGCCCTCATGCCGGCTGGGTCGCGGTGGTGGAGGTCAGCGCCGGGCGCACGTAGCGCTCGACGATCCGCGCCAGCGGCGCCAGTTCGGAATACCGCGGCAACACCACGTCGAGGTAGCCGAGGAAACGCGGCGCATCGGCCAGATACTTCGGCTTGCCGTCGCGGTGATGCAGGCGCGCGAACAGGCCGATGATCTTGATGTGGCGCTGCAGGCCGGCGTAGTCGGCGTCGCGGCGGAAACGGGCGAAGTCCGGCAGCGGGATGCCGGCGGCGATCGCGCGGGCGTGGTAGCGCGCGAGCCAGCCGTCGATGCGCGGCTCCGGCCAGCTGACGAAGGCGTCGCGGAACAGGCTGATCGGGTCGTAGGCGATCGGCCCGCGCAGCGCGCCCTGGAAATCGATCACCGCCACGCCGCCGTCGACCGGCATCAGATTGCGCGGCATGTAGTCGCGGTGCACGAACACTTGGCGCTGGGCGAGCACGTTGTCGAGGATGCGGCGATAGGCCAGGTCGAGGTTTTCCAGGTCGTCGCAATCCAGGCTCAGGCCCAGATGGCGGCCGAGGAACCATTCGTCGAACAGGCGCAGCTCGCGCGCCAGGAAGGCCTCGTCGTAGGGCTGCAGGTCGTCGGGGCAGGGCAGGGCCTGGATCTTGAGCAACTGGTCGAAGGCGGCGTCGAACAGCGCGTCGGCGTCGGCGTCGCCGGCCTCGAAGGCCTGCAGGAAGGTCTGCTGGCCGAGGTCCTCGAGCAGCAGGAAACCCAGCTCCATGTCCTGCGCATGCACCTGCGGGACCCGCACGCCGCCGGCCAGCAGCATCTCGCGGATGCGCAGCCACGGCCGGGCGTCTTCGAGCTCGGGCGGGGAATCCATGACGATGACGCTGCGCTCGGCCGCGCCGCCGGCGTCGGCCAAGCCGCGCCAATAGCTGCGGAAACCGGCGTCGAACGAGGCGCGGGTCAGGTCGAGGCGGGCGTCGCCGGTCGCCGCGCGCGCCCAGGCCAGGCGGGCGTTGTCGCGGTCGGTAGGGTGCGGCTGGGTCATGCGTGCTCCATGCGGCCGGGGCGGCCGCAGGTGCACAGGGTAAACGTCCGTGGGCCACGGGTGAATGTTCGGCGGCCGAAGGCCCTTCATCCGCCCTTCGGGCACCTTCTCCCGCTAGCGGGAGAAGGGGGCAAGCCAAGCTCTCCCACTCGCGTGGGAGTGAGCGACAAGGGAAGCCCACTCACTCGTGTGGGAGAGGGGGCAAGAGAAGCCCACTCACTCGTATGGGAGAGGGGGCAAGAGAAGCCCTCTCCCGCGCGCGGGAGAGGGTGGGGTGAGGGCAGACACGCTCGCATCGCGCTGCCGGGTCTCACGGATAGATAGAAGTAGGGCGGAGCCCTCGCCGCAGATTCCTCCAACGCAGTCGCCACCGCTGCCTTCGGATTTCCTGCGCCGAGAACCCCGCCCTACAGGTACAGCTGCATCACTCAAAACCGCTCAAGGAGAACAACTCAAGGAGAACACTCAAGGAGAACAACTACGTCTTTCAACATCGACTGCTTTGCAAGCAACAACCTAGGGACAAGCAACCACACAAAAAACGATCACATCCAATGGAAGCGCGGGGCGAGGCCGGCGCGGCGCCGGTTTCCGCGTAGCGGCACGTGTACGCGGTTCCGTCGCGCACGGCCTCGCCCCGCCTGTTGCTAGGCCGCGACCGGCTCCTCGGTCTTGTCCAGAGAGGCCAGCCATTCGTCGTCCGATCCGTCCGCCACGCCTTCGAACAGGAACGTCGACAGATAGCGCTCGCCGGTGTCGGGCAGCATCGCCAGCAGCACCGAACCTTCCGGCGCGCTTTCCGCGACCTGCAGCGCGGCGGCCACGGTCGCGCCGGCGGAGATGCCGACGAACAAACCCTCCTCCGACGCGAGCCGGCGCGCGGTGTCGCGCGCGGTGACGTCGTCGACCGGGCGGATTTCGTCGGCGACGCCGCGATCGAGCACGCCGGGGACGAAGTCCGGGGTCCAGCCCTGGATCTTGTGCGGCTGCCAGCTGGCGCCGCTGAGCAGGGACGCGCCGGCCGGTTCGGAGGTGATGATCTTCAGATCCGGACGCGCGACTTTCAGCACCTGGCCGGCGCCGGTCAGGGTGCCGCCGGTGCCCCAGCCGGTGACGAAGAAATCGAGCCGCTTGCCGGCGAAATCGCGCAGGATTTCCGGGCCGGTGGTGCTGCGGTGATAAGCCGGATTGGCCGGATTCTCGAATTGCTGAGCGAGGAACCAGCCGTGCTTCTCGGCCAGTTCGGCGGCCTTGCGGACCATGCCGGTGCCGCGTTCGGCGGCCGGGGTCAGGATCACTTTCGCGCCGTAGGCGCGCATCAGCTTGCGTCGTTCGATCGAGAAGGTTTCGGTCATCACCGCGACGAAGGGATAGCCGCGCGCGGCGGCGACCAGGGCCAGCGCGATGCCGGTATTGCCCGAGGTCGCTTCCACGATCGTCTGGCCGGGCTTGAGCGCGCCGCTGCGTTCGGCGTCGAGCACGATCGCCAGGGCGAGACGGTCCTTGACCGAGCCGCCGGGATTGAACGATTCGACTTTCGCGTACAGCGACACGTGCTTGGGCGCGATGCGATGCAGTTTGACGATCGGGGTGTTGCCGATGGTGTCGAGGATGCTGTCGTACAAAGGCATTGGAAGGTCTCCCGTGGCGTGGGTGATGAGGTCAGGCGGCCGCGGCGAACGCGGTGTCGCTGGAAATTTCGAAGGTGTGCGTATCGAATGCGGGAACGTCGGTCAACGGCGCAGCACCGAACCAGTGCAGGCGCGCGGCGAGCGCGGCGACTTCGCCGACGATCAACAAGGCCGGCGACTGCACGTCGTGACCGCGCGCGCGCTCGGCCAGATCGGCGAGGGTGCCGGTGACCACGCGTTGTTCGCGACGCGAACCGTTTTCGATCAATGCGAACTGGGTGCTGGCGGAGCGGCCGTGTTCGATCAGCTTGTCGCGCAGCACGTCCAGGCCGGACACGCCCATGTACACCGCGAGGGTCTGTTTTTCCTGGGCCAGCGACTGCCAGTCGAGCGCGTCGGCGGAATCCTTCAAGTGCGCGGTAACCACCCGCAGCGACTGAGCATGCTCGCGATGGGTCAGCGGAATGCCGGCGTAGGCGGCACACGCCAGCGCGGCGGTGATGCCCGGCACCACTTCGAAGGCGATGCCGGCATCGGCCAGCACTTCGAGCTCTTCGCCGCCGCGGCCGAACACGAACGGATCGCCGCCCTTGAGCCGCACCACGCGCTTGCCGGCGCGGGCATGTTCGAGCATCAACTCGTGGATGCGATCCTGGGTGGTGTGGTGATTGCCGGCCTGCTTGCCGACTTCGATCAGTTCGGCGTCGCGGCGCGCGAGCCGCAGCACGTCGGCGCTGACCAAGCGGTCATGCAAAATTACGTCGGCTTCGTTGAGCACGCGCAAACCGCGCAAGGTCATCAATCCCGCATCGCCCGGGCCGGCACCGACCAGCGCGACCGTGCCGGCCTGCGGCGTGGCGGGCTTGTCGTCGATCAAGGCCACGCCGAACGCGCGCTGGGCCTCGTCGAGGCGGCCTTCGCGCAGCAGCGACGGAATCGGCCCGGACAGCACGCGGTCGAAGAAACGACGGCGCAGGCCCATGTCGGGGTAGTGCTTGCGAATGCGCGCGCGTTCGCGCGTCAGCAGGTGCGCGAGCGCGCCGAGCGATTCGTCGAATTGGGTTTCCAGGGTTTCGCGCAGATGGCGCGCGAGCATCGGCGCGCCGCCGCCGCTGGAGATCGCGATCTGCACCGGGCCGCGTTCGACCCGCGCCGGGACGTGGAAGCTGGAGGCGTCCACATCGTCGACCACGTTGACCCAGACCCGCTGCGCCAGACCGGCGTCGGCGACGGCGCGGTTGACCGCGGCATCGTCGGTCGCGGCGATCGCGAGCCAGGCGCCTTCGAGCCACTCGGGGGCGAATGATCCGCTGAGGTGTTCGATCCGGCCTTGTCCGGCCCAGGCCGCGAGCGTGGCCGACAGTTCCGGCGCCCCGACCCGCACCCGCGCCCCGGCCTCCAGCAGCGCCGCGGCCTTGCGCTGCGCCACCGCGCCACCGCCGACCACCAGCACGAGACGCTCGCGCAGGTCGGCAAACAGCGGGAACAGGAGGCTGGTCATGGCGGCGTGGACTGGATCCGGGGACGATGGAACGACCCTAAGGCCGCCGCCGGGCGACCGGAAATGACGCCGCCGCCTTTGCTCATGCCGTCACGTAATGAGTCGCAGCGTTGCGGCGCGGATACTGGACAAAGCCACCATACGCCAGCTAGCCTATAAATCCCTTTATCCGAATAGAGCGATAAATACGTGGACGCGACCCGTCAGCGAATGTCCCGCGCACCGGCTTCGGCCCCGGTCGTCCGGAAACGGAACGACGCGGGTTGTTGTCGCCCGTGCCGACAGCGCGCTGCCCATCGCCTCCACCGCGGTCCTCTTTTACGGATAGTTTCGCCATGACCCTGACTCAGCTGCGTTATCTGGTCGCCATCGCCGATTCCGGCCTCAACATCACCTTGGCCGCCGAGCGCGTCCACGCCACCCAGCCCGGTCTGTCCAAGCAGCTCAAGCAGCTGGAGGACGAGCTGGGTTTTCTGTTGTTCGTGCGCAAGGGCCGCAGTCTGGAAGCGATCGCGCCGGCCGGCGAGCGCGTGCTCGAACACGCGCGCCGCATTCTCGAAGAGGCCGGCAATATCCGCGCCTACGCCGCCAACGAGCGCGGCCAGCATGCCGGTCGCCTGGTGCTGTCGACCACGCATACCCAGGCGCGTTATGTGTTGCCGCCGATCATCGCCCAGGTCAAGCGCGACTTCCCGCAGGTCAGCGTGCATCTGCAGGCCGCGGCCGACGGCGAGGTGCTGTCGCATCTGTCGCACGGCAACGCCGATCTGGCGGTGATCAGCACCGCCGGCGCCGCGCCCGAAGGCGGGTTGGCGGTGCCGTTGTTCCGCTGGCGCCGGGTGGTGCTGGTGCCGCGCACGCATGCGCTGGCCAAGCTCGATCGCGCGCCGACCCTGGCCGATCTGGCCGGGCAGCCGTTGATCAGTTACGAATCCTCGACCCGGCCGGAATCCTCGTTGCGCCGCGCGTTCGCCGCCGGCGGACACGAACCGCAGCTGGCCATGACCGCGCGCGACGCGGATCTGATCAAGACCTATGTGCGCGCCGGATTGGGCGTGGGCGTGCTGGCCGAGATGGCGGTGACCTCGCGCGACGAAGACCTCAAGTCGCTGGTCGCGCCGGATGCGTTCCCCGAGTGCATCACCTGGGCGGTGATCCCGCGCGCGCGCGTGTTGCGCGATTACGCGCTGGAGTTGCTGCACGGGTTGGCGCCGCAGATCGACCGGCGCGATCTGCGCCGGGTGCTGGAAGGCAATCTGGAGCCGCAATGGCCGACGGCGCCGACCTGGGTTGAGTTGACCCAGCCGATCAGTTCCTGATCGCGCTGGCTGTCGTTCCTTTTCCTGCTCGCTTTCACTCCTTTTGCTTTCGCTCCCTCTCCCGCTTGCGGGAGAGGGCTGGGGTGAGGGCGCGCGAATCCACGGCCGCTGTTGTTGCCCCAGGGCCCTGAGTCGAATCCGCGACAAACCTTCACGATGATCGGTTCGCCCGCGCGCCCTCATCCGGCCCTTCGGGCCACCTTCTCCCGCTGCGCGGGAGAAGGATTCGTCATCGAAGTTTTCGAGTCGCCTTCCGAAATCTTCAAGCCGCCTTGTTCTCCGCAGCCGGCTCGCTATCGAAATGCAGCCCGCATTCGCGCTTGAGCCCGAAGAACCGGGTGTCCTCCTCGCGCATGCCCGGTTCCAGACGACGCGTCGTGTGGATGTCGCCGATCGACACATAACCGTCGTGCCACAACGGGTGATACGGCAGATCGTGGGCCTGCAGGTATTGCCAGACTTCGCGGTCGCTCCAGTCGGCCAGCGGATGCAGTTTCCAGCGGCCGTCCTTGATCTGCAGGAAATCCAGGTTGGCGCGGCTGCCCGACTGGCTGCGGCGCAGGCCGGCGATCCAGGTGCGCACGCCCAGTTCGTTCAAGGCGCGCTGCATCGGCTCGACCTTGCGCATCCGGTTGTAGCGCTCGATGCCTTCCAGCCCTTGTTCCCACAGGCGGCCGAACTTCGCTTCCATCCAGGCCACGCCGATCTGCGGGCGATACACCTTGAGGTTGAGCTTGAGCCGGTCGCCGAGTTCGTCGATGAAGCGGTAGGTCTCGGGAAACAGATAGCCGGTATCGACCACAATCACCGGGATCCGCGGCGCTTGCGCCGTGACCATGTGCAGCGACACCGCCGACTGCGCGCCGAAACTCGACGACAGCGCGTGCTCGCCTGCGGTGTTTTCCAGCGCCCAGGCGACGCGCTGTTCGGCCGACTGCGTGCCCAGCCAGGCGTTGAGTTCGGCCAGCGCGCGCGGCGACTCGGCGGCGGTGACGGGATCGGTGGGAGCGCTCATGCGTGGGCCTCGGTGACCAGGACCACCGGAATGCCGGTGGGAGTGGGATAGGGGACGGATACGACGTCGCGGCGGACCAGGTAATCGCCGAAACCTTCCTCGCCGTCGCGCTCGCTGGCGTAGCCGGCGAACAGCGGATCGAGCGCGGCCAGGATCTCGGGTTCGGCGATGTTTTCGCGGTACAGCGTGTTCAGGCGCTGGCCGCGATGGTCGGCGCCGAGCATCAGGTTGTAGCGGCCCGGCGCCTTGCCGACCAGGGCGATCTCGCCCAGGTACGGACGCGAGCAACCGTTCGGGCAACCGCTGATGCGCAGGTTGATCGAGGCATCGGGGATCGCGTGCTTGGCCAGCAGTTTTTCGACCTCGCCGACGAAATCGGGTAGATAACGTTCGGCTTCGGCCATGGCCAGGCCGCAGGTCGGCAGCGCCACGCAGGCCAGCGCATTGCGCCGCACCGCGCTGGCCCGCACATGCCCGTCCAGGCCGTGTTGCGCGACCAGCGCATCGACCTGCGCGCGCAGCGCCGCCGGCACGCCGGCGATGACCAGGTTCTGATTCGGGGTCATGCGGAATTCGGCGCCGTCGTGTCCGTCGAGCAGTTGCGCGATCTCGCGCAGGCCGCTCAGATGCGTGACCGCTTCGCCCAGGCCGTCGAGCGCGCCGTCGACGATGCGTCCGGCCGGGATACGCAGGGTCAGATGGGCGACACCGCCATGGTCCGCATCGCCGTCGCTGTCGACCCAGCCGAACCGGTCGCCGTTATGGCGGAAGCCGAACGCGCGCGCCGGAAGGAGAGGGAAACCGGCGCGGCGTTCGACTTCCGCCTTGAACCACTCGAGCCCGCGATCGTCGATGGTGTACTTCAGCCGCGCGCGCTTGCGCACCGCGCGATTGCCGAAATCGCGCTGCGCGGTCACCACCGCCACGCCGATGTCGATCACCTGATCGGGGGTCACGAAACCGATCACGTCGGCGACCCGCGGATAGGTTTCCGCATCGCCATGGGTCGCGCCCATGCCGCCGCCGATGGTGACGTTGTAGCCCAGCAGTTCGCCGTCTTCGATGATCGCGATATAGCCCAGATCCTGGGCGAACACGTCGACGTCGTTGTACGGCGGAATCGCGAAACCGATCTTGAATTTGCGCGGCAGGTAGGCGTTGCCGTAGATCGGCTCGTCCTCGCTGCCGCTGCCGTCGACTCTTTCCTCGTCGAGCCAGATCTCGTAATAGGCGCGGGTGTTCGGCAGCAGATGCTCCGACAAGGCCGCGGCCTGGGCGAACACCTGCGCGTGCGAGGCCGAGACCTGCGGATTGGCGGCGACCGCGACGTTGCGGTTGACGTCGCCGCAGGCGGCCAGGGTGTCGATCAGGGCGGCATTGATCGCCTGCATGGTCGACTTGAGTTCGGTCTTGATCACGCCGTGGAACTGGAACGCCTGGCGGGTGGTGATGCGCAGGCCGCGTTCGGCATAGGTCGTCGCGATCGCGTCGAGCTTGAGCCACTGCCGCGGCGACACCACGCCGCCCGGGGTGCGGGTGCGGATCATGAAGCTGTAGGCCGGTTCCAGCAGCGCCTGACGGCGTTCTTCGCGGACGTCGCGATCGTCCTGCTGGTAGCTGCCGTGGTACTTGATCAGGGTCTGATCGTCGTCGTTGAGCGCGCCGGTGACCTGATTGGCCAGGCTCTCCAGCAGCGTGCCGCGCAGGCGCGCGCTGTTGTGCTTGATGTCCTCGACCGAGTGCGCGCTCATGCGCGCGCTCCGCGCGGCGACCGACGTAGACCGAACGGATGCAGCCCGAACAGAACGCGGCCCGCCGACGATGCCGCGCTCTTGCCGGCGCGTGCGGTCGAGGCAGTGTCGTTTCCGCGTTCCATCCGGACTGCCGGGGCAACTGGCGTTCCGTCGCGATCAGTAGACACGAACATGCACACGGCGACTTGCGACGCGCGGCCCGATTCGATGAAGTGCCGTTGCGAACGGCGATGGCCTTGCGCGTGCATCAGTAAACGTCCCGGGCGTAGCGGCCCTGTTGCTGCAAATCGTTCAGATACTCTTCGGCGGCTTCGGGGCTCTTGCCGCCGTGTTCGGCGATCACCGCCAGCAACGCGGCGTGCACGTCCTTGGCCATGCGGGTGGCATCGCCGCACACGTACAGATGCGCGCCGCCTTGCAGCCAGTCGTACAGGTCGCGGCTGTGTTCGCGCAGGCGATGCTGGACGTAGATCTTCCGCGCCTGATCGCGCGAGAACGCCAGGTCCAGGCGATGCAGCTGGCCGGCTTTCAACGCCGCCTGCCATTCGACTTGATAAAGGAAGTCGCTGCGGAAATGCGGGTTGCCGAACAGCAGCCAGTTGCGGCCGGCGGCGCCGTCGGCGGCGCGGTCCTGGACGAAACCGCGGAACGGCGCGACGCCGGTGCCCGGGCCGATCATGACGATGTCGCGAGTGGAATCGCTCGGCAGACGGAAGCGGTCGTTGTGTTCGATGAACACCGGCAGGCGCTCGCCTTCCTCGGCCACGGCGAGCAGATGCGAAGCCGCGCCCCAGCGCAGGCCGGCCTGCGTCGCGTACTCCAGGTGAGCGACGGTGAGGTGGGCTTCCTCGCCGACCGCCTTCTGGCTGGAGGCGATCGAATACAGGCGCGGGGTCAGCGGGCGCAACGCGGCGACCAGTTCCTCGGCCGACCAATCGCCGTCATAGCGCTGCAGCAGGTCGATGACCTGGGTGCGCGACAGCAGTTCGGCCAGCTGCGCGTTCTGATCGGGCGCCAGCAGGCGATTGAGTTCCTCGCTGCGCGCATGCGCGGCATGGCTGGCGACGAACGGCCGCGCCAGCTTGGTCAGTTCGCGCTTCTCGCTGAGCCATTGGCGCAGCGGCAGATGCTGGCCGTTGTGGCCGACATCGGCCTCGCCGTCGAGTTGCAGGGTGTCGAGCACCGCCTGTACCAGCGCGGGCGGATTGCGCGGCCACAGGCCGAGCGCGTCGCCGGGCTGGTAGTGCAGGCCGGAGCCTTCCAGCGACAGTTCGATATGGCGGATGTCCTTGTCGAAGCCGACCGCGCCGGCGGCGCTGGAACCGCGCGCGATCAGGCGGCGGTTGGCGATCAGCTCGGCCGCGAACGGCGCGTCGCGATGGAAGGCCGGCGCGGCCTGCAGCGGACGCAGCGGCGTGACCGTGGCCAGATGCGCGGTGGTCGGCTTGAGCGCGTCGCGGGCGTGGCCCAGCGCCTGCTGCAGCCACGGCGTCGACACGGTTTCGAAATCCAGATCGGCTTCGCCGCGCGCGAACAAACGGGTCGCGCCGAGTTCGGCCAGGCGCGCATCGAGCCTGGCGCCGATCGCGCAGAACTGCGGATAGCTCGAATCGCCCAGGCCCAGCACGGCGAAGCTCAGACCCTTGAGTTCGGGCGCGCGCTTGCCGGCGATGAACTCGACCAGGCCGCGCGCGTCGTCCGGCGGATCGCCGTCGCCCTGGGTGCTGATGACGATATAAAGCAGCCGCTCGGTCTTGAGTTCGCGGGTCGGGTAGGCGTCGGCGCGGACCAGCCGCACCGACAGCCCGGCCGCTTCGGCCTGGCCGGCGAGCTGTTCGGCCAGGCGCTTGGCGTTGCCGGTCTGGCTGCCGTAGACGATGCTCAGGCGCTCGCCGGTCTTGCTCTCGGCCGCGGGCGCGGCGGCGGCGGGCGCCAGGGCGGCGCCGGAGCGGGCCAGCCCGGCGGCATAGCCCGACAACCACCACAGACTGTTGTTGTCGAGGCCGTCGGTCAGGCGGGCGAGCGAATCGAGCCGGTCCGCGGGCAGCGGGCTGGCGAGCAGAGCGGGGGCGGCGAGCGTGGTGGCGGCGGCGGGCACGGCGGTCGGCGTCTGGCTTGGGAGACTGCAGGCTACGAGCCGGGTGGGCCACTGCGGAAAGGATGCTCGGTTATGCGTTCATGACCTGCGCTCATTTCTCCCCGAATCCGGGGGGATTTCTAATGGCCCCATCGAACGGCCGGTCCGGATGTGGTTCGATGGACGTCCGCGGGGCCTTCCAGCAAGGGTCCGCACGGTGCTCCAGCCGCGTTGCAAGGACCGGGTTCACCGCTTCCGACTGGACGCCGCCGCGTCGTCCAGCCTGCCCTGGATACGCGGCCCTGCACCGAGTCCGTTGCCCGATGAGTGCGTCACCCGAACTGAGTCCGCTGTTCGACCCCGCCGCCGATGCGCCGCCGCCGCCCGCGGGGCCGCTGTCGGCGCGGGCGTTGAGCCACCTCGACCGGCTCGAGGCCGAGAGCATCCACATCCTGCGCGAGGTCGCCGCCGAGTTCGCCAACCCGGTGATGCTGTATTCGGTCGGCAAGGACAGCTCGGTGCTGCTGCACTTGTTGTTGAAGGCGTTCTACCCGGCGCGACCGCCGATCCCGCTGCTGCACGTCGACACCGGCTGGAAGTTCGGCGAGATGATCGCGTTCCGCGACCAGCGCGCGCGCGAGACCGGCGTCGACCTGCGCGTCCACATCAACCCCGACGGCCTGGCCCAGGGCATCGGCCCGGTCACTCACGGCGCGGCGGTGCATACCGACGTGATGAAGACCCAGGGCCTCAAGCAGGCGCTGGACTGGAACAAATTCGACGCCGCGATCGGCGGCGCGCGCCGCGACGAGGAAAAGTCGCGGGCCAAGGAACGCATCTTTTCGTTCCGCAACCCGCAGCACCGCTGGGACCCGAAGAACCAGCGGCCGGAACTGTGGAGCCTGTACAACACCCGCATCCACAGCGGCGAAAGCGTGCGCGTGTTTCCGATCTCGAACTGGACCGAGCTGGACGTGTGGCTGTACATCTACCGCGAGAAGATCCCGGTGCCGTCGCTGTACTTCGCCGCCGAACGTCCGGTGGTCGAGCGCGAGGGCAGCTTGATCCTGGTCGACGACGAGCGCCTGCCGCTGCGCGACGGCGAGACCCCGCAAACCCGCAAGGTCCGCTTCCGCACCCTGGGCTGCTATCCCTTGACCGGCGCGATCGAATCGCAGGCCGACACGCTGGAGGCGATCATCGCCGAGATGCTGGTCGCCACCACCTCCGAACGCCAGGGCCGGGTGATCGATCACGATCCGGGTGCTTCGATGGAACGCAAGAAGCAGGAGGGATACTTCTGATGGGCGCGGGAATCGCGAGTGGTGTAGCGGGAGTCGGGAATCGGGAATCGGGAATCGAAACAGCGGAGCGCGACAACGTGGGTCATTCGAAGGGCAATGCAAGTGCCGTGCTCGCCTTCAGCAAGGCCGATTCCCCATTCCCGATTCCCGATTCCCGGCCATCGGCCGTCGCCAGCTACCTGCAGCAGCATGAACACAAAAGCCAACTGCGCTTCATCACCTGCGGCAGCGTCGACGACGGCAAGAGCACGCTGATCGGGCGGTTGCTGCACGACACCCAATTGTTGTTCGCCGATCAGCTGGCCGCGCTCGACGCCGACAGCCGCCGTCACGGCACGCGCAATGGCGAGGTCGATTTCGCTTTGTTGGTCGACGGCCTGGCGGCCGAGCGGGAGCAGGGCATCACCATCGACGTGGCCTACCGTTTCTTCGGCACCGAAAAGCGCAAGTTCATCGTCGCCGACTGCCCGGGTCACGAGCAGTACACCCGCAACATGGCGACCGGCGCATCGACCGCCGACCTCGCGGTGGTGCTGGTCGATGCGCGCAAGGGTCTGCTGACCCAGACTCGCCGGCACAGCTACATCGTGTCGCTGCTCGGCATCCGCCATGTGCTGTTGGCGGTCAACAAGATGGATCTGGTCGATTTCGATCAGGCCGTGTTCGAGCGCATCGTCGGCGAATACCGCGAACTCGCCGAAAAGCTCGGCATCGAGCACGTGCAGGCGATCCCGCTGTCGGCGCTCAACGGCGACAACCTCATCGCCGCGTCGACGGCGACGCCGTGGTATCGCGGGCCGAGCGTGCTCGAACACCTCGAAACGGTCGATGTCGCGCGCGATGCGTCCGCGCTCGGCCTGCGCTTGCCGGTGCAGTGGGTGAACCGTCCGCATCAGGATTTCCGCGGCTTCGCCGGCACCATCGCGGCCGGTTCGGTGCGGCCCGGCGACGAGATCGTCGCGCTGCCCTCGGGGCGGCGTTCGCGGGTGCAGCGCATCGTCAGCGCCGACGGCGATCTGGCCCAGGCGGCCGCGGGTCAGGCGATCACCCTGACCTTGAACGATGAACTCGACATCAGCCGCGGCGACATCATCGCTGGCGCGGCGCAGCCGCCCGAAGTGGCCGATCAGTTCGCCGCGCACCTGCTGTGGATGGACAGCAAGCCGCTGCTGCCGGGCCGCTTCTACTGGCTGAAGATCGGCGCGCGCACGGTCAGCGCGAGCATCACCGAGATCAAGCACAAGATCGACGTCAACACACAGGCGCAGCTGGCGGCCAAGCAGCTCGAACTCAACGAAGTCGCGTACTGCAACCTCGGCCTGGATCAGCCGATCGCATTCGAGGCCTATCGCGACAACCGCGAGCTGGGCAGCTTCATCCTGATCGACCGGCAAACCAACGCCACCGTCGCCGCCGGCACCCTCGACTTCGCCTTGCGCCGCGCCGCCAACATCCATTGGCAGGCGGTCGACGTCGACAAGGCCGCGCGTGCGCGCAGCAAGCAGCAGCGACCGCGTTGCGTGTGGTTCACCGGCCTGTCGGGTTCGGGCAAGTCGACCATCGCCAATCTGGTCGACGCGCAGTTGCATGCGCTGGGCCACCACAGCTTCATCCTCGACGGCGACAACGTGCGCCATGGCCTCAACAAGGACCTGGGCTTCACCGACGGCGACCGGGTCGAGAACATCCGCCGTGTCGCCGAAGTGGCCAAGCTGATGACCGACGCCGGCCTGATCGTGCTGGTGAGCTTCATCTCGCCGTTCCGCGCCGAGCGCCAGCTCGCCCGCGAGCTGTTCGAGGACGGCGAATTCGTCGAAGTCCACGTCGACACGCCGCTGGCCGAAGCCGAGCGCCGCGACGTCAAGGGCCTGTACGCGAAGGCGCGCGCGGGCAAGATCCCGAACTTCACCGGCATCGATTCGCCGTACGAAGCGCCGCAGGCGCCGGAGTTGCGGCTGGCTACGCTGGACGAAGACGCGCAGGCCCTGGCCCAGCGGGTGATCGATTACCTGCGCGATTGAGTCGGCAACCCGCATGGCCTACCTGTAGGAGCGGCGCAAGCCGCGACCGCGAACCGCCAACTCGCGGCGCCGTCCTCATTTCATCGTATTCGCTCGGGCATTCGCCGCGCGCCGGAAACCTCGGGCCTGGCTGGGTTGTACGCATGGCGTCTTTGCGAATAACTCGCGATCGAGCTTGCGCGGCAATTGAAGCTGCGCGGTCGCGGCTCGCGCCGCTCCTACAGGTAGGCCATGGTGGTCGCGACAAGGCCGCAAAAACAAAAACGCCCCGGCCTGGGCCGGGGCGTCCGCTTATCCGTCGTCCGAACCCGGACGATCCGCGCGCGAGGAAACTGACTAACCCTTCGCCGTCTTGCTGCGGATCATCTCGTACAGGAACAACAGCACGATGGCGCAGGCCACCGAGATGATGATCCCCATGAAACCGCCGCCGGCATAGAACAGGCTGCCGATGTAGGCGCCGGCGATGCCGAGCAGGATCGTGAGGATCCAGCCCATCGGGTCGGCGCCGGGTTTGAAGAAGCGCGCGAGGATGCCGATGACCGCGCCGATGATGATCGTATAGATGATGCCGCCGGGCATGGTGTTGTCCTCCTGAGGGACGGGGTGTTGGTGCGGCTGGATCATGTGAGCGCGGGCGTCGCCGCCGCGTGAGGGCCGGCGGCGGACGCTGGTCCGCGGTTAAGCCGCGCGCGCCGCCGACGCAGGCGGGGTGCGACGGCGCGTCGGTCCGGAATGTTTCGCGGGCGATACGCCGCTCGTCAGGGCGATGCTTTTTCCGGCCATTGCTGCGGCACTTTGCGCAGCCCCTCGAGCGAATAGCCCAGTTCGCGCAGGCGTTCGAGATGGGCGTCGTAATCGGCCTGAGGGATGCTCGGCGTGCGGGCCATGATCCACGCATAGTCGCGCTTGCTGCGCCCGACGATGGTCTGCTGATACGCCGGGTCGACATGGACGATCACGTACTCGGCCTTGATCGGCCAGACGAACTGCATGCCCCAGATCGCGTTGTGGGTATCCGGGCGCACGTAGCCGACCGGGTGCATGGTCTTGACCGGCTCGTCGAAGCCGCCTTTGCGATAGCGGAAGGTGGTGCGGATGCGGCCGCGTTCGTCGAGCTTGTACGATTCGATCGCGTTGAACGCCTCGCGTTCCGGACGCGAGGGAATATGCGCGATCACGTACCAGTCGCCCATGAAGCGCGGCAGGTCGACCTGCGCCACCGGCGCGATGGGCCGCGCGTTGCCGGCGCAGCTAAGCAAGGGCAACGCGAGCAGCAGCGACAGACGTTTCAGCAGCATGGCCGTTCTCCAGCGGATTGCGACGCGAAAACAGATAGTGGGCGACGCCCCATTGCTGGCCGTCGTCGTAGCCGAACATCTCGGCGCAAGCCATCCAGAACATGCGCCAGCGCTGGAACCACAACGGCGCGGCGGCCTCGCCGTAGGCCGCTTCCAAAGTGTCCATCACCACGTCGCGGTTGCTGTCCTGGCGCGCCAGCCAGTGATCGGCGGTGCGTTGGTAATGGCGTCCGTCCAGCAACCAGCGCTGTTCCAGCGACAGGTGGCGCTGGAAACACAGCAAGGTATCGGCCGAGGGCATCAGCCCGCCGGTGAAGAAGTGCCGGCCCATCCAGTCGTCCTGACCGTCGACTTCGAACGGATACATCAGGTCTCGGTGGCAGAACACATGCACGAATAGCTTGCCGTCCGGACGCAGCCAGCCGGCGATACGGCCCAGCAAGGTGTCGTAGTTGCGCATGTGCTCGAACATCTCGACCGAAACGCAGCGATCGAAGCGCATCGGATCGAGGTTCAGGCGATTGACGTCCTCGGTCAGCACCAGCACGTTGCGCAGGCCGCGCTGGGCGCATTGGGCCTGGATGTGCTCGCGCTGCGGCCGCGAGTTGGACACCGCCACGATCTGCGCATTGGGATAGCGCTCGGCCATCCACAAGGTCAGCGAGCCCCAGCCGCAGCCCAGTTCGAGAATGTATTGGCCGTCGGCCAGTTCGGCGCGCTGCGCGTACAGCGCGAGCATCGCCTCTTCGGCCTGGTCCAGGGTTTCGTCGCCGCGCGGGTAGTAGCAGCACGAATACTTGAGCCGCGCGCCGAGGCAATCGAGGAAGAACTGCGCGGGCAATTCGTAATGCTGACGGTTGGCCGCGTCGGTGTGGATCGCGACCGGGCTTTCGCGCAGTTCCTCGATGCGCTGGCGATGACGCTCGTACTGCGCCTGCACGCCGCCGGCGCGTTCTTCGCGCAGCCGCTGCGCGCACAGGCGGCGGATGCCCAGGCGCACGATCGCGTCCGGCAGCGAGCCGCGTTCGGCCAGGCCGAGCAGGCCGGGCGCGGCGGATTCGGGCGGCTTCGAGCGGCTCGGATCGGAGTGGTCCACGGCGGTGTTCATGACGAAGTCTCGGTTCGGGAAGGCGAGCGGGGAAACCACGGAAACAGCATCGGCGTGCTGCGCTGGTAGTCGCGGTAATCCTCGCCGCGGCTGCGCAGGGCTTGCGCTTCGGTGTAGGGAATGCCGCTGATCCAGCGCAGGAACACGTACATCACCACCGGCCCGGCCCAGGCCCAGCCGAACAGCGGCGAGCCGACCGCGAAGCAGACGTAGGCGAACCAGTGGGTCCACTCGAAGAAATAATTCGGGTGCCGCGAATAGCGCCACAGTCCCTCGCGGCAGGTACGGCCGCGATGGGCCGGATCGGCGCGAAAGCGCGCGAGCTGACGATCGGCCAGGCTTTCGCCGGCCACGCTGAGCAGCCAGATCGCCACGCCGGCCGCCAGCCACATCGGCGCGAGCCGGCCGTTGAACGCCACCGCGAGGAACGGCAGCGCGAACAGCACGATCAGCGCGGCCTGGAACTGGAAGAACAAAAAGAACTTGCCCTGATGGCCGTGCCAGTGCGAACGCAGATGCCGGTAGCGGCCATCCTCGGGCTCGCCGCGCACACGACGCCACAGGTGCAGCGCCAACCGCAGCCCCCACGCGCCGCCGCACAACGCCAGCACGACCCGCACGACGACATCGCCCGGACCGAGCGCGGCATAGAACACCGCGCCGAAGCCGACCCCGCCGGCCCAGATCGCATCGACGATGCCGGCGTTGTCGTGGCGGCGTTGCCACCACCAGCCCAGGCTCATCGCCACCGCGGCGATCGCCCACAGGCTCGCGACCATCGCCCAGGCATTCATCGCGGCACCTGCGCGCCGCCGTGCAGCGGTATATCGTCTGCGCGTAACCAACGTTGCGCCAACTGCGCGAGCACCGGCATCGCCACGCCCCAGCCCAGCGCCAGCCAGGCCAACGCCGGCCAGCGCGGCGGTGCGAATTCGACCGCGCCCCAGCCGCGCGCCGCGCCCAGATAAGCCAGCGGCCCGCCGATCGCGCCGAACAGCGCCGCCAGCGCGATACGACCGTGCAGGAAACGCAGGGTGTGGTTCAGGGTCATGGCGAACGCACACCACAGGCCGAGAATCCACACCGGTGCGAAGGCGGTCGACGGCCACGGCGCCGCGTACGCGGCCGCGCCGCTCGCGGCGAGCGCGCCGTCGATCAACGCGCCGGTCGGCAGCGCCACCAAGAGCAGGCGTACATCCGCGCCGCGTTGCTCGGAGACCGCGAGTTGCCACACGATGAACATCGCCGCGGCCAGCGCACCCGGCCATGCCAGGCCGCGCCCGGCGGCGATCACGGCGCAGAACCACACCAGTTGGTAACCGGCGAAATTCGCTAGCCCTTTCATGCGCACAGCTCGCCTTCGGGCAACCGCGCCGCGCGACGATGCCCGGGCTTGGCCATCAGCATCTGCACCACGCCGATCGAGCGCTCGTGGAAGCCGCCTTCGCAATACGCCAGATAGAACGCCCACATGCGGATGAAGCGTTCGTCGTAGCCCAGAGCGCGCACGTCGGCCAGTCTGGATTCGAAGCGGCGATGCCAGGCCTGCAGGGTCAGCGCATAGGACGGGCCGAAGTCGTCGAGCTGGACCAGGGCCAAGTCGCTGCCGCGGGTCTTGGCCGCGAGCATCGCGTTGATCGACGGAATGAAGCTGCCCGGAAACACGTGGCGCTTGATGAAATCCACGCTGCGCAGCGCTTGCGCGTAGCGATGATCTTCGATGGTGATCGCCTGCACCAGCGCCAGCCCGTCGGGCTTGAGCAAGTCGCCGAGCTTGCCGAAATAGGTGTCGAGATAGGGCGCGCCGATGGCCTCGATCATCTCGATCGAGACCAGTTTGTCGTAACGGCCTTGCAGGTCGCGGTAGTCGTGCAGCAACAATTCGATCCGATCGCCCAGCCCGGCCGCGGCGACGCGTTCGCTGGCGAGCGCATGCTGTTCCCGCGAAATGGTCGTGGTGGTGACGTGGCAGCCGTAATGGGCGGCGGCGTGCAAGGCGAAACCGCCCCAGCCGGTGCCGATCTCGATCACCCGGTCGCCCGGCCGCAATGCGAGTTTGCGGCAGATCCGATCGAGCTTGCGCAACGAGGCATCCTCCAGCGATTCCTCCGGCGAGGCGAACACCGCCGAGGAATACATCAGGTCCGGCGACAGAAAGGTGGCGAAGAATTCGTTGCCCAGGTCGTAATGCGCGGCGATGTTGCGACGGCTGCCGCCGCGGGTATTGCGGCGCAGCGCGTTCCAACCGCGCATCGCCCAGCCGCCCAGGCGCGCCAGCCCGGTTTCCATGCCGTCGAGCAGATCGCGATTGCGCACCAGCAAGCGGATCAGCGCGACCAGGTCGCTGCAATCCCACTGCGCGTCCATATAGGATTCGCCCGCGCCGACGCTGCCGTTGGCGGCGACCGCGCGATAAAAGCCGCCGTCGTGGACGTGGATCGTCACATCGATCGGATCGACGCCGGCCGCTTCGCCGAGCACCACTTCGCCGCAGGCATCGCGCAAGCTCAGGCGGCCGCCGCGCAACTGCGCCATCTGCGCGATCAGGCGCTGACGCAGCCAGCGTTCGGGCAACGGGTAGGCGGTATCGGGTCGTGCGTCGAGTTTGTCGGCGCTGGGCATCATGGCAGGCCTCGCGCATTGCGCGGATGGTCGTGGACGGGATTGCGTTTGAGCCACAGGCGCAGCGCCTGCCAATGGATCGCGAACATGATCTGCACGGTCATCAACGGATAACGCCACAGCACCCGCGCCAGCCCTGCGCCGTCGCAGGGCCGGCGGCGCAGGCTCAAGGTCGCGGAAAATTCGCTGTGGTCCTCGCGCATCACGTCCATATGCACCAGCAGGTCCTCGCCGGGCGCGGTGAAGCGCCAGGCATAGTCGCGCTGCATCGGCATGAACGGCGATACATGGAAGGCCTTGGCGAACGACCACTCCAGCGCGCGTCCGCACGGCCGCGCCGTGTCGGCGGCCAGCACATAGGCGTGGCGTTCGCCCCAGGGCGTGTTGGTGATTTCGGCGACGACGTAGTCCAGCGCGCGGCCGTCGTCGGCATAGCAGTAGTAGAAGCTGACCGGGTTGAACACGTAGCCGAAGTAGCGCAGATGGGTCAGCAGCCGGATCGGTCCGGTCGGGCGCCGTCCGCAGTGCTGGAACACCCGCTCGCGTACCGCATCGGCCAGCGGCAGTTCATTCGGGCCGAGATAATCCTCGCGGCGGAAACGGCCGATCGCGCCGCGCCGGGTCGACCACAGCCAGCGGCGGCGGAACACTTGTTCGATTTCGTCCAGATCCAGATACAACTGCGCGACCCGGTATTGGAACGCATGCGCCCGCGGCGAACGCCGGCGATGGCGGACCACGCCTTCGTAGATCGCGCTGAGCAACGGCGCGTCGGCCCGTGCCGAATCGGTCCGCGATGCGTTCACGCGGCCCTCCGCTCGGCGCGTTGCGGCACGATGCGCTGGCTGGCCTGGCCGTAACGCGCGCTGCCGGCGGCGCCGAGCGCGGCGGCGACTTCGACCGCGCTGCGCATGCCGTCCTCATGAAAGCCCCAGCCCCAGTAGGCACCGGCGAACCAGGTGCGGCGATGGCCCTGGATTTCGCTCTTGCGTCGCTGCGCGGCGACGCAGGCCAGGTCGTAGACCGGATGTTCGTAGCGCATGCGCCGCAGGATCTTGTCCGGGTCGATCGCCTCGCTGCGGTTCAAGGTGACCACCAACGGCTCGGGCGATTCGATGCCTTGCAACAGGTTCATGCAATAGCTGACCGTGCAGGCCGCGGCCGGCTCGCGCGGGATATGCGCGTTCCACGCCGCCCAGGCCTTGCGATGACGCGGCAACAGCCGCGCGTCGGTATGCAGCACGGTGTCGTTGAGCTGGTAGCGCATCGCGCCGAGGATGTCGCGCTCGCTGTCGTCGGCGTCCTCGAGCAGGCGCAGGGCCTGATCGCTGTGGCAGGCGAGCACGACTTGATCGAAACGTTCCTCGCCCGCGCCGCTGACCACGCTGACGCCGTGGTCGTCGCGGCGCAGCGCATGCACCGGGCAGGCGATGCGTTCGAGCACGTTCCAGCGCGCGCGCAAGGCCTGCACATAGCGATCGGACCCGCCGTGCACGACCCGCCACTGCGGCCGCCCGGCGACCTGCAGCATCTGGTGATTGGCCATGAACTGAACCAGATACCGCGCCGGGAACGACAGCACGCGCTGCGACGGGGTCGACCACAGCGCCGAAGCCATCGGCAACAGATGCTCGTCGCGGAAGGCCTCGCCGTAACGGTTCGCGCGCAGGTATTCGCCCAGGGTCGGACCGGCGCCGTCGCTGTCTAGCAGCTCGGGCGATTCGCGGTAGAAACGCAGCAGGTCGCGGACCATGCCGAGAAAGCGCGGCGACAGCAGATTGCGCCGTTGGCAGAACAGGCCGTCGAGGCTGCCGGCGTTGTACTCCACGCCGCTGAGCTCGCTGTGCACCGAAAAACTCATCGTGGTCGCCTGCGAGGGCACGTCGAGTTCGTCGAACAGGCGCGACAGCAGCGGATAGTGCGTCGGGTTGAACACGATGAAGCCGGTGTCGACGCGGTAATCGCGGCCGTGCAGGTGGATGTCATGGGTGTGGGTATGGCCGCCGATGCGGTCGGCGGCCTCGAACACGGTCACCTCATGTTCGTGCTGCAACAACCAGGCCGCGGCGAGGCCGGAAATGCCGGAACCGACGATGGCGATGCGCATGTCAGGCCTTCGCCCTGGCCGCGACCCAGGCCGGAATCGGCTTGAGATCGCGCACCAGTCCCAGCAGCGCCATCACCCGAAGCCCGTAATAGGTCAGATCGATTTCCCACCAGCGAAAGCCCTGACGCACCGTGCCGGGATAGAAATGGTGGTTGTTGTGCCAGCCTTCGCCGAAGGTGATCAGCGCCAGCCAGAGGTTGTTGCGGCTGTCGTCCCGGGTGTCGAAACGGCGCTTGCCGTAACGATGGGCCAGCGAATTGATCGTGACCGTGGCGTGGAACAGCACCGTGGTCGAGACGAAGAATCCCCAGACCAGCATCTGCGAACCGCTGGTGCCGAGCTGCGGCGCGAAGCGCTGCAACAAGGCGCCCAGTCCGAACAACGCCGCCGCGAGCAGCACCGGCACCAGCGTATCGTAGCGATCGAGCACGCGAAGTTCGGGGAACCTGGCCAGATCGGGCACGCGCTCGAGCTCGGTGCGGAACGCGCGCGGGGTGAGGAACCAGCCGACATGGCTGCGCAGGAAGCCGTGCACGCTCGGCGAATGCGGGTCCAGCGCGGTCTCGGTATGGCGATGATGATTGCGGTGATGCGCCGCCCACCACAGCGGGCCGCGCTGCACGCTGGACGCGCCGATCAGCGCGAACACGAACTGCATCGCGCGCGAGGTGCGGAAGGTCTTGTGCGAGAAGTAGCGATGGTAGAACGCGGTCAGCGCGAACATGCGGATCGCGTACATCGCCGCGGCCACGATCAGTGCGATCGGCGACACGCCGACCCACAGCACCGCGATGCAGGCCAGATGCATGGCGATGAACGGCGAAGTGCGCAGCCAGTCGATGCGGTCGGCGCGGGCTTCGTCGAGCGGCGCCTGGGTGTCGGTATCGATCCAGCGGCGCACGGTCGCGACCGCCCGCCGCCAGCGCGTGCCGCGCGGCGCGGGCGTTGACGGCACGACAGGGCCGTCGAGCGTCGAGGTGTGGCCGGGGTCGAACGACATGCCGTGCTCCGATGCGGTGCGTTATGGGGGTCTACGATGGATTCGCGCGGACGGATGCACTCGCGGCGTGTCGGCGAGCGCCGGGGTCAGGTGCTTGCGCCTGCGCAGCTGTTGACCAGCGGCTGGGTTCGCGCGGCTTGGCGTTCGGCCGCGTCGGCCTGGGTGGGCGCCGCGAATTCGATCCGCACGTTCTGATAACGACCGGTCTGGTCGCGGATCGTCGAGATGCCCTGGAAGGTCAGCAGCCGGCGATCGGCGACCGCGTAGCGCAGCTCGATCGGTGCAATCGCGAAGCCGTACCACGTGTCCAGCGCCATGCGCAGACGGCGCACCGAGGCCACGCCATTGCCCTGCTCGAGTGGTTCGATCCTGAAATCGAGGAACGACCCGCGGCTGGGCAACAGGAACGGCGCCGCGATCGATTTACCCGCCGACAGCGCATCCCAGCGGCTGCGGATCATCGCGTCGAAGCCGGCATCGATGACCGCGCCGGCGCGTTCGGGCAAGGCGGTTTCCTTGCGCGCGGCCGCGGTGTTCTTGCGGGTGTAGACGTAGCGCCGCCCCTGTCGGGTCCAGACGCCTTCCTCGTAGCCGTCGCGGGCATCGACGAAGCCGAAATCCGGCGCGCTGGCGCTGGGCGAATCGGTCACCACTTTTCTTGCGAACGCTTCGCCGCGTGGGCAGCGGTACAGCACGATGCGTTGCCCCACGCCGTCCTGGCTATAGCGCCAATGGGTCTCGCGATACAGCACGCGCTTGCTGTCGGGCGCATAGGCCACGCCTTCGTAGCGTTCGTCGGCGCAGGCGCTCATTGCGGCCGACAGCGACAGCATGGCCACCGAAACGATCGCAATGCGACGGCCGGAATCCAGGAACCTACATGCACGCATCAGCGCTCGCCTTGGCGGCCGATGGCCGGTTACGCGATGGATACGACGATGCACCTGGACCGGATGCACCATCAGACTGAATCGCCTGAACGATGTGCCATCGACTGCATCGCTGAGCACAACAGATGAAACAAGGCGGGATCGAACCTCGGTCGCGGCCGCGCATTCAACGAAATATTTCTATTTTCTGCATCCCAACGCCACGGGGCCGCGTACAGCCAACGAACCCGTGCAGTTCATCGCAGCGCAGTTCGCGCCGATGCACGGCCCTTCGCAAGCGATCCGCGCCACGTTCCGCGCGGCAAGACCACAAATAGAGGGAGAGTGAGCATGAGAGCGGAATACCTCGCATCGATCGCGGTCGCCGTGCTGGCGGCCAGTGCCTCGCCGGCCTATGCACAGTCGGCCGAGCAGGACTGGAGCGGCTTCTATTTCGGCGGCAACGTCGGTTCGTCCGAACCCAACGGCAGCGGCGGCCGGATTTCGTTCGACAACAACCTCGACGGCGGCTACGGCGATACGGTGCGCACAGCCGCCGGCGCGGATGCGTTCTCGCCGGGCTTCTGCGATGGCGCCGCGGGCGGACGCACGCCGGCCTCGGGATGCGGCGACGACAAGGGCGGCGCCGACTACGGCCTGCGCGCCGGTTACGACTGGCAGAGCGGCCGCCTCGTGTTCGGCGTGGTCGCCGAATACACCCAGGGCGATTCGCGCGACAGCGTGTCGGCGTTCAGCACCACCCCGGCGTTCTACACCATGACCCGCGATCTCGACACCACCACCGCCTTGCGCGGCCGGATCGGCTGGACCTTCGGCGGGCAGGGCGACTATCTGGTCTACGCCACCGCCGGCGCGGTGCGGGCCAAGATCGATCACCGCTTCACCACCAGCAACGCGGCCAACGCGTTCGCCTTGCGCGGCGACGACGAGGCCGACGGCTGGCAGGCCGGTGTCGGCATCGAGCGCAAGGTGCTCGATCACCTCTCGCTCGGCCTGGAATACCTGTACAGCCGCGTCGACGACGACGATTTCCGTGTCGGCGTATCGCGCGGCGCGGCGCCGGCCAACAATCCGTTTTTGTTGGTCAATGCCAACGGCACCGATTTCCGTCGCAGTGACAGCGATTTCGAATTCGGCAGCCTGCGCCTGACCGCGACCTATCGCTTCTGATCGCTTCGATCGACGGCTTGAAACGAAGAAGGCGAGCCATCGGGCTCGCCTTCTTCATTCAACCGGTAGCGCGAATACCTCAGCAGCAGCCGTGCCCGCCATGACGATCGCCGCTGTCGGCGACCGCGCCCACGCCAGTGGTTTCACCGCGCTGACTGGCCTGATGATGCTCGGCGACCACGCGCGCGACGCAGGCGGTGACCCGCTTGCCCATCGGGATGTGCAGGAACTCGTTCGGGCCGTGCGCGTTGGAATGCGGGCCCAGCACGCCGGTGATCATGAACTGCGCGCCCGGGAATTTTTCCCCGAGCATGCCCATGAACGGAATCGAGCCGCCTTCGCCCATGTACATCGCCGGCTGGCCGAAGAAGTCGCGGCTGGAGGTATCGATGGCCTTCGACAGCCACGACGACATCGCCGGTGCGTTCCAGCCACTGGAGGATTTTTCGAGTTCCAGGGTGACCTGGGCGCCGTTGGGCGGATCGCGCAGCAGCACTTCCTTGAGCAGTTCGCCGGCTCGCTTGCCGTCCAGCGTCGGCGGCAGGCGCAGCGACAGCTTCACCGAGGTGTGCGGGCGCAACACGTTGCCGGCCGAGGCCAGCGACGGCATGCCGTCCACGCCGGTCACCGACAGCGCCGGACGCCAGGTGCGGTTGAGCACCAGCTCGGACAGATCGTCGGCCATCGGCTTCATGCCCGGCAGGAACGGGAACTTGTCGTAGATCGCGGTGCCGAGCACCTTGGCGGCCTGGCGCGCCTGCTCCAGGCGTTCTTCGGGCACGTCGACGTACAGGCCTTCGATCAGGATCTTGCCGCTGGTTTCGTCTTCCAGCCGCGACAGCAACTGACGCAGCAGGCGGAAGCTCGACGGCACCACGCCGGAGGCATCGCCCGAATGCACGCCTTCGCTGAGCACCTTGACGGTGAAGTTGCCGCCGGCCAGGCCGCGCAGCGAGGTCGTGCACCACAGCTGGTCGTAGTTGCCGCAGCCCGAGTCCAGGCACACCACCAGCGACGGCTTGCCGATGCGCTCGGCCAGATGATCGACATAGGCCGGCAGGTCGTAGCTGCCCGATTCCTCGCAGGCCTCGATCAGGATCACGCAGCGCGAGTGCGGAATCTGCTGTTCCTGCAGCGCCAGGATCGCCGCCAGCGAGCCGAAGATCGCGTAGCCGTCGTCGGCGCCGCCGCGGCCGTACAGCTTGTCGCCCTTGATCACCGGCTTCCAGGGGCCCAGGTCGTCGTCCCAGCCGGTCATCTCCGGCTGCTTGTCCAGGTGGCCGTACAGCAGCACGCAATCTTCGTCGCTGCCGCCATGGGCCGCGGGAATATCGATGAAGATCAACGGCGTGCGGCCTTCCAGGCGCACCACCTCGACCTGCATGCCCGGAATCGACTGGGCCTTGGCCCAGGACTCCATCAACTTGACCGCATCGTCCATGTAGCCGTGCTGGACCCAGTCGGCGTCGAACATCGGCGACTTGTTGGGGATGCGGATGTATTCGACCAACTGCGGGACGATTTCGTCGTCCCATTTCTGGCTTACGTAGCTATCGACCTTGCTGGCGTCCATGGGGCGGGGCCTTGGAAACGGGAAAGGCGCCAGTTTACCCCTCCCGGGGCGTGTAGGACTTTTCCTACCCTGCGCTGCGGCTCTGCCCGACTTCTTTGAGGCCGGCTTGGCGATAACCTGATCCCGTCGAGACATGGAGACTGTCTCCACCGGCGGACACAAGGACTCAGGGATGTACGGCCGCCGGTTCGGAATGGAATCCAAATCTCAGGAGCTCAATCATGAAATCGTTTGCCCTTATCGCCAAGTCGCTGGTCCTGTCGCTGATGCTCGCCGGCAGTGCCTTCGCCTCTGAACAGGTCAATATCAACAGCGCCGACGCGGCCACACTGGATCGTGTGTTGCTCAACGTCGGAGCGTCCAAGGCCGAGGCCATCGTCGCGTACCGCAAGGCCAATGGGGCCTTCCGCAGCGTCGAACAGCTGGCCTTGGTCAAGGGGATCGGTCTGAAGACGGTGGAAAAGAACCGGGATCGCATCGTGGTCGGTGGCGCGCCGCAAGGCCGTCCGACCAACACGGCCGGAGCCATCGCGGCGCCGCGCTCTGCCAGCAAGCGCTGAAACTAGTCTGCCGGACACCGTAAGGACGCGGAGCTGGCAGTTGATCGGGCAAGGAGGCCCGGTAGGATTCGGGGGGAGGTCCCTGGACACGGAAGTACGTCGCCCCGCCGCAGAAGGATCTGCGGCGGGGCACATCTGTTTTTGGGGGTCGGGATTCGGGATTCGGGATTTGGGGTTGGGAAATCGGGAGTCGGGAGTCGGGTTCCGGAATCTCGCCGGTTTCAGGCTTGTTGCGTCGCCTGTGTTGTGGACCTTCCCGAAGCGGCAATTTCCCCCAAGCCTTTCATCTCCTGCCCGAAGCGTTCCCCCCTTTGAAAAGGGGGGCAGGGGGGATTTGCTCTTAGCGCGAGCGCCGGCGTTTCAGGTCAGCACCCTGGGCCTGACCCGATCCAGCCACTAGACTCAGCGTCCCGCCGCGATCCGACCCGCGCCATGTCCGACAGCCTGTCCTGGACCATCCCCGCCAACGAATACCGCCGCGAACGCTGGCGCAACCAGTTCGGCTGGACCCGCGAGATCGTGCGCATGCGCCGCGACGACGGCCTGGACCGTCCGGCGACCGGCGAGGACTGGGACTGGCGTCTGTCGATCGCCGAGATCGAGGCCGATGCGCCGTTCTCGGCGTTTCCCGGGATCGATCGCGAACTGGTCCTGCTCAGCGGCAACGGCCTGCGCCTGCGGTTCGACGACGGCGAGTCGCACGAACTGCTGCCGCCGCACGACAAACTGCGTTTCGCCGGCGAGCGCGCGGTGCGCGGCGAATTGCTCGACGGGGTGACCCACGATTTCAATCTGATGTGGCGGCGCGAGCGGGTTCGCGCCGAGCTCTGGCACCGGCCGCTGGTCGGGCCGATGGTGATCTTCGCCGAGCCGCATCAAACCTGGGCGGTGCATCTGCTGGCCGGACAGGCCCGCTTCGCCCATGACGCGGGCCTGCCGCCGCTGCAGGCCGGCGATACCGCGATCCTCGCCGCGGGCGGCGAACGGCTGCGACATGTGCTGGAAGGCGGCGGCGAGGTTCTGCTGGTGCGGGCGGCGCCGGTCTAGGCCGCGATCCGCTCAATCGTCCCGATGCCACAGGACGAACGTGGGCGGCAGGCCGTCGGCGCGGAAGGCCTCGATCGCGCGTTGCAGGGTCGCGATCGGCAGCGCCCAACTCGCCGGATACTCATCGCGCTGGCCGTTTTCCAGCAGGTAGTCGATGGTCGCCGCCTCGGGACCGGCATAGTCCGGGTTGCGCGAACTCATGCCGGCGTCGCCGGGTTCGCGCAGGTACATCAGCCAGCCCAGCTCGCCGTTGATCAGCGCGCACAACTGCTGTCCCTGCGGACCTTCAACCCAGATTTCCCGATACCGCGCGTCGCTTGCGTCGTGGTTCATGGCGTCGGTCCGGGTTCGATCGGATGCAGTCGCGGCGGATCGCGCTCAAGCATCAATACACATCGCGGCGATAGCGCCCATCGGCCGCCATCGTCTCCAGCAGGTCCACTCCCAGCGCTTCGTGCAGCACCGCTTCGACCCCCGGCGCCATGCCTTCCAGACTGCCGCAGACATAGATCGCCGCGCCCTGCGCGACCCATTCGCGCAGCGAGTCGATGCGCTCGCGCAGCAGATCCTGTACGTACACCCGCGCCGCGCCGTCGCGCGAAAACACGTAGTCGGCGCGTTCGATCGCGGCCTGCGCTTGCCACTGTTCGAGTTCGTCGCGGTAGTGCAGATCGCAGGCGGCATTGCGCTCGCCGAACAGCAGCCAGTTGCGAGTGTGGCCGGCGGCGACGCGGGTCTTGAGCAAGGCGCGCAGGCCGGCCAGGCCGGTGCCGTTGCCGATCAGGATCATCGGTCGCGCATCGACCGGCGCGTGGAAGGACGGGTTGCCGCGGATGCGCAGATCGATCGCCGCATCGAGCGCGGCATGCGCGGTCAGCCAACCGCTGCCGCTGCCCAGGCGCCCGTCGTCGCGGTGCATCTGTCGGACCAGGAGCTGCAGCGAACCATCGGCCGGAACCGACGCGATCGAATACTCGCGATGCGGCAGCGCCTTGAGCGCATCGGCGATGGCCTGAGCGCTGCGTCCGACAAATGCGCCTGCGTCCAGCAAGCGCGAACGCGCCAGCAATTCGGACAACACGATGTTCGCGTCGTCGACGCGTACCGACGCGTTCCCGTCGTGGCCGACCGCGAGCAACCACTGCGCGACCTCATCGGCGCTGTTGCGCGGGCCGATCTCGGCGATATCGCCGGCCTGCCACTCCAGCGCCGCGCCATCGGCCGGGACCAGGGCGATATGGAACGCCGGTCCGCCGACGCTGCCGGGATTGGACAATCGCCGTTCGCTCAATCGCCACGGGCGATACGAAGGCGCGCTCCAGTCGGGCAGGTCGGTGCGTCCGGCCAGTTGCCCCAGGTGATGCTGCCAATGCCGCAGGGCGCCGGCTTCGCCGTTGTCGACCTCGACCAGATCGAACAGCGGTTGCGCGCCGGCATGGCGCAGCCAATGGTCGAGGCGATGGCCGAACGCGCAGTATTCGGCGTATTCGCGATCGCCCAGGGCGAGCACGCCGTAACGCATCGTCGCCAGATGAGCGCCGTGCGCCATGACCCGGCGCACGAAGCGCGCGGCGGAATCCGGCGCGTCGCCTTCGCCGGTAGTGCTGACCACGAACAGCACGCGCGAGTACTGCGACAGTTGCGCGGCATCGAGATTGCCCAGTACAGCCAGATCGGCGCGCAGGCCGGCATCGCGCAACGCGTCCCAGCTGCGCCGCGCGAGTTGTTCGGCGAAACCGGTCTGGCTGGCGAACGCGACCAGCCAGTCGCCGCGTTGTTGTTCGACGATGGTCGGCAGCGCGGAAGCGCGCGCGCGACGTTTGCGCGACCAGGCGATCGCGGCGACGAAACCGGCGTAAGCCGCGACAAGCGCCGCGGCGAGCCACAACCGCCCGCGCCCCGGCGACGACCATTGCAAGGGCTCGGCCTGCCATTGCGACAGGCACAGCGCGAGCGCGATCAATGCGATCACCACCAGCGCATTGCCGATCAGGCTCAGGTCGATACGGCGGCGGAACGGTGCGGGCGCTGAATTCATACGGAGCGTTGCAAGGCGACGAAGGCCGGCGTGGCGCGGGTGACGAAGCCGTCGCCGTCGCGCAGCACGAACAAGGCGGCGAGATGTTTACGGTTGGCGTAGGCCAGGCCCGCGTGCGGACCGAGCACGCTCAGCGCGGTGGCCAGTGCGTCGGCGTGCATGCACTGCGCATGCGCCACGGTGACCGAGGCGACCTCGTTGGCGATCGGCCGGCCGCTGCGCGGATCGAGCGTGTGCGCGTAACGTTGGCCGTCATCGTCGAAATAGCGGCGGTAATCGCCGGAGGTCGCGATCGACAAACCATCCAGGGCGATGACCGCGGCGGCTTCGTTGTCGCCGCCACCGGGTTGTTCGACCGCGACCCGCCAGGCGCCGCCGTCGGATTTACGGCCGTGCCCGCGCAACTCGCCGCCGACTTCGACCAGGCAATCTTTCACGCCTTGCTGCAACAACCAGTCGGCGACGCGATCGACGCCGTAACCTTTCGCGATCGACGACAGATCGATCGACGCACCACCGGGTTGGGTGAGTTCACGCGTGGCAGCATCCCAATGCAGCCGTTGCCAGCCCACGCGCTGATGCGCATCGGCGAGCGCGCGCGCATCGGGCGCGTGCGCGATGGGACCGGCGGGGCCGAAGCCCCACAGGTCGACCAGCGCGCCGAGGCTCGGGTCGTAGGCGCCGTCGGTGTCGGCGGCTAGCGTCAGCGCGGCGCCCATCACTTCGGCGAATTCGACCGGCAAGTCATGCACGCTGCCGGCCGGCGCGCGGTTGTAGCGGCTGATGTGCGAATCGGTTTCCCAGGTGCTCATCTGCGCGACGACTTCGTCCAGTCGCGCTTGGATACCGTGTTCGAGCGCGGGCAGAGCGGCCGCGGCGGCGATCAGCTTGACCGACCACCGCGTGCCCATGCTTACGCCGCGCAGCTCGTGCAACGCCGCGTCCGGAGCGCCCCAGGCGCCCGACCACGACCACATCGGTTGCGGCACGGCGTGCGACATCGACTTACTGCGGCAGCACTTCGAACACGGCGACGTAGCTCAGACGGCGCTGCTTGGCCTGCGGCAGCGTGGTCTTCTTGTCTTCGCTCGCGGTTTCCAGCCAGTACATGCCGGGCTGCGCCCATTTCACTTCGAACTTGCCGTCGGCGCCGGTGGTGGCATGGATTTCGCCTTGCTCGTTGCGGTAACGGGTCGCGCCCGGGACGATCTCGATCTTCAGGCCCGAGGCCGGCTTGCCGTCGACCAGCAACTGGAATGTCGCCGATTCGCCGGCGAACAGATCGTTCGGATGGGTCACCGGGACCAGCTCGATGCCCTTGCCGGTGGTGGCGAACACGGTGGTGCTCGGCTTGCCGACGGTGGCGAAGGTTTCCACCCGGCCCAGGCTTTCGGAGGCTTCCACGTCGGTCGCGCCGGCCGGGATGCCGGTGGCGAACTCGCTGGCCTTGCCGCGCCAGCGCTTGGCTTCGCCGCCGAGCTTGTAGCTGGCGAACATGCCTTCGTTGTTCATCGCGATCTTGTAGGTGCCTTCCTGCTGAAGCTGCAGGTCGAACACGCTGCGCAGCTTGCCGGTGGAACCGTTCTGCGGCTCGACCTTGCTGCCGTCCGGCGCGGTCACCTGCAGGCGCTCCAGCGGCAGCGGCACATGGTTGAAATAGAACAGGTCGTTGGACACGGCCGCATCGACCGTCATCCACGAGCCCTTGTCGGAGAACACCGTCTGCGACGGCTGCAGCCAGGCCTTGTGCGCCTGCGCGTTGGTGGCCAGGCCGAGCGTGGCGAGAGCGAGCGCGGTGACGAGGGTGAGTTTGGTCTTCATGATTTGGTTCCGGGAATGGGGAATCGAGAATCGGGAATCGTCAGAGCAGCAATCGCGGGATCGAAAACGGTCGGAGCGGGCTCATGCGATTCCCGACTCCCCATTCCCGATTCCCGGCCTTTCAGGGCTTCACCACCAGCCCGACCTTGCCCAGTTCCGTCTTGCCCTGCGCCGACAGCGTCTGCGCCTTGGCCGGCCATTCGAACGGAATCGTCAGCATTTCGCGGCCGCCGACTTCGCGCGCGGCTTCGACCACCAGGGTGTAGCTGCCCGGGCTCAGGCCGGCGAGTTGCTTGCTGTTGCCCTTGAACGACACCGCGTGGCTGCCGACCGGACGGGTCGCGCCGCTGACGCCGTCGACCGGCATGCTCAGGGTGCGGCCGCTGCGGCGCCACCACTGGCGCATGTCCTTGAGCCACTTGGTGCCTTCGCCGTTCTTCATGTCCAGGTCGTACCACACGGCGAGATTGCTGGCGACGGTGTTGTCGGATTTTTCGATCCACGCCGCGACATAGGGACGGTGGTACTCGGCCGCGTTGATCCGCGGGATTTCGATCTTGAGTTCCAGATCGGCCGCGAACGCCGGCAGCGGCAGCGCCAGCGCGGGAATCAGGACCTTGAACGACGACAGTTTCATGGATCGCTCCTGCAGTGCTTGAAAACGGATGTTCAGTGCATGAAAAGAAGGATGACCAGCAGCGGGATCGCCAGACCGGCCACGACCAGCGGCCAGGTCTTGCCGCGCTGACGCGCGTGCAGTTGCAGCAGCCACAGGCCGGTGAACGCGAACAACAGGCAGGCCACCGCGAACAGATCGATGAACCAGCGCCACGCGGCGCCGGTGTTGCGGCCCTTGTGCAGGTCGTTGAGCCAGGCGATCCAGCCGCGGTCGGTGCGTTCGTATTCGATCGCGCCGCTCTCGCGGTCGATGCTGATCCAGGCATCGCCGCCGGGACGCGGCAAGGACACGTAGACATCGGCGCCGGACCACTCGCCCTTGCGCCCGGCGGTGCGCACATCCAACGCATCAGCGAGCCAGTCGTTGACCGCGCCGGGCAACGGCGCATCGGCCGCCGGTTGTTTCTTCAGGCTGCGCAGCAGGCTGGCCGGCAGGGTTTCCTTGACGTTGACCACGCGCGGTTCGGATTCGATCTGCGCGGCGTGGTTCAAGGTGATGCCGGTGACCGAGAACAACAGCAGCGCGACCAGGCTCAGCGCGGCGCTGATCCAGTGCCAGCGGTGCAGGGTCTTGAGCCAAAAGGAACGACGATTAGCATCGATCGCCCCCGAAGCGGCCTGAATCGGTCCGGCTTTTATCGAGCCAGTCCTGATCGAGCCATCGCCGCCGCCGATCGCATTCACGGCTGACTCCAGCGCCGCAGCAGGTTGTGATAGACGCCGGTCAACTGCACCAGCGCCGGATGATCGGGCACGTCGGCGGTGAGGCGGCGGATCGAGATGTCGAGTTCGAACATCAGCCGCCGTTGCGCGTCTTCGCTGACCAGACTCTGGATCCAGAAGAACGAGGCGATGCGCGTGCCGCGGGTGACCGGGGTGACCTTGTGCAGGCTGGTGCCCGGATACAGCACCAGATCGCCGGCGGCGAGCTTGACGCTGTGGGTGCCGTAGGTGTCTTCGATGATCAGTTCGCCACCGTCGTATTCGTCCGGCGCGCTCAGGAACAAAGTCGCCGACAGGTCGGTGCGCACCGCGTCCATGCCGCCGCGGCTGCGGTCGTAGCGGATCGCGTTGTCGACATGGAAACCGAACGACTGGCCGCCGGCGTAGCGGTTGAACAGCGGCGGATACACCCGCTGCGGCAGCGCGGCGGAGAAGAAGGTCGAGTTCTTCGCCAGCGCGTCGAGAATCAGCGGCCCCAGTTCGCGCGCGACCGGATCGTTCTCCGGCAACTGCGCGTTGTCCTTGGCCTTGGCCGACTGATGGCCGGCGGTGATGCGTCCATCGGCCCAGCCGGCTTGCTCCAGGCGGGCCCGGCAATGGGCGACCTGTTCGGCGGTGAGGACCTTGGGAACGTGCAGCAGCATGGTTTTCCTCAATGCGGCCGCCCGGGAGGGCCCGGGCGGCGCGCGTGGACGATGGAAGTCCGATTAGAACGTGAACCCGATGCGGCGTGCCACTGCTGGCGCGCCGTACCGATGCGAGCGCTTAGAAGGCGAAGTTGGCGCTCAGCACGAACTGGCGGCCGTCGCCCGGGGTCGCCCAACCGTTGTTGCGGATACGGGTGAAGTAATCCTCATCGGTCAGGTTGTTGACGTTGAGCTGCAGCGAAGCCGAACGGTTGATCTTGTAGTTGACCATCGCGCGGTGGGTCCAGTAGCTGCCGTAGGTGGTCAGCGGGCCGTTGACGTTGGTCGCGCTGTGCTGGGTCAGCCAGATCTTGCCCTGGTAGGTCGCGCCGTAGCCGATCTGCCACTTCGGGCTGATGTCGTAGGTGGTCCACAGGCTGAAGGAGTGCTCCGGCACCTGGGTCAGGCGATCGCCCTTGGTGTAATCCAGGCCCAGGCCGGCCTGACGGTCCGACACGCCCTGCAGCACTTCGCTGTCGAGGAAGGCGTAGTTGGCGTAGACCGCCCATTGGTCGGTGATCAGTCCGGACACGCCGAGCATCACGCCGTCGACGCGCGCCTGGCCGTCGAGCTGCTGCAGGCCGGACAGGTTGGCCGGGTTGTCGAGATCGGCGACCTTGTAGTTCTTGCGGTCGTTGCGGAACACCGAGCCGGTCAGCGCGATGCGGCCGTCGGCGAAGTCCCACTTGGTGCCGATTTCGTAATTGACCGCGGTTTCCGGATCGACCGAGCAGGTCTGCGCGGTGCACGAGCCGTTGACCGAGGCCTTCGACGGGGTCTTGGAGTTGCCGTAGGCGATGTAGATGCTGCCGTTCTCGACCGGCTTGTAGACCAGACCGGCGCGGTAGGAGAACAGGTCGTCGTTGCTCTTGAACGGCACCCCGTAACCGGTGATGGTGCCGATCGGCTGCGCCGGCAGCGCGCCGCCGACCGTGGTCGGAGCGAGCACGACCACGGCGTTGTTGGTCTTGCCCTCGTTGCGCTCGTAGCGCGCGCCCAGGCTCAGCTGCCACTGTTCGTTGAACTTCAGCGTGTCGAACACGTACAGCGCGCGGTTGTCGAGCTCGCCCTCGGTGCGGCCGGTGAGGGTGCGATTGAGCGGGCCGCGATAGATGTGATCGGGGTTGGCGATGTTCATCTGCGGCAGCCCGGCGATGTACGGGTTGGTGCCGTTGGGGTTGCGGAAATCGCTGGTGACGTCGAGGTCGAAGGTTTCGTGCAGGATCGAGAAGCCCGCGACCAGGTTGTGTTCGATCGCGCCGGTGTTGAACGTGGTGGTCAGATCGGTCTGGTTGTAAATCGTGGTGTTGCGGGTATCGCGACCGTAGCCGCGCGGGCCGCTCGGGCTGTAGTTGCCCGGCAGCGTCGCGCCGCAGGTGGCGCCGGTCGGGGTGCGGTTGTTGGCCAGGCACCAGGTGCCCTGCACGGCGTCGACCAGCGAGAACTGATCGACCTGCTGCCAGCGGGTCAGGTTGCGGATCTTGAACTTGTCGTTGAACGAGTGCTCGATGATCGAGGTCAGCGAGTCGAGCTCGATGTCCTGCTTGTCGATGTTGCTGTAGCCGTAGTAGTTGCCGCGATCCACGCCCGGCAAGCCGTCGCCGTTGAAGAACGGCAGGCCGTACTGCGGGGTGTTCTGGTCTTCCTGGTGCAGGTAGTTCAAGGACCAGGTGGTGTCGCCGCCCAGGCCGAACGCGAGCGAGGCGGCCGCGCCCCAGCGCTCGTTGGTTTCGACATCGCGGCCCGGCACGTCGTTCTGGTGGCCCATGATGTTCAGGCGCAGCGCGGAGCTTTCGCCGATCACGAAGTTGCTGTCGGCGGTGACGCGCGCGTAGCTGTCGGTGCCGGCGGCGATCGAGGCCTTGTGGAATTCGTTGAGGCCGGCGTTCTTGGTCACTAGGTTGATGGTGCCGCCGACCGAGCCCGCGCCGGAGTACACCGAGTTGGCGCCGTTGATGACTTCCACCGATTCCAGATTGAACGGATCGGTGCGGCTGTACAGACCGCTGTCGCGCACGCCGTCGACGGTGATGTCGCTGCTGGCGTCGAAGCCGCGCAGGTTGATCTTGTCGCCGAAACCGCCGCCGCCTTCGCCGGCGCCGAAGGTAATGCCGGGCAGGGTGCTGAGGATGTCGGTCAGCGACAGCAGGTTCTGGCCGTCGATGGTGTTGCGGTCGATCACGGTGATCGTCTGCGGGGTATCGCGCAGGTTCGCGGTGTACTTGCTGCTGCTGGCCTTCTGGATGCGCTGGCCGTGGACTTCGACGCCTTCGACGTCCTTGGCCTGGGGGTCCGGCGCGGGGGCGGCGAACACGGGCAGGGTGAGGGCAAGAGCGAGCGCGCCGGCAAGCGGCGACACGACGAACTTCGTGGTCGACATGGGAATCTCTGGGAGGGGCAGGAAAAGGGCGGTGCAAGGCCGCGTCAGGCCGCGATCTTAATGAGATGAATTCTCATTTGCAACGAAAAGTGAATGCGAAGGCCGGCCTGTAACCGTTTTCGTCGCATGAATGTGCGTAAACGGGGTGCTGATTGAGCGCTGGGTCGCGGTTTGACGAGCCCCTCTCCCGCGGCGCGGGAGAGGGGTTGGGGTGAGGGTGTGAAAGGCGAATCGACCTCGCCGATTTGGTCGCGCTTGCCCTCATCCGCCCTTCGGGCACCTTCTCCCGCTTTGCGGGAGAAGGGAGTGCCATGGCTCGTGTTGCTTGATGCTTTATGAGGTTTCGCCCGGCCGACTATTCGTCTTCGCAATGCGGCGTCACCGCATCCCGCCAGATGTCAGCGTCGCCTTAGCTGCGAGGCGGTGGGAAGGGCTAGTTCCGAGGCCTCCGTCTCGGCTCGCCGCGCATTGCCTCTTGCCTCACGGGACGAAGCAACGTGGTGATCTGAAAGAAGAACGTCGGGCCTGGAGCCCCGCCCACAAAAAACTTTGCGCCCAACGCCGCGCGTATGGGAACGATGGGCTTCAGGCGGCGCAGCGGCGCCGCTGGAAGAAGGCGAACGATGCGTTCGCGCTGTAGCGTTCTACTCGCGATCGTCGCGGGTCCACACCCCGCCGTCTTCGACCTTCACCGGGAACTTCGGCACCGGTTCGTAGGCCGGCGCGCACAGCGGGCGGCCGTCGCGCACGTCGAAACGCGCGCCGTGCAGCACGCATTCGATCGTCGCTTCCTCGCTGTCGAAGGTGCCCGAGGACAATTCGAAGTCCTCGTGCGAGCAGCGGTCTTCCAGCGCGTAGTAATCGCCGTCGTAATTGCAGACGAAGATCGCGGTGTCGCCGTCCCAGGCGACGGTGGATTCGCCCGGCAGCAGTTGCGAAGTGGCGCAGACGAAAATCCAATCGCCCATGGCGGCAATCTCTATGCGGAATTCGGGATGTGGAATGCAGGACTGGCAAGAGCGGGGGCATCGGTTTCGCCAATCCCGAATCCCGAATCCCCAATCCCGGCCCTCAAAGCTTCTTTTCCAGGATTTCGAAACTCAGATCGTCGCGCTTGGGCAGGCCGAAGCGCGCGTCGCCGTAGGGGAACGGCTCGAATCGGCCGGTCCGTTCGTAACCGCGGCGCACGTAGAACTCGATCAGTTCCTCGCGCACGTTGATCACGCTCATGCGGATCAGGCTCAGGTTCCATTGCTCGCGCGCGACGCGCTCGGCTTCGGCCAGCACGCGCTTGCCGATGCCGCCGCCCTGCAGGGTCGGGTTGACCGAGAACATGCCGAAGTAGCCGCTGCCGTCGTCCTCGACCGCGATATGCGCGCAGGCCAGCAGTTCGCCCGGCGCGTCGGCGCGCTCGGCGATCAGGATCATGCCTTGCGCCTTGCCCAGCACGCTTTCGATTTCGTCCGGGCCGGTGCGGCGGCCGTCGAGAATGTCGGCCTCGGTGGTCCAGCCGCGGCGGCCGGAATCGCCGCGATACGCCGATTCGACCAGCGCGACCACCGCGTCGGTGTCGGCGAGGGTGGCGGCGCGGAACTTGATGGTGTCGTCGGTCATGCGAGTAGTTTGCGTACTTTGGTCAGGGCCGTCACGAAGGCGTCGATCTCTTCGAACGTGTTGTAGTAGGCCAGCGAGGCGCGGCAGGTCGCCGGCACGCCGAAGTGTTGCATCAGCGGGTGCGCGCAGTGATGGCCGGAGCGGATCGCGACGCCCTCCAGGTCGAGCAGCGTGGCCAGGTCGTGCGCGTGCGCGCCTTCGACCAGGAAGCTCACCACCGCGGCCTTGTCGGCGGCCTCGCCGAAAATACGCAGGCCCGGCACTTGCTTCAAGGCCTGCGTGAAGCGGCTCAGCAAGGCCTGTTCGCGCGCTTCGATGTTGGCCATGCCCAGCGCCGACAGATAATCGACCGCGGCGCCGAGCCCGGCGAAACCGGCGATGTTCGGGGTGCCGGCCTCGAAGCGGCGCGGGCCGTCGGCGAACACGGTGCCTTCGAACCGCACTTCCTTGATCATCTCGCCGCCGCCGATGAACGGCGGCATCGCGTCGAGGTGTTCGCGCCGCGCCCACAGCGCGCCGGTGCCGGTCGGGCCGCTCATCTTGTGGCCGGTGATCGCGTAGAAATCGCAGCCGATCGCGGCGATGTCGAGCGGCCGGTGCGGCGCCGCCTGCGAGCCGTCGATCAGGGTGACAATGCCGCGCTTGCGCGCTTCGCGGCAGATCTCGCGCACCGGGTTGACCGTGCCGAGCACGTTGGAGACGTGGGTCAGCGCCAGCAGTTTCACCTCGGGGGTGAGCAGCGAATACAGCTGATCCAGATCGAGCTGGCCGCGTTCGTCGATCTCGGCGACCTTGATCACCGCGCCGGTGCGCTGGGCGACCAGTTGCCACGGCACGATGTTGGCGTGGTGCTCCATGCGCGTGAGCACGATCGCATCGCCGGCCTTGAGCCGCGGCAGCGCCCACGAATAGGCGACCAGATTGATCGCGAAGGTGGTGCCGCTGCACAGCACCAACTCGTCGCCGCGCACATTGAGGAAGTGGGCGAGCTTGCCGCGCGCGCTTTCGTACAGCTCGGTCGCTTCCGAGCCTAGCGCATGGACCGCGCGGCTGACGTTGGCGTTATGGCGGCGATAGAAATCGTCGACAGCGGCGATCACCGCCTCGGGTTTCTGCCCGGTGTTGGCCGAATCGAAATAGATCAGCGGCTTGCCGTGGACTTCGCGGGTGAGCACCGGGAAGTCGGCGCGTACCGCGGCCCAGTCGGTAGGGGTGGGGACGGCGTTCATTGATCGGACCTTGGTGGGGAGAGAAACGAGTGGAGAAAAGTGAGAAACGAGTAACAGCGTCTGGCTCAACCGTCGTCGAGCCGCTGTACTGTTTCCTCACTCCTGCGCACTGTTTTCCTCGCTCTTAAATCAATCGTTCCAGCGCCAGATTCAAGCGCACTTCCAGCATCGCCCGCGCGCTGTCGTCTTCGAACAACGACAAGGTCTCGCGACAGAACGCGGTGGTCAGCAGGGCGCGCGCCTGTTCGGCCGGCACGCCGCGCGAGCGCAAGTAGAACAGCGCGTTGGCGTCGAGCTGGCCGACGGTCGCGCCGTGCGCGGCCTGCACTTCGTCGGCGTGGATCTCGAGCACCGGCTGGGTGTCGATCTCGGCGCCTTCGCTGAGCAGCAGGTTCTTGTTCGACAGCATGGCGTTGCTGCCGTCGGCGCCTTCGCGGATCAGGATGCCGCCGTGGAACGCGGCGCGCGAACGGCCGGCGCCGAGGCCGCGCCAAATCAGTTCGCACTGGGTGTCGCGGCCAACGTGATCGATGCCCAGTCGGGTGTCGAGGTGACGGCGACCGGTCGCCAGCAGCACGCCGTTGGCGTGGACCTGCGCGGCTTCGCCGTGCAGCGCGGCGTTGAGTTCGTGACGCGACAGCGCCGCGCCCAGTTCCAGGTCGATGCGGCGATAGCGCGCGTTGCCCGCGAGCACCGCGTCGGTGCGCGCGATCACGGTCGCGCCCAGCGCTTCGTCCTGCACCCGCGCGTGCGACAAGTTCGCGTTAGGCGCGAGATGCACGTGGGTCAGGCTGTTGCTCAGATGGGTGTGGCTGTCGGCGGCGAGCTGATGCTCGACCACGGTCAGGCCGGCGCCTTCGCGCAGCTCGATCAGGTGGCGCAGGTGCCAGGCGCGGTCGCCCGCGGCCGGGCTGCCGACGAACACCAGATGCACCGGCACTTGCGCCTGCGCGCCCGCGTCCACGCGCAGCACCGCGCCTTCGTCGGCGAGCGCGGCGTTGAGCCGGGCGAACACTTCATCGGCGCGCTCGTAGCGGCGGGCCAGGAAATTGGCTTCGCGCACGTCGCCTTGCGCGAGCACCCGCGACAGCGGCTGCAGCGACACGCCGGACGGCAAGCCGGCCAGATCGGACTGCGCGGCGTCGTAGCGGCCGTTGTGGAAGACGATGCGCGGCGCCGGGATGCCGGCGATCGCGGCGCTGTCGAACGCGGCCGGGGCGGCGTCGGCGGCGACGAAGGCGCGGCGCTCCAGCGCGCGCAGCGGGGTGTATTTCCAGGCCTCGGTGCGCGGGCCGGGCAGGCCGTCGCGCAGGGCCGCGTCGAGCGCGGCGCGGCGGGTCGCGCCCAGGCCGGCCGATTCGCGCACGGGCAGCGCGTCGAAGGCCGAGACGAATGCGTCGAGCAGGGCGCTCATCGGGCGCGCTCCCGGAACCGTTGGTCGCGCATCACGCCGAATGCTCCGGTGCGACGCGGTCCTTGAGCCATTCGTAGCCGTGCGCTTCCAGTTCCAGCGCCAGCTCCGGGCCACCGGTCTCGACGATGCGGCCGTCGGCGAGCACATGCACCACGTCGGGCTTGATGTAATCGAGCAGGCGCTGATAGTGGGTGATCACCAGGAACGCACGATCGGGCGACCGCAGCGTGTTGACGCCGTGGGCGACCGCCTTGAGCGCGTCGATGTCCAAGCCCGAATCGGTTTCGTCGAGGATCGCCAGCTTCGGTTCAAGCAGCGCGAGCTGGAAGATCTCGTTGCGCTTCTTCTCGCCGCCGCTGAAGCCTTCGTTGACGCCGCGATGCAGCAGTTCGTCCTTCAGATGCAGCACGGCGAGTTTCTCGCGCACCAGCTTGAGGAACTGCATCGAATCGAGCTCGGCTTCGCCGCGCGCCTTGCGCTGGGCGTTGAGCGCGGTGCGCAGGAAATAGGTGTTGTTCACGCCCGGAATTTCGACCGGGTACTGGAACGCCAGGAACACGCCGGCGGCGGCGCGTTCCTCGGGTTCCAGCGCGAGCAGGTCGCGGCCTTCGAACTCGACCGTGCCCTGGGTGACCTCATAGCCTTCGCGGCCCGACAGCACGTTGCCCAGGGTGGACTTGCCGGCGCCGTTGGGTCCCATGATGGCGTGGACCTGGCCGGGCTGCAGATCCAGCGACAGGCCCTTGAGGATGTCCTTGCCGGCGACTTGGACGTGGAGGTTTTCGATCTTGAGCATGGAATGGGTCATCGGAAATTCGGAATGAGTCGATGCGGCGAAACCCGCGCGGTCGCGCGCGGGTTCGCGCTCAGGCGCAGACGCCTTCGTAGGCGAGGCGGCGCTGCGCGCCGGCCGCGTCGGTGACGTCGTAGCACTGTTCGTAATCGGATTCGGCGAAGGTCGGCAGCTTCGGGCAGTCGATCATCCTGGAGCGATCCGCCAGCGCCTGCGCCTTGTCCGCGATGGATTCGATGCGGCCGGCCACGTCGATGCGGAACTCGTGCGATTTGTCTTCGCTGTCGCGCGCGCGCACGCGCAGCCACTGGCCTTCCAGGCCGATCACGTCGGCTTCGTAGGGTTTGCCCCAGCGGCGCAATTCGCGCCCGGCCTGGTCGAATTCGACCACGTAGTCGGCCAGCAGCGATTTGTCCTCGAGCGGAATCGCGCTCACCCGCGCATACGGGGTCGCGCCGCAGGGGCCTTCGCCCCAGCGGACGATACGCGGATCCTCCGGCGCGCCTTCCTCGGCCTGGCTGGTGAACGGCAGCACGTACTGCGTCGTCGCGACCGTCGCCGCCGGCGTGGCCGGCGCGGGCGTTTCGGCCGGCGTGGCGGGTTGGGCCGCCGGGGCGGGCACGGACGCGGCGGGCGCTTGCGCGGCCGGCGTTTGCGGAGTCTTGGAGCAGGCGGCCGTCAACGCGGCCAGGCAGCACACAGCGAGTACGCGCATCATCCGACCGACCCTTCCAGGCTGACTTCCAGCAGTTTTTTCGCTTCGACCGCGAACTCCATCGGCAGCTCGCGGAACACCGACTTGCAGAAGCCGTCGACGATCATCGACACCGCGTCTTCCTCGCCGATGCCGCGCGAGCGGCAGTAGAACAGCTGGTCGTCGCTGATCTTCGACGTGGTCGCTTCGTGCTCGACCGTCGCATCGGGGTGCTTGACCTCGATGTACGGGAAAGTGTGCGCACCGCACTTCTTGCCGATCAGCAGGCTGTCGCACTGGGTGTGGTTGCGCGCGCCGGCGGCGTTCTTCTCGACCTTGACCAGGCCGCGGTAGGTGTTCTGGCCGCGGCCGGCGCTGATGCCCTTGCTGATGATCTTGGACTTGGTGCGCTTGCCGACGTGGATCATCTTGGTGCCGGTGTCGGCCTGCTGACGGTGATGGGTCAGCGCGACCGAATAGAACTCGCCGGTCGAGTCGTCGCCGAGCAGCACGCAGCTGGGGTATTTCCAGGTGATCGCCGAACCGGTCTCGACCTGGGTCCAGCTGATCTTGCTGCGCGCGCCGCGGCATTCGCCGCGCTTGGTCACGAAGTTGTAGATGCCGCCCTTGCCGTTCTCGTCGCCGGGGTACCAGTTCTGCACGGTCGAATACTTGATCTCGGCGTCTTCCAGCGCGACCAGCTCGACCACCGCCGCATGCAGCTGGTTTTCGTCGCGCATCGGCGCGGTGCAGCCTTCCAGGTACGAGACGTAGGCCTTGTCCTCGCAGATGATCAAGGTGCGCTCGAACTGACCGGTGTGGCCGGCGTTGATGCGGAAATAGGTGCTCAGCTCCATCGGGCAGCGCACGCCCTTGGGAATGAACACGAAGCTGCCGTCGGAGAACACCGCCGAATTGAGCGCGGCGAAGAAGTTGTCGCCGGTCGGCACGACGCTGCCGAGGTACTTCTTGACCAGCTCGGGCTGCTCGCGGATCGCTTCGGACATCGAGCAGAAGATCACGCCCTTTTCGGCCAGTTCCTTGCGGAAGGTGGTGCCGACCGAGACCGAGTCGAACACCGCGTCGACCGCGACACCGGCCAGGCGCGCGCGCTCGTGCAGCGGCACGCCGAGCTTGTCGTAGGTGTCGAGCAGTTCCTGCGGCACTTCGTCGAGCGAGGCGTATTTGGCCTTGGGCGCGCTGTAGTAGCTCAGCGCCTGGAAATCGATCGGCGCGATATTGAGCTTGGCCCAGTGCGGCATCGGCATGGTCAGCCAATGGCGGTAGGCCTCAAGACGCCAGTCGGTCATCCACTGCGGCTCGTCCTTCTTGGCCGAGAGCGCGCGGATGACGTCCTCGTCCAGGCCGGGCGGCAGGCTGTCGGACTCGATGTCGGTGATGAAACCGGCTTCGTAGCGGCGACCCAGCTGCTCGTGGATCTCTTTATTGGCGATGTCGCCCGCCTGCGCGGGAGTCGGTTTGATGTCGGTGGCCATGGCGGCTGCCTACTGTCTAAGCGCCGGCCAGGCGCAGATCGATGCGCTTGGCGGCTGGGTCGTGAGGAAGGGATGCGGTGGGAGCGAGCATTTGAGCCAAGGTGACGTTGCTGAGCGCTTCGATGACCACGTCGTTGATGCGGCGCCAGTTGGCGCGCACGCCGCACTGATTTTCCAGGCCGCAATGGCCTTCGTGGACGCTGCATTCGGTCATGCCGAGCGGGCCTTCCATCGCCTCGACGATCTCGATCAGGCCGATGTCGTCGGCGGCGCGGGCCAGGCGATAGCCGCCGTTGGCGCCGCGGAAGCCTTCGACCAGCCCGGCCTGGGCCAGCGGCTTGAGCACCTTGCTGACCGTGGGCGCTTCCAGACCCGCCCGTTCGGCCAGTTCCGACGCGCTCAGCACGCGATCGGGCCCGGCCGCCAGGACGGTCAGGACGACCGTGGCGTAATCGGTGAGTTTGGTGACGCGGAGCATCGTGGGGAAGCTCGGGATGAATTCGTACCGAAATTGTACGTTTTTATGCCGGCTCGGGCTAGCGGGCGGTTTTGCCCAATTCAGCGGGGTGTTCAGCGCGGGCTCGACGACCCCGGCGCGGGCCGCGGCGGGGCGCCGCGTTGCGGACCGTGGCCGGACGATGGCCGGGCGATCGAAGCAGGTCGCGGAAGAAAGGCGACGGCCGACGATAGCGGCGACCGGCGCGGCAGGTCAGAATGCGCGCTCGTCATTGTTGGGAATCCCCATGCCGCGCAAGATCGCCGCCCGTCGTTCCGCCATCCACGGCAACGGTGTATTCGCCGTCGCCCCGATCGCCAAGGGCGAACGCGTCATCGAGTACAAGGGCCGCCGCCGCAGCCACGAAGAGGTCGATGCCGGCGACACCGGCGACGCCGATTCGGGCCATACCTTCCTGTTCACGCTCAACGACGAGTTCGTGATCGACGCCAACTACGAAGGCAATTCGGCGCGCTGGATCAACCACAGCTGCTCGCCGAGCTGCGAAGCGGTGCTGGAAGAGGACGACGGCGACGACCGCCGCAAGGACCGGGTGTTCATCGAGGCGATCCGCGACATCGCCGCGGGCGAGGAGCTGTCGTACAACTACGGCATCACCCTGGCCGAGAAGCACACCAAGGAACTCAAGAAGATCTGGGAATGCCGCTGCGGCTCGGAAAACTGCACCGGCACGATGCTGCAGCCCAAGAAGGACAAGAAGTCCAAGAAGAAAGACAAGAAGAAGGACAAGAAGAAGGACAAGAAAAAGAAGAAGGACAAGAAGGGCAAGAAGAAGGATTGAGGCAAGCCGGCTCTGCCCGCCGCGGCCGCGAGCCCGGGGCGAGCCAGGTTCTCGAACGTCGCTTCTCGCCGCATCTTTGTCCCAGCGCGTCCTTCTCCCGCCGCGCCGTGCCCTTCTCCCGCCGAGCGGGAGAAGGTGGCCCGAAGGGCCGGATGAGGGCAGGCGACAGCTGGCGTGAAGCCGCCTTGAGCGCTCGGGCCCTCACACCAGCCCTCTCCCGCTGGGCGGGAGAGGGAGCACAAGCAGAGCAAGCGCAGGCATGGCCGGTCAATCATTGACCGCGTACGAAAGTCCGATAGCTCAGCCGCGTCCCGCAACGGGACACTGCGGTGCATCCGCCGCCACGCCGCGATAACACCGGGCGGCGACAATGGCCGCCGGTTCGCCCGCATGGGCCACGTTTTCTTCCCGTCTGTCCTTCCCGCATCGCATTCCAGGAGTTCCTCCGCATGAGCTCGATCCAAGGCAAAGTCGCCGTCGTCACCGGAGCCGCCAGCGGCATCGGCAAGGAAATCGCCCACGAGCTGGCCCGCGCCGGCGCCGCGATCGCGATCGCCGACCTCAACCAGGCCGGGGCCCAGGCGGTGGCCGACGAAATCGTCGGCAACGGCGGCCGCGCCATCGGCGTGGCGATGGACGTCACCGACGAAGCCGCGGTCAACGCCGGCATCGAGCGGGTGGTCGCCGAGCTCGGCGGCATCGACATCCTGGTGTCCAACGCCGGCATCCAGATCGTCAACCCGATCGAGAACTACGCCTTCGCCGATTGGAAGAAGATGCTCGCGATCCATCTCGACGGCGCGTTCCTGACCACCAAGGCGGCGTTGCCGCATATGTACAAGGGCGACAAGGGCGGCACGGTGATCTACATGGGCTCGGTGCATTCGCACGAGGCCTCGCCGCTGAAGTCGGCCTACGTCACCGCCAAGCACGGCCTGCTCGGCCTGTCGCGCGTGCTCGCCAAGGAAGGCGCCAAGCACAACGTGCGCAGCCATGTGGTGTGCCCGGGCTTCGTGCGCACGCCGCTGGTCGACAAGCAGATTCCCGAACAGGCGAAGGAGCTGGGCATCAGCGAGGACGAGGTGATCAAGAAGGTCATGCTCGGCAATACGGTCGACGGTGTGTTCACCACGGTCGAGGACGTGGCGCAGACGGTGCGGTTCCTGGCTGAGTTCCCGAGTGCGGCGCTGACGGGGCAGAGTTTCGTGGTCAGCCATGGCTGGTATATGCAGTAAGGCGGCGTGCGTCCGTGAGTTGATCGCGGCGCCTGCTTTGCCCGGCATTTCCACGAATAAGACATGTGGGGTCGCCTTTGCTCGTCATTCCCCGTGAATGCGAATGTCACAGCGCCTTTGCTCGTCATTCCCGCGAACGCGGGAATCCAGCGACTTTTCGTTGGTCGGAATCGTCGTCATCGGCAAGGCGAAAGTCACTGGATTCCCGCGTTCGCGGGAATGACGGTGATGATAGTTCGCGCTGAAGTCTCTGGATCCCCGCCTTCGCGGGGATGACGAGCACAAGCATCGGGCGACGGACGACGAGATGTCTGGCTTGTCGTCGGAACATGTAGCCCGCAGTCTGAAAGCAGTACCTTCAGGTACCTTTAAACGCGACACCTTTAAAAGCGGCTCCTTCAAAAGCAGCACCTTCGAAAGTGACACCCCGCAGCTCTTCACAGTAAAAGGCGGTCAGCATGGCAACCACGCGCACTCCGACCCGGCGCAATGCCGCTTCTACCGGCGGCGCAAAGCGCGCCAGCGAGTCTGAGCCGGCCAAGCGCGAGCCGGCGCGTCGCGATCCAGCCAAACGCGACCCCAAACCGGCCACCCCTGCGAAGAAAGACCCGCCGGCCAAGGCGCCGGCGCGCAAGGAACCGCCCGCGCGTGCAAGTACGCGCCGCCCAGCCGCCGCTCCTGCCGTCGTCACCGCGCCCGCGGCGAGCAAACGCGCCGTCAAGAGAGCAGCGTTCATCGATCCGGCCGATGCCAACGCCGCGCCCGGCCGCGGCAAGCGCCGGACTCAAACCCACGACACCGCGCCGGTCCTGCCCGACAACATCGCCCTGGTCCTGCAAGGCGGCGGCGCGCTCGGCGCCTACCAGGCCGGGGTCTATCAAGGTCTGTTCGAAGCCGGCATCGCGCCGAACTGGATCGCCGGCATCTCGATCGGCGCGTTCAACACCGCGATCATCGCCGGCAATCCGCCGCAGCGGCGCATGGAGGCGTTGCGCGAATTCTGGGACACGATCTCGCGTCCCTACCTGTTGCCGTCGACCACCTTCGGCCAGGAAGCGCGCTTCGCCGATATCGACGCCGACAGCCGCGCCTGGCTCGACACCTGGGAAGCCTGGCGCGCGATCGTCGAAGGCCAGCACGGCTTCTACCAGCCGCGCGGTTGGCTCGGCCAGGATCCGATGGCGCTGTTCGGCGCGCCGCCGGGGCCGGCGGAGGCGAGTTTCTACGACACCTCGCCGATGATCGCCACGCTCGATCGCATGGTCGACTTCGACCGGCTCAACGACGGCGGCATCCGCGTAAGCGTCGGCGCGGTCAACGTGCGCACCGGCAACCTGGAGTATTTCGACAACACCCAGATGCGGCTGGACGCGCGGCATATCCTCGCCTCGGGCGCGCTGCCGCCGGCGTTTCCGGCGGTCGAGATCGACGGCGAGTTCTACTGGGACGGCGGCCTGGTGTCCAACACGCCCTTGTCGCAGGTGCTGACCGCATCGCCGCGGCGCGACACCCTGGTGTTCCAGGTCGACCTGTGGAACGCGCGCGGCGATCTGCCGCAGAACCTGCTCGACGTGGCCGAGCGGCAGAAGGAAATCCAATACTCCAGCCGCACCCGCCTGATCACCGACACCCAGCGGGTGTTCCAGCATTACCGGCGGCTGCTGCGCGAATTGCTGGAGGAAATCCCCGAGGACGTGCGCAAGACCAATCCCTGGGCGCAGCACGCGGCCGAGCTGGCCTGCGACCGCCGCTACAGCGTGGTCCATCTGATCTACCGCGACCGCGCGCGCATCGGCCACTTCAAGGACTATCAGTTCGGCCGCGTGGCGATGCGCGAGCATTGGCTGTCGGGGCAGAGCGATATCGCGCGCGCGCTGAGCCACCCGGACTGGTTGCAACTGCCGCACGGCGAGTCGGCGTTCGTCGCGCACGACGCCACGGCGCCTTGAGCGCACCGATTCGATCCGGATAGGCAGCGCCGCGATGACAGCGGGCGCGGTTCCGCTCCACGGACGAGCGCGCGAAGTCAGCCGCTGCCGCTGACGTTTGTCACGCAGCGGCCACGCCGCGACCTGAGCCAAGGGCCCATGGCGCTGGGATGCACATGAACGGCCAATGGTTGCCATGACTTACGCCATTTAGCGCACGCTCGTCGCACCGCTAGTCTGCGCGGCGTCGCGGTGCCGTATGCCGCGACTCGATACCGCGACGGGGATGCGTCGCGGGTCGGTTCACCGGCTCGGGGTCGCAGCATGCGCAATCCATTGTTCGTTTCGTTGTCGGCCGCCTGCGCCGTGTTGGCCGCGCCGTGCGCGCAGGCGGTGGAGATCGACGGCCGCATCGATCCGCAGGAATGGAGCCAGGCCCAGCACATCGAGGATTTCCGCCTGACCCAGCCGCTGTCGCGCGAAGCCGCGTCGCAGCCGACCCAGGCCTGGATGATGGCGACGCCCGAAGGCCTGGCGATCGCGTTCCGCAATCAGCAGCCGGCCGGGGTGCCGCGGCTGCGCCAGCACACCGAGCGCGACGGCGACGGCACGGTCGACCGGGTCAACCTATACGTCGACTTCGATGGCGACGGCCGCATGGGCTACAACTTCACCGTGACCCTGGCCAACAGCATCACCGACGCCACCATCACCAGCGAAAACCAGTTCAACAACGACTGGGACGGCGACTGGCGCCACGCCACCAGCGAAGACGACGAGGGCTGGTCGGCGGAGATGCTGATCCCCTGGCATATCGCGCCGATGCGCAAGGCCGACGGCGGCAACCGCACGATCGGCATCCAGCTCGACCGGGTGATCGCCTCAACCGGCGAACGCACCTCGTGGCCGGCGGTGCATTACACCCAGGCGCGCTATCTGTCGGCGTTCAACCGCGTGCAGATGCCGGCCTACGGCCAGACTTTGCTGGCGATCACGCCATACGTGGTCGGCGTGCAGGACGCGGTCAAGCACAAGGGCGACTTCGACGGCGGCCTGGACCTGTTCTGGAAACCCAGCGGCAAGTTCCAGCTCAGCGCGACCTTGAACCCGGATTTCGGCCAGGTCGAAAGCGACGAACTGACCGTCAACTTCAGCGCCACCGAAACCTTCTTCAGCGACAAGCGGCCGTTCTTCACCGAGAACCAGAGCTTCTTCGACGTGCCGTTCGGTTCGTACGGCAGCAACAGCCGCCTGATCTACACCCGCCGCGTCGGCGGCGGCCGCGACGACGGCAAGGGCTCGGGCGACGTGACCGCGGCGCTCAAGCTCAACGGCAGCGCGGCGGGCTTCAACTACGGCTTGTTCGCCGCCAGCGAGGGCGAGGAGGTCGGCCGCGACTTCTACGCCGCGCGCGTCACCCGCGATTTCGCCCGCTTCGGGCTCGGCGCGATGGTTACCCAGGTCGATCGGCCGTTTCTGGATCGCCAAGCCAACGTCTACGAATTCGACCAGCGCTGGACGCCGAACCCGCAGTGGTCGATCCGCGGCGCGGTGGTCGCCTCCGATGTCGAACAGGCCGGGCGCAGTTTCCGCGACAGCGGCGGGCAGGTCCGCATCGATTACGACATGGGCAAGGGCTGGCGCCAGCAGCTGTACGGCCTGCATCTGGGCAAGGACCTGATGCTCAACGACTTCGGTTATCTGGAGCGCAACAACTTCAACTACCTGCGCTACGACCTGGGCCGGCGCGTCACCGATCTGCCGGCCGATTCGGCGTACTCCAGCCACGACTGGCATTACGCGGTGTCGCGCCGCTACAGCGACGACGGCGTGCATATCGCCGATGCGGTATCGATCAACCGCCGCAGCGATCTGCGCAATGGCGGCCGCGAGTTCCTCGAAGCGGCCTTGTGGGGCAGCGGTCACGACGACCTGATTACCCGCGGCCACGGTGTGCTGCGGGTGCCGGCGAAATTGTTTTTGACCTACGAGGGGCTGCGTCCGCGCCAGGGCGACAACCCGTGGTCGCTGTACACCGAAGCCGGCTACAGCGCGGACGGCCTGGGCGGTGTCGACGAAGGCAGGCTGCGTGTGTACCTGGAGCCGAATTACCAGTTCAGCGACCGCATGCTGCTGTTCGCCGGGGTCGAGTACAGCCACAACCCCGACTGGCTGCTGTGGCGTCAGGGCAACCGCGTCGCCAGTTTCCGCTCCGACCTGTTGTCGCTCAACGCCGGCCTGCAATGGTTCATCGACGACAAGCAGGAACTGCGGCTGCGCCTGGAAACCATCGGCGTGGATGCGCGCGCGCGTCAGGCCTATCGGGTCGCCAGCGATGGCCGCGCCCTGGCGGTGGCCGAGGAGATTCCGGATTTCCGCGTGCGCAATCTCGGCTTCCAGGTGCGTTACCGCTACGAACTGGCGCCGCTGTCGTACCTGTACGTGGCCTACGTGCGCGGCGGCGAGATGTTCGAGGAAGGCATGCAGCACGACGGCGTCGGCCGGCAATTCCGCGATGCGTTCGATCTGCGCGACAGCGAGCAGTTGCTGGTGAAGCTGTCGTACCGATTCGAGATTTGATCGCCGTCCGGCGCGTACAACGAACTGGGTTGCAGTATGAAGCTGCCGGCGTCGCCGCGTTTTGGCGCCGGGCGTTTGCGCCGCGTGTGACCGGCTGCATAAGAGCGCAAGCGCCCGGGCGAAAGGGCTTAGGAGTACCGGTTCCGGCGCGTTCGAGGTGGTAGAGATCGCGCCGGCACGCCATCCCCCGACGTGCCGGCGCGCATCGCCGCGGCGGGCAGGCCGTGGTTAATCGGCAGACGTTGCGCGAGGCGCGCCTTTCGGATCTTTCGACAAGGAGCAAGCAATGGATGTTCGCGCAATCCGTATCGCCGCCGCCGCGGCCCTGATCATGGTGGCGTTTTCCGCGGCCGCCGCCGGCGGCAAGGGCGTGACCTGGCGCAAGGCCGGCCACGCCAACGGCGTCGACCACGTGGGCTGCTTCAGTCCCGAGTGCGACGCCTACCAGGGCGACACCGTGTGCTCGGCCCGCCTGCCGGTGTTGTGTCTGAAGCAGGACGGCTCGCCCGCGCCGGTGCCGACCGACTATTACAACGGCTGGGCCAAGGGCAACATCGCGCTGAGCCGCGCGGTGCGCGGCGATTCGTTCGCCACCCGCGCGCAGGCCGATGCGTTCTGCCGCGCCGAGTTCGGCCCGGGCTATCGCATGGCCACGCACCACGACGGCGACGGCGGCTGGAGCTGGCGGGCCTACGGCAACGTCGACGCCAGCACGCGCTTCTGGGTGACGGTGGTCGATCAGCCCAGCAGTTGCTGGAACTGATGCAGGCGCCCGCCGGCCGTGTGGCCGGCGGGTGTTTTTGGTTCCGATGCACTGTCGGGTCAGTTCGAGGGGCGGGCTCTGCTTTGGGATAGGTCGGTGCCGATCAGTGCGTGTGCTTTGGTGGGCGTGGGGGAATTTTTTGCGTGAGGTTGCGTCGTTGTTCGTGGTGTCGCGGTCGCGGCTTGCGCCGCTCCTACAGGGGCTTGCGTGAAGGTTTGTGCGCTACTTGCAGGAGCGGCGCAAGCCGCGACCACGACACCGCATCGACGACGCCACCAACCGATACGCCGCGTTGCCGCGCGAATTCGACCGCCCATCAGCGGACGCCAATCACTCCTTCCGCCACTCCACCCCGAAATACACCGCGCGCCCATCGCCCGGCAAAAAATTACGCCCATCCAACCCGCGCGCGTCGGCGATCACGTTGGTGCTGGCGATCCACTTGCGGTCGCCGAGGTTGCGCGCGTCGGCGAACCACGACCATTGCTTCGCGAGCTTGCCGCCGATGCGCAGGCCGGCGATGGTGTAGCCCGGCGCCTTGAAGCTGTTAGCGTGATCGATGTAGTACGACTGCGGCGTCCATTCCACGCTCGGCGCCAGGTACAGATACTCGCCCGGCGACCAGCGCAATTCGGCGCGCAGTTGTTGCGGTGGCACGCCGGCCAGGTCGTTGTCGCCGTAGACGCGGTCGCCGTCGAAACGGAAATCGTTGTAGAGGTAGTTGGCCGACACGGTCCACTGCGCCGCGGGCTTCCAGCCCAGGCCGAGTTCGATGCCCTGATGCACGGTGCGATCGGCATTGACCGTGCCCAGCGGATTGCCGTTGCCGTCGCTGAGCGAAAGCAGTTCGCCGCGGACCCGCGCGCGGTACACGGCCAGGTCCAGCGACAACGCGTCGCCGTTGAGGCGCAGGCCGATCTCGCCGCTGTCCGCGCGTTGCTTGTCGACCGGGGTGATGCCGGGGCCGCCGCTGAGTTCGCCGAAGCTCGGCGGTTCCAAGCTGCGGCTGAGGTTGGCATAGAGCTGGGCGTGCTCGTCGATCACATAGCGCAGGCCGAGCTTGGGGCTGATGCCGGAATAGTCGGCGGCGAAACTCTCGTCGCGGCCGCCGGTGATGAACCGATCGCGCGAGCGGCGGTCGGCGTCGAGCGCCTGCGCGCCCAGCGACAGCACCCATTGCGGCGCCAGCCAGGTCTGGTTCTCCAGATAGAGTTTGCGATTGCGCGCGCGTTGATCGAAGCGGTTGCTGCGCGCGCCGGCGCGGCCGGCGATGTTGAAGTAACGATCGTCGTCGATGTCGCCCTGGGCGAAGGCGGCGCCGGCGATCAGCACATTGCGCAGGCCCAGCCATTGCGACTGGTGGCGCCAGCGGACATCGATGCCGACGTCGGAACTGTCCTGCTGCAGCACCTGGAAGATCGGGTGGTGCAGCGACTTGTCGGCGTAATAGGCCGACATGGTCAGCGTGCTGCGTTCGGATGCGGCCCAGGCCAGCTTGCCGGCGATGCGGTCGAGGCGATAGTCGCGGCGCTGGTTCAAGGTGAGGTTGCCGGGCGCGGCCCGGCGCGGATCGCGGCGCGACTCGTCGAGGGTCAGATTGCCGGGCAGGGCCGAGCGCGTGTCGACATGGGTCAGGTAGACGCGCGCGTCGAGCGTGTCGCTGAAGCGATAGCCGGCATTGGCGAACAAGCGATAATTTTCCTGTTCGGCATGGTCGCGATAACCGGTTTGATTGATGCCGCTCAGACTCAGATAACCATCGGCGTCGCCGCGCACGCCGGCAAGCGCGATCTGGCCGCGGCGATAGCCGAATGCGCCGGCCTCGGCGCGCAGGGTCGCGGGCGCGGCGTCGTAACCGGTCGGCGAAACGAAGTTGATCGCGCCGCCGAGCGTGGCCGCGCCGAACTCCAGCGCGTTGGCGCCGCGGTAGACCTCGATGTAGCGCGTCGCCAGCGGCTCGACCGCCTGGAAATCGAAACCGCCGTCGGCGAGGTTGAGCGGGCTGCCGTCCTGCAGCAGTTCCAGGCCGCGGCCATGGAAGGTGCGCTGCAGACCCGAGCCGCGGATCGACAGGCGCGCTTCCTCGGCGCCGAAGCGCGGTTGCACGAACACCCCCGGCGCGTAGCCCAATGCATCGGTCAAGGTGCTGACGCGGCCGTCGCGATACGACTCGCCGTCGACCAGAGCGGTCGCGCCGGCGCGCTGGTCCAGACGCGCGCGCGCGGCCTCGGGGCTGTCGACCGCGCGGCCTCGCGCGTAGCGACCCAGGACGCGAACCGTGCCGAGCGTTTTTGCCGATGCATCGTCGGGCGTCGGCGCCGCATCGGACTGGGCGACGCCGTCGAAGGCGAATGCATCCAAGGCGACGGCGCTCGCCAATGCGAGCGCGGCGATACGAAGTGTGACGATGCGCATGAGGGGGTAATCGCAGGCTGAAAGCCGGGAAGCTTAGGCGGCGTTTTTCGCGCCCGAGTGCGGCATATCGCCGCAGTGGGGCATGACGGCTTGCGATGGCCGTTGCCGCGTTGCTTGGACGTTTTCAGTGGTTGCGGATGCCGCGTCCCCGTTCGATGCGCGACGATTTTCGTAATGCGTCGGTCACCATCCGCGATCACGCGTTGCAATGTACGACGCACGCGATCGAAGCCGACACCCATGCGGCGACGACAAGCCGCTCAAGATCCAACCGTCACCGATCTTTCCGACCACTCACGCCGCATCGCCCACCGATGCCGCTTGCGCATGCACCGGCTTGACCCGCAGCGCCCAGATCACCCCGGCAATCAACAAACCGACGCCGACCAGCGTCAACGGCTTCGGCATCTGGCCGCGCAGGATGAAGGTGTAGCTCAACGCCGCCAGGGTTTCGAACACGATCAGTTGCCCAGCCAGCGCGGTCGGCAAGCGCTGACTGGCCTGGTTCCAGCACAGGGTGCCGACCCACGAGGCGAACAAGCCGATCGTCGCCATCAAACCGATGAAGAACGCCGGACGCGGCCCGAACGGCATCGCGAACGATGCGCCGCTCGCGCTCATGTACAGCCACAGCGCGATGTAGCCGAGCAAGGCCAGCGGCAGGATCGCCACCCCTTGCGCGGTGGCCCAGGTGCGTGGGTTGCGGCCGGGATGCGCGCGCAGCCAGTCGGCGTTGCGCAGCGGATACCAGGTCCAGCAGGCGACGCCGCCGAGCGCGAGCAGCGCGCCGACCGCGTAACGGCCCAGGTCGGCGTTGGCGTCGGCGCGCAGCGCTTCGAGTTCGACTTGATTGACGCAAGCGATGCCCAGCGCGATCAGCAGCAGCGATGGCGCCAGCCGCCGCCACGGCAGGCGGCCGTCGCGTTTGCTGTCGCGCAGGTTGGCGCTGATCGCGATCACCACCGGCAAGGTGCCGATGATCATGGTCGGCAGCGGGCCGCCGGCGCGCTGGATCGCGCTGGCAAGGCACAGGTAATAGAGCAGGTTGCCGATCGCCGACAGCTTCAACGCTTCGATCCAGTCGGCGCGGGTGAGCTGACGCAAGGCGCCGCGGTCGAGCCAGGCCAGGGGCAGGGCGATCAGGCCGAAGGCGAGATAGCGCCCGACCGATTGCAGCGCGGCCGGGTATTCGGGCAGCAGCAGCGGGCCGATGAAGACCAAGCCCCAGATCAGGCCGGCGAGCAGGGCGTAAAGGGTTCCTAGCAGCATGCGCGCAGTGTGGCGGGCGGCGATGGCGGGGTCTTGTAGCAGATTGCGGTTTGGCGGGTCGCGGGTTGGCGGGTTGGCGTCGCGGGCGCGGTGGCGTGGTCGCGGCTTGCGCCGCTCCTACAGGGGCTTGGGTGAAGCTTCGTGTGCCGAGTGTAGGAGCGGCGCGAGCCGCGACCGCGTCATCGCGACAACGCCGTTGCCAACCGTCAGCCGCGAATCTGTTTCTGATACCGCGCCGGCGTGATGCCGTAGCGGCGCGAGAAGGCGCGAGTGAGGTGCGCCTGATCGGTCAGGCCGGTGTCGGCGGCGATGCCGGCCGGCGCGGCGCCCGCGGCGAGCAGGCGCTTGGCCTGATACAGACGCAGCGCCATCAGCATCTGCTGCGGAGTGACGTGGTACTGCGCGCGGAACCGGCGCAGAAAATGGAACGGACTCAGGCCGGCGATCGCGGCGAGTTCGTCCAGGGTGATCCGTTCGGCCAGATGCGCGCGCAGGTAGTCGATCACGCGGTCGAAGCGATGCGCCGGTTCGTCGCGCGCGCGCCGCGGGATGCGCGCGTGATCGCGGAATTCGCCGAGCAGCGCATGCAGCTGGCTGTCGAAATCCAGCGGTTCGCATGCTCGCCACAGACCATCCAGGCGCGCGGTGATGCGGCGCGCGCGCAGCGGGTCGTGCTGCACGGCCTGATCGAACCACCAGCCGGCTTCGCCGGTGATCTCGTCGGCCACGTCGGGGTCGACGTAGATCATGCGGTAGCGCCAACCGCCTTCGGTTTCGGCGCGGCCGGTGTGCAGCACATCGGGGTTCATCAGCACCAGCGAGTCGGGCGGCGCCAGATGATCGCTGCCGCGGTAGCGGAAGCGTTCGACCCCGGACTCGATCGCGCCCAGGCCGTAGGCCTCGTGGGTGTGCGGTTCGAAGGCGTGGCGGACGATGTGCGCGCGGTACAGCTCGATGCCGCGGCGATGCGCCGGCTGGCGGAATTCGGCCGCGTCGAAGGCATCGACGAATTGGGCGGGTACGCCTTGCATGCGCCGAGTATGGCATGCGTCCGCGCGGGCTTCAGGCAGGCGTGGCGGTGTCGCCGCGTAAATTCCGCAGGGCGACCCAGGCGCGCGCGGTCAGGATCTCGAACAGGCCGGCGCGCGCGGTGCGGCGGCCGAGCACCAGCAGCGCATGGTCGCGGGTGAGCAGCCAGCGCGCGTTCGCCGCCAGCGCCAGTTCGAGGAATTTCTGATCGTCCGGATCGGCGCAGCGGGGCAGGGCGACGGTCTGAGCATCGGCGTCGTGCGCCAGCACCCGCAGCCAGCGGTCGTAGTCGAGCAGGCTGCGTTCGCGCGCGGCCGGGTCGAGCTTCAATTGCGGATAGGTCAGCACGCGTTGCCATTCGGCGCGGCATTCGGTGTCGGTGACCGCTTCGATCGCGCCGCTATGCAAGGCTTCGAGCAAGGGCGCCAGATCCGGCGCCTGGAACGCGAACAGGTCCAGGCAGACATTGCTGTCGAGGACGATGCGCGGTGGCTGCGCGCTCATGCGCGGGCGGCCGTGGCGAGGCTCAAAGATCGTCCTCGCCGGGAAACGACACGCTGAGTTCTTCGACCCGCAGCAACTCGCCCTGCCTGGGGAACTTGGGATCGTCGCTGGCGTAGTCCGCGTCGCTGGACGGCACCGCGTCGGCTTGCATGGACGGGTCGGGCACTTGGCCCAGGCGCGCGCCGCGCATCACCGGATCGCCGTCGCGGCTGGCGAGCTTGCCGCCGTTCCAGTCGGTGATGGTGCCGCCGTAATCCCAGCCCATGCCGCTGAAGCGGATCGGTTTGCCGTTGAGCCGTACCAGTTCGCTCAGGCGCATGCCCATGACGATGCCGTTGTCGAGGCGCCAGCGGGTGTCGGGTTCGCGCACGCTCACGAAAGCCAGGCCGCGTAGTTGCTGTTCGTCCTGGTAGTGCAGGACGGCGCGGCGAGTGGGGTCGTCGGCGAACAGGATCACGCCGCGGAATTCCTCGCCTTCGGGGCCGGGCATGTGGTCGTCGATGCGGACATTGGCGGCGCCGAATAGTTGCTTCAGGCGCTCGGGTCCGACATCGGGTGCGAGCGCGCCGGGCAGAACGTAATCGGACACCACTTGGGCCGCGGGTTCGGCCGCGATCGAAGGTGCGGCTTGCGCGGGTGCCGCAGGCGATGGCGTGGCCTTGACGGCAGGCGCGGGTTGCGGCGTCGCGGCCTGCCGCTCGCACGCGCCCAGCAGCGCGCACAGGCTCAGCGCGATCGCAGCGCGCGACGCGGCGAGGTTCATGGCTTGACTTCGCGAATATCGGCGCTGCCGATCCGCCACGCGCGCTGCGCGTCGCTGGCGCCGTCGACCACCGCGCGGCGCAGGGTGTAAGCGCCGACGTACTTGTGCTGACTGCCGTCGCGCTGGGTCGAGGCGATCGCGACCGGCACTTCGATATAGCGCTGGCCGGCGCCGGCATCGATGCGACCGGGCGGCATCACTTCGACCGAGACGCCGGCGGTTTCGGCGAAACCGTCGGCGAACTGCTGCGGGGTCTGTCCGCTGGCGCGGCCGCCGTCGGACCACAGCGCGTAGGCGCGTTCGAAGTTCTTGCCGTTGATCGCGGCGTAGTAATCGCGGATCACGGCGACCGCGTCTTCGGCGCTGGGTTCGGCGGGCGTGGCCGGCGGCGCATTGGGATCGGCCGGCGCGGCGATCGGCAAGGTGCCGTCGACCGGCAGCGCGGCCGGGTCGGTGGGCTCGACCGGCGCGATCGGGTTGCCGTTTTCGTCCAGCGCCGGCGGCGCGTTCGGGTCGACCTCGGGCATGCCGATCTGGCCGGGGCCGGGGCGGTCGGGCATGCCGGTCACGCCGCCGCGGCTCGCGCCTTCGGGTGTCGGCAGGGATTGACCGGGCTCGCCTTCGCCGCCGCCGTCCGCGGCGGTGCCTTTGTCCTTGCAGCCCGTCATCAGCCACAGCGGACAGGTCAGGACGGCGATCAGGGCAATCAACGGGCGAGACGGGCGCATGGCGGAGTCCGAGGCGGTTGGGAGCGCGATCGGTTTCGATCATGCCTGTTCGATCAGGCCGGCGCGCGATCGAACGAGTGTATAGGCGTAACCGCGATGTCGGCGACGTGCCGGAAGTTGCTGGCTGGGGGCGGCTCAGTTAGATGGATGTGGGCTGACTTGGGGGGATTGGGTCGCGGCGGGATTCGAGCTTGGGAGCGGCGGAGGGTGTTTGGGTGTGTGGCCGGGGCTTGCGTCGGTGCTTGGTGAAGATAAAGAGCAAAAGCAAAAGCAAAAGCAAAAGCAAAAGCGAAAGCAAAAGCGAAAGCGAAAGCAAAAGCGAAAGCAAAAGCAAAAGCGAATCCCCCCTGCCCCCCTTTTCCAAAGGGGGGAACAGCAAGAGCGGGGCGCTGCGCATCGCGTCAACGGATCGAGCCAGAGAGTCGAGTCAGAGAATCGAGCTAGAGAATCGAGCAAGGGAGTCGAGCAAGGGAGTCGAGCCGACAGATCGAATCTGATCGCGACCTCGGACCCACCTTCCCGCAGTTGCTTTTCCCCCCTTTGGAAAAGGGGGGCAGGGGGGATTCGCTTTTGCCTTGCGCTTTTACGACCACACAATCAAGCGCACAACTCAGCGCAACACCACCGCGATCGACACCCCGATCAATTCCCAACGCCGATCCACCGGATTGCGCTTCATCCGATACCAACCCTTGTAACGGCGGTTTTCGCCATCCTGCAGGCTCACCCGCAGGTCGACCGGAATTTCCAGCAGCTCAGGCTGGGGTTCCTGATCGATCTGCTTGGGCGTGTCGTTTTCGATGCGGATCGCGCGCAGGTTGTCGAGCGCGCGCAGGTCGGCTTCTTCGTTGCCGCGCGGCAGGCGCTGGTAGGCCCAGTGCTTGTCGGCTTCCTCGCGTTTGCCGCTGCCGAGTTTCTGCAGGTACTGGTGAAGTTCGTTGACCGCGTCGGTCATCGCGTCCAGGCGCTGCTGGCTTTGCGCCTGGGCGCGCTGCGCGGCGGCCGCCTGGGCGCGGGTTTGCGCGTCGTCGGGCGCTGGCGCCGCGGGCGGCGCGACCGCGACGTCCGGGTCGGGTTGGCGTTGGCAGGAGCAGCCGACGAAGCTCAATGCGAGCAGGGCGGGGATCAGCAGGCGCATCGGCGAAGTCCATTCAACCCGGCTGCACGATTACAGCCGCAGGCGATGCTAGCGTCTGCAGGCCGCGTGCGGGAAGCCGCGGCGGCACGGCTGGGCCTGAAGCGGATGCGGCGTCGCAAAAGCGGCCGTGGGCGCGGCGATCGTCATCGGGTCGACGGCGACGATGCCGGTGCCGGATCGGTTCTGGGTACTGACGCGATCGCATGCGTCCGCCCGCGGCGCGGACGCATGCGACGGCATTAGGCTAGAGCGAGCGCCCGCGCCGGTCAGGCCTGCGCGTCGCGCAGCTGCTGTTCCAGACGGGCCTTCAAGGCATCGTCGATCTTGAGCTGGCGCGCCAGTTCGTCCAGATACGCGCGCTCCATATAGGTCTGATCGTCGGTCGCGAGCAGGCTGGCCAGGTACATCTCCGCGCCGATCTCCGGGGTGGTCGCGGCGCGCGCGACTTCGGCCGGGTCCAGCGGCTTTTCCAGTTCGTCGTGCAGCCAGCGGCGCAGTTCCGGATCGCCGTCGATGCGGGTGAATTCGCCCTCGATCACTTCGCGCTCGCGCGCGTCGATGTGGCCGTCGGCCTTGGACGCGGCGACCAGCGCCTTGAGAATAGCCTGGCTGTGCAGCTCGGCCTGCGGCGGCGGCAGGCGATCGACCGTCTGCGGCTCGGCCGTGCTGTCGCCCTGCTGACGGCGGTAGTCGCCATAGGCCTTGTAGGCGAGCACGCCGACCGCGGCGACGCCGCCGTACAAGGCGATCTTGCCGGCGTGCTTGCGCAGTTTCTTGTTGCCCAGCAACAGGCCCAATGCGCCGCCGGTCAGTGCGCCCTTGCCGAAGTCGGCATTGAGTAGACCGCGTTTTTCCTCTTTCTTCTCGTCGCCTTGGTAACGCACCGGCGGCTTGCCGCCGCCGAGCAGGCCGTCCAGGCCGCCTGCGCCGAGGCTGTTCTGCGCGGTCTTCAACAACTGGTCGAGAAAGCCATGGGTCTTCATGCGGTTCGCTCCGTAGCGAGGTCGTGATCGAGGTCGTGATCAAACGACCTATGGGCCACGACGCCGGCCTTCAAGGCGGGCACGGCCGGCGACGCCTCGCCACAGCGTTGACGTACATCCGCGATTCAAGCTCGCGCGATGCGGCTGATCGCCCTGGCTTGATCCACCGCGCGCGCCTCAGCCGCGTTGCTGCACCGCAAGACGCAGACCGAGCGCGATGAACACGCTGCCGGTCAGGCGCTCCTTCCAGCGGCCGCCGCCGGTGGCGAAACGGCGGCCGAAGCGGCCGACCGCGAAGCTCAGCATCAGGCTGTTGAGCATGCCGATCATCGACAGCAACGCGCCGAGCACCAGGAACTGCAACCACACCATGCCGCGCTCGGGATGCACGAACTGCGGCAGGAAAGCGAGGAAGAACAAGGCGATTTTGGGATTGAGCACGCCGGTCACGACCGAACGCAGATAGACATGGCGGGCCGACACGCGCGCCGTCGCCGGCAAGGCCTCGGCGACCGGCTCGGCCGTCGCGTCGGCCGGCGCCGGCGCCGGCGCGCTGCGCCATGCCTTGATCCCGAGCCAGATCAGATATGCCGCGCCGGCGTACTTGAGCACTTCGAAGGCCAGCGCCGAGGTCGCCAGCAACGCCGACAGCCCGAGCCCGGCGGCGAGCGCGTGGATCAGTGTCGCCGTTTCCAGCCCGAACGCGGCCTGCACCCCGCGCGCGGTCCCGCCGGCTGCGCTCTGGGCGATGATCCAGGCGGTGCCGGGGCCGGGAATGAACACCAGCACGGCGGCGGCGATCAGGTAGGCGGTAAGGGTGGCGGTGTCGAACATGGCGGCGGCGGGCGAGGGACAGGACCGCAGTCTGCGCCGCCGCGATGGCAGCCGCCAAGTCCCGCGCGATCGCATCGGCGCGAGTGGGTGTTGCGCGTTTGCGTCGAGGTCGACCCGGTTGTCCCGATGACGTCGGGCGCGAGGCGATGATCAGGCCGAATGCTCGGGCGTGGATCGGCCTTAGAGATTGTTTCGATCGAGCAGGCCTATGCCGGCGACTGACTCTGGATCTTCTCGATCGCCGACACGAAGGCCTCGGTGCCGGGCCACTGACCGATCCGTCCGAGCTTCTTGCTTCCGCGGAACACCAGGAACGCCGGAATGCCATGCAGGCCGAAACGCGTGCCCATCGCCGGATCTTCGTAGACGTTGTCGTGCAGCCACTCCACGTCCGGCCAGCTGAAGCGCTCCTGCGCGAGCAGCATCTGGCCCTTGGCGACGTCGCAGTTCGGACAGTCCTTGCCCCACAGGAACAGGATGCGCAGATGGCCGTCGTCGGGCAGGAATTCGTCCAGCCGCGCTTCGCGCACCAGCTTCATCGGAAACTGCCAGAAGAACCGCGGGTGGGTGGTTTCGGTCACCCGCGAATCCTACTCCCCGCACACGCCGCGCGGTGGCGGCCGATGCACCGTTCATCGCGACGCTGCGTTGCGATGGCGTAGTTCGGCCGTGTGCGTCGGCGGGGCGTGCCGGCGGCGCCGCGGGTTCATCGTGCCGCGATCGGCGCGAGCCCGATGCCGCCGATCACTGCGCGACCAAGTGCACCGCGTTCTTGCGAAACGCCGCGAGCACCGCGTCGTAGGTGTCGGAGATGACATTGTGCTGGCCGTTTTCCGGGTCGTTGATCCAGAAGTGGCCGTCGAGCTGGATGCCCTTGTCGTTGACGCCGGTGATGTACATATGCGGCGGCGGTTGCTGCAGTACGCGCGGCTGCGCGGTCATCGCCTCGACGAACAGGGTGCGGGCCAGATCGAGGTCGACGTCGCCCTTGACCAGCACCCCGCAGACCAGGCGCAGATTACGGTCGGACCAGGACTGGTTGACGATCACGTTGCTGGTCAGGCTGTCGTTGGGGACGATGGCCTCTTCGCCGTCGCGGGTGCGGATCATGGTGTAGCGCACGGTCATGCGGGTGACCCGGCCGACGATGTTGTTGGTCGCGATGTTGTCGCCGACCCGCACGGATTGTTCGAACAGCACGATCAGGCCGCTGATGTAGCTCGCGGCGAGCCGTTGCAGGCCCAGGCCCAGGCCGATGCCGAGCGCGCCGCTGAACGCGGCCAGCGCGGTGAGGTTGATGCCGCTGATCGAGAAGATCACCGCGGTCGCGGTGATCCACACCGCCACGCTGAAGATCCGCGATAGCGCCAGCACGAAATTGGGCTGCAAGGTGCGGCTGCGGCGCAGCAGGTTGGTGATGGTCTTGTCGCCCCACAGCGCGATGATCGCGATCACCACGCCGACCACCAGGCCCCTGACCACGCCCTCGCTGGACAGGTTGATGCCGCCGAAGCTGAGCTTGGCCGAATACAGCTTGGCGATCAGCGCGCTGCGGTCCTTGAACACGGCGAACACCACGGCCAGCCACGACACCACCGTGGCCAGTCGCAGCATGACCCGCAGCAGCATGGTCGGGCGGAACAGCAGCTCCACCACCGCGCCGATCACGCGGATGATCACGAACAGGAACAGCAAGGTGCCGGCCAGGCCGATCAGCGGATTGTCGAAGCTGCCGCCGATCAGGCTGATCGCGCCCAGGCTCAGCAGCATGATCAGCGGCATGCACAGGTATTCGACCAGGATCAGCAGGACCGGGCGCTGATGGCCCAGCTTGAGTTTGATCTTGCGCGTGACCAGCACCGCGACCGTCAGCGCGGCGAGCAGCACCAGCACGGTGACGATCAGGTCGGTCGGATTGGACACCACGTCCAGGGCATCGGACACGATCTCGGCCAGTTCGGGGTCGGTCTCGAGGGAGGGCTTGGCGTTGACGGTCATCGGTTCGGTGGTCGGCGGATCGATCGGAGAGGGTGACAGGTCCGGGCGCGAATCAATCGCGCGGTTCGCTGAGCTTGCGATCGCGGCGGCATTGGCTCAGGGGTTTGCCCTGCGAGGACACGATCCTGGTGATCAGCATTTGCGCACGATCGGTTTTGACCTTCATGCAGGCGCAGCCGTAACCGTAGCCGCGCGGGTCGCCTTCTCCTCCGGCCGGCACCCATTCCTTCTCGGCCCTGGGCGGCGGCCAGTCGCCGTCGGCCTGATGGCCGCCCTGTATCGCTATGGTCCATTCGCCGTCGCGATCGATCAGCCAGGCATTGCCGGGGCTTGGGTTGACGAACCACCCGCAGCGGTTCTCGACGGCCGGGCCCTTCGCAGCGGTTTTTCCCCAGACGGCGCCGGGCAGTACGACGAGCCAGAGCGTCAGGCAGGCGCCGAGGATCGCGCGCCGATGCGCGCTGCGTGGATCGCGCAGGTTCGGACGGGTCGGGCTGTGGCCGGGGGCGTTGTGCGGCATCGCGGTGTCCTTCGGGTCGATGTCTTTCGATGGTAACGAGGTAGGCGGCCGGGTGTGAGCCTGGCCATCGCGATTGTTCGGGCTGGAGTGTGATGGCGGGGGAAATGTCGTGGTGGGATTCGCGACGCGGCTGCGCGGCGAACTGAGCGCAGAGCGTCGAGGTTGAAGCCCCTCCCACAAAAGATCTGGCTGCGGCGTGGTGAGTGGTTATTGCGACGCGAGTGAGCCATTGGGTTCTCGCTGGGAGTCCGCAAGACCCATGGGCCGCCGAAAGGTTTGTTGTGGGCGGGGTTGAAACCCATTCCCCAAAAGATTGCGCGGGTATCGACGTCTTTAGTGGGGCGAATCCTCAGGCCCGATCGCCCGTCGCGGCGATCGGACCTGCACGGCAGCAGAACCCATGCCCTTGCCGCCAGACTTCAGTCTTCCTCATGCCGAGGTTTATAGGCCTCGACCAGTTTCTGCTGCACGTGCCCCGGCACCGGTTCGTAGTGACTGAAATCCAGCGAGTAGCGGCCGCGTCCGGCGGTGACCGACTTGAGTTCGGCCGCATAGCCTTCCAGCTCCGACAACGGCACCTGCGCGCGCACCACGATCTCGCCGCCGCGCATGCTGTCGGTTCCGCTGATGCGCGCGCGCTTGCTGGCCAGGCCGCCGCTGATGTCGCCCATGTGCTGCTCGGGTGCGTTGACCTCCAGTTCGACGATCGGTTCGAGCACCTGCGGCCGCGCCTTGCCGATCGCGTCGAGAAAGGCTTTCTTGCCGGCGGCGACGAAGGCCACTTCCTTGCTGTCGACGCTGTGGTATTTGCCGTCGTACACGATCACCCGCACGTCCTGCAGCGGATAACCGGCGACCGCGCCGTCGTGCAGCACCTGGCGCACGCCTTTTTCCACCGCCGGCAGGAACTGACCCGGGATGGTGCCGCCCTTGACCTCGTCGACGAATTCGAAGCCGCCGCCGCGCGGCAAGGGTTCGACCCGCAGGAACACTTCGCCGAACTGGCCCGCGCCGCCGGTCTGTTTCTTGTGGCGATGATGGCCTTCGGCCTTGCCGGCGACGGTTTCGCGGTAGGCGATGCGCGGCGGCCGCACTTTGACCTCCACGGCGTACTTGTCCTTGAGCCGGTCGATGTTGATGCGCAGGTGCAGGTCCGACAGACCGCGGATCACGGTTTCGTTGGTTTCGGTTTCGTGTTCGACATGGAAGCAGGGATCTTCCTCGGCCAGCTTGTGCAGCGCGGTGGCGAGTTTTTGTTCCTGGCCCTTGCTGGCCGCTTCGACTGCCAGGCCGAACATCGGCCGCGGGAAATTCAGCGGCGCCAGATGGATATGGTCTTCGTCGTGGCTGTCGTGCAGCACCGCGTCGAAATGCAGCTCGTCGACCTTGGCCACCGCGGCGATGTCGCCGGGGATGGCCTGTTCGATCTCGACGTGGTCCTTGCCCTTGAGCTTGAACAGATGCCCGACCTTGAACGGCTTCTTGCCGTCGTCGACGAACAACTGGGTGTCCTTGCGCACGGTGCCCTGATAGACGCGAAACACGCCGAGCTTGCCGACGAAGGGATCGTTGACGATCTTGAACACGTCGGCGATCACGTGCGCCTTGGCGTTGGGCACGGCCAGGATCGGTTTGGCGTCCTCGCCGATGCCCTTGAGGAACGGCGGCGCATTGGCTTCGCCCGGATGCGGGAACAGGTGCTCGGCGACATCGAGCAGCTCCTTGACTCCGACGCCGCTGCGCGCCGAACAGAACAGCACCGGCACCAGATGGCCTTCGCGCAGGCATTGCTCGAAAGCGTTGTGCAGTTCCTCGCCGGACAGCCCGCCTTCGCCGAGGTCGAGGTAATGCTCCATCACCGTCTCGTTGATCTCGACCACCTGGTCGATGATTTTCTGATGCCAGTCGGCGACCGGGCCGAGATCGCTGTCGCCCTGGTTCGCGCCGAAGCAGTCGATCACGCTCTGGCCGCGTTCGGCCGGCAGGTTCAGCGGCAGGCATTCGGGACCGAAGCTTTCGCGGATGGCGTCGAGCACGCGCGCCGGGTCGGCGCCTTCGTGATCGATCTTGTTGACCACGATCGCCCGGCACAGGCCGCGCGCCTTGGCGTGTTCCATCATCCGGCGGGTGCCGTAGGCGACGCCGCTGTCGGCATCGACCACCACCGCCACGGTTTCCACCGCGGCCAGCGCCGACAGGGTGGGGCCGCGGAAGTCGGGATAGCCGGGGGTATCGATCAGGTTGACGTGGATGCCGGCGTGGTCGGTGCTGGCGATCGCAGCGTCGATGGAGTGGCCGCGCTGCTTCTCGATCGGGTCGAAATCCGACACCGTGCTGCCGCGTTCGATGGTGCCTGCCGTCTGGACTGCGCCGCCGGCCTGCAGCAGGGCTTCGAAGAGCGTGGTTTTGCCGGCGCCGGGGTGGCCCGCGAGGGCCACGTTGCGAATCGATTCTGTGCTGTAGGACATGAGCGGACTTCTCCCTGTTGATTGCCCGCGGGCAAAGGGTGGGAAGGCCGTCATGGCTGTCCGCGCTGCGCGCCCGAGCGTGGCGCTCGGCGGGCGGTCATGGCGGGCCGGCGGGTCGCCGGGAATCACAGACTCCCGCAGGCGGCAGGGGCGGTCAAGCCCGGTCGCTCGAAGCGCGCACTGTTTGGCGGTTGTGCGTGTTGCGTTGCGGCATGGGGCGGGGAGCAGGAACGAGTTGAAAGGAGTGAGAAACGAGTAAGGCGGGCGAGAAATGAGTTGAGAGGAGTGAGAAACGAGTAGCGCAAACGCCCCTGCTCCTACTCACTCCTCACTCCTCTCAACTCGTTCCTGGCTCTTAACGTCTGGCCCGCTACCCTGTGCGCTCCTCATCGCACCGGAGCCACACCATGGGTATCTCGCGTCACGCCACCGCACACTGGGAAGGCGATCTCAAGAGCGGGCAGGGCAAGCTGAGCACGCCGCAGAGCGGTCTGCTCGACAACACCCGTTACGGCTTCAACAGCCGCTTCGGCGATGAGAAGGGCACCAACCCCGAAGAACTCATCGCCGCGGCCCACGCCGGCTGTTTCACCATGGCCTTGTCGGCCAAGCTCAGCGAAGCCGGGCATCCGCCGGCCAAGCTCGATACCCGCGCCGAGGTCGACCTGTCGATGGAAGGCGGTCCGACCCTGTCGCAGATCCGGCTCAAGGTGACCGCCGACGTGCCCGGGATCGATGCGGCCAAGTTCCAGGCGATCGCCGAGGATGCCAAGGCCAATTGCCCGGTGTCCAAGGCGCTCAGCGCGGTGCCGATCAGCCTGGAGGCCAAGTTGGCGTGACCGGGTCGGGGGCGCGGTTCCGGCCTTCGTGATGGTTGCGTTCGACCGTTTGATCACGCGGTCGCGGCTTGCGCCGCTCCTACAGGCAGGCCATGTCGGTTGCGACTCGCCCGTGTAGGAGCGGCGCGAGCCGCGACCGCGCCACTCCACTCACGACGAACCCCCGCCTTGCACGATCTGCCCACCCATTCGCGCGGCAACGCTCCGCTCCGCCACGCCCTGCTGATCCACGGCGCCGGCGCGGGCGGCTGGGAATGGAACCTGTGGCGCGAGGTCCTGCACGCGCGGGGCTTCGTCACCGTCGCGCCGGACCTGCAACCCGCGGCCGGCGGTCTGGCGGCGACCTCGCTGGACGACTATCGCGATCAGGTCCATGCCGCGCTGGCCGGGTTGCCGCGCCCGTGCGCGCTGATCGGCGCCAGCCTCGGCGGCCTGCTGGCGATGCTGTGCGCGGACCAAGCCGACGCGCTGGTGCTGATCAACCCCTTGCCGCCGGCGCCGTGGGCGGCGCAACTGCCGTCGCGCGGATGGCCCGATCTCGTGCCGTGGCGACGCGACGCGCGCCTGGCCTCGACCCGGCGCGCCATGCCCGACGCCGACGAGGCCGCGGCCCTGTACGCGCTGCGCCGCTGGCGCGACGAATCCGGCCGGGTCCTGCGCCAGGCCTACGCCGGCGTCGAGACGCCCGCGCCGGCCGGCCCGGTGCTGTGCATCGCGTCCGAGCGTGACCAGGATGTCGCCGCGCGAACCACCGCACAGTTCGCTCACGCGCTCGGTGCGACCTTGTGGCGGTACCCGCACAGCAGTCACGTCGGTCCGCTGCTCGGCCGCGACGCCGCCGGCACTGCCGTGGCCGTCGCCGACTGGCTGTCGGCGAGGTAAACGCCGCGCGCCCGTGCGGGCCCGGGCCGGCCGCATTCAGCCCGGGTTGACCGCCGCGGCCCGACGATCCGCATCGCGCCATCCCGGCGTCTGGAGTCCATGATGAATCGCTCGCTCGTCACCGTCCTGGGCCTGGCGCTGACCGCCGCCACCGGCATCGCTTCGGCGCAGTCGTCCTACGGCTATCCGCAGAGCAACTACCCGCAAAGCACCTATCAGCAGAACACCGGCAACGCCGGCTACAGCTCGCAGATCGATTTCGCGCGGGTGATCCGGGTCGATCCGGTGTTCGATCAATATCGTACCCAGCCGGCCAGCACCGGCCCGCGCTGCTATGAGCGTCCGGCCTATGTGCAGGGCGACACCTATTACGGCGACGACAACCGCAACGGCGATTCCTACTACGACCCCAACGGCGGCGAGCGCCGCAGCACCGGCACCGAAGGCGGTCGCATGGCCGCGACCGTGGTCGGCGGCATCGTCGGCGCGGTGCTCGGCAGCAAGGTCGGCGGCGGCAGCGCGCGCTACGCGACCTCGGCGATCGGTTCGATGGTCGGCGGCATGGCCGGCAAGAGCATCTACGAACAGAACAAGCGCAGCCAGCAGCCGCCGCGCAGCGGCATGGTGCGGGTCTGCGATCCGGTCCAGGACAACGGCAACTATTACCCGACCGGCAACAACGGCGAGCGTTCGGTCAGCGGTTACGACGTGACGTACGAATACGCCGGCAAGACCTATCGCACCCGCACCGATCACCACCCCGGCGATCGCATCCGCGTGCGTGTGGATGTGCGGCCGGATTGAAGGATTCGGTCGGGGCGCGGGCCGCAAGTCGCTTCATGGGTAGAACGCAGACACCAAGCTCGGTTGATCGGGTTGGTGTCTGCGTCGTTGTTGCTGGCGAGCTGGCTGTGATGTCGCGGTCGCGGCTTGCGCCGCTCCTACAGGGGGCGGCCATAGTTTCGTTTCTCACTGTAGGAGCGGCGCGAGCCGCGACCGCGCCACCGCGCTTGCGTCGTGACCGTGAGGGCGTCGTAGCCGCTTGAGGTCGCGGTGCGTCTGCCTCGCTTGCGCGCGCCGCATCCAATGACGCGACGGATCAGGGCTCGGGCAAACCTGAGGCGCGCGCGACCATCCGCGCCAGCGCCGCCTCGTCGCGCAACACCACGTGGCGATAGCGCAGGCCGATCCAGCCCTGCTGTTCCCAGGCCTTGAGCTCCTTGCTCACGCTTTGCCGGGTCGCGCCCAGCATGCTCGCCAGATCGTCCTGCGGCAGCGCCAGATCGATCAAGCGGCCGTCGGCTTCGTCGACGCCGTAGACCTGCGCCAGTTGCAGCAGGCGCTTGCCCAGCCGCGCCGCCAGCGGCAGGGTCAGCGCATCCTCGACGTAATCGAGCACCGTGCGCAGCTTGCGGCACAGCAGGCGGGTGAAGCCGCGATACAACTCGGGGTGTTCGTCGAGCAGAGCGAGAAAACGCAGGCGCGGCAGCAGCAGGATTTCGCTGTCGCCGATCGCGTGCGCATCCTGCGGACGCGGTTCGCCGTCGAACATCGACACCTCGCCGAACCAGCTGCCCGGCTCGAACAGCACGAACAACACCTCGCGCCCGTTCGGGGTCGGCACGCTCAGGCGGATGCGGCCGCGGACCACGCCGTACAGGCCCTCGGCGGCGTCGCCGCGCGCGTACAGCCGCTCGCCGTCGCGCAGGCGCCGGCGCAGCGACATCGCCTGCAGGTGCGCGACCAGTTCCGGCGACAGATCGCGCAGCCACGGATCGGCGCTCAGCGCGGGGTCGGTCATGTCGGCGTGGCGAGCGGGCGCGGGATGATCCTGCATGGCGGGCCTGTGCGGAGGGTTCGACGGCTGCGAAGGATTCGACTGTCGGCAAGCCGACGGTCGGCGCCGGAGCGCGGGGCTATTGTGCCCGTTGGACCGCGATGGGGAACGATCATGCAGACGAGCAGTCACGACGGCGATGCGCAGGCAACCACGGCCGAGGCCGAATGGGCGTTGCGGGTCGATCTGGCCGCGGCCTACCGGCTGGTCGCGCTGTTCGGCTGGGACGATCTCGTGTTCACCCATCTGACCGCGCGCATTCCCGGCCCCGAGCACCGTTTTCTGATCAACCGCTACGGCATGGGCTTCGACGAAATCACCGCCTCCTCGCTGGTCAAGATCGGCCTCGACGGGCTGCCGGTGGACGAGGCGCTCAGCGATCAGCCGATCCCGGTCAACCCGGCCGGCTTCGTCATCCACAGCGCGGTGCATGCCGCGCGCGACGACGCCTTGTGCGTGATGCACACCCATTCGCTCAACGGCATCGCGGTGTCGGCGCAGCGCGACGGGGTACTGCCGATCTCGCAGCAATCGCTGTTCGTGCTGGCCGCGCTGGGCTATCACGACTACGAAGGCGTGGCGCTCAACGACGAGGAAAGGCCGCGGTTGGTGCGCGATCTGGGACGCAATACCTTCCTGATGCTGCGCAACCATGGCCTGCTGACGGTCGGCGCGAGCGTCGCCGATGCGTTCCTGGCGATGTACATCTTCGAGGCCGCATGCGCGATCCAGGTGCGGGCGATGGCCGGCGGGGGCGACTTGTTGCGTATTCCCGCGCCGATTCTCGCCGGCATCCAGGCTCAGGCCGCGCAGGTCACGCGCGGGCTCGGCGGCGCCCTGGCGTGGCCGTCGCTGCTGCGGCGATTGCAGCGGCACAATCCGGGCTACGATCGCTGAGTCAGCTTCGCGCGGTGGCCGCTTCGCGCATCCGTGTTCCCGCCGCCGGCGTCGCGCCGGCTCGTACACCCCGTGGTCGGGAGATCCTTCGTGCAGGACAGCCTGTTGCTCAAGATCGGTCTGCCGATCGCCATCGCCATCATCATGTGCGGCATCGGCCTGACCCTCAGCGGCGCGGATTTCCGTCGCATCGGCCAGCATCCCAAGCCGGTCGTGGTCGGCCTGATCGGCCATTATCTGTTGCTGCCGTTGCTCGGCTTCGCGGTGGCGTGGCTGTTTCCCGACTCGCTGGAATTCGCGGTCGGGTTCGTGCTGGTCGCGGCCTGTCCGAGCGGCAGCAGCTCCAACGCGCTGACCTTTCTCGCCCGCGGCAATGTCGCATTGGCGGTGACCTTGACGGTGATCAGCGCGCTGGTGACATTCATCAGCGTGCCGTTGCTGGTCAATCTGGCGTTGGACTGGTTCGGCGGCGAAACCCGCCATATCCGTTTACCGGTGGGCCAGACGGTGATGCACCTGGCCGCGCTGGTGCTGGTGCCGGTGTTGCTCGGCATGGGCTTGCGGCGTTTCGCACCAGCGTTGGCCCAGCGCATCGAGCCGTGGGTCAGCCGTTTCGCCTTGTTGCTGCTATTGTTGCTGATCGTCGCGATCAGCGTCACTCAGCACGATCTGCTGCTGCGTACTTTCCCCGAACTGGGCCCGGCGGCGTTGCTGATGTGCAGCGCGGCGATCGGCGGTGGCTTCGCGCTGGCGCGGGTCAGCGGCCTGGACTTGCGCGATTCGATCACGGTCGGGATGGAGGTCGGCGTGCAGAACAGCACGCTGGCGATCGTGATCGCGCTGACCTTGTTGAACTCGCCGCAGGTCGCGGTGCCGGCGGCGATGTATGGCTTGCTGATGTATGTGCCGGCGTTCGCGGTGGTGATGCTGGGGCGGCGGGCGGTGGCGCGGGAGCAGGCGCGCGCGGCGGGCGTTTGAAGGTTGTTACAAGGGCTCGTGGCCCTGATGCGGGTGGTACTTGCTTGCGCGTGCCCTCATCCGGCCCTTCGGGCCACCTTCTCCCGCAAGCGGGAGAAGGGTTTTTCGCAGCTTGCTCATGATCGTGACAAATCCCTCTTTAAAAGCCCCTCTCCCGCTTGCGGGAGAGGGGTTGGGGTGAGGGCCACGCAGCCTCAACGCCAATCGATCGATCCACGCACCACATTGCTGACCCGCCCACCCGACCAGACCTCCCCATCGCCATCCACGCGCAACTCCAGCCGCGCGTCGAAGCCGACTTCGCGGCCCTGGCTGACGGTATAACGCCCGTCGCGGCCCGGCAGGGCGCCGTTGTGGTTGAGCCATGCGGCCAGGGTGGCGTTGGCCGCGCCGGAGGCGGCGTCCTCGAACTGCGCCGGGGCGCCGACGAAGGCGCGCACGACCAGGTCGTAGTCCTGCCCGGCATCGGCGCGCGCGAACGCGCACAGGCCCATGCTCTCGGTGCTTTCGGCCAGCGCGCCGATCGCGGCCCAGTCCGGGCTGGCGGCGCGCAGCGCGGCTTCGTCGCGCAGTTCGGCCAGCCACCAGCGGCGGCCGCCGTCCATCAGCGCCGGCGGCAACGCGCCCAAGGGCAGATTGCGCAAAGTGTCGGCCAGACGCGGGTCGGCGGCGCTGGCGGTCTCGACCACCCGCGCGCGCGGCGTGCGCACCGCGATCGTGCGCGACTCGCCTTCGCCGCTCACCGACAACGGCAGCAGCCCGGCGACGCCCTCCTGCACCAGCACGCCGTCGACCGGCGTCGCCAGCCCGGCCTCGAGCACCACGCAGGCGGTGCCGACGCTGGGATGGCCGGCGAACGGCACCTCGCGGCGCGGGCTGAACATGCGGATGCGGTAACTCGCGCCGGGCTGGCTCGGCGGAAACACGAAGGTGGTTTCGGGCAGGCGGGTCCAGCGGGCGATGGCCTGCATGGCGGCGTCGTCGAGACCGTCGGCGTCGAGGACCACGGCCAGCGGATTGCCGGCGCCGGGCCGGTCGGCGAACACGTCCAGTTGCAGATAGCGGCGTTGCGTCATTCGGGTGGGCTTCCGAGGAGCCCGTGCAGGTGGCGGTACAAGGGCGGGGCCATGAGAGAGGAAAGAGTGGGGAAGCAATGAGAAACATCAGATAGAGCGGAGAAAACAGTCGGCCCGGCACCCCGCCGAAGCGGACCGCCGAAACCATCGGCCGGGCAACCCGCCGAAGCAAGCCCCCGAAACCAGCGGCCCGGCCCCTTCGTTCGGGAACCGGCCGCTTCGACTAGAATCGTCGCCTCATGCCCGGACTCCCGGGCGCGCGCGATGGCAAGCACGCGATTCTAGGCGCGCAGGACCGGCAAGTGTGCAAACCCGCGGCCCCGCATCGATGCGGCGCGGCGGGCCGATCGACCTGTCCCGGCCTTCGCCGGGGCTTGAAACCCGTAACGACAACCGAGGAAGACGTGGTGGCGCAAGCGACAGGCTGGGTGGTGCTCAAGTTCGGTGGTACTTCGGTATCCCGCCGCAACCGTTGGGACACGATCGGACGCCTGGCTTCGAAACGCCTGAAAGACGACGGCCGGCGCGTGCTGGTGGTGGTCTCGGCGTTGTCGGGCGTGACCAACGAGCTGCAGGCGATCGCGTATGCCGCGCCCGGCCAGGACGACGGCATCGCCGCGCGTTTCGCCGGTCTGGTCGAGCGTCACCGCACCTTCTGCGCTGAACTCGATCTCGACCCGGACGCGGTGCTCGGCGAACGCCTGGCGAAACTGGTTGCGTTGGAAACCGATCCGCGCGCGGCGAGCCGCGCATTGGACTGGCAGGCCGAGGTGCTGGGGCAGGGCGAACTGCTGTCGTCCACCTTGGGCGCGGCCTACCTGCGCTCGCAGGGGCTCGACTTCGGGTGGTGCGATGCGCGCGACTGGCTCGACGCGGTGTCGTTGCCGAACGCGAGCGAGTGGGCGCAGCGCCTGTCGGTGAATTGCCGGCACCAGGCCGAAGCGGGTTTCGCCGAACGCTTCGACGCGCAGCCGACCGCGATGCTGATCACCCAGGGCTTCATCGCCCGCCACGGCGACGGCGGCACCGCGATTCTCGGCCGCGGCGGTTCCGACACCTCGGCCGCGTACTTCGGCGCGTTGCTGAAGGCGCAGCGGGTCGAAATCTGGACCGACGTGCCCGGCATGTTCAGCGCCAATCCGCGCGAAGTGCCCGATGCGCGCCTGCTGGCGCGACTGGATTACGCCGAGGCCCAGGAAATCGCCACCACCGGCGCCAAGGTCCTGCATCCGCGTTCGATCGCGCCGTGCCGCGACGCCGGCGTGCCGATGGCGATCCTCGACACCGAACGCTTCGATCTGCCCGGCACCCGCATCGACGCCAGCGCGGCGACCGTGCCCGGGGTCAAGGCGATCAGCCGGCGCAACGGCATCGTGCTGGTGTCGATGGAAAGCATCGGCATGTGGCAGCAGGTCGGCTTCCTGGCCGACGTGTTCGAGCGGTTCAAGCGGCATGGCTTGTCGATCGACTTGATCGGTTCGTCGGAAACCAACGTGACGGTCTCGCTGGATCCGAGCGAGAACCTGGTCAACAGCAACGTGCTCGAAGCGCTGTCGGCCGATCTGGCCGAGGTGTGCCGGGTCAAGGTGATCGCGCCGTGCGCGGCGATCACCCTGGTCGGCCGCGGCATGCGTTCGCTGCTGCATCGATTGTCCGACATCTGGGCCGCGTTCGGTCGCGAGCGCGTGCATCTGATTTCGCAGTCGTCCAACGACCTCAACCTGACCTTCGTGATCGACGAGGCCGACGCCGACGGCCTGTTGCCGCATCTGCACCACGAACTGATCCGCGGCGGCGCCATGCCGGTGCGCGACGACAGCGTGTTCGGCCCGAGCTGGCGCGAGATCGCGCACGGCAAGCCGCAACGCGCGCCGGCGTGGTGGCAGGGCCGGCGCGAACGCCTGCTGGCGATGGCCGATGCCGGCACCCCGCGCTACGTCTACGACCTGGCGACCGTGCGCGAACGCGCGCGCTCGCTGATCGGCACCGACGCGGTCGATCGCTGCTTCTACGCGATGAAGGCCAATTCGCACCCGGCCGTGCTCAAGACCATCGTCGGCGAAGGTTTCGGCCTGGAATGCGTGTCGCTGGCCGAGATCGAGCGGGTATTCGCCGCGATCCCGCACATGGCGCCCGAGCGGGTCTTGTTCACCCCGAGCTTCGCGCCGCGGCGCGAATACGAAGCCGCGTTCAAGCGCGGTGTGATCGTCACCCTCGACAACATCGAAGCGCTGCAGCGCTGGCCCGAATTGTTCCGCGGCCGCACGTTGTGGCTGCGCCTGGACCTGGGCCACGGCGAAGGCCACCACGAGAAAGTCCGCACTGGCGGCGTCGCGGCCAAGTTCGGCCTGCCGTTGTCGCGTTTCGACGCTTTCATCGAGCAGGCGCGCAAGCTCGATGTCCGCATCAGCGGCCTGCACGCGCACCTGGGCAGCGGCATCGACGATCCGCAGCACTGGCGCGGCGTCTACGCCAGCCTGGCCGGGTTGGCCGACAGCGTCGGTACGGTCGAGACCATCGACATCGGCGGCGGCTTGCCGATCGCCTATACGCCCGAAGCGCCGGCGTTCGATCTGGCGCAGTGGCGCGCCGGCCTGGATGAAATCAAGGCCGCGTACCCGCGTTATGGGCTGATCATCGAACCCGGCCGTTACCTGGTGGCCGAAAGCGGCGTGCTGCTGCTCGCGGTGACCCAGGTGATCGAAAAGGACGGCGTGCGCCGGATCGGTTGCGATGCCGGCATGAACGCGCTGATGCGTCCGGCGATGTACGAGGCCTACCACGGCATCCACAACCTGAGCCGCTTCGACGACAGCGCGGTCGCCGCGTTCGACGTGGTCGGCCCGGTGTGCGAGAGCAGCGACGTGCTCGGCCGCGGCCGGCCGATGCCGATCGCGACCGAGGAGGGCGACGTCATCCTGGTCGCCGACACCGGCGCCTACGGCATGGCCATGGCCAATACCTACAACCTGCGCGCGCTGCCGGCCGAGGAGGTGATCGAATGACATCGACCTTCCGCAAACCCCGCGCGCGACTTGCTCTGATTTCGGGAAAACGCTTGTGAGTGCCCAATTCCAACGCGACGCGGTTCGCGCCTTCCGTTTCGTCCGCTACCATCTCGACGCCGCCACCGGTATCGCCGAACTGGTGTATGCCTTCGACGACGGCCCGGAGCTGATCGAAACCATCACCATTCCGGGCGCGCCGTTCGTCCTGGACGGCGCGCGCGAGCAAGCGGTGCGGCAGGCGCTGCGTCTGCTGCATCTGATCGCCGGCGTGAGCTATTACAAGGCGGCGGTGCCGGAGGAGATCCGCATCGACTCGTATGCGATCGATGCCGATGCGGCGGCGTTGCTGGAGCTGATCTATGTCAACGGGCTGGGCGAATTCGCGTATCGCAATGGCTTGAATCTGCATGGGAAGATCAAGTTTCCGGTGGGGCCCTCACCCCAGCCCTCTCCCGCAGGCGGGAGAGGGAGTAACGGCGTCGATGCGTCTGCCCTCGATGGTCCGTCCAGCACCGCTGCTCTTGATGGTCTCTCTCTCCCGCTTGCGGGAGAGGGCCGGGGTGAGGGCTACGCGCCCGCGCTGCGCCTGCGCGAACACGCTCTGGTCGCGATCGGCGGCGGCAAGGACTCGCTGGTCAGCATCGAAGCCCTGCGCGCGCTCGGCATCGAACAGACGGTCACCTGGATCGGCGGTTCGCAGTTGATCGCGGCCTGCGCCGCGCGCACCGAGCTGCCGACCCTCAACCTCGGCCGCGCGCTCGCGCCGCAGCTGTTCGAACTCAATCGCCAGGGCGCCTACAACGGGCATATCCCGGTCACCGTGGTGAACTCGGCGATCATGGTGCTGGCGGCGCTGCTGCACGGCGTCGATCAGGTCGTGTTCTCCAACGAACGCTCGGCCAGCTACGGCAGCCTGATCGAAGGCACCGGCGAGGTGAATCACCAGTGGTCGAAGGGCTGGGCCTGCGAGCAGGCGTTCGGCGATTACGTGCAGCGGCATGTCGCGGCCGATCTGCATTACTACTCGCTGCTGCGTCCGCTCAGCGAATTGGCGGTGGCGCGGCAGTTCGCCCGCACCGATCGTTACGACGCGCATTTCAGCAGCTGCAATCGCAATTTCCATATCCTGGGCGAGCGGCCGGCGAGTCGCTGGTGCGGGGTGTGTCCCAAGTGTCACTTCGTGTTCCTGGCGCTGGCGCCGTTCATGACCAAGCCTCGCTTGGTCGGCATCTTCGGCCGCAACCTGCTCGACGATCCGGGCCAGACCGAGGGCTACGACGCGCTGCTCGAATACCGCAACCACAAGCCGTTCGAATGCGTCGGCGAAGGCCGCGAGTCGCGCGCGGCGATGGCCGCGCTGAGCGAGCGTCCGGAATGGCGCGAAGACGCCCTGGTCGAACGTTTCGCGCGCGAGATCCGTCCGCAATTGGGCGACGACGATCTGCGCATCGAGCCGTTGCTGACGCTGGACGACGAACAGCGTCTGCCGCCGCGGCTGTGGGAGCGGTTGCGTGCGTATTTCGCAGCTTGACGGTCGCGCGGTCGCGCTGTGGGGCTGGGGCCGCGAAGGTCGCGCGGCCTATCACGCGATCCGTTCGCGCCTGCCCGAACTCGCGCTGACCCTGTTTTGCTCGCACGAGGAAGCCGCCGATGCGCGCGCGCTCGGCGACGTACGTTTGGCGATCGAAACCGCGGCTACCGCCGAGCGGTTGGGCGCATTCGAAATCATCGTGAAGTCGCCGGGCATCAGTCCGTATCGCGCCGAAGCCTTGGCGGCGGTGGAGCAGGGCGCGCGTTTTCTCGGCGGTACCGCGTTGTGGTTCGGCGAACACGGCGATGCGCGCACGGTCTGCGTGACCGGCACCAAGGGCAAGAGCACCACGACCTCGCTGCTGGCGCATCTGCTGCGCGCCGGCGGTCATCGCACCGCGCTGGCCGGCAACATCGGGTTGCCCTTGCTGGAAGTGCTCGATCCGCCGCGGCCGCCGGAGTTCTGGGCGATCGAGTTGTCGAGTTACCAGACCGGCGATGTCGGCGCGAGCGGCGCGCGGCCCGAGGTCGCGGTCGCGCTGAACCTCTATCCCGAACATCTCGACTGGCACGGCTCGCAGGCGCGTTATGTCGAGGACAAGCTGCGTCTGTTGACCGAAGGCAAGCCGCGCATCGCGGTGCTCAACGCCAACGATGCGGTGCTCGCGGGCTTGAAGTTGCCCGACAGCGAGATCCATTGGTTCGGCCACGCGGCCGGTTGGCATCTGCGCGGCGACGCGCTGTGGCGCGGCGATCGCGAGATCATGGACACCGCGTCCCTGCCGCTGCCCGGACGCCATAATCGCGGCAATCTGTGCGCGGTGTTGACCGCGATCGAAGCGCTCGGCATCGACGCGGCCCCGCTGGCGCCGCATGCGGCGAGTTTCAAGCCGTTGCCGAACCGGCTGCAGCCGCTCGGCACGCGCGACGGCATTGCTTACGTCAACGATTCGATCAGCACCACGCCGCATGCGAGTCTGGCGGCGCTGGATTGCTATTCGGATCGCCGCATCGCGCTGTTGGTCGGCGGCCACGATCGCGGCATCGACTGGCAGGCCTTCGCCGATGCGATGCGTCGGCGCGCGCCGGTCGCGATCGTGACCATGGGCGAGAACGGCCCGCGCATCCACGCGCTGCTGGCGCCGATCGCGGCGCAGTCGGATTTCCGTCTGAGCGCGGCCAAGGACCTCGCCGAGGCGATGGCGCAGGCGCGCGCGGCCCTGGGCGAGGCCGGAGGCACGGTGCTGTTGTCGCCGGGCGCGCCGAGTTTCGGCCCGTATCGCGACTATGTCGCGCGCGGCCGCCATTTCGCCGAACTGGCCGGCTTCGATCCCGACGCGATCGTGGCCATCGACGGCCTGGGTATCGCCTGACGCTTCGTTGCGCGCGCAGCCGCTGAAACGCAGGCGATGCCGCGTTTCGCGGCCCGCGGCGGGCCTTGTCGACTGATCGCGGCTGGTGTCGACAGGTCCGCGCCTGCCCACGCATCCGTCACCCGAACGCGCTAGGCTGGCCGCCATCGTCCACACCGGAGTCCGACCATGCGCCGTCTCGCCGCTGCCCTGTCGCTAGTGTTGTGTACCTCGCCCGCGTTCGCGGCGATGCAGACCAAACCGGTCGAATGGAAGATCGGCGAAGACACCTTCAGCGGCGTGCTGGTGTTCGACGACGTCAACGCGATCAAGCGGCCGGGCCTGGTGATGGTGCCGAACTGGATGGGCGTCACCGACAACGCGATCCAGCATGCCAAGGACATCGCCGGCGACAGTTACGTCGTGCTGGTCGCCGACGTCTACGGCAAGAACGTGCGGCCCAAGAACAAGGACGAAGCCAAGGCGGCGGTCGGCAAGGCTTACGCCGACGGCGGCGCGACCTTGCGCAAGCGCGTGAGCGAAGCGGTCGCGGTGTTGAAGGCGCAGGACAAGACCGCGCCGTTGAATGCGGCGAAGATCGGCGCGCTGGGTTTCTGCTTCGGCGGCTCGACGGTGCTGGAACTGGCGCGCACCGGCGCCAACCTGGCCGGCGTGGTGAGCTTCCATGGCGGGCTCAAGTCGCATTTGCCGAGCAACGGGGTCAAGGTCAACACTTCGGTGCTGGTGCTCAACGGCGCCGCCGACAAATCGGTGCCGAACGAGGACATCGTCGCGTTCGAGAAGGAAATGGACGAGGCCGGCGCGGACTGGCAACTGGTCAACTACAGCGGCGCGCGGCATTGCTTCGCCGAGATCGAGAACGCCAACAATCCGCCGCAGGACAATTGCCGGTACGACGAGCGTGCGTCGAAGCGGTCGTTCGCGGCGATGCGGGGATTTTTTGCGGAGCGGTTTGGGAAGAAGGATTGATCGGCCCGGATTGCGGGTCTTCGAGGTCGTAATTTCCGCGAACGCGGGAATTACGGCTGCGTTCGCATTGAGGTCGAGCGTTGAAGTTCGACGGTCGAGGTTGATGGTTGAAAGCGCGAGTTTTTACCGGCGCTCAAACGAGATTTTAGGCTGACCAATTTGATCTTTGATCGCGAATCTACAAGATCGTCATTCCCGCGAACGCGGGAATCCAGTGACTTTCGCGCGAGGAACCTCAAGAACATCATCCCCGCGGAGGCGGGGATCCAGGGCTTCTCGTGCGAGAACGTTTGAAGTCACTGGATTCCCGCGTTCGCGGGAATGACGGGTAGGGGGTATCGCGGGAATCGGTTGTATTGGCCGCTGTTCAAGAATCAAGACAACCGCAGCCTTGCACGTCGGCAACCGTTTCAATAAACGGGGCGACTCACGAGCCGCAAGTCGATCACCGCACCACCCACCACAAGCAAAAACGGCGGCCCCAAGGCCGCCGTCGCAAACACACGATCGAAACAAGCGCGCCGCAGCGCGCCCAACCCTCAGTGATCCCGACTCACCGCATACCGCGCCAAGCCGCGCAGCGCGGCGGTGTAATCGTTGTCTTCCAGCCCTTCCAGCGCCGCGTCCGCCGCGTCGGCGTAGTCCTCGGCGCGCTTGCGGCTGTAATCCAGGCCGCCGGTGGCGCGGATCGCGGCGAGCACCTCGGGCATGGCGTCGGTGTCGCCGTGCTCGACCGCGGCGCGCAGGCGCGCGCGGGTGGCGTCGTCGCTGTGGGCGATGGCGTGGATCAGGGGCAGGGTGGCCTTGCCTTCGGCGAGGTCGTCGCCGAGGTTCTTGCCCAGGGTCTGCGCGTCGGAGGCGTAGTCGAGCACGTCGTCGGCGATCTGGAACGCATAGCCCAGGGCCATGCCGTAGTCGTGCAGGCGCTGTTGCACGCGCGCGTCGGCGCCGGCCAGCACCGCGCCCAGGCGGGTCGCGGCGGCGAACAGCACCGCGGTCTTGCGCTCGATCACGCGCAGGTAGGCGGCCTCGTCGGTGTCGGGGTTGCGCACGTGCAGCAGCTGCAACACCTCGCCCTCGGCGATGGCGTTGGTGGTGTCGGCGAGGATCTTCATCACTTCCAGGCGATCGAGTTCGACCATCAACTGGAAGCTGCGCGAGTACAGGAAGTCGCCGACCAGCACGCTGGCGGCGTTGCCCCAGACCGCGTTGGCAGTCTTGCGGCCGCGGCGCAGGTCGGATTCGTCGACCACGTCGTCGTGCAGCAAGGTCGCGGTGTGGATGAACTCGACCACCGCGGCGAGCTGGTGCGCGTCCGGCCCGCGGTGGTTCAGGGCCCCGGCCGCCAACAGCAGCAGCATCGGCCGCAGCCGCTTGCCGCCGGCGCCGACGATGTACTCGGCCACCTGGTTGATCAGCACCACGTCCGAGGCCAGCCGGCGCCGGATCAGGGCGTCGACGGCCGTCATGTCGTTGTGGGCCAGGGCCTGGATGCTCGCCAGATCGGGGACGGACAGGGACGTAGCGCTGGAGGACATGAGGCGGCCGGGTCGTGGGGACAGGAATTATAGGGCTTGTGTGGTTTGTGTCTCAGTCCGCACACGGGCGGCCGCGAACGAGACCTGGCGCGCGCTTCTTACTGAAGCAGCTGAATTCGGAACGTCGTCGAATAACTCATAATTTGCAGCCTTTTTCAGCCTAAATGAGAGGCTCATCGCGCTGTATTTTCACGCTTTATCTGCGCTAGCAGCGCTAGTGTCTGACATCGAAAGTGGAAATAAGTTTGCCATCGGGACTGGGTTGATGTGCCGCATCGCCGGGAAGCTCCAGCGGTCGGCGCCGAGTCGACAAACTGCCAAGAATTGTCAGTTTGGTGACCCCCAGGGGCAGGTTATTGCAGGCGGAATCTCGTTTTTGATGTGAACTGTGTTGAAATCACAATGTGATGGATGGCACACTATTTGCAGCCGTGTCCTATTAAGCAGTACGTACTGCGTATTGCGATAGGGGTTCCACAGAGGATCTGTTGCATCTGAACACTGCGCTTAGTCGTAGTGGGGCGTGTAACAGGGGTGGAAAAAAGGGGGGCACGTTATGACGTGTCAGGGGTTAAGACTCGGTATCCATGGGGATGTCGCTGTTCCTTCCGCCGTATCGGCGGTCTCTGTCTGCGTGTCGCGTGGCCGTGCAATGGCGGCCGGGGGCGAGCAGTTCCTACCTGGTAGTCGATGTGAATCGCCAAGCCATTCCGGCGCTGGCGCATGGGGCGAATGGCCCTTGCGCGTGGCAGACGGATAGCCGAAGGCGGTTTCGAGACGGGCGTCTGCATCAAAGGACGCTCGTTTTGTGTGGATTTGCTGCGTGTCGCGAGTGGTATGCGAAACGCATGGAAGCCAGGCATCAAGCACTCGCCGTACCCGTACGAACTCGCAACACAAGGCATTGCCAGCAGTAAGCACGTCGACCAGCCGCTTGGCGCCGACGACACCTCACCGCACCGGTGACTGTCGCCGCCGTTCCCGGCGCTTACCGAACTCCTGTTTGGGCTACCGCATGAATATCGTCACTACCCGCACCCCGGCCAGCCAGTCGTCAGCTCGTCGCGACTCCCGTGCTGGATCCCGCATCGCTCGAACCGGGGCGCGTGTATTGCTTGCCGCCATGCTGGCGCTGGCGGCCTTGCCGGCCATGGCGCAGTTCGCCAATCCCTTGCGCAACACCGCGACGATCACGCCGCCGACGAACGTGACCAACGTCGACACGGCCTGTACCGCGAACGGCGGCACCTTCAATGCGACCACCGGCGCCTGCTCGGCGACGGACTCGAACACGCTGGCGGCGGTGTCGGACCTGAGCGTCACCAAGACGGTGTCGAACCCGACGCCGACGGTGGGCACCAACGTCACCTTCACCGTGACCGTCGCCAACGCCGGCCCGTCCGCGGCCGTCGCCACCAACGTGACCGACCAGCTGCCGGCCGGTTACACCTTCGTCTCGGCCACGCCGAGCGTGGGCACCTACAACGCCGGCACCGGCGTGTGGGCGGTGGGCACCCTGGCCTCGGGCGCGAACGCGACCTTGCAGATCGTCGCGACCGTGCTGCCGACCGGCCCGTACGCGAACACCGCGACCGCGACCTCCAGTTCGACCGACCCGACCCCGGGCAACAACACCGCGACCAGCACGCCGGTGCCGGTGGCTTCGGCCGATCTGGCCGTGACCAAGACCGCGTCGAGCGCTACGCCGACCGTCGGTACCAACATCACCTTCACCGTGACCGTCAGCAACAACGGTCCGTCGGCCGCGGCCGGCGTCAACGTCAACGATCAGCTGCCGGCCGGTTACACCTTCGTTTCCGCCACGCCGAGCGTGGGCACCTACAACGCCGGCACCGGCGTGTGGGCCGTCGGCGCTCTGGCCTCGGGCGCGAACGCGACCCTGCAGATCGTCGCCACCGTGCGCGCCACCGGTCCGTACGCGAACACCGCGACGGCGACGTCGACCACCAACGATCCGACCCCGGGCAACAACACCGCGACCAATACCCCGGTGCCGGTGGCTTCGGCCGACCTGGCCGTGACCAAGACCGCGTCGAGCGCGACCCCGATCATCGGCAGCAATGTCACCTTCACCGTGACCGTCAGCAACAACGGCCCGTCGGCCGCGGCTGGCGTCAACGTCAACGATCAGCTGCCCGCGGGTTACACCTTCGTCTCGGCCACGCCGAGCGTGGGTACCTATAACGCCGGTACCGGCGTGTGGGCGGTGGGTGCGCTGGCCTCGGGCGCGAACGCGACCCTGCAGATCGTCGCCACCGTGCTGCCGACCGGCCCGTATGCGAATACCGCGACCGCGACCTCGACCACCGGCGATCCGACGCCGGGCAACAACACCGCGACCAATACGCCGGTGCCGGTCGCATCCGCCGATCTGGCGGTGACCAAGACCGCGTCGAGCGCGACCCCGACGGTCGGTACCAACGTCACCTTCACCGTGACCGTCAGCAACAACGGTCCTTCGGCGGCGGCCGCGGTCAACGTCAACGATCAGCTGCCGGCCGGTTACACCTTCGTTTCGGCGACGCCGAGCGTGGGTACCTACAACGCCGGCACCGGCGTGTGGGCCGTCGGCGGCCTGGCTTCGGGTGCGAACGCGACCTTGCAGATTGTCGCGACCGTATTGCCGACTGGCCCGTACGCGAACACCGCGACGGCCACCTCGACCACGAACGATCCGACCCCGGGCAACAACACCGCGACCAATACGCCGGTTCCGGTGGCTTCGGCCGATCTGGCGGTGACCAAGACCGCGTCGAGCGCGACCCCGATTGTCGGCACCAACGTCACCTTCACCGTGACCGTCAGCAATAACGGCCCGTCGGCCGCGGCTGGCGTCAACGTCAACGATCAGCTGCCCGCCGGTTACACCTTCGTTTCGGCCACGCCGAGCGTGGGCACTTATAACGCTGGTACGGGTGTGTGGGCCGTCGGCGGCCTGGCCTCGGGCGCGAATGCGACCTTGCAGATCGTCGCGACCGTGTTGCCGAACGGACCGTACGCGAACACTGCGACGGCCACCTCGACCACCAACGATCCGACGCCGGGCAACAACACCGCGACCAATACGCCGGTTCCGGTGGCTTCGGCCGATCTGGCCGTGACCAAGACCGCGTCGAGCGCTACGCCGACCGTCGGTACCAACATCACCTTCACCGTGACCGTCAGCAACAACGGCCCGTCGGCTGCGGCCGGTGTGAACGTCAACGATCAGCTGCCGGCGGGTTACACCTTCGTCTCGGCCACGCCGAGCGTGGGCACCTACAACGCGGGCACCGGTGTGTGGGCCGTCGGCGGCCTGGCTTCGGGTGCGAACGCGACCTTGCAGATTGTCGCCACCGTGTTGCCGACCGGCCCGTACGCGAACACCGCGACGGCCACCTCGACCACCAACGATCCGACCCCGGGCAACAACACCGCGACCAATACGCCGACGCCGGTGGCTTCGGCCGATCTCGTCGTGACCAAGACCGCGTCGAGCGCTACGCCGACCGTCGGTACCAACATCACCTTCACCGTGACCGTCAGCAATAACGGTCCGTCGGCCGCGGCCGGCGTCAACGTCAACGATCAGCTGCCCGCGGGTTACACCTTCGTTTCGGCGACGCCGAGCGTGGGCACCTATAACGCCGGCACCGGCGTGTGGGCCGTCGGCGGCCTGGCTTCGGGCGCGAACGCGACCTTGCAGATCGTCGCGACCGTGCTGCCGAATGGTCCGTACGCCAACACCGCGACGGCAACCTCGACCACCAACGATCCGACCCCGGGCAACAACACCGCGACCAATACGCCGGTTCCGGTGGCCTCGGCCGACCTGGCCGTGACCAAGACCGCATCGAGCGCGACCCCGACCGTCGGTACCAACATCACCTTCACCGTGGCCGTCAGCAATAACGGTCCGTCCGCTGCGGCCGGTGTGAACGTCAACGATCAGCTGCCGGCCGGTTACACCTTCGTTTCGGCGACGCCGAGCGTGGGTACCTATAACGCCGGCACCGGCGTGTGGGCGGTCGGCGGCCTGGCTTCGGGCGCGAACGCGACCTTGCAGATTGTCGCGACCGTATTGCCGACTGGCCCGTACGCGAACACCGCGACGGCGACCTCGACCACCAACGATCCGACCCCGGGCAACAACACCGCGACCAATACGCCGGTTCCGGTGGCTTCGGCCGATCTGGCCGTGACCAAGACCGCGTCGAGCGCCACGCCGACCGTCGGTACCAACGTCACCTTCACCGTGACCGTCAGCAATAACGGCCCGTCGGCCGCGGCTGGCGTCAACGTCAACGATCAGCTGCCGGCCGGTTACACCTTCGTTTCGGCGACGCCGAGCGTGGGTACCTATAACGCCGGCACCGGCGTGTGGGCGGTCGGCGGCCTGGCTTCGGGCGCGAACGCGACCTTGCAGATCGTCGCGACCGTGCTGCCGAATGGTCCGTACGCGAACACCGCGACGGCCACCTCGACCACCAACGATCCGACCCCGGGCAACAACACCGCGACCAATACGCCGGCTCCGGTGGCTTCGGCCGATCTGGCCGTGACCAAGACCGCGTCGAGCGCGACGCCGACCGTCGGTACCAACGTCACCTTCACCGTGACTGTCAGCAACAACGGTCCGTCGGCCGCGGCCGGTGTGAACGTCAACGATCAGCTGCCGGCGGGTTACACCTTCGTCTCGGCGAATCCGAGCGTGGGCACCTATAACGCTGGCACCGGTGTGTGGGCGGTCGGCGGCTTGGCTTCGGGCGCGAACGCGACCTTGCAGATCGTCGCGACCGTGCTGCCGACCGGTCCGTACGCGAACACCGCGACGGCCACCTCGACCACCAACGATCCGACCCCGGGCAACAACACCGCGACCAATACGCCGACGCCGGTGGCTTCGGCTGATCTGGCCGTCACCAAGACCGCGTCGAGCGCGACCCCGACCGTCGGTACCAACATCACCTTCACCGTGACCGTCAGCAACAACGGCCCGTCGGCCGCGGCTGGCGTCAATGTCAACGATCAGCTGCCGGCCGGTTACACCTTCGTCTCGGCGACGCCGAGCGTGGGTACCTACAACGCCGGCACCGGCGTGTGGGCGGTCGGCGCGCTCGCGTCGGGCGCCAACGCGACCCTGGATATCGTCGCCACCGTGCTGCCGAACGGCCCGTACGCGAACACCGCGACGGCGACCTCCACCACGAGCGATCCGACCCCGGGCAACAACACCGCGACCAATACGCCGGTTCCGGTCGCTTCGGCCGACCTGGCGGTGACCAAGACCGCGTCGAGCGCTACGCCGATCGTCGGTACCAACATCACCTTCACCGTGACTGTCAGCAACAACGGTCCGTCGGCCGCGGCCGGCGTCAACGTCAACGACCAACTGCCCGCGGGTTACACCTTCGTCTCGGCGAATCCGAGCGTGGGCACCTACAACGCCGGCACCGGCGTGTGGGCGGTTGGCGCGCTGGCTTCGGGCGCCAACGCGACCCTGGATATCGTCGCCACCGTGCTGCCGAACGGTCCGTACGCGAACACCGCGACGGCGACCTCGACCACCAGCGATCCGACTCCGGGCAACAACACCGCGACCAATACGCCGGTTCCGGTGGCATCCGCCGACCTGGCGGTGACCAAGACCGCGTCGAGCGCTACGCCGATCGTCGGTACCAACGTCACCTTCACCGTGACCGTCAGCAACAACGGCCCTTCGGCCGCGGCCGGCGTCAACGTCAACGATCAGCTGCCGGCCGGTTATACCTTCGTCTCGGCGAATCCGAGCGTGGGCACCTACAACGCCGGCACCGGCGTGTGGGCGGTCGGCGCGCTGGCTTCGGGCGCCAACGCGACCCTGGATATCGTCGCCACCGTGCTGCCGAACGGCCCGTACGCGAACACCGCGACGGCGACCTCGACCACGAACGATCCGACCCCGGGCAACAACACCGCGACCAACACGCCGACGCCGGTCGCTTCGGCCGATCTGGCCGTGACCAAGACCGTGTCGAACCCGAATCCGCCGATCGGCTCGACCATCACCTTCACCGTCACCGTTTCCAACGCCGGTCCGTCGGCCGCGGCGGACGTGGTCGTCAACGACGCGCTGCCCAGCGGTTACACCTTCGTCTCGGCCACGCCGAGCGCGGGCACCTACAACGCCGGCACCGGCGTGTGGACCGTCGGTGCGCTCGCGGTCGGCGTCAGCCAGACCCTGACCGTCAGCGCGGTCGTGCTCGAGACCGGCAGCTACGCCAATACCGCCACCGGCACCTCGACCACCAACGATCCGACCCCGGGCAACAACACCTCGACCTCGACGCCGACCCCGGTCGCCAACCCGAGCCTGTCGCTGGTCAAGGCCGCGCCGACCAACGCCGACAACGACGGCAGCGGCACCGTGACCCTGGGCGATGTGCTGACCTACACCGTCACCGCGACCAACACCGGCAACATCACCCTCACCAACGTGGTGGTCAGCGACGCCCAGCTGACTCCGGCCAGCCAGACCTGCCCGAGCGTCCCGGTCGGCGGCACCTGCGTGCTGACCGGCACCCACACCGTCACCTTGAGCGAAGTCACCGCGGGCGAGATCGTCAACAACGCCAGCGTGGTCTCGACCGAAGTCACCACCCCGGTGCCGGCGACCCGCACCACCCCGACCGCCCGTCGCCCGATCGTCGCCGTCGCCGACAGCGGCGCGGTGACCAGTGGCGCCAGTGGCGGCACCGCCGTGCCCAACGTGCTGGTCAACGACACCTTGAACGGCCAGCCCGCGACCACCGCGACGGTGGCGATCAGCCAGGTCTCCAGCAGCAACCCGAACATCACCATCGATCCGCTCACCGGCGCGGTCAACGTCGCCGCGGGCACCGCGGCGGGCAATTACACCCTGCGTTATCGGATCTGCGAGATCGCCGATCCGACCAATTGCTCGGAAGCCGACGTCGCTGTGCAGGTGGGCGCCGCCGCGATCCTGGCGGTGGACGACACCGGCACGCCGGTCAACGGCAGCACCGGCGGCACCGCGGTGGCGGACGTGCGCGGCAACGATCTGCTCAACGGCGCTCCGGTCGTCGCGGCCGACGTCACCCTGACCCAGGTTTCGACCACCAACCCGGGCGTCACCCTCAACACGACCAGCGGCGCGGTGACTGTCGCCCCGGGCACCCCGGCCGGCACGTACACCCTCGTGTATCAGCTGTGCGAAGTGCTGAACCCGACCAACTGCGACGACGCCACCGTGACGGTCACCGTCAACGCGGCGCCGATCGTGGCCAACGACGACACCGGCACGCCGGTCAACGGCCGCACCGGCGGTACCGCGGTGCCCGATGTGCGCGTCAACGACACGCTCAACGGCAACCCGGTCGTCGCGGCTGACGTGACTCTGAGTCAGGTCTCGACCACCAACCCGGGCGTCACCCTCAACACGACCACCGGTGCGGTGACTGTCGCCGCGGGCACTCCGGCCGGCACGTACACGCTCGTGTACCGCCTGTGCGAAGTGCTGAACCCGACCAACTGCGACGACGCCACCGTGACGGTGACGGTCGACGCGGCGGCGATCGTGGCGAACAACGACACCGGTACGCCGGTCAACGGCAGCACCGGCGGCACCGCCGTGCCGAACGTGCTGGTCAACGACACCCTCGATGGCAACCCGGTCACCCCGGCTGACGTCACCCTGACCCAGGTTTCGACCACCAATCCGGGCGTCACCCTCAACACCACCACCGGTGCGGTGAACGTTGCCCCGGGTACTCCGGCCGGCACCTACACGCTGACCTACCAGATCTGCGAACTGCTCAACCCGACCAACTGCGACGACGCCACCGTGACCGTGACGGTCGATGCGGCGCCGATCGTGGCCAATGACGACACCGGCGCTCCGGTCAACGGTCGCACCGGCGGTACCGCGGTGGCGGACGTGCGGGTCAACGACACGCTCAACGGCAACCCGGTCGTCGCGGCCGACGTCACCCTGAGCCAGGTCTCGACCACCAACCCGGGCGTGACCCTCAACACCACCACCGGTGCGGTGACTGTCGCCGCGGGCACCCCGGCGGGTACGTACACGCTGGTGTATCGCCTGTGCGAAGTGCTGAACCCGACCAACTGCGACGACGCCACCGTGACGGTGACGGTCGACGCGGCGGCGATCGTGGCGAACAACGACACGGGTACGCCGGTCAACGGCAGCACCGGCGGCACTGCGGTGCCCAACGTGCTGGTCAACGACACGCTGGACGGCAACCCGGTCACCCCGGCCGATGTCACCCTGACCCAGGTTTCGACCACCAACCCGGGCGTCACCCTCAACACGACCACCGGTGCAGTGAATGTCGCTCCGGGCACCCCGGCCGGCACCTACACGCTGACCTACCAGATCTGCGAACTGCTCAACCCGACCAACTGCGACGACGCGACTGTGACTGTCACCGTCGATGCGGCGCCGATCGTGGCCAACGACGACACCGGCACGCCGGTCAACGGTCGCACCGGCGGTACCGCGGTGCCGGACGTGCGGGTCAACGACACGCTCAACGGCAACCCGGTCGTCGCGGCCGACGTCACCCTGAGCCAGGTCTCGACCACCAACCCGGGCGTCACCCTCAACACCACCACCGGTGCAGTGACTGTCGCCGCAGGCACCCCGGCGGGCACGTACACGCTCGTGTACCGCCTGTGCGAAGTGCTGAACCCGACCAACTGCGACGACGCCACCGTGACCGTGACGGTCGACGCGGCGGCGATCGTGGCGAACAACGACACCGGTACGCCGGTCAACGGCAGCACCGGCGGCACCGCGGTGCCGAACGTGCTGGTCAACGACACCCTCGATGGCAACCCGGTCACCCCGGCTGACGTCACCCTGACCCAGGTTTCGACCACCAATCCGGGCGTCACCCTCAACACGACCACGGGTGCAGTGAACGTCGCTCCGGGTACTCCGGCCGGCACCTACACGCTGACCTACCAGATCTGCGAACTGCTGAACCCGACCAACTGCGACGACGCCACCGTGACGGTCACCGTCGATGCGGCGCCGATCGTGGCCAACGACGACACCGGCACGCCGGTCAACGGTCGCACCGGCGGTACCGCGGTGGCGGACGTGCGGGTCAACGACACGCTCAATGGCAACCCGGTCGTCGCGGCCGACGTCACCCTGAGTCAGGTCTCGACCACCAACCCGGGCGTCACCCTCAACACCACCACCGGTGCGGTGAATGTCGCCGCGGGCACCCCGGCGGGTACGTACACGCTCGTGTACCGCCTGTGCGAAGTGCTGAACCCGAGCAACTGCGACGACGCCACCGTGACGGTGACGGTCGACGCGGCGGCGATCGTGGCGAACAACGACACGGGTACGCCGGTCAACGGCAGCACCGGCGGTACCGCGGTGCCGAACGTGCTGGTCAACGACACCCTCGATGGCAACCCGGTCACCCCGGCTGACGTCACCCTGACCCAGGTCTCGACCACCAACCCGGGCGTCACCCTCAACACCACCACCGGTGCGGTGAACGTTGCCCCAGGTACTCCGGCCGGCACCTACACGCTGACCTACCAGATCTGCGAACTGCTCAACCCGACCAACTGCGACGACGCGACTGTGACTGTCACCGTCGATGCGGCGCCGATCGTGGCCAACGACGACACCGGCACGCCGGTTAACGGCCGTACCGGCGGTACCGCGGTGGCGGACGTGCGGGTCAACGACACGCTCAACGGCAACCCGGTCGTTGCGGCCGACGTGACCCTGAGCCAGGTCTCGACCACCAACCCGGGCGTGACCCTCAACACCACCACCGGTGCGGTGACTGTCGCCGCAGGCACCCCGGCGGGCACGTACACGCTCGTGTACAGCCTGTGCGAAGTGCTCAACCCGACCAACTGCGACGACGCCACCGTGACGGTGACGGTCGACGCGGCGGCGATCGTGGCGAACAACGACACCGGTACCCCGGTCAACGGCAGCACCGGCGGCACTGCGGTGCCCAACGTGCTGGTCAACGACACGCTGGACGGCAACCCGGTCACCCCGGCCGATGTCACCCTGACCCAGGTTTCGACCACCAACCCGGGCGTCACCCTCAACACGACCACGGGTGCAGTGAATGTCGCTCCGGGCACCCCGGCCGGCACCTACACGCTGACCTACCAGATCTGCGAACTGCTGAACCCGACCAACTGCGACGACGCGACTGTGACTGTCACCGTCGATGCGGCGCCGATCGTGGCCAACGACGACACCGGCACGCCGGTCAACGGACGCACCGGCGGTACCGCGGTGGCGGACGTGCGCGTCAACGACACGCTCAACGGCAACCCGGTCGTCGCGGCCGACGTGACCCTGAGCCAGGTCTCGACCACCAACCCGGGCGTCACCCTCAACACCACCACCGGTGCGGTGACTGTCGCCGCAGGCACCCCGGCGGGTACGTACACGCTGGTGTACCGCCTGTGCGAAGTGCTGAACCCGACCAACTGCGACGACGCCACCGTGACCGTGACCGTCGACGCCGCGCCGATCGTGGCGGCGGACGACACCGGTACCCCGGTCAACGGCAGCACCGGCGGCATCGCGGTGACCGACGTGCGCGGCAACGACACCCTCAACGGTGTGGTCGTTACTCCGGCCGAGGTGACCCTGAGCCAAGTCTCGTCGACCAACCCGGGCATCACCCTCAACACCGGCACCGGTGCGGTCGATGTCGCGCCGAACACGCCGGCGGGTACGTACACCCTGGTGTACCGCCTGTGCGAAGTGCTGAACCCGAGCAACTGCGACGACGCCACCGTGACCGTCACGGTCAATGCGGCGCCGATCGTGGCCAACGACGACACCGGTACCCCGGTCAACGGCAGCACCGGCGGCATCGCGGTGACCGACGTGCGCGGCAACGACACCCTCAACGGTGTGGCCGTTACCCCGGCCGAAGTGACCCTGAGCCAGGTCTCGTCGACCAACCCGGGCATCACCCTCGACACCGGCACCGGCGCGGTCAACGTCGCCGCAGGCACCCCGGCGGGCACGTACACGCTGGTGTACCGCCTGTGCGAAGTGCTGAACCCGAGCAACTGCGACGACGCCACCGTGACCGTCACGGTCAATGCGGCGCCGATCGTGGCCAACGACGACACCGGCGCTCCGGTCAACGGCCGCACCGGCGGCACCGCGGTGGCGGACGTGCGCGTCAACGACACCCTCAACGGCAACCCGGTCGTTCCGGCCGAGGTCACCCTGAGCCAGGTTTCGACCACCAACCCGGGCATCACCCTCAACACCGGCACCGGTGCGGTCGATGTCGCGCCGAACACGCCGGCGGGTACGTACACCCTGGTGTACCGCCTGTGCGAAGTGCTGAACCCGAGCAACTGCGACGACGCCACCGTGACCGTGACGGTCAACGCCGCGCCGATCGTGGCGACCAACGACACCGGCGCGCCGGTGGACGGTCGCAGCGGCGGTGTGGCGGTGCCCAACGTGCTGGTCAACGACACCCTCAACGGTAATCCGGTGACGCCGGCCGACGTGGCCCTGACCCAGGTCTCGACCAGCAACCCCGGCGTGACCCTGGACCCGGCCACCGGCGCGGTGAACGTCGCGCCCGGCACGCCGGCGGGCAGTTACACGCTGACCTACCAGATCTGCGAACTGCTCAACCCGAGCAACTGCTCGACCGCCACGGTCAGCGTCACCGTCAATGCCACCGTGATCGATGCGGTGGACGACGTGGTCGCCACCCCGGTCAACGGCAACACCGGCGGCACCAACGTGATCAACGTGCTCGCCAACGACACCCTCGGCGGCAGCGCGGTGAATCCGGTCGACGTCAACGTCACCCCGGTCAGCAGCGGTCCGCTGACGGTCAAGGCCGACGGCGGCGTGGATGTCGCGCCGGGCACCCCGGCCGGCACCTACACCGTCACCTACCAGCTGTGCGAGGTGTTGAACCCGAGCAACTGCGACACCGCCACGGTGACCATCACCGTGACCGCGCCGGCCATCACCGCGACCGACGATCCGGCCGGCGGCACCGGCGTCACCCCGCAGAACACCCCGGTGACGACCAACGTGATCGCCAACGACACGCTCAACGGCGCGCCGATCGATCCGAACCTGGTGACGATCACGGTCAGCACCGATCCGAGCAACGGCACCGTGGTGGTCAACACCGACGGCACCATCACCTACACGCCGCGCGCCAACTTCAGCGGCACCGACAGCTACGTCTACACGATTTGCGAGAAGCTCAATCCGACCAACTGCGCGACCGCCACGGTCACCGTCACGGTGCAGCCGAACACGGTCACCGCGACGCCGGATACCGCCCAGACCAACCAGCAGACGCCGGTGACGATCAATGTGATCGGCAACGACAGCGTGACCGGCGCGCCGCTGGATCCGGGCTCGCTGACCATCGCCAACCCGCCGGCCAACGGCACGGTCACCTGCGCGGCCGGTTCGTGCACCTACACGCCGAACCAGTTCTTCGCCGGCACCGACACGTTCACCTACCGCGTCTGCGACACCTCGTCGCCGACCCCGGTGTGCGCGACCGCTTCGGTGACGATCACGGTGCTCGCCAATGCGCCGGTGCTGCGTCTGGTCAAGACCTCGGCGACGCGCGAGGTGAAGATCGGCGATCTGGTCCGCTACACCGTGCAGGTCGAGAACGTCGGCGATTCGCCCGCGGTCAACGCGACCCTGGTCGACATCCCGCCGGCCGGCTTCACCTTCGTCGACAACTCGCTGACGGTGGACGACGACAACAAGAACGGCGTGATCGCCAGCGCCAACCCGCTGCGCATCACCGGCATCGATGTCGGCATCGGCGGCAAGGCCACGGTCAGCTACTTCCTGCGCGTCGGCGCCGGCGTCGGCAAGGGCGTGCACAAGAACCAGGTCGCCGGCTACGACAGCAACGGCACCAAGATCAGTAACGATGCGACCGCCGAAGTGGTGATGGCGGGCGATCCGCTGCTCGAGGACAGCCTGATCGTCGGCAGCGTGTTCGACGACCGCGACAGCGACGGCTGGCAGGATCCGGCCAAGGCCACCGGCGTGAAGGTGCAGGGCGGCTTCGCTCCGGGTGCCTACGTCGCCGGTTCGACCACGGTCGACCGCGGCCAGGGCCCGGTCGCCGAGCCCGACGCCAGCGCGCCGCTGCTGCACGGCATCGCGCTGGGCCGGATCGACGGCCGCAGCTCCGACGCGGTCTCGCCCGAGCAGCATCAACTGGTCGTGCGCCAGACGCTCAGCGCGCTGGAGTTCGCCGACGACTTCGTGCTGACCACCGACGAAGGCACCACGGTGCGGATGGACGCGGCCGGCAAGACCACGGTCGAGCGCAGCCGCGGCGACGCCGCCAAGGGCCTGACCGCGCAGGATCTGCAGGTCAGCCGCCAGGTCAGCCAGGGCGCGAGCGGTTACGTCGTGTCGTACACGATCCGCAACAACGGGGTCGAGGAACGCGGCATCCCGGGCGTGCGCATCGCCTCGGTCGAAGGCTTGATCATGGAAACCGACGCCTACGGCCGTTACCACCTGGAAGGCATCGAAGGCGGCAACTCGTCGCGGGGACGCAACTTCATCCTCAAGGTCGACGCCGCCACCTTGCCGCCGGGCACGGTGTTCACCACCGAAAACCCGCGCGTGCGCCGCATCACCCAGGGCGTGCCGACCCGCTTCGACTTCGGCGTCAAGCTGCCGCCGGGCGAGATCGGCAGCAGCAAGTCGAACACCGACGTCGAACTGGGCGAGGTGTTCTTCGAAGCCGGCAGCGCCAAGGTCAAGACCGACTACACGCCGATGTTCCAGGACATCGCCGGCAAGCTGCGCGACGCCGGCGGCGGCAGCGTCACCGTCACCGCGCAGGCCGAAGAGGAGGCGCTCGCCTTCGCCCGCGCCCGCGCCGTGCAGACCGAACTGATGCGACAGCTGGAATCCGATCCGGAACTGGCGCGCAAGGTGCAGGTCGACGTGGTCGCCGGTGTCGACGCGAGCCAGGCGCTGGTCAGCCTGGATCCGGCGATCCGCTTGGGCGAGGTGTTGTTCGACACCGACCAGGCCACGATCAAGCCGCAGTACAAGCCCTTGATCAGCGAAATCGCCAAGGCGCTCAACCAACAGGGCAGTGGGGCGGTCGGTGTGATCGGCCGCGCCGACAAACGCGGCGCGGCCGCCTACAACGTGCAACTGGGTCTACGCCGTGCCAAGGCCGTGTTCGAAGCGATCTCGGCCGAACTCAAGCCCGAGGTGAGGCAGAAAGTGCGAGTTGACATCACTGACGACACCCAGGCGCCAGTCGGCGTGGGCAACCGCTGAGGACATGACCATGAAGATGAAGATGAAGCTTCTGGACATGACCCTGATCGGCCTGCTCTCGGCCGGTGCAGCCACGCCCGCGTACGCGCAGAAAGCCGGCGCCAACAACCCGACGCAGAACGCGCCGGCCCGCGACACCGGCCGGCGCACCACGTCGGTCCCGGTGGACCTGAGCTCGCTCGACAAGCCCCAGCCGCAGACCGAGGCGCTCGAACCGGTGCCGCGCGCGAAGTGCGAAGGCAGCGAGTGCCGCAGCGACGAGGGCCTGCTGTTCCGCGTGCGCACGCGCGGCGAAGACAAGCCGGTGGCCGAAGGCGACGACGCCAACGCGCTGCAGGCCAATCGCCGCGTCGACGTGGTGCGCGAAAACCTGACCCCGGGCGCGGCCAAGATCGCCGGCAAGTTCCAGATCGACCTGCCCAACGGCGGCGTGATCTGGGCCACCGAAGATCCCACCCTCGGCCCGCCGGTGCTCAACGTCCAGGCCGGTTCGATCGCGCCGTTCGAGAACGGCCGCATCACCAAGCCGCTGCGTTTCCACGGTTACACCAACTACGCGTCGTTCATCGACAAGTTGCAGGTCACCGTGTACCGCGGCAGCGACACCGACCTGGTCACGCCGCTGGCCACCATCGACCTGCCGGTCGACAACGTGTCCGAACAGGAGTGGGACGGCGTCCTGCCGTCCAACATCAACCTGCTGGCCGGCGACGAGTTGATCTACATCGCCCGCGCCTACGGCAAGGACGGCGCGTTCGACGAAATCAATCCGCAGCGCATCCAACTGGTCAAGCCCGAGGAATACGAACGCGGCGTACAGATCCAGCGCGAGGAAGTGCAGCGCACCCTCGGCCAGGCGATCGACGATCGCGGCGCGCAGGACATCGAGATCACCAGCTCGATCTACGGCACCAACGCGATCCGCATCCAGAACATCCCGGTGTACGGCTCGCGCGTGCGCATCTACGGCCGCGACATCCCGCGCGATGCGCAGCTCACGATCAACGACCAGACCTTCCCGATCGACCTGGAGCGCAAGTTCGCCGCCGAGTTCCTCGAACCGGTCGGCCCGCACACCTACGCGGTCAAGATCAAGAACCGCGGCGGCGGCGAGCTGGAGAAGAACCTCGACGTCAACGTGACCGGCAAGTACAGCTTCCTGGTCGCGCTGGCCGACGTGACCCTGTCGGAGAACAACGTCAGCGGCAACATCGAACCGCTGGCCGCCGGCGACAACGGCCGCTACGACGACAGCTTCATCAGCGAAGGCCGCCTGGCGTTTTATTTGAAGGGGAAGGTGCAGGGCAAGTACCTGATCACCGCCCAGGCCGACACCCACGAAAACGAAATCAAGCGGCTGTTCAACGGCTTCTTCGACGCGCAGGCGCAGGACATCTTCCGCCGCCTCGACCCGAACCTGTACTACCCGGTGTACGGCGACGATTCCAACACCTACCGCGACGTCGACACCCAGGGCAAGCTGTACCTGCGCGTGGACTGGGACCAGAACCAGGCGCTGTGGGGCAACTTCAACACCGGCATGACCGGCACCGAGTACGCCCAGTACAACCGCTCGCTGTACGGCGCGGCCTTGAACTGGCGCAGCCGCAACACCACCGTGCTCGGCGACCCGAAGAGCGAACTCAAGCTGTTCGGCTCCGAAGCGCAGAGCGCGCTGGGCCACACCGAATTCCTCGGCACCGGCAACAGCCTGTACATGCTGCGCCACACCGATATCCTGCCGGGTTCGGAAAAAGTCACGGTCGAAATCCGCGACGTCAGCACCGGCCGGGTCGAATCGCGCGTCGATTTGAAGCGCGGCGCCGACTACGAAATCAACGACATGCAGGGCCGCATCCTGCTCAGCCGGCCGTTGTCGCAGATCACCCGCGAGAACGTGCGCACCTTGACCCGCGACACCCCGCTGGACGGCTACACCCAGCGCCTGCTGGTGGATTACGAATACGTCCCGGCCGGATTCCAGGTCGACGACGTCAGCGCCGGTTTCCGCGGCAAGCAATGGTTCGGCGATCACTTCGCCGTCGGCGGCACCTACGTCGACGAAAACCGCAGCGGCGACGACTACAGCCTCAAGGGCGTCGACCTGACCCTGCAGGCCGGTCGCGGCACCTACCTGAAACTGGAAAAGACCCGCACCGAATCCACCGCCGCGCCGATCTGGTACTCGACCAACGGCGGCGTCGACTTCACCCGCATCAACGCGATCACCGGCGCCCGCCGTGGCGACGCCGACAAGGTCGAAGCGCGCGCCAACTTCAAGGAACTGGGCTGGACCCAGCTCGACTGGAGCGTGGGCGCGTGGTGGCGCGACATCGATCAGGGCTTCTCGATCTCGCGTTACGACAACGGCGAAGCGGTGCAGGAATATGGCGCCGAGTTCCTGGGTTACTTCACCGAGAACTTCAGCCTGTTCGGCCGCCACACCCGTCGCGAACGCGGCGATGAAGCGCTCGAACAGAGCCAGCTGACCGCCGACTGGCGCATCACCAACGACGACCAGCTCGGCGCCGAACTGCGCCGCGTGCGCGAGGAGCGCAACGCCGCGTCGTTGAGCCCGGACATCGACGCGATGCTGTTCGCGCTGAGCTACCGTCACCGCATCGGCTCGACCCTCGAGCTGTACGCGACCGGCCAATACACCCTCGATGACGACGGCGGCAAGTACGACCGCAACGACCTGCTGACCGTGGGCGCGCGCTACCTGTTCGGCGACCGTTCCAGCGTCGGCGCCGAAGTCAGCAGCGGCAGCCGCGGCGAAGCCGGCAAGGTCGACGCCGAGTACCGCCTGAGCACCGACCATACCCTGTACGGCGCCTACACCTTCAGCACCGACAGCACGCAGCGCGATCCGCTGTTCGACAGCGCCTTGCAGACCGGCTGGACCATCGGCCAGCGCTGGCGTTTGAACAACCAGACCAACCTGTACAACGAAAGCCAGTTCCTCAAGGACCCGCGCGATTCCAGCGAAGGGATCATGCACACCTTCGGCATGGATTTTTATCCGGCCGAAGGCTGGAACCTGGGCTTCGCGGTGATGGACGGCGACCTGGAAGCGGCGACCGGCCACGTCGACCGCCGCGCCTACAGCCTCAGCGGCGGACGCGTCGATCCCAACACCGACTGGTCGAGCAAGATCGAATACCGCAAGGACAGCGGCGCCGAGCGTCGCGAAGCCTGGGTCACCAGCAACCGCTTGTTCTACAAGGTCAACGAAGACTGGCGCATCGCCGCGCGCTTCCTGTACTCCGACATCAAGGACGAAATCGACGTCAGCCGCGGCGCCAAGACCGTCGAAGGCAACCTCGGCTTCGCCTACCGCCCGCACGACAGCTCGCGCTGGGCCGCGTTCGGCAAGTACGTGTACCTCTACGACCTGGCCACCATCGGCCAGGACGGCGGCAACCAGTACGACCAGCGCTCGCAGGTGCTGTCGTTCGAAGGCATCTACCGCATCGACGACAAGTGGGAACTGGGCGGCAAGGCCGCGAGCCGTTGGGGCGACTACCGCATGGGCCGCGGCACCGGCCTGTGGCTGGACAGCCGCGCCGACTTCCTCGCCGGCCAGGTGCGCTACCACCTGATCGCCAAATGGGACGCCCTGGCCGAATACCGCTGGCTGGCGGTCAAGGACGGCGGCGACAAGCGCGGCTGGCTGATCGGCGTGGACCGTCAGATCGGCGACAACTTCAAGGTCGGCGTGGGCTACAACTTCACCGACTTCAGCGACGATTTGACCGATCTGGAATACGACAACAAGGGCTGGTTCTTGAATCTGGCGGGTTACTACTGACCCCCGGCGTCCACCCGCACCGCTTCGACACATGAGTCAAAAAAGGGCGTCCGCAAGGACGCCCTTTTCTTTTGCAGCTAGCCAGATCGCTCCGCAACCACGCCCGCCCCCTGTAGGAGCGGCGCAAGCCGCGACCGCGACACCTCAACCACGTCGCCCCTTGTGCTCGTGCGTGATACATCGGCCACGAGCATCACTCGTCATGCAGCGCCGCGCATTCACTGCCTTCAACCGCATTCCAACGACCCGCCTTACGTCTCTCGGGCCAAGCCTTCAAGGTAGGGAATGTCATCGTTGAACTGCAGCACCACCCACGCAGCATCCGCCTTGATGCAGAAAAACACGCATTCAGACGCTGCCGGCCTGGGCGCGGAGTGCAGCCTGAAAACCTCGAAATGCCGTCTTCCATCCAGAATCAGCGAAACCATGTCCATCACTCTGAACGACAGATAGGCCCGCAAATTCGACAGATCGACATCGCTGGTCCGAGGCGTCTGCCTGACAATAAACGGCCTGATATCGAACTCAAGACTGCCCAAACCACGTTCAAGGCGTTCGACGCCATCGAATGCCAAGGTCGGGTTCCAGGTGTAGAAACCCTTCAAGGCCTGTTCGATACCAGCGTCGTCCCTAGCCTCGATGAGATAGGCGGAGCCACTGTATCCCCTGATACATCCGACCATCGCTGCGGTTCCGTAAAGAAACCCATCCAGCCGCGCGATTTCCTTCTGCGCTTCAATCACGTTCATAGCGGTCGGGCCGGTTACGGCCACTAAAGCCTCGGGCGCAGTCTACGTCTTCAAGATCGTCAGCGCTGCCCCGCGTGCCACCGAGCCCGCTACGTCAATCCGAGCGATAACCACGGTGGCCCCCTGTAGGAGCGGCGTAAGCCGCGACCGCGAACTCCCACCCACGTCGTCACTTGCCCCAAGCAAGACCCGACACACCGCGGGCGCCGCCAATACGATCCGGCCACCGTATTGCCCAGTACACCTCACGTCATCGGGTAGCCCGCCACCGACCGAAAAACGCCCGCCCCCCAATTCTGCGCTTATGAAGCAAAATGGCCCGGAAAACGCACGGCCCGGCAAACCTCATTCCCAACACGCGCGCATTCGAACCCGAACCCGCCTGATGCAGGAGTCGCGATGAAATTCGATTTCGAACAGATCGGAAGTCGGAAGCGTTCTGCAACGAGATCGCACAAGACATGGTTCGCCTGTTCGGAATTTCATGGGAGGAAGCCGAAGGCCGAATCAACCGCGAGTGGAAAGGCAAGCGCATGACCGGCAAGGTACTCATCATCTATCACGAACCACCCGATCACTGGGCGCAACGCATTTACTACGAGGAAAGCGTTCTGTGGTGGGTCGATTAGCACCTGCCCGTCAAGCCGTATCCGTGAAGATGCGGGTCGAGTCAAGCGACTGTTTCGGCTCCTCCCTCCCAACGCGCATTCAGACCCAAACCCGCCTGATTCAGGAGCCGCGATGAAATTTGACCTCGACACAGATGCAACCTCGGAAGCGTTCTGCGACGACATCGCACAAGAGATGATGCGCCTGTTCGGAGTTTCACGGGAGGAAGCGGTAGGTCGAATCAACCGTGAATGGAAAGATAAGCCCTTGATCGGTGATGTACTCATCATCTATCACGAAACCGCCAATTACTGGGCGCAATGCATCTACCACGAAGAAGACGTTATGTGGTGGATCGATCAGCACCTTCGCGTCAAGCCGTACCCGTGAAAACGCGAGCCGAGTCCCGCGACATCCCTGGTTCCATCCTGTAGGAGCGGCGCAAGCCGCGACCGCGACACCTCAACCACGTCGGCCCATGGCCCGCGCTTCACCGGCGTGTCGGCTCGCCTCGCTTATAAACGATACTTTCACCCTGCACCTCAGGTCGCCGTGACTTCATTGGCCTGTTTCCACAACGCAGTGAATTCTTGCTCCGAAATTTCTTCGCCTACGTCTTGTTCTTCAACTGCCAAGACCGGCTGATCGGTAAGGTCATATCTTGGGTCGCGCTCAGACTCCCGCGTTGCCCAATACAAACTTATTCCGAATTGGTTGATCTGCCGAACGATCATCCCATCAAGGACTTCGCAGTAGTAAAACCCGTCTTCGTTGTCGAGAGAGACCGTATAGAACTTGTAAAACTTGATCATTCGAGGGCTTCCGACAAGAAGGTGGTGAGTCGTGGTGGTGGCTTAGATTTCAAAGGCCTTCTTTGCGCTTTCCAGAAAATTCACCGGAGTCTCCCCGGTTAAATTTCCTTCAAGTGAGGCCAACGCTATCAGCTCAATTCTGCTGGCCAGAGGACGAGCGGTGTTAATTCGCTCGATCAAGAATTGCGAGTGATCGGCGATAGGCATGCCCATCACGAAGAGTGAATTTATGCAGTCCAAGGCTGTAACTAGCACGTTGCTGTCGTCACTGGTGGCTATCTCCATCAGCAAGTCGAGAGATCTTTTCTCCGGCACACTCCCTAGTGCATCGGCGCATCTGGAGATCCATTCTGCAGATTTGATAGGGATTTCTTCGCCGAGCTTGATCCAGTCCTCTTGATTGAAGTCGCACAGGATCGCGGCACATACGTCGATGCCTACATCGGACCAGTAGTCGACAGAAGGGCTTCGGTTAATTTCGGCGTCCAGCTTGGCAAACATAGTCAGTGCTGTATTGGATGGTGAGGATGCATGTTAGCCGCATGTCTTCGAACCGCGAACCATTAGGCAACGGTTGGGCTCCTGCGAGCATGGACAACCCGTTGACACGCGGATTTCTCAGTAGCAATTTCTGCACCGGAGCCTAGAAACTCCTTACACAGCGGCCCCACCGCCGAAATACCGGTGGATTTTTTGCGCCTACGTTTTGGGCGCACACTCGGCGCGTTTCCGCGTCGGGAGGGCGGCTAATACAACACCCGCAAGGGGAATACACCCGCCGTCTGTGTACGGTTTCTAGCCTCCCGACATCCCGCCTGCGACTTCGCGCAGCGCGGACCACCGGTCCATGGAGCGGAGCGCGCCTATGCCCCGCAAGACGCCGTCCGCCCCGCGTGCGGACAGCGTTGTGCTACCCGTCGATGCCTACCTTGAACTGCAAGCGTTCCACGACGAACTGGTCGGCATCGCCCACACCATCGATCCGACGACCGAACCGGCCCCGGCCGTCCGCGAACCCGAGCAATCGCGCCGCCGCGCTTTGGCCAAAGTCTTCCGGCTATAGGCCGAACAAATGGATCGCAGCCTCAAGGCGATCCGACCGGCGTAACACCGCAGCGACCGGCCGTCGTCGATCGCGACGGCGGCCGCACCGGGCAAACGACCGCACGCGGGGCGCCAACGCCCGCGCACGCACTGTTTTGACCAAGGTCTGGACGAAATCAGGCCCAAGGAAAATAGGGGTCAGGGTATATTTTCTAAGTAAAGTCCACTCTGCCTATTTTCAGGGACGATGATACGCCCTCGATACCGACTGGTTCCGGGTCATGATCGAAGTCCAGTTGCAGCGGCGAGCACGTCCAGTAAAGATAGGTTATCCGTTTAAGGTTGAGGGGGTGGAGAGTGGAATGGAAGGTTCACTCTAGCCTTGTTTCTATTCTTGTCGCATCAGTGTTTTCTAAACAATAATTTTTAAATGATCAGAAATGCATTTAATTATAAAGCTATCAAAAGAAATCCAGGTTATTTGAGGTGAGGTGTCGCCTTCGATATATTGCCATATCGGTGGGTCGTTATGGCCGTTGACGACAAAGAAGTTAAATTCGTAACCTTGATGCATCGAGAATATAAATGATTCATCGGGGCTCGGGAGTTTTGTGGAATTTTCTTTTAACAGAGCTTCCGCTTCGCCGCGCAAAGATTCTAAGTGTGGGTAGAAAATATCTGTGCCACGCAGAAAATCTCCGGCGCCCCATCCCATGGCCAGCAGAAATTCCCTGTACGAATCGGGCAGTGCGTATCCAATGCGCTTCTCCAATGCGGATACTTCAGTCGAGCTACATCCTCTAATTTGCAATGGAGTGCATATCTTCTCTCTTGTGAGCAGAGAGATTAATTCATTCTTTTTCATCGTGTTTTCGACAATGCATGGGGCAAAGAGAGAGATAGAGAGCAGAGAGCACTTTCCTTAGTCCCGTATCCGTAATGGACCGATGGTGGTCGGCGGCATGCTAAAGCAGGCTGTGTGTCTCCAGCAACGAAGCACAGTATGCCTCCACAGCCTAGAATTGATCTGCCCCACATCGCGCAACATGTCGTTCAACGCGGTAACGATCGACGCCCCTGTTTCTTTCAGGACCTGGATTACCTTCGCTACTTGAGTGAACTACACGAACTGGCCGCGCGGGCCGGCTGTGTGATCCACGCCTATGTGCTGATGACGAATCACGTCCATTTGTTGCTTACGCCATCTCGGGTGGGGCAGGTGAGTGCGGTCATGCAGGCGCTGGGACGGCGGTATGTCCGCTATGTTAATGATCGTTATCATCGCACCGGTACCCTGTGGGAAGGGCGGCACAAGGCGTGCCCTGTCGACACAGATAGCTATTTGCTGCACTGCTATCGGTATATAGAACTCAATCCCGTGCGTGCAGGGATAGTGAGCGCGCCAGGCGATTATCGCTGGTCCAGCTATCACGCGAATGCGTCTGGCCAATCCAATGCTCTGCTCACTCCGCATCCCACCTATCTGGCGCTGGGTACGGACAGCGCATATCGTCAACACGCTTATGCCCGCTTGGTTGCAGAGATACTAAATCCAGACAAAGTGGCGCTTATTCGGCTGCGACTGCAGCGCCAACACGCACTCGGCACTGACCGGTTTCGAGCCATGAACGAAGCCCAGTTGCAGCGGCGCGCAGGTCCGGCAAAGATCGGGCGTCCGTGGAAGGATCGGCGAGGGGCGGAGAGTGGAACGGAAAGTGCACTCTGCCCCCTGTTTCGGAGCTCAACCCGGTGCGCGAGGGGACGGTGAGCTCGCCAGGGGATTATCGCTGGTCCAGCTATCGCGCAAATACATCGGGCGAGCCGAGCACCTTACTCACTCCCCGGTCTACTTGACCTTGGATGCGGACGATACAAGCCCTCAGCAGGCTTATGCCAGCTTGGTTGCAGAAGCCCTAAATCCAGACGACGTGGCTTTGATTCGGCTGCGACTGCAGCGACAGCACGCACTCGGTACCGACCGATTCCGGAGTGTGATCGAAGCTCAGTTACAGCGGCGCGCAGGTCCGGCAAAGATTGGGCGTCCGTGCAAGGATCGACCGGGGCCGGAGAGTGGAATGGAAAGTCCACTCTGACCCCTATTTTCGCTTCGCTGATATGTTAAATAGAAAGTCTTAAGGTATCTGAGCCATCATATTCATTCAGGCTGTCCAGTTCTGGGAAGATGCGATCCTGGTCAAAATTTGCGCCGAAAAAATATCTTTTCCCCGGAGCCTTCCAATAAGCATAGTCGATATTTTCAATTCCGAATTTCAATCCGCATGCAAGACAAGGATCATTTTTTCCGAATAAAAATATAATTAATTGGTTCAGCTCTAATTTGGTTCCTTCGAGGAAATTGTACTCTCTGGCTTCTTGGGCTTCTGATAATTTAATTTTTTTGTGTGGAATGTCTTTCCAGTCTATCCCGCTGCCTGCCGTATTCCACGGGAGGTTTTCAAGCTTGGCTTTTAACTGATCTGCAATTTCAATGGGCACGATGAGTGCGTGTCCTAAATTTATCCATTCTTGTAGGTGGTAGTCGCTATTAATCATATTAATTCTCCGGAAAATGCCGTAGCAACTCGATGTATTTAGCTTCTGTCCCGCCTTCGATTAGGTTCAAGCCAAAATACCAGTTTGGACGCTTTCTGCCTCCAGTGCGATCCCACCAATTCACATGAAATCCGTATTCTTCATCAAAGTCTATGCGCCAACCACGTGCGCCGTCAGGGCTCATTCTACCAGTCACGCGTCCAACGTTGGGCCCGATTTCTTGAATGAAGTCAACGGAATCATCTCCTAGTCCGGATAATTTTTTCGCATACTGTCTAGCGGAATTAAAAGAGTCAAATGTTTTGAAATTTTCAGTGCCTTTTGATAGCTTTTTTAATATTTTCAGGCGATCTATGTCGCCTAATGCGCCAATTTGTGCATATGTGTTCTTTGGCCCTGAGCCGCTGGGGCCAAAAAGCTCCACTTCCTTAGCGGCATTCATTCGATCGCGAACCACGACCTCAAGTTTGTTTTTCGCAACCTCAATATAAGCTTTTGCGTTACGTGCGGCGCCGATGATCATGTCCCTGCCCATCGACGCGCCAATGCCTACGGCAACAGTGCTAGCTAGGCCGATGGTGAACGCTGCCGCTGAGTCGGATACCGGGCGGACGGCCGCCACCTCATCCCCTTCGACCGCTCCAAAAATACCTTTGGCATAGGCATCGGATAGTGGGGTCTTAATATATTTATCGATTTTTTGGTTGATCCATTCTCCTGCAATTTGCTCGGTAGCCAGCCCAACAATCGTCTTCGGAATGCCGCCTAGTGCGAACTGAGTGACGATAACTGCGCCACGTACGTTGTCCTCACCTAAGGTCTCGATTGCACTACCCAAGGCCGCTTGCCCTTCAACTATGACGCCAGAGGCCGCTACAGCGAAACTATGAAGTGTTGACTTTGTACTGAACGGATCTCCACCAAAGACATCTATTTCTATGCCAAAGGGGTTTGCGTCGTGAAGGGAGTACGGTACGCCCGATTCGTTATATTTTAATGGATACTTTCCTCGTGATTGCCGTGTGAGTAAATTTTCCTTTTCCTCAGTGCTCAAGTCATCGAAGCTATTTAATTTGTTGTTCTCCGATCTGGCTAGGGCATCGCGATCATCCCGCGCAGCCAGAAGGCCCTGCATATCAGGATCGGTGACAATACGGCGCGCTTGCTCGGGAGAGTAGCCAGCCTTCCTAAGCTCGTCATATGCCCCGCGGGAAGCGTCTTTAAGGCCTCTAGTCGCTCGAACATCCCGCACACCCAGTGCCATAGCGTTGCCGAGGACATTGCCTAGCGCATTACCAAATGCGTCCAACGCAATCCGCCCATAGTGGATCTCGTCATTGAACCCAAACGCACGACGGGTGTGGACGCTGACGACGCCACCGATCATGCCATTGGCAAGATCGGCGCCGAAATTACCGGCACCTTGGAAGTCCTTGGATGGGGGTAGTCCGACAGATTTGCTGATCTGCGCCGATACCAAGCTACTCAAGGCGTCCGCTGTAATGCCTCGCCAGCTGAAGCTGACGTCCATACCTGCAACTTTTTGGCCGATGTAGCTTGCGCCGGCTCCGCCTAGCGCGAGACCAGCGGCTCTTCCGTACTGGAGTTTTTCGACGGCCTGTCCAACGGAACCCCATTGGGCAAACATCCCGCCGGTAATTGCGCCCGTTACGCCACCGACAATTACGCCACGCCAGTTGAAGCTGGTGACGCCCATCATGCTGCCGACCGCTTGGCTGGCCAAGCTACTGGCCGCGCCCGCTACCGCGCCTGCATACACGCCGGTACCAAAAGAGATTGAAGCGGCAGCTGTCGTTCCTCCTACGGCTGCGGCGGTTCCTCCCACGGCTGCGGTGGTTCCTGCGGCGGCGCCTGCTCCCGCACTTGCAGCGACAGTACCCGTAGTCGCACCTGCGCCAGCAGCGGCTCCACCGGCAGCTCCGGCAGCGGGGCCGGTCATTGCCCCCCAAGTACCGACTGCTACGGCCACGGCCACGACGATCATGATGACCATGCCAAGCGTGTCGCAATGCGGCGGCGGTGGGATAAACGGCAAAGTCGGCGTAGTCGACCCAATCGCCTCCGCCGGGTTATACGGCTTGAACGTACCCGCATCATTGCGACTGACATCGACGTTCGGCACGTCCAACATCAAACCGCCACCGATCTCCTGCTCCGGATCGCCCAGACCGTTCGCCTGCGCCAGCACGTACCACTGCTGTTCGTTGCCGTACACGCGTTTCGCCAGGTCGCGCAGGGTCTCGCCGGCCAGCGCGGTGACCTTGCCGCCGCCGGCTTCGTACATGCCCATGCCGTTGAGGCTGACGATGCCGAGTGCGCCTTCGCGCACTTGCGCCATCTGCTGGCCGCCGGCGTAGGCGAACAGGTAGTTCGGTTTGGTCGTGCCGGTCTGGGTGAACTGGCCGTTGCTCAGGGTGCCTTCGCGGCGGGTCTGGACCTGGCCGTCGCCGTTGTAGGCGTAGTAGCGCACGCGGTCGTCGAGGGTGCCGTTCTTCAGGCGGGTGTTTTCGACCTGCGAGATCAGGCGGCCGAAGGCGTCGTACGTCAGCGTGTTGGTGGTGGGCTTGTAGTTGTTGTCGGTGCTGACGCCGCTGACGATCTTTTCCTGGTAGCTCTCCCAACCTTCGTAGGTGACGGTGTAGGTGTGCATGTAGCCGGGGGCGAAGGTGCGGTAGCTCGTGGCCTTGCCGGAGCCGTCGTAGGTGCTCTGATTGTTGTTGTCGAGATAGTCGACGCGGCTCTTGACCACGGTGAGCACGCTAAGGTCGGTGCTCTGGCGGCCGTTGGCGTTGTCCAGCGACGCGATCTGTACCCAGTTGGTGGCTGCTTCGTTGCGGCCGGTCGTGCTCTGGTAGATCAGGCGGCCGTCGGCGTCGTAGGCGTAGGCTTCGGCGCCTTGCAGCCAGCCGCTGTAGTCGTAGGTCTCGTACTCCTCGTGGATGTCGCTGTTGCCATAACGGGTCCAGGTGGTGCCTTCGGGGTAGTACGTGCGGCTGCCGAGCTGGCGGTTGTTGGCGTCGTAGCTGAAGACGCGGTTGATGCCGCCGAAGTTGCTGCTTCCCGCCAGTTGCTCGTGGAATTCGACGGTGCGGTTGCCGCGCAGGTCGTAGTTGCTGCGCTGCACTTTGAGGTTGTTGAAGCGGTAGAAGGTGCGGGTGACCGCGTTGCCGGCGGCGTCGTAACCCAAAAGGTACGAGTCGCCGCCTTGCTCGGTCAGCACGATCTGGCCGTTCACCATGCGGCCGTTGTTGATCGCGATGCGGTTCTCGGCGTCGTAGGTGAACCAGTAGTCGCGCACGTCGATCGGCGTGGGCGTGCTCGCCATGGTGCTGGCGGTGGTTGCGGTGCCGGCGCTCTCGGCCTCGGGTGCCATGTCGAAGCTCAGGCTGCTTTCGACCGGACCGCCGGGTTGCGACAGTGGCCCGCCGCCGCGCTGGAACTGGACGGTGAGGTGGAAGCTCATGTCGACGTAGGCGCCGAAGCTGTCGGTGGCCCGCACGGTGATGTTGTAACCTCCGTTCTGGCCGGGCGGGGACAAGTCGAAGTAGTGGCCGCCGCTAGCGCTGTAGCTGTACACGACCCAGGCCGGCGAGTTGACCAGCTGATACGTCAGCGGATTGCCGTCTGGGTCGATGAAGGCATTCGCCGGCCAGATCTCGTAGTCGCCGCTGCCGGCGCTTTCCGAAATCACCATCGACTTGTTGGTCGGCGTGTAGTTGCGTATCGGCGGGTTGTTGGGCGGCGCGACCGCATTGACCGTGATCACGAAGCTGGTCGAGGCCGAGTCGTAGCCATCGGAACCTGTGACGGTGACGGTGTAGCTACCCGCGGTGCTGGGCGTGCCGGTGATGACGCCGGTGCTGCTCATGCTCAGGCCCGGCGGCAGGCCGGTCGCGCTGTAGGTGGTTAGCTGTCCGCCGCCCGGATCGGTGAACGCGGGAATCTGATAGGCGAAGCCAGTACCGACGCCGGCGGTCTGGTTCGGGATCGACGAGGCGACCGGCGGCTGATTGACGTAGCTGCCGAAGCCGAAATCCATTGTCTTGCTGGCGCCGAACGCGTCGGTGGCGGTGTAGTAGAGACGCACGTTGCTCGCGCCGCTGGCCACGCCGCTGATGGTGCGGCTTTGCGCGTCGAAGCTCAGGCCGGCGGGCAGGCCGGTGAGCTGGTAGGCGAGCGCATCGCCTTCTGGATCGGTGAAGGCCGGCAGTTGGTAGCTGTACCAGTGTCCGGCCACCGCCCAAGGCATCGTGAATTCCGACGGCGGGTTGGGCGCACGGTTGTTGGCGCGCACGGTGATCGCCAACGTCGTGGTCTTGGCCGCGCCGCTGGTGTCGGTGGCGGTGAAGCTGACGGTGTAGACGGTGCCGGCAGGGATGTCGCCGGGGACGCGGCCGATCAGCCGCAATTCCGGGCGCACTGGGTTGTCGATACGCTGGAACGACATCCATGCGGGCAGGCCGCTGGCGGTAACGGTGAAGCTGTCGCCATCGGGGTCGGTAAATACCTGCGAAAGCGGGCTCGACCAGCTGAAATCGCTGTAGTTCATCGCGACCACGGCGGGCAACGGCGACGGACCGGTCGGCGCGCTGTTGGCGGCGGCGTTGACGTGGATCGTCTTGATCACCGACAGGCCGTTCTGGTCGGTCGCGCGCAGCATCACCGCGAACACGCCGACCGCGGTCGGGTCGGCGCGCAGCAGCATCGTGGCCGGATCGATCTGCAGCCACGACGGCAGCGAACTCAGATTGTCGATGCTCAGACGCAGCTGATCGCCGATGTCCAGGTCATAGAAATAATCGCTGGCGCGCAGGGTCTTGGTGAGGTTGGTGCCGACCTTGACCGGGATCGTTTCCGGCGCGGTGTTGAACACTTGCGGGCCGACGTTGCTGCGCACGTACAAGGTGAACGTGGTCGCGGCCGCGTTGCCGGGGTTGCCGGTTTCCGAGGCGAGCAGGCGGATCGACAGGTCTTGGTCGGCGGCGTTGGCGGCGGGCTGGGCGGTGAAGATGATCTGGCCGGTGGCCGCGTCGCGGCGCGCGGTCAGCCACGCGGGCAAGGGGCTGCCGTCGGCGAGGCTGATCTGCAGGGTCAGCGGGTCTTGCTGGGCATCGAGGAAGATCTCGTTGAACACCAGTGCGAACTCGGTGGTCGCGCCCTTGTGGACCGAACGCGAGGGCGGCGACTGCACCAGTTGCGGCGCGGTGTTGATCGCCGGCACTTCGGCCGAGTCGGGGCCGTAACCGGCCGAGGCCTGCACCCGACGCCGGTTGCCGACCGCGTCGTAGCTGTAGGTCAGGTCGAACGCGCGCTTGGCCGCGCCGTTGGATAGGTCGTCCTGCACCACGCGCTGGATACGGTTGTTGCTGTCGTACCACGTGCGGGTGATGGTATGCACCACCTTGCCGCCGGCGTCGGTGGTGTTGACTTCTTCCAGCGTGCGGTTGCCGGCGGCGTCGTATTCGTAGCGGTGGGTCGGGGCGGCGCCGTTCTCGTGCAGTGCCTTGATCAGGCCGTTGGCGTAGTACGTGGTGTAACGGATGGCATCCCCAGCCGGACCGCCGGCTTGGGTTTCCGCGGTGATCTGTCCGGTGGTGGCGTCGTAGGCGTAGTTGAAATCGCGGCCGCTGAGGTTGTTATGGTCGGTCAGGCGGCCGTAGACGTCGTAGTCCCACGAGAGCTGGTGCAGACGCACCGTTTCGCCATCGCGGTCGACGACCGTCGAAGCATTGATCGACCAGAGGGTTTCGTAAATCTTGCGGCCCTGCGTGTCGTAGGCGTAACCGGTGCCTACACCCATCGCGGTGCGCGACAGCAGCAACCGGTGCTGGCTGTCGTACTCGTACCGCGCCAGATTGTTGAGCGCGTCGAACACCTGGACGCGGTCGCCGTTCTGGTTCAGGACATAGCGTTGCAGCGCCGAACGCGTGCGTCCGCCGGCACCGTTGGCGAGGTAGTCGCCGATCTGGATCACGCGGCCCAACCGGTCGTAGTCCTGGTAGGTCAGGTAGCCGAGCGGGTTCTGGGTGATACGTTGGTTGCCCAGCGCGTCGAACGCGAATCGGGTCGTCTGACCCAGCGCGTCGCGCGTGGCGATCAGGCGGCCGGTCGCATCGTATTCGTTGGTACGAGTATTTCCGTTGGCATCGCGGGTGCCGATCAGGCGGCCAAGCGCATCGTAGAACCACTGGTTGACCGGGCGCACCCAGCTGACCGCGCCGGTGTCCGATACGACCTGGACGATCGGGCGTTCGTCGCGCACGACCTGGTTGGACTCGTTGTACTGGTAGTTGGTGCGGTAGCCGCGCGCGTCGATCACTTCCAGCACGTTGCCCCAGCGATCCAGACGCTGCTGGACGTTGGTTGTGGCGTTCGGGTCGGCGGTATGCGACGGCAGGCGGGTGGCGGTGATGCGGCCCAGACGATCGGTGGTGTTCCAGGTGATCGCGTCTACTTTCTGCCCGTCGGACGTGGCGACCACGTGGGCCTCGCGCACTTGATGGCCGGCGAGGTTGTAGCCGAAGTTCTTGACCACGAAGGTTTCGTTCGACGTGACCAGCCGGCCGGCGCCATCGTAACCGTAGTTCAGGCTGCCCGCGATGCCGGCATAGGTCTTCTGGACGATCTCGCCGAACGCGTTGTAGACCACCGCCTCGGACTGGTCGGTGCCGGAACCGCCGCCGTTGAGCAGGTCGCGGGTCTGGCTGGTGCCGGTCTGGCGGCCGGCCTTGTCGTAGCTGTACCACGAGTGGACGCGCACATCGTAGGCAGCTTCGCTGCCGGACAGGACGGTCCACCGGTGGGTGACGTTGTCGGCTGCGTCGTAGTCGCTGTAGGTGGACTGATCGTTGCTGTCGATCGTGACGACCGCGCGGCCCTGCCAGTCGTAGCGGATACGGTCGATCTGGTCCTTGTTGTCGTCCGCAATTACGTTCCCGGCGGCATTCTTGCCATTGGCGAACCGGCGCGTCAGCACGATATTGCCGAATGCGTCGTAGATCATGTTGGTGAACGGGGAGACGTACTCGTACATCCACGACGTCGTCAAATCCCGATCGGTGCCGCTGCCCAGCAAGGAGAAGGTCGTATCGTTGATGACCGCGCGCACCGGTTCGGTCACGCTGACCGCATTGCCGAGCGAGTCGTAGTCGGTTTTGGTGACGCCGGTATCGTCGATAACCTCGGTGACGCGGTTTTCGCCGTTGTAGCGGAACTGGGTGAACACATCGCGCACGCCGGAGCTGCCGTCGTTGCGCTGGAAGTGGCGTACCACCGCCTGGATCGACTTGCGGCCCAATGCGTCGTAGCCATAACGGATCGTGCGATCGTAACCGCTGATGTCGTCGCCGGCCGGCGGCGTATTGGGCGGCGCCAGCGTGGTCAGGCCGATAGTCGACACGGCGCGGGCGAACTCGACGGTTTCGGTGACTTCGCCGGTGGCGTTGTACTGGCTGCGGGTCACATAGCCTTCGGCATCGACCGTCATCGTCACCCGGCCGACCAAGTCGTAATAGGTGTAGCTGTCGGCCCAGCGCGCATCGGCCTGGCCCGCGGTGCCTTGCAACAGGATCGATTCCTTGACCTTGTTGCCGAAACCGTCGTACTCGACCCGCACGGTCGGCGAGCCGGTCGCGGCGACGCCGGCGGCGGTGTAGTAGGTGACCTGCGCCTGTTCGATCTGCACGGCGAGGCCGCGCTGGTCGTAGCGCGTGGTGATGGTGCGGTCCTGCGCGCCGGCCACGACCGCGCCGGCGGTTTCGATCTGCGCCAGCGTGATCGGCTGGCCCGCGCTCCATCCCGCGATCGCGGCGGTGTTGAGGCGAGCTTCGTAGCGGCGCAGCTGGGTTTTCTGGCCGAAACCGTCGTAGCTGTTGCGGGTGACGTAATTTTCCTGGTCGATGTCGTAGGCCAGTTGCCCCAGCGCGTCGTAGACCTTGTAGCTGTAGTTGCCGCGCACATCCTTCTGCACCACGGCGCGGCCGAGTGCGTCGTAAACGATTTCGATGGTCGGCTGGATGCCCGAGGCGACCAGTTGCCCGTTGGCCGGATCGATCTTGCCGGCATCGGGAAAGATCGTGCGGATCTGGTTGCCGCGGTTGTCGTACTCGTAGCGGGTGATGCGCGCGCGCCCGCCATCGGCATCTTCGAGGCGACGGATTACGTTGCCCAGCGCGTCGTATTCGGTGCGGGTGGCGATACGGCGCACGCCATAGCTCTGGGTGCCGGCGGCGTCGACGCTGGCGATCCAAACGTCCGGGCTGATTTCGGCGGTGCGGCGGCCGGCGGCGTCGTATTCGTAATTCCAGATGTTTCCGTTCTTGTTGCGCAGCGCGGTGACCTGGCCCAGCGGGTTATAGGTGTACTCCTCGTACTGGTTGAGCGCGTCGGTGACGCGGACCACCCGGCTCATCGCGTCGTAGGCGGTCGTGGTCTTGCGCACATCGGCGATGCCGGCGACCGCGGCCGATACCGCGGCCTCGTTCATCGGCGTGGCGATGGAGATGTATCCGCCGTAGCGGCGGGTCTCGATGGCGCGACCGGCGCCATCAAAGCGCTGCTCGTTGACCGCGCCGAGATTATCGATGGTAAAGCGCACGCGGCCGGCGGCGTCGAATACGTACTGGGTCGAGCGATAACGATCGGCGCTGGCGTAGGCGCCGGCCGCGTTAAGGGCGGCGTTGACGTCGGCCGGCGTCGCCACCGGGCCGAGGGCGATCGCTACGTTGTATTGATATTGCGCGGTCACCCGGCCGGCGCCGTCGTAGCGGCGTTCGTTGACCAGATAGGTGCTGGCGCTGTTCTGGGTCAGGGTGTAGCGCTCGCGGCCGGCGGCGTCGTAGATGCGGCGCACGACCGCGTCGGTGCTGGCGTTCTGTGCGGCGACGGCGGCGATGTCGGCGACCGTGGCGGTGCCGGCGGACAGCTTGGCCCACAACGCGGCATTGATCGTCGCGGCTTGGGCGTGACGGCGCCCCACGATGACGCGGCCGGCGGCATCGTAGCTGCGCGTGCTGATGTAGCCCGCGCTGTCGACCGTCGCGGCGATGCGGCCGGCGCTGTCGTAGACCTGGTAGCTGCGCAGGTCGCGCGCATCGCTGGTGATTGCCGTGGTGCGCGAACGCAGAGTCGCTTCGGCGAGTGGATCGCCGGCGATCAATTGCGCCTTGAGCGTCACGTCGATGGTGATCGCACTGGCGTAGGCGCGGGTCCCGACTGTGCGGCCGGCGGCGTCGTACAGCAATTCGACCACGGCGCCGTAGGCATCGACGCTGAAATGCGCGCGGCCGGCGCTGTCGTAGGTCGTGTAGTCGACCAGGTCGGTGGCGTTGTCGACCGGGGTGACGTCGATGACGTCCTGCGGCGTGGCGGTGCCGGCGACCAGCTTGGCGCGCAGGGTCGGGTTGAGCTGGGCCGCGTGCGCGTAACGCTTATGCACGGTCTGGCGACCGGCGGCGTCGTAGACGTACGAGATCACCGTGCCGGCGTTGTCGACGGTGGTGCGCAACTCGCCGAGCACGGTGAACACCTGGTAGGTGACCAGATCGCGTGCACGGTCGGTCGCTGCATCGTTGCGCAGCGCGTCGAGGTTGAAATCGCTCAGCTGCGCCGTACCGCCGAACAGCTTGTTGAGCATGGTCGTGCCGAAATCCGGCCACAGCGCCGCGTAGTTCCGGATCACCGAGACCCGGCCGGCGGCGTCGTAGGTGAATTCCTGGATCGTGCCGATCGTGCTCAATACCAGCCGCGCGCGGCCGTCGCGGTCGTAGACGGTGTAGCTGCCCGGGTCGGTCGAGCCCCATGCGAGACGTGCATCGAGCTGCGCGATGGTGGTGGTGTCGGTCAGCGTCGACACGTTGGTCGCGGCGATGAAGGTCCGCGTCGCGACGACCTTGCCGGTGACATCGAACCAGTTGCGCGTCATCACCCCGAGCGGATCGACCGTATAGATCATCCGGTCGGCTTCGTCGTAATAGAATCGGGTGACGTTGCCGGTCGCATCGGTGCGACGCACGACGTTGTCGTTGGCGTCGTAGGCGTAACTCGTGATCAGGTTCAAGCCAGCCGGATCGAGGCGTTCGGCGGTACGGCGACCGAGGGCATCGTAGTCGTACTGGATCGTGCGCGCCTGCGCGGTGCCGGCGCCTTCGGTGACCGTGATCTGACGACCCAGGGCGTCGTAGGTGTAGGCGGTGCGCAGGTTCAATCCAGCCGGATCGGCGGCGACCTGGGTCAGGCGGCCTTCGCGGTCGTAGATGTAGGCGGTCTTGCGGCCGCTGGCGTCGGTGACTTCGCTCTGGCGGCCCTGGCCGTCGTAGCGGTAGGTCGTGGTCAGCGCCAGGCCCGCGGGATCTTCGATCCGCTGCAGCAGGCGGCCGACCGCGTCGTAGCGCAGCTCGACCCGGCGCCCGGTGCGATCGACCGTCGCGCTGAGCAGGCCGCGCGCGTCGTACTCGTTGGCATCGGCGCGGCCGAGCGCGTCGGTGGTGCTCTTGAGGTTGCCGTCGCGATCGTAGAGGTAGCTGGTGTTGGCGACGGTGCCGCCCGGCAAGGGCGTTGCGACGTTCACCTGCTGGCCGTGGCGATTGAAGGTCGTGGTCACGCTCACGCCTTCGGGCGTGGTGACGGTGGTGGTGCGATTGGTGGTGTCGTAGGCGCTGGTAGTGGTGCGTCCTAGCGCGTCGGTGACGCTGAGCACGCGGCCGTAGGCGTCGTAGCTGGTGCTGACCAGCTCTTGGCGGCTCATGACGGTCTGGCTGGCGGTCAGCTGGCGGCCGAGGCGGTCGTAGGTATAAATGGTCGCGATACCGCGGCCATCGGTCGCGCTGGTGATTCGACCGAATGCATCGTAGACCGATCCCGCGCCGCGCTGCTCGGCCTTGCCCACTGCATCGGTACGCGCGGTCAGCAGGCCGCGCTTGTCGTATTGATAGTCGCTGATCGACGCGGCGGCCGTGCCGTAGGCGCGTTCCTCGCGAATCTGCTCGTTGAACGCGTTATAGGTGTAGCGAGTGCTCGAACCTTCGGCGTCGAGCGTGCTCGCGACTTGGCCGCGATTGGTGTAGGTGATGCTGCGTCGACTGTCGCTCGCGGCCACGTAAGCCAAGGTGGTGATGGCGGTGGCGGCGCTGTCGCGGCTGCCGGCGCTGGCCAGGGTGATGCGGCCGGTGTAAGCGGTGGTGTCGCGCACTTCGCCGAAGGCGTTGTAACGGATCTCGGTCACTTCGCCTTGCGCGTTCGCCACGCCGCTGGTATTGGCCACGCCCTTGACCGTGAAGGTGGGCTGGCCGCTGGCATCGTAGAAATACCAGGTCTTGTTGCCGGCCGCGTCGATGCTTTCGATGCGCTGACCGAGGTTGTTGTAGTTGTGACGAACGCCGTACTGCGCATAGATTGCATCGAGCTGCGCCTCGGTCATCCCGGCGGTGACGCGGGTCGAGCCTTCGCCGTCGAGTTCGCCGATCAACTCGCCGAACACGTTGTAGCGCAAGCGGCCTTCGCGCACCTCGCTGGTGTCGGCGGCCGTCTCGGTGCGCAGCACGCGGCCTTGCGCGTCGTAGCTGTAGCGGGTGACGGTGCCTTCGGCGTTGCGCTCGGTGCTCAAGCGGCCGACGACGTCGTAGCCGCGACGGGTTTCCCGCAGCGCGCCGGTGATCGCCGATGCGTGCAGGGTCGCCAGGGTTTCGCTGCCACTCAGGCCGGTCAGCTGCTTGGCATAAGCCAGCACCGCGCGTTCGTTGCGCGCTTCGTCGAACACGAATTCGGTCAGGTAGCCTTCGGCGTTCAACTGGCCGACGACGTTGCCGCGGCCATCGTAGAACCAGCGGGTGAGTTGATCGGCGGCGGCGTTCGCCGGGCGCAGTTGCGCGAGCGTGCCGGCGGCGCGCTGCGCGCTCGCGGTCACGGTTGCATAGGCCTTGCTGGCGATGCGGCGGCCGGCGAGGTCGTAGCTGTGTTCGACCAGATAGCCTTCGGCGTCGAGCTGGCCGGTCTGACGGCCGCTGGCGTCGTAGAAATAGCGGACAATGCGTTCGGTGGCCGCGGTACCGGCCGCATCCGTCATGCGGGTCTGCAACAGGCGGCCTGCGCCGTCATAGGTAAAGGTGGTGATCGTGCCCTCGGCATCGGTCTGGCTCACCAGACGACCTAAGGCATCGTAAAGGTGGCTATCGACACGATCCTCGGTCGACAGCGCGGGGCGAGCGTCTTCGATCATGTCGTAGACAAAGATGGTGCCGACCATCCAGCCCGGACGAAAGATACTCAGACTCTGGGCGCTTGACGTCGTACCACCGCCCGGGTCGCCAGGGCCCGGGTCGCCTGGGCCTTCAGGCTCGCCCGAACTTCCGTCCTGCCACGACACGGGATTCACCCGCGTGGCGTATCGCTTGGTCTGAACGATGCGTCCGAGCGCATCGCGAACGAATTCAGTAACCGAGCCGGTTTCGTCGACCTGACCCGACAACAGGCCTTCGGCATCGTAAAAATAGTACGTGCGCGCACCGCCCGCATCCTCGCTCGCGCGCAAGCGACCGGCGGTGTCGTAGTAGTTCTTCGACACCGTCCGCGCCGCGCCGCCGCTGAACGCCGAATCGGTGACGCTGATCAGCTGGCCGGCCTTGTCGCGGACTTCGACCCGCAGCAGGTCGTTGCTGGTCACGCCGTCGTTGACCGTGCCGCCCTCGATCACCATGCGCACGCTGGCGCCGGAGTCCTGATAGGTCCATTGGCTGACGATGCGGCGCAGTTGGTCGCTGCCGGCGCCGACCTTCTCGGTGACCACTTCCGACCGCAGGCGGTCCATGCCGTCGTAGAGGTAGGTCGTGGTGTGGCTGACGTCGCGGCCATCGTCGACGGCCGTGGTCGAGCTGCGCATCAGCCGGCGCTGGGTCAGCAGGCCGTGCGCGTCGTAGAGGTATTGCACGATCTCGGTGGCGTCGTTCTCCACGCCGTTGCCCGAGGCGTCGACCGAACTGTACGTCTTGGTTCCCGACAGGCGGCCTTTGCCGTTGTAAGTCGATTCGCTCAACGTGCTCTGCGCGCGTTGCGACGTGGTGGCCCAGGCGGTCAGGCCGGCCAGAGTCATCGCGCCGCTGTAGGCCGCGCCCAGGTACTGCCGCGATTTCGACACCTGGCCCGCGCCGGCGCCGACGGTTTCGTACTCGAACTCATGCACCGCGCCGAGCGCGTCGATCACGAAGCGCACGCGGTCCTGGGCGTCGTAGACGTACGAGGTGGTCAGGCCGCCGCTCGGCGCCTGCGCGCCCAGTTCGCGGTCCGCATCCAGGCCGCTGTAGACCGTTTCGCTGGCCAGCTGGTTGGTTGCGGTGTAGGTGCGCTGCACCGCGGTCGCCGCCGTGCCGGACGCCGGATTGACCGTGTTCCACTGCCACAGCACATTACCGTTGGCGTCGTACTGGTACACCGTCTCGCTCAAGGTGGCGCTGCCGCGCACCGCCTTGACCCAGGTGACGTTGCCGCTGGCGTCGTAGCTGTACTGGGTCAGGTCGCGCACGCCCGACACCGCCGGCGAACGCACTTCGATCAACTGCCCCGCCGCATCGTAGACATAGCCCCACGAGCGTCCGGTCGAGTCGGCGACTTCGGTGCTGCGGTTGGCGGTGTCGTAGGTGAAGGTCAGGGTCTGGCCGGCGCCGTCGCTGTCGTCGGTGTTGACGTCGCCGCGGGTCAGCGTGCGCACCCGGCCTTGCGCGTCGTAGGTGTAGCTGACCAGCGTGCCGTCGCTCTGCCGCACCTGGCTCAGTTGCAGGCTGCTGGCGTCGACATAGGTATAGACAGTGTGGAAACGGTAGCCGTCGTTGTTGGCGAAATTGCTGGTGTCCCAGGCGTCGCGATCGCCCGCGGCATCGGCTGGGGTCAGGTCGACCAGCACCGAGCTCAACCGGCCCGAGCCGTCGTAACCGTAGGTGACTTGCTCGTTGACCACGCCATTGATGCGGGTCGACAACGTGCTCAACCGGCCATTGGCGTCGTAACCGAAGATCAGCGCTTCCTGCGGCCCGCCCTCGACCGCTTGCACTTCGCTGACGCGGTTGCTGGCGTCGTACACGACGTTCCAGGTGGCCTTGGACACGCCATCGGACTTGAGGTCGCGAATCCGCGTCAGCCGGCCCTTGAGCGTGGCGTCGGCGTGGTTGGCGTACTGCTCCTCGCGACGCGTGCTGCCTTCGACCCAGGTCCAGGTGCTGGTGGCGCCGTCGCGGTTAAGCGTGTCGTGCGCGCCGTCGCCGGTGGTCGAGCGATACAGGTCGGCGCTGACGAATGCGAAGTCCTGGTACGAGCCATCGCCGCTGTACCGGCGCATCACGCTGCCGGCGGCGTTGAGCGTGCCCGACAGCAGTTCGACCCGACGCTCGAAGCCGGTGATCCAGGCATCGGCGCCGACATCGGCCAGCAGGCCACGGCTGTTGTACGTGCGCTGCGCGGCGATGGTCATGCCGCGGAACAGCAATTGCTCGTCCTGACTCTGCAGCAGCAGATTGCCGGTGGCGATATTGACGTACTGGTTGTCCTTGCCCTGACCCAGCCGCGCGCCGCCGCCCAGACCGGTGCCGATCTGACTCGCCGAGCCGTTGAACAGGCCCAGACCGTTACCCGAAATCACTGCCGACATGCCGACTTCCCCAAGATAGTTCGATGGTTCGCCGCTTTCTGTCAGCGGCCTATCTACCTATCCATGGGACGGGGAAAAGGTTTAGGTCGGATGAAGTGTTATTTCAGTCGGTTTTTTCTCCTGAGATTAGTTATGAATATGGGACAATTGAAATCTAGCGGACCCGGCCCGGCACGCCCGGCCGCTGAATCGCCGCGCAGTACCGATGCGCATTGCCCCTAAACCGTTTGCCCCATGGCGCGGATACAAATCTGTGGCCCGGGGCGCCATGCCGCATCCCCGATCCATCGCGGCACCGTCTAGTCTCCAATGGTGCCCCGGGCCACACTCAAGCAATGACCGCGCCGCGACGGCGCATTCGAGGTAAAGGCGATGGGTTACGACAAGCTGGACAACGAAGAACTGCTGCGCCTGGCGCTGGACGCGATCAACAACGGTCGCGACGCGGACTCGCTGGTGATGCTCAAGACGCTGCTCGAACGCGATCCCAAGCACGTCCACGCGCAGTACCTGCTGGCCGCGCAGCACGCGCAACTGGGCATGTTCGAACGCGCCGAGGCCGGGTTCCGCGCCGCGGTCGCGGGCGCGCCGGATCTGGCGATCGCACGTTTCCAGCTCGGCCAGTTGCTGGTGATGAAGGGCACTGTCGAGGAAGCGACGCAGATGCTGGCGCCGCTCGCCGATCGCGGCGATGCCCTGGCCGCCTATGCGCGCGCCTTGGTCGCGGCCGCCAACGAAGACGCGCCCACCGCGGTGCGCGAACTCGACCAAGGCCTGGCCCTGCCGCAGGAAATTCCCGCGCTGGCCGGCGACATGCAGCGTCTGCGCGATCGCCTGAGCGTGCAGGGCGCCGACCTCGCGACGATGCAGGCCACCGAGGCGGCCCTGGCCGAGACCAATCCGATCGGCGCCAATCCGATGTTCCTGGCCAGCTACGGGCGCGAGCACTGATCGGCGATGTCGATCGACCGTCTATCGACGACCGCTTCGCTGATCGCCGCGCTGCGGTCGGAGCTGAGCCGCAAGACCGAACGCGTCGGCGGCAAGAACACGCCCGCGTCGGAGGAAACGCCGCCGCCGGCGCGCGCCGGCAAGCGCGACCTCGCCGCGCTGCGGCGTGATCTGGCCGAAGTGCTCAAGGATGTTCCGGCCGGCGACGCCGAAGCGCTGGACGCGGCAAGGCCACGTGTAATTCGCACCATATTGCTATGGGAATTTGGCAGTGAGTTGCGCGAACACAGCCAATGGCAGCCGATGCTGGACTCGCTGGTGCAGACCCTGCAGACCGACGAATCCCACCGCCAGGCCATGTCGCGCCTGCTTTCCGAACTTCGCGTCTGAAACCGTGAGACGGGTTCGATGCAATCTGTGTTGACAGGCACGAATTTATCGAGTTAGCGTTCGCCACCTCGCCGATTTGCTGAATCAGTTATGCAACACGGCGGGAGCATTATCGAGACACAGGGGGTCGGCCATCGTCCATGGGGATGGGTGAGGGTCGATCGAAAATCAGCAGTTCGACGTTTGGAGACGACGTCAGGATATGGAACGCATGGACGTGCGGGTCACGCAGCTGCGTGGCTTTCTTGCAACAGATCCAACCAATATCAATCTCGCTTGCGACCTGGCCGATGCCTTGTGCGCGCAAGCCGAGTACGCGCAGGCCGACGCCGTGTTGCGGGGCTTGCCCGACGGCGAGACCGCGCCCGGGCCGGCGTTCCGCCTGGCCCGGATCGATCTGATCCACGGCCGCCATGCGCAGGCCGAGGCCGGTTATCGCGGCCTGATCGAACACGGCCACGACAATCTCGCGATCCGTCACGACCTGGCGTTCGCCCAGCTGTGCCAGCGTCATGTCGACGATGCCGCGGCCACGGTCGAGGCCGCGCTCGCGCGGTTCGAACCGGCTCCGGCGCTGTTCGTGCTCAAGGGCCGCATCGAGCTGATGCGCGAGCGTTACGATGAGGCGGTCGACGCGCTCGATCGCGCGCTGCAGCTCGATCCCGACGACGAAGCCGCGCAGGGCGTGCGCGCCCTGGCCCTGTTCGACGCCAGCCGTTTCGAAGAGGCCGCGGTCGCCGCGCGCGACTGCCTGCTGCGCTATCCCGAACAACACGAAGCGCTGCTGGTCGCCGGCACCATGTCGTTGTGGCAGAGCGATCTGGACAGCGCGCAGGCGCTGTTCGAACGCGGCCTGCAGCGGCATCCGAATTCGGGCCGCGCGCTGTCGGGCTACGGCCAGTTGCAGATGCTGCGCAACGACTTGCCGGCCGCGCGCGACACCTTGCATCACGCGGTCGTGGCGATGCCCGATCACATCGGCACCTGGCATGCATTGGCCTGGACGCAGTTGTTGCAGAACGATCGCGACGCGGCCGAAACCAGCTACCGCAAGGCCTACGAGCTCGACCGCAATTTCGGCGACACCCATGGCGGGCTCGCGCTGATCGACGCCTTGCGCGGCGATTACGATGCCGCCGAGCAGGGCATCAAGCGCGCCTTGCGTCTGGATCCGCAGGCGGTCACCGCGCGCTACGCCAAGACCCTGGTGCTCGAAGCGCGCGGCGAAAACGCCGCCGCCGATGCCTTGATGGGCGAGCTGATGCCCGGCAGTCCGCTGCCGGTGCACGAATTCGCCCAGCGCCTGAAAGCCACCCTCGGAATCCAACCGCGCTAACCCCGCCCGGAGCAGTGCCATGGATTCCGATTTCGCGATCCGTCTGCTGACGGACACGCTGTTGGCGGCCGTCAAAATGTCGGCGCCGATCCTGCTGGCGACTTTGGTCGTCGGTCTGCTGATTTCGATCGTGCAGGTCGTCACCCAGGTTCAGGAAATGACTTTGACCTTCGTGCCCAAGCTGGGCGTGGTGGTCGTGGTCTGCCTGGGGCTGGGCAGTTGGATGCTGTCGGTCGCGATCGAACTGGCCAAGCGCATGTTCGAAGTGGCGGCGGGACTGTAGCGATGAACGCCGCCACCGTGGATGGTCTGGAACGCTTCGTCGGCATGCTCGGCCTGGCCTTCCTGCGCTATCTGCCGCCGATCGCGCTGGCCTCGTTGTCGCCGTTGAACTGGGCGCCGCCGCTGGTGCGCATCGCCCTGGCGATGGCGCTGGCGTGGATGACGGTGCTGGCGATGCCGGTCGACGCGTGGAGTGCGATGCCGACCCAGGCCGGCGGCTGGATCGCGGCCGCCATCGTCGAATTGAGCATCGGTTTCGTGTTCGGCCTGGTGGTGATGATGCCGCAGGCCGCGCTGCATCTGTCGGGCTGGCTGGTCGACGTGCAGGCCGGCCTGAGCGCGGCGGCGATCTTCAATCCGGGCGGGCAGGGCGACATGCAGTCGATGATCGGCACCGCGCTGATGCTGCTGGCGACGGTGCTGTTCTTCACCCTGGACCTGCACCTTGAGCTGTATCGCGCGCTGGTTGCGAGTACTGCGGTGATGCCGGTGGGCGGCGCGGGGCTGCATCTGGACGTGGAAGCGTTTTTCGGGCTGATCGGCAGCAGTTTCCTGCTGGCGCTGATGATCGTCGCGCCGGTGATGCTGGGCCTGTTCGCGGTCGACGTCGGCGTGGCCTACGCGACCCGCTCGATGCCGCAGGCCAATGTGTACTTCCTGATGCTGCCGCTGAAGATCTTGGTCGCGCTGCTGCTGTTGGTGGCGACGCTGCCGTTCGTGCCCGCGTTGATGGGGCGGTTGTTCCGCGATGCGTTCGCTCGCGCGCCGGCGATCCTGGGAGGCTGACCGTGTCGCAGGGCGATCAGGACAAGACCGAGCAACCGACCCCGTATCGGCTGGAGGAAGCGCGCAAGCGCGGCGAAGTGGCCAAAAGCCCCGACGTCGCCGGCGCGCTGGTGATGATCGTGTTCGCCGCGGTGATCGCGGTGACCGGTGCCGGCGTGGCCAGCGCGCTGGCGACCGCGACCCGGCGCATGCTGCAGCTGTCGGGCAATGCGCCGGCCTTGAACGGTTCGTTCTTCGACTGGGTGATGCGGTCCTACGCGCCGGTGTGGCAGGCGCTGACGCCGCTGGTGCTGGGGCTGTTGATCGCGGCGGTGGTGGCCAACGTGCTGCAGACCGGGCCGATGTTCACCACCCATCCGCTCAAGCCCGATTTCAAGCGCATGAACCCGGCCAACACGGTCAAGCGGATCTTCTCGATGCGCACGATCTGGGAGCTCGGCAAGCTGGTGGTCAAGTGTCTGATGCTGGCCGGCATTTGCGCCTTGTTCGTGTGGAAGGCGCGCGCGCTGGCCGAGGCCACCGCGATGAGCCTGCCGCAGCGGCTGGGTTCGCTGGTGCTGTCGGGTTTCATCAAGACCTCGGTGTACGTGCTGTTGGTGATCGGGTTGGCGGCGCTCATCGACCTGATGTTCAGCCGCCGCGAATTCATGAAGCGCATGCGCATGAGCCGGCGCGAGCTGCGCGACGAGGTCAAGCGCCGCGACGGCGATCCGGCGGTGAAGTCCAAGCAGAAACAGCAATTGCGCGATCTGCTCAAGAAGGCGCGCGCGCTGAGCAAGGTGCAGGAAGCCGATGTGATCCTGACCAACCCGACCCACGTCGCGGTGGCGCTGCGTTATCGGCCCGGGCAGATGCTGGCGCCGGTGGTGCTGGCCAAGGGCGCGGGCATGTTCAGTCAGCGCATCCGCGCGCTCGCCGCGCGTCACGGCATCCCGATCGTGCGGGTGCCGCCGCTGGCGCGCGCGCTGTATCAGGAATGCGAGATCGACGGTCCGGTGCCCGAGGACCGCTACGCGCAACTCGCGCCGATTTACCGGCAGCTGTGGGCCGACAAGGCCGCGGCGAAAGCTTCGAAGACTCACGACGCTTCCAATAGCGCCCCGACGAACCACGCCCAACCGAACGAAGCGAAGGACGCGTCACCATGAAAGACCTGTTCGGCCAACTGTGGAGCGGCAAGCGCGACCTGGCCCTGATCGCGATGGTGATCGGCGTGCTGACCGTGCTGTTCGTGCCGGTGCCGGCGCCGATGCTCGACTTCCTGCTGGTGATCAACATCTCGATCGCGCTGCTGATCCTGCTGATCACCTTCTTCACCGAAACGCCGCTGAAGTTCTCGACCTTCCCGACCATCCTGCTGCTGTCGACCCTGCTGCGGCTGGCGCTCAACGTCTCGGCGACGCGGCTGATCCTGGAAGGCGCCGACGCGGGCCGGGTGATCAACGCGATCGGCGAGTTCGTGGTCGGCGGCAACTACATCGTCGGCATCGTGGTGTTCCTGATCCTGGTGGTGGTGCAGTACGTGGTGGTGACCAGCGGCGCGCAGCGCGTGGCCGAGGTCGCCGCGCGCTTCACCCTGGACAGCATGCCCGGCAAGCAGATGAGCATCGACGCCGACATGAACATGGGCCTGATCGACGAACACGAGGCCCGTCACCGCCGCGCGATGGTCGAGAAGGAAGCCAATTTCTACGGCGCGATGGACGGCGCGACCAAGTTCGTCAAGGGCGACGCGATCGCCGGCATCATCATCATCCTGACCAATATCGTCGGCGGCCTGGCGATCGGCATCGCCCAGCTCGGCCTGTCCTGGGGCGAGGCGGTGCAGCGCTTCACCCTGCTGACCATCGGCGACGGCATCGTCACCCAGATCCCGTCGCTGGTGATCGCGGTCGCCACCGGCATCATCATCACCCGCGCCGCGGCCGATGCGCAGCTGGGCTCGGAAATTCCCAAGCAGGTGCTCAACAACCCGCGCGCGTTGCTGATCGTCGCGATCTCGCTGTTCGCGGTGCTGCTGCTGCCGGGCTTTCCGAAACTGCCGGTGCTGTTCGTGCTGATCGTGCTCAGCGCGCTGATCTGGGTGGCGATGCGCGCGCAGCGCGCGGCCAAGGCCGAGGACGATCCCGACAACGTCGAAGCGTCCACCAGCGGCGGCGCGGCCAAGCCGGCCGACGAACTGCAGCAGTGGATGAAGATCGAACCGATCGAAGTACGCCTGGGCAGCGAGCTGTCGACCGCGCTGATCGGCGCCAACAGCGATCTGGTCGAACGCATCGCCAACCTGCGCAAGCAGTTCGCGCTCGACCTGGGTTTCGTCCTGCCCAAGGTGCAGACCAGCCAGCGCACCGAACTGGCGGCCAACCGTTACGAAATCCATTTCCAGGGTTGCCGCGTGGGGCAGGGCGAGTTGTCGGTCGACCGGGTCATGGCGATCAATCCGGGCGGAAATCGCGCCAAGCTCGAAGGCCCGGATACCCGCGATCCGGCCTACGGCCTGCCGGCGCAATGGATCGCCAAGGACGCGCGCCAGTTCGCGCGCAGCGCCGGCTACACCCTGGTCGATCCCGACACGGTGCTGATGACCCACCTGAGCGAACTGGTCAAGCGCCAGGCCGCCGACCTGCTGACCCGCGCCGATACCGAGCGCCTGCTGCAGCGCGTGCGCGATCAGCACGGTTCGCTGATCGACGAACTGATCCCGAACGTGCTCAGTTTTTCCGACGTGCAGAAAGTGCTGCAGTTGCTGCTGCGCGAGCAGGTCAGCATCCGCCATATCGAAGCGATCCTGGAAGTGCTGGTCGATGCCGGCAAGACACTGAAATCGCCCGACGATCTGGCCGAACGCGTGCGCGAACGGCTCGGTCCGATGATCTGCCAGGGCCTGCGCGACGCGCAGGGCGACCTGCATGTGCTCACGCTCGCGCCGGAACTCGAGCGCAGCCTGATGGCCAATGCGCGTCCGGGCGATTTCAAGGGCGGGCTGTTCAACGAAGTCGGCCAACTCGACGGCTTCATGAAAAACCTCGGGCGTCAGGCCGAATCGATGATGGGCCGCAATCTCAGCCCGGTCGTGTTGTGTCCCTCGCCGGTGCGGCGTTCGCTGCGCGCCTTGCTGCACCGTTCGATGCCTTACGTCGCCGTGCTGGGTCTCAACGAGATCCCGGCGACCACCTCGGTGCGTTCCTTCGCCGCCATTCAAGCCAACTGAGCGATCCCGCCGTGACCGACACCTTGCAAGCCATCGCCCGCGCCTTGAGCACCGACGTGCAGACCTTGGGCACGATCAGCCACAACGTCGCCAACATGAACACCCCGGGCTATCGCGGCGTGCGCGCGGTGCCGGAGTTCAGCCAGCAGGCGCTGCTGCGCACGTCGCTGGACCAGACCGACGGCAGCGTGATGCAGACCGCGCGCAAGCTCGATCTGGCGCTGCAGGGCCCGGGCTTCTTCGTGGTCGAACGCGAGGGCGAGCCGCTGCTGGTGCGCTCGGGCGCCTTCCGGGTCGATGCGCAGGGGCAACTGGTGACCGCCAACGGCGACATCGTGCGCGGTCCTAACGCGCCGATCGGAACCGATCTGGATGCCTTGCGCGTGGACGCCGACGGCGCCTTGTGGAACGGCGAGCAGAGCCTAGGCCAACTCGAATTGATCACCGTCGCCGATGCCGGCGCGCTGCGCCCGGCCGGCGGCGGTGCGTACCGCTACGAAGGCGAGCAAGGGCAGTGGAGCGGTCAGGTGATCCAGGGCGCGCTCGAGGCCGCCAACATCGACGCGGCCGGCGAAACCATCCGCCTGATGGAAACCACGCGCCACGCCGAATCGGTGCAGCGCGCGATCTCGATTTACGACAAAGCCATGGACACCGGCATCAACCGCCTCGGCGACAACTGAATCAACGGAGCACGACCATGATCGACGCACTCTATATTTCCGCCAGCGGCCTGCGCGGCGAACAGAAACAGATCGACGTGATTTCCAACAACGTCGCCAACATGCAGACCCCGGGCTTCAAGCGCAGCCGGGTCAACTTCGCCGAAGTCGCGACCGCGGCCGTCGCCGCCCAGTCCAACGAATCGGAGCTGACGACGCAGTCGCTGATGCGCGGCAACGGCGCGCGGGTGATCTCGACCTCGACCCTGTTCTCGCCCGGCGAAATGCGCCAGACCCAGGGCGCGCTGGACCTGGCGATCGACGGCAATGGTTTCTTCGAACTCGAAGCCGCCGACGGCAGCACGGTCTACACCCGCGACGGTCAGTTCCGGCTCGACGACGAAGGGTTCCTGGCCTCGATCCACGGCCAGCGCCTGGCCCATTCGGTGCAGATTCCGGCCGACGCCAAGGACATCCGCATCGATGCCAAGGGCGAGATCACCGCGCTGCTGGCCGGCGACGAGGCGCGTTCGGTGCTCGGCGACATCGAGCTGGCGACCTTCGCCGCGCCCGATGCGCTGGTCTCGATCGGCAACAACCGCTACGTACCCAACGAGGCGTCGGGCACGGTGTCCTACGGCCGCCCCAACGAGCCGGGCTTCGGCGGGCTGCAGCAGGGTTATGTCGAACTGGCCAACGTCGAGATGATCGACGAGATGTCGGCGCTGGTGCTGGCGCAGCGCGCGTATCAGCTCAATGCGCGCGTGCTGCAGGCGGCCGATCAGGTGCTCGAAACCATCAACAATCTGCGTCGCTGAGACCGCTGTGATGCGACTGCCCGCTTGCGCCGTCCTGTTGCTGTCCACGCTCGCCGCGCCGCTGGCGACGGGCGCGGTCGCGCCTGTCGGCACGCCGGGGCAGTTGGTCAGCGCGGACGCGATCGCGCGCACGGTCGAGGCCGAGTTGCGCGCGCGCCTGCAGGCGGCGGGACGTACCCAGGCCAGCGTGAAAGTGGCTGGACGAATCGACGATCAGACCGTTCCCGCCGGCGCGCTGAGCACCGTGGTCGGCAGCATCGCCGGACGCTGGCCGCGCGCGCGGGTCGGCGTGCCGGTGCAGTTGCGCGTCGACGGCGCGGTCGCGCGCACCCTGACGGTGTGGGTCGAAAGCCAGGACCTGCGCAATGTGCCGACCTACAGCGCCGATTATCCGGCGCGCCGTGCCGGCGAAGCCATCGCCCTGGCCACGGCGCAGGTCGACATGAATTGCTGCACCGGCGACGCGCTGGAATCGATCGACGCCGTGCAGTCGCTGCGCCTGAAGCGTTCGGTGCGCGCCGGGCAACCGGCGATGGCCGCCGATTTCGAAGTCATTCCCGACGTGCAGGCGCAACAGCCCGTGCATATCGATGTCGCCCGCGGCGCGGTGCGGCTCAGCGTACCCGGCATCGCCCTGCGCGACGGCCGGATCGGCGAGCGCATCCCGGTGCGCGCCGACGATGGAGAACGAACCGTGGTTTCACGCGTCACCGGAAAACAAAAGGTGCAAGTGGATGAATAAGCACGCCCCTACGCGGCATGCGCTGGTTCCAAGGCTGGCTCCGATCGTGTTGGCCGTCGCGGCGGTCTGCGCCGGTCCGGCGATCGCGCAGCAGTCGATGCCGCAGCAGATCGAACCGATGCCGATGCCGGCCCCCGCGCCATCGCGCGAAAGCCTGATCGACGTGAACGGCTATCGCGGCCTGGCCGCGGATCATCGCGCGCACCGCATCGGCGATGTGATCACGGTGTACGTGATCGAAGCCACGCGGGCCAAGTCGCAGGCCGCCACCGACGCGTCCAGCGATCTGGACATGCGCGCCGGCCTGACCTCGCCGTCGACCGATTTCGATGCGCGTCTGGGCCTGGGCGGCAGCAACCGCGCCGGCGCGCAGACCACGCGCGTGGGCGAGTTGCGCACCCAGATTTCGGCGCAAGTGGTCGCGGTGACGCCCGACGGCAGCCTGCAGATCCAGGGTCTGCAGACGCTCAAGGTCAACGGCGAGAAGCAGACCATCAAGGTCAGCGGCCTGGTCCGTCCCGAGGACGTCGGCCCCGACAACACCGTGCTCTCGCACCGCATCGCCAACGCCGATCTGGAATTGGTCGGCGTCGGCGTGGTCAGTTCGTCGCAACGTCAGAGCCTGATCTATCGCATGTTCAAGTGGCTGAGGTTGATGTGAGCGCGATGACGACTTTCAAGAATCTGTTGCTGACCGGCGTCGCGCTCGGTGCGTTGCTGGGCGCGTGCGCGAGCGCGCAGGCCGCGGCCGGCGTGCGGGTCAAGGAACTCGCCCGCGTCGCCGGCGTGCGCGACAACCCGCTGACCGGGTACGGCCTGGTGTTCGGTCTGTCCGGCTCGGGCGACTCGGCGCGCAATCGCGCGACGTTGCAGTCGGTCGCCAACACCTTGCGCAACTTCGGCGTCAACGTCAGCGAGGCCGACCTGGCCAGCCGCAACGTCGCCGCGGTGATCGTGACCGCGCGTCTGCCGGCGTTCGCCGAGCCCGGGCAGATGCTCGACGTGCAGGTCGCCTCGTCCGGCGACGCGCGCAGTCTGACCGGCGGCACCTTGATGCTCACGCCGCTGTCGGGTCCGGACGGTCGCGTGTACGCCATCGCGCAGGGCGCGATCTCGGTCGGCGGCTATCAGTTCGAAGGCGTCACCGCTTCGCTGCAGAAAAACCATCCGACCGTCGGCTGGGTGCCGCAGGGCGCCAGCGTCGAACAGGGCTCGCCCTTGCGCGTGGCCGGCGACGGGCGCTCGCTCAGCATCCTGCTCAACGAGCCGGATTTCACCAATGCCGAGCGCATCGCCGATGCGATTCGCGGGTCGGTGTCGGGGGCCAGTGTGCGCGCCGAGCATGCCGGCAAGGTCACGGTGGCGTATGCGAATGCGCCGGCCAACTTGGTCTCGGAAATATCGCGCCTGGAAAACCTGTCGGTGCAGCCGCAGCGCAAGGCGCGGGTGGTGGTCAACGAGCGCACCGGCACCGTGGTCGCCGGCGGCGACGTGCGCCTGGGCGAGGTGACCGTGTCGCACGGCGATCTCAAGGTCGAGATCCGCACCGACTACACCGTGTCGCAGCCCGAGGGCGTGTTCGTGCGTCCGGGCAGCAGCATCGGTTCGGTGGTGGTGCCGCGCACGGAAATTAAAGCCGACGAAGGTCCGGCGCCGCTGGTCAGCGTGCGCGAAGACGCGAGCGTGGCCGAACTGGTGTCGGCCCTGCGCGCGATCAAGCTCAGCACGCGCGACGTGATCGCGGTACTTCAGTCGATCAAGGCCGCCGGCGCCTTGGACGGCGAACTGGTGATCCAGTGATGCACGGGTTTACGAGCAGCGGCATATCGATGGCGGTTTACGGCATTTTCCAGGGGAAGCGGCAATGAGCAGCGACATCACCACCGAAGCGGTCCGGCTCGCGCTGGGCATGCAGGATCTGCAGGCGCGCCTGGCCAGCGCGAACATCGCCGGCGCCAACCGCGCCGACGCGCGCGTGCAGCGCGCCGACTTCGGCCGCCTGCAAGGTCTGTTGAACGAAGCCGCGCAGGCCGGCGGTCGCGATTCCGAACTCGCCGCGCGCCTGCATCAGGCCACGAGCAGTCCCGAATCGGTGCCGGTCGCCTCGGTCGGGCAGACCGTGCAACTCGACGAACAGGTCGGCGACATGGTCGCGGCGAGCCTGAACTACCAATCCCTGAGCGAAGCGCTGAGCCGGCATTTCGGCCTGATGCGCCTGGCCGTCACCGGAAGGAGCTGAGCATGGCCATCGAATCGATCCTCGACGCCGCGCGCGCGGGCATGCAGTACGAACGCCTGCGCCTGGATGCGTCCAGCCGCAACATCGCCGCGGCCAACGTGCCGGTCGCCGCCGGCCACGGCGCGACCCGCTTGAGCGTCGGCGCGCCCGGATTGAACGGAGCGGCCGGCGGTTTCGCCGCCGCGGTGTCCGAACAGCCCACCGGCCTGCGCGAAGTCAACGACCCGGCGCATCCGATGGCCGACAAGGACGGCATGGTCCATTACCCGGCCACCGACATGGTCGGCGAAATGACCACGCTGATGACCGCCAGCCGCGGCTACGAAGCCAACGTGCGTTCGTTCAACCTGCTGCGCGGCATGATGCTGCGCGCGCTCGAAATAGGAGCCAAGTGATGAGCGTGGAAGCCATCGGTGCGATCGCGCTCAGCGCGCTCGCGCAACCCGAAACCATCCGCACCGACGCGATCGCGCCGACCGCGAACGCCGGCATCAAGGGCGCGGATTTCATGAACGTGATGGGCGCCGGCCTGAGCCGCGCCGACCAGAGCCTGCGCAGCGCCGACACCCAGTTGCGCGCGCTCGCCGCCGGTCAGGACATCCCGATCCACGAGGTGATGATCGCGATGGAACAAGCGCGCATGGACCTGACCCTGGTCGTCGAGGTCCGTAACCGGATGCTCGAGAGCTACCAGGAACTGACCCGCATGCAGTTGTGACCTGAACCACGCCCATGAATCCCAAAAGCTATTTCGTTTCCCTGTCCCCGGCCGCGCGGGTGAGCCTGATCGTCGGCGTGCTGGCGATCGTGGCGCTGACCGCCGGCATGCTGTGGTGGCTGATGGCGCCGCGCCAGCAACTGCTGTTCGGCAAGCTGCGCGAAGCCGACACCGCCGAGATCGTGCAGTCGCTCAACGAGTGGAAGGTCCCGCATCAGATCATCGACGGCGGCACCGGCATCACCGTCGCCGCCGACAGCGTGTACGAAACCCGCATGCGCCTGCTGTCGGCCGGCGTGCCGCGCGGCGGCCATGTCGGTTTCGAGCTGTTCGACGATGCCGATTTCGGCGTCACCGAGTTCGCCCAGCGGGTCAATTACCAGCGCGCGCTGCAGGGCGAGATCGAACGCACCGTGGCTTCGCTGCCGGGCGTGCAGACCGCGCGCGTGCATCTGACCATCCGTCGTCCGGGCATGTTCGTCGGCGATCGCGAAAGCTCCAAGGCCTCGGTCGCGGTGGCGATGAATCCCGGCGAGACCCTGGCGCGACCGCAGGTGCAGGGCATCCGCAGCCTGGTCGCCTCGGCGGTGGAAGGGCTGGCCGTGGCCGACGTGTCGGTGCTCGATTCCAACGGCACCTTGCTGGCCGGCGGCGCCGACGGCGGGCGCGGCGCGATCGCGCTGGACGAACGCTCCGACGAGGAAGCGCGGCTGGAAGACCGCATCCGTCTGCGCGTGGTCGAACTGCTCGGCCAGGTGCTCAACAACGAGGAGTTCAAGGTCTCGGTCGATGCGAGCCTGAACTTCGACGCGGTGCGCGAGGTCAGCGAGCGTCCGATCGCGCAGGGCGACGACGGCAACGGCCTGCTCGCGCGCAAGCGGATCAATTCCAGCCAGGCGCCCGACGCCGCCGGCCGCAGTCAGAGCCAGGAAGAATCCGAGTACGTGCACGGCATGTCGCGCGAGGAGATTTCGCGCGCGCCGGGCCGGGTCGAGCGTTTGTCTGTCGCGGTGATCCTGCCGCAGCACCTGGACGAGCAGGAGGTCGCGCGGATCCATTCGCTGATCTCGGCCGCGGCCGGCATCGACACCAATCGCGGCGACCGCCTGGAAGTCTCGCGCCTGCCGAGCGGCAAGGTCCGCGCGACGCCGCCCGCAGTGGCCGCGTTGACCGCGCCGCAACCCGCCGATCGCGTCGCGCTCGCCGCGCCGCACGGCAATCTGATCGCCAACCGCTCGTTGCAACTGCAGCCGTGGATGCCGTGGGCGCTGGCCGGCGCGGTCGGCCTGCTGCTCGGCGCGATCTTCGCCTTCGCCGCGCAGCGCAAGCCGCGCAAGCTCAGCGCCGAAGAACGCGAAGCGGTGCTGGCCAAGCTGCGCGGCTGGCTGTCGGAAGGGCAGATGCCGGTCGAGCATCGCATCGTCGCGAGCAAAACCCCATGAGCACCCTGGGCGAACGCAAGAGCGCGCTGTTGCTGCTGAGCCTGGGCGCGTCCGACCAGCGCCAGCTGCTGGCGCGGTTGCCGGCGGCGTCGGCGCGCACCATCCGCGCGCTGATGCACGACCTGCGTCGCAGCCAGCTGCCGGCGGCGGAACTCGTCGACGCCTTGCTCGGCGACGAGATGCGCGGCCTGACCGCGCGCACCTCGCTGGACGTCGATCAACTGGTCGCGTTGTCGACCACCTTGCCGCATGCCTGGTTCGCGCGGGTGCTGTCGGTGTGGACCGGGGTCGATCGCAATTTCTGCCTGGCCTTGCTCGATAATCGGGTCGCCGCGTCGGTGCGCGAGGAACTCGATCGCATCGGCCGGATGCCGCCGAAGCTGGCCGATGCCCTGCGCGCCGAATCGCTGCAACTAGTGTCCGAAGCGATGGCCGTGCCCGTCGCCGCGTCGCCGGCCAGGGGGCGCGTGTGATGGAGCGCATTCCCGCCAGCCACGGGCGCATCGTCGACTTGTCGACCTTGTTGCAGCCGGCCGCGGCGCCGAACACGGCGCCGTCGCAGCCGCGCCCGGATCCGGCCGCCGAACTCGAACGCGAACGCAAGGCGGTGCTGGAGCGCGCCGAAGCCGAAGGGCTCAAGCGCGGCCTGCAGCGCGCCGACGAACAGATCCTCGCCAGCCAGCAGAAGGCCGAGGCGCGGATCGAACAGGCGCATGCCGCGCAGACGCGCAAGCTGGATAACGCCAATGCACAACTCGCCGCCTTGCTGAAGGCCTGGCCGGCGGCCGCGGACGAACTCGACCAGCGCCTGGAAACCCTGTCGCTGGATATCGCGTTCGCCTGCGTGACCCGTCTGCTCGGCGAAATCGGCGCCGACGGCGAACTGATGAAGCGCTTGTGTCGTCAGGCCTTGAGCGAATACCGCCAGCGCCCGGTGACCGTGCGCGTGGCCGCGGCCGATGTCGAAGCGGTCAGCGAACTCGCGTCCGATGCCGAGGTGCGGGTGATCGCCGATGCGCGCCTGAGCCCCGGACAGTGCCGCCTGGAAACCCACAAGGGCCTGTACGACACCAGCCTGGAAGTGCGGCTGGACGCGTTGAAGCAGGCGCTGCTGCGCAGCGTCGACGGCGGAGACGCCGACGCATGAACGCTTTGACGGCGCGCGCCCAGGCCCATATTCAACTTGCGCCGATGGGACGCAGGCTGGGCCGCATCGTCTCGTTCAACGGTCTGGTGATCGAAGCGCTCGGGCCCGAAGCGCACCTGGGCGAATTGTGCGAGATCGAATCGGCCGCGCCGGGTCCGCGGGTGATGGCCGAAGTGGTCGGCTTCCGCGACGAGCGCGTGCTGTTGATGCCGTACGGCCATGTCGGCGCGATCTCCACCGAAAGCCATATCCGCGCGACCGGTCAGCCGGTCACCGTGCCGGTCGGCGAAGCCATGCTCGGCCGGGTGATCGGTGCGTTCGGCAATCCGCTCGACGATCACGGCCCGATCACGTACTCCGATGCGTACCCGCTTTACCGCGAACCGATCAATCCGATGGCGCGCGCGCCGATCGACAGCGCGCTGGACACCGGCGTGCGCGCGATCGACACCTTGCTGACCCTCGGCGCCGGCCAGCGCGTGGGCGTGTTCGCCGGCAGCGGCGTGGGCAAGAGCACCTTGCTCGGCATGCTCGCGCGCCAGGTGCGCAGCGACGTGACCGTGTTGGCGCTGGTCGGCGAACGCGGCCGCGAAGTCGGCGAATTCCTGACCCACGCGCTCGGCGCCGAAGGCCTCAAGCGTTCGGTGGTGGTGGCGGCGACCTCCGACGAACCGGCGCTGCTGCGCGCGCATGCCGCCCACGCCGCGCACGCGATCGCCGAATACTTCCGCGACCAGGGCCGCTCGGTGCTGCTGATCGTCGATTCGATGACCCGCTTCGCCATGGCCCAGCGCGAGATCGGCCTGGCGATCGGCGAGCCGCCGACCTTTCGTGGCTACACCCCGTCGGTGTTCAGCCAATTGCCGAAATTGCTCGAACGTTGCGGGCGTTTGCGCGGCGGCGGTTCGATCTCGGGCATCTACAGCGTGCTGGTCGAAGGCGACGACATGAACGAGCCGGTCACCGATCACATGCGCGCGATTCTCGACGGCCATATCGTGTTGACCCGCGACCTGGCCGCGCGCGGCCACCATCCGGCGATCGACCTGCTGCAAAGCACCAGCCGCCTGATGAGTCAGGTCGCCAGCGAATCCGAACAGGCCATCGCCCGCGATGCGCGCAAGCAGATCGCCGCCTATGCCGCATCGCGCGATCTGATCGAACTGGGCGCGCATCAGCGCGGGGCCAATCCGGCGCTGGATCGCGCGGTCGACCTCAAGCCGGCGCTGGACCGGATCATGCAGCAGACCCCGCTCGAAGCGACCGCGCGCGCCGAGGCCTATCGCCAGCTCGCCGTCGCGATCAAGCACGAAGACGGCGCGGCATGAACCGCAAACCTTCCGCCGCCGTTTCGACCCTGCTGCGCTGGCGCGAATTCGAAGAAGCGCGCGCCTCGACCGCGTTCCTGCAGCGCTGCCACGAAACCCGCCAGGCGTTCAGCCGCATGCAGGAAGCGCAGGACGTGCTGCAGGCGATCAACGCGCGGCGCGAGGAACTGCTCGCCGCCGACAGCGTCGACCTGGTGTTGCTGCAGGCGGTGGATAGTTTCGAAGCGCAGGCATGGAGCCGGCTCGACACCCGCCGCGACGAACACGCCGCCGCGCGCCGGCAACAGGATGCCGCGCAGGACGAACACGTCGCCGCGCGCGCCCGCACCCGCGTGGCCCAGACCCGGCACGAGCGCCTGCGCGCCGGCGAACGCGATCAAGAGGAAAAACTGATGTTCGATCGCATGGCCGATCTGTACGCGAGTCACCGGAGCGATCGCGCATGATCAAACCCACCTCCATCGCCGCCGCGGCCTTGTTGCCGCGTCACAACGCGACCCCGCGCGAAGGCGGCTCCGATTTCAGTCGCTGGATCGGTTCCGACCAGGGCCGCGCGCCGGCCTCGGATGCGCCCGATGCCCACCGAGATGCTCAACGCGAATCGCGCGCGGCCGGCGACATCGATGCGCCGTCGTTGGCGTTCGACCTGGCGATGGCCGACAAGGCCGATCTGCTGCTGGAGTTCCACGTCAGCGGCCGCGGCGGCGAACAGGAACTGCTGGCCCTGCCGTGGCGGCTGTCGGCCAACGGCCGCCTGTCGCAATTGCTCAGCGCAACGCAGCGGCCGGGCGGGCAGGGCTTGGCCTCGTCGCCCGCGCGCGACGCCGCGACCCGCGCCAACGCGAGCCTGGCCGATGCCTGGGTCGAATACAGCATTCGCCATTTGGCCCAGGCCGACGCGGCGTCGCCGCAGGTGTTGCCGATGCCGAACCTGGCCGATCCGCTGCAGTCGAGCGCCGCGAGCTCCAGCGAATCCACCGCTTCGGCGAGCGCGTCGCGCAACGCATCCGACGGCGCGGCCGCGCCGTGGGCCAGCCGATTGCTGCGCTGGATCGAGAGCGAGGGCGGCGACGCCACCTTGTGGATCCGTGACTACCGACTCGACCCGGACGCCGCGCAACGGCTCAGCCGGCTGATGCACACGCTCGCCGAAGAACACGGCACCCAACTGCAACGCATCGTCGTCAACGGCCGCGAACACTGGCGCGCCGATCGCAACAGCTCACAGGAGAACCTCTAATGGCCATCGACGCCATCGGCAGCACGCCGAATCCGCAGAACCAGGTCCTGACCCGGCAGAAGAGCATCGACCAGGAAGATTTCATCAAGCTGTTCCTGGCTCAGCTGCAGTTTCAGGACCCGCTGGAACCGGTCGACAACCGCGAGTTCCTGGCTCAGCTGGCCCAATTCACCTCGCTGGAGCAATCGCGCCAGACCAGCGAGAACACCAACGAGCTGTTGTCGATGAACGCCACCAGCCAGGCCCTGGCGCTGATCGGCCGCGGCGTCGACGTGCAAGGTCAGGCGATCCCGCTGACCGGTTCGGTCACCGCGGTCCAGTTCACCGAAAACGGCCCGACCCTGAGCGTCACCGACGCCAACAAGCAGGTCACCACCGGCATCCGCCTGTCCCAGGTCACCCTGGTCAAGCAGCCCTAACCGACCGCCGCGGCAGCCTGAGTAAACCGTCGTACCAAGCAGCCATACCAAGCAGTCTTAAGTCGCAGGAGCGCGCTCATGTTCCAAGCCTTGTTCAACAGCCTGTCGGGACTATTCAGTTTCTCGCGCGGGCTCAACACGATCAGCAACAACGTGTCCAACATGAACACGCCCGGGTTCCGCGGCAGCGATGCGTTCTTCGAGAACGTGCGCGGCGGTCTGGGCTCGCGCATCAGCGGCGAGGGCATGCGCACCGAACCGGGCGACATCCGCCAGACCGGCAACGCCACCGACATGGCGGTCGACGGCGAGGGCTATTTCATTCTTCGCGATCGCAGCGGCGAGTTGCACTACACCCGCGCCGGTCAGTTCCGTTTCAACGAGAAGGGCGTGCTGGTCGACACAGTGTCGGATTACGAGGTGATGGGCTACGACGGCGACGGCAACCTGGCCGCGATCGATCTCACCCCGATGCGCACCTTGCCGCCGGAGCTGACCAGCAAGGTCAACTTCAAGGGCACGCTGACCCCGAGCATGACCACGCCGTACACGATCACCTCGATCGACGTGTTCGATTCCAACGGCACCGCGCGGCGCCTGTCGGCGGTGTTCACCCGCACCAGCGCCAACAACATGCCGGCCGAGTTCAACGTGGTGATCAAGGATTCCACCGACGCCACTATCGCCACGCATACCTTGAAGTTCGATACGCTCGGCACGCCGACCCGCGAGACCAACGAGTTCACCGCGCAGTTCGCCTTCGGCGGCGCCACGCCGCAGCCGGTGACGTTCAACTTCGGCACGCCTGGCGGCTTCGACGGCATTTACTCGTTCAGCGGCGGCAGCGTCAACGTCACCGCGACGGTCGCCGACGGTCACGCCATCCTCGGTTACAACGACGTGGCCTTCGACGAGAAGGGCGTGTTGCAGCTGTCGTATTCGGCCAAGGAAAAGCGCCAGGGCCCGCGTCTGGCGCTGGCCTCGCTGCCTAACGAAAGCTCGCTCAAGCTCGACGGCGGCCGCCTGGTGTCGGGGCCGAGCGTGCAGGACAAGGAACTCGGCCGTCCCGGCGAATCGCGTTACGGCCGCATCGTCGGGCGCAGCCTGGAACTGTCCAACATCGACCTGACCCGCGAGTTCGCCGACATGATCATCATCCAGCGCGGCTATCAGGCCAGCTCGCGGGTGATGACCGTGAGCAACGAGATGATCGAGCAGCTCTACAACAGCACGAGGGGCAGCTGATGGCCGTGTTGTTGCCGGTGCGCTGGCATGGCGCGAGCCGCCTGGCGCGTCTGCGTTCGCTGCTGTCGGCGCGCGGCGGCGAATGGCTGCGCGAGTGGTCGAGCGACAAGGCCGCGCTGGAGTTAGGCCTGGAACCGCTCGACAGCGGCGTCGGCGCCGGCCAGTGGTTCGCCACGCGCGCCAGCGGCGGCACCGTGCATGCGTGCATGGCGTCGGCCGCGTTCGATCAACTGGGCCGGCGCCTGCTCGGCAGCAACGAATCCGACACGCTCGGTCTGGCCGAAGGCGTCGGCCGCCGCGCCTGGAGCGATCTGATGCGCGCCTGGTTCGCCGCCGCGTCCGACGCCGATGCGTTGAGCGACGCGGTCGCGCCGAGCGAACGCGCGCTCGCCGCGCGTCACGGCGTGGTCGGTCTGCTGGTGCAGGTGGCCGGCGTGCGCATCGCCTTGTACCTCGACGCCGGCGTCTGCGATGTGCTGGTGCCGGTCGACAAACCCGCCGCGGCGCTCGCGTTGAGCAAGCGCGGCGACGCGATGACCCAGGCGCAGGTTGGCCTGGACGTCGTGCTCGACTTGGGCATGGCCGAAATCGGCCAGGCCTTCGATCTGCGCCCGGGCGAAATCATTCGCACCGCGGTCAAGCTCGACACCGCATTGATCTTGCGTTCGGCGACCGGCGCGGCGCTCGCGCGCGGTCAGCTGATCGCCCAGGACGGCCAACGCGCCATTCGTATTTCCTCGATTTCCATGCAGCAAGGGGCAACCTCATGAAGAACAGTGCAGCCGCCGAAGTCATCCCGGCCGACAAGACCACCCTCGATCTGCGCGACGCCGGCGCGCGCCAGGACATCGGCCTGATCGGCCACGTGCAGGTTTCGCTGGCCGCCCAGGTCGGCACGATCAATCTGTCGGTCGAGCGTCTGTTCGGCCTCAAGGCCGGCGACGTGATCGACATGAACGAAGCGCTGGAAGCGCCGATCACCTTGATGCTCAACGGCCGCGCGGTCGCGCGCGCCGAGCTGCTCGCGGTGGACGACCACTTCGGCGTGCGGATCCTGGAACTGGCGTGAGCGCCGAGGCAACGCAAACCGCCGCGAAGCAGAGCGCGCCGAAGGCGACCACGCCTGACGTTGCGCCTGTCGCCGCGCCCGCAACGGCGCCTGTCGTCGCGCCCGGCGCGGTGCACAGCGCGGCGCCGATCGGCTTTCGCGACGAGCACGCATCGGTCGCCGATTCGGCGGTCGGCGTGCTGCTGGTGTTGGTGGTGCTGCTCGGCGCCTGCCTCGGCGGCCTGCTGTTCGCCAAGCGCAAGGGCTGGTTGAACCGCTGGCTGCCGGCACCGAGCGGCGCGGCCGACGACGCCTCGCGCCTGCGCGTGGAGCAGGTGCTGCGGCTGAGCCCGCGCACCGTGCTGTATCGCGTGGCCGACGAACGCAACCGTTATCTGATTCTCGAATCGACCGCGAGCGCCCAGCTCGGTCCCGCGCAACCTCTCGATCAAGCGACCCCGCCTCATGACCCGCACGCCTGACCGCCGCCGTTGGCCGATCGCTGTCGGCGTCATGGCCGCAAGCTTATTGTTCGCCGGCGCCGCCGTGGCCGCGGGCGCGACCGCGCCGAGCGACTTGGTGGGCGAAGCGCTCAAGCAGGACTATTCGCCGGCGATCCGCAATCTGATCGCGCTGACCGCGTTGTCGCTGTTGCCGGTGGCGCTGATCGCGATGACCTCGTTCACCCGCATCGTGATCGTGCTGTCGCTGCTGCGTCACGCCCTGGGCCTGCCGCAGACGCCGCCGAACGCGGTGGTGGTGACCTTGTCGATCTGCCTGACCTATTTCTCGATGGCGCCGGTGCTCGACAAGGTCAACGACAGCGCGCTGCAACCCTACATGGCCGAGCAGATCGGCAGCGGCGAAGCGGTGCGTCGTGGCCTGCTGCCGATGCGCGAGTTCATGGTCGGCCAGACCCGCGAATCGGACCTGACCGCGGTGCTGGAAATGGCCCGCGTGCCGGCGCCGAAGACCATCGACGACATCCGCTTCCGCCATCTGCTGCCGGCGTTTCTGCTCAGCGAGCTCAAGACCGCGTTCCAGATCGGCTTTGTGATTTTCCTGCCGTTTCTGTTGATCGACCTGGTGGTGGGCGCGGTGCTGATGGCCTTGGGCATGATCATGGTGCCGCCGGCGACGATCAGCCTGCCGCTGAAGATATTGCTGTTCGTCTTGATCGATGGTTGGGTGCTGGTGTCCAGGGCCTTGTTGAGCAGTTACTGGACGTGAGGGACGCCGGGACGTGATGGAAGCGGCGACGGCCGACGGCGAGGACGCCGAACTGTGGCAGCGCTACCGCGGCGGCAGCGACGACGCGCGCGACCGGCTGTTCCTGCGTCACGTCGGCTGGGCCAGGGCGATCGCCTCGCAGGTCCACAGCCGCATACGCGCCTATCCGGTCGACCGTCAGGATTTCATCCAGAACGCGACCATCGGCCTGCTCGATGCGATGAGCCGCTTCAACCCCGAGCGCGGCGTGACCTTCCGCGTCTACGCCAAGCCGCGCGTGCGCGGCGCGGTGTTCAACGGCTTGCGCGCGATCCTCGGCGACCGCCCGCCGCCGCGCGATGAGGCCACCATCCGCGAACGCCTGCAGAGCCTGCAGGACAACGGCGGCCAGGACACGCTGGAAAGCATCGTCGACTCGGTGGTCGGCCTGGGCCTGGGCTTCCTGCTCGACGAAGCCGGCCGCCATGGCGGCGCCAGCGACACCCGCGACGGGCTGGCCTATGTCGACCGCCAGCAGACCGAGCATCGCCTGAGCGCCGCCCTGAACAACCTGCCCGAGCGGCTGAAGCTGATCATCCAGACCCACTATTTCCACTATGTCCCGTTCCAGGACATCGCCCAGAGCCTCGGCCTGACCAAGGGCCGGGTGTCGCAGCTGCACCACGCGGCCTTGACCAAGCTGCGCGAGAGTTTGCGGGATATGCAGTAGGCCGGGCCAGGGCAGCCCGGGCGGGTGGATCGCGATGGCTTGGCATGTGCCTGGGCGGAGGCGGTCATCCCGCCCTTGGCAAAAGCGGCCAGCCCGGTCCCGCGGTGAGAGGCTTCAGCCCCGACGCCTTTCGTTCCAGGCGCCGCGCAGCCTGCCCAGGCCGGCGCGCCCGGCCGAAGCCGGCTTGCACAGACGACAGCGAACAGCCGTTCAGAGCCCCTTTCGAGCCCGCAAGCCCACCCGGCGAGGCCCGTCCGGCCTACGCTTCAACCGGATTAGTCCGACCCGCCGCCGCGCCCGGGACCCATGGCGGAGCGGGGGGCTATAATCCATCATCTCAGCCGTATCCCGGCAATAGTTAAGGAATCCCATGGCACGCGGCGTCAACAAAGTCATCCTGGTCGGCAACCTCGGTAACGATCCGGAGACCAAATACACCCAGGGCGGCATGGCCGTGACCACCCTCAGCCTGGCGACCACCAGCGTCCGCAAGGACAAGGACGGCAATCAGCAGGAACGCACCGAGTGGCACCGGGTCAAGCTGTTCGGCAAGCTCGGCGAGATCGCCGGCGAGTACCTGAAGAAGGGCCGTCAGGTCTACATCGAAGGCTCGATCCGCTACGACAAGTTCACCGGTCAAGACGGCGTCGAAAAGTATTTCACCGACATCATCGCCGACGAGATGCAGATGCTCGGCGGCGGCGGTGAAGGCGGCGGTGGCGGCGCGCGCGAAGGCGGCGGCCGCAGCGACTTCCGCGGTGGCGGCGGTGGCGGTGGCGATCGCCCGGCGCGCGCGGCCGGCGGCGGTGGCGGCAACTACGGCGGCAATCGCGATGCCGGTCCGCCGCGCCGCGAAGCGCCCCCGGCCAAGTCGAACGACTTCGGCGACGACTTCGCCGACGACGATATTCCGTTCTGATCCGCGGTTCGCGTTGTTCGCTGCATCTGTCGCAAAAGGCCCGCAAACGCGGGCCTTTTGCTGTCTCCGGTTGGACGCCGCATCTTCGGCAACGGGGCGGCGGAGACCATCCAGGGACATCGCGCAGCGAGTCGATATTGAAGCCGGTATCGCGTCCGCGGCATTCGCAGTTGACGCTCGCGGCTGACGGGCGATACCCGATACAGCCGGTGGGCGCAGGTCGACGCGCGTAGGCTGACGCCAGGGCCACGGTACGGGCCGCGACCTGAAGACCCGGGCGACCCTTCGCCAGGTTCGACGGACATCCGTTCGTCTCGCCGAACCCGGCGACCTAATGCGAAAACAGCACCGGGCAAGGCGCGTGGTCCGAAAGGTGGCGGGTCGTTCCGCCCAGGATCTGCTCGATCAGCCGGGAATGGCTGTAGGCGCCGGCCACGATCAATTCGGCGTGATATTCGCTCGCATGATCGACGATTGCGCGCCCGACGTTGGCATGCGCCGCGGATCTGCGAACCCATTTGACCTGTACCCCATGGCGCTCCAGATAGCTCGGCAAGAATGCATCCAGCGGGTACGCGATCGATGAGGTTTCGTCCACGCTCAGCAGGTCGACCGAGCGCATGCGGACCAGCCAGGGCAAGGCATCGCGCAGCGCCCTGGCCGCTTCCCGGGAGGCCTTCCAGGCCACCACCGCATGGCCGAAGTTCGTCGGCAGGGCCTTGAAGGCCGGCACGCACAGGACCGGTCGGCCGGAGCCCGCGGCGACGGCCGCGAACACGCGGTGGCGGGCGTCGCGCTCGTTCGCGCCCATGCCGAGCACGGTGACGTCGGCATAGCGAGCGTGTTCGACGGTGATCTCCGAGGGCGTCAGCCAGAAGGATTCCGAGCGGCGAATCTCATAGGGCACCTCGTCGTAACGCAATCGCGCGTCCGCGGCTTCGGCCATGCTTTCGACGGTGGCCAGCGCGCATTCGCGCATGCTTTCGTAGACGCCCGCGGGGTAGTACTCCCAGGCCTCCGGAATCGGCGCGACCTGGCTCACGCCCACCAGGGCGACCACCCTGCCGCGCCAGGCCTTGGCCATCGCGCAGGCGGTTTGCAGCACGGGCGAGGGAATGTCGCCCATCAACAGCGGTACGAGGAACTCCTTGAACATGGCACGCGCTCCGAAATCCGTGTCTGCAGCGTGGCAGTCGCGGCGACGGAGGCATTGACGCGGATCAATCAAGCCGATGTGGCGCCGTCGCGGCGATTGATCCAGATCAAGAGCGAACTGCGGCGAAGCCCTAGGCTGGACCTGAACCCATCGCAGGAGCCCGCCGTGAACATCGCATCGCCCGCCACCCGCGTTTCAGCGCCGCTGAGATGGACGCAAACCTTGCGCGACCGCAGCCACGTCGTGATCCGATCCATTTCGCCGCTGGACCGCTCGGCCGAACGCAGTTTCCTGGAAGGGCTGTCGGCGGAGACCCGTCGATTTCGCTTTCTCGGACAGATGCGTTGCCCCAGCGAGCAATTGCTCGATCAGCTCACCGATATCGATCCCGAACACGAAATCGCCTTCGTCGCGGTGATTCCGGAAGGAAGCGCCGAACGCATCGTCGGCGCCAGCCGGTACAGCGCGTCGGCGGACGGCGAGTCCTGCGAATGCGCGGTGATCGTCGCCGACGAATGGCAGAACAAGGGCCTCGGCAGCGCGTTGATGAAGCACTTGATCGAGATCGCGAGGCAACGCGGCATCCGTCGAATGTATTCGGTGGATCTGGCCGAGAACCTGCAGATGCGCGACCTGGCGACTTACCTCGGTTTTCACATGCGCGCCGACCCCGACGATGCCAACCAGGTCATACACGAGCTGTCGCTGTAAACACCGGCGCCGCGCCCAGCGCGGCGTTTTTTTTACGAAGCTGGGTGGCGCGGCGGATGAAACTCACGCATGCATTCGATCGATTTTCGAAACTGGCGGCCCGGTTTTCCGGCCGGCCGCTGGCGTTCACCGCGGCGGTGGCGATCATCGCGGCCTGGCTGGTCACCGGGCCGCTGTTCGCCTTCAGCGACACCTGGCAGCTGGTGATCAACACCGCGACCACGGTGATCACGTTCCTGATGGTGTTTCTGATCCAGAACACGCAAAGCCGCGATACCGAGGCGATCCAGATCAAGCTCGACGAGCTGATCCGCGTGACCGAGGCCGCCAGCAATTCGCTCATGGACCTGGAAGAACTCGACGAAGCCACGCTCGAAGCGTACCGGCGCAAATACGAACTGCTGGCGCGTCGGTCGCGCGAAGGCTGAGCCGCGAAGTGCGAGCCATCGCCAGGTCGCGGCGCGGGCCGGGATTGCGTTCAACCCGGCCAGGCGACGAGCACGAAGCAGGCCGCCATCAGCAGCGTTCCCGGGATCAGTCGCGAGGCGAAAGCTCGGCCGCCCCGGGCCGCGGCGACGAAGCACTTCATCAGCGAATTGGCGATGACCGCGCCCATCAGCCCCTGTTGAGCCAACGGCGCATCGAGCGGGTCGCGCGCGATCGATTGCGCGGCCGATGCGGCGGCGGCATGCACGTCGGCCAGCCCGGACAGCGCCAGCACCCACGGCAGGCTCGCGTCGCCGAGGCTGCTTCGCGCGATCGCCGAACCCAGCATGATCGCGCCGAGCAAGGCCACGAACCGCAACGCGGCCATCGGCTCGAACGGCCGTTGCGAGACCAGCTTGCGCATCGGAATGGCCGTCGTGGCGGAGGCCGAGCGAGTGGACAGCCACGCCGCCGCCGCGACGGCCGCGCCCGCCGCGATCAAGGCCGGCGTGGCCCAGCGCAGCATCGCCGGCGACAGCGCGCCGATCACGACCGCCAGTTGCACGATCGTGGCGACATTGGACATCAGCCCGGCGCTCGCCGCGGCCGGCGCCAGGGCGGGATCGGCACGCGCGCGATCGGCCATCGCGGCGATCGTGGCGGTGCTCGACACGAAACCGCCGGCCAGGCCCGCGATCGAAAGCCCCAGGCGGGCGCCGAAGATCCGAAGCGCGACATAACCCACCGAACCGATCGCCATGACCGCGACCACCAGCACCCACAGACGGTGCGGGTTGATCGATCGCCAGGGGTCGATGGTCCGGTCGGGCAGCAGCGGCAGCACCACGAAGGCCGCCGCGGTCAGCAACAGCAGATCGTGCAGTTCCTGCCGCGTCAGCACCCGCCGGCTGAATCGGTGCAGGCGCTGTTTGCTGGCCAGGACGATGGCGACCAGCACGCCGAGCGCTGCGGCGATGTCGGGTGAGCGCATCGACAATGCGCCCAGCAGCCAGGTGACCAGCAATGCGATTTCCGTGCTCAGTCCTGGGTCGCGATCGCGCGTGCTCAGGTACCCGGCGGTGACCAGCGCGCTCAGGAACAATCCGGCCGTCAGCAGGCCGAACTCGCCAAGGCTGACGGCGACCGCGCCGGCCAGGCTACACAGCACGAAGCTGCGAATGCCCGCCGGTTCGTGCAATGGGCCGCGTCCCCTGGCGCGTTCGCGATCCAGACCCACCAGCAGGCCGATGCCCAGCGCCACGCTCAGGCCGGTGATCGGAGACGGCGGGGTGATCGAAAGCGGCATCATGGGGCGGCAACCCGCCTAAGCGACCAGGCTCATGTCGAGCACCGCGCGGCCTTCGATTCCGCCCACCCGCAAACGGTCGAGCACCGTGTTGACCTGGCTCAGCGGAAAGGGTTCGACCTGGGCCCGCACCTTGCCGTAGGCCGCCATCGCGACGGCTTCGGCCAAGTCCTGACGATTGCCGACGATCGACCCGCGCAAGGTGATGCGCTTGAGCACGACATCGAAGATCGGCGTGGCGAATTCGCCCGGCGGCAAACCGACCAGGCTGATCGTGCCTTTGCGGCGGACCATGCCCAGCGCCTGAGTGAACGCACTGGGCGACACGGCGGTGACCAGCACGCCTTGCGCGCCGCCACCGGTGGCGCGGCGAATGTCTTCCAGCGCGTTTGCATCGTTGGCGTTGACGACGATTTCCGCGCCCAGCGAACGCGCCAGCGCGAGCTTGCTTTCGCTGACGTCGATCGCCGCGACATGCAGGCCCATGGTCTTTGCGTACTGGATGGCCAGATGGCCCAGACCGCCGATACCGGAAATCGCGATCCACTCGCCGGGTCGCGCCTCGGTCTCGCGAATGCCCTTGTAGCTGGTGACGCCCGCGCACAGGATCGGCGCGAGGGCGATGAAGTCGCAATTGTCCGGCAGGCGCGCGACATAGGCCGCGTTGGCGATGGCATAGTCGCTGAAGGTGCCGTTGACGCTATAGCCGCTGTTGCGCTGGCGTTCGCACAAGGTTTCCCAGCCGCTGATGCAATACTCGCAATGCCCGCACGCGTCGTGCAGCCAGGCGATTCCCACCGGATCGCCGCCGCGCAGATGTTTCACTCCCGCGCCGACCTCGGTGACGACGCCGGCGCCCTCGTGTCCGGGAATGAACGGAAGGCCGGGTTGGATCGGCCAATCCCCCTGCACCGCATGCAGATCGGTATGGCAGACCCCGCTGGCGCGGATCTTGACCAGCACCTCGCCGGGGCCGGGACTGGGGATGGGCAGATGCTCGATCGACAGCGGTACCCCGAGGCGATGCGCGACCGCCGCTCGCATGGTGCCCTTCATCGCATGCTCCAGGTAGTGAGTCGATCTGGACTCTAGGCCCGCGCGCGAACGACGCCTTGATTTGGATCAATGGGGGCCGACGGTTGCGATGATCGGGGGATCGGACCATTCTTTCCGCCTACCCACGGAGTTATTCGATCGCCATGTCACCGGGAGCGAAGGACAAGGCATCGTCGGCCGGGCACCTGCCTGGTCTGCTGATAATCGACGACGACCCCGATATCGTCGCGCTGTTGTCGCGTTACTTCGGCGCCAACGGTTATCGGGTGATCGGTGCCGCCAACGCGGCCCAGGCGCGGGCGCTGATCGTGTCGGAGACGGTCGAACTGGTGCTGCTGGACCTGGGCCTGCCGGACGAGGACGGTCTGTCGCTGCTGCGCCATCTGCAGATGAACTGGCGAGGGCCGGTGATCGTGGTCAGCGGGCGGGGCGAAGCGGTCGAGCGCGTCGTCGGCCTGGAGCTGGGCGCCGACGATTACGTGACCAAGCCCTTCGATCTGCGCGAGCTGCTGGCGCGAACCCGATCGGTATTGCGCCGCTCGGTGGTCAAGGCGGAGGCGCCGGTCGCGGGCGAGTGCCTGGTCTTCGAAGGATTCAGCCTGGACATGCCCGCGCGCCGCCTGACCGATGCGTCGGGCAATGAGGTGCCGCTGACCACCGGCGAGTTCGAATTGCTCAAGGCGCTGCTGCAGCGTCCGCGCCAGGTGCTCAGCCGCGATCAGCTGATGACCAGCGTGCATGGCCGCGACGCCGGTCCGTTCGATCGAACCATCGACGTCGGCATCGGCCGGCTCAGGCGAAAAATCGAACGCAATCCCAGCGAGCCGACGCTGATCAAGGCGGTGCGTGGCGCCGGCTACCTGCTGGCCGCCGAGGTGCGCAGGACATGAGCGAAGACGCGCTGTTGCACGGCCTGTTCGAAGCCGTTCCGGATGCGCTGGTCGTCGTCGACGGCAACGGACGCATTGTTCAGGCCAACCGTCAGGCGGAACGACTGTTCGGTTATCCGCAAGGCGGCTTGAACGAGATCGCCGTCGAACAGCTTATTCCCGAGGACGCGCGCGAGCGGCATCACGCCCATCGCGCGGGCTATATGGCGCGGCCGCATGTGCGCCCGATGGGCGTCACCGGCCAGAGTTTGATCGGGCAGCGACTGGATGGAACGAAATTTCCGGTCGAGATCGCCCTGAGTCCGATCGACAGCGATCAGGGGCCGCGTTATCTGGCGTCGGTTCGCGACATCTCCGAATCGCAGCGCGCGCGCCAGGCGCTGGTACGCGCGCGCTACGACGCCTTGGCGGCGAGAATCGGACAACTCGCCCTGGAGGCCCAGGACGAGTCCGCCGTGGTCGACCATGTGCCCGCATTGTTGGCCGCGGCGTTGGACGCGCAAATCGTTGCCGTCGTGTTCGTGTCCACCGATCGGCAGACGGTCGAGACCCGAGCCTCGATCGGGTTGGATGGTACGGACGCCGGCGACGGGTCGCTCGCCCGATTCGACGAATCAATGTTGCTGGAGTTGATTGCCAAGGGCGAAACCCTGGTGGTGGACGATCTGCAAGGCACCGCCGCTGCGGCGAGCGGCTTTCCGATAAGCGCCGCGCGCGAGGGCAGCGGCGTGCTGCTGCCGCTGTCGGACCGCGGCTGGGCGATGGGGGCCTTGCTGGTGATGTCGGAAAAATCGCGTCACTTCGATCATGACGCCTTGCACCTGCTGCAATCGGTGGCCAATCTGATCGCCGCGTTCGTGCAGCGACGGCGTACCGAGGAACAGCTGGCGCATTCCCAGCGTCTGGACGCGGTGGGCCAGCTCACCGGCGGCATCGCCCACGATTTCAACAATCTGCTGACCGTGATATCCGGCAGCCTGCAGTTGCTGGAAATGGAGTGCGAGGACAAGCCCGACGCCAGCGAGATCATCGCCAGCGCATTGCGCTCGGTGGGGCGCGGCGCGGAACTCACCGGCAAGCTGCTGGCGTTCGCGCGTCGGCAGCGACTCATGCCGCACGCCGTCGATACCTCGGCATTGCTTCGCGACCTCGAACTGATGCTCAAGCGCACCCTCGGCGAAAGCATCCGGCTGCAGGTCCATTGCGACGACGATCTGCCCGCGGCCTATGTCGATCCCACCCAGTTGGATGCGGCGCTGGTGAATCTCGCCCTGAACGCTCGCGATGCGATGCCGCGCGGCGGGGAAATCATCATCGAGGCACGCGCGCATCACAATGGCGATCAGGCCATGCCGGGCGAACTCGCCATCGGCCGCTACGTCAGGATCAGCGTGACCGATACCGGCCGCGGCATGGGGCCGGACACCTTGGCCAGAGCGATGGAGCCGTTCTTTACCACCAAGGAAGCCGGGCGCGGCAGCGGCCTGGGCTTGAGCATGGTCTACGGCTTCGCCAAGCAGAGCGGAGGGCATCTGCGGATCGAAAGCGCGCTTGGATACGGAACGCGCGTGGACTTGTTCGTGCCGTCGGCTCAGGCGAACGCGACCGCCGCGGCGCCGGCCAACGCCGTACGCATCCAAGGCAAGGGCGAGACGGTGCTGGTGGTCGAGGACGACGAGGCCGTGCGCAATATCGCCGTCGCGTTCCTGCGTTCGTTCGGCTATCGGGTGCTTGCGGTCGGCTCGGCCGAAGCGGCGCTGAGCCGACTGGCGAGCGACGAGTCCATCCGCATCCTCTTCAGCGATGTGATGCTCGGCGAGGGCATGAACGGCAAGGAGCTGGCATTGGCGGCGCGCGCGCTCCGGCCCGATCTGCCGGTGCTGCTGACATCGGGTTACGAGACCCAGAGCGTCGGCGAAAAGGATGCGCCGGCCGACAGTTTCGAACTGCTGCGCAAGCCGTATCGGCGCGAACAGCTCATGGCGGCGGTCGGTCGTGTACTCGATCCGCGCGAACAGGCACCGCCCGCGGCTCAGTGACAGGCGGTGCTTTCGCGCAGCACGGTCTGCAGTCCGGCGCGGTTCTGGATCCGGATCTCCCGGCCGGCCACCGCGATCAGGCCCCGTGCCTGCAGGCGCGACAGCACCCGGGTCACCGTCTCCAGCGTCAGCGACAGGAAGTTTCCGAGTTCGGCGCGGGTCATCCGCAGTTGCAGATGGCTCGGGCTGAAGCCCAGCCGTTCGAATCGCGACGCCAGATCGAACAGAAACGTAACCACGCGCTGATCGGCGCCGAGGGTGCCCAGCGCCAGCATCCAGCCCCAGTCGCGGCGGATCTCGCCCGCGAGCAAGGCGGTAATGCGTTCCTGGAACTGGGGCATTTCGTCGCGCAATTGCGCGTACGGCAGTTCCCACAGTTCGCCGGTGTCCAGCGCGATCGCATCGCAGGTGTAGGTCGGCATGTCCAGCGAGTCCAGTCCGAGCAGATCGCCGCGCATGCGAAAGCCGGTGATCTTTTCGCGGCCGTCTTCGCTGATGAGGGCGGTCTTGAAGAATCCCGCGTGCACCAGATACAGCGCGTGGCGAGGCTGCCCGGCGCGGAACACATGCTGCTTGGCATGGACCCGCCGGCGTTGCAGCGGCCAGTTCTGCAACAGTTGCTCGAGACTGTGGGTTTCCCGCGCGCGTCCCGCCGAGGATGCGCCGGAATAGGTTTCGAACGACGGCTCTGGGCGGGAGGCGGTTTCGAGCAACATGGCGGTGATCCGACGGCTGGGTTGGGATGAGCCTAGAGCGCTCGGGCGCCGGAATGATTCCAGCGCGGTAACCAGCGGTAACAGTTTGTAACAAGCGCACGGAAGCGGTCGCCGGCTGACGAGACGCGCGCGGCCATCGAAGCTTGATCCGGATCAAGGCCCGATCGGCAGCGCAGGTCACAGTGGCGGGGACGCAGCGCGGCGATGGCCGCTGGAAAAGGCTTTGACCTCCCCGACGCGATTCACGGACCCGCATGCGGTCGATCTTTGGGACAGCCAGTTCCGCTGGCGCAGCGGCCATCGGCTGTGCGACCGGACGATCGATGCGACATGGCAACGCGTCGCCACGGCCCTGGCGGATCGCGAAGGCGAAGAGTGCGCGTACTGGCGCAGCCGCTACGCGTTCGCATTCGGTCAGTGGCAGCTGTTGCCCGATCCGAGGTTGCTGCGTTTCGCCGGAACCGACATGCCGGTTCCGGCGTTGCGCGAGCCGATCGCCGCCGTCAACGCCGCAGCGTTCGTCACCGATTCGCATACGCGACGCGCCCGCTTCGACCATCAGCGCTTCGGCGCGGCCGCGGCCGTGGCCGTGCGGATGCTCGACGATGCCGCGATCGCCTTCGGACCCGACGACGATCCGTCGATGCGTTTTGGAATCGGGATGATCGGCCTGGGCGATGCCCTGGCCTCGCTGGGACTGGCTTACGACTCTCCGCAAGCGATCCGCGCGGCGCAGGCCATCGCCCGGAGCCTGGCGCTGGGCTGTCTGCACGGTTCGCTGAAGATGGCCCAAGAACGCGGCGATCGGTGCGGCCAGGGCGGTCAGGGCGGTCAGGGCCTGGCGGAGCTTTGGAGAAACCGCGCGCTCCCGGCCGAACTGGCCGAGGCGGTCGCACGCAATCATCGGCACGAAGGCTTGACGCGCATCGATGGGTTTTCCGAACTCGCGCGTCTCGCCAACGGGGCCAGCGATGGGTTCGACCCGTCGAAGGATGCACTGCACGATTCGCTCGGGGCGGCGTCGGTCGACAGGCAGGCCGCGCAACGGGCGATCCGCGGCGCGGTCGCGCCCTGGATCGACGCGCAGCCGCAAACCTCGCCGCTCGAGGCCTGATCGCGGCGCAGCCGGTGCGCAGCGCTAGACGTCGCCAGCGACGCGGCGACGCAAGGCCGACCACCAGCGGTGAACGCGCGCGATCGCGCGGGTCCATCCGGATGGCGCGGTCGCCGGCGGTAGCGCCGCCGACAAGCGATGCAATGTCGCGTCGGCACGATCGGCTTGCGGATCGCGGCCGCGCAACGTGATCATGACATCGTCTTCGATCCAGCGCAGCTGGCGCCGGAGATCTTCTTCAACGCGGCGGGAATCGTCCGGGCCGTCAGGCATTGCCATGGTGTGCTTCCACGAATGAGGATGCATCGACAGGGGCGCGCAGCCGTCGATGTCAATGTCCGAACAACATGGGAAGGTCGGTGGCGATCAGCAGTTCCCGCGTGACCCCGCCCAGCGCCCACTCGCGCAGACGCGAGTGGCCGTAGCCGCCCGCGATCAGAACGTCCGCGCGCATTTCGCGGGTGTATTGCAGGATCGCGGTCGCCACGGTCTGACCGAGCGTCGGGCGGCTGACGAGATACGCTTCCACGCCATGCCGCGCCAGGCACTTCACCATGCGCCGTCCGGACGGTTCGACATCCGGCATGTCGTCACCATGGACGATCAGCACGTCCACCCGCTCCGCGGCCTTTAAGAAGGGCAATGCATCGTGCACGGCGCGGGTGCTTTCGCGCGTCGGTTGCCAGGCGATGGCGATGCGCTTCATCGGGGTGGTCGCCACGCAGCGCGGTGGAATCACCAGCAACGGACGCCCCGATTCGAGCAACAGGGCTACGAAGTAGTCGTGCGGCACGATGGCTTCGACCGTATCGCCGACCGATCCGGCCACGACGACCAAGTCGGCGTCGAAGGCCTCGCGCGCCGCCAATCTCGGCGACTCGGTGTATAGGGCCTCCACCAGCCGTGCCTCCGACGAGATGGGCTCGCCGGCGAGTTGTTGCTTGAGTTTTTCCAGGTTCTCCCGGCCGCGCTCGCGAAGGCTGTCGTGGATGCCGGCCGAGATGGAGTCGGGGATCAAACCCCAGGGATGGGCGAGCGGCATGGGCAGGTCGACCATCTCCAGCACCGACAGATGCGCGGCATGGAGCCGGGCCAGGGCCATCGCGACGTTCAGGGCGCCGACGTCGCCTTCGGTGCCGGTCATTGGAATCATCAGATTCTTGTACATGCGGGCTCTCCACGGGCCGGGGTTGGCCGACATCTCAAGGTCCGTCCGCCGGTGGCGGCGCGTATTGATCTGAGTCAAGCCGGGGCGTTCAAGGTGAGCCGCGGCTGGATCGCCATGCCGCGGTGCGGGTGGTTGATCTGGATCAAGTCGTCCCGCGGCGGCCGCTGGCGTAATGAGGCCGGGTTTTCACCGGAGCCGGGCATGAACAGCGAACGTTTGCGCAAGTACGTGGTGGAGGAATTGGCGTTCGACCCGCGGGTCGATGCTTCGGGCATCGGCGTGAGCGTGGACGAGCGCATCGTCAAGCTCACCGGGCACGTCCACAGCCTCGCCGACAAGATCGCGGTGGCGCAGGCGGTGGAGCGGGTGAAGGGCGTGCGTGGCGTGGTGCTCGATGTCGAGGTCCGTTGCCCGCCCGACGCGCATGTGTCCGACGAGGTTCTGGTCAAGCGCGCCACCGACGTGCTGGCCTGGGACACTTCGCTGCCGAAAGGATCGGTGAAAGTCACCGTCGACCATGGCTGCCTGACCTTGACCGGCTCGGTCGACTGGCAATTCCAGCGCAGCGAGATCGAGAACGATCTGCGCTGCCTGGCCGGTGTGATCGACATCGACAACCAGATCGCGATTCGCGCGATTTCGTGCAAGCAGGACGTCAAGCGTTCGATCAAGGACGCGATGCACCGTCGCGCCGACGTGCAGGCCTCGAATATCCGCGTCGACGTGGACGAGGGCGGGCGGGTGACCCTTAAAGGCAAGGTCGACGACTGGCAGGCGCGAAACGCGGTCGAGGACGCCGCCTGGCTGATCGCCGGCGTCAAGGATGTCGACAACCGGGTCCGCATCCGGTGAGCACGCCCGCCGCGCCGCCACGTCGCGCGCGCAAGCGCGATACGACGGCGCGCCACGGCGGCCGGCTCAAGCGACGAGTCGCCATGGCGATCGCGGCGAAGCTGGTCTTGTTGACCTTCCTGTACCTGATGTTCTTCTCGCCGTCGCACCGGCCGCGCATCGACGATGCCGCGGTGGACCGGCATCTGATTCCCACAAGGTGAACGCCATGCCGGATCTCCATGTCGTCGATCTGTCCCGATTGCAGTTCGCGCTGACCGCGCTGTACCACTTCCTGTTCGTGCCGTTGACCATCGGCCTGGCCCTGATCATGGCGATCATGGAAAGCGTCTACGTGATGACCAACCGGGTGATCTGGAAGCAGATGACCCGGTTCTGGGGTGTGCTGTTCGGCATCAACTTCGCCATGGGGGTGGCCACCGGCATCACCATGGAGTTCCAGTTCGGAACCAACTGGGCGTATTACTCGCATTACGTCGGCGATATCTTCGGCGCGCCGCTGGCCATCGAAGGGCTGATGGCGTTCTTTCTGGAAAGCACGTTCGTGGGCTTGTTCTTCTTCGGCTGGGGCCGGTTGACCAAGCTGCAGCATCTGATCGTGACCTGGCTCACCGCGCTGGGCGCGAATCTGTCCGCGCTGTGGATATTGATCGCCAACGGCTGGATGCAGAACCCGGTCGGCGCGCAGTTCAACTTCCAGACCATGCGCATGGAAGTCACCGACTTCGCCGCGGTGGTGTTCAATCCGGTCGCTCAAGCGAAATTCGTGCATACCGTCAGTGCCGGCTATGTCACCGGCGCGATGTTCGTGCTGTCGATCAGCGCCTGGTATCTGCTGCGCGGGCGCAACATCGAGATCGCGCGCCGTTCCATCGTGGTGGCCGCGAGCTTCGGCCTGGCGTCGGCCTTGTCGGTCGCCGTGTTGGGCGACGAGAGCGGCTACACCGCCTCGGAAAACCAGAAGATGAAGGTCGCCGCGATCGAGGCCGAGTGGCGCACCCACCCGGCGCCGGCGTCGTTCACCCTGGTCGGATGGCCGGACATGCAACGGCGCGAAACCGCGCATGCGGTGCATATCCCCTGGGCACTGGGCCTGATCGCCACGCGCTCGCTCGACAAGGAAGTGCCTGGCATTCACGACCTGGTCGAGGTCAATCGCCAGCGCATCCGCCGCGGCATCGGTGCGTACGCGGCGCTGCGCGAATTGCGCGCCGACCGCGACGATCCGGACAAGGCCGCCGCATTCCTGGCCCTGCGCGAGGATCTCGGTTTCGGCCTGTTGACCCTGCGCTATGTCACCGATCCCGCGCTCGCCGACGAAACCGTCATCGATCGCGCGGCCTGGAGCACGGTGCCGAACGTACCGGTGCTGTTCTGGTCGTTCCGGATCATGGTGGGGCTGGGCGTGTTCTTCATCGTGCTGTTCGGCTGGGCGTTCTATCTGGCCACGCGCGGACGATTGGAACGTCCGCTGTTCCTGCGTGTCGCCTTGTGGAGTCTGCCGTTGCCGTGGGTCGCGGCCGAACTGGGCTGGATCGTCGCCGAGTACGGCCGCCAGCCGTGGGCGATCGACGGCGTGTTGCCGACCTTCCTGGGCGTGTCCTCGACCAGTTCCACGCAAGTGATCGCGAGCCTGGTGGGCTTCGTCGTGCTCTACACCGGACTGGCGGTGGTCGACGTGATGCTGATGCTGCGCGCGATCCGTTCCGGGCCGGATCGACTCAAGTTCTGGCCGGCGTCGCGCAGCGGCCACGCCGTCGTCCCAACCCAACTTGCGAGGACCGACCGATGATCGACTATTCGCTGCTACGCATGATCTGGTGGGTGCTGCTCGGGGTGCTGCTGATCGGCTTCGCCGTGACCGACGGCTACGACCTGGGCCTGGGCGCGATCCTGCGGTTGATCGGCCGCGACGATGTCGAACGGCGCATGGCGCTGGAGTCGATCGAGCCCAACTGGGAAGGCAACCAAGTCTGGTTCATCCTCGGCGGGGGCGCCGTGTTCGCTGCTTGGCCGCTGCTGTACGCGGCATCGTTTTCCTCGTTCTACTTCGCCATGTTGCTGCTGTTGGTGGCATTGATCCTGCGGCCGGTCGGCTTCGCCTTCCGCAACCGATTGCCGCATGCGCGCTGGCGCGGCGCGTGGGACTGGGCGCTGACGATCGCGGGCGCGGTGCCGTCGCTGGTGTTCGGCGTGGCTTTCGGCAATCTGCTGCTCGGCGTGCCGTTCCACTTCAGCGACGAAATGCTGCCGATCTACGACGGCAGTTTCATCGGCCTGTTCCGGCCGTTCGCCCTGCTCGCCGGCGTGGTCAGTCTGGCGATGCTGGTGATGCACGGCGCGTGCTTCGCCGCCATGCGCGTCGAGGATCCGGTCGGACAACGGGCGCGGCGTATCGCCCGCATCGCCGCGATCGTGGCCTCGATCGGTTTCGTGGTGGCGGGCCTCTGGCTTCGCTATCTTCCTGCCCCGGCGATCGTCGGCGGTCTGCACGCGGATGCGCCGTCCGACCCGCTGGTCAAGCATGTGACGCTGATCGACGGAGGATGGTTCGCCAACTACGCGCTCAATCCCTGGATGATCGCGGTGCCGGTGCTGACGGTGCTGCTGTTGATCGCGGTGGTGCTGTGCCGCGTGCGTTGGCTGGCCTTTCTGGCGAGCGGCGCAGCGGTGGCGGGGATCATCCTGACCGCCGGTCTGGCGATGTTTCCGTTCCTGATGCCGTCCTCAACGAATCCGGGCCACGGCCTGACGGTCTGGGACGCGTCTTCGAGCCAGCGCACGCTGGGGATCATGCTCGTCGCCGCGGCGATCTTCCTGCCGCTGATCCTGGCCTACACCAGTTGGGCGTTCCGGGTCATGCGCGGCACGGTGACGCGCGCTCATGTGCAGTCGCAGGACGAACTCGGAGGTGGCTACTGATGTGGTATTTCGCCTGGATACTGGGTTTGTCCCTGGCCTGCAGCTTCGGCGTGCTGAACGCCATGTGGTACGAATTGCGCAGCGACGAGGAGCGCGATCGTCGCGAAGTGCTGGAGGACGACTGATGGCGCGGGTCGTGTCCCTGCTGCTGGCCTGCGGCCTGACGCTGGGATTGCTGTTCCTGCCGGCGATGCGCGGCGGCGGCATGACCGCCGCCGGGCACGGCTTGCTCAGTCCGCTGTTGCTGTCGATCTGCGCCGGATTCGTCCATGGCGTCGGTTACCGGCCGCTGCGGCCGTGGCTGCGCGCGCTTGTGCATCCGTTGCTGCTTTGGCCCGCGATGCTCGGACTGGCCATCTTGTGGGCACGCAGCTTCTGAGAAGCTCCGGGGCACCGCGCAGGATTGATCTGGATCAAATCGGCGCTGCCCGGCCCGGACGAAGCTGTCGGCTCACCGGCGCACTCGCGTCGACCGGAGAAGATCGATGCGTATCCTGATTGCGATCGACGGCAGCGACGTCGCGCTGCGCGCGGCCCGTTACGCCATAAAGCTCGCTGGTAATCTGAAGAAGACGCCCGAGCTGCATCTGGCGTATGCCGACGAGCCGCTCATGCGCAGCGTCGCCCTCAACCTCGGCCTGGAAGGCACGGCGCGTTATCACGCCGAGAACAGCGACGCGGCGATGCGCAAGGCTCGTGCGGCGTTCAATCGCGCCAAGCTCGAGGTGCGCGAGCATCTGTCCGTAGGCGATCCGGCCGCCACGATCCTCAAACTGGCCCAGTCCAATCGCTGCGATCTGATCGTCATGGGGTCGCATGGCCGATCGCCGATCAAGAGCCTGTTCCTGGGCTCGGTGACCAGCAAGGTGCTGGGCGCCGATGCGGTGCCGGTGCTGATCGTGCGCTGAGGCCTGGGTTCGTGCGCGGCGCCTCGGCGCGGCGCCGCGTCCGGTTCAAGGAGTCGCTCGATCATGTGGGATGTGCTTGCTGCATCTCATGACACCGGACGGTTGCAGGTGCCGGCGTCGATCATGATCCGCTATGGTTTTGGCGACCTGGTCCATCGGCTGAGCCTCGCCACGACGCTCGCACGTGTCGGCAAGATCCTGCGATTGGACCATTCGAAGCACTGGCCGCGCCGCCGAGCGTTGCGCGCATCCGGCGGAACCCGCAGTGCGAGATCAAGATGGTCGCCTCGCGAGCCAGATACGAGGCGTTTTCTTCGACGATCTCGCAGCGTGTGCATTCATCGGGCGCGAATAATAGTCTGGCGTCGCGCGTGTCTCGCGGACCAACCCCGCCCATGCTCGAGCGCGGCTGAGCGGTGCCTCGCCCGGGGCATTCACCGGCACGGTGGCGCTTGCATGCGAGCGGGGTTGGTTTCGAGTCAGACGGCGGCCGCGGTTTCAGCGGCGAAGTCGCGATAGGAGCGCAAGGGGCGGCCCAGCAGCCGGGTCAGTCGCTCGACGTCGCCCTGATCGGGCACCATGCCCTCGGTGAGAAAGCCTTCGGCCATCTGGCGCATGTCGTAGGCCATCCACGCCGGCATGAACTGGCGCAGGTTCTGCTCGAAGCCGGCGGTGTCGTCCCCGCCGTAGGCAATCGCGCGACCCAGCGCATCCGACCAGATGCCTGCCACGTCGGTACCGGTCAGCGTGTCTGGACCGACCAGGTTGATGCGGGTCAGCGCGCTGCCATCGGGTGCCCGCTCGCGAGAGAGCAATTCGATAGCGGCGATCTCGCCGATATCGCGCGCATCGATCATGGCCAGGCCCTTGCCGCCGATGGGCATGGGATACACGCCGTAACCCAGCACTACGTCCTTGATCGTCAGGTCGTTGTCCATGAAATAGGCCGGACGCAGGATGGTGGCGTTGAAGCCCATCTGCTCGATCATGCGCTCCACCCCGAACTTGCCCGCGAAGTGCGGCACGTTCACATAGCGATCGCTGTGGATGACCGAGAGGTAGACGAGCCGCTTGACGCCGGCCTCGCGGGCCACGTTGAGCGTGATGAGGGCTTGAGTGAATTCATCGGCCGCCACTGCGTTGAGCAGGAAGAGGGTGGAGACGCCCTCGAAGCCGCGCCGCAAGGCGTCGACATCGAGCATGTCGCCCTGGACGACGTCCACCCCGTCGGGCAGGTCGGCGGCGGCCGGATCGCGCACCAAGGCCCGCGGCTTGGCGCCGCGCTGGATGAGTTGCTGGATGACGTGCCGGCCGATTTTGCCAGTGGCGCCGGTTACGAGAATGGTCATGGGACTGCTCCGGTTTGGTTTGGAGTCCCTATGGTTGGTGATTCGCCAATGAGCCGATAGACCATATAATTAGACCTGCTGTCTTGCTGGTGGAACACATGGACCTGTTGGCTCTGGCTGATTTCAATCTGGTGGCGCGCCATGGCGGCTTTGGCCGGGCGGCCAGGGCGGCCGATCGACCCAAGGCGACGCTGTCGCGGCGGGTCGCGGAGTTGGAGGCCAGCTTGGGCGTACGCCTGTTCGAGCGTGGCTCCCACGCCTTGAAGCTGACTCAGGAAGGCCGGGCCTTGTTCGAGCGCACCGACACCTTGCTTGTCGAGCTGGGCGAAGCGACCTCCGCGGTCGCCGCTGGCGGCGAAACGCCCCGCGGCAGGTTGCGCATCAGCGCGCCGTTGCTGTTCTCCCAGACCGCCATGGGGAAACTGTCCGCGCAGTTCGCGATGCGATACCCGCAGGTGCGCCTGGAAGTTACGACCGAAGACCGGCCGGTCGACATGGTGGAAGAGGGCTACGACCTGGTGATCCGGGTCAATCCCGATCCGGCCGAGCATTTGATCGGGCGCATCCTGCTTCGCGATCGGCTGGTGGCGGTGGCCAGGCCTGAGTTGCAAAGGCCGACGGCGGGTGCATCGGCGCCGGCGGTGGTGCGTTTGTCCAGCAATCAATCCGGCTGGGATCTGCTCACCCCTGAGGGCGAGGTGCGCGTGGCCATCGACCCGATCCTGCGGTTGGGCTCGCTCATCATGATTCGCGATGCGGTGCGCACCGGGATAGGCGCCGCTGTGCTTCCTCTGTCGCTGGTCGCTGGCGACCTGCGATCGGGGGCGCTGGTGCAGTGGGGCGACGGAAAGGGCCCGCCTATTGAGATCTGGGCGCTTTACCCATCGCGCCGCCTGCTCAGCGTGCGCGTCCAGGCCTTCCTGGATTTCCTGAAGCAAGCCTTTCCGCTGGGACAACCCGAAGAGCTGGCTGCCTACATCAAGGGTTGAGGATCGGCTTGCTGCAGCCCTGGCCGGGCCGATGGCGGCCGCCGATGCGAGGGGATCGGTGAGAGGTCGTCATTGGCGTGCAGCTACTGTTCCAGGCATGACTCGAAAACACTGTTGCGGTGGATAGCGGGGTCATATATGATGAGCGTCATATGGCAAGAACGCCCGCCAGCTCGAAAGAAGCCACCCGCGATCGCATCGTCGACGCTGCCGCGCGCGCCATCCGGCGCAGCGGTTATAACGGCACCGGCGTCGCGGACATCATGAAAGCCGCCGGCCTCACCCATGGCGGCTTCTACGCCCATTTCGACTCCCGCGAGGCCATGCTCGCCGAGGCCGCCGATCGCGCGGGCAGGGACGCCGTGGTGCTGATGGAACGCGTCGCCGCTTCGGTGCCGCCACAACAGGCGCTGCAGGCGATGGCGCGGGCCTATCTATCCGAAACCCACGTAAAAAGCATCGAAACCGGGTGCGCGACTGCCGCGCTCGGCTCCGAAATGCCGCGTCAGGCGCCCGATGTACGGCGTGCCGCCACGCGGCGGATCAAGGAAATGATCGATCTCGTCGCCCGCCATTCGCCCGATTGGGGCCAGGCCGGCGCGCATGAGCACGCTCTCGTCGCGGTATCGACGATGGTCGGCGCACTCGTGCTGGCTCGCGCGGTCGACGACGCACGACTGTCCGATGCGCTGCGCGAGGCAGCGCTGAACCACCTCACCCCGGCCGACTGATATGGCTCGCCGTATCGGCTCTCTTTTCGCTAATTATTATGATGATCGTCATATTCGATTGGGCAACATCTACCAGTCATTGCACGCAGGCACACCATGAAGCTTAAAAAATCCATAGCGCTCGTCACCGGCGCCTCCTCGGGCATCGGCAAGGCCACGGCGGAGCGTCTGGCGGCCGCGGGGTACACGGTCTACGGCACCAGCAGGCGCGGGGCTCAGGCGGGCCAGCTGCCTTTTTCGATGCTGCCGCTCGACGTGACCCGCGATGAATCGGTCGACGCCGTCGTCAAGGACCTGCTGCGCCTTGAGGGACGCATCGACCTGTTGGTGAACAATGCCGGATTCGGCGTCGCTCCGGCCGGCGCGGAAGAAAGCTCCATCACCCAGGCTCAGGCCATCTTCGATACCAACTTCATGGGCATCGTGCGGATGACGCGCGCCGTCGTCCCGCACATGCGGCGCCAGGGCGGCGGACGCATCATCAACATCGGTTCCGTGCTCGGTTTCCTGCCGATGCCGTACGGCGCGCTCTATGCCGCGACCAAGCACGCCGTGGCGGGCTATTCGGAATCGCTCGACCATGAGCTGCGCACGCGAGGCATCCGTGTTTCGGTGATCGAGCCCGCGTACACGAAGACGCAGTTCGACGCGAACTTCCTCGAGCCCGACGCGAAGCTCGAGGAGTACGATCAGATCCGTGCGTCGCTTGAGGTAACACTCAAGAACGTGATGACCGCCGCCGACCCGCCCGAGGTGGTGGCGGACGCGGTGCTCACGGCCGCCACCGCGGCGCATCCGAAGCTGCGATACACCGCCGGCAAGCTCGCCGGGCGCTTGCGGATGCTTCGCCGGTTCGCGCCGGCCGCGGTATTGGATTCGGGAATCCGCAAAGACCTGCGTCTCGATGCGAGGAGCGTGCCATGAAAGCCTTCATTCTCGATCGCTACGGAAAAACCACCGGCTTGCGCATGGGCGACCTGCCCGAGCCGAAGGTGGGCGAGGCCGACGTTCTGGTCCAGATCCACGCCGCCAGCGTGAACGTCCTGGATTCCAAGATCAGGAACGGCGATTTCAAGCTGATTTTGCCCTATCGCCTGCCGATGGTGCTGGGAAACGACCTGGCTGGCGTCGTGGTTCGCGTCGGCGCCAAGGTGCGGCGGTTCAAGCCGGGCGATGAGGTCTATGCCAAGACCGACAGCACGCGGATCGGCGCGTTCGCCGAAATGATCGCGATCAACGAAGATGCGGTAGCGCACAAACCCAAGACGCTCAGCATGGAAGAGGCTGCATCGCTCCCGCTGGTCGCGCTGACCGCGTGGCAGGTTCTCGTCGAACGGGCGAAGCTGAAGCGAGGACAAAAAGTCTTCATCCACGCCGGTTCCGGTGGCGTGGGAACCGTTGCCATCCAACTGGCGAAGCATCTCGGGGCCTTCGTGGCGACCACCACCAGCGCGGCCAACGCGGACTGGGTGAAGCGGCTCGGCGCGGACGTGGTCATCGATTACGCCAAGCAGGATTTCGAGCAGGTCCTTCAGGGCTACGACGTCGTCCTGAACAGCCTCGGCGCGGACGTACTCGAAAAATCGCTAAGTGTGCTGAAACCCGGCGGCAAGCTGATCTCGATCTCCGGCCCGCCCGATCCCGAGTTCGCGAACGAGATCGGCGCTTCTTGGTTCATGAGGCAGATGGTGCGCCTTCTGAGCCATAGCATCAGGACGAAAGCCAAGCGCCGTGGCGTGAACTATTCATTCCTCTTCATGACACCGAGCGGCGATCAGCTGCGCGAGCTGGGTTCCCTCATCGATTCCGGAGCGATTCGCCCGGTAATCGACCAGACATTCGCGTTCTCATCGACGAACGAAGCGATGGCGTACGTCGACAAGGGCCGGGCAAAGGGCAAGGTCGTCGTAAAAATACGCTAGGAACCTTCTGATGAACCGGCGAGACTGAGCGAGGTACTAAAGCCGAGACCGCTTCGCGGCCCGACGCCGTCTCGGCGCTGTCGTGATCAATTCTTTTCCGACAGACGAAGCGGCAGTGCGTTTGAGAGGTCAGTGGACCTCATCACTCGCATGAGCCGCCGCTTCGGCACGCGATGCGCAATGGAAAAACATCGCCCGCATTCAAGACGCGCTCCCTGGCCGGGCGCGGATCAGGTGGATTGCGATCGCGACGTCATCCAGGACAGGAATGCCGCGAGCAACAAAACCGCCGCACTCGCCATGAAGCTGGCCTGGTAGCCGGCGCCATCGAACAGCGCGCCGCCGATGGTGGAGCCCAGGGCGATGGCCAACTGGATCACCGCCACCATCAGGCCGCCTCCGGCTTCGGCGTCCTTCGGCAAGACCTGGGCAATCCAGCTCCACCAACCCACGGGCGCCGCGGTGGCGAGCAAGCCCCATAGGCCGAGCAGAACGGCCACGGTGTCGACCCAGGCGCCGAAGGGAATCAAGGACAAGGCGATGGTCGCCATCAACACCGGAATGATGATCAAGGTGCGGTAAAGGCTAGCCTTGAGAAACGCGCCGACGATCGTGGTGCCGACGAAGCCGGCCAGTCCTATCCCCAACAGGATCAGCGACAGCGTCGACACATCCACATGCGCCACCGTTTCCAGGAACGGACGCACATACGTGAACAACACGAACTGCCCCATGAAGAACGTTCCGCAGGCGGCCATGCCCAAGGCAACGGTTCGACGCTTGAGAAGACGAAACACGTTGCCGGAGTCCGCCGCGCGCGTCGCGGTGATGGCCGGCAAGGCGGCCCACTGCCAGATAAATGCAATCACCGCCACGGGGATCAAGCACCCGAACGCGCCGCGCCAGCCGATGATCGAACCCAGGTAACTGCCAAGGGGCGCTGCGATCACCGTGGCGAGCGCGTTGCCGCCGTTGAAAATAGCCAATGCGCGTGGAACTTGCGCGGCCGGCACCAGGCGCATGGCGGTCGCCGCGGACATCGACCAGAAGCCGCCGATCACCACGCCGATGAGCGCGCGACCGATCATGTAGGTCGGGTAGTTCGGCGCCAGCGCGACCACGGCGCCGGACAAGGCCATCAGGGCGGTCAACCCCAGCAACAGGATCTTGCGATCCATGCCGCCGGCCAGCGCGGAGATCGACAGGCTCGTAAGCACGGCGAATGCGCCGGAAATGGCGATGCCATATCCGGCCAGGCCTTCGCTGACGCGAAGGTCGGCGGCCATCGGCGTGAGCAGACTGACCGGCATGAACTCCGATGCGATCAGCGCGAACACGCACAATGTCATGGCGAACACGCCGCCCCAGTGAGTGGTTGGCGCGGTGGCTTCGTTCTGTTCGATGCCCGATCGAGCCTCCAGCGGGATGGTCATGATTTCGTCTCCGGGAATGGATGGCGACGCGTGTCGGCCAAGCGCCAACTCAGTTCGCGCCCAGGTTCTGCCGGAAGAACGCCGTCAGCTGGTCGAACGGAATCAGCTCGACGCGGTCGTAGAGATCCACGTGGCCCGCGCCCTTCACCCACAGCAACTGCTTGGGTTGACCGGCCAGGCGATACGCCTCCTCGCTGAATTCTTTGGAGTGCGCCTGGTCGCCCGCGATGAACAGCATTGGCCGCGGCGAGATGGTCCCGATGTCGTTGAACGGGTAGAAATTCATGAACTTGACGTTGCTGGTCAGGGTCGGGTGGGTCGTCAGTTCGGGCGACGAGCTCGCCGGCGTGAACTCGCCGCGCGCGGTGCGATAAAAATCGTAGAACTCGCGCTGGATGGGGTGGGTATTCGCATCGAGTCGATGCACCGTCCCGCTGGTGTATTGCGTTTCGCCCCCATCCGCTTCAACCCAACGCTGCTTCGCGGCCTGCGCGATGATCGCCTTGCGTTGTTCGATGGTCTGCGAATGATTCAGCGCATCGCGGTTGGCCGCGCCCATGTCGTACATGCTGACGGTCGCGATGGCTTTCATGCGCGGATCGATCTTGGCCGCGCTGATGACGAAGCTGCCGCTGCCGCAGATGCCGAGCACGCCGATGCGCTCGCGGTCCACGAACGCCTGGGTGCCCAGGAAATCCACCGCCGCGCTGAACGCCTCGGCATAGATGTCCGGCGCGACCACGTTGCGCGGCTGGCCCTCGCTCTCGCCCCAGAACGACTGGTCGATCGCCAGGGTGACGAATCCCTGCTCGGCCAGTTTCTGCGCGTAGAGGTTGGAGCTTTGCTCCTTCACCGCGCCCATCGGATGCCCCACGATGATCGCTGGGTAGCCGACACCCGGTTTGCGATCCTTGGGCAGGAACAGGTTGCCCGCGATCTTCATCCGGTATTGGTTGTTGAAGGAGACCTTTTCCGCGATCAGCCTGTCGCTCTTGTAGAAATTGTTCGCGCCGTTCGACATGTCTTGCCCCACCGCGGTGAATGAGCTGGCCGCCAAGGCCAGCGACAGAAGCAGCTTTTTCATTGGTCTTTCCTTGCTGGAGCGGACAAGGTCGCGTTGTCGATCACGAAGCGATACTCGACCTCGCCCTTGAGCATGCGTTCGTAGGCCTGGTTGATCTGATCGGCCCTGATCAGCTCGACCTCGGCCACGATCCCGCGCTCGGCGCAGAAATCGAGCATCTCCTGGGTTTCCGCGATGCCGCCGATCATCGAGCCGGCCAAGGTGCGGCGCTTGGTGATGAGGTTGAACACGCCCGCAGACGGATGCGGGCTGGCCGGCGCGCCGACCAGCACCATCGCGCCGTCGCGTTTGAGCAATACGAGAAACGCGTCCAGGTCGTGCGGCGCGGCCACGGTGTTGACGATCAGGTCGAAGCTTTTGGCGTGCGCCGCCATTTCGTCCGAGTTGCGCGAAACCACGACCTCATCTGCTCCCAACGCCAGGGCGGCCTCGCGCTTGGACTGTGAGGTGGTGAACGCGACGACATGCGCGCCCATGGCATGGGCGAGCTTGATGCCCATATGGCCCAGGCCGCCGATGCCGACCACGCCGACCTTCTTGCCGGGGCCGACGTTCCAGTGTCGCAGCGGCGAGTAGGTGGTGATGCCCGCGCACAGCAACGGCGCGACCGCCGCGAGTTGCGCCTCGGGGTGACGTATACGCAGTACGTAGCGCTCGTGGACGACGATTTGCTCGGAATAGCCGCCCAGCGTCCAGCCCGGAGCATCCGCGGTCGCGAAGTTGTAGGTTCCGACCATCGCGTCGCAGTAATTTTCCAAGCCGCTCGCGCAGTCTTCGCAATGCTTGCAGCTGTCCACGATGCAGCCGACGCCGACCAGATCGCCTTGCTGGAAGCCCGTGACATGCGCGCCCACCGCCGTGACCCGCCCCACGATTTCATGGCCGGGCACGCACGGGAATTGGGTGCCCGCCCACTCGCCGCGCACTTGATGGAGGTCGGAATGGCAGATGCCGCAGTAGGCGATGTCAATCCGCACGTCGTGGGGCCCGGGCGCGCGACGGGTGATTTCCATCGGCTCCAGGGGCTTGTCGCCGGCATACGCGCCGTAGGCTTGAACAGGCATGAGTGAGTTCCAAAGGTCCGCCAGGAAAGGTGCGGGCCATTGTGCTCACCCGTGATCTACTTGATTAGGCGATCAATTCTTTTAGGCCTTATAAGTTTCACTAATCAATCAGCCATGCCAGACTGAGCCCATGGCACGCCGCAACCTCAACGATTTGCTGGCTTTCGTCTGCGTGGCCCGGGAAGGGAGCTTCACCCGCGCGGCCGCTGTGCTGGGGGTTTCCCAATCGGCGCTCAGCCAGGCCATCAAGGCCTTGGAGGAGCGGTTGCAGATCCGGCTTCTGACCCGCACCACGCGCAGCGTATCGCCCACGCCGGCCGGCGAGCGGCTGCTGCTGGCGATCGGAAACCGCTTCGACGAGATCGAGGCCGAACTGGATGCGCTGACGGAACTACGCGACAAACCCGCCGGCTCGGTTCGAATCACCAGCGGCGACCACGTCCTGCGAACGATCCTGTTGCCCAAGTTGTTGCCGCTGATGCGTCGTTACCCGGATATCAACATCGAGTTCGATGTCAGTTACGGGCTGCGCGACATCGTCGCCGATCGCTTCGATGCCGGCGTCCGCCTGGGCGAAAGCATCGACAAGGACATGATCGCGCTGCCGATCAGCCCGAAGCTGCGAATGGCCGCCGTCGCGACGCCGGCGTATTTCGAAAAGCACCCGATGCCGAAGGTTCCGGACGACCTGACCCGACACAATTGCATCAACATCCGCTTCCCCACTTCCGGCGGCCTGTATGTCTGGGAGTTCGAGCGCCGCGGCCGACAGGTGAACGTGCGCGTGGCCGGGCAAGCGGTGTTCAACACCTCGCCCCACATCGTGCTCGCCTCACTCGACGGACTGGGCATCGCGTTCCTTCCGGAAGAAGAATTCGCGCCCCACATCGAAGAGGGACGTCTGGTTCGCGTGCTGCAGGACTGGTGTCCGCCTTTCTCCGGCTATCACCTTTACTACCCCAGCCGTCGGCAGCACTCGCCGGCATTCTCGCTGGTCGTGGATGCGCTTCGGATGTGACAGCGCTGCTTGCTTGATGACCGCGCGAATCGCACGGCGGCATTCACTCGCGTTCGCGCTCACGCGATTGCGACAGGGGAATTTTCAGTAGCGCTGCATTCAGGCCGAGCTGATTCCAGGCGCTTTATTGAGGTGCTCGTTATTGACGACCTCGCGGCTCGATATCTGGTTGAACATGAATATGGCCACATCCTCGCGGGCCACTGTCATCGAATGCCTGGTGTGGCCATACAGACCGACAATCGGCTGCCGCGCGGCGGGGCGATGGGTCAAGATCGCGACACGCACCATCGTCCAGTCCAGCTGCGAAGAACGTATCGCTCGCGAAAGTCCGATGATGTCGCGATAGGAACTCGGCAGCAGAAGCTTGATCATCAGCGCCTGAAGCCGGACCTTCCAATCCGGGCCGTCCTCCGGGTCCGGGGCCGTGCCGGTCGAAATAGCAATCAGCCGCTTCACGTTCTCGAGCTTCATCGCCGCGATGATGGCTTGCGTGGCTGCGGTAATCGGCAGGTCGTCGGGATGTCGCGGCGAAGTCGGGCCGAGCGCCGACAACACGGCGTCGGACCCGCGAATCGCCACCCTAAGCAACTCCACGTCGGTCAGATCGCCACGGATGATGCTCACCATGGGGTGCTCGAACGGGCTGTTCGATCGCGCAACCACGGTGATTTCGAAGCCGCGCTTCAAGCCTTCGTCGATCAAGTACTTTCCGGTCTTGCCGGTGGCGCCAAAAATCGTAACTTTCATATGCGTTCTCTGATAAATCCCGTCTGTGGGCACGGCGCGTCGCGGTGCCCATCGCCCGGTACGGTCTTTCAGCCTTCGCCCCGATGGATCAGCGCGCGCTGTCGATGATCATTCCGCCATCGGGGGCGAGGCTGTATCCGGTCAAGAACCGGGCATCGACCGGCGCCGGTCACCACGGCGACCTTTCCGGCGAGTCGAGCCATCCTGATATCCATTAGTTGGCCACCTGGTGCTCCACCGCTGCGGGGGCGTAGGGCGAAGCAAGTTCGCGGGCGGCGTTCTGGGTCATGAACGATGCGATCAGCAGTGCCAGACCCGCCGCCGCCGGCAGGGCGCCGCCGGGTTTGCGGGCATTGAGATGCGCCGATGCGGACAGCAGCAGGTGATAGAACATGCCGGCATAGGCCAGGTCGCTGAGCGCCACGCTGATGCGCGAAACAATCGCCGCCACCGCCAGGATCTTCACCGTGGTGAGAATCGGTATGAGATAGCCGGGATAGCCAAGCTCGGTGAGTGCCTGACGAACCCAATTTGTTTTCACGACGTAGGTCGCCGCGGATGCCATGTAAAGCAGGCACAGCAGCGCCGTGCTGATCCAGTAGGCGTAAAGTTGAAACATGAGGTCTTCCTTCGCGAAGTCCTTTGCTTGGACTTTCGCGAAGAATGTCGCCTAACATGGAAGGCGACAAGCAGGATGAATAACTGGTGGCTAGCATGGAAAACCAGACTATTGGCGACCGCGAGATCAACATGCACGAGGAAATGCGGCGGGCGTTCGCGCTGCTCTCGGGCAAGTGGAAGCTTGAGATCATGTGGTTGCTCAACCAGCGCACGTATCGCTTCGGCGAACTGCGCAAGGCGATACCCGGAATCAGTCAGCACATGCTGACCGCTCAGCTGCGCGAGCTCGAGATGGACGGCCTGGTGTTGCGTACCGTCTTCGCCGAGGTGCCGCCCCGGGTCGAGTACGAAATCACGGCGAAGGCGCGAGGGCTTTGGCCCGCAATGCAGGCGCTGACCGCGTGGTGGAACGAGTACGGAATGAGCGTTCCGATAAAGCCAGGTACACGTGGGCGCAAAGCCAAGGGCGTTTGAGTATCGCGGTACTCGGTTGATGCCAGGAAAATTCAGTTGTAGCTAACCGGACCACCGGTTTCTTTGTCCGAGCGTCCGCCTCATCGAGCGTGGTGCCCGCAAGTTGAGGCTGACGCCCGAGGGCGCCAGCCTGCATGCGCGAACCGTTGATCGTTTCGGCGAGATCGCGTAGAGGGCGAGGATTGAAGTGCGTTATCGGCCGACCGCGCGGCGTTCGCCAGACAGTCAGGCCGTTGCGTTCGAACTGTCTTCGACAAAGCCTTAGTTGACGACTCGCATCCATTGCTCCGCCGTCATGCTCAGCTTCCCGGCGCCCATCGAGGCACGCAAGGCGCCGAGCTCATCGATCCGATGCATCGTCATCGGGTAGGAAGGCACGCCATTGCGCCAGACGAACGGCACCTGCGCCGCCTGCGCCGGGCCAAGCGTGCTTCCCGCTGCGCCGCTGTCTCCTTCCCAACTGGCCCAGACGATGCCGCGATCGAGGAACGTCGCCTGCTGCGACGACACCGGCATGTACTGGGTGTCGCTGGCAAACAGCACATGGCGAACGCCGAAGGCCCGGATAGCGCCGGTGTAACGCGAATCGTTGGGATCGGTCTGATTGTTCCTAAGCGGGGTGAACACACCCCAGAACAGGCTGCGCTCGACCTGGACCGCGCCGCCTTCGGTCGACACCGAACCATTCAACACCACATCGAATTTGTAGGTCGGCGAACTGCCCTCGACCTTGGAACGCAGGGCCGGATTGGCCTGGACGACGGCGTCGCGGGTGGCCTTCATGATCCGCGCATTGGAGCTGTCGACGTACAGGTTGTAGGCGTGCACGTCGCCGCCGCGCAACCGCGGCATGCGGTCTTGCAGGTCGCGATAGTGGTTGTGATGCAGGGTCACCGTATAGGACGAAAGCCCTTCCAGATCGTTGGAGCCGATCAGGTGTCCCTTCTTTTGCGGCAGCGAGATGTCGACGATTTGCTGCCTGGTGAAGAAGCCGCGCAGGAAGTCGTACATCGCATTGGCCGAGCGATTGGCTTCGAGGTAATCGAACTGGCGCGCCACGAAGCTGCCCGGCCCGCTGGGCGGAGGAGCGGTTTCGATCCACGACACGGTGATGTTGTTCGCGCCCTTCTTGATGTCGACCACGCCGTCGTAGGCTTTGCTGAAACTGCAATGGTCGATCCAGATGCCCGAGGTCACGCCGCCGCCGTCGCCGAGGGTGACGAAATCCCAGTCGTTGCTGTCGTAATCGCCGCGGGTTCCCTCGTCCCATTCCCACAGCTCGTCGAAACGCAGATTGCGCAGGACCAGATTGGTTCCGCTTTTGATGTTCAGCTCGACATGGCGCAGGGTGGATCCGTTCCTGGAATAAATCGTCAGCCCGTTGAAGTTGGTTACATCGAGCAGGGACACGCCGCTCGCGATCAGCGACGGATGCTTCTTGGGCGCCTTGTTCTGACGCAGCAGCCCATCGGCGCGGGCCGCGTCGTCGACTTCGTTCCAGCCCATGTCGAGGTCGTTGGCGATCTCGATGACCTTGACCGGGGTGGAACTCGACGTGCGCGCGGCGCGCAGCGCGGCGATGAAACCGGCCGGCGTGGTCACCCGCCGGTACCTGGCGTCGGTTTCGGCGATATAGCCGCCGCCGGTGACGCTGGCCGCCGCATAGCCTTCGATGTTGTACATCGAAATGCCCGCGGCCGCGGCCGGCATGAGGCTTGCGACGCCGAGGATCAGCGTCGCAATCAAGCATCGACCGCGGCGGCGCCGCTGCTGGGCTTGGTGGTGCAAGCGCGGCGGGGGCGCTGAAACGACGGCGCGCGCGATCTGTAACGAACGACGGCTGGCGACGGTTTGCATAGGGACTCCAGTGACCGCGCGCGGCACGCGCGGTCGGTCGATTGATCTTCGGGATCGAAGCAGCGGACCGGCATGCCGTCGCGCTGTTCATCGATGACTGCCGAAAGCGCTTGTATGTCGGCGGCCGCGAACGGCGGCGTCGACGCGGCCTTAGCGGATGGTGCAGGCCCCGGGAACCGGCGAGATTTCGCTGGGTTCGCCGCTGGTCAGCCCGAGATATTCGACGCATTTGCGCCCGGAGGTCGAAACGCTGGTGAGCACGGCCTTGTCGCCGGCCACGCCGTTGGCGTAGCGCGAATTGATGCCGGCGATCGCGCCGGTCTCGGTGGCGACGACATTGCTGACCTGCACGGTCCGGCTGTACTGGGTCGAGCAATTGCCGCATGAGCGATACAGCTTGCCGGCCTTCTCGATCTCGAAGTATTCGATCTTCATCGTGCCCGGGCCGTTGTGCTGAAAGACCTTGTCCTTCGCCAGCCGCGCCCCGCCGCCCTGGATGAGAAACACGTCGGAGGCCTTGTTGTTCTTGAACGTCGCCGCGTCTTCGCCGACGTCGTCCCAATAGACTTCCGACAGCGTGCAGGTGCCGTAGCAATGAATGCCGTCGCCGCCGCGGCCGCGATAATCGCGATTGGTTCCCGATTTCGAACCGTCGCCGATCACCACGTTCCTGAGCACCGCGTTGTTCCTCAGGATGAAGGTCGGTTTCTGCTTTTCGGTCTGGTCGCCAGGGTCGCCGACATAGCGCACCGCGGTGCCGGCGGCGCAGTTGTTGCGCTGCGCCGCATCGTAGGTCTCGCCATCGACGGTGATGGTCTTGATGGCGCTGCCGCTGCCTATGTCGATGGTCTTGCACACGTTCGGAAGATCCAGCGCGAAACAGGAAGGAGACACCAACAGCAGCGCCAGATAGATGCAGTGCCGGAATCCTTGTGTTGTGTTCATGATCGAACTCTCCTTCAGCAGGTTGATTGGAATGTCGTGCGTGCTGCATCGACGCCGTCGCATGGCTGCAGCGGGCGTCAGTTATAGGGAGCTCATGCGGCGCAGCATGATGATGCGAGTCACAAGGCCTGCATCGGATCGCGGTCGCGGCGATGTCCCCGGACAGGCGTGTTGTCCGGGGACAAGTGTTCAATCCCGCGTCACGGTTGGTTGCGCGCCACCGGATGCAAGTCGACTCGGTCGGTCTTTGCGCGTCGCACGCGATCTTGTTTCTACGATGTCGGTCGCGGCGCAACAGACGATTCCGACGGTTCGAACGCCATGATCGAATCGCGAGGGTTGACGCAGCTCACGAAAGAACCGGTACCAGGCATGACGCCGGTTCCAGATCGGCCCGCCTTGAGCGAATCCAGTGGTCTTCCCGCACCGCAGCATGCGCCGCGTTCGGGCCTCTGCTAGTGTATGACTACCGGTGTCATATTCTGGCGATCAGGATGATGCATGACGACATGTCCAGGGCGAAACGCGCGCGTGGGCTTCGTGACGGGGCGTTGAGCGGATCGGCGCTCGCGGACCGCATGGCGATGGCCGGATCGTCGACCGTGGACGACATCGCGCGCTTGGCCAATGTCTCGACCAAGACCGTATCGCGGGTGATCAACAAGTCGCCCCTGGTCAATGCCGAGACCCGCGAGCGCATCCTCGCGCTGATGAGCGGCCTGCGTTATCCGGGCGGCAGTCAAATGCCGGCGGAGACCGCGCCGCGGCGAAACTTGATCGGGCTGGTCTACGACAATCCCACCGCGCACTACGTCATCGAGATCCAGCGCAGCGTGCTCGCTGCGCTGAAGGACAGCGGCTTCGAACTGGTCGTGCACCCCTGCGACAGCAATCGCTCGGATTATGTCGACGGCGTGCGCCGTTTCAGTCTGCAGCACAAATTGCACGGGCTGATCCTGATTCCACGTGTGTCGGAGGATGAGCTGCTGGCGACGGCGCTGCGCGAAACCGGCTGTCGTTATGTCCGCGTCGCCTCGATTCCCCTGGACGACCCGATGCGAACGGTGCTGACGCGCGATCGCCAGGCCGGTATCGAAGCCGCCCATCATCTGCTCTCGCTGGGGCATCGGCGGCTGGGCGTGATCACCGGGCCGCGGCGTTATCGCTCATCGATCGAGCGCGCGGAAGGTTTCGCCCAGCACCTGGCCGAAAGCGACGTCGGGCTGTCGTCGAAATGCGTGTATCTGGGCGGCTATACCTTCGAATCCGGCGTGGCCGGCGCGGAGTATCTGTTGGCGCAGACGCCGCGACCGACCGCGATCTTCGCCTGCAACGACGAGATGGCGGCGGGCATCTACAAGGCGGCCATGCGTCTGGGGCTGTCGATTCCGGACGACCTGTCGGTGGTCGGTTACGACGACAGCCCGCTGGCTTCGCAACTTTGGCCCAGCCTGACCACGATCCACTTGCCGGTTTCCGATGTCGGACGTCTGGCGGTGCAGTCGTTGCTGGGTCGCCCGGCAGCGGACAAAGCCGCGGCTGCGATGGTGGGTTGGCAGGCGGCGGTGACGCCTCGCCTCACCATTCGCGACTCTACCGGCGTACCGACCGGGCATCGATCGGAGGCGTGCTGAATTCGCCGCAAACCCGCGGTCGGATCGAATCGTCAGCGTTTGCGCCTGTAGACGACGATGATGCTCAGGTCTTGCGCGCCGGTCTGGCGAAGGCCGTGGCGGCTGCCGTTCCGGGTCAGCACGGCGTCGCCGGCAACCACGTTGCGTCGTTTCCCATCCAGGGTCAGCTCGCCCTGTCCCGACACGATATAGTAGATCTCGTCCTTGTCGTTGGTGTGTTCGCCGATCGACGCACCCGGATGCAGCGCGCGTTGGCGGAACACGATGTCGAAATCGCTGGCGTGTTCGAAGAACGGATACGCGGTCGTCGTGCCGTCGCCTTCATGCGGTCCGGGCTGCTCCACCGCGATGTCGGCGGCGCGCTCGACGTACGAATCCGAGCGCGAGAGCAGGGCGCGATCGGCGGCCAGGGCCGCCGGTGCCGCGAGCGCCGACGCGATGACGATGGCTTGGCTGAAGGCGTGGAGATTCACGATGAAAGCTCCGATTGGAGGTCAGCGGGCCAGCCAGCCGCCATCGACTGGCAGGATCGCGCCGTTGACGTAGTCCGAGGCGCGGCTGGCCAGAAACACCGCCGCGCCGCCGAGGTCGGAGGGCTCGCCCCAGCGCCCGGCCGGAATGCGCGCGAGGATGTCGCGATTGCGCGACTCGTCGGCGCGCAGTTGCGCGGTGTTGTCGGTGCTCATATAGCCCGGCGCGATCGCGTTGACGTTCAGCCCCTTGCCGGCCCATTCGTTGGCGAGCAGACGGGTGATCCCGGCCAGACCGGATTTGCTGGCGGTGTAGGAGGGCACGCGGATCCCGCCCTGGAACGACAGCATCGAGGCGATGTTGATGATCTTGCCGCGTCCGCCGGCGATCATGCGCTTGCCGGCGGCCTGGGCGAGAAAGAACGCGCTCTTGAGATTGACGTTCATCACCGCATCCCAATCGGCCTCGCTGAAATCGATCGCGTCGGTGCGCCGGATCAGGCCGGCGTTGTTGACCAGGATGTCGACGCCGCCCAGCGTCCGCACGGTGTCGTCGACGATGCGTTCGATCGGCTCCAGGCTCGACAGATCGGCCTCGATCGCATGCGCGCGCCGGCCCAGGCCGCGCACTTGCTCGAGGGTGTCCTGCGAGGAGCCGCTGGCGACGCAGGCGATGTCGGCGCCGGCTTGCGCGAGCGCGAGCGCGATGCCCTGGCCCAGGCCGCGATTGGCGCCGGTGACCAGGGCGACCTTGCCGTTGAGGCTGAAAGGATGGTCGTGGCTCACGCGCGCGTCCTCACTTGAGCTGGCAGATGTCGAGTTGATGCATGTCGGTGTAGTCGAGGTTCTCGCCGCCCATGGCCCAGATGAAGCAGTAGTTCTTGGTGCCCGAGCCCATGTGGATCGACCACGGCGGCGAGACTACGGCCTCGTCGTTGCCGATCACCAGATGGCGCATGTCGGCCGGTTCGCCCATGAAATGCATGACCCGCTGATCGCCCAGATCGAAGTAGAAATACACCTCCGAGCGACGATCGTGCAGATGCGGCGGCATGGTGTTCCACACGCTGCCCGGCTTGAGCACGGTCAAGCCCAGCAGCAGCTGGCACGAGCGGCAGGTGGCCGGAACGATGTACTGATAGATCGTGCGTTCGTTCGAGGTTTCCAGCGCGCCGCGTTGCAGCGGCACGGCCTGGTCGATCGAGATATGCACGGTTTCGTAGCGCGCGTGCGCCGGCGTCGAAGCGAGATAGAACTTGGCAGGCTGCGCGGCATCGGCTGAGGCGAAGCTCACTTCGGCGCTTCCCATCGGCACGTACAGGCCGTCTCGGGGTTGCAGCGAATAGCTTTGCCCATCGACCACGACCGTGCCGGCGCCGCCGCCGACGTTGACGATGCCCAGTTCGCGGCGCTCGAGGAACGGCTTGCCCGCGGCCGAGGCCGGTTCGCTGTGGACCGGCAGACTGACCGTCGCATGCGTGGGCGCGGCGCCGCCGATCACGAAACGTTCGTTGTGCGAATAGTTCAGGCGCACCTCGCCGTCGGCGAACAGGTCGCCGATCAGATAGCGATCGCGCAGTTGCTGGTTGCTGGCGCCGGCCATCATGTCCGGATGGGTCGCGTGATACGTCTTTTGGAACATCGGGGAACTCCCTGGAAGCGGGCGCGCACGGCGCGGCGTCGGTTTCGAGCGATTCTAGTCCCGAAAGGTAACCGGTGTCATTAGCCTGGACAAGAGCTGTCAGGTGGGGGTTGGCGGTCGGGATTCATGGCCGCGCCTGCGTTGCCGGCAGCGGTATGGGCGGGGCATCGCGGGTCGATGCGCGCGCGGTGGTGAGCGCGTTCGCTAGGCCACATTCGCCACCGGATTCGCCAGCGGCGTGACGCCGGATCGCTGGCCGGCGTTCTATTGCGTGGCCGGTCGCAAACGATGCGCGATCACACGCTCAGGACCCGCGTGCTTTCGCGCGCAATCGCTGTTGATATGGCCGTACTTGCGCTCGCTCAATACGCCGGCGGCTGACAGGAATCGCGCACGATCAGATGCGGCCGCACGCTGGCCGAGGCCACCACCGCGGCGGCGCCGGACTCGGGCTGCAGCAGCATCGAAGCGGCGATGCGGCCCATGTCGCGCACCGGCAGACGCACCGAACTGAGCGCCGGCCACAACCGCGAGGCCAGCGGGCTGTCGTCGAAACCGATCACCGACAACTGCTGCGGAATGCTGATGCCCGAGCGCAGCGCGACCTTGTATACGCCGGCGGCCATTTCGTCGTTGCCGGTGAAGATCGCGCTGGGCCGCTGGCTGCCGGAGAGCAGCAGTTCCGCCGCCGCGACGCCCGATTCGAAGGTGTAACCGGCCTCGACGATGCGCGTGGACGGCAGTTCTATGCCGCGCTTGGCCAACGCATCGACGAAACCGGCGGTGCGCTCGTGGGCCGAGCGGTAGCTCGACGGACCGGTGATCAGGGCGATGTCGCGATGTCCCAGCGATTGCAGATAGTCGGCCGCTTCGGCGGCGCCGTCGCGGTCGTGGGTGATGACCATGCGCGAAGATTCGTCCAGCGACACCGAGGCGATGCGCGAGTAGCGACAGCCGATATCGGCGAGCATGTCGGCCAAGGCCTGGTCTTCCGACACGCGCGGCACCAGCATCACCCCGTGCAGTTTCTGCTGCTGGACGAAGCGGCGCACGCCGTCGATATAGCCCGGGCTGCGGCTGTCGCAAGGGTGCACGACCAGCTCGAAACCCGAATCGCGGATCGCGTCGAGCGCGCCGTACTGCATGTTGACGATGTACTGCGCGGTCGGGTTGTCGTAGACCATGCCGATCAGGAACGAGCGGCGGAACGCCAGCCCGCGCGCGAACGGATCGGGGGTGTAGTTGAACTCGCGCATCACCGCTTCGACCCGCTCGCGGGTTTCCTGATGCACCAGCGGCGACTGATTGAGCACCCGCGATACGGTCTTCTTCGACACGTCGGCCAGACGCGCGATGTCGTTGATCGTCTTGGCCCGATCCGGGATCGTCCGCGCCTGGGCCGGAACAGGTGCTTCAGTTTTCTTGCGCGGCATGGGCGAGGGAGCCGGGGGAGCGTTGTGGGGATTCTAGCCCGCATCGCCGGGTCAGGGCGCCCGGCTCCGCCCTCGCGTGTCCGCGTCCACCGCCATCGGCCGCGCCGGGACGAACCCGGCGCGGACGCGGGCGCATCAGTGCTTGAGCAGGGACGGCAGCCACAACGACAGCTGCGGGACAAAGGTCACCACCAGCAGCACCGCCAGCGCCGACAGCCAGAACGGCCAGATCGTGCGCAGGGATTCGCCGATGGTGATCTTGCCGATCGCGGTGCCGACGAACAGCACCGAGCCCAACGGCGGCGAGATCAGGCTGATGCCGCCCTTGAGGATCAGGATGATGCCGAAATGCACCGGGTCGACCCCGATGGCCTTGGCCAGCGGCAGGAAGATCGGCGTGCAGATGATGATCATCGGCGCCAGATCCATGAACGTGCCCAGCACCAGCAGGATCAGGATCATCAGCAGCAACAGCAGGTTCTTGTCGGTGGTCAGGCTGGTCAACGCGTCCACCGCGGCGGTCGGCACCTGCAGATACGCCAGCAGCCAGCCGAACGACGCGGCCGAGGCGATCACGAACAAGATCATGCCGGTGGTGCGCGCCGCGCTGGCCACGGTCTCGAGAAAATCGCCCCAGCGCAGGTTGCGGTACACCAGCGCGGTGACCAGCAGCGCATACACCACCGCGATCGCCGCGCTCTCCACCGCGGTGAAGATGCCGGCGCGGATGCCGACGAAGATCAACGCGACCAGCAGCAAGCCCGGCAGCGCGGCGACGAAGCGGCGCGCGACCACGGCGAAGCCGGGGAAGGCTTCGACCGCGTAGCCGCGGCGGCGGGCGATGATCCAGGTCGTGGTCATCAGCGTCACCGTCATCAGCAGCGCGGGCACGATGCCGGCGGCGAACAGGTCGGCGATCGAAATGCTGCCGCCGGCCGAGGCCGAGTACAGGATCAGATTGTGCGAGGGCGGCACCAGCAGCGCGACCATCGCCGCGGTCATGGTGACATTGACGGCGAAATCGCGATCGAAGCCGCGCTTGGCCATCTGCGGAATCATCGCGCCGCCGATCGCGGACACGTCGGCGATGGCCGAGCCGGACACGCCGCCGAAGAACAGCGACGACAGCACGCTGACCTGGCCCAGTCCGCCGCGCAGATGCCCGACCAGGGCCGAGGCGAGACCGATCAGGCGCTCGGAGATGCCGCCGCGCAACATGATCTCGCCGGCGAAGATGAACAACGGAATCGCGATCAGCGAGGCCGAGCCCGCGCCCGCGGCGGTCTGCTGCACCACCACGATCGGCGGCAGGCCGATATAGATCAAGGTCGCCAGCGCCGAGGCCGACAACGAATACGCCACCGGCACGCCGATGATCAGCAGCGCGGCGAATACGCCAAACAAAATCGCGACTTCCATTATTCGCTCCGGGCCGGGGCGGGGGAAACCAGCACGGTGAACAGCCGTTGCAGCGCGAACAGCGCCATCAACGCGCCGCCCGTAGCCATCGGCGCGAACACCGCGCTCTGCGGCAGCGGCGCGCCCGCCATCGGGATGTCGATGCCGTCGAGCAGCAACTGCGTCCCCCACACCGCCAGGGCGCCGCCGATGATCGCGATCACGCTGTTGGACAGCGCCAGCAGCACGCGCTTGATCGGCGGCGGGGCGGTATGCACCAGCACGAAGAAACCGAAATGCGCGCCGCGATGCACGCCCGCGGCGGCGCCGAAGCTCATCGCGGTGTTGAGCAGGATCAAGGCCACAGGTTCCGTCCAGCCCGGCGAGTCGTTGATCACGTAGCGCGCGAACACCTGCAGCGCCTGCACCGCGACCATGCCGAGCAAGGCCGCCCCGGCGATCGCGACTGCGCCGGCGGCGATGCGGTCCAGCAGGCCGAGCGCCACCGGCTGTTCGGCGTGCTCATGCGTATCGAGAGTCTCTTCCACGGTCGATGCCTCAAGCCAGGGAGCGGATGTCGCGGTACAGCGCTTGCAGCGCCGGCACGCGGTGGTAGTCGGACAGCAGCGGCTGCACCGCCTTGCGGAACGCGGGCAGGTCGCATTCGTTCATCCGTACGCCGGCGGCGATCAAGGCGGTGCGCGCCTGCGCTTCGGACTCGTCCCACAGCTCGCGCATCACCGCGACCGAGCGGCGGGCGATGTCGAGCAACAAGCTGCGATCGTCGGCGCGCAGCGAATCGAAGCTGCGCCTGGACATCAGCAGCACATCCGGCGCGTAGGAATGCTCGCTCTGCGACCAGTAACGCGCCGCCTCGAACTGGCGGCTGGAATGGAAGCTGCGCAGATTGTTCTCGGCGCCGTCGATCAGATGGGTCTGCAGCGCGGAGAACACCTCGCCGTACGCGAGCGGCGTCGGATTGCCGCCGAGCATGCGGATCATGCGCATGAAGATGTCCGACGAGGGCACCCGGAACTTCAGCCCGTGCAGATCGGCCGGGCCGACGATGGGCTTGCGCGCGTTGTAGAAGCAGCGCGCGCCGCAGTCGTAGATCGCCAGGCCGACCAGATCGCGCGCGCCGAAGCCGCGCAGCACCTGCGCGCCGACCGGGCCGTCCAGCGCGCGGCGCAGATGCGCCACCGAATCGAACACATACGGCAGCGATAGCACCTGGGTCAGCGGGAAGGCGTTGTTGAGCGCGCCGCTGTAGACGCGGGTGATGTCGATCGCGCCGAAGCGCGCCATGTCGATGGCTTCGGACTCGCGGCCGAGCTGGCCGGAGTGATACATGCGCAGGCGCAACCGTCCATCGGTGGCGCGCTCGAGTTCGCGGCCGATCCACTCGATCGCCGCGACCGTCGGGTAATCCTTGACGTGCACGTCGGTCGCGGTCAGCAGCCGATGGCCATCGCCCGCCCGCAGCGCGGCCGGCACCGCGGTCGCCACGCCGGCGGCGCCCAAGCCCAACAGGAAGTCGCGTCGCGTCGTCATGTCATGCGTTCCTCGGATCGGTGGCCGTCATCGTTTCGCAAAACACGCTGCCCCAGCGGCCGAAATCGACCCGCGCGCGCTGACCGGCGACGATATCGTGGATGCCGGTGGTAGCGCCGGTGGCGATGTGCATGCCGGCCTTGAGCGGATAACCGCGACGCGCGCAACGCGCAAGCGCGAAACGCAATGCCGCCAGCAGGCCGCCGGGAATGGAGGCGCTGCCGCCTCGGCCCACCGAACGATCGTCGATGAAGGTTTCGCAGACCAGTTCGGCGTCGTCGATGTGCTGCCAGTCCTCGATCCGCGGCCCGAGGATCAGGCCGGAGTTGTTGCCGAAGTCGGAGACCACCACCGCCGGGCCGAGGATATTGATCAAGGGCAGCGGACTGCCGGCCAGTTCGACGCCGACCGCGAGCGAATCCACCAGTGAGGCCGCTTCGGCCGCGCTGTACTCGGTCTTGTCCGCGGGCGCGTCGTCGCGCAGGGTGAACACGTACTCGGCCTCGACCGCGGCGAAGCCGTCGCGAATGATCGGGAAGCGGCCGCTTTGCCCAGCCGCGACGCGCTGCACGGCGTCGGCGAAAATCGGGCCGACCAGACGCTCCTCGCCGAGCACGCGCTCCCATTGCTCGGGAATGCGCCCGACCTTCCAGCCGGCCAGCGGCCGATCCCACAGCGCGATCGCGCGATCCTGCACGCGGTAACCCTCATCCAGGCTCTGCGGCTGCGGCCCCGGGTAAAGCGCGAGTGCCTGGGCGCCCAGGCGGGCGTCGACCAACCGGGTCGCGAGCGCGGCCGCGTCGATAGGGTCGTGGAGAGGTTGGTTCGCCATGCTTGAGCCGATCCCGGGGCAAATCCTGTCTGCGGCTGTTGTATAGGAAACCGGTGTCATTGACAATCCGGTCGTATGCTTGGCTCACAACCTGGGAGGGTGGGATGGGGATTGGACACGTGCTGCGGGATCTCGGCGGCGACGCCGCGCAAGCGGGCCTGATGGATTTCGGCAAGGCCGCGGCGCGAGGGTTTCTGCTCGCCTCGCTGACCGTCGCGTCGTTTGCCGGCATAGCCAAAGATCGCATTTCACCCGGGGAAAACGCGGCCCTGGCATTTCCTGGCGCGCAAGGCTGGGCCGCGCACACGCCCGCCGGCCGCGGCGGAAAACTGTTGCGGGTGACCACGTTGGCGTCGAGCGGCCCGGGCTCTTTCGCCGAGGCGGTCGCGACGCCCGGACCGCGCATCGTGGTGTTCGAGGTCGGCGGCGTGATCGATCTGGAACGCAAGGAGCTGCGGATCAGCGAGCCGTATTTGACCATCGCTGGACAAACCGCCCCGCAGCCCGGAATCACCTTCATCCGCGGGGGGCTGACCATCGCGACCCACGACGTCGTCGTCCGTCATATCCGGGTCCGCCCCGGCGAGGCGGGCCTGGCCAAGCGCGCCGGTGTCGACTTCGATGCGATCAACACCGTGCGCGGCGCGGCCGACGTGATCGTCGACCACTGCTCGCTGACCTGGGCCACCGATGAGAACCTGTCGGCCTCGAGCACGCGTTTTTTCGGCGAAAGCGAAGCCGACTGGATGCGCGCGGCGTCCAGGCGGATCACCTTCAGCAACAACCTGATCGCCGAAGGCCTGGCCAACGCCACCCACGGCAAGGGCGAGCACTCCAAGGGTTCGTTGATACACGACCACGTCAACGACATCCTGATCGTCGGCAATCTGTACGCGCACAACTACGAGCGCAACCCCCTGTTCAAGGGCGGCGCGCGCGGACAGGTGATCAACAACCTGATCTACAACCCCGGCCAGCGCGCCGTGCACTACAACCTGATCGCCGAGGAGTGGCTGGGGCATGCGTACTCGACCGGGCAGATGGCGGTGCGCGGCAACGTGATGCGCGCCGGTCCGTCCACCCAGACGCTGGCGTTCTTCAGCATAGGCGGCTCCGGCGACCTGGACTATTACGCCGACGACAACCTGGTCGTCGACCGCATCGGCCAGCCGCTGCCGCAGATCGGGCGCTACACCACCGCGCCGCTGAAATTGAACGAACTCGCGCAGGCGCCGCGGCTTGCGTTCGGAGTGAAGCTGCTGCCGTCGGCGCAGGTGCAGGACGCGGTGATCGCCAACGTCGGCGCGCGGCCGTGGGACCGCGACGACATCGATCGCCGCATCCTGGCCGACACCATCGAGGGCCGCGGCAAGATCATCGACGGCGAAAACGAGGTCGGCGGCTATCCGAAGTTCGAGCAAACCCGGCAGGCCTTCGTGCCCGCCGATTGGGATCTGGCGACGATGGAGCCGTTGAAGCCGTTGCCGCGACGCGCGCCGCTGCGCTGAGGCGGACATGCGCCGTCGCGAGGTGCTCAAGGCGATAGCGGGCGGCGCGGCCGCGGCGATGCCCTGCGTCGCGCTGGCCGCTCTCGCCGGCGGCGGCGACGAGGCGCCGCTGGCGGTCACGCGCAGCGGCCGTATCCGCGGCTACCGCGATCGCGGCATTCTGGTGTTCAAGGGCGTGCCCTACGGCGCCGACACCGCCGCGCGTCGCTTCATGCCCGCGCTGCGCGAACTGCCCTGGCAGGGCGTGCGCGATACCATCGAACACGGGCCGTCCGCACCGCAGAAGCGCGCCGACGGCCGCATCAGCGAAGACTGCCTGTATTTGAACGTATTCACGCCAGCACTGCGCGACGGCGCGCGGCGACCGATCCTGGTCTACCTCCACGGCGGCGGCTACGACAGCGGCTCGGGCAGCAGTGCCTTGTACGACGGCGTCAACCTGTGCCGGCGCGGCGATGCGGTGGTGGTCACGCTCAATCACCGCCTCAATGCCTTCGGCTATCTGTATCTGGCGCAGTTGGGCGACGACAGCTTCGCCTGGTCCGGCAATGTCGGCCAGCTGGACTTGATCCAGGCGCTGACCTGGGTGCGCGAACATGCGGCACAATTCGGCGGCGAAGCCGCCAACGTCACCGTGTTCGGCCAGTCCGGCGGCGGCGCCAAGATCGCCACGCTGATGGCGATGCCGGCCGCGCGCGGCCTGTTCCATCGCGCGATGACCATGAGCGGGCAGCAGGTCACCGCGGCCGGGCCGCGCGCGGCGACCCAGCGCGCGCAACGCTTTCTCGATGAGCTGAGCCTCGCGCCGACGGATCTGCAACGCCTGCGCACGCTGCCGTTCGAACGGCTGATCGAGGCGAGCCGGGTGCGCGACCCGTCGCGGATCGAAGACACCTCGCTGTACTTCGGGCCGGTGCTCGATGGGACGTCGCTGCACCGGCATCCGTTCTATCCTGATGCGCCCGGGCAATCGGCGCGCATCCCGATGCTGATCGGCACGACCCGCGACGAAACCCGCGCCTTCCTCGGCCACGACCCGGCCAATTTCGATTTGAGCTGGGAGCAGTTGCCGGACAAGTTGCGCGATCATCAGTACGTCGATCTGAACCCGCACACGGTGATCGCGGAGTATCGGCGCCTGTACCCCGATTACACACCGTCGCAAGTGTTCTTCGCCGCGACCACGGCCGGGCGCTCATGGCGCGCCGCGATCGTGGAAGCCGAGGCGCGCGCGGATCAGGGCGCGCCGACCTGGGCCTATCAGCTGGACTGGGGCTCGCCGCTGGACGAAGGCCGCTGGGGCGCGATGCACACCCTGGATATCGCGCTGGTTTTCGACAACACCGCGCAGCCCGGCTCGAACACCGGCGACGGCGCGCAGGCGCGCGCGCTGGCCGCATCGATGAGCGATGCCTTGCTGGCTTTGGCGCGTCATGGCGATCCCGGCCACGCCGGGCTGCCCGCGTGGCCCCAGTACTCGCGGCAACGGCGCGAAACCCTGTTGTTCGATGTCCAGCCGCGGCTGGAGCACGATCCTCGCGGCGGCGAACGCAGGGTGTACGAGCGCGTGCCGTTCGTGCAGCGCGGAACGTTCTAGCGCGGCGGGGACGCGGGCTCGTTCGCCCGCAGGCATCGTGTCGGCAGCGGCCGCCGCAACATCCGGCTCAACGGCAGCTTCAACGCACTCAAGCCGTCGGCGACTTCGGCGGCCATGCAGCGCGCGCCCAGCGCCGAGAAATGGGTGTCGTCTTGCAGGCCGTCGGGATAGTTGACGCTGTCGCCGGGCCGCAGCCACAGGAACAGCTGCTTCGAATCTTCGGCGCCGTGCGAAGCCAGCACGGCTTCGCTGCGCCGCTCCAGATCGATCAGGGCCACGCCGCGCTCGGCCGCGACCGCGCGCACCAAGTCCGGATACTCGCCGTGGCTGTGCGACAGCGTGCCGTTCTGATCGAACCGCCGCCGCGCGACCGGCGTCAGCAGGATCGCGGTGGCGCCGCGTTCGCGCGCCTGATCGACGAATCGTTCGAGATTGCGACGATAGTCGGCCGGTGGCGTGTAGCGGTCGGGTTTGTTCTGCGATTGATCGTTGTGGCCGAACTGGATCAACACGTAGTCGCCGGCGACGACGGCATCCAGCAATGCCTGCCAGCGGCCTTCCTCGATGAAGGTGCGGGTGCTGCGACCGTTCATGGCGCGGTTGTCGATCTGCACGCCGCTGCCGGCGAAGGCCTCGCCCAGGGCTTCGCCCCAGCCGGTTTCCGGGCGTTTTTCCGCGCGTTTGATCGCGATCGTCGAGTCGCCGGCCAAGTGTATCGTCGGTGCTCCGTCGGCGAGCGCGTCGTCCGATAACGCCATCAGCCATAAGACGAGAAAAATCGTACGCATAAGTATTGAACCCATAAAGCGGGCGTAGAAATCGCGATGGCTGGCATCCGGCGTGGATTGCGCCGCGACCGTGGATTGAGCCGGCGACGGCATGGCGACTTGCGCCGCCATGCCGCGTGGACAGATCGCCGACCTCAGATCCGCATCACATCTTGTAGCGCAGGCCGAGGAAGTACTGACGCCCGGTATGGTGATAGACCGAAACCCGGTCGGCGGCCGAATCCACCCACTGATCGTTGTACTCGTCGGTGAGGTTGAGCCCTTCCAGGGTCAGCTCCAGCTGGTCGCTGATCTTCCACGAAGCCGACATGTCGATGGTCGTCGTGCCCTTGGTGCCTTCGACATCGGCATTGTTGCGGCCGGGCACGGTAGTCAGGTAGTCGTCGCGGTAAGCGGCCGACACGCGCGCGCTGAAGCGATCGCCCTCAAAGTACAGCGTCGCGTTGTAGGCGTTCTTGGACAGCCCCACCAGATCGGTCTTCAGCGAGGAAGCGCCGGCCGCGGTGACGTACTGGATCTTCGAATCGACGTAGGTGTAGTTGAACTGCACGCCGAAGTCGTGCCAGAAGCTCGGCAGGAAAGTGAAAGGTTGCTGATAGCTCAGCTCCAGGCCGCGCAGCTTTCCGCCCGGCGTATTGACCGGGATGTTGAACTGGAACTCATCGGTCGGCAGCGCGCCGGTACCGGCCAGCAGTTCGTCGGGAAGCCCTGAGGTGTTGTACGGCCGGATCTCGCGCGAGGTCTGCACGAAGGTGTCGATGTCCTTGTAGAACAGGCCGAGCCCCAGCAGCGATTCTTCGGCGAAGTACCACTCGAAACCCAGGTCGTAGGTCTTGGCGCGGAACGGTTCGAGCAGCGGATTGCCGCCTGACACCACGCGGTTGCCGCCGCTCACGCTCACCGTCACGCCCGGGGTGAGGTTGCCCAGGCCCGGACGCGACATCACCTTGGACGCGCCGAAGCGGATCAGGAAATCCGGGGTGATGTCGGCGACCAGATTCAACGAGGGCAGGGTGTCGCTGTAATCGCGGCCCACCGTGGTCAGCACCGGCGTGGTGCCGGCCAGGGCGAAACCGGTCGAGGACTGTTTGGTCTTGACGTGGCGCACGCCGAAGTTGCCGCTCAACGGGATGCGGCCCAGCTGAGTGGAGAAATCGGCCTGCAGGTAATAGCCCAGGTCTTTTTCCTCGACGCTGCGGTTGTTGCCGCGCGCGCTGGCGACATCGGGCGAGACCGCGAAAATCCCGCTGTTGCTGTAGATACCGAACAACCGGTTGAAGGCGTCGATGTTCGGAATCAGCCAGCTGGAATCGTTGTTGCCGCCGACGCTGGTGCCCTGCAGGGCGACGCGCTTGGTCAGGTCGGCCATATTCGTGCCAGGTGGCAACGCCGGCACCACCAGTTCCGATGCGCGCCGGCTTTCGCTGCTTTCGAACTGATATTTCTTGGACTGCACGCCGCCCTTGATCTTGAAACCCGGCGCCACGTTCCAGCGGAAATCCAGCTGCCGGTTGTCGAAGGTGTTCTGGGAGGCCTGCGGGCGCAGGCGGATTTCCGAGACCCCGTTGGCGAAGCTCCAGGCGTTGGGATCGTTGACGTCGAAGCCGTTGTCGATCACCGGCAGGCGGCTGTTGCCGCGGTAGTCGTAGCTGTAGCCCTGCACGTTGTTGCGATCCAGGGTGACCGTGGTCTGGATCGGGTTGTCGAACTGGGACTTGGCCCGGCCGATCTGGCCGCTGAGCGCGAAGTCGTCGCTGAACTTGTGCTCGCCGTAGAAATTGGCCTGGGTGAACTTGGTGCTGAGTTCGTCGTAACGCGCTTCCGAACGCACGTCGACGTTGTTGAAACGGCCGTAGACCAGATTGCCGTGTTCGTCGATCTCGCCGTCGAGCACCACGGTCTGCGGCTTGCCGGTGCCGGTGCGGCTGAAGGAGATGCCGTTGAGGAAGTTCTCGGTGCGGGTCGCGTCGAATTTGGCGTACAGCAGGTCCAGTCCCAGTTCGGTCTTGTCGCTGACCTTGAACTGCAGCGCGCTGGTGACGCCCAGGCGTTGTTGATCGTGCTCCATCACCCCGTAACGCGGAATGCGCGGGTGGAAGGTGCTCGGAAGGCGCGCGGCGGCGAACGGCGAGCTGGCGGCGAAACCGCCGCTGCTCGGCCCGTTGTCCCAGCGCACGGTGCTGTGTCCCTCTTCGGTCAGGCGGCGATCGGTGTAGGCCACCGACAGCAACGCGCCGAAGCGGCCGTCCATCCAGGTGTTGCTGATCAGCGCGGTGGCGCGCGGATCGGTGTCCCTGGACAAATCGTTGAAGCCGAGCTGGCCGCCGGCGACGAAGGTCAACCCGTCGTAATCGAAAGGCCGCGCGGTCTGCAGATCCACGGTGGCGCCGAGCGAGCCTTCCTCGACATCGGCCGAGGCGGTCTTGCGCACCTTGAGGCTGTTGAACAGCTCCGAGGCGAACACGTTGAAGTCGAAGCCGCGGCCGCGATTGGCGCCGCCGGAGCTGTCGGTGCCGCCGGCGGTGGTCAGCGCTTCCATGCCGTTGATGCGCACTCGGGTGAAGTCGGGGCCCAGGCCGCGCACCGAAATCTGCCGGCCTTCGCCGGCATCGCGCGCGATCGACACGCCCGGAATGCGCTGCAGCGATTCGGCCAGGTTGAGGTCGGGAAAATCGGCGATGTCCTCGGCGACGATCGCGTCGACGACGCCGACTTCCTCGCGCTTGATGTCCAGCGCCTGCTGCAGGCTGGCGCGGAAGCCGGTGACGACCACCGCGTCGAGGTTCTTGGCGTCCTGGGTCGATTCGGCGCCCGCCTGCGCGGGCGGTGCCGGATCGGCGGTCGTCTGCGCGCGACCGGTCATGGGCGCGATCGACAGGGCCAGCGCGATCGCGCCGGCCAGCATGGTAACCGGTGTCTTTCCTATCACTGACTGCACTTGCATTCCGCTCCCCTCCCAAAGGTGTCAGGCCGCTTCTGAGCGGCCTTGACGGGCTTGCTGCGCCTGTTATGGTGTCCCCTGAATGAAAATGACACCGCTGGTCAAAACCCTAACAAAACCTTGAGCGAACAGCATGCTGCGGTGCGCAAATAGTTACGAGAGCCCGGTCACAGGTGACCGTGCCGGCAACCTTGAGGAGGCCGTATGAGCCGGAAAGTGCTGTGTTTCGGCGAGTTGCTGCTGCGGCTCGCGGCGCCGGCCAGCGAGCGATTGTTGCAGTCGCCGCGCCTGGATATCTGCGTGGGCGGCGCCGAGGCCAATGTCGCGGTGTCGTTGGCGCGGCTGGGGCACGAGGTGGCCATGGTCAGTGTCGTTGCCGACAACGCCCTGGGCCAGGCCGCGGTGGGCGAATTGCGCCGGCACGGTGTCGACACGCGGTCGATACGCGCCGGCGCGGGCCGGATGGGGTTGTATTTTCTCGAGGCCGGCGCGATCCAGCGGCCGAGCCGGGTGCTGTACGACCGCGCCGGCTCGGCGTTCGCGCGCGCCGATGCCGACAGTTACGACTGGCCGGCGCTGCTGGACGGCGTCTCGTGGCTGCATTTGTCTGGGGTAACTCCCGCGCTGGGCGCATCGGGCGCGGCCGCGGCGATCGCCGCCGCGCGCGCGGCGCGCGCGGCCGGCGTGCGGATTTGCTTCGACGGTAATTTCCGCAGTTCGCTGTGGCAGGAGTGGGGCGTCGATCCGGCGCCGATCCTGCATGAGTTAATGAGTCAGGCCGATGTGCTGGTCGCCGATCATCGCGACATCGCTGTCGCCCTGGCGACGCAGTTCGATCCGCATGCCGCCGACGGCGGCCTGGCCAAGGCGGCCGAGCTCGCATTCGCCGCGTTCCCGAACCTGCAGCGGCTGGCCTGCACTCAGCGCCAGCAGCGCAATGTCGATCACCATGCCTTGTCGGCGGCGCTGTTCCATCGCGACGGCTCGGCGATCTCGACGCCAACGTACGAGCTGCCGTCGATCGTCGATCGCATCGGCACCGGCGATGCGTTCGCGGCGGGACTGTTGCATGGATTGCTGCGCGAAATGAGCGACGAGGCCGGGCTGCATTTCGCCTTGGCCGCGGCGAGCCTGAAGCACTCGGTGCCGGGCGATTTCAATCTGGTCGACGCGCAGGAGATCGAGGATCTGCTGAGCGGCAACGGGTTTCATGTGCGTCGCTGAGGTGTCGCGCGCCGGGCCGCTTCGCTGATCGGATCATCGGTCCGGCCGAACAGGCTGGACCTGGCTACGCTCGCGTCGCTGCGTCGCGAATGAAACCTCGCGGCTTGCGTGCAGTGAAACCGGCTGCTATCGATCAGGCCAGCCCTGCCGTCGGCGCGTCCACGCGCCGATGATCCAGCCCACGACGACCGCGATGACGAAGGTCTGCGCAGGGTGTAGGCGCGCGATCGTCACGGCCGGATCGAGCATCCCCGCCGGCTTGCCGCGATCGGCGATTGCCGGCGCCGGGATCGGGCTGGCGACGTCGACGGTCGGCGTGTCGATCGCGCCGAGCGCGGCATGGTCGTTCGCGGTGGCCGGCGGATGGGAGGCTTGCATCGTGAGGTTCCTCTGCGCGGTGATCGGTTGCTGGCTGCGAACAGATAGTCGAACAGGTATTTGAACAAAGATTCGGATAAAGATTCGGCCAAAGACTCGAACAGAACGAAGCGGCGCATTCGCGCCGCTTCGGTGGCGGTCTGTCTTATCGGCCGTCTTTGTCGGCGTCGCCAGGCAGGGCGCGCTCGACGCTGTGCCAGGCATCCTTGGTCGCCGCCTTGGCCTTGTCCCAGCCGAGCCTGGACTCGCCCTTCACCGTGTCCCAGCGCTGTCCCAGTTCGGCTTCTAGCTTGTCGTCCCAATCGCGATCGCCGTAGTGCTGGCGCGCATGCGTGCCGTAGCGATAGGCAGGACGATAATCGGAAAACTCCGCGTCGGCCGTGCGATACGAGGTCTGCTCGAACTGCGACTGGTGGTAACGATCGCTCGCGTCATAAGTGCGGTAAGTACGATCGGCCCGGGTCCACGAATCCTGCACCGCGGGCCTTGCGGCTTCCCAGTCCAGTTTCGACTGGCCGCGCGCGCCGGCCCAATCGCGTTCGAGCTCGGCCGCGGTCTGTTCGTCCCATGGGCGGTTGCCGAGGCGCGACCTGGCTTCGGCGCCGTACGAATACGCCGGCGCGTAGTCGGTGTCGTAGTTGTACTCGGGGTTGTAGTAGGGGCGACGCACATGTTCTTCCTGCCAATACTGCGTTTCGCCGGTGGGATCGATGCGTTCGGCCACGCCCTTGCCGGCCGCCGCGCCGGCGATCGCGCCGATGCCGCTGCCGACCAGCATGCCGATCGGGCCGCCGAACGCACCGACGAATGCGCCGGCCACCGCGCCGCTTACGCCGCCCACGCCGACGCCTACTGGATGCGCGCCGGGCGTTCCGGTGATCGGATCGCGGTTGAGGTCTCGCTTGTCGTTGCTGTTGCTCATGCTGTCGCTCCTTGCCTTCGGCGGAGACATCCGCTGATAGAGGTCGAGCATCGACCGCGGCGCATGTGCGCGATGTCGTCGTGTTGCGAAGCCGCTCTTAACATCGCGCGTCGGCGCCTTAGTATTCGCAACACGCTGCGCACATTGCCGCTGAATCATTAAGGCGTCGGCGTTGGATCACGCTCCGGTTTGCGAATGCGGCGCATCGACCGGCTTGGATTGCGGCGAATCCTTCTGACGCAACCAGATCGTGAGGATCACCAGCGCGGCCACCGCCAGAAATTCGCTCTGCCAGTTTTGAAACGACTCGAACCAGAACTGCGCATCGCCCACGAACGCGGCCAGCCCGACGGGAGGCTCGCCCTTCATCGCCTGTTCGGCGTTGTGCGCGCGCCAACTCCCGCACAGGTGCAGCGCGAACGAAGCAGCGAACAGCAGGCCGAACGCGATCGACAGGGAACGTTCGTAGAGCCGTCGCCACAGGCCGCCGGCCTTGACCGGCCACGGCGCGGGACCGGGCTCGATGCGTTCGCTCCGCGGTTCCAGCGGGCGCGATTCCGCCGAGCCTTTCTGGCGCAGGCTCACGGTCAACAGCACGTACAGTCCCATCTGCAGGAATTCGCTTTCCCAGTTTTCGAAAGTGGCCGAAACGAAATGGCCGCTGGTCAGGTATTGGCCCAGGGCCAGCGCCGGCAAGTGGTGTTCCAGTCGCTCGGCGTTGTAAACCGAGCGGCCCGTGGCGATCTGACCGATCAGGGCCGCGAGCAGAAAGGTGAGCAAGACGATGGATAAGCCGTTGCGGCGCCAGAAGCTCGGTGCATACAGGGGCATGCGGGTCTCCGTGTGCGCGGTCGCGGTCGCAGCCGCGCTCGACGCTGTGATGTTCATTGACGACGTGGATGGGCCGCGGCCGGATTCGTATTCATGAGCATCGACGTCAAGCGTCGATTCCGATTGCGTGAATACCGTTCAAAGCTGCGACTTGATCGGCAGGACGAACCGCTCCATGGCTTTCTCCGTCCACGGGCGATTCGTCCAGGCCTGGTAGGTGTAAGGCTTGGCCTGGGACAGATCGTCCTCGAACACCCGGGTCATCTCGTCGGCGAACCCGGATTCGTAGACGTTCAAGCTGGCTTCGTCGTTGAGCTGAAACGAACGCGAATCGAAGTTGGTCGATCCCACCGACACCAGGTGGCGATCCACGATCAACAACTTCACGTGCATCATGGTCGGGCGGTACTCGTACAGCTCGACGCCTTGGCGCAGCAGCGGCCCCCACTGCGCCTTGGACGCCAGACGCACGGCATCGGAGTCGATATGTTCGCCGGGCACGAGGATGCGCACGCGCACTCCGCGTTCTCTCGCCTCCAGCAAGGCGCGCTGGGTGAGTTCGTCGGGAACGAAATAGGCCGCGGCCAGGTCGATGGATCGCGACGCCGCCGCGATCGACATCAGATACATCAGGTGCATGCTTTCGCTGCCGCCCGAGGGCGAGCTCAGGAACACCTGCGCATCCATGTCGCCGTGCCTGGACAGGGCCGGATAGTACGACGGCCCATGCAGCACGCGTCCGGTCATCTTGACCCAGTTGTCGCCGAATGCCGCCTGCATCTGCGCGGCCGCCGGGCCTTCGATCAGAAAATGGCTGTCGCGCCAATGCCCGGGGTCCTGGGCGTGACCCTGCCATTGGTCGGCGATGCCCACGCCGCCGGTGAACGCGGTTGCGCCGTCGATCACCAGTAGCTTGCGATGCGTGCGGTGGTTGATCCGGTCGAGGTTGTACCAACGCAAGGGTCGATAGCGTTCGACCTGCACGCCGGCCTGTTTCATGCCGTCGATCAGGCGCGCATCCATCTTGCTGCTGCCGACCCAGTCCAGGGTGACATGCACCGGCACGCCGGCGCGCGCGCGTTCGGACAGCGCGTCGCTGAAGCGTTGGCCCACCTCCCCGGACCAGTAGATATAGGTTTCGAAGGCGATGGAACGGCGCGCCGCCGCGATGGCGGCGATCATCGCCGGAAAAATTTCTTCGCCGTTGCGCAGATGGCGAACGCGATTTCCGGTCAGCACCGGCGGCCCGAGCATCACGCCCATCTCGCGCCGGAACTGCGGGTCGGTGACATCGAAGCGATGCTGCACCAACTGTTGAACTTTCTTCTCCGGCCCGGTCACGTTGGCGACGACGATCACCACGGCCAGGGTCAGAAGCGCTGTAAGCAGAATCGTTGCAAGCATCGGTCGGCCATTGCGATGCGGAGCCATTGGGCGTGCTCGGCGAAAGTGGAGTGGATGTTCGTAAGCGGGCGGACGGTGCGTGCCAGGCGTGACGGACTCGCGAGCGACACACAACCGTTGCCCCTTGGCCCGCGGGCTGCACCGATCCTTGCCCACGAATGGTTAATGCCGCGTCGTGCCCAGGAGGCTGTGTGCGCCATCAATCATCCGGTGGCGGCAGTCGGTCGCGCGGATCGGCCGCGCGGCTTCGCGCGCGATGCCGATTTCCCCAGCGTGACCCAGGCCGGCGCGTGATCGCTGGGCTTGACCAGGCCGCGAACCCAGCGGTCGACGCCGGCGTCTTTCAATCGTGGAGCCAGTTGCGGACTCAACAGGATGTGGTCGATACGCAGGCCCGCATCGCGCTGCCAGTGCTGGCGGAAGTAGTCCGAGAACGTGAACAGCGGTGGATCGGGGTGGCGCTCATGCAGCGCATCGGTCCAGCCCTGCGCGAGCAAGCGGGCGTAGCGTTCTCGGCTTTCGGGTTGCAGCAATGCGTCCTTGCGCCAGGAGCGCGGATCGTAGATGTCCGCGTCGGTGGGCACGACATTGAAGTCGCCGGCCAGCACCACCGGATGACCGCTGCGTATGAGTTCGTGGGCGTGCGCGATCAGGCGGTCGAACCAGCGCAGTTTGTAATCGAATTTCGGTCCCGGCCGCGGATTGCCGTTGGGCAGATACAGGCAGGCCACGATGAGCCCGTGCACGGCGGTCTCCAGGTAACGGCCTTGATCGTCGTTGCGATCGCCTGGAAGCGCCCTGCGGCTCTCGATCGGATCCGCGTCGCGGGCGAGGATGGCCACGCCATTCCACGCCCGCTGTCCGCGCCACAATGCGCCATAACCGGCATCGTTCACCGCTTTCAAAGGAAACGCGGCATCCTCGGCTTTGAGTTCCTGCAGGCACACGATGTCCGGGGATTCGCGTTGCAACCATTGCAGCAACTGCGCAAGACGCGTGCGCACCCCGTTGATGTTGAAGGTGGCCAGCTTGAGCGTGCGCGCTGTCACGGCGTCGTGGGGGCCACGCAGCCTGTCGCCGGCCGGGTCGGATCAGTTCTTCTTCAACATCTGGTCGCGCGCCTGCTCCGCGCGCGATGCGCCAATCGCGGTTTCGACCTGCTTGATTTCCTCCGGCGGCGGCAGCACTGCGGGGAAGCCCAGCGACTGGATCCACAACTCGCGGGTCCAACCCTGGGTGTGATACAGGTGATGGTCTTCGTCCTGTTCGACCGCTTCGAACGCGGCCTGCAGGACTTTCACTTGCGGGCCCTTGCCGTGCTTGGCCACGTGGCCGATCAGTTCCCAGTTCAAATGGTCTTTGGTTTCGGCCAACACCACGCATTCGCCGGCGACCAGTTCGGCCGCGGCCGGATCGCCCGCCGCCAATGCCATTTCCATCGCCTTGACCAGGGATTTGCCGATGTGGCCGACCACCTTGCGTCCGGGCGTGGAGGTATCGGGATCGAGGCCGAGTTCCTGGAACACGTTCAACAGCACCTTGCGATGGGTGCGGGTTTCATCCAGATACTCGGTCCATTCCTTGCGCAGGTCGTCGTTGACCGCGCACCGGATAGCGGTTTCGTACACCTGGATGCCGCCGAGTTCGGTTTCCAGTGCCTGATACAGCAGTTCTTCGACTTGCGCGGAATCTTGTGCGTTCTTCGCCATTGGAGTTCTCCTCAGAGCGCCTTATGACGCCGATGCGAAAACCTTAGGCGTCGTGGTATTTGATCGACGTGAAGTTCTAAGCGGCATGGTGAACGATTCAGCGGCGATTCGCGGGCGTCGACGACGATGCCGCGCGATGCATCATCCGCGCGGTCCGCCCATGACCGGCAACACCACGCCGTTGATGTAGGAGGCGGTCACCGGCGATGCGAGGAACACGTAAGCGGGAGAGATTTCCTCGGGCTGAGCGGGCCGGCCCATGTCGCTGTCGGCGCCGAACTTCGCCACCTCCTCGGCCGATTTGTCGGCGGGATTGAGCGGCGTCCACACCGGACCTGGCGCGACCGCGTTCACGCGGATGCCGCGCGGCAGCAACTGGCTGGCGAGCGACAGAGTGAAGGCATGGATCGCGCCCTTGGTCGCCGAATAGTCCAGCAGTGCCTTGTGTCCGAACAGTCCGGTCTCCGAGCCGGTGTTGATGATCGCCGAACCGTTGCCCATGTGCGGCAAGGCCGCGCGCGCCATGTGGAAGTAACCGGCGATGTTGGTCTGCAGGGTTTCCTGCAGATGTTCGTCGCTGAGGTCTTCCAACGCGTCGCAATGCGCCTGGAACGCGGCGTTGTTGACCAGGATGTCGAGCCGGCCGAAGGCGGCGACGGTTTGCGCGATCGCATCGTCGCAGAACGCCCGGTCGCGCACGTCGCCGCTGATCGCCAGGCTGCGCTGGCCTTCCTGGTCGATGAACATGCGGGTGTCCTGCGCGTCCTGATGTTCGTTGAGATAGACGATCGCCACGTCGGCGCCCTCGCGCGCGAACAGCACCGCCACCGCGCGGCCTATTCCGGAATCGCCGCCGGTGATCACGGCGACCTTGCCCTGCAGTTTTCCGCTGCCGCGATAATCCGGCGCCATGAATTTCGGCGCCGGGTTGAGCAGATGCTCGTGCCCGGGCTTGACTAGGTGCTGCTTAGGCAACGGGTTTTCCGGTTGCGCGCGTTCGCCGGCCTGCACCGCGGTTTTTTTCGCCGGCTTCGCCTGCTTGTCGGGCTTGCCCTGGTCGAGCGCGTCGACCTGGCGCTGGATCGCCTTCTGGCGGCGGACGGTCGCGCCCGCGCTGGTCCGAGAGGCGGAGTCCGATGGATTGTCTGTCGACGGAATCGCGCGTTGACCCTCTACGTTCTTCTTGGCCATGACGCCTCCTGCTGATGCGATCAACAAGGAACCTAAGCCAGCGTATCTTTCACCGACGTGAAATCCGCGATGAGCGATGGTGATGTCCTGGTTATGTCGTCGATTGAAGCTGTACGGTTAATGTCGAAGCCGATGAATGCGAAACAGTTCGCAGTCTTCGCGGTCGGCTAACGATGGGCCGTGCAGGTTTGAGTCATCCAACGGCAGGTGATTCCCATGAAACAGCGCCGCGTCTACCGCACCGACGACATCGCCCAGGCCACGCGCGCGGTCGAGGCATTGCGGGCCCAGGGAATCGGCGACGACGATATTTCGCTGGTGGCCCGTTCGGATATCGAGTTGCAGAGCGTTCCCAACCGGCACAAGGAAGCCGACACCGACTTCATGCCGGCGGCGATCCGCGGCGCCGGCATCGGCGGCGCGACCGGTTTGCTGGCCGGTCTGGCCGCGACGGTCGTCACGCCGGTCGGCATCACCTTGGCGGGCGCGGCGGTGGTCGGCGCGGTTGGGGCGCTGGTCGGCACCTGGGCGTCGGCGCTCATGGGCGCGGCCTTGCCCGATCCGATCCGGCAGAAATTCGACGACGAGATCGCCGCCGGTCGCATTCTGGTGCTGGTCGATGCCGAATCGTCGGTGCACGAGCGCCTCGGCGATGCGTTGGCGAACGTCGGCGCGACGCTGCTGGACTATGACGCGCTTGCGTCTATGACGTGAGGCTGCGCGTGCTTGTCGCGTGTCCGGCTGCGAATGACGTTTCTTGCGTGCGTATTGGAATCTTGTTCGAGCGGACATCCCACGGGAGGAAATGAATTGGCGCGAGCTCAGCCTTATCCGACGCGCCGATTGCGGGACAGGGAAATCTGACGGCATGAGCGACGCTGCATCAGGCGCATTGTTCACGCCGGATCGACGTTATCTGATCGTGCGCGGCCGTCTGTGGCGCGCGGCCAATCCGGATCTGACCGACAACGAGCGCGCGGCGCTCGTCGCCGAACTGATGGCGGCCCGTCGCGCGGTCAAGCACGACCGCGACGATCTCGTCGCGCTGGCGAAGGCGAGGCGGCGCGTGCATCTGGCCAAGGTCGCGCTCGGCGAGCGCGGGCCGGTGTGGTGGAGCGGCGGCGCGCCCGATATGAATCGCAAGCTGGTGGTCAATACGCCCTATGCGGCGTGGTTCGCGTCGTTGGCCGCGGGCATACCAGCGCAGCGCGATTGAGTCGGCGCGACACTGCTCGCGTATCGATCCCGGTCAAGCTCGAACCGTGGTCATGTTTCGCGTTTCCGACCGCGCTTACGCCTGACCATCATGATCTGACCGACGATGGCGGTGATCAGCACGCAGCTGTTGGTGACGATGAACACCCAGTTGCCGACCAGCACGCTGTAGACCACGAACCCGGCCGAAGCGGCGCATTGGCCCGCGAACAGCCACTTCGACACCGCCTGCGCGTCCTGATCGCGCGATTGGTCCTGCTTGACGATTTGCCTCAGCAGCGTCGCGATCAGGATTGCCGAAGCCAGCCAACCGATCCAATCGGGATTCATCGCGGGTCTTCCCTCTGCAGTGGCGGGCGTCGATTGGCTTCGCGCGTTTGCGGATCGAACGCGAAGCGGACGGCTTGCAGGGTAAACGCAGTTCTCGCCGGGCGCAGTGAACTTGAGTGCGACTTCGAAGCAGGGATGCGATCGGCCTGAACCGGTCAGGAAAAAGCGACGGCGCGGCCGGCGACATGCACCTCGATGATGCGCAACTGCGGGTCCAGCACAACGAAGTCGGCGCAGGCGCCAAGTTCAATGCGGCCGCGGTCGGACAGGCCCAGGTAGTCGGCGGGGAAGGTGGAAACGCGATGCGCGGCATCGGCGAGGTCCAGGCCGACCTCGACCAGATTGCGCAGCGCCTGGTCCATGGTCAATGCGCTGCCGGCGAGCGAACCGCTGGCCAGGCGCACGCAGCCCAGGCATTTGTGCACGCGCTGCGAACCCAGCGCGTATTCGCCGTCGGGCATGCCGGTCGCGGCGGTGGCGTCGGTGACCGCGTACAGGCGCGGAATCGCGCGCAGCGCGAGGCGGATCGCGCCGGGATGCACATGCTGCAGATCGGGGATCAATTCGGCGTACTCGGCATGCGCCAGCGCGGCCGCGGCGATGCCGGGCTTGTAGTGGTCGACCCCGGTCATGCCGTTGAACAGATGAGTGAAGCCGGCCGCGCCGGCGCGCAGCGCGGCGACGCCATCCTCGTAGCTGCCGGCGCTGTGGCCGAGCTGGACGCGGATGCCCATCGCGCTCAGCTGCGGGATCAACTCGTTGTGTGAGCCGATCTCCGGCGCCAGCGTCAGCACCTTGATCGGCGCCAGCGCGTGCAGGCGTTGCACCGATTCCAGGGTGGCTTCCACTGTCAGCGGCGGCTGCGCGCCGAGACGTTGCGGGCTGATGAAGGGGCCTTCCAGATGCACGCCGAGCACGCGCGCCGCATCCGGATCGGGTTCGGCGATGGCGGTGGCGAGCCCGCGCAGCGCGTGGACGATATCGGGCTCAGCCGCGGTCATGGTGGTGCCGAGCAGGGCGGTGGTGCCGTGGCGGACGTGCGCGCGCGCGACGGTGCGCGCGGCGTCGCCGCCCTGCATCAGGTCGACGCCGGCGGCGCCGTGCACATGCAGGTCGATGAAGCCGGGCAGAATGATAGTCTCGCCGATGTCGCCGTCGGCGACTTCTTCGATGGCGCGGATTTTCTGGTCGAAGCGGATGCGGCCGCGGCGCCAGCCTTCGGAAGTGAGGATCCGGCCTTGCAGATTGCGCAGTTCGGTCACGGCGTCGCCTCGGCGATGATCACTTCGATGCCCAGTTGTTGCAGACCCTCGCGATAGCGGTCGTCGATGCCGGCGTCGGTGATGATGGCGTGGATCTGATCGAGACGGGCGATGCGGTGCAGGCTGACCCGGCCGAATTTCGAGGCGTCGGTCAGCACCACGATGCGGCGCGCGTGTTCGACCATGCGATGGTTGAGCCGCGCCTCGGCTTCGTCGTGGGTGGTCAGGCCGAACTGCAGGTCCAGGCCGTCCACGCCGAGAAACAAGGTGTCGAAGCTGTAGGCATTGAGGCTGGCCTCGGCCTGGCTGCCTTGCAGCGACAGCGATTGCTTGCGCAGCACGCCGCCGCTGAGCAGCACGTCGACGCCGGGCGCGTTGGCGAGTTCCCAGGCGATGTTGAGGCCGTTGGTCATCACCGTGACATCGCGATGGCCGCGCAGATGGCGGGCCAGGGTCATGGTGGTCGAACCCGAGTCGATGATGATGTTGTCGCCGGCCTGCACCAGTTGCGCGGCGCGCGCGCCGATGCGCTCTTTCAGAGGCAGGTTCAGCGCGTCCTTCTCGTGGATGTCCTGTTCCTGCGGCGGCGTGCGCACCAGCGCGGCGCCGCCGTGGGTGCGGGTGGCCAGGCCCTGCGATTCGATATGGCTCAGGTCGGCGCGGATGGTCACCGCCGACACGCCGAAGCGCTCGACCAGCTCGGCCACCTGCACCGAGCCGAGCTCGATCAGGCATTGCAGGATCTGTTGCCGGCGGGCGCGGGTGTTGCGAATGGCCATCGGTGGGTCCGCGGTAAAGGTCGAAGATTAGCCGTTCGCGGCGGCAGTGGCGCGGGATGCGCGCGCACCGGCCGTGTTCGCCGAGCAGGCGCGGGCGTATTCGTCCAGGCACAGGCCGATGCGATGGCGTACCAGCGCTTCGGGCGTGTTGGCCAGGGTGCCGGCGCGCACCGCGCGGTATTGCTCGGGCAGGTGCTGGCTCAGCAGGAACAGCGGCGGCGCATGCGCGCGCAGGTTGTCGAACAGGCGTTGCACGGCGGCGATCAGGGCCGGTTCGCCCCAGTAATAACGGCAGCGATCGCTGAGTGCGTACAGCCGCAGCAGATGCAGTTCGCGTTCGTCGCCGTGGTAGTGCTGCCGCCAGTGGCGCGGGTTGTCGAGCATGCACTGCTCCAGCGCCTGCGGCAGATTCGAGCGTTGCTGCGGCGGCAACAGTTCGGCTTCGATCGCGGCCAGCGCGAACAGCGCTTCGCGATAGGCGAAGGTCGCGGCCGGGCCGACCTTGAGGATTGCGAAATGATCGCGCACCAGCGCGTGCAGGCCGTCCTCGCGCTGGTAGTCGGTGGAATGCGCTTCGAACACGATGCGCGGCTGGCGTTCGAGAAAATCGGCCAGCGCTTGCGCGGCGACCGGATCGTAGTCGTGCACGCTGCTGTGATCGAAGTCGACACCGGGTTGCACCACCATCGCGATCACCCGCTCCCAGGCCGGCGCCAGATCGGGCGCGGCGAAGGCGTCGCGGTGGATCGCCAAAGTCTGTTCGGCGGCCTGCGGCGTGGTCACCGCCAGACCGCCGGCCAGCGAGGCTTCGCCGCCGGGCACCGGCACTTCGGTGCCGATCACGTACACCGGCGGCGGCAGGCCATGCGCGGCGGCGGTGCGTTCGGCGATGCGCGCAAGTTCGGCCGAACGCGCGGCGACGGTGGCGTCCGGCAGCGGGGTGGGGTCGTCGGCGCAGGACATGCTGCAGTCCAGATGGATCTTGTGGAAACCGGCGGCGACATAGGCTTCGATCAGCACCCGCGCATGCGCCATGGCTTCCTCGGCCGGCCGTTTCTGCCACGCGTTCGGACCGAGATGATCGCCGCCAAGCACCAGCCGGTCGGCCGGGAACTGTTCTTCGCGGGCCAACGCGAGCACGTAGTCGCGGTACTGCGGCGGGGTCATGCCGGTGTAGCCGCCGAACTGGTCGACCTGGTTGGAGGTCGCTTCGATCAGCAGCAAGGTGTCGTGACGGCGGGCCACGTCCATCGCGGCGCGCAGCACCAGTTCATTGCTGCAGCACACGCTGTACAGACCGACGTTGCGGCCCTGGCGGTGGGAGGCGATCAGCGATTGCACGGGCGACATGGCGAAACTCCAACGCGATTCGGGACGACTCGGTACGAGCCGGGAAAACTCAGGACAACGTCGGCGCCCAGGCCAGCAACGCCGCGCCGCGCGCGCCGCCGGCGCCGCCGAAGCGCGGCGGCACGATCGGCGGCACCTGCACGCCATCGAACAGATGCGCGGCGACCGCCGCCGGCAACACGCCGTACAGCGGTGCGTGTTGCGACAGACCGCCGCCGAGCACGATCACGTGCGGATCCAGCACCAGCACCAGCTTGGCCAAACTGTGGCCGAGCAAATCCAGATGGATGGCCATGACTTCGCGCGCCCGCACATCGCCCGCGTCGGCCAGGGCGAGCACCGCGGCGGCATCGGCCGCTTCGCCGCCGAAATGACGGTGCAGCGCGACCAGACCGCTGCCCGAGACATAACGCTCGACGCAGCCGCGCAAACCGCAGGCGCAATCCAGCACCGGCAACGCATAGCGCTGCAGCAGTTGCCCGGGCACGCTCCAGTGGCCCCATTCGCCGGCCAGGCCGTTGAAACCGGTCACCAACCGACCGTGCAGGCAGTAGCCGCCGCCCGCGCCGGTGCCGAGGATCGCGCCGAACATGCTCGGATAACCCTCGGCGGCGCCGCCATGCGCTTCGGACAAGGCGAAGCACTGCAGATCGTTGCCGAAGTGCAGCGGCCGCCGCAGCCGCGCCTGCAAGTCGGCGGCGACCTTCTGGCCGGTCAAGGCCGGCACGTTGGCGCTGAGCTGACGGCCGCTGCGCGGATCGCGCACGCCGGGCAGGGCGATGCCGATCGCGGCGTCGGCGAGTCCGAGTTCGGCGTCGGCCGCGGCGACCAGCGCTTCGAGCGCGGCCAGGAAACCCGGGTATTTGCCCTGCGGCGTGGCGATGCGCCGACGATGGCGCACTTCCAATGCGGCATCGCAGGCGACCAATTCGATCTTGGTGCCGCCGATGTCGATGCCGTAACAGATCGCGGAAGCGGCGGCGTCAGCCATGGTGAATGGTGACGCCCTTGACCACCCGGTTGACGGTGCCGTCCGGGAAGGGATTGTCGGGGGTCAGGCCGAGCGCGGCCGAACGCTGGAGCGCGTACATCTGCGCGAAGGTCAGCCAGACCGGCGCCAGCCAGCCGTCGGAAAACATGCCGTCGGCGAACGTGCTGTCGTGTTGCGGCGGCAGCCGCAGGCTGTAGTCGTCGCCGCCGCCGATGTCGGCATGCGGACCGATCGACAGCACTTGCCCGGCGACGCCATCGCGGCGCAGTTCGTCGAGCAGATCGTGTTCGTAACGGCGCGCGAGCGCGTGATTGCTGCGCATCACCACCACCAGCGTTTCGCCGTCGAGCGTGGACTTGGGCCCGTGGCGAAACCCCAGCGGCGTATTGGCCAAGGCCAGGACGCGACCGGCGGTGAGTTCGAGCACCTTCAACGCGGCTTCGCGCGCCAGCGCTTCCAGCGGGCCGCTGGCCAGGTAGATCACGCGAGTGAACGGACGCTGCGCCAATGCCGCGACCGGCGCATCCCACTGCGCCAGACCTTCGCGCGCGAGCTCGGCTAATTGTTGCAGGCGTTCGATCCGCCGCGGCCACGGCGCGCGGTCGAACACGCTCAGCGCGGCCAGCAGCATGCAGCTCAGGCTGCTGGTCATGGCGAAGGCGCGGTCGCAACTCGCCGCCGGCATCAGCACGGTGCAGGTGTCGTCGCGGCCGGCGCCGCGGCGGGCGAGTTCGCCCTGCGGATTGCAGGTGATGTCGAGAAAGCGCGCGTGTTCGACTTGCGCGCGCACCAGTTCGACCGCGGCCACGCTCTCCGGGCTGGAACCGCTGCGGCCGAACGACACCAGCAGGGTCGGGCGGTCGCGCTGCAGGTACAGCGCCGGATGAGTCAGCAGATTGGTGGTATGCAGCGCGCGCACTTCGGCCGGCCATTGCGCGTTGATGGCGTCGGCGACCAGATCGGCGATGAAGCCCGAACTGCCGGCGCCGGTGAACAGCACGCGCTGGCGCGGGTCGTCGAGGCAGTCGCCGAGAAAGGCCTGCACGCGTTCGCGCGCCTGCGCCAGATCGCGGGCCAGTTCGTCCCACAACGCGGGTTGCTGGGCGATTTCGGCGGCGGTATCGGCTCCGCCCAGGCGCTGCCAGGCGGTCGAGTCGGGGAGCGGGGTGAGGTCCATGGAGAATCCCTGTTGAGCGCGGTGACGATCTGCGTTTTCTTTCGGAAAGTCAATTATCGAAAGTAAAACAAAAGAAATAGGCCGGATGAGTTTGTTGTCGGAACCGGTTCGGAAAAAACGAAAGATCGGCTTGGATTTGCTTTCGTTGCGTGCTTAACAGGGGTTTTTGCCAGGTTTAGAAAGTATTGCATCGCACAATCTTTCGTTTTGCCCGATAAATTCTTCCTTTTTTCTTTCAATTCATTGACAGCTTTCGAATCACTGCCCTAGAGTCGGTCGCAACAGGTTTCGAATGCCCGCCGAGCGGGTCCTTGGGGGCAAGGTGATATTCCGCATGCGTCGTCCGCGTCCGTCGATCGCGATTCTTTCGAGCACGATTCTGGCCGCGCTGCTGGCGTCGCCGGCCGTGGCCGAGCCGGTCGGCAATCTGCGCGCGGTCCGCGCCGAGGCCGGCGCGACGCCGAGCTGGGAGCTGAGCACCGACACCGGCAGCGTGCTGCGTATCGAAGTGCTGGCGCAGGACATCGTGCGGGTGCAGGCCGGGCGCCGCGGCAAGCTGACGCCGGCGGGCGACAAGGCCGCGCCGATCGTGCTGCCGCAACCGACGGCGAAGGTCGACGCCACGTTGGAGGAAGACGCCGCCGAAGTGCGCGTGCGCACCGGCGCGCTGGTGCTGCACGTGCAACGGCAACCGTTGAAGCTGCGGCTGGAGCGGATCGATGGCGAACGCCGCACCGCGCTGTGGCAGGAACTGCAACCGCTGGACCTCGACGCGACCCAGAGCGTGCAGGTGCTGTCGTCGCAGGCCGACGAGGCGTTCTATGGCGGCGGCCAGCAGAACGGGCGTTACCAGTTCAAGGGCCGCGAACTGGAGGTCTCGTACTCCGGCGGCTGGGAAGAAGGCGACCGCCCGAGCCCGGCGCCGATGCTGCTGAGCTCGCGCGGCTGGGGCATGTTGCGCAACACCTGGAGCGACGGCAGTTACGACCTGCGTCAGCCCGATCAATCCACCTTGCTGCATCGCGAAGATCGCTTCGACGTTTATTACTTCGTCGGCGAACTGCCGCGCCTGCTCGAACGCTACACCCTGCTGACCGGCCGTCCCGGCCTGTTGCCGCGCTGGGCGCTGTCGTACGGCGACGCCGATTGCTACAACGACGGCGACAACGGCAAGAAGCCCGGGACCGTGCCCGAAGGCTGGCACGATGGCCCGACCGGCACCACGATCGATGTGGTCGAGAGCGTCGCGCGCCAGTATCGCGAACACGACATGCCCGGCGGCTGGATCCTGCCCAACGACGGCTACGGCTGCGGCTACAAGCAATTGCCCGAAACGGTGAAGGGGCTAGCGAAATACGGCTTCCGCACCGGCCTGTGGACCGAGAACGGCGTCGACAAGATCGCCTGGGAAGTCGGCACCGCCGGCAGCCGGGTGCAGAAGCTCGACGTGGCCTGGACCGGCAAGGGCTATCAGTTCGCGATGGACGCCAATCAATCGGCGTTCAACGGCATCTTGCACAACTCCGATTCGCGCCCGTTCCTGTGGACGGTGATGGGCTGGGCCGGCATCCAGCGCTATGCGGTGGCCTGGACCGGCGATCAGAGCGCGAGCTGGGATTACATCCGCTGGCATGTGCCGACCCTGATCGGTTCGGGCCTGTCGGGCATGGCCTACGCCACCGGCGACGTCGATGCGATCTTCGGCGGCAGCGCCGAAACCTATACCCGCGATCTGCAATGGAAAGCCTTCACCCCGGTGCTGATGGGCATGTCGGGTTGGTCGTCGAATGCGCGCAAGCATCCGTGGTGGTTCGACGAGCCGTATCGCAGCATCAATCGCGATTATCTGAAATTGAAGATGCGGCTGACGCCGTACATGTACGGCCTCGCGCACGATGCCGCGCAGACCGGCGCGCCGCCGGTGCGCGGGCTGATGTGGGATTACCCGCAAGACCCGCATGCGCGCGACGAGGCCTACAAGTACCAGTTCCTGCTCGGCCGCGATCTGCTGGTGGCGCCGGTCTATCGCAGCCAGGCCGCGAGCCGCGGCTGGCGGCGCGGTATCCATCTGCCGGCCGGACGCTGGATCGATTACTGGGACGGACGCAGCGTGCAGGCCGGCGCCGCCGGGCGCGAACTCGATCGTCAAGTCGATCTCGCCACGCTGCCGCTGTTCGTGCGTGCCGGCGCGATCGTGCCGATGCATCCGGCGATGCTGTTCGACGGCGAAAAGCCGCTCGACGAAATCACCTTCGACCTGTATCCGCAGGGCGATTCGCAGTACACGCTGTACGAGGACGACGGCAATACGCGCCGCCATGAGCAAGGCGAGTCGAGCACCCAGCAGGTGCGCATGAGTGCGCCGGCGCAGGGCAGCGGCCCGGTGAATGTGCGGATCGATGCGGTGCAGGGCCAGTACCAGGGCCAGTTGCCGCAACGCCGCTACGGCTTGCGCGTGCTCAGCCGGCAGGCGCCGCGCGCGGTGTCGGTCGACGGTCGCGCATTGCCGAAGCTGGCCGATGCCGCAGCGCTTCAAGCCGCGACCGAAGGTTGGTATTTCGATCCGGCCGAGCGCAAGGGCAGCGTGCATGTGCGTACCGCCGCGGTCGACATTCGCAAGCCGTTGCAGGTCGCGCTCGACATCGCCGTCGCCGCGGCGCCCGCCGACGATGCCTTCCCGGCCGCGCCGGCGCTCGGTCGCGCGCTGCCGGCCGACAGCTTGCTGGTGGTCAATCGTCCGGCCGAAGAACCCGGGCATGCGTTGGAAAATGCCTTCGACGACGATCCGGCGACGTGGTTCCGCAGCGTGCGCAATCAGGCCGTGCGTACCGGGGCGCACGAATGGACGGTTGGTTTCGGCGAACGCAAGTTGATCGACGGCATCGAGATCGCGCCGCGCAACGACAAGAACTGGAAGCACGGCCAGGTCCGCGACTACGAGGTGTACCTGGGCGACAGCAACGGCGAATGGGGCGAACCGATCGCGCGCGGCCGTCTGCAGCTCAAGCAGGAAACGCAGCGCATCGATTTCCCCGCGCGCGCCGGCCGGCTGCTGCGCTTCCGCGTGCTCAGCGTGCAGAACCCCGAGGGCGACGGCGCATCGGCGACCGATCCGATGGTCACCGCTGCTCAAGGCAATGCGGCGCGCGCGGTCGATGCATTGCAGCCGCGCGATGTCGGCCCGATCGCGCTGTCGAGTTTCCACATCCTCGAACACCAGGAACCCGAGCGTCCGGCGCAGCAGCGCTATCTGTCCGAGCTGGCGTTGCCGGCCGCGTTGAAGAGTCAGGTGCATGCCGATCGCGCCTTCCGCGGCGACGACGCGCTGCGCATGAACGGTCTGCTGTTCCGCCGCGGGTTGGGCGTCGGCCCGGCCAGCCGCATCGATCTGCGTCTGCAAGGCCAGTGGCGATTGCTGCGCGCCGACCTCGGCATCGACGATGCCTGCCGCGCCGCCGGCGGCCTGCAGTTCCAGGTCTGGGGCGACGAGCGTCTGCTTTACGACAGCGGCTTGGTGAAGGCGCCGGGCGTGGTCAAGCCGGAGCTCGATATCCGCGGTCTGTCGACCTTGAGCCTGCGCACGCTCGGCGCGCAGGGCAGCCAACCCGCGCAGGTGTGCGCGAACTGGGCCAACGCCGTGCTGATCGGCCAGGAGGGCGACAGCGCCAGCGTGGTCGCGCCATGAACCTTGCGAATCCCCAATCCCGAACACGCCCTCGAACACGCAACACAACCGCCGCACCGCACCCGCCAAACCCCGTCAGCAACGCCGAACCCGTAACCCCGAACCCGTAACACCGCTCCTCCCCCGCCCATACCGACTGCGGCCTTTTGGCCGCGGCCCGGGATCGCTGTTGCCCTTCGTCCGCCATCCGCGCCGCAGTCCTGCCAGGAGAGTTCCGATGTTGCCCGCAAGCCGCCGTACGCGCCGTCCACGCGCCAACCGCATCCCCGCCACCCCGTTGTCGCTGGCCCTGGCCGTCGCGCTGCTGGGTCATGTATCCCTCGCAGCCGCACAGGATGGCGCGGCCAGCACGGACAGCAAGGACAAGACCACCGAACTGTCGCGGGTGGAAGTCACCGGTTCCAACATCCGCCGCACCGATGTGGAAACCGCATCGCCGGTGCAGATCGTCAGCAAGCAGGACATCGAGAACATGGGCGCGCGCACCTTGTTGCAGGTGCTCGACAACCTGCCGGCCGCGCGCCCGGCGCAGCAGGATTCGCGCTCGCTGTTCACCGGGTCCGACGGCGCCTCGCAGGCCAATCTGCGCGGCCTCGGCGCGCAGGGCACGCTGGTGCTGTTGAACGGCCGGCGCCTGTCGTACTACGGCGCGCCGGCCGGGTTCCAGACCCAGTTCGTCAACATCGACGCGATTCCCGCCGCGGCGATCGAACGCATGGAAGTGCTGACCGACGGCGCCTCGGCGGTGTACGGCACCGACGCGGTGGCCGGCGTGATCAACGTGATCACCAAGCGCAATTACCAGGGCGCGGAGGTCAACCTGACCACCGACATGTCCTCGCGCATCGATTCCTACGGCGAGCATCAGGCCAGCATCACCGCCGGCTTCGGCGACCTCGACGAAGACCGCTACAACGTCTACGCCTCGGTCAACCTGTACCGCCGCGACGCGATTCCGCTGAGCGATTTCTACGACAAGCGGCCCAAGCAGTACTACGTCAACAACCCGAACTACCTCAACAACCTGCGCCTGGGCACCGGCAGCAAGCCGGGCGTGTTCAACCCAGGCAGCTACTTCGCCTTCGACCCGGTCACAGGCCGGCGCGTGCAGGAAGCCGCGCCGGGCTGCAACAACGTGCTCACCACCGAAGCCGCGGGCCCGCGTTGCATCTGGCAGACCTGGATGAACAACGAGATCGACGCCGGCGCCAAGTCCGAACGCAACACCGCCTACGTCAACGCGCATTTCCTGATCGGCGACAGCACCGAGGCCTTCGCCGAGGCGACCTATACCGACATCGACCTGCGCGCCAACGGCGGCACGCCGCGCGCCTACAACACCACCACCGGCAATCCGACCAGCTGGTTCTCGCGCAACACCGGCACCTCGGTCAATCAGTTCCTGTATCCCTTCCTCGGCCCGAACAACGAGTACAACCACGCCAGCCCGCAGCTCAGGGCGATGATGGGCGGCGTGGTGGGCCTGCAGTATCTGTTGCAGGACGCGGGCGCGAACTACTTCGGCCAGCGCAACACCGACAAGAGCTATCGCGCGCTCGGCGGCCTGCGCGGCGCCATCGGCGACTGGAACTGGGAAACCGCGTTCGCCACCGCCGGCACCCACTCGACCACCTACCAGACCATCAACGTCAACCTGGAAGGCTTCGAGAAAGCGTTCGGCCCGTACACCACCGACCCGGGCACCGGCCGGGTGATCATCTCCGACCATCCGGCGTACAAGTTCGGTCAGATCAGCGACGCCAACGCGGCGCTGATCCGCGCGGCGTTCCCGACCTTCGACATCCAGTCCTGGACCCGCCTGCACACCCTCGACGGCAAGATCGAAGGCCCGCTGTTCAAGCTGCCGGCCGGCGAAGTGCGCGCGGCGTTCGGCTTCAACGTCAGCCGCGAGACCTTCTACACCCCGGGTAACGAAGACGCGGCCAACGGCCTGATCACCCAGCAGGGCGGTTCATGGTTCGACGGCAAGCGCAACACCTATGCGGTGTTCGCCGAGGCCGTCGCGCCGCTGACCGACAAGCTCGAACTCGACGCCGCGCTGCGCGTGGACAAGTACCCGAACTTCAGCGCCAACGTCGCGCCGAAGATCGGCCTGAAATATCAGGTGTTGCCGCAACTGCTGTTGCGCGGCACCTATTCGGAAGGCTTCCGCGCGCCGAGCCTGGCCGAGTCCGGCACCGGCGGCGTGTTCGCCCAGCTCGGCGGTTACCGCGACGAGGTCCGCTGCGACGAGACCAACGCCATCGCCAACCTGCTGCGTCAATCGCGCCGCAGCGGCGATGTGGACCTGGGCAATTCGCTGCTCAACGCCGACTGCAGCCGCACCGTGGCGCGCATGACCCAGCCCAATCAGGACCTCAAGCCGGAGAAGGCCAAGATCGGCACCCTGGGCTTCGTGTTCGAGCCGCTGGACTGGCTGTCGGTGTCGGCCGACTACTGGTTCATCTATCGCCGCAACGAGATCGCCGCGCCGGACTACAGCAAGGACGAAGACATCCTGTCGTCGACGCGTTCGCCGATCACCGAGTCCGACCGCGCCGCGGTGGCCGCGCTGGCGGCGATGTGCGCCGATCCGGCCAGCGGCGTGAGCTGTCCGGGCGCGCTGCCGGGCTACAGCGTCGGCAACGTCGCCAGCGTCGTCGGCCAGTACAAGAACAAGGGCCGCACCCTGATCGACGGCTTCGACATCGATGCGCGCAGCCGCTTCTCGCTGGGCGAGTGGGGCAGCCTCAACATCGGCCTGGCCGCGACCATCGCGCGCCGCAATCAGGCCTATCTGGACGACGAGAACGGCTGGTACTACGGCAACACCGTGGGCTATTACGGCAATCCGCGTCTGCGCGCGACGATCAACGCCGACTGGAACTACCGCCAGGTGACCACCAGCTTCTTCGTGAACTACGTCGGCACCACCAAGTGGGCCTGGGAACGCATCGACGCGGAGGACAACAATCCGCAGACCTGCACCGCCGGTTACCTGCCGGTGGCCAAGGCCCAGTGCGACGGCGTGCCGTCGTGGTGGACGGCGAATCTGAGCCTGACCTGGCGTCCGACCGAAAAGCTCAACGTCGGCGTCACCGTCAAGAACCTGTTCGATCGTCTGCCGTTCTACGATCCCAACAGCTTCCTCGGCGATTCCAGCGACTACGCCAGCATCTTCGGCCGCAGCTACAGCTTCACGGTCGGCTACAAGTTCTGACGGTCGCATCGCGCCGGCGATGTCGTCGGCGCGATCCTTGGGGTGTTCCATCGCTCGCGGCCGACGGGTCTGCGGCGCGGAGCATGGCGCCTGCGACTCTGCATCGCAGGCACGGCGTGGGCGATGGGACGATACTGGCGGCGGCGACGGTGCGCGGCTGCGCACCGGGCCGAAACCAGGAGTCCGGACCATGTCGATTGCGCTGCATCGAGTGACCGACGTCGCGCCGCCGCCGCATTCGCGGGTGGCCGGCGCGTACCCGTCGACGGATTTGTACGACGCCTATTCGATCGAGCTGCCGGACGAGGCGTCCGGCGATCCGGAAACCCTGGCGCGATTCGTGTTCGCGCGCAGCCCGGCCTGGATCGGCGGACTGATGCGCGTACGCGATGCGCTGGTGGCGGGGCTCGGCCTGAAGACCGCGCGGCGATTGCACCGGCTCGGCGCGAACGGCGGCGAGCGCGTCGGCATGTTCCGCATCTACGAACGGCAGCCCTCGGAGATCGTGCTGGGCGAAGACGACAAGCATCTGGATTTCAAGCTGTCGCTGCTGTGCCAGCCGCCCGGGGAGGCCGTCGCGCGGCGGCGATTGATCGTCTCGACCGCGGTGCATTGCCACAATCGCCTGGGCCGCGCGTATATCGCGGTGATCGCGCCGTTTCACCGGCTGATCGTGCGTTCCTGCCTGCGCCACGCCGCGCGCATCGGATGGCCGCCCCGACAGCCCGCGGGTTGAGTGCGATAGCCCGGCCGCGGCGCGGCCGATGCGTTCAGCCCGGAACGGGCTCGGTCTGCGGCGCGCAGTGCGCGCGCACGAAGGCGTCCAGCTTGCGGGCGAAGCCGGGATTGGTGTTGATGAAAAAATGGCCGCCGGTCATCGCCGCGCGTTGCGCATCCGCGAACAGATCGCCCCAGGCGAACACGTCCTCGACCCGGGTTTCGTCCTGTTCTCCGGCCAGGATCAGCGCCGGGATCCGCGTCAGATCCGGATGCAGCGGCGGCAGGCGGAAGTTCTCGCCGAGGGCGAAATCGGCGCGCAGCGCGGGGAAGAACAGTTGCATGACCTCCGGGTCGTTGAGCAGTTCGCGCGGCGTGCCGTCGAGGCTGCGCAGCTTGGCCAGAAAGCGGTCGTCGGGCAGCTCGCTGACCCGCTCGCGCGGACGGTCCACGGTGGGCGAGCACTTGGCCGACAGCGCGATCGCGCGCGGCGCCGGCGCGCCCAGTTGCAGCAGGCGGTTGGCCGCGGAAAAAGCCATCAGCGCGCCGTTGCTGTGGCCGTACAGCAGGTAAGGCCGGTCGAGCAGCGGCAGCAGCTCGGGCAGCAGCTGCGTCAGCAGAGCGTCGATGTCGCGGATCAGCGGCTCGGCCATGCGCATGCCGCGTCCGGGCGGTTGCACGCACAACAGCTCGACCTGCGGGCTTAGCCATTTGCGCCAGGACGCGTACGAACTCGCGCTGCCTCCGGAGAAAGGAAACGCGAACAGGCGCAGGCGCGCGTGTTCGGAATTGCCGGATCGGACCAGCCAGGGCGAAGGTTTCATGATGGCGCGCGCAGTGGAGTGGGGCGATGCGGACGCGCGCCGCGTCGCCGCACATTCGCGACGGACCCGGAGCACGATCGATCGGTGACGAATGTCGGCAAAGCCATGGCGTCATCGCGGCGATCGTCGCGATCCGCCACGCGCATCGACATCGACCGCGATTCTATGCGGTTCTTCATGACGAAGGCGCTCAGGCGGTCACGATCCCGGCGCCGCGGTCACCATCGCCCGCGTGACGGACGTCCCTCGGCGATAACCGCGGTGGGCGCCGCTTCGTGGCGCCGCCCACCGGGTCAGCTAACCTGGCAATTCGTCATGCTCACAAGCGAGTGACGCGAATCCAGTTGATGTTCCAGCCGCCCTGTTGCGCGTAGACGCCGAGGTTGTACGTGCCCGCGTTGACGTTGACCGTGTGCGCGACGGTCTGCCAGTTCTGCCAGCCGCCGGTGGCCGGCACCTGCACCTGGCCCAGCACCGTGCCGCCGGCGTTGAGGTCGAGCGACAGCGCGCCGCCGCTGGGGCTCGCCACGCGATATTCGACCCGATAACTGCCGCCGCTGGGGAAGTTGACGTTGCTGTACGACAGCCAGTCGCCGGTGTCGATCCAGCCGACGTTGGAGCCGCCTTCCGAGCAGGCCTCCACCTGCACGCCGCTTTGCGCGGCGAAACTTTCGGCTTCCAGCGTCCGCGACCACGGGCTGCTGCCGCCGTCGTTGTAAACGCGCACGTAGTCCACGAGCATCTTCGCCGGCAACTTGCTTTCGTCGACGTTGAAGCCCGGCCAGTTGCCGCCGATGGCGAAGTTCAGCAGCAAGAAGAAGTCGCGATGGAACTCCTCGGTGCCGTTGACGCTGTTCTGGATGCTGGCTTCATGGAACTTGTTGCCGTCGACGTACCAGCGGATCGCGTTCGCGTCCCACTCGACCGAATACACATGCCAGTCGGTGACGCTGAGCAGGGTGTTGCCGCCGTACTGCGCGTAGTTGCCGTTGTGGTCGCGCCAGTGGATGGTGCCGTAGGTGCGGTCTTCGTTGTTGACGTGTTCCATGATGTCGATCTCGCCCGAGTCGGGCCAGCCGACCTGCGGCAGATTCGCGCCGAGCGCCCAGAACGCCGGCCATGCGCCCATGAACGAGGGCAGCTTCATCCGCGCTTCGATCTTGCCGTATTTGAAGTTGCGGATGCCCTGGGTCTTCATCCGCGCCGAGGTGTAGCGGAAGCCGCCGAAATCCTCGCGCCGGGCGTTGATGACCAGGGCGTTGTTCTCGATGCCGGCGTTCTCGCGCCGGTAGTACTCCAGCTCGTTATTGCCCCAGCCGCTGCTGCCGTTGCCGGTTTCGAACACCCAGTCCGGGCCGATCGATCCGTTGAACTCGTCGCTCCATACCAGTTGCCAGTTCTGCGCCCAGGCGCTGCCGGCGAACAGGGAAACGACGAGAAAAACCACGCCCTTCATCAACAGTTTCATGCTGTCTTCTCCTCGTGGGGAAACATGGGAACCGCGTCACGCCGGCAAACGGCGCGAAGCCGCGACTGCGCGTGGGCGACACCCGCGGAAACAATCCGGCATGCAGCGACGGCGCGAATCCGGTCCGTCCTCCAGCGACCGCGGCGCGGTCGCGGATGCGCTCGATCCTATGCGAGCGCATGAGCCCGCGCAGGGCGCTGCGCCACAGCTTTTTCGCTTTCGCGCGGATGCGTGACGCAGGCACGTTCGGTGCGTGAGGGCGATATGTCCGCGCCTGCGTCGATGGTTATGCGCAGGTTCAAGCGAGCATTTGCAGTGTCATGGTCGCGGCGGCGGGACAGTCGCGAGGACTTTCGATGGCGACATGGGGAATGTCTTGTGTCGTCTCGTCGCGATCGCTTGAAGCCATTGGGTTGACTCGTATCCGATCGATCGACGCGATTGCTTCGATCCGGCGCCGATCCGCGGGCCGACCCGGGAGCTGATGCTCCGCTCCCGGGTCGGGCCATTCCCGGGCGCCGCGCTCAATCCGGATTCATGGCCGCGAAGGTCTCTTCGTAGCGGCCGTCGCGCTCGGCCCATCTCCGCGCGCGGTCGCGTTCGACCAGCACCTCGCCTCGGGGATGATCTGCGCGCTCGAGCAACTGCATCACCTCCGCCACGTAGACCTCGACCGGCGTGGCGCGCGGGTCCTCGGCCTGCTGTGGTCCGGTGAGCCGCGTGCGCACGTACGGCGGCGCGAGTTCCAGCACTTCGACCGGAACCTTGCGCAGCTGATGACGCAACGATTGCAGCCATGAGTGCACGAACGCCTTGCTCGCGCAGTAGGTCGGGAAGTCCGCGCGCGGTACGAAGGCGAGGTTGGAACTGGTCGCCATGATCGTCGCGTTCGCCTGCCGTTTCAGCACCGGCAGCAGCGCCGCGATGACCCGCAGCACACCCAGGATGTTGGTCTGCACGATCGCCTGCGCATCGGCGGGATCCCAGTCGTCCGCGGCCAGATTCTCGCCGCGCGAAATGCCGGCGTTGGCGATGAGCGCATTGAGGTCGGGAAAGCGCGCGCGCACCTCGCTCGCGAACGAGGACAGCGAGGCTGGATCGTCGAGGTCGACGCATAGGCCGACCATGCCGGGACGGGCCGCGGTCATGCGGTCGAGCAGGGCGCGCCGTCTCCCGGCGACGATGACGCGGTTGCCGCGATCGTGAAACGCTTCGGCGAGTGCGCGGCCGATGCCGCTGGTGCCGCCGGTGATGAGCAGGGTGTTGCCGGTCGTTTTCATGCTTGCCTCGTGTCGGGCCAGAGAGTGAGGAAAGGCCACGGCAAGCTCCGGAACGCGCCCACGGCGCTGTTCCGGCGAGACAGACAGCATCACCAGGAACCGTGCACCGCGAAGGTCTTGATCGGGCGAAGGCCCGCGGGGCAGGGAAGTGATGGCGTACCGTGGCACCTGTTGCATCGAGATCCCCTGCTGGGGCCCGCTCGACGAAGGGTGCGTTGGATGACGGTAACGCCTACGGCAGCGCCGTTGAGGCGACTGCGGGCGAAAGGCTAGGGTCGCCGGCCGCCGTCGTCAAGCGCGGACCGGTCCGCGGCCGCGATACTCGCGCGGAGTTTTCGTTTCCAGGCAATGCGCGCCGCGGCGGCCCCGCGCGCGCCTTCGTCATGGACAATGACGCAAACCGCGCCGAGCACCGCCCCGTGATCCCCAACACCACTCCGTACTACCTGCCGGTGACCCGCGAGGTCGCGCAGGCCTTCGTCGACGACGGGCGCCTGCCCGAGTCGTCGATAGAGCGCGCGGCGCTGTCGGTGATGCTGGTCCTGCTTGCGCAGGAATACTCCAACGCCGCGATCAGTCGCCTGATTTTCGAAACCCACGGCCTGATGACGGCGAGTTCGCCCGAGGTCGCCGCGGCGCATCTGGACGCGGGCCGGCGCGGCATCGCGGAACCGCAGCGCGCCGACGCGCTGGAGCGCCTGGCCGACAAGGGCGTGAATTTCGCCGACCCCGAGGACATGCAGCACGAGGCCTGGCGCGACGACGACGGCCGCTACGCGCATGCGTTCCAGGAGCGCTATCGCCAGCCGATGGACAGTTTCCAGATCGGTTTCGATCGCGCCGACCAGATCGACGAGCCGGCCACCGACGCGGATATTCCCTACGACACGCCAGTCGCCGATGCCCAGACCGCGCCGCGCAGGACCCACCTGGTCATGGAGGGCACCCGCGATCAGGCCGTGGCCGCCCAGGTGATCGCGGCGGCGCCGGACGAACTGGTCAACCTCGACGCTTACGCCGGCACCGGCAAGACCCATCTGTTGCTGGCGATGGCCGGCGGGCTGACCGGCGGCATGACCTACCTGGCGCCGACCGTCGCGCATATCCACGGTTTCAAGATCCGCGCCGGCGGCGCCGCGGCGGGCATCCAGACCGTCACCCAGACCGTGCTGGCCAACGCGACCGCCGCGGCTCACGCCCGCGCCGCGCGCCTGCGCTGGGCGCCGCGGGTGATCAAGACCACCCAGAGCCTGACCGCCCAGACCAAGATCGCCGGTGTCCCAAGCATCGACGCACGTCCGCCCGAGGCGGTGCTGGCGATCGTCCACAAGGCGCTGCGGGCTTGGTGCTACAGCGCGGCGCCGGCGCTGGGCCAGTTCCATTTCGCGCGCTATGTGCCGTATGCGGCGATCGACGCCAAGCGCTGGATCGAGATCGGCCACCGGGTGTGGGAGTGCATGTTCGCCGGGCTCGGAACCAACGACGCCGGCGCGGCCTTCGATATCAACACCGTGCATCTGGTCAAGTGGCTGGCGGTGCGCGGCGCGGCCGTTCCCGACGGCTACGGCACCTTGCTCGTCGACGAAGCCCACGATCTGTCCGCGCCGTGGCGGGCCTTGCTGCAGGCGTATCGCCATGGCTGCGTGCTGATGGGCGATCCGTATCAGCGTTTGTTCGGCCATGTGCCCAGGGCGACCCAGGCCAAGACCATCGTGATGAGCCAGTCGGTGCGCATGGGCGTGCAGGCCGCGCCCTTGATCGACCAGACCCTCGCGGTGGCGCAGGAGCGCCTGATCGAGTTTCCGCTGATCGGCGCGCCCGATCGCTTGACCCGCCACCGGATCTACCGCAACCGCGACGAATTGCCCGGCCGCGCGCTGCGCGTGTTCGGCGGCGGCTGGGCCTTGCTGGAAGAGGCGCTGCGGATCAAGGCCGCGGGCGGCCGCTTCCGCCTGGTGCCGGCCTCGGCCGACGAAGTCGCCCGGCTGGCCCGGGCGGCGATTTCCCTGCACCTGGGCGGCGACACCTACGGGCGCCGCAGCCTGGGCGATTTCCGCTCGTGGCCTGCGTTTTCGCAGCATCTGGCCGATACCGGGCAGGGCTCGGTGGCGCGGATGATCGAACGCGGCTTCGGCGCCGACGATATCGACGCGTTGATGGCCGCGCAGGCCGAGCCGGGCAGCGAGCAGGTCACCCTTAGCCTGGTCCAGCACTGCAAGAACATGGAGGCCGATGCGGTGGTGCTGAGCCCGTGCTGCTATCTCGTGAACCGCGACGGCGAACCGCATAGTCCGGTCCGCGCCGCCTACCTGGCCATGACCCGCGCGCGTTTCGAGGTGTGGACGCCGGGCGATGGCCTGGACCGGTTGAAGGATGCGCAGCGCGATTTCGAGGTGGGCGCGGTCAAGCCGTGAGCGCAGGCCGCGAGCGGCCGCTGCGGGTCGGCGGGGTCCAGTCGGGCCCGATCGTCGCGGATGGCCGGATCGGCAAAGCGCGCGGCGCTTTCCTATGCGACCGCACGGCATAAAACTGTGGCCGATTCGAGGATTTCATCTGTGCATCGCCGGGCTGGCTCGCGGTGGCGAAATGCCGTTTTTTTAGTTGATTTCGGCATGGAAGCTGTAGCGCAACTTATCGATGCGACCGTGTCGACGCCGGCCGCGGGGCGATAGGCTTTACAATCGCGCGATTGTTCGGGCCGGCCGGTCAAGGTGAACAGGTTGCGGCGGTCGCGCACCGTTGCGCCGCGCGGGACGGGGCCTGGACCGGCTCAATCGAATTTCGCCAATCGATCATTTGTAAGGAGTGTCCTGAGTGCCCACTTGGCTTGTAACCGGCGGCGCCGGCTTCATTGGCGGTAATTTCGTCCTCGATGCGGTGCGGCGCGGAATCAAGGTCGTCAACCTCGACGTCCTGACCTACGCCGGCAATCTCGACACCCTCAGCGTTCTCGATGGCGATGCGCGTCACATCTTCGTCCAGGGCGATATCGGCGATGCGGCCCTGCTCAAGCGCCTGCTGGCCGAGCACCGACCCGACGCGGTGATCAACTTCGCCGCCGAGAGCCACGTCGACCGTTCCATCGACGGCCCGGCCGCGTTCGTGCAGACCAACGTGGTCGGCACCCTGAGCCTGCTCGAGCAGGTGCGCGATTACTGGAAGGCGCTCGATGCGCCGGCGCGTGACGGCTTCCGCTTCCTGCACGTGTCGACCGACGAGGTCTACGGCTCGCTCGGCGACAGCGGCAAGTTCAGCGAGACCACGCCGTACGCGCCCAACTCGCCGTACTCGGCGTCGAAGGCCGCGTCGGATCACCTGGTCCGCGCGTTCCATCACACCTACGGCCTGCCGGTGCTGACCACGAACTGCTCGAACAACTACGGGCCGTTCCAGTTTCCGGAAAAACTCATTCCGCTGATCATCGCCAAGGCCCTGGCCGGCGAGCCGCTGCCGGTCTACGGCGACGGCCTCAACGTGCGCGACTGGCTGTTCGTCGGCGATCACTGCTCGGCGATCGCGCGCGTGCTCGAAGCCGGCCGCGTCGGCGAGACCTACAACGTCGGCGGCGACGCCGAGCGTCCCAACATCGTCGTGGTCCAGACCATCTGCGCGCTGCTCGATCAGCGCCGTCCGCTGGCCGACGGCCGCGCGCGCGAATCGCTGATCACCTACGTCAAGGACCGCCCGGGCCACGATCGCCGCTATGCGATCGACGCGTCCAAGCTCAAGAACGAACTGGGCTGGACCCCGACCCTGACCTTCGAACAAGGCATCGCCCGCACCGTCGACTGGTATCTGGACAACCAGCCATGGGTGCAGCGCGTGCTCGACGGCAGCTACCGGCTCGAACGCATCGGCCAGGCCTGAGCCCGGCCCACTGAGGAGTTAGGCATGAACCGCAAGGGCATCATCCTCGCCGGCGGCTCCGGCACGCGGCTGTATCCGCTGACCCAGAGCATCAGCAAACAGCTGTTGCCGGTGTACGACAAGCCGATGATCTATTACCCGCTCAGCGTGTTGATGCTGGCGGGCATCCGCGAAGTGCTGATCATCAATACCCCGCACGAGCAGGCGCTGTTCAAGACCCTGCTCGGCGACGGTTCGCGCTGGGGGATGAAGATCGAATACGCGCAGCAGCCCAGCCCGGACGGACTGGCGCAGGCGTATCTGATCGGCCGCGAGTTCCTCGCCGGCCAGCCCAGCTGTCTGGTGCTGGGCGACAACATCTTCCACGGTCCGGGCCTGACCGCGATGCTCAAGCGCGCCGATCAGCGCGAGCACGGCGCGACCGTGTTCGGCTATTGGGTGCGCGATCCGGAGCGCTACGGCGTGGCCGAGTTCGACGCCGACCGCAAGGTCATCGGGCTGGAGGAAAAACCGCTCAAGCCGCGTTCGAACTACGCCGTCACCGGCCTGTATTTCTACGACGGCCGCGCCAGCGACTTCGCCGCGACCTTGAAACCCTCGGCGCGCGGCGAGCTGGAGATCACCGATCTCAATCGCCTGTATTTGGACGAAGGTTCGCTGCATCTGGAACAGCTCGGCCGCGGTTATGCCTGGCTCGACACCGGCACACATCAATCGTTGCTGGAAGCGTCCAACTTCATCGAAACCATCGAAGCGCGCCAGGGCCTGCGCATCTGCTGTCCGGAAGAGATCGCCTGGAACAACGGCTGGATCGATAACGCGCAACTGAGCGAACTGGCCCGGCCGCTGGCCAAGAACGGCTACGGCCAATACCTGCTCGGCCTGGCCGAGCGCGGCTTCGTGCCCTGAGGAAACCGTTTTGAAGATCATCGAAACCGATCTGCCGGGCTGTCTGATCGTCGAACCGCAGGTGTTCGGCGACGCGCGTGGGTATTTCTACGAATCGTTCAATCACGACAAACTGGCGGCGGTGGGGCTGAAGCCGAATTTCGTCCAGGGCAACGTCTCGTCCTCGGCGCGCGGCGTGCTGCGGGGCGTGCATTACCAGTGGCCTAATCCGCAGGGCAAGTACGTGTCGGTGATCGAAGGCGAAGTGTGGGACGTCGCGGTCGACATCCGTCGCGGTTCGCCTCACTTCGGCCGTTGGACCGCTGTGGTGTTGAGCGAAGAGAACAAGCGTCATTTCTGGATTCCCGAAGGCTTCGCCCACGGTTTCGCGGTGCTCAGCGAACGCGCGGTGTTCAGTTATCTGTGCACGAATACCTACGACGCCAAGGCCGATGCCGGCGTGCGCTGGGACGATCCGGATCTGGCGATCGACTGGCCGATCAGCGAGCCCTCGCTGTCGGCCAAGGACACCAACGCGCCTTGGCTCAAGGACATCGCCGAAGAGCGGTTGCCGGTGTACATGCCATGACAGGGCCGGCCATGAAGCTGTTGCTGCTCGGCGGCGACGGCCAGGTCGGTTTCGAATTGCGCCGTTCGCTGGCGCCGCTGGGCGAGGTCGTCGTCACCACTCGCGGCGGGACGCTGGCCGACGGCGGCGCCTGCGAAGCGCTGGATCTGACCCAGATCGACACGATCGAGCCGCTGCTGCGACGCGTGCGCCCCGACTACGTGGTCAACGCCACCGCCTACACCGCGGTGGATCGCGCCGAAACCGAACGCGAACTCGCCTTCATCGTCAACGCGCAGGCGCCGGGCCGGCTGGCCGAGCTGTGCGCGGCCGACGGCATCGGGCTGGTGCATTACTCGACCGACTACGTGTTCGACGGCAGCGGCACCCGGCCTTACCTCGACACCGACCCGACCGGCCCGCTCGGCGCTTACGGTCAGAGCAAACTCGCCGGCGAACAGGCGATCGGCGCCAGCGGCGCGCGTCATCTGATCCTGCGCACCGCCTGGGTCTACGCCACCCGCGGCGGCAACTTCCTGCGCACCATGCTGCGCCTGGGCGCCGAGCGCGAAGAGTTGCGCGTGGTCGCCGACCAGCACGGTTCGCCGACCCCGGCCTGGCTGCTGGCCGATGCGGCCGCGCAAGTGCTGGGGCAGGGCATCGCCGAATCGGGCGTGCGCCACCTGGTCGCCGCCGGCCAGACCAGCTGGCACGGTTTCGCCGAGGCGATCTTCGACGAAGCCCACGCGCGCGGCCTGATCGAACGCAAGCCGCGGGTGCTGCCGATCACCACCGCCGAGTACCCGACCCCGGCCCGCCGTCCGGCCTATTCGGTGCTCGACAGCCGCCATCTGCAGGCCGAGTACGGCCTGACGATTCCGGACTGGCGCGAGGCCTTGCGCACGACCCTGGATCGCGACAGGCTGGGCGCGTAAACCCCGCCCGCGCCCGCGCCGCCTACCTGGGCCCCCTGTAGGAGCGGCGCAAGCCGCGACCGCGAACCCGCCACCGCGACGAAACCCCGCCCACCCGCCGCGCGCCGCGCCATCGCCGATTGTGCCGCCCCCGTCCTCCTGCCTATGATCGCCGCGTCGCGGATGCGACGGCGGTCGCGGGTCCGGGGAGGACGCGGCGGTCGGGATTCGCCGCGCGCACCTTCGCGTACGGTGGATGCACAGGGACTTCGCCGCCTCACGGTTGCGATCGAATCGATACGGTCACAGGGGACCACCATGAACCATCTGCGATGCGCGCTGCTGCTGGCGGGCGTGCTTACGGCCGCCGCCGCCACGTCCGCGTTTGCGGCCACCGAATCGGCCGGCGCCGCCACCGTCGATGTCGACGCCTTCGTCAAGGCCGACACCTTCAGCGACATCAAGCTGTCGCCGACCGGCGAGTTCTACGCCGCCTCGGTGCCGATGGGCGATGAAACCGGCCTGGTGATCTTCACCCGCACCGACATGAAGATGGCCGGCTCGTTCCGGCTCGGCAAGAACAACCACGTCGCCGATTTCGATTGGGTCAGCCCGACCCGGCTGCTGATCAGCATGGCGCAGAAACTCGGTTCGCGCGACGAGCCGATCCCGACCGGCGAGATCTACGCGATCAACGCCAACGGCACCGGCGTCGACGTGCTGGTCGGTTACCGCCTGCAGGTCAACAACACCGGCACCCGCATCCAGCCCAAGAAGGTGGAAGCGGTGGCCGCGTACCTGGTCGACGACCTACCGGACGACGACAAGCGCGTGGTGATCTCTGTGCAGCAGTTCAGCGCCGACGCCTACACCCGCGCCGAGCATCTGGACGTGTTCAGCGGCCGCCGCAACGCGATCACCATCGCGCCGGTGCGCAACGCCGACTACTACACCGACAACGCCGGCGTGGTCCGCTTCGCGCTCGGCTACGGCACCGACTACGTGCGCAAGCTGTTCTATCGCGGCAACGACAAGGCCGATTGGGAACTGCTGCGCTCGGACGATGACGACGAGGGCATGGACATCCCGATCGGCTTCTCCGCCGACAACGTCACCGCGTATTTCCGCAGCGAACAGGCCCAGGGCCCCGACGCGATCGTCGCTTACGACACGGTGGCCAAGACCCGCAAGGAACTGCTGCGCGACAAGGTCGCCGACCCGGCGCGGATCATCTACAAGCTGCGCAGCCACGTGCCGGTCGGGGTGTTCTATTACGACGGCAAGCCGCGCACCGAGTTCTTCGACAAGACCTCGCCCGAAGCGCGCCAGTACCGCAGTCTGGAAGCGGCGTTCGCCGGCGATGCGGTGCGCATCACCTCGCAGACCGACGACGGCAAGCTGGCGCTGGTGCAGGTCTGGAACGACCGCAATCCCGGCGACGTGTACCTGTTCGACAACGAAAGCAAGCATGCCGCGCATGCGGTCAGCCGGCGCGCCTGGTTCGATCCAGCCAAGACCGCGCCGGTGCGCGCGATCACGCTCAAGGCGCGCGATGGCCTGAGCCTGTCGGGCCTGTTGACCACGCCCAACGGCAGCAGCGGCAAGTCGTTGCCGCTGGTGGTGATGCCGCACGGCGGTCCGTTCGAGATCCAGGACATGTGGCACTTCGACGACGACCCGCAGTTGCTCGCGGCCGCCGGTTACGCGGTGCTGCAGCTCAATTTTCGCGGCTCGGGCGGTTACGGCCGCGCGTTCCTGCACGCGGGCAAGCGCGAGTGGGGCGGCAAGATGCAGGACGATCTGACCGACGCGACGCGCTGGGCGATCGAGCAGGGCATCGCCGATCCCTCGCGCATCTGCCTGTACGGCGCCAGCTACGGCGGCTACGCCTCGCTGATGGGCGTGGCCAAGGAACCGACCCTGTACAAGTGCGCGGCCGGCTATGTCGGCGTGTACGACCTGCCGATGATGCACACCACCGGCGACGTGCAAAAGCGCGGCTCGGGCGAAAGCTATCTGCGCAGCTGGCTCGGCCCGCCGGAGACGCTCGACAAGGTCTCGCCCACGCGTCTGGCCGACCGGATCAAGGTGCCGGTGTTCCTCGCCGCGGGCGGCGAAGACCAGCGCGCGCCGCAGGCGCACAGCGAGAAGATGGAGAAAGCGCTGCGTCAGGCCGGGGTGCCGGTGGAGACGCTGTACTACAAGACCGAAGGCCATGGCTTCTACGAGGAAGCGCACAAGCGCGAGTTCTATTCGCGGTTGCTGGCGTTTTTGTCGCGGTCGTTGGGCGGCAAGACCGCGGCGCCGGCCAAGGTTGAGGCGGCGGGGAAGAAATGATTTCGGTTGTAGGCCGTAAGCCGTGAGCGATAGGCGGTAAGTCGCGGAACGGGCCGCGCGATCGGCGACGGCGCGGGTGAAGGTGGTTTCGTCGTGGTTGCGGATTCGCGGTCGCGGCTCGCGCCGCTCCTACAGCTAGCCCATGTAGGAGCGGCGCGAGCCGCGACCGCGACAATAAAAAAACGGCGCCGCCCGGCGCCGTTTTCGTTCTACAAAATCCGAATCCCGAATCCCGAATCCCGAATCCCGAATCCCGAATCGCGGCACCAATCACTTCAACCCGTGCATCCACCGCTTAAGCAACGGCGCCAACAACAAAAACAGCACGCCCGACCCGATCCCCAACCACATCAGCATCGAGAACAGTTCGCCGTACTTGACCGAAGCCGCCGCCATATCGATCGCACCGCCTTCGGGAATCTCGACCGACGCGATCTTCGCGAACTGCGCCGCCAGCACTTCCGAAAACGCGGTCGCCAGCCAGAACGCGCCCATCATCAGCCCGACCACGCGCGCGACCGACAGCTGGGTCACCGCCGACAGGCCGATCGGCGACAGGCACATCTCGCCGACTTCGAGAATGAAATACGCCGCGACCAGATACCACACGCTGGCCATCTCGCCGCCGCCGGACACCTTGGCCGCGGCCATCAGCGGCAGGAACGACAGGCCGGCGAAGATCAGGCCCAGCGACATCGTCAGCGGCTTGCTCGGGTTGCGGCCCTTGCGCGCCAGCCACGGCCACAACCACGAGAACAACGGCGCCAGCACCACGATGAAGAACGCGCCCAGATACGTCAGCGAACCGGCGGTCTGCGGCACCAGCACCACGTCGTGCGCGGTCGCCAGGGCCAGGCCGAGGGTCAACACGCCGACCAGCGCCTTGGCCAGACCGTCGCGGCCGCGATCGCTGGCGGTCAGCGCGGCGATCATCAGCGGCGGGCTCAGCGCCATCGAGAACAGCGACCACGGCAACGTCGGCGAATACTGGCCCAGCGCCATGCCGAACATGTCCTTGGTCATCAGCCGGTCGTTGAACGTCACCCACGAGCCGTAGGTCTGCTCGTACAGGGTGAAGAAGATCAGCACCGCGAAGATCAGGATCACCAGCGCGAGCATGCGTTCGCGTTCGACCCGGTCGCAGCCGCGCGCGATGAAGCCGAAGAACCAGATCAGGAACACCAGCAAGGTCGCGAGCATGATCCCCAGCGCGGCGGTGAAACTCAGGCTGCCGATGGCGAGGGTGACCTGCGAGGCGACCTGGATCGTGCCCCACAGCACCAGCACGCCGAGCGCGGTGCCCAGATAGATCCACAGCTCGCGCGACAGCCTGAAAGCGGCCGGGCCGACTTTCTCGCGCAGCCTGGCTGGTTCGGCCGGCTCGGCGTGGCCGTGCAGATAGCGCTGGCCCCACAGGAACATCGCCAGGCCCGCGATCATGCCGATGCCGGCCGCGCCGAAGCCGTATTTCCAGCCGTAGGTTTCGCCGAGGAAGGCGCAGATCAGCGCCGAGAACAGCGCGCCGACGTTGATGCCGGCGTAGAACAGGGTGAAGCCCGAGTCGCGGCGCGGATCGTCGAGCGCGTACAGCTTGCCGACGATGGTCGAGATGTTCGGCTTGAGGAACCCCACGCCGCCGATGATCAGCGCCAGCGACAGGTAGAACACCTGCAGCGCGGTTTCGTCGCGCACCACCACGCCGTTGACCAGCTTCGCCGCGTGGCCCTCGTAGGCCATGCCCAGGTGGCCGAGCACCAGCAGCACGCCGCCGAGCACCACCGCCTTGCGCATGCCCAGGTAGCGATCGGCCAGCAGGCCGCCGATCACCGGCACCGCGTAGACCAGGCCGCCGTAGGCGCCGATCAGGTCGTAGCCGGCGTCGTCGCCGAACAGGTGGTACTTCAGCAAGTACAGCAGCAGCAGCGCTTTCATTCCGTAGAACGAAAAGCGCTCCCACATCTCGGTGAAGAAGCACACGTACAGGCCCTTGGGGTGGCCGAGGAAGTCGTTGCCGCGGGGCGCGGCGGGCGCCGGGGTCGACAGGGTGCTGGCTGCGGGCACGAGTGGATTCCCTTCGGTCCGGGAGCGGGCCGGGACGCGGAGTATAGGGTTATGGACGATAGCGGCCCTCATCCGGCCTGTCGGCCACCTTCTCCCGCAGGCGGGGTGAGGGGCCGCGCTTGCGAGCCACTGGCTCGCGCGGCACCGAACGCCCGAACGCTATGCGTTCGGGCCGGGAGGTTGGAGTCGCCCCCATCCACCGTTACCACTTTCCCCAGCCAAATCCGGAAAAACCCCGCATTTGCCCAATCCCGCCTTTTGCCGCACTGCACTTTTACAGCGGCCCGCGGCGGATGCGATCATCGGCGGATTGCGTGGCGCCCGGCCCCTGGCGGCCGGGTCCGCCCATACACCGCCGCACTGCCCGATCACCCGCGATGGAGACGCCGATGGCCTCGTCCGCACAACCGCAATTGACCCTCCGAGCCGTCCTGCTATCCGTCTTCCTGGCGGTGATCCTGGCTGCAGCCAATGCCTACCTGGGCCTGTTCGCCGGCCTCACCATCGCCACCGCGATCCCCGCCGCCGTGATCTCGATGGGCGTGCTGCGCCTGCTCGGCGGCGGCACGATCCTGGAAAACAACATCGTCCAGACCGGCGCCTCGGCCGGCTCCTCGATCGCCGCCGGCGTGATCTTCACGATCCCGGCGCTGGTCATCCTGGGCTACTGGCAGGACTTCCGTTACTCCTGGGTGCTCGCGATCGCCGGCCTGGGCGGCCTGCTCGGCGTGCTGTTCTCGGTGCCGCTGCGCCGGTCGATGATCGTCGAAGACCCGCTGCCCTTCCCGGAAGGCAAGGCCGCGGCCGAAGTGCTCAAGGCCGGCGAAAACCCCGGCCCGGGCCTGAAGATCCTCGGCCTGGCCGGCGGCATCGGCGCGCTGGTCAAGCTCGCCGCCGAAAGCGGCATGCGCCTGATCCCCGACAACGCCATCGCCTCGGGCTGGCTGGGCAAGTACCTGGGCTTCATGGGCACCAACCTGTCGCCGGCGCTGCTCGGCGTGGGCTACATCGTCGGCCTCAACGTCGGCATCGTGGTGCTGTCGGGCAGCGTGCTGTCGTGGCAGTTCGCGATTCCGATCTATCACGCCTTCTTCCTCAACTCCGATCCCGAACTCGCCGCGCGCATCGTCGACGGCAGCGCCGAGCAGATCGGCCGCGCGATCTGGTCGGCCAAGGTGCGCTATCTGGGCGTGGGCACGATGCTGATCGGCGGCGTGTGGACCTTGTTCTCGCTGCGCAAGTCGCTGCTGTCGGGCGTCAAGAGCGGTCTGGCCGCGGCGCGCAAGGGCACCAGCGGCGTGGTCGCCGAAACCGATCGCGACCTGCCGATGAAGTGGATGCTGATCGCGCTGGTCGCGTTCGTGATGCCGCTGCTGCTGCTGTATCAGGCCATCGTCGGCAACTGGTTCGTCAGCGTGCCGATGACCATCATCATGATCGTCGCCGGTTTTCTGTTCGTGTCGGTGTCGGCCTACCTGGCCGGCCTGATCGGTTCGTCCAACAACCCGGTTTCGGGCATCACCATCTCGACCATCCTGTTCGCCTCGGCGGTGCTGGTGCTGATGCTCGGCCGCGACTCGCCGATCGGCGCCGTCGCCGCGATCATGATCGGCGCGGTGGTGTGCTGCGCGGCGGCGGTCGGCGGCGACAATCTGCAGGATCTCAAGGCCGGTTACATCGTCGGCGCGACGCCGTGGAAGCAGCAGCTCATGCTCGGCATCGGCACGTTCTCGTGCGCGCTGATCATGGCGCCGATCCTCAACCTGCTCGCCGCGGCCTACGGCATCGGCGCGCCGACGCCGGAGCATCCGAATTCGCTGGCCGCGCCGCAGGCAACGCTGATGGCGTCGGTCGCCAAGGGCATGTTCGGCGGCGAACTGCCGTGGACGATGATCGGCATCGGCGCCGGCATCGGCGTGGTCATCATCGCCTTCGACGAATGGCTCAAGTCGCGCAAGTTCAAGTTCCGCGTGCCGGTGCTGGCCGCGGCGATCGGCATCTACCTGCCGCTGGAACTGATGGTGCCGATCTTCCTCGGCGGCCTGCTGTCGCACATCGTCGGCCGCCGTCGCGGCCTGACCAAGCACAGCGACGAAGCCGAGGTCGATCGCGTGCATCGTCCCGGTACCTTGTTCGCGGCCGGCCTGATCACGGGTGAAGCGCTGATGGGTATCGCGATCGCGTTCCCGATCGTGATCTCGACCCGCGCCGACGTGCTGGCGCTGCCCGAGCGGTTCCACTTCGGCGCCGGTATCGGCCTGCTGGTGCTCGCGGCGGTGGTGTGGCTGTTCTACCGCAGCAGCCGCAACGCGCCGGTGCCCGCGCCGAGCGCCTGATCCCTGCGACGGCCCGGCGCGATGCCGGGCCGTTCCTGTTTCTGTCGCGTGCTCGCGCACGCCTTCGATAACGCTAGAGGTTTCGCCATGACGCCACGCCACGCACTCCTGCCGATGGCCCTGCTGCTGGCCTGCGCATCCGCGCCGGCCCTGTCCCTCACGCCGCCGCTCGCGCGCGGCCTGGAAGTGCGCGACCTGGCCGCGATGGACCGGTTCTCTTCGCCGACCCTGTCGCCCGACGGCCGCCAACTGGTGTTCGCCAAGCGCGTGGTCGATTTCGGCGCCAACAAGTCCTCGACCTCGCTGTGGATCGAAGACCTGTTCGCGCGCGATGCGGCGCCGCCCAAGCGCTTGACCCCGGACGGCTGGAACGTCAATTCGCCGGCGTTTTCCGCCGACGGCAAGACCGTGTACTTCCTCAGCAGCAAGGGCGGCAGCTCGCAGCTGTATTCGCTGCCGCTGAGCGGCGGCACGCCCAAGCAGGTCACCGCGTTCGACGGCGACGTCGGCGGTTTCCAGCTCTCGCCCGACGGCAAGCGCGTGGCGTTCAACGCCGAGGCCTATGTCGATTGCGCGGCCGACCTGGCCTGCAGCAAGAAGAAGCTCGACGCGGCCGAGAAGAGCAAGGTCAGCGGCAAGGTGTTCGACCGCATGTTCGTGCGCCACTGGGATACCTGGAACGACGGCCGCCTTAACCGCCTGTTCGTGACCGATCTGCCTGCGGCCGGCAAGACCGTCAACAGCGCCAAGCTGGTCAGCGGCGAAGTGATCGGCGACGTGCCCTCGCGTCCGTTCGGCGACAGCAGCGAATACACCTGGTCGCCCGACAGCCAGTCGCTGGTGTTCAGCGCGCGCGCGGCCGATGCGAAGGAACCGTGGTCGACCAATTTCGACCTGTACCTGGTCGGCGCCGACGGCGGCGCGGCCAGGAACCTGACCGCGTCGAACCCGGCCTGGGACACCGGCGCGGTGTTCGGCAAGGACGGCAAGACCTTGTACTACCGCGCGATGAAGCGCCCGGGTTTCGAAGCGGATCGTTTCGGCCTGTTCGAACTCGACCTGGCCAGCGGCAAGGCGCGCGAGATCGCGCCGCAGTGGGATCGTTCGGCCAGCGGCATCGTGCTGTCCGACGACGGCAAGACCATCTACACCACCGCCGAGGACCTGGGCCGGCAGCCGCTGTTCGGCGTCGACATCGCCAGCGGCAAGGCGAGCGAGCTGATCGCCGACGGCACCGTCGGTTCGCCGGTGCTGGCCGGCAAGACGTTTGCGTTCACCCGCAACAGCCTCAAGAGCGGCGACCAGATCTTCGTCGGCGGCCTCGACGGCGCGCCGCAGCGCGCGATCACCCCGAGCGCTAGCGAACTGCTGCCGGGCGTGAAGTTCGGCGAGGCCGAACAGTTCGAGTTCAAGGGCTGGAACGGCGACACCGTGCATGGCTACGTGGTCAAGCCGTGGAATTACCAGGAAGGCCAGAAGTACCCGGTCGCGTTCCTGATCCACGGCGGCCCGCAGGGCAGCTTCGGCGACGGCTGGAGCTATCGCTGGAACCCGCAGACCTACACCGGCCAGGGCTATGCGGTGGTCATGATCGACTTCCACGGCTCCACCGGTTACGGCCAGGCCTTCACCGATGCGATCAGCCAGCATTGGGGCGACCGTCCGCTGGAAGACCTGCAGAAGGGCTGGGCCGCGGCGCAGAAGAAGTATTCCTTCCTCAACGGCGACAAGGCCTGCGCGCTGGGCGCGTCGTACGGCGGCTTCATGGTCAACTGGATCGCCGGCAACTGGCAGCAACCGTGGAAGTGCCTGGTCAGCCACGACGGCGTGTTCGACCAGCGCATGATGGGTTACGCGACCGAAGAGCTGTGGTTCACCGAGTGGGAGCAGGGCGGTACGCCGTTCGATGTTCCGAAAAACTACGAGAAGTTCAATCCGGTCAATCACGTCAAGGACTGGAAGGTGCCGATGCTGGTGATCCATGGCCAGCTCGATTACCGCATCCCGGTCGAACAGGGCCTGGGCGTGTTCACCGCCTTGCAGCGTCAGGGCATCGAGTCCAAGTTCCTGTACTTCCCGGACGAGAACCACTGGGTGCTCAAGCCGCAGAACAGCGTGCTGTGGCACGACACGGTCAATGGTTGGCTGAAGCAGCACATCGGTCAGTAAGCGCCCGCACCGCGCCGTTCCCGCGAAGGCCGCCCACGGGCGGCCTTCGTCGTTGTGGGGCATATGCGTGGCTTCGATCCCCACTGTAGGAGCGGCGCGAGCCGCGACCGCGAAACCTCAGATGCGTCGTAACTGCGATGCCGCGATCGCGGCTCACGCCTCTCCTTCAGGGGGCTATCGTCGCAACGATGGAAGAACGACAGCTGCGCCGCGTTGGGCGCCGTTTCCCGCGAGGGTTGCGCCTTGTCCGGTTCCGACTGTAGGAGCGGCGCGAGCCGCGACCGCGAAACTCGCTTGCGTCGTAACTGCGATGCCGCGGTCGCGGCTCACGCCGCTCCTACAGGGGGCTATTGTCGCAACGATGGAAGGACGACAGCTGTGCCGCGTTGCGCGCCGTTTCCCGCGAGGGTTGTGCGTTGTCCGGTTCCGACTGTAGGAGCGGCGTGAGCCGCGACCGCGACACCTCATATGCGTCGTATGTGTGAGGTCGCGGTCGCGGCTCACGCCGCTCCTGCAGGGGCTATCGTGGTAACGATGGAAGGACGACAGCTGCGCCGCGTTGGGCGCCGTTTCCCGCGAGGGTTGCGCCTTGTCCGGTTCCGACTGTAGGAGCGGCGTAAGCCGCGACCGCGAAACCTCAAATGCGTCGTATGCGCGATGCCGCGATCGCGGCTCACGCCGCTCCTACAGGAGGCGGCCGTGGCAACGACATGCGGCAACCGTTTCGCCACCTGAACTCGCGGCATCACCCCACCGGCCCTTGCCCCGTCCGGTCGATCCGAAGTAAAAGCGATCACACCAACGCACGAGACACCCGGCATGCCCGAAACCGCCCACACGGCGCTCATCAGCAACGACATCGTCGTCCTCGGCCTGATCGCCGCCACCCTGGGCCTGGTGTTCTGGACCTCGTCGAAGCAGACCGGCTTCTGGAAAAAGTTCTACACCTTCGTGCCGGCGCTGCTGCTGTGCTATTTCATCCCGGGCATCTACAACACCGTCGGCCTGGTCGACGGCGAAAACACCAAGCTCTACAACCCGGTCGCCAGCCGCGTGCTGCTGCCGGCGGCGCTGGTGCTGCTGACCCTGACCATCGACCTCAAGGGCGTGCTCAAGCTCGGCCCCAAGCTGCTGCTGATGTACGCGGTGTCCTCGCTCAGCGTGATGCTCGGCGCGATCGTCGCCTTCGTCGCGATGCGCGCGTTCCATCCCGAAACCGTGTCCGGCGACACCTGGGGGGGCATGGCGGCTCTGGCCGGCAGCTGGATCGGCGGCGGCGCCAACATGCTGGCGATGAAGGAGATCTTCCAGGTCGATGCGACCACCTTCGGCCAGTTCGCCGTGGTCGACGTCGGCGTGGGCTACGTGTGGATGGCGGTGCTGATCTTCCTCGCCAGCCGCGCCAAGCAGATCGACGAGCGCAGCGGCGCCGACACCTCGGGCATCGAGGAACTCAAGCAGCGCATCGAAAGTTTCCAGGCTCAGCACCAGCGCATCGCCAGCCTGACCGATCTGGCGATGATCATCGGCATCGCCTTCGGCGTGGTCGGCCTGGCGCATGCGATCGCCACGCCGCTGTCGGGCTGGTTCGCCGCGAACGTGTCGTGGGCGCGCACGGTCAGCCTGCACGAACCGTTCTTCTGGGTGGTCGCGGTATCGACCTTCGCCGGCCTGGCACTGAGCTTCACCCGCGCGCGCGAACTCGAAGGCGCGGGCGCGTCGAAGATCGGCAGTCTGCTGCTGTATTTCCTGATCGCCTGCATCGGCTTGCAGATGGATATTCTGGCCTTGCTCGACAAACCGTGGCTGTTCGCGCTGGGCCTGATCTGGATCAGCGTGCATATCGCGATCCTGTGGGGCGTCGGCCGCTTGCTGCGGGTGCCGTTCTTCTATTTCGCGATCGGCTCGCAGAGCAACATCGGCGGCCCGGCTTCGGCGCCGGTGGTGGCGTCGGCGTTCCATCCGTCGCTGGCGCCGGTGGGCGCGTTGCTGGGTACGCTGGGTTACGCGACCGGGACGGGATTGGCGTACATCGTCGGCATCACCTTGCGTTCGCTCGCGGGCGCTGCGCCTGCCTGAAGTCCGACTGTAGGAGCGGCGCGAGCCGCGACCGCGACATCGCGCATACGACGCACGTGATGTTTCGCGGTCGCCGCTTGCGCCGCTCCTACATCTCGCTTGTCCGCAACCTCATTGCTTCTGACCTACAGCCATGACCTACGAGTCGTTAGCCGCACGCACCGGTATCCCCCTGCCACCGACGTTCGCCCGCCTGATCGCCGACGGCAAGACCCGCTACGGCGAAAATCTCGACGATTGGAAGGCGAACTGGAGCGACTACACCCTGCGCGCGCAGCCGCTGCTTTCGTGCGCCTACGATCTGGAATGGATCGGTCCGGAGCAGGCCGAAGAGATCGCCGAGGCCTGGCTCAATCCGGGTTTTCAGCACGCGCGCGCATTCGTGCCGTTCGCGATTTCCGGCGCCGGCGATGCCTATTGCCTGATGACGACCGCCGCGGGCACGATCGCGGTCGCACTGGTCTGGCACGATCGCGACGACAGCGCGATAGAAACGGCGTCGTTCGAACATTTCGTTTTCACCAAACTGGTGGAGAGTGCCGCCGATTTCGAACACCTGCTGGACGATTTTTCGCCCGCTCAGGCGCGCGAGTGCGTCCTGGCCAATATGCGAGCCGCTGCCGCGTATCTGCCCGCGAACTTGAATCACGCCCTGGCGGCGTTGATCTCGTCGCAACTGCCGGATGACGAAAGCGATAGCGCCATGATCTCGCAGGTGACAGCGCAAGCGGCTTTCGGCGTGCTGCCTGCATTCGCGCAGGAGCGCTTTGCGGTGGTGCCGCGCTGGCACTGCAATGAGCGTTGATGCGCGGGGCGTTGGCGCTTGATCGTCGTACGCCATGATGCCGACGGCCATCGAGTGCATCGATAATCGCGCAAAACAAAGGCCGCCCTCGGGCGGCCTTTCGTCATCCACGTGCCTGTGCGTTCAACAACATCCGATCCGCCCGCCGCCATAGCGCGCATCCTGCCGCTGGCGAAAGAACGTCGCGTAATCCGGGATCGGCCGCTCGGGATGTTTCTCCATCATGTGCCGGACATAGTTGTCGTAGTCCGGCACGCCGCAGCACAGCCGCGCGGTCTGCACCAGGCGGCGCCAGGTGCGCTTGTATAACTGATATTGGCTGGCGGGTACGAGTGCGGTGCCCATGTCAGTGGTCCGCCATCTGCGCGGGCGTCATCGTCACGTACGGCGATTCGCGATCGCTGCGCTGCGGATTGGCGCGCGCCTTGAGGATCGCGCCGATCGCGTACACCAGCACCGAGAACACCACGAACAGGAACAGCAGGGTCAGGCCGGTGTTGACGTAGCTGTTGACCATGATCTGCTGCATCTGCTCGATGCTCTTGGCCGGCGCGACCACTTCGCCCTTGGCGATCGCGTCCTGGTACTTGTGCGCCTGGGCGAGGAAGCCGACCGACGGGTTGCTGTGGAAGATCTTGATGAAACCCGCGGCGGTGGTGCAGATCAGCAGCCACGCGGTCGGCAGCATGGTGACCCAGGCGTAGCGATCGCGTTTCATCTTGAACAGCACCACCGTGCACAGCATCAACGCGATGCCGGCGAGCATCTGGTTGGCGATGCCGAACAACGGCCACAAGGTGTTGATGCCGCCGAGCGGATCGACCACGCCCTGATACAGGAAGTAACCCCACAACGCGACGCAGCCGCCGGTGGCGAGCAGGTTCGGGCCCCAGGCCTCGGTGCGGCGCAGCGCCGGCACGAAGCTGCCGAGCAGGTCCTGCAGCATGAAGCGGCCGGCGCGGGTGCCGGCATCGACCGCGGTCAGGATGAACAAGGCTTCGAACAGGATCGCGAAGTGATACCAGAACGCCATCGTGTTCTCGCCCGGCAACACGTTGTGCAGGATCTGGGCGATGCCGACCGCGAGCGTCGGCGCGCCGCCGGCGCGGGCGAGGATGGTGTGTTCGCCGATGTCCTTGGCCGTGGTCTCGAGCATTTCCGGGGTGACGCTGAAGCCCCAGCCGCTTATCGTCTGCGCGACCGCGTGCACGTCGGTGCCGACCAGGGCGGCGGGACTGTTCATCGCGAAGTACACGCCCGGCTCGATCACCGAGGCGGCCACCAGCGCCATGATCGCGACGAAGGATTCCATCAGCATGCCGCCGTAGCCGATGTAGCGCATGTGGCCTTCATTGGCGAGCAGCTTGGGCGTGGTGCCCGAGGAGATCAGCGCATGGAAACCCGACACCGCGCCGCAGGCGATGGTGATGAACAGGAACGGGAACAGCCCGCCTTTCCACACCGGGCCGGTGCCGTCGGTGAACTGGGTCAGCGCCGGCATGCGCAGGTCGGGCATCACGATCACGATGCCGATCGCCAGCGCGATGATGGTGCCGATCTTCAAGAACGTGGACAGATAATCGCGCGGCGCCAGCACCAGCCACACCGGCAACACCGCGGCGACGAAGCCGTAGCCGATCAGCATCCAGGTGATCTGGGTGCCGGTGAAGGTGAAGCGCGGGCCCCACACCGGATCGGCCGCGATCACCCCGCCGTACCAGATCGCCGCGAGCAGCAGGATCAGGCCGACCACCGAGATTTCGCCGATCTTGCCCGGGCGGATGTAGCGCATGTACACGCCCATCATCACCGCGATCGGCAAGGTCGCCATCACCGTGAACATGCCCCACGGACTTTCCGCGAGCGCCTTGACCACGATCATCGCCAGCACCGCGAGGATGATGATCATGATCAGGAACGCGCCGAACAGGGCGATGGTGCCGGGGATGCGGCCCATCTCCTCGCGCACCAGATCGCCGAGCGAACGGCCGTTGCGGCGGCTGGAGACGAACAGGACCATGAAGTCCTGCACCGCGCCGGCCAGGACCACGCCGACGATCAGCCACAGCAGCCCGGGCAGGTAGCCCATCTGCGCGGCGAGCACCGGCCCGACCAGCGGCCCGGCGCCGGCGATCGCGGCGAAGTGGTGGCCGAACAGCACGTGCTTGTTGGTCGGGACGTAGTCCAGGCCGTCGTTGTTGAGGACCGCGGGCGTGGCCCGGGTCGTATCGATCTGCATCACCTTGTTGGCGATGAACAGGGAGTAGTAGCGGTACGCGACCAGATAGATCGACACCGCCGCGACCACGATCCACAGCGCGTTGATGTGTTCGCCGCGCCGCAGCGCGATCGTGCCGAGGCAGAACGCCCCGAGAACTGCCAGGGCCGCCCAGCCCACCTTGCCGATGCCACCTTTCATGACGACCCTCCCGGTTTTTCAACTACCGAAGCGTCGCCCCTGCGTCCAGGCGGGTCAATGCGCAGTGCGGCAAAGCGGCACTAATTGGGCTGATACTTTGGTCTTAGGTGGGAGGTTCGGGGCCGTTTGAGGAGATGCGGGAAGCTGCCGCCTTCGCCTTCGCCTTCGCCTACGCTGTTCGCCGTTGCTGTTCCCCCCTTTGGAAAAGGGGGGCAGGGGGGATTCGCTTTTTACTTCAACAGCTGCATCGCCCTGATGGAAAAGCAAATCCCCCGGCGCATTGGATTTCTTTCGGCGCACACAGCGGCGCAGGCGCCAGCCCCCTTTTTCAAAGGGGGCGAATTCCAAGAGGGCGAATTGACGAGGGGCGATCTACTCAGCGATCGACATCAGCCGGAGACATCAACAAGCGATTGCCGTTGCTTTTCCCGCTTTGGAAAAGGGGGCAGGGGGGATTCGCTTTCAGCTCGACAACTGCATCGCCCCGATCGAAAAGCGAATCCCCCGGCGCATTGGATTCCTTTCGGCGGACACAGCGGCGCAGGCGCCAGCCCCCTTTTGCAAAGTGGGCTAATTGACGAGGTGGGATCTACTCAGCGATCGGCGTCAAACGGGGACGTCGGGAAGCGACAACAGCCTCAAGCTCGATCCGATTCCCGATTCCCGATTCCCGATTCCCGATTCCCGATTCCCGAATCCCGAATCCCGAATCCCAAATCCCAAATCCCAAATCCCAAATCCCAAATCCCGGCCTCAAAGCCACTTAGCCCGCTTGAACCCCACATACAACACCACGCAAGTCAGCGCGATCACCCCGACCAGAATGCCGTAGCTCCACTGGCCTTCAAGCTCCGGCATGTACTTGAAGTTCATGCCATACCAACTGGTGATCAGTGTCGGCGCGGCCAGCAGCGCGGCCCAGGCGCCCAGGCGCTTGACGGTCTCGCCCTGGCGCACGGTGACCAGCGACAGGTTCACGCTGACCGCGGCGGTCAGCATCTCGCGCAGGGTGTCGGTGGTTTCGTTGATGCGCACGGCGTGATCGAGCACGTCGCGGAAATACAGCTGGATCTCCTCGTCGATCAGCCCGCCGCGCGAACGCGCGAGCTGGCCCAGGATGTCCTGCAGCGGCGCCACCGCCATCCGCAGCCGGGTCAGTTCGCGCTTGAGGTCGTACAGTTCCTGCACGGTCTCCTTGCTGAAATCCTCGGCGAAGATGTCCTTTTCCAGCTCGTTGAGCTCCTGGGTGAAGCCCTCGACGATCGGCATGAAATTGTCGACCACGCTGTCGAACACCGCGTACAGCGCCGCGCCCGGTCCGTGTTCGAGCAGGTCCGGCTCGCGCTCCATGCGCGCGCGCGCGGCCTTGTAGCTGATCGAGGCGCCGTGGCGCACGGTGACCAGATAGCGCGGACCGACGAACATATGCGTCTCGCCGAAGCGGATGCGGTTGTCGATCTTCTGCGCGGTGTGGATGGCGACGAACAGCGAGTTGCCATAGGACTCGATCTTCGGCCGCTGATGCGCGTTGTGCGCGTCCTCGACCGCGAGGTCGTGCAGGCAGAACTCCTCCTGCAGTTTTTCCAGGATGCCTTCATCGGGCTCGTACAGGCCGACCCAGACGAAGCTGCCGTCGTCGACCGCGAGCACGTCGCTGATCGCGTCCAGGCTGATGTCGCGGCGGGTTCCGTCGCGGCCGTAGGCCGCGCAGTTGATGACGCATTGGGGCAGGGCGGGATCTTTCATCCCCGAATCGTGCCCGCGCGCGGCGGCAGCGGCAAGCCGTCAGGCCAGTCGCAATCGGGCGGCCTTGCGGAAGCCCAGCCACAGGCCCGTGTGGATCGGCAGCCACAGGGCGATCCAGTGCGCGTTGCGCTGCGGATACACCGGCAGCCAGTACATGAACAACGCCGCCAGCGAGCTCAGCGCGACCAGCGCGGTCAGCCACACGAACACCGGCCCGGTCTCGCGCCCGCGCAGCGCGCGCAAACCGCCGAACCACAGCAGCAGGCACAGCGGATTGAACAGCAGCAGGTTGCGGTTGGCCCAGATGTAGTTGTGGTTGGTGTCGACCCAGGCATAGACCAATACCGCGCCGATCAGCCCGAGCACGCCCCACAGCGGCAGCGCGACGACGGCGAGCACGCGCGGGCTGCGGTCGCCGATCCAGGCCAGCGCCGCGCCCAGCACCAGGCCGGTCAGCGCCCATGGCCACCACGGCAGCGGGGTGGCTTCGGGGTCGGGCGAGATCTGATGCGGCAGCAACTGGCGTTCCTCGGCCACCAGCGGCCGGCCTTCGTTGTTCTTGACCTCGCGCAGGGCCGCGGCGAGGCGGCCGGGCACGTAGGACTCGGCCCACACCGGCACCGGTTTGTCCGCTTCCGGACCCATCATCACGTCCAGCACCAGCCACATCCACGGCTCGGGCTTGGACAGGCGCAGCGCCTCGCTGCGCAGGGTATTGCCGTGCGAGCGGCCTTCGATCTGGCGCCGCAGCCCGCCGCCGAGCGCGGTGTCGATGGCGTCGCGCACGCGGGTGGCGCAGTTGTCGTCGAAGTACTGATAGCGGTAGTAGGAATTTTCCGGCAGCGCGTTGACCCGCAGCGCTTCGGCGATCTCGCGCGCCTGCGCGGGGGTGAGATCGAGCCACTGCACCGACACGCCGCGGCCTTCCAGCCCGTACTGGCCGATGTCGGCCTCGAACGGCAGCGCGAGCAGGCGATAGCGCATATCGTTGCGGATGAAGCGCGGCACGAAGTCGGGCTCGCTCGGGTCGAAGTAGCCGAAGTTGTAGGAGATCGCCTTGTCGGTGTTCGGGTCGAGCACCACCAGCGCGTCGTGGCCGAAGCGCGACCAGAACTCCTGGCCCGGCTGCATGGTGACCATGCCCACGCGCGGCGGCTGCGGTCCGGTCGGCCGGGGTGCCGCCGCGGGGTTCGAATCGGAGGGCGTCGGATCGGCCGGCTTGTGCTCAGCCGGGTTCGAATCGCCGGACTTCGACTCCATGGCTTTCGCCGCGGCCGTGGGCGCGTCGGCCGCGGCGGCGAGGGTCACGCTGGAAAGCGACAGCAACAGGGCCAGGGCGAACAGCCGGACGACACGGGGCAGGAAGGTCACGAGGGGCTGAGTCCGGCAGGGCGGGTGGCGGCCATTGTAAACAGCCGGTCGGGGTGTGCCGTGGCTGGAGTGGGGATTTGGAGTGCCGTCGCGTGTGACGATCTTCTGCCCCCCAGGCAGATGCGCTATCAGGCCTGGGCATCGCCGGCCCGGTTGGGTCGGCTCAGCAGGGCGCTCATGGCGAGCAAGGCCGGCGACACAGGCCGGCAGTCGTGGTCATCGACTCCTTCGTAGCGACCCGGCGCGACGAATCGTGTCGATTCGTCTCTGCCTGCTGGACGAAGTGGGTGCCGTACAGGCGACCCAGCACCCCGACATGGCCGGCGGCACTCAGGTTGCTCGCCCAGGCCCGCACGGCTTTGCGAGGCCGGCGGTCGCCATAAGCGAGCCGGCTTCAGCGGCGCCGACAACGACGCAGCCCGACCGCCGAGAACGAAACCCAGGGACGATCATTCGACACGCCCTTCTCCCGCAAGCGGGAGAAGGTGGCCCGAAGGGCCGGATGAGGGCGCGCGGCCTACGATTCGCCGCGGGTCCACCCTGCCAGATCTGATGCAAGTGCGCGCCGGCTTCAACGCGTCGAATTCAACCCGCGTAAGGACCGAGCCCGATAACCGCGACCCGCGCCGCGGCATCCCCTCACAAACTGCCCAACACCCCGACATGGAACGCATGCACGCGCCGCGCATCGGCGCTGGCCACGCGGAACACGAAGCGGTCCAGGGTCAGTTCCTCGCCGGCCTCGGGCAGGTGCCCGATCGCCGCGGTCACCAGACCGCCGATGGTGTCGTACTCGTCGTCGTCGAAATCCGCGCCGAAGCGTTCGTTGAAATCGTCGATCGGGGTCAACGCATCGACCACGTACTGACCGTCGGCCTGGGCCGCGATCAAGGCATCGGGATTCTCGGCTTCGTCGTGCTCGTCGTCGATCTCGCCGACGATCTGTTCCAGCACGTCCTCGATCGTGAGCAGGCCGGCGACGCCGCCGTGCTCGTCGATCACGATTGCCATGTGATTGCGCGACTGGCGGAACTCGCGCAGCAGCACGTCCAGGCGCTTGGACTCGGGAATCAGCACCGCCGGTCGCAGCAACTCGTGAATCGTGCCTGGACCGTTGTCGGCGACCACGCCGCGCAGCAGGTCCTTGGCCAGCAGGATGCCGAGGATCTCGTCCTTGTCCTCGCCATGCACCGGGAAGCGCGAATGACCGGACTCGACCACCATCTTCATCAGGTCGAGGAACTTGGCCTCGGCCGGCAGCGCGACCATCTGCGAACGCGGGATCATCACATCGCCGACGGTGAGGTCGGACACGGCGATCGCGCCTTCCATCATGCGCAAGGTGTCGGCGGCGATCAGCCCGTCGGATTGCGCATCGCGCAACAACTCGACCAGATCTTCGCGGGAACTGGGTTCGCCCGACAGCGCGGAGCTGATGCGGTCGAGCCAGGAGCGCCGTTTCTCGTGGTGTTCCGGCGGGTGGGTGCTACTACTGTCGTCCTCGGACATTCGGTTCTTGGCTGCGACCCTCGGGGGGAGGGCGTATGGGCCGCAGTTTAACCTGGACCCGGTTCAGGTGGTGGAACGAATGGTTCCGCCAGGCCGGGTGGCTTCTTCCTGAATAGGCAATCACAGCACAGTCTGCGAGGGTGAACGCAGTTTTGGAGAGGCTGGAGCGAGAAGGGCGGGCACAGATCCCTATATCGGCCGATTACAGGTGGCTTTCGGGCGTATGGAGTTGGCACTCGACACCGGCACCATCGCCGGCATCACTTTTCGGACGTGAGGCGGATATCGGGTTTTCTAGAGAGCGCAATTCGTCGCCCGATATGGCACGGGATGATGAATCCTTACCCGCTCAAGTTCGTCCTGCATTTTCGAAAGGTGGCACACGAAATCTAATCCTGGATCATTCCATGTGATGTTTTTACGTTCGATACAAGCCCGGTTTTCCGCTTGCCCTCGTCGATATGCCGCTTATCGGCATGGCTGTCCTCTAATCCGGCTCCGCGGAGATGTGTTCCTCAGGGGAACGTGGAAGCGGAAATGCATACTGGTCATGTCGGCGGCTTTACCGCAATCGAACTATTGGTCGGCGTCGCGCTTATCGGAATTCTGGCGGCGTTCGCGGTGCCGGGCATGCGCGAGGCATGGAATTCCAATCGCGTTGCGGTATCGGCCAATGAACTGGTCGCCGCGGTCAGCCTCGCTCGCAATATAGGATTCCGTAACTCGCACGGTGGCTATGTCTGCGCCAGTATCGACGGAGCGAGTTGCAGCAAAGACTGGAGCGACGGCTGGATCGTTTGGGCCGATCGCGACGGCGATGGGATGCCTTCCACCGTCGAGGTGTTGCGTCAGGTATCGGCCCCGGGTCGAATCGAAATCATGGCGACCGGGATGTCCGGTGGAGGCAGCGTGCTGGCCTTCGATGAGCGCGGCCGCCTTGTGGGGGCCGCGTCGCCCAGTTTCACCCTCAAGCCGGCGACATGTACGCCTGGCGCGGAAAACGTGCGCAAGATCGTGGTGAGCAGGGTCGGACGAGTCCAGCTGGGTCGTGACGTCTGCATTTGAGCCGGCCAACGAAAAAAACGGATGCCGCGACGAAAACGCCGATGACGATTGATTGCCATCCCCAAGATCTCGCCGACCGGGTCGATTGTGCTTGCGATGTCGGGTCGTTGTTAGCTCCATCAGTTCCTCAGGGCGTCGGATGTGCGCGACGGACGTCGGTGCCGGTGCCAGATCTGCATGCGCTTAAATACAGAGCCGATCGCTGTCGCTGGTGATTTTGGCGGCACGGAATCGCCCCGTGTTCGAAAGCATCAGCTGCCCGATCGCGTTGTGTCGGCGCGAGCAGAGCGTGAAAGTGACATTGGTTCCGGCGCTGTCGCCTTGCGGTTGAAAGACGATGCGCTTGCGACCTTCCGTGCTGTATAGCCGCAAACCGCCGGCGACCGGTTCGAAGCGACGGATGACGATGTCACGGCCGCCAAACCGCCGATCGTTGTCGAGGTCGGCGAAGACCAGCCAACCTCGGCTCCAGTCCGGCGCTTCTTCGCAGTCGCCGGTCTCATTCACAGGGCAGATGACGGTGGCGCTTCCGCTCGCCACCGCATGACGCGTCGCTGTCAGAAAGCTCTCTCCCAACTGGGTTTGCGCATGGGCGACGTGGGCGCGATCGACGATCCGGCCCAGCGCCGGTAGCGCGAACCCCAGCACGAGCGTGGCGATCATGAGCGCCACCACCACTTCGATAAGAGACAGTCCTCGTATCCGCCGCATGTGCATTCCTTTGCATGTGAGAGAGCGGCAGAGTGGCAGGCTGGATCGGACGCGAGAACCGGATGATGCCCCGAACTTGTATCGGAGTACGCCGACGTGGCGTTGGGAGTTCTCCGATACGAATTGAGCGAGAGAACGAAGCGATCCCGTGCGCCATGAATCGGCCGAAATCGAGTGTATTTCTATGTATGTTATGTGCCTGCTGTGCCGCTAGGCACTTGGAAATAAAGTTGGCGCCGATCGATAAGATTTGACGTCGATCGACGCCATAAAAGCCTCGTGTGCTGCTATCAAATCTTTATTGCTGATTGCGATCACATCAATTGTGTATCGCTCGCCGTTTGCCCGAACCCTTGAACCGTTCGTCCCTCGAAAGATAGTGATTCGCGTCGAGTCGCCGTTAACTTCCACACGAAGTTAGTCAGGGGCTCGCCATGAAATCGAAGCGTTCCGCCGGATTCACATTGCTGGAGTTGATCGTCGCGGTGACCGTGGCGGCGATCATGTTGGCCATGGCCGTGCCCAGTCTGGTTTCCACGATCAATCGCAACCGACTCAGTGGAACCGCCAACGAACTGGTCGCCTCGTTGCAGTACGCGCGCCTGGAAGCCATCAAGCGCAACGCCAGCGTCGAAGTGTGCCGAAGCGCCGATCAAAGCACTTGCAGCAGCGGCTCCGGGCCCTGGGCCGCCTGGATCGTGGTCGTCCCCGATGGCGACGGCAACGGCACGGCCAACGATTCGCGGGTGCTTCAGTCGTTCCAGGTGAAATCGCCGGTCGAAGTCCGCAGCGCGGTCGGCAACGGCAAATTCACCTATCGGCCGGATGGCTTTGCCCGGGCCAGCGATACGCCGCGCGGCGCTTTCCTCAACACCAGTTTCGACATTTGCATCGCGACCAGTTACCCGGCGGAGAACCTGCGCCGCGTGCGGCTGATTTCCGGTGGACGCGTCGCGACCGACTCCCTCGACGGCAATGGACGGTGCAGTTGACATGCGCACACGAGAATCGAAAAGAAACGGATCGACGAAACCTGCGGTGGCTCGGTCCTTGCGGCGCCGGCAGACCGGCGTCGGTCTGGTCGAAATTCTGGTCGCGGTGCTGGTGCTGGGTTTCGGCCTTCTGGGCGTGGCCGCGATGCAGAGCCTTGCGTTGAGGAACAGTCAAAGTTCCATGCAGCGCAGTCAGGCCGTCGTGCAGGCCTATGCCATCGTCGATTCGATGCGCGCCAACGCCGCGGAGGCCAAGAAAGGGGCCTACAACATGGCCGCGCCGCGCTGCGCGAATGGCGTGATACCCAAGCCCGATTCGACCGCGACCCTGGCCGTCGCCGACCAGGCGGCATGGATGCAGGGCTTGGCCGCGAGTTTGGGCGCGCGCGATTCGACCTGTGGCCAGGTGACTTGCGACAGCGCCGGCCTGTGCACGGTCAGCGTGCGTTGGGACGATACGCGGGGCGGCACCGCCGGCGGCGAATCGAACGCGGATAAATTGACCTACACCTTGCAGGTACGGCTATGAGCGGTCCCTCGTATCGCGCAGGCATGGCACGCCGTGCATCGGGCTTCAGTGTGATCGAACTGATGATCGCCCTGGTGCTCGGATTGCTGTTGACGATGGGGGCGCTGTCGATCTTCCTGTCCGGGCGGGCCGCCTTTCGTACGACTGAAGATCTGTCGCGAGTGCAGGAAGCGGGACGCATCGCCTTCGAATTGATGGCCAGGGATGTGCGCGAAGCCGGTGGAAACCATTGCGCGTCCACGATTCGTCTCGGCAACGTGGTGACGGAGCGGGACAACGCATTCTGGAGGAACTGGAACAACAGCCTGACTGGCGTCAGCGGCTCAACCGCATTCGCCACGCCCGCGTTCGGATTCGGCAGCGCCGCTGGCGGCAGGGTGTCGGGAACGGACGGTCTGGAAATTCATTCCACGGAAGATCTCGGCCTGTATCTCACCGCGCCGATGGCCGCCAAGGACTCCGATCTGACGGTCAGCGCCGTTCCCTCGGACGTCAAGGCCAATGACGTGCTGATGGTCTGCGATTTCCGCCTCGCTTCTCTGTTCAAGGCGACCAGTGTGGGCGCGAATTCGATCGCGCATGGAAGCGGCGGCAACTGCAGCACCGGCTTCAGTCGCGAAACTGCTTTGCTGTGCAAGGACGATGCGGCGATTCCCGATACGTCCTGGCATCGGTACGGCGCCAGCGCGACCGTCGTCAGGCCTCATCTGGTGCGCTGGTTCATCGGCAACAACGACAGCGGGAGCAAGTCGCTGTTTCGCGCGGTAGTCGATTCCAAGGGAATTCAATCGACGCCGGATGAAGTGGCCGAGGGCGTGAGCCAGATGGCCCTGACCTATCTGGTGAATGGTCGAACCGACTATCAGCCCGCGTCGTCGATCGCCGCCGCCGACTGGGCCAAGGTCAAGGCCGCGCGCGTGGTGTTGACGCTTGAAAGCGAGCGCAAAAGCGGCATTGGCAACGAAAGCATCAGCCGCAGCGTCACCGCGGTGCTGGCCATGCGCAATCGAAACCTGTGAGGAGCATCGTCATGTCGTCACGCCGAACTTCGTTCGCCGTACGTTCCAGTCAGAAAGGCGCCGCCTTGGCCGTGATCATGATCATGCTGCTGGTCATGATGTTGCTCGGGCTGGCCATATTGCGCAGCACCATGCTTGAAGAGCGAATGAGCGCCGGCATGTACGACCGCGGCATCGCGTTCGAGTTGGCCGAGCGCGCATTGCGCGAAGGCGAGCAGTCGGTGGATGCGGCGGTAAAAAACGGCAACCCGATCGGCAGAGACTGCTCCGTGCCCACCACGGCCTGCCCTACGACTCCAGCCGATACGTATATCGGTGGCGGCAGCGCATGCGCCGACGCTTCCGGGGTCGGCTGCTGGGCCAACGCCAGCGTCGGTGATTCCAAAGTGCCTGCCGCGGGTACGCCGCAGTACTACGTCGAATTCATGGGGCGGCGTACCAGTGCCGACGACATGGGCGATGTCAACGGCAATCCGTACGAACCTGGAAGCGTGCCGCAGGCCACGGCCGCGTTTTATCGCGTAACCGCGCGCAGCCACGATCCATCCAAAGTTTCCGATCGCGCTGTCGTGGTCTTGCAGTCCACCTTGATGAGCTACTGACATGAGACTGCGACTACTCGGCGAAATATCTGAACCCAATACGCGTCCGCTCGGGAGCAAGAGCATGAGATCTTTCGGTAAGCGTTGCATCGGGCGTGTTCGCGATATGGCGCCGCGAATGGCCGCCGTCCTCATTGGCATGTTGGCCGCGCTGAGCGCGACGCCGGCGGTGTCGGAGGTGCCGATCCAGTCCAGGCCGTTGGCGCTGGGTAACGACGTGCCCAACAATCTTGTATTGGTGCCCTCGGTCGAGTATCCCACTGTCAACGCCAAGGCCAACTTCACCATGGTCGGTGGCGCAGACGTTTACAATGCGAGCATCACGTATGTGGGTTATTTCGATTCCGCCAAGTGTTACAAATACAATTTCGCTACCAACGAGAAAGATCGATTTTTCGAACCGATTGGGGTAACCGCTAATCACCAGTGCTCCGGGGCGCTAAAGCAGTGGAGCGGAAACTTCCTGAACTGGGCCGTTACTCAGACCATCGACCCGTTCCGTAAGGCGCTGACAGGTGGCTATCGCGTTCGCGACACTGCCACCCAGGTCTGGCTTGAAAAGGCGAGGCACGACAATAACGACTACGGCAAGGATTTCTTCCCGGATGTGGGGATTCCAGCATCCGAGATTCAAAGCGTGTTTCCTGCCAGCGCTGAATGGCCGTTGCGCATGAAGGTGCGTAACCTGGGCAACAAGATGCGCTTCACGCGGGATGGTTCCGGCGACGTCGACGGCAATGCGGTTTCTTATAATCCCGCCACGCACGCTCTCAGCGGCAAAGCCGGTTCAGCCGCCGACAAGACGGTGTATGAGGTAAGCGTGCGGGTCGCTGTCTGCGTCAATTCGGGTGCGGTAAAGCCCGAGGCGAATTGCAAGCAATATGGGAACACGTGGAAGCCGGAAGGCCTAATTCAGAAATATAACGACAAATTGCGTTTCAGCATATTCGGTTATTTGAACGACTCCAGTCCAGATCGCGACGGCGGCGTCCTTCGGGCCAGGCAGAAGTACGTTGGGCCGTATAGCTACGATCCCGTGGCGGGGCCGAAAGACAACCCCAATAAAGAGTGGGATCCCATCACCGGTATACAGCTTGGCACTTATAATAACCCGGATCCGGTTGACGCAACGGCGACCAATACTCGTAACAACACCAGCGTCGTAGTCAATAGCGGTGTTATCAATTATCTCAACAAGTTCGCGCAGACCACCACCAACGACGCCAAGGGGGCGGATAACGTCAGCGAGCTTTACTATGCGGCGGTGCGGTACTTCAGGGGGCAGGACAATGTTCCCGAATACACCACTATCCCGGCCGGGCAGGCGGCCAAACAGACCGACCTGTTTCCGGTGATCACCGACTGGGTCAATCCGGTCCAGTATCAGTGCCAGCGCAACGTGGCGGTCGGCATCGGCGATACCTATACCCATCTGGATAGAAATCTGCCTGGGTCGACGAAGAAGGATTCGGCTCCGGCCATGCCGCCGAAGGTGGCGGCGGATACGATGGTCAACGTCGAGACCGCGCTAGGGAATTTGTTTCGGTTGGAAGGTATTGATAAATCGCTTGCCGACAAGTTCAATCCCGGTGGCAACGTCAATTCAGGTTTCATAGCCGGACTCGCGTATTACTCCCACACCAAGGACATGCAGCCGAACATGCCCGGAATGCAGACCTTAAGTACCTATTGGGTCGATGTTCTTCCTTTTAAGGTGGTGGTGAGGCGCGAAGATAATCAGTACTACCTCGCGACGAAATACGGCGGCTTCGATGTGCCGGCGGGATTTGATCCGGATACGCGCGTCGATCCACTCCCGGATGCTCTGTGGACGGATGGCGACAAGGTCGGGCTCGCCAATCAGGTGAATGAGAAGCGTCCGCGTAATTTCTACGTTGCCTATCAGGCCGAACAGATGGTGTCCGGTCTGACCCGAGCCTTTGAAAGCGCCGGCGCCGATCGCCGCGGCGCGGCCGCGGGTCTCGGCACCAATGGCGCGACCTTGGAGCAGGGTGCGACGATCTATTCGCCGACCTACTTCAATGACTGGCACGGCGATCTGACGTCGTACCGTATCGACCCGGTGACCAAGGCGAACATCCCGGTCTGGACGGCAGGAGCGGTCGTACCTGCGCCGGCTGCCCGGAAGATATTCGCCAACAGCGACGGCTATCGGGAATTCCGGTACGACCTGTTGTCGGCTGCCGACAAGACCAACCTCGGGAGCGGTAGCTTCTCGGGTGCGACCGCGGCCGACGTTGTGGATTACCTGCGCGGAGTACGAACCAAGGAAGTCTCCAATGGCGGCCCCTTGCGCAATCGCGGTGGCGTGCTGGGCGATTTCGTCAATTCGTCGCCGGTCTATGTCGGCAAGCCCTCGCCGAATCAGTACAGCTACGCGACCTTTACCGGCGGTGGCAAGGCGTATAACGACTTCGCCGCTGCCAAGGCAACGCGCACGCCGCTGGTTTATGTCGGCGGCAATGACGGCATGTTGCACGCATTCAATGCGGCCACGGGCGTGGAGGCGTATGCCTTCGTGCCCGCCGCGGCCCTCAGTATCCCGGGTGGCCTGACCGGGTACGCGACGCCCGGCTATCCGCATCGCTATTTCGTGGACGGTGAGCTCACGGTAGCCGACGTCTACCTGGACGGCGCCTGGAAGACCGTGCTGGTAGGGACCATGGGGCGCGGCGGCAAGGGGGTTTTCGCGCTCGACATCACCGATCCGGGCGACATTAAATTCCTTTGGGAAAAGTACGGAACGCAGGTTCCGAGCCTTGGCAACAACTTGGGCAAGCCGGTGATCGCGCAGACGGCCAATGGCGTGTGGCGGGTCCTGCTGGGCAACGGTCCCAATAGCGCGGACGGAAAGTCGCAGTTGGTGACCTTGGATGTAGGTACGGGCGCCGTGAGCGCGATTGATACCGGGGTCGGTTCCGACAATGGATTGTCGGGTGTGCGGACCTGGGATTCCAACGCAGACGGCTTCATCGACAGTGCTTATGCCGGTGACTTCAAGGGCAATTTGTGGAAGTTCAGCAATATCGGCACTGGAACCGCCAGCGCGGCTGTCCTTTTCCGCGCGACGGATTCGGGCGGGAACGCACAGGCAATCACCGCCACTCCGTTGGTCGGCCGCAAGCCGGACTCCTTGGAAACATGGGTGTTTTTCGGCACCGGGCGGTTTCTGGGTGGCGCCGACCTCAGCGACAAGTCGGTTCAGACCTGGTACGGCATCAGGGATACCGGAACCTTGGTGACCGCCGCGAACCTCGCTACTCGCACGATCGAGTACGAGGGGCCGCTCAAGGATAAAGATGGCAAGGATGTTGAAGTCCGCGTGATATCGGCTTCGAAGGAAGGCGATATGACCGGAAAGTTGGGCTGGAAGCTCGACCTGGTCACGCCCGCCGGTACCGCGATGGGTGAGCGGATGGTGGTTCCCAACCTGTTCGATGGCAACCGCCTGCTGGGCATCAGTCGGATTCCGAACAATAGCGATCCGTGCAACGTCGGCGGCAATGGTTGGTTGATGGAAATCGATCCGTTCACCGGCGGACGCATCGACTCCGGCATCTTCGACATCAACGGCGACGGAGTAATCGACAACAAGGATGCCGTGGCGGGCACGGGGGACAATCCTTCCAGGTATCCGTCCGGAAAGCGTACCGACGGCTCGTTGAATCCGGTCGTCATCATTCCCGGCAAGAACGGCAACTTGATCGAGGGCTCCAACCAAGACGACAAGATCGAAGGTGTGCCGACACCGGTCACTGGATTGGGCGCCAAGCGGGTCGCGTGGCGAGAAATCCTGCGGGACGGATAGTGCTAGGCGGGATCGATCTGCATGAAGTTGTCGTCTTTCAGGGGAACTGCTGTGTCAAATCGTAAATGCTCGGGTTTTACGCTCATCGAGTTGATGATCGTCGTTGCCATAGTGGCGATTCTCGCAGGGCTCGCTTACTCGTCCTATCAGGCCCAAGTGATCAAGTCGCGCCGTGCCACCGCCACGGCGTGCCTGATGGGGCAGGTGCAGTACATGGAGCGGTATTACACGACCAGGTTCACCTACACCGGCGCGACGGTGCCGGCCGGTGGCTGCGTCACCGAGCTCAACGGCTTCTACACGTTTGGCAGCGTCATCGCCGCGACGTCTTACACCTTGACCGCGACCCCGGCCGGGGCGCAGGCCAGTGGCGATGGAAAATGCATGACGATGTCGATCAACGACAAGGGGGTTAAGGCCAAGTCCGGAACAGCAACGAATGTGCTCGATTGCTGGTGAGCGACGACATGGCTGATGCGGAGCCGTCGACGACGACTTCGCCAATTCCTACAAGACAGGCGGCGGAAATCCGATTTCCGTCGCTTGTAGCTGGATCTAATATTGCTCAGTGCCGATAGATGTTGGCCAAAACGATCGATAACTATTATTCAAGGATGAGGATACGCATGCGTAAGTCGAATGTTCTTTTGCGCGCAGCCGTGGCGCTCACTATGGCGATTGCAGCACCTTCGATGGCCATGGCCGCCAACGCGACGCAGGCAGCCGAATATGTAGAAGTAGGCAGTTATTTGACCGATGACGCCGAGATCAATGCCTGGTACGAAATGCAGTACCACCTGCGCGAAAACTTCGACGACATCTGCGGCGACACGTTCTGCGAGGGCGATTACAGCAACATCTATGCGCTGCGGTTCAGATGCTCGGTCGAGCAATTCAGCGGCGTGCTCGGGCGCTGCGTGTGGGTGTTCGCGGCGAGCAACGAGGAGGTCGATCCGGCCACCGGCAAGATCCAGGTGACGCCGAAGATCTGGCGCTGCCGTAGTCCGCTGGCACCCGGGACCACGGTATCGGCCCTGCTGGGCGCGTTGGCCGGCGAGCGGCCTTTGTACGCGAAGTTGCCGGGGACGTCGGTGTCCATTTACGACGGGCTGATCGACTGCTTGTGATTGCGGTGGCAGATCGCTGCGGCTGACGCGGCTGCCTGTGAGTAATGCCTCGTCGGCGAGGCATCATCGAAGGCGTGGTGTTCTTGCTGTCGAGCCGCGATTCGATCCGTGGCTGCACGGGTTTTCGGGCGCCACCGCGGTTCTCTCAGGCGATGCTTGAGATGAATCGTCGCGTCATCGACTTCGCGTATCGAGGGCTTCCGGCGATTCGAAGCCGCTTGCGCGAACCGGATCAGAACCCGATTCGCGTTCGCCTACCAGTCCCGCAGCACCGATCGATCCGCCAGTCGTCGATCACTCTTCCAGATAAGGATCCGCGATCCCCAGCGAAGCCAGGATCTCGCGCTCCAGTTGCTCCATGCACTCAGCTTCGCGCTCGTCCTCGTGATCCCAGCCGAGCAGGTGCAGGGTGCCGTGCACGGTCAGGTGCGCGTAGTGATCGTTGAGCGGCTTTTTCTGCTCGCGCGCTTCGCGCACGACCACCGGCGCGCAGATCACCAGGTCGCCGAGCAACGGCAGCTTGACGCCCTTCGGCAGGCCTTCGGGCAGGTCGGCGGGGAAGCTCAGCACATTGGTGGCGTAGTCGCGGTCGCGGTAGTGGCGGTTGAGCGAACGGCCTTCCTTGGTGCCGACGATGCGGATCGCCAGGTCGGCTTCGCGGATGCGGCCTTTCAACGCGGCGGCGACCCACTTGCGGAAACTGTTCGCCGCCGGCAGGCCCTTGCGCGGCAGGGCGTAGCTGACGGCGACATCGAGACGGACGGGACCTTGGGTCATCGTGGTACTCACTGCGGTGCGGGCTGATGGGGGAGACGCAACGCTAAGGGTTCATCGGTAGTGCACTGCGCGGCTGATCGCGGGATCGGGCGGCGGCCGTTACGGTCGCGTGGCGCTCGCACCGACGACGGTCCGGGCCGTACCAGCGCAAACACCGGCGCCAGTGCCAGCACGGAACGCTGGCGCGACGCCGACCCCGCACCGATCAGGCGGCCGGCCCGGTCTGCGCGTCCTTCGCATCGCGCGCGTCGTAGGCGCTCACGATGCGTGCGACCAGCGGATGGCGGACCACGTCCTTGGCTTCGAAGAAGGTGAAGCTGATTCCGTTGACGTTGCGCAACACCTCGAGGGCGTCTTTCAATCCCGACTTGATGTGCTTGGGCAGGTCGCCCTGAGTCATGTCGCCGGTGACGACCGCGGTGCTGCCGTAGCCGATGCGGGTCAGGAACATCTTCATCTGTTCGATGGTGGTGTTCTGCGCTTCGTCGAGGATCACATAGGCATCGTTGAGCGTGCGCCCGCGCATGTAGGCCAGCGGCGCGATCTCGATGACGTTGCGTTCCAGCAGCTTGACCACCTTCTCGACCCCGAGCATCTCGTACAGCGCGTCGTACAGCGGGCGCAGGTAGGGGTCGACTTTCTGGGTGAGGTCGCCCGGCAGGAAGCCGAGCTTTTCGCCGGCCTCGACCGCGGGGCGCACCAGGATCAGGCGCTGCACCCGCGATTCGTTGAGCGCTTCGACCGCGCTGGCGACGGCGAGAAAGGTCTTGCCGGTACCGGCCGGGCCGATGCCGAAGTTGATGTCGTGGGTGGCGATCGCATGCAGGTACTTGGCCTGATTGACGCCGCGGCCGCGGATGGTGCCGCGCTTGACCCGGATCGCGACCTCCTGCGGCTCGATGTCCTGCGCCACCAGTTGCTCGGCGCCGGTTTCGGTCAGGGCCAGATGGATCGCGCTTTCGTCGAGGGTTTCCTCGGCGGCGTCCTTCCACAGCCGGCGCAGCAGCTTCTCGGCCTCGCCGACCACGCGCTCGGGGCCGTCGATGCGGAATATGTTGCCGCGATTGGCGATTTCCACGCCCAGGCGCAGTTCGATCATGCGCAGATGCGCGTCGAACGGTCCGCTGAGGTTGGCCAGGCGTTCGCTGTCGGCGGGATCGAGAGTGAATTCGGAAACGGTTCGGGCAGACATATACAAAGCGTAAGCAGATTCGAGCACGCAATGCGCGCCGGGGCGTCACAGCTTGCGCCTGTCGGGGCGTTTTCGCAAAGCCGCGCGGGTCGTTGCGGCCGGCCCTGGGCGGATGCAAAGCATGCCGGCGGGCGCGATGCCGGGCCGACGACGCGCCGGTGTCAGCCGCGCGGCGGGCGGCCTTCGCGCCAGGCCCGCCAGATCCGCAGCGCGCCCATCAGGGTCAGCAGGATCGAGCCGATCAGCCACAGCAGGGTGATCGCATCGGCGTCGAACGGTCCGTGGCGGGTGGCGCGCATCCACGAGCGCACCAGGCCGAGCAGGCCCAGGCCGAGGAACCAGAAACCGATCGCGCCGCGGGAAAACAGGCCGGGCGGAGTCGAGGGGGTGGGGGTGTCGGGCATGAGGCTTTCTTCGGTGAGCGGCGGCATGGGCCACGGTCGGGGCGACTATCGGACTACCCGTGGGCGCGGATCGGGCGAAGCTCAGGAGCACCCAGTTCGCCACAGCGGCCTGCCCGCGAGCAAGAGGCCGAGCGTCGCAGTCGCCAGGCCGCCGGCGATGTCCCAGACATAATGCTGGCCGGTGGTGATCACGCTGGGCGTCAGCACGACGAGCGCCGACCAGGCCCAGGGCCGCAGCCGCGGATACTGCGCGGCGAACCCGGCCGCGGCCACCACGGGGATGGTGATGTGGCCCGACGGAAAGCAGTTGTTGACCCCGTCGAGCGCGTGCAGGCAACGCCAGGCGGCTTCGGTCAGCGGGTCCAGCCCCTGCGGCACCGGCGGACGCGCGATTCGGGTCGGCCACAGCAGCCATATCGCGGCGTCGAGCCCGATCGCGACGACGTAGGCGTGTAGCGTCGCCAGCAGATAGCGGCGCTCGCGAATCGCCAGGACCAGCGCCGGGCCGGCCAGCAGCAACAGCCAGTACGGCCAGATCGTCCACGCCGGCCGGCCCAGCGCGTGGTCGAGCGCGGTGTACGGCAACAGCCGCGGTTCGCTCAGCGGATAGGCGTTGATGCCCAGGTAAAGCGCGGTGTTGATCGCCATCGCGATCAGCACGATGGCGATGCGACGCGACAGCGCGACCGTGTCGATGCCGGCGGCGGCGCGGGTGCGGACATCGGTGGCGAGCATCTGCGGTGTTCGGTCCGGCGGCGATTTATCCGCTCAGCATGGTCGATGCGGGCATGGCGACGCCAGTGTCGCGGCGTCGTTGCGCAGCGATGCCGTTGTCGGCGAGGCCCGATTCTTAAGCAGGCTTCACGCGCGGCGCCTTTCGCGCGCAGGCCGATGAAGTTACGGCTCGGTGCAATCGCCGATGCGGACGCGGCCATCCGATTGCGCCATCACAATGCATTCGGACGCGAAGCCGCGCTGGGCGCTTTTGCGCCAGCGGCAAGGCTTTGCCGATACTTTTCGCCCAGGAACGATGAAGCATCGACACGGGCGGAACGAAAAACGTCGAGCGTGAAGCCACTCCCTCAACAGGTTTCGCGATCGCCAGGAGATGCGAAGCCTCGCTTCACGTTCCCAGACACCACCGATCGAGTCATGCCACCACCGCCGACCTGATTCAGGATTCCCGCCCCATATCGGCAAATGCCCCGCACTGGCTCATACTGCCGGCGCACATGGATACCGACTCGAAGGACACGGCGCGCGCGCGCGCCGATCAAGAACACGGCGCGCAGCGCAGACGCGTCTTGGCGCATGGCCCGGGCCCCGACCTGGATTGGCGCGTGCGCATCGCCGGCCTGGGCCGTTATCTGCCGCAGCGCCGCGTCGCCAGCGCCGAGATCGAGCAGCGCGTCGGCCTGCCCGCGGGCTGGGCGCTGCACAACAGCGGCGTCGCGTTTCGCCATTGGGCGCAGCCCGAACACGAGCGCGCCAGCTGGATGGGCGCGCAGGCCGCGCGCATGGCCTGCGAGCAAGCCGGCATCGCGGTCGGCGACGTGGATCTGATCGTTAATGCTTCAGGTTCCGCCGAACGCGCGATTCCCGACGGCGGGCCGCTGCTGCAACGCGAGCTCGGCCTCGGCCGTTCCGGCATTCCCGCCTTGTCGGTGCATGCGACCTGCCTGAGTTTCGTCGCCGCGCTGGAACTGGCGGCCGAACGCATCCATCACGGCCGGATCGAGCGCGCGTTGATCGTCAGCAGCGAAATCGCCTCGGTCGGCCTGGATTTCGACAGCCCCGAGGTCTGCACCCTGTTCGGCGACGGCGCGGCCGCGGCGGTGCTCGAACGCGCGCCCGACGACAGCCCCAGCCGCATCCACCGCATCGCCTGGCGCACGATGGGCGAGGGCGTGGAAATCACCACCCTGCGCGGCGGCGGCAGTTGGCGTCCGCCGTTGGGACCGCTGACCACTCCGGCCGACGCGGTGTTCTCGATGCAGGGACAGGCCGCGCTGCGTAGCGGCATCCGCCTGGTCCCGTACGTGATGCGCCAACTCGGCCTGGACGATCGCGCCGCGCGCGATGGCTTGCGCTGGGTCGCCGCGCATCAGGCCAGCCGCGCCGCGCTCGATGTGATCGCGCAGATCGGTTTCGAACACGCGCGCATGGTCAATACGCTCGAACACACCGGCAATTGCATCGCCGCGTCGATTCCGTTGGCGCTGGAGCAGGGCGTGCGCGAAGGCACGATCCGCCGCGGCGAACCCGGGGTCTTGCTCGGCACCGGCGCCGGCTTGTCCGGTGTCGGCCTGACGATGACCTACTGACGCCATGACGACCGGCGTTGCGATGCGGTCGATGCCTGCGACGCGGATGTTGCGCGACGGCGCGGGCGATCGCGCATGAGCACGCAGCGCATCGTCGTCACCGGCGCGACCGGTTTTCTCGGCGGCGCGCTCGTGCGCCATCTGCTCGCCACGCGCCCGTGGACCCAGGTGGTCGGCCTCGGCCGCGACCTGGAGCGCGGCCGCGCGCTGCAGGCGCAGGGCATCGAATTCCTCGCCGTCGACCTCACCGACGAAGGCGCCGTGCATCGCGCCCTGCGCGGCGCCGACACCGTGGTGCATTCGGCCGCCTTGTCGAGCCCGTGGGGCCGGCGCGAGGCCTTCGTCGCGGCGAACATCGACGCCACCGATCATGTCGTGACCGCCTGCATCGCGCGGCAAGTGCGGCGCCTGGTGCATATCTCCACGCCGGGCATCTACCACGACGGCCAACCGCACCACGGCATCCGCGAAGACCACCCGCTGCCGGCGCGCGCGGTCAACGATTACGCCGCGACCAAGCTGATCGCCGAACGCCGCCTGTTCGAACGTTGCGCCGTCGGCGGGGTATCGGCGCTGGCGCTGCGGCCGCGCGCGATCTTCGGCCCCGGCGACAGCGCGATCCTGCCGCGCATCGCGCAGGCATTGCGCAGCGGCCGTTTGCGCCGGATCGGCGCGGACGATTGCACGGTCGACCTGAGCTATATCGACAACGTGGTCGATGCGGTCGTGCTGGCGATGGACGCGTCGTGGCGCTTGAACGGCCGCGTCTACAACATCAGCAACGGCGAACCGGTCGCGATCTGGGACGTGATCGACCGGCTCGCCGATGCCTTGTCGCTGCCGCGTCCGCGCAAGCGCATGCCCAAGCCGGTCGCGCTGGCATTGGCCAGCACGGTGGAAGCCTTCTATCGCCGCTTCAAACCCGACAGCGAGCCGCCGCTGCTGCGTTACGGCATCGAATTGCTGAGCGTCGACATGACTTTGGACATCACCCGCGCCCGCGACGAGCTGGGGTATCGTCCGCGCGTGAGCATGGACGAGGCCCTCAACAAAACCCTGAGCGAACTGGCGCGCGCCGAGGCACGCCGGTGAGCGGCGAGGTCGCGTTGACCCTGGCCGCCTCCGGCCACAGTTGCGCCGACCCGCGTCATCTGGGTTTCGAGGCCGGGCCGGCGATGCGGTTTCCCGCCGGCTGGGCGTTGATCGAACATCCGGTGCAGGGCGCGATTTTGTTCGACTGCGGCTACGGCCCGAGCGCGCGCGCCGCGATGCGCGGCGGCCTGCGCTGGATCTACCGGCGCGCGATCCACGCCTGTTCGTCCGCGCACACCGATGCCGGGCAGTTGCTGCGCCAGCGCGGCATCGACGCCGGGCAGGTGCGGCTGGTCGTGATCAGCCATTTCCATCCCGACCATATCGGCGGGCTAGATCAATTCCGTCGCGCGCGTTTCGTCGCTCATGCCGACGCCTGGAACCATCTGCGCGAACTGAGTTGGTTCGGCCTGCTGCATGCGCAGATCTGGAAGGAACTGCTGCCGGACGATTTCGCCGCGCGCCTGCAATTGCTCGACGAACACGGCCGCCGTCCGTTGCCGGTGGACTGGAGCGGGCTGGGCGAGGGCTGGGATCTGTTCGGCGACGGCAGCCTGCACGTGGTCGCCTTGCCCGGGCATGCGCGCGGCCAGATCGGCCTGGCCGTGCGCACCGGCGATGGCGAGCGCGTGGTGCTGGCCGCCGATGCGTTCTGGCGGCGCGAGCAGCTCGACCGCGAGCAAGCCTTGCCGTGGCTGACCCAGCGGCTGGCGATGGACGATGCGACGGCCTACCTCGACACCGTGCGTCGGCTCGCCCGGTTCCGCGACAGCCACCCCGGCGCCTGGGTGATCCCCTCGCATTGCGCCGACACTCTGGCCGCGTGGCGGCAGCGGCATCCGTCGGCGGTGCTGGATCAGGCCACGGGCGAGGACGATCTGGCGGCGCAAGAGATCGCGACCGGCTGACATGGCCGATGCCCGGCACGGTCGTCGAGGCCCAGCGTTCGATGAATCAGGCGGCGGGCCGGCCGACCGCTCATCGGCTCCCGCTTGCGAACTAATTAATCATTGAATTAAATATGGCGCATGGATTCCCCGACCCCCACCAAGCGTGGCCGCCCGCGTAAGACCGCCGCGCCCAAGCGCGCGCCCGGGCGCCCGGCCGCGGCCGACAATCCCGATTTGCGCGCGCGCCTGCTCGATGCCGCGATCGCCTGCTACGTCCGCCACGGCATCGCCGCGACCTCGCTGCGCGCGATCGCCACCGAGGCCGGGGTCAACCCGGCCCTGTTGCACTACTACTTCGGCGATAAACAGCAATTGCAGGACGCGGTCAGCAGCGAGCGCCTGGTGCCGGTGTTCCTGAGCCTGCGCGATGGCCTGATGGGCGAGGGCAAGGACGTGTTCGACCTGATCGGCGGTTTCGTCGCAGGCATCGGCCGCATCGTCGCCCTGCATCCGTGGCTGCCGTCGTTGTGGGTGCGCGAGGTGCTGTGCGAAGGCGGCGCGTTGCGCGAAAGCGTCCTGTTCCGGCAGATCGGCCCGGTGCTGCCGCGGATGATGGCCAAGCGCTTCGCCCAGGCTCAGGCCGAGGGCCGGATCAACGCCGATCTGGACCCGCGCCTGCTGATGGTCAGCCTGATCGGGCTGACTTTGTTTCCGGCCGCGAGCGCGCCGATCTGGCGGCATATGTTCGACGCGGACGATCTCGATCTGGAAGCCCAGCGCCGGCATGCGCTGGCCTTGCTCGACCGGGGTTTGACGCCATGACAGGCGAGGGCGATCGCATGAAAACGAAGCTTGTTGCACAAGCCGGCCCGGTTGATTCGGCGCGAATGTCGCATCGCCCGGGCGCAACGACGAAGACCTGGCTGCTGGTATCGTTCGCCGCGCTATCGCTCGCGGCCTGCGGCAAACACGAACCGCAGGCGCTGGGCACGCTGGAATGGGATCGGGTGACCCTGCCCGCGCCGGCCGCGGAAAAAATCGTCCGCATCGATGTGCGCGAAGGGCAACGGGTCAAGGCCGGCACGCGCGTGCTGCAGCTCGAACTCGACCGCACCCGTTCGCAATTGAACGCTGCCCAGGCGCAGGCGCGCCAATCGGCCGACGCGCTGGCCGAACTCGAAGCCGGCCCGCGCAGCGAAACCATCGCCCAGGCGCGCGCCAACCTCGCCGCCGCGCAGGCGCAGCAGCGCGACGCCAGCGCGTACTACGCGCGCGTGCAACCGCTCGGCCGAAGGCAATTGATCGCCGCTGCCGAGGTCGATCGCGCCCGCGCCGCCGCCGGCAACGCGCAGGCGCAGGTAGGCGTCGCCCAGGCCGCGTTGCTCGAACTCGAACACGGCACCCGCCGCGAACAGATCGCGCAGGGCCAATCCGCGCTCGCCGCCGCGCAGGCGCAAGCGCAGGTGCAGGCGGTGACGTTCGGCAAACTCGACGTGCTCGCGCCGCGCGACGGCGTGGTCGACAGCCTGCCGTACAAGCTCGGCGATCAGGCGCCGGTCGGTTCGCCGCTGGCGGTGATGCTGGTCGGCGCGCGCCCGTATGCGCGCGTGTACGTGCCCGAGCCGATCCGCCAGGACGTGCGCGTGGGCACCCAGGCGCGGGTCTACATCGAAGGCCGCGAGCAGGCGTGGAACGGCCGCGTGCGGATGATCCGCAGCGAATCCAGTTTCACCCCGTACTACGCATTGACCGGCGAAGACGCCGCGCGCCTGAGTTATCTGGCCGAGGTCGAACTGAGCGACGCGAAATCCGCCGATCTGCCGGCCGGCTTGCCGGTGCGGGTCGAGTTCGCGCGATGAGCGACGCCGCGCTCGCCGACTCGGACCGCATGCAGGCCGCCGCCGATCAAGCGCCCGCGATCAAGGCGCGCGGCATGAGCAAGCAGTTCGGCGAATTGCGCGCGGTCGACGATGTCGACCTGACCGTGCCGCGCGCCTGCGTGTACGGCTTCCTCGGCCCGAACGGCTCGGGCAAATCGACCACGATCCGCATGCTGTGCGGTTTGTTGACGCCGAGCGCGGGCGAGATCGAAGTGCTCGGCCTGAAGATTCCCGAACAGGCCGAAGCGCTGCGCCGGCGCATCGGCTATATGACCCAGAAGTTCTCGCTGTTCGAAGACCTCACCGTGCGCGAGAACCTGGAATTCCTCGCCGCCGTGCAGGACATCCCGAAGGCGAAAGCGCGCCAGCGCATCGACGAACTGGTCGAGCAATACCATTTTTCCGATCGCCAGAAACAGCTCGCCGGCACCATGAGCGGCGGCCAGAAGCAGCGCCTCGCCCTGGCCGGCGCGGTGATCCACGGCCCCGAATTGTTGTTTCTGGACGAACCGACCAGCGCGGTCGATCCCGAGTCGCGCCGCGATTTCTGGGAGAAGCTGTTCGAACTCGCCGATACGGGCACCACCTTGCTGGTGTCGACGCATTACATGGACGAAGCCGAACGCTGTCACCGCCTGGCGATTCTCGATCAAGGCAAGCTCGTCGCCGACGGCACCCCGGCCGAATTGACCGGCGCGCTCGCCGATCGCGCGATCGAAGTGCGCGCCGCGCAACCGCGCAAGGCGCAGCGGGTGCTGGTCGGATTGCCCGGCGTGCTCAGCGTCGCCCAGGTCGGCAACAGCCTGCGCGTGTTGCTGGCCGATGCGCATACCGCCGAGCACAGTCTGGAACAGGCGTTGCGCGAGGCGGGCTTGCCCGCGCAGGTCGACAAGGCCAAGCCCAATCTCGAGGACGTCTTCGTCTCGGCCACCCGCGGCCACGAACCGCCGGCATCGACCCAACCAGCCACGCAGGCCACGCCATGAAACTGCGCCGTCTGTGGGCGATCGTGCTCAAGGAAATCCGCCAGCTGCGCCGCGACCGCATCACCCTGGCGATGATCGTGATGATCCCGGTCGGGCAACTGGTGTTGTTCGGCTACGCGATCAATCTCAACCCGCGCGGCCTCAATGCCGCGATCGCCGACCAATCCAATACCGCAGCGTCGCGCGCGCTGGTCATGGACATGGTCGCCACCGGCGTGATCGCGCCGGTCGCGCAGGTGCAGACCCCGCAACAACTGGTCGAACTGTTGCGCCAGGGCCGGATCAGCGTCGGCGTGCACGTGCCGCCGGATTTCGAACGCCGCCGCATCGACGGCCGCGAAGTCGCCCAGGTGATGGTCGACGGCAGCGACACGGTGGTGCAGAGCGCGGCCGCGCAATTGGCGCAGTTGCCGGTCGACAGTTCGGTGGTCGCGCCGCGCAAAGTCGCGCCGATCGGCGTGGTCGCGTTCTACAACCCGCAGCGACGTTCGCCGGTCAATATCGTGCCGGGCCTGATCGGAGTGATCTTGACCATGACCATGGTGATGTTCACCTCGGTCGCGATCGTGCGCGAACGCGAGCGCGGCAACATGGAACTGCTGATCACCACCCCGGTCAGCCGTACCGAACTGATGGTCGGCAAGGTGCTGCCGTATGCGGTGATCGGCCTGATCCAGACCACGGTGGTGTTGCTGCTGGGCACCTGGCTGTTCGCGGTGCCGATCAAGGGCAGCGTGCTCGACGTCTATCTGGCCGCGGTGCTGCTGATCCTGGCCAATCTGGCGCTGGGCCTGATGATTTCGACCAAGGCCGCCTCGCAGTTCCAGGCCATGCAGATGACGGTATTCATCCTGCTGCCGTCGATCCTGCTGTCGGGTTTCATGTTCCCGTATGCCGGCATGCCGGTGGCCGCGCAATGGTTGTCCGAGGTATTGCCGATGACCCATTTCCTGCGCCTGATCCGCGGGGTGATGCTGCGCGGCGCGAGCCTGTGGGAACTGTGGCAGGACGTGCTGTATCTGAGCGCCTTCATCGCGGTGATGATGAGCGCGGCGGTGGCGCGTTTCAGCAAGCGTCTGGATTGATCGCGACGTTGCGATGACGGGCCGCATGGATCCGGACGCCGCGGACGCGGCGTCCGGATGGACTCATGCCGGCGCGCCCTCAGCGCGACTTGGTCGAGCTGACGCCTTTCTCGCTGATGCTCTTGCCCGCCGGTTCGACAACCAGATCGAGGCTGCCCTTGGCGTCGAACGAAGCGGTCGCCGCGTCGATGGCCCTGGCCGGCGCGGCTTGAATGTCGCGAACCGGCGCCGCGGTCGCGGCCCCTGCCTGCACCGCACGCGTCGGCCGCACGCCGCCCGAGGTGGCGCCGGGATCGACGCCGATGTTGCCGGCGACTCTGGCTATGGCCGGCTTGCACGGCGAACTCACCACCAGCTTGCCTTCCCAGCGGCGGTTGGTGCCCGGCGGAATCGGCTTGCCGTCCTTGTCGACGCAGCCCCAGCTGCCGTCGGGGTTGTGAACCACGGTGCCTTCCTTCGCCCAGGCCGGACCGGTCACGATCGCCAACAACAAACCGATGCAAAGCAGTGCATTCTTGCTCATGGCGTTTTTTCCTTAAAACTGCGATGGGTGTGGGGTGGACGTGTTCTATCACCCGCGACCGCCGCAGCAAGACCTGCCGAAATAAGTTGTTAACTTAAAGTTAATTGCGCGGACAGGCCGCGTTCACGCTGCGTCGAACGTCGTAACTTGGCGGCTTAGAACGGATTGCGTCGTAAGCACAGGACACCGCGATGGAAGCGAATTCACCCAAGGTTTCGGGCTCGCGCTTCAATGCGAACCCGGCGCGCGAGTCCAAGCGCGCACTGCCCGTGGTGCTGGCGTTCGCGGCCGTGCTCGCGCTGATTGCATGGTCGATGTTGCGCGAGTACCCGCTCAGCGGCGATGAGTTCAAGCGCGTGTTGAAACCGCCCATCGGTAATTCCTACGGCTACTGGCTGCTCTACCGTCGCGATCACGGCTTGTACTGTTTCAAGACTCCGCATCCGATGTACTTTCCCGATTGGCGTTACTGCGTGCCGGAAACCGAGATAGAACTGATCCGCGACGGCAAGCCGGTCGAGGTGAACGACCATCTCGGCGTCGGCGACGTAGTGCTCAAGCCCGGTCGCTATCCCGGCGCGAAACGCGAAGTGTTGTGAGCCGGTCGTAGCGATCACTCGCCGGCGATGACGATTGTCATCGGCATCGGATTTCGTGATTTGCGATCCGGATTCCCGGCCGCGGCATGACAGCGAATGTGTCGCCTATCAAGCTTCGGCCGCGAGCGCGCGCCTAGCATCGAGCGCGAACTGCCAGCCTTTGGGGGCCCGCAATGAACTCGATACTTCTGCGCGCTGCGTGGATGGGCATGCCGCGCGTGTTGCTGCTGCTGGGCCTCGTCGTCGCGTTGCGCACAGTGACGCCGACACCGGATTACGTCGGTCCTTATCCGGGCGCATTGGACCGAGCCAACGCGAACGATTCGGCAAGCGCGTTGGGCGTGGCGCCCGCGCCGCGCGCGGTCTCGGACACGGTAGCCAGCGACGCCGAAGCGGCGCGCTTCCTGGCGCAGGCGACCTTCGGCCCGACCCTGGAGGACATCGCGCGACTGCGGCAGATCGGTTATTCGGCCTGGATCAACGAGCAAGTCGGTTTCCCGATGTCGTCGCAACTGACCTTCATGAAGAACGCCGCGCAGCGCGCCGGCACCGGCGACAGCGTGCGTCGCGACTGGCGGCTGGATGCGTGGTTCGTCAACGCGCTCGGCGGCAAGGACCCGATCAAGCCGACCGTGCTGCATCGCGATCAATTGCGCCAGCGCGTGGCGTTCGCGCTCAGCGAAATCTTCGTGGTCTCCGATGCAACCTCGGACCTGCTCGGCAACACGCCGCACGGCATGACCCATTACTACGACACGCTGGCGCGCGATGCCTTCGGCAATTTTCGCACCTTGCTGGAAGACGTGACCTTGCATCCGGTGATGGGCATCTACCTGTCGATGATGCAGAACCAGAAACCCGACCCGGTCAACAACATCCGTCCCGACGAGAACTACGCGCGCGAAGTGCTGCAATTGTTCAGCGTCGGGCTGGTGCGGCTCAATGCCGACGGCACGCCGCTGCTGGACGCCAATCAGCAACCCATCCCCGCTTACGACCAGGACACGGTCAAGGGCTTCGCCCACGTGTTCACCGGCTGGACCTTCAATGGGTGCCAGGCGCAGGGCTATTTCGATTGTTACTACTACGATTCCAGCGCGCCGGCCTGGGTCACGCCGATGGAGAACCAGGCCGCGTACCACGCCTCGGCGCAGGCGAAGCAATTGTTGAACTACACCGGTGTGTCGCTGCCCGGAGGCGTGCTCGCGGCCGGCGGCAGCGGGCGCGGCGATCTGGACGCAGCGCTCGACAATATCTTCCGACATCCGAATGTCGGGCCGTTCATCGGTCGGCAGTTGATCCAGCGATTGGTCACCAGCAATCCGAGCCCGGCCTATGTCGGCCGCGTCGCCGCCGCGTTCAACGATAACGGCCAGGGCGTGCGCGGCGATCTGCGCGCGGTCGTGACCGCGGTGCTGATGGACGCGGAGGCGCGCGATCCGGCCTCGCAACCCGAGCATTTCGGCAAGGTGCGCGAGCCGATCCTGCGCCTGACCCATCTGTGGCGCGCCTTGAACGCGAAATCGAAGTCGGGCTTTCTCGACGAGTTCTGGACCCTGGACGGCAACCTCGGCCAGTCGCCGATGTACGCGTCCTCGGTATTCAATTTCTTCAGCCCGCGCTACAGCCCGGTCGGCGAGCTCTCGCAATTGCAGCTGGCCGCGCCGGAACTGCAACTGGCCACCGACTACATGCTGCCGGCGAACGAGGGCTATCTGATGCGCAAGATCTTCGATGCCTATGTCGGCAACCCCGGCGGCATCGGCGACGACGAGATCGCGATCAACCTAAGTCGCGACCTGGCATTGGCGACAAATCCCGGCGCCTTGATCGATCGCTACAACACCTTGTTCCTGTCCGGGCAGATGAGCGCACCGATGCGCCAGGTGCTGCTGGAACGGCTCAACGGCATGCCGGCCAACACCACCGCGGCCAAGCGCGAGCGGGTGCAGGAAGCCTTGTACCTGATCGTCAACTCGCCCGAATACGTGGTGCAGAAGTGACGCGTCCCTGGAGGGCACTGTGATGAAACGTCGTGAGTTCCTGCGCAATGCGATCCTGACCTCGCTCGGCGGCGCCGGCCTGTACTCGGCGCTCGGCAATCTGCGCCTGGTCGAAGCGGCGACGCGCGCCTACGGACCGGCCAGCTTCAATGATTACAAGGCGCTGGTGTGCGTGTTCCTGTTCGGCGGCAACGATTCGTTGAACATGGTGATCCCGCGCGACAACAGTCACTACGCCCAATACCGCAATGCGCGCGTGACCTTGGCGGTGGAGCAGGATCAATTGCTGCCGTTGCTGCCGCAAACCGGCGGTGGTGCGTCCGATGGGGCCGACTACGGCTTGCAGGCATCGATCGGCGGCGAGGACACGGTCGGCATGAGCGGTCTGCAAGGCCTGTTCAACAGCGGCCATGCGGCGGTGCTGGGCAATGTCGGCACGCTGATCCGGCCGACCCGCAAGATCGACTACCTCAATCACGCGGTCGAACTGCCGCCGCAGCTGTTCTCGCACAACGATCAGCAGCAGTACTGGCAGGTGTCGCGCACCGGCGACGGACGCAACCTGGGTTGGGGCGGCCGCATCGCCGATCTGCTGCACGACGCCAATCCCGATGCCTTCATTCCGATGTCGGTGTCGCTGAATTTCGAAAGCATCCTGCAGCGCGCGGGCAACGGCAGCCAGTATGTGATCGGCAATGGCGGGCCGCGTTATTTCAGCCGTTTCGAATGGGACGGCGACAGCCGGCGCGCGTTCCTGGCGCTGATGGCGCCGAACGCGCAGCCGCATGCGTTCGGCCGCAGCTACGCCGCGTCGTTCCGGCGCGCGCGAGAGAACGCTGACGCGGTCGGCACCGCGCTGGATTCGTCCTCGGACCTGCAGACCGCGTTTCCGAACAGCGACCTGGCCGAGCAGCTGAAGATGGTCGCGCGCATGATCAAGGTGCGCGAGGTGCTGGGCCTGAAGCGGCAGGTGTATTTCGTCTCGATGGGCGGCTTCGATCATCACGACCGTCTGCTCAGCGAACAGCCGGCGCTGCTGTCGCGATTGTCGCAGGCGCTGACCGCGTTTCACGCCGCGACCGTCGAACTGGGCGTGGCGGACAAGGTCACCGCGTTCACCGCTTCGGATTTCGGCCGCACCTTGTCGTCGAACGGCGACGGTTCCGATCACGGTTGGGGTGGGCATCATTTCGCCGTTGGCGGCGCGGTGCGCGGAGGACGGTTCTTCGGCACGATGCCGACCCTGGTCAACGGCGGCGACGACGACGCGGGCTGGGGGCAGATCATTCCGACCACCGCGGTGGATCAGTACGCGGCGACGCTGGCGAAGTGGTTCGGGGTGGCGGATGCGGATCTGGATCTGATCTTTCCGAACCTGGGGAATTTCGCGGTGCGGGATCTTGGGTTTATGGCTTGAGTGGCTGGTAGTGCGAATCAGGCATAGACCCAAGACCGTCATTCCCGCGAAGGCGGGAATCCAGTGACTTTAGCTCGTACATTCATCTGCTGAGTCAGTTCACGAAGCGAGCATCCGCAGGCGTTCGGGCCAGAACGTTCAAAGTCACTGGATTCCCGCCTTCGCGGGAATGACGGTAGGTGGGTTTCGGCGGGTCTTGCGCCATCAGCGAGCCCGTGGCTGTTATCGCAACGACAACGACAACGACAACGACAACGACAACGGCAACGACAGCCAAAACGGCCCCTCAAAGCACCCGATGCATCACCAGCACATCGACCAACCCCAGCCTGTCATGCCGGAACGCGCCCGGCACCCGCCCGACAATCGCGAAGCCATGCTTTTGCCACAGATGCACCGCGGCGGTATTGCTGCTGACCACGTAGTTGAACTGCATCGCCAGGAAGCCGGCGTCGCGCGCCTGGATCAGCGAGTGTTCGCACAATGCGCCGCCGATACCGCGGCCCCAGGCGCGTTCGGCGACCATGTAGCTGGCGTTGGCGACGTGGTCGCCGCGGCCGAGTTGGTTGGGGCCGAGTTTGTAGCAGCCCAAGGTTTCGCCGGTATCGGATTCGGCGATGAAGCTGCGATACGGCGGCGAGGTCCACATCGCCTGCGCGCGCTGCATCGACAGGTCGGGCGGATAGTTGTAGATCTCCCCGCGCGCCAGCACTTCGCCGAAGATCGGCCAGATCCTTGCGAACTCATCCGCGCCGATCTGGCGAATAACCACATCGCGAATCGCCGCGTCGCCGGTGGCGCCATCGCGAATGACCAAGTCGCGCTGCATGCCTGCGACCCCGCGCCCGAGACTCAAGCCGCGGCTTGATCGCCGCCCAACTGAACCCGCCCGCGCAGCGAATTCGACAGCGCCTGCGTAATCAGCACATCCACGAACTGGCCGATCAAACGCGGCGGCGCCGGGAAATTCACCGAGCGCATGTTCTCGGTCTTGCCGGTGAGTTCGTTCGGGTCTTTGCGCGACGGGCCTTCGACCAGCACGCGCTGGACGCTGCCGACCATGCTCTGCGAGATGCGCAGCGAATTGGCGTTGATCGTCGCCTGCAGGCGCGACAGGCGCGCATGCTTTTCGGCATCGGTCACGTTGTCTTCCAGGTCTGCGGCCGGGGTGCCGGGGCGGCGCGAGTAGATGAAGGAGAACGACTGGTCGAACCCGACGTCCTCGATCAGCTTCATGGTCTTTTCGAAATCCGCGTCGGTCTCGCCGGGGAAACCGACGATGAAGTCCGAGGAGATCGAGATGTCCGGGCGCACCGCGCGCAGCTTGCGGATCTTCTGCTTGAATTCCAGCGCGGTGTAGCCGCGCTTCATCGCCGACAGGATGCGGTCGCTGCCGGCCTGGACCGGTAAGTGCAGGTAGTTCGCCAGTTGCGGCACGTCGCGGTAGGCCTCGACCAGCGAATCGCTGAATTCCAGCGGATGCGAGGTGGTGAAGCGGATGCGGTCGATGCCGTCGATTTCGGCGATGGTGCGGATCAGCAGGCCCAGGTCGGCGATCTCGCCGTCTTCGCCGTACGGCCCGCGATAGGCATTGACGTTCTGGCCGAGCAGATTGACCTCGCGCACGCCTTGCGCGGCCAGTTGCGCGACTTCGACCAGCACGTCCTCGAACGGACGGCTGACTTCCTCGCCGCGGGTGTAGGGCACCACGCAGAACGAGCAGTACTTGCTGCAGCCTTCCATGATCGAGACGAACGCGCTCGGGCCTTCGGCGCGCGGCTCGGGCAGGCGGTCGAACTTTTCGATCTCGGGAAAGCTGATGTCGACCTGCGGCAGCCCGGTGTCGCGCTTGGCGCGGATCAGCTCGGGCAGGCGGTGCAGGGTCTGCGGGCCGAACACCAGGTCCACATACGGCGCGCGCTTGACGATCGCCGCGCCTTCCTGCGAAGCGACGCAGCCGCCGACGCCGATGATGACCTGGCGATCGCCCTGCTTGTGCTGCTTCCAGCGGCCGAGCTGGCTGAACACTTTTTCCTGGGCCTTCTCGCGGATCGAGCAGGTGTTGATCAGGATGACGTCGGCTTCGCTGGCGTCGGTGGTGAGCTCCAGGCCGTCGCTGGCGGCGAGCACGTCGGCCATCTTGGCCGAGTCGTACTCGTTCATCTGGCAACCGTGGGTCTCGATGAAGAGTTTCTTGGCGCCCGGCACGGAAGGGCGGGCGGCGCCCGCGGCGGGCGCCGTGGGCAGGGGATGCAGGTCGGTCATGGCGGTCCGGGTCCGGGAAGGGCGGCGGTTAATCCGCGCCGGAGTGGCTGGGTGCAGCGGGGCGTCAGTGTATCTCCTAGCCGGCGCGGGTGGGTCCAGGACGCGCCGGCGGTCACGTTTTCGAATCAAGGGCTTGGCAGGCCCGGCCGGGCAGGGGACACTCCGCCGAATGAGGGGGAGCTCGCTGCTGTTGGGACTGGTCTGCCTGTTGGCGTTCGCGCCGGCGGGGGCGGGCACCATTTGGCGTTGCGAGACCGCCGCCGGCGAGCGCAGCTACGTCAGCAAGAAGGTCAAGGGCGCGACCTGCACGGTCGCCAGCTCTTACAGCAGCGCCGCCAGCCGGCCGCGCAATCCGACCCCGGTGTCGTACGCGCCGCCGGCGCCGGCGATGGGCGCGGTCACCGCCGGCGCGGGGACGGGTGGGGTGCCGGTGTCGGCGCACAACAACCCGCCGGCCACGTTCAACGGCGCGGCCGCGACCATGGCCGCGGCCGGGCTGCGGCCCGGCGCGATGGCCCCGGCGACCGCGGACGCCGCTTCCAATGCCGCCGCGATCGCCCCGGTCAGCGCACCAGTGCAGATCCCGAAGCCGCAGCAACCGCCAACCCGATTGGTCCAGGGCCAGGTGTATTCCTTTATCAAGGATGGCGTGCGCCATTACACCAGCAAGCGACCGCAGGGGCTGGCCAACGCCAGCGCGGTGCGGACCATCCGCTACAGCTTCATTGAGACCTGCTTCGCCTGCGCCAGCCAGCCCGGGGTCAACTTCGGCACGCTGCGCCTGAACACGGCGGCGTTCTCGGCCGAGATCGCCGCGGCCGCGCGCCAGCACGGGGTCGAGGAAGCGATCGTGCGCGCGATCATCCACGCCGAATCGGCCTACAACCCCAATGCGATGTCGCGGGTCGGCGCGCAGGGACTGATGCAGCTGATGCCGGCCACCGCGCGCCGGTTCGGGGTCGGCAACGCCTTCGACGCCAACCAGAACATCCAGGGCGGGGTGCAGTACCTGGCCTGGCTGCTCAAGCGCTTCAACGGCGACCTGACCCTGGCCGCGGCCGGCTACAACGCCGGCGAGGGCGCGGTCGACAAGTACCGCGGCGTGCCGCCGTACGCCGAGACCCAGCGCTATGTGCAGCGGGTGGCGGTGCTGGCGCAGCGCTATCGTTCGGCGGTGGTCGCGCGCTGACCAGGGTTGCGGGGCGGCCGGCGCAGGCTGCCGAGCTCCGGGCGAGACGGTTCGCGATCGCGTGCAAGTCCGCCGTCGACGCCGAAATCCCGGCGACGCGGCCGATCGCGCACCGCGCGGCGGCGCGATGCCCACGCAACCCGTGCCGGGCGCGCCGCCGTTCGCCCGCCGCTGTTCCCCGCCCCTAGCCGATTAAGCGCGAATAAGCCGCCTTTTACCGGCTCGACGCCGGCCGCCGCCGCCGCCGCGCGCCACCGCGTCGTGGTTTTGCAATACCGCCGATTGTCGCGCCCTTAACGGTTCCGCTACACTTCCCCGTCTTTTGTGCCGCCAGCCTTTCGCCAGTGGTTAAGTAGTTCCCCATGGTGCCCGGTCGGTGCGGCGTAACTTCGAATTGCAGCTTTCGCGGAGTGCCGGATGGCCAACCAAGGGGTCCACGATCCTATTAACACGGGCCGACGTCGGTTCCTGACGGCGACCACGGCAGTGGTCGGTGCGGTCGGGGCCGGTTTTGCGGCGGTACCCTTCATCAAGTCCTGGAACCCCAGCGCGCGCGCCAAGCTCGCCGGTGCGCCGGTGACCGCGGACATCAGCGCCCTGGCCGAAGGCCAGCGCCTGGTCCTGGAATGGCGCGGTCAGCCGATCTGGATCGTCAAGCGCTCCGAGGCCATCCTCAAGGCGCTGCCGACCCTGGACAGGCATCTGCGCGATCCGAAGTCCGAGAACCTGGATCAGCAGCCGGCCTACGTGCGCGCCGCCAATCCGGAACTGCGCTCGATCAAGCCCGGCATCTCGGTGCTGGTCGGCCTGTGCACCCACCTGGGCTGTTCGCCGGAAATGAAGGCCGAGATCCGGCCCGAAGCCTTCGACCCCGAGTGGAAGGGCGGCTACTTCTGCCCCTGCCACAAGTCGCGTTTCGACATGGCCGGCCGGGTGTTCCAGGGCGTGCCCGCGCCGATCAACCTGCTGGTGCCTCCGCACTACTACGCAGACGACAACACCATCATCATCGGCGTTGATCCGAAGGGAGCGGCGTAAGTCATGTCCAACATCCTTACCCGAACCGCCAACAACGTCTTCGATTGGGTCACCGCTCGCGCGCCCGGCATGATGCCGGTCTATCGCAAGCACATGACCGAGTACTACGCGCCGAAGAACTTCAACGTCTGGTACTACTTCGGTTCGCTGGCGCTGCTGGTGCTGGTCAACCAGATCGTCACCGGCATCTTCCTGACGATGCACTTCAAGCCGTCCGCGGCCGATGCGTTCTCGTCGGTCGAATACATCATGCGCGACGTGGAGTGGGGCTGGCTGATCCGCTACATGCACTCCACCGGCGCATCGCTGTTCTTCATCGTCGTCTACCTGCACATGTTCCGCGGCCTGCTGTACGGCTCGTACCAGAAGCCGCGCGAGCTGGTGTGGATCCTGGGCATGCTGATCTATCTGGTGCTGATGGCCGAAGCCTTCATGGGCTACGTGCTGCCGTGGGGCCAGATGTCGTTCTGGGGCGCGAAGGTCATCATCTCGCTGTTCGGCGCGATCCCGGTGATCGGCAACGGCCTGACCGAGTGGATCATGGGCGACTACCTGCCCGGCGACGCCACCCTCAACCGCTTCTTCGCCCTGCACGTGATCGCGCTGCCGCTGGTGCTGTTGCTGCTGGTGGTGCTGCACCTGGGCGCGCTGCACGAAGTGGGTTCCAACAACCCCGACGGCGTCGACATCAAGAAGGGCCCGAAGGGCAACCGCTGGGACGCGAACAAGCCGCTCGACGGCATTCCGTTCCACCCGTACTACACGGTCAAGGACCTGGTCGGCGTCGGCTTCTTCCTGATCATCGCCGCGTTCATCATCTTCTTCGCCCCGGCGATGGGCGGCTGGTTCCTCGAGCACGACAACTTCACCGAGGCCAACCGCCTGGTGACGCCCGAGCACATCAAGCCGGTGTGGTACTACACCCCGTACTACGCGATGTTGCGGGTGATCCCGCACAAGCTGTCGGGCGTGCTGGTCATGTTCGCGGCGATCGCGATCCTGTTCCTGGTGCCGTGGCTGGACCGCTGCAAGGTCAAGTCGGTGCGTTACCGCGGCTGGATCAGCAAGTTCATGCTGATGCTGCTGGCGGCGTGCTTCATCTGGCTGGGCAAGATCGGCGCCGGCCCGGGTACCGACCCGGTCGAGACCATCGTCGGCCGCGTGCTGACCTTCCTGTACTTCGCCTTCTTCATCACCATGCCGCTGTGGACCAAGCTCGACAAGACCAAGCCGGTGCCGGAACGGGTGACGATGCATGACTAAGTCCAGCACCCAGGTCCGTCTGCAAGAGTCCGCGGCGGTCGCCGCCGACTTTCCAAACAGCCAGCCTCTGCAGAAGAATCGCATCGTGAAGAAGCTCGCCACCTTCGTCGCCGGACTGCTCGTGTCGGCCACCGCCTTCGCTTCCGGCGGCGGCAACCTGATGCAGTCGGAGACCGACCTGAGCAACCGCGCCTCGCTGCAGCGCGGCGCGCAGCTGTACATGAACTACTGCTCGGGCTGCCACTCGCTCAAGTACCTGCGCTATTCGCGCATGGCCGAGGACCTGGGGCTGACCGAAGAAGAGGTGATGAACAACCTCAACTTCACCGGCGCCAAGTTCGGCGAGCAGGTTCAGGTCAACATGACCGCCGAGCACGCCAGCCAGTGGTTCGGCAAGATGCCGCCGGACCTGAGCGTGATCGCGCGCGTGCGCGGCAGCGACTGGATCTACACCTACCTCAACGAGTTCTATCTCGACGAGACCCGTCCGCTGGGCTGGAACAACAAGCTGTTCCCGAACGCCTCGATGCCCAATCCGCTGTGGGAGCTGCAGGGCCTGCAGCACGCGGAATACGGCGAGCTCGACAAGGCCACGGGCGAACGCCCGGTCCATGCGCTCAAGGTGACCCAGCCCGGCAAGCTCGACGCCGAAGGCTTCAAGACGGCCACGCGCGACATCACCACATTCCTCGAGTACGCCGGCGAACCGGCCGCCCTGAAGCGCCAGAGTCTCGGCGTTTGGGTGATCCTGTTCCTGGCGTTGTTCACCTTCATCGCGTATCTGTTGAAGACCGAGTACTGGCGCGACGTGGAGCACTGACGTCGTTCGACTGGAAAACCCACGCCACAAGCGTGGGTTTTCCGCTAGGGTGTCGGCTCCACCGAGTCGACAACCTTGGCAAAGTCCAATGCAGGCTCGAGGCCGTGATGACCTTCCACAGCGGGTGGGGGGCGTCTTGCGACTGGCGGATTCCGGTCGTTGGAGAGGTCGATGATGGCGGCGAGCCCCCGTATGCGTAATGCACTGACTCTGTTTTCGTCCACCGATTGCGTGCTGTGTCATCGCGTCCGGCTGGTGCTGGCGGCCAAGGGCGTCACCTACGACCTGATCCCGGTCGACCCGCAGAACCCGCCCGAAGACCTGGTCGACCTCAATCCCTATCACTCGGTGCCGACCCTGGTCGAGCGCGATCTGGTGCTGTACGCGGCCAGCGTGGTCTGCGAATACCTGGACGAGCGCTACCCGCATCCGCCGCTGATGCCGGTCGATCCGCTGTCGCGCGCGCGTCTGCGCCTGGCGATGCTGCGGCTGGAACACGACTGGGTGCCGCAGGTGCAGGCCATCCAGATGGGCAACAAGGCCCAGGCCGAGGCCGCGCGCAAGCGGCTCAAGGAACTGCTGACCGCCTCGGTGCCGCTGTTCAAGGCCAGCAAGTTCTTCCTGAATCCGGAAATGAGCCTGGCCGACTGCGCCATGGCGCCGATCATCTGGCGCCTGCCGTCGCTGGACGTGCCGCTGCCGAAGGACGGCAAGGCGATCGAGGACTACGGCAACCGGATCTTCCGCAACCCCGGTTTCACCCGCAGCCTGACCGAGCAGGAGCGCAAGCTGCGCGATTTGCCGGGTTAAGGCCGGGATTGGGGATTCGGGATTCGAGATTGGGGAAGCGAGAGGCGGGAAGCGGGTTCGTGGGGCGCAGATCGTCTGGGCTGAACTTCACCCGATGTCTTGCGTTCCGATCGCGCTGAAGCGTCGCCGTTCCCGGGCCCGAAAGCGTCTGAAATCCTTCCTGTAACCATCACGAAGGATCGGCCGCGCGGGCAGGGCGGGCATGGCCTGGTTGCCGCCGGACTCGTCACCGCGTGCAGCCGGCTCGCGATCCGTCGCTGGCGGGCGTTCGTCGACGATGGCGGCGCCGCGTGAATGCGCTGCTGGCCGCCTGCCGGCCGGTGCTTTAGCTTAAAATGCGTATATGACCGAAAGCAGCACGCCGATGACCAGCCACCGCCCCTATCTGTTGCGGGCACTGTACGAATGGATCGCCGACAACGGCATGACCCCGCACCTGCTGGTCGACGCCACGCGCCCGGCGGTGCAGGTGCCGGCGCATGCGGTCAAGGACGGCAAGATCGTCCTCAACGTCGCCGCGCGCGCGGTCTCGCACCTGGAAATGGGCAACGACCTGATCCGCTTCAGCGCCCGCTTCGGCGGCGTCAGCCATGCGGTCTCGGTGCCGGTTGGCGCGGTGCTGGCGATCTATGCGCGCGAAACCGGGCAGGGCATGGCCTTGCCGGAAGACAGCAGCCTGGAAGAGTCGGCGCTGGACGAAGGGCAGGACGAAGCCGAGGCGGGTTCGCCGCCGGTGCTGAGCGCGGTGCCGAACGATCCGGCGCCCGAGGGCGACGACGACGGCCCGCAGCCGCCTTCGCCTTCGCCGCGTCGCGGCGGGCATTTGCGGATCGTCAAGTAGGCCTCGCGATTTCCTTGTCTTTCTAGCGGTGAGCGAAGGAAGTGCGGAATCGGGAAGGCGGTCCCGTGCTGGTTCTGCGTAGGGGGAGTGGCGATGCGAACTGATTTGTTTCGCTCGATCGATACCACGCGCCCTCACCCCGGCCCTCTCCCGCACGCGGGAGAGGGAGACGGAGAAAGATGGAGATACGAGGTAGGCGAGTCGCCGCCGCTTTCCCTTCTCCCGCTTGCGGGAGAAGGTGCCCGAAGGGCGGATGAGGGCAAGCGAGCGCCTAGTGCAACTGCGACGGCTCGCGCGCAATCGGCCCGCTGAACGCGATCAGCCGCTCCCCGCGCAGCACCAGCCGGCCGACATGCCGGTCTTCGCCGTCGATCGAATAGTCGAAGCGGAACGTGCGCTCGAACCCGAGCCAGCCGCTCTCGCGCCGGATCACTTTCAGCCCGATCGCATGCACGCTCTGATCGAGCCACTGCACCCCGGCCGCGCGGCAGGCGTCGCGGCCGACCGCTTCGGCGCGCTCGGCGGCGGCGCGGCCCGCGCTCCAGAACGAGAACGCGGCGGCGCCGAATATCATCAGGAAGATCAGGCTGGGCATGGCGAATGTCTGGCGGCGGCGAGGGGCAAAGCCAAGGGGCTTCAGCCCGGCGGCGGACCGAGTTTCAACGAAAGATCGATCGCCCGCACATGTTTGGTCAGGCCGCCGATCGAAATGCAGTCGACCCCGTCCTGGGCGATGGCGCGCAGCCCGGCCAGATCCACGCCGCCGGAGACTTCCAGCGGAATGCGACCGTCGAACGGCGCGGCGCGCGCGATCCGCACCGCCTCGCGCCGAGTCGGCGCATCGAAATCGTCGATCAGGATGCGATCGCAGCCCTCGGTCAATGCTTCGCGCAGCTGATCCAGCGATTCGACTTCGACGATCAGCGGCAGCTGCGGATGCTTCGCGCGCGCGCCGCGGATCGCCGCGGTCAGCGAGCCGGCCGCGCGTACGTGGTTTTCCTTGAGCATCACCGCGTCATACAGACCGATGCGATGGTTGACCCCGCCGCCGACCCGGACCGCGTACTTCTGCGCCAGGCGCAGGCCGGGCAGGGTCTTGCGGGTATCGAGAATGCGGGTGCCGGTGCCTTCGACGGCCGCGACATGCGCCGCGGTGGTCGTGGCGGTGCCCGACAGGGTCTGCAGGAAATTCAGCGAAGCGCGTTCGGCGCTGACCAGGGCGCGCGAGCGGCCCTGCAAGGTCGCCAGCACCGTGCCCTTGGCGACGCGGTCGCCTTCGGCGACCCGCCAGTCGATCTGAACGTTCGGATCGAGCGCGCGATGGCAGGCGTCGAACCACGGCCGCCCGCACACCACCGCGTCTTCCTTGCACAACAGGTAGGCGATGTCGGCCGAATCGGGCAGCAGGTCGGCGGTGACGTCGCCGCCGCCGAGGTCTTCGGCCAGCGCGTCGGCCACGTCGGCCTCGATTTCGGCCGAGGGCGGCGGGGTCAGGTCGCGGACGGGCGCGCTCATGCGCTCGGGAAGTCGCTGACTTGGGCGGTGGCGATGGCGTTTTCCGAATCCAGCAGCGGAATGCCGTCGTCGACGATGTAGACGATCTTGCGGTCGCGGGTGATCAACGCTTCGCGCAGCGCCTCGGATTGGGCCTCGCCGCCGCCGCGGACCAGGCCGCCGGCGGCGATCGCGGCGTTGAGCGCCTGCAGGCCGCGGCTTTCCAGCGGGAACAGCGGTTGGCGGGTGGTGGGGCAGACGAGCAGGTCGAGCAGTTTGCGATCCATACGGTGCGGTGCCGGTACGACGGGACAGGGCGTTAGAATACGTCTTTGCGCCAAGGCACGCCCCATGTCCCCAGCCCAGTCTTCCGCTTCTTCGTCCGGTTCCTCGTCCAACGCGCCGCCGCTGGTCGGCATCGTCATGGGCTCGCGCTCGGACTGGGAAACCATGCAGCACGCCGCGGCCAAGCTCGAGGCGCTGGGCGTGCCGCACGAAGTCCGGGTGGTCTCGGCGCATCGCACCCCGGATGTGTTGTTCGAATATGCCGACACGGCGGCCGCGCGCGGCCTGCGCGCGATCATCGCCGGCGCCGGCGGCGCGGCGCATCTGCCGGGCATGCTCGCGGCCAAGACCGCGGTGCCGGTGCTCGGCGTGCCGGTGCAGTCCAAGGCGCTCAACGGCATGGACTCGCTGCTGTCGATCGTGCAGATGCCGGCCGGCATCCCGGTCGCGACCTTCGCCATCGGCAATGCCGGCGCGGCCAACGCGGCGCTGTTCGCCGCGGCGCTGCTGGCCTGGGAACACCCCGCGATCGGCGCGGCGCTGAGCGCGTTCCGCGCGCGCCAGACCGACGATGTGCTCGCCCACGACGACCCGCGCCAATGACCACCGTCGGCATTCTCGGAGGCGGGCAGCTGGCCCGCATGCTCGCGCTTTCCGGCGCGCCGCTCGGCTTGCGTTTCCTGGTGCTCGACAGCGCGCAAGATGCCTGCGCGGGGCAGTTCGCGCCGATGGTGGTCGGCGATTACACCGATCAGGCCGCGCTGGATCAGTTCGCCTCGAACATCGACGTGGCTACCTTCGATTTCGAAAACGTGCCGGCCGAGTCCGCGCACTGGCTGGCCGAACGCCGGCCGGTGTTCCCGAGCCCGCGCGCGCTGGCGGTGGCGCAGGATCGCCTGGCCGAGAAGACCCTGTTCCTCGACCTGGGCATCCCGGTGCCGGATTTCGCCGCGATCGGCACGCGCGAATCGCTCGACGCGGCGCTGATCAAGATCGGCACGCCGTGCATCCTCAAGACCCGCCGCCTGGGTTACGACGGCAAGGGCCAGTTCCGGATCAAGACTCCGGCCGACGCCGACGCGGCCTGGGCCGCGCTCGGTCCGCAGGCCGACAAGGTCGGTCTGATACTGGAAGGTTTCGTCGCCTTCGAACGCGAGCTGTCGGTGGTCGCCGTGCGCGGCCGCGACGGCGAATTCCGCGCCTGGCCGATCACCGAGAACTGGCATGTCGACGGCGTGCTGTCGGCGAGTCTGGCGCCGGCGCGCGTCGACGACGCGCTCAGCGCCACCGCGATCGGCTACGCGAGCAAACTCGCCGAAGCGCTGGGCTACGTCGGCGTGTTCGCGCTGGAACTGTTCTGCCGCGACGGCGTGCTGCTGGCCAACGAACTCGCGCCGCGCGTGCACAACTCCGGTCATTGGACGATCGAAGGCAGCGAGACTTCGCAGTTCCAGAACCATCTGCGCGCCGTGCTCGGCCTGCCGCTGGGCGACACCCGCGTGCTCGGTCAGGCCTGCATGCTCAACTGGATCGGCGAGATGCCCGATGCGAACGCGGTGCTGAGCGAGGCCGGCGGGCATTGGCACGATTACGGCAAGCAGCCGCGCGAAGGACGCAAGGTCGGGCATGCGACCTTGCGCGCGGATTCGACGCGCGAACTCGCTGATGCGCTGCAACGCGTCGGCGATTGGCTCGATCGCCGGGAACAGGTCGCGCCGGTCATCGCACGGCTGGGATGACGGCCGCGGCTTGGTTTCATCGCCCGCCGCGCAGGCCGTGGTGGCTGGCGAAATACGGGGCGGCGTTGTTCGCGACCCTGCTGATCGGCGGCATCGGCGTGTTGTTCGTGTACGACACGCCGATGAATGCCGGTTATCACCAGGCTTTCGCTTGGCTGTGGGCGCCGTGTCTGCTCGTCGTGGCGGTATTCACCGCCCGCTACTGGGCGTGGTTGCGCTCGGGCCGGCCGGGTTGGAGAGGCCCGCTGCTGGCCGTCGTCATGTGGCCGATGTTGATGCTGGCATCGGCGCCGTATGTGTTGCTGATCAATTCGTTCGCCGACCACGGCTGGGCGGTCTATCGCGGGCCGGTGATCGACAAACACATCACCGGCGGGAGGTCGCGCGCGTCGGTCGTGACGGTTCGCGATACCGGCGGACGCGGCGAACTGTCGGTCGCGCTGGCGCCGGCGGATTACGAGCGCGCCCGCATCGGCCAGATCATGCAGTGCCGCTATCGCATCGGCGTGTTGCGGATCCCATTTCGCTGGCGCCGAGCCGATTCCGGCCCGGTCTGCGCGCGGATGGACTCGTGAACGCCCGGCCGAGACGCGGGTCGGCATCGGTGGATCGCCATGTTTGCGCAGCCCAGCCTCAAGGGTGGGTCTGATCCACCGCTTGCGGCTCGGACGCCTGCGCTGAGGCGAGCTTGCGCATCTGCAACATCAAACCGATCAGATACACCAGCGAATACACGATCAGCACCGCGGCCAGGCCGAGCGTCAGCGCGCTCGGCGCCGCTTGCGTCGCCGCCAGCCCGTCGTGGGTCCAGCGCCAGGCCAACCGACCGACCAGCAGCACGGTCAGCGCGCCGCCGATCCAGGGATTGGGCGTGTAGACGCGGCGGCCGTCGCGCATGGCGACGTGGGTGTGCTTGAGCGCGAGCAGGCCGACGCCGACGCCGAGCACCGCGCCGACGGCCATCGCCGGCGCGAGCTGCGGCTGCACCACCGCCAGGACGATCAGCATGCAGGCGACCAGCGCCAGAATTCCGAGCCGGATGCCGCTGCGCACCGGCCGCCAGGGCTGCACGCCGAAGGTGCGGCGGATGCGGCGGTAGACCATCAGCGCCGACAGCGCCGGGACCCAGTAAGGAGCGGTGGAAGCGAATGCCGAGGCCATGAGCGAGGTTAAAGCTGCCAGAGTGCGAGCGAGCTTGAGCGCGACGGGCCAAGGCCGCAAGTGCGTTCCTGCATTGCCCCGCGGCCCGAATGCCCACGCATCTTCGATCGCCCCCTGTAGGAGCGGCGCGAGCCGCGACCGCAGGGCTGCCGGTTGCGTCGCAGGCCGGAGGCGGGCGTCGTTATCGAGGGTTCGTGGTCGCGGCTCGCGCCGCTCCTACAGGGAGCTCATGAAGCCGAATCGGCAAGCCCAAAACAAAACGGCCGGGTTGCCCCGGCCGTTTCGGTATCGCGATGACGCCGTTGGCTTACTTCAGGTTCGCGGCCACGAAGTCCCAGTTGACCAGGTTCCAGAACGCCTCGACATACTTCGGACGCGCGTTGCGGTAGTCGATGTAGTAGGCGTGTTCCCACACGTCGCAGGTCAGCAGCGCGGTGTCTTCGCCGGTCAGCGGAGTGGCCGCGTTCGGGGTGCTGACCAGGGCCAGCGAGCCGTCCGGACGCTGCACCAGCCAGCCCCAGCCCGAGCCGAAGGTGCCCACCGCGGTCTTGGTGAACTCTTCCTTGAACTTGGCGAAGTCGCCGAAGGCCTTGTTGATCAGTTCGGCCAGCTTGCCGGTCGGCTCGCCGCCGCCCTTGGGCGACAGGCAGTTCCAGTAGAAGGTGTGGTTCCAGATCTGCGCGGCGTTGTTGAACATGCCGCCCTGGGACTTCTTGATGATCTCTTCCAGCGACAGCGAGGCGAACTCGGTGCCTTCGATCATCTTGTTGAGATTGTCGACGTAGGCCTTGTGGTGCTTGCCGTAGTGGTAGTCGATGGTCTCGCCGGAGATGGTGGGTTCGAGCGCGGTGCGGTCGTAGGGCAGGGCAGGCAATTCGATGGCCATTGGCGGGCTCCTAGGTTCGAGAGGGGGCTGGCTAGCGGAGGGGCGCCGCGGCCGCTGTTCCGCCGCCGGGACGATGGGGTTCCGGGGCCGACGCGTCGGCGACGCCATGAAGGCTTACAATTCATATTCTATCCCCACGTTTCGTTGCCTAACCGTCAAGGTCGGCAACAAACCCCGTCAGGAGCAGCACCCATGTCCGTTATGGAACGGATCCAGGCCGAAGTCGAAGCCCATCCGATCGTCCTTTTCATGAAGGGCACCGCGCAGTTCCCGATGTGCGGCTTCTCCAGCCGCGCGGTGCAGGCGCTCAAGTCCGCCGGCGCGACCAAGCTGCACACGGTCAACGTGCTCGAAGACGCCGAAGTGCGCGCCAATCTGCCGCGTTACTCCAATTGGCCGACCTTCCCGCAGTTGTTCATCCACGGCGAGCTGATCGGCGGTTGCGACATCACTCTCGAACTATTCGAGTCCGGCGAACTGGCGCGCATGATCAGCGAGACCCAGACGCAGTGAGTTCGACCGCCGCCAACGCCGCGGGCGATGCCCGCGCGGCGCAAGCCCTGGAAGGGCGGGTGGTGCTCGTCACCGGTGCCAACGGCGGGCTGGGCTCGGCCGCGGCCGGCGCCTGCGCGGATGCGGGCGCGACGGTGGTGCTGCTCGGCCGCAAGCTGCCCAAGTTGAACAAGGTCTACGACGCGGTGGCCAAGCGCGGTCCCGAGCCGCTGCTGTACCCGCTCGACCTGGAAGGCGCGCAGCCCGACGACTACGCCGAAATGGCCGCGCGCATCGACAGCGAGCTGGGCCGGCTCGACGGCGTGCTGCACTGCGCCGCCGATTTCCCCGGGCTGACCCCGCTGGCGCAGACCGACCCGGCCGCGTTCGCGCGCGCCGTCCACGTCAACCTGACCGCGCCGTGGTGGCTGTCGCAGGCCTGCCTGCCGTTGCTGGCCAAGGCGCCCGATGCGGCGCTGGTGTTCGCGCTGGACGACCCGCAACGGGTCGGTCAGGCCTACTGGGGCGGCTATGGCGCCGCCCAGCACGCGCTCGCCGCGCTGGTCGGCATGCTGCATGCCGAACTGCTCAATTCCAGCATCCGCGTGGCCGGACTGCGGCCGGGCCCGATGCGCACCCCGCTGCGTTCGCGCGCCTATGTGGAAGACAGCGACCGCGCCGCGCGCGATCCGTCCGCATACGCGCAGGCTTGCGTGAATCTGCTGTCGGCCGACGGCGCGGTGCATCGCGGCCAGGTCTGGTCGCCGGTTCCGTGACGGCCGCGCCGCCATGACCATCGCTTCGGCGGCGCTGCTGCTGTTCATCATTCTCGACCCGCTCGGGAACATCCCGGTGTTCCTGAGCCTGCTGCGCGGGCTGCCGCCCAAGCGCCAGCGCATCGTGCTCGCGCGCGAACTATTGATAGCGCTCGGCGTGTTGATGCTGTTCCTGTGGGGCGGCAAGTACGCTCTGGAGCTGATGCACCTGCGTCAGGAATCGGTCTCGATCGCCGGCGGCATCGTGCTGTTCCTGATCGGCATCCGCATGATCTTCCCGCCGCCGGAAGGGCTGATGGGCGAGATCCCCGACGGCGAGCCCTTCATCGTGCCGATGGCGATCCCGCTGGTCGCCGGCCCCTCGGGCATGGCCGCGGTGATGCTGATGGGCAGCAACGACCCCGCGCGCCTGGGCGACTGGAGCCTGGCGCTGATGATCGCCTGGGGCGCGACCGCGGCGATCCTGTTCTCGGCGACTTTGCTGTACAAGCTGCTCGGCCGCCGCGCCCTGATCGCGATCGAGCGCCTGATGGGCATGCTGCTGGTGGCGATTTCGGTGCAGATGATCCTGGACGGGTTCGCGGCGTTTTTGCCGGGGCCGCCGTAAGGCGGCGGCCCGGGAATCGGGAATTGGGAGTCGGGAATCGTAAGAGCAACAACCGAAGGCCCGCCGCAAGGTGGGCCTTGTTTCATTTGCCAGGCCGAAGGCTCAGGCTTTCATACGATTCCCGATTCCCGATTCCCGATTCCCGATTCCCGATTCCCGATTCCCGTGCGGCGCCCCATACGCCCCAGCACGCAACCAGGCACCCCAAGGGCGCCCGCTTATACAACTTTGCCGTGCGTGCCGGTTCAGTTGTGGCCGCCATCACCGTGTGACAAGGCTTGATGCCGGTCACGTCTCTGTCACACAGCGTCCCTAGCCTGTTAAACTGCTGTTAACCCGGCGGGCCACTGGTCGCGCGGGTAGGGGCTAGCCAAATCCAAATCTCGTGCAAGGCTGCGGCGCGAAGCTGCGCCTGCCGATAATCCGCCACGCATTTCACGTCCTGAGGCCACCGTAATGACCCATCCGAACCGCGTCCGCATGTCCAAGCTCACGCTTGGTCTGCTCGCCGTACTCGCCACCGCACCTGTGTTCGCGCAGTCCACCTCCGCTGGCGTCGCCGGTCGCATCACCAGCGCCGACGGCCAGCCGGTTGCCGGCGCCGTGGTGACGATTACCCACTCCGAGTCGGGCACGGTCAGCCGCGCTACCACCGGCGACGACGGCCGCTACAACGCGCGCGGTCTGCGCGTCGGCGGTCCTTACACGATCACCATCAGCAAGGACGGCGGCGGCACCGCCACTCAGGATGGCGTGTACCTCAGCCTCGACCAGGTCGGCAATGTCGACGCGCAGCTCGGCCAGGTCGCCACGCTCGACGCCGTCCAGGCCGTCGCGTCGGCTTCGCTGAAGACCTTCAACGCCGATAACAAGGGTTTGAGCACCAACCTGTCGCGCGTGGAAATGGACCGCATGCCGTCCCCGGACCGTTCGATCCAGAACATCGTCCGCGCCGATCCGCGCATCGTCATCACCGACCGCGACCGCGGCGCGTTCTCGGCCGCCGGCCAGAACTTCCGCTACAACAGCATCACCATCGACACCGTCAACGCCGGCGACCCCTTCGGCCTGAACGACAACGGCCTGCCGACCAAGGGCACGCCGATCTCGCAGGACGCGATCGAGAGCTACAACATCTCGACCGCCAACTTCGACGTCGCCACCCGCCGCGGCGTCGGCGCGTGGGTCAACGCGGTCACCAAGAGCGGTACCAACGACTTCCACGGTTCGGTGTACTACACCTACCAGAATGCCGACGACATGATCGGCAAGAACGAAGCCGACCGTAAGTGGACCGGCTTCACCAAGGACTCGACCATCGGCGCCACCCTCGGCGGCCCGATCATCAAGGACAAGCTGTTCTTCTTCGCCTCGTACGAAGAAAGCACCAAGACCAGCCCGGGCGCGATCTGGGGCCCGCAGGGTTCGGGTTCGACCAATGAAGTCATCGGCCTGAGCCAGGCCCAGGTCGACGCGATCAGCGCGGCCGCCTCCGCCAAGGGTCTGACCCCGGGCAGCTCGTCCTCGGCCAACGCCGACATCGAAGCCAAGCGCGGCCTGATCAAGTTCGACTGGAACATCAACGATTTCCATCGCGCCAGCTTCCGCATCAGCCGCACCGAAGAGCTCGAGCCGATCATCGTCCAAGGCAATACCTCGCGCCTGAACCTGTCGAGCAACTGGTACGTGTTCGACAAGACCAGCACCTCCTACGCGCTGAGCCTGTACGACGACTGGACCGAAAACTTCTCGACCGAAATGTCGATCGGCTACAGCGACTTCAAGCAGACCCGCGGCCCGCTGACCGGCGGCTACCAGCCGGAAGTGACCGTGCGCACCAGCGGCGCCGACACCGGCCCGGCCGTGGTCATGGGCACCGAGTTCTCCAGCCAGGCCAACGATCTGGCGGTGAAGTCCTGGAACGCCTACTTCGCCGGCAGCTGGTTCATCGGCGACCACGTGGTCAAGGCCGGTCTGGACTACCAGAGCGACGAGCTCTACAACCTGTTCCTGCAGAACTACAACGGTTCCTACGAGTTCAACTCGATCGCCGACTTCCAGAACGGCACCTACCGCCGTTACCGCGTCAACGTGCCGGCGCCGGGCTACAGCCTGGGCAACGTCGCGGCCGAGTTCAAGATGAAGCAGTACGGCTTCTTCCTGCAGGACACCTGGCAGGTCAACGACAAGCTGTCGGTCCAGTACGGCGTGCGTTACGACATCCCCAAGATCGATACCGATCCGACCTTCAACCCGTGCTTCGCCGCCGCTCCGGGCACCACCGGCGACCTCGGCCCCTGCGGTCTGCGTCGTAACACCGGCACCGCCAACGTCAACTCGGCGTTCGGCGGCTACGGCTTCAGCAACCAGGGCACGATCGACGGCAACGGCGCGATCCAGCCGCGCTTCTCGTTCAACTATGCCTTCGACACCGAGCGCTTCACCCAGTTGCGCGGCGGCGCGGGTGTGTTCATCTCCAACACCCCGGCGGTGTGGGTGGCGAACCCGTACTCCAACAACGGCGTCGCGGTGGCCAGCTACGACATCAACCGTCGCCGCGTGGCGACCGATCCGGCGTTCAGCTCCGACCCGTACAACCAGAACCTGCCCGGTTCGCTGACCAAGCCGGGCCTGGGCAGCACCCAGATGAACGTGAGCGTGGTCGATCCCGACTTCGACATCCCGAAGGTCGCCAAGTACACCCTCGGCCTGGATCACCAGCTGCCGTGGTGGGACATGGTCGTCAGCGCCGAGTACCAGTACCTCGACACGCTCAAGGGCATCAGCTACCAGAACATCAACCTGGGCGCGCCGACCGGCGTGCTGCCGGACGGCCGTCTGAGCTACGCCCGCTTCCCGAACCAGGCCCCGGGCAGCGCCAACACCACGCGTTGGAATTCCAACCCGTCGTTCGGTCAGCAGATGATCTATCTGACCAACACCGACAAGGGTCATTCCGACAGCTTCACCCTGTCGTTGAAGAAGCCGTTCGCCGACAACTGGAGCGCGATGATCGGCTACACCTTCAGCCGCGCCACCGACGTCAACCCGGGCACGTCCTCGGTCGCCAACTCGAGCTTCCAGAACCGCTCGTGGATCAACCCGAACGACGACTACGAGTCGATCTCGAACTACTCGATCCCGAACCGCATCATCGCGTCGGTGACCTGGGAGAAGGCGTTCTTCGGCGACTACAAGACCAACGTCTCGGCGTTCTACGACGGCCATAGCGGCGCGCCGTACAGCTGGATCTTCGGCAACGACGTCAATGGCGATTCCTACACCCGCGATCTGGCCTACATCCCGGCCGGCCCGAACGACGTGTCGTGGGCGCCCGGCGTGACCGCGGCGATGAAGCAGTCGTTCTTCGAGTACATCGCCCAGAATCCGGACCTGGCCCGTTACCAGGGCGACGTGTTCAAGCGCAACGCGGCGCGCGCGCCGTGGGTCAATCAGCTCGATCTGTCGATCAGCCAGGAAATTCCGGGCTTCATGAAGGAGCACAAGGGCCAGATCCGTCTGGACATCTTCAACGTGCTCAACATGATCGACAAGAGCTGGGGCGTGGAGCGTCGCGCCGACTTCCCGCTGGAGCGTCGCCTCGCCGACGTGCGTGGCGTGGATGCCAACGGCAAGTACATCTACGACATCTCCACCCCGACCTACAACGTCGGCGGCAAGTACACCCCGGCGCGTCTGCCGGTCAACGAAAGCTTCAACCCGTCGCAGCGTTGGTCGCTGCTGCTGACGCTGCGCTACACCTTCTGATCGGCTGAGCCGACGCGAACCAGCGAAACGGCCGGGGCTTCCCCGGCCGTTTTTCTTTTTATGGGGCCATGGGTTTCGCGGCCGGGCAGGGTGGGGCGGCACGGCCGCGGACCGGTACGGCGAGCGCCACGGTCGCCGCAGTCGCATAGCAAACTGCTAGAGTCCTCCCCACTAATCGATGAAGAAAACAGAGAAAAACGCAATGACCGCACCTTCCATTCCGGCCGTCCTGCCGACGGTCAACGCCCGCATCTACCCAAAGGGCGGGCTCGACGTTCTGTCCCGCGACGAGGTCGCGCGCCTGCGCGACGCCTCCACCGGCATGCACGACCTGCTGCGTCGCTGCGCCCTGGCGGTGCTGACCAGCGGCAGCGCCTCCGACGACCCGCGCGCGGCGCGTGAGCTGTATCCCGATTTCGATATCGAAGTGCATCAGCAAGACCGCGGCATGCGCATCGATCTGGTCAAGGCGCCGGCGATGGCCTTCGTCGACGGCGACATTATCCGCGGCGTCGCCGAGCTGCTGTTCGCCGTGGTCCGCGACCTGGCCTACACCGCGATCGAACTGGGCAAGGGCGGCGGCCGCGATCTCGACAGCAGCGACGGCCTGACCGACTCGGTGTTCGGACTGCTGCGCAACGCGCGCATCCTGCATCCGGCCGACCCGAACCTGGTGGTGTGCTGGGGCGGCCATTCGATCTCGCGCGACGAATACATCTACACCAAGCAGGTCGGCTACGAGCTGGGCCTGCGCGGCCTGGACATCTGCACCGGCTGCGGTCCGGGCGCGATGAAGGGCCCGATGAAGGGCGCGACCATCGCCCACGCCAAGCAGCGCAAGCGCAACATGCGCTACATCGGCATCACCGAGCCGGGCATCATCGCCGCCGAATCGCCGAACCCGATCGTCAACCACCTGGTGATCATGCCGGACATCGAGAAGCGCCTGGAGGCCTTCGTCCGCATGGGCCACGGCATCATCGTGTTCCCGGGCGGCGTCGGCACCGCCGAGGAGATCCTGTATCTGCTCGGCATCCTGCTGCGCGAAGAGAACGCCGGCCTGCCGTTCCCGTTGATCCTGACCGGCCCGACCGCGTCGGCGCCGTATTTCGAGCAGATCGACAAATTCATCCGCCTGACCCTGGGCGACGCGGCGACCTCGCGCTACGAGATCATCGTCGGCGACCCCGAGCAGGTCGCCAAGCGCATGAGCCACGGCATCCGCAAGGTCCGCGAATACCGCATCGAGCAGAAGGATTCGTTCTTCTTCAACTGGTCGATCGACATCCCGCTGACCTTCCAGCGCCCGTTCGTCCCGACCCACGAGGCGATGGCCGCGCTGGACCTGCACCACGGCCGCAAGCCGCACGAACTGGCGGCGGATCTGCGTCGTGCGTTCTCGGGCATCGTCGCCGGCAACGTCAAGGAGGACGGCATGCGCCGGATCGAGGAATTCGGCCCGTTCGAGATCCACGGCGACCCGGACATGATGCAGTCGCTGGACGAACTGCTGCGCGCCTTCGTCGAGCAGCGCCGGATGAAGATCGCCGGCGAATACCGCCCGTGCTACCGCGTGGTGACCTGAGCGAAGGCCGCTGAAAAACCGGGGTTTTTCACTTTTTTGCACAAGAGTGTTGACGCCGGTCGACTCAGTAAGCATCATATGCAGCCCCGCCCGAATAGCTCAGCCGGTTAGAGCACTTGACTGTTAATCAGGGGGTCGTTGGTTCGAGTCCAACTTCGGGCGCCAGTATTACCAAGGGCTGCGAGCAATCGCAGCCCTTTTTATTTCGCCCAAATTCTGCTATTCCGCCCAAATTATCGGGCCGGCTGCGCCCGTTTCGGCTTCGCCCGGTAGTGCTTCCGGGTCACCTTGGAGTCCTTGTGCGCGAGCAGATCGGCGGCCTGTTCGTCGGTGTCCTTGTCGCTTCCGGCCTTGCGCCGGAGATCGTTCAGGCGGACGTCCTTGACCGACGTCTTGTCGCGCGCCACGCGCCATAGCGCACGCACGCCGCCGGGGGTATACGGCCCCGGCCCGCGCTTCGCGTGCTTCCCCCTCGGCGCACTCTCGAATAGGTATTCGCGCCCCTTCCGGGTCCATAGCTGGTTGGCCTGAGCCACGCAGGCGCGCAGCTCGTCCGACCATTCGATCAATACCGGTGTGCTGGTCTTCTTCGTGACGGCGTAGATTCCTTCGTCGACGCTGATATCGCTCAATTTTACTTTCACGACGTCGCTTTGCCGCAGACCGGTGAGGTACGAAAAATTGAGCATGCACGACAGCTTCGGCGACGCCGCGTTAAGCAGAACAGCTAACTCGCCGTCATGGATATAACGCTGCCGTGGCTGCTCATCGTTACGGAACTGTAATTTCTTGGTCGGGTCTTCGCCTTTGAACGCGCCGACGCGCCGGGCGTGTGAAAACGCTGCGGACAATAGCGCGCGGTCGCGGTTCGCCTGCACGTCGCCGCGCTCGATCAAATACCGATAAATGTCGCTCGGCTCGACGTCGCTCAGATCAACATGCCCGAAGACCGGAACGAGATTACTCGTGCTGATTTGGTAGCCTTCGAGCGTCGATTTCGTGATCGGCTTTTTTCTCGTCGTCGCCCATTCGATGTAGTGCGCGATGGCCTGCTGCACGGTGCGCACTTCGGGTTTTTGGCCCACGATGGCGGCGTACTTAATCAGAGCTGGGCCGAATTCGCGGCCCAGCTTTACCCACGGCGCGGAACCGCGCACATACCAATATGTTCCGCACCGCAGCCTGATTCCCAGCGGCAAATGCGTGTTCTTTTTGCGGCGCCTTCCCATCAGCCGGCCCTCCTTATTGCGCTCCAGTTTGGCTTGGCGCGAGCGCGCGGGGTCGCCGTCGTGCTACCGCTAGCGAGGAACAGCGCCCGCTCGACAAGCGGGCGCCCATTTGCGCTAGGAACGAACTTGATGTTCATCTGCGCCAGCTTCCTGCACTGAGCCTTGTAGCTCGTCGGCAACAAACCGGTCAGCTCGCCAACCGCGGCTTCAGAAAGCCAAGGCGATTCGTGCTGGCTGCTCATCGCGCATGACCTCCCTTGAAGCGCAGCCCGAGCTGCACAAGGTTGCTCGCCGGCTCTGGCCGTTGCCGCGGCGTGCGGATTCGATGGGCGCGTTTCCACTCCGCTAGCGCATCAGTGAAGTCCGCGTGTTTACGCGTCTGGCTGCAGGCGCATTCGATCAGGTGTCCCCCGCCGGCGCCGGCGCGCCGTGCGTCGAAGATGTGCCGCGCCGCGTGGCCTTGCTTGCACGTCGGAAGAGCTTCGACATGGGTAATCTGGCGTTGGGTCATGGCCTCACCTCCGTTGCGAGTTGGGCGGCAAATAGCGCGGCGGGGGCGCTCGCGTTGCCGAGTTCCTGAATGTCGATTGTTGGGCGCTGCAGCGAATCGATCAGCGCATATGGCCGGGGAATATCCGCGCGGCGAGTCTCGTGTTGCTGGCGCTCGGCGATGTGGCCACGCAGGGCCGTGAGAATTCCGGCCGCGGCAGCGTGGCTGCAGCGGCGTTTGTATTCGTCGTGTCCGGCGGTGTCGGGGCAGTTTGCGAGTTGAAACGCCTGCGCACGCGCTGCCTCAATCTCAATGTCCAACGCCGCCAGCACATTTGGTGTGGGCTTAGACATGGCGGGCTTCTCCGGGCAGCGTTAGGGCAACTGCGACGTCGCGGACCCAGATCGGGGTGGCTCCCAGCGCAAAGGTCTGCCCGGTCCAGGCCAGCAGCAGCGTTCGGCCGATTTCCTCGCCGATCGCCCGCGCCGCCGCCGGCGGAACCGCGTTACCGATGCGCTCGCGCCAAGCCTGGTCGGACAGCCCGTCGAGCTCGAGCTTTTCTTCCGGGTCGACCAGGGACTGCAGGGCCGCAAGCTCAAGCGTGGTGAACGGCCGGTGCCACGTGCCGTCCAGGCTCCGAATCACGCATGTGACGCTCTCCCGCGCGCCAGGAAGGCGCGGGTCAGCAACGGACCACCTGCCGTTGTCGTGGCCGGCGGCGGCGCTCACAGCGCCGCTGGAGCCGTTCCAGCCCACCACGCCGTAGTGCCCATTGGTCAGGTAGGCGTCGCCCTGCTGGCGCTGATTGGCCGGGCGTGGGTCCGCAATAGCGTAGGCGCCGGCATCGTCCCCACCGATCACAGTGCCTGCAGATCCGCCCCACCGCGCAACCGGGTACTTCGACCACAGCTTGCCGGCCGCGCTCGGCCGCGGATCCGCGACACCGCCGCCACCAGCGGGCCGGAAGTCCCCAGTGACGACGCCGGCCGTGCCGGACATACGGACTATGCGGTAAGCGTTCTTGTGCCGCTCGCCGGCGCAGCGCGGATCTGCAACGCTGAAAGTTCCCTGGCCCGGCGACTTCACGCCGATGACCGCGCCTGCTGTATCGGTCATCCGCATTACGCCGTACTGCTGGTACTGCGCGGCGCCCGCGGCAGCGCGAGGATCTGCGATCGAGAATGCGCCATTGCTGGGCAGGCTCTCGCCGGCGACGGCGCCAGTCGATTCCTCCCACCGCCGGACGCCCAGCCAGCCGCCGAAGTGTTCCGGCACGATCAGATAGTCGCGCAGGTGGCCGTCTTCGATCGCCAGCTTGTTCAAGCTGCGCCAATCGCTGCCGGCTTCGACGAACGCGAGTCGCACCCAGGTTTTCCACTGCAGCGCCGGTACGCGATGCATCGGGCCGGCGCGCTCCACGTCGCCGGCGAGTGGCATCCGGTCGAGCACTGAGCCAACGGCCTGCAGCCGGCGCCGCCCGGGCTCGTACAGGAACGGTGGAACCTTGTCGCGGTGGCGCGCCACCAACAAGAAGCGTTTGCGGCTTTGAGCGAGGCCGCCCAGCTCGCCGCAATCGTGCGTGGTTTCGGCGACGACGTAGCCGTAGGCGCGCAGTAGTGCCGTGATCTGGTCCAGCAGATGACGGCCGCGGGTGGCGATGCGCGGCACGTTTTCGAATAGCAGCACTTCGACCGGATCGTCTTTGTACGCCTCCAGCGTCAACATGATCCCGCGCAGCGTCAGCCTGTTGAGCGCCAAATACTTGGGCGTCCGGCTCTTGCTTTCCGGCATCAATCCCGAAAAGCCCTTGCATGGCGCAGACAGGAAAAGCACATGCGGCCGCTGACCGTGGAAGGCCGCGTGGATCTCTGCAGTACCAGCCTCGCGCCAGCCTCGCGGCGGCTCGGCGCCGTGGAAGTCGCGGTACTGGTCGCGGTCGAACAGATCCAGGACGGTGCCGCGCACGCCGGCAATGCGGGTGAAGTCGGCGATTGCAGCAGGATCGCTGTCGATCCCGCCGATACAAACGAATCGGCCGCGCGCAGCGCCGATGTCAGGCCGCGCCTGATTGAATCCTTTGGCGCCGCCAGCGAGACCGCAGAACAGGTGGCCGTGGTTGATGGTGTAGATGGTGCTCAATTTGCACCCCCTGGAAAACGGCGCGCAATCACGGCCTCGGCGTATTCCAAGAAGGGCGCGCGCAGGTCAACGAAGCGAGTGTTGGATCGGCTGATGCCATAGCCGCGGCGAGCGGTGGCGATCGCGCTGCCGAGAAACCGCAGGGTCCAGTCCAGGCTGGCGCGGTCGGAGCTGTTGCAATCCTCCATCCATCGCGCGAGTTCGCGCTCTAGCCGATCAATCTCGGCTGTGGACAGGGTGTCCGCGTGCTTGAGCTCGGCCTGCAGGAGTTTCGCGCGGGTGGCCATCATGCGAGCGCGCTCTCGGCGCCCAGCGCGGCGCGACTCCATGCGCATGAACCTAGTCATGGCCACCTCCCGAACCGATGCAGCGCGATACGTACTCATTCTCGGCGCGGCTGTACGTTTCGTTGCAAAAGCAGCCCATGAATCGCACATCGGCGCCGCAGCAGGCGCTGCGGTGATGATCACGTGCGGCCTCCAGCTTCACTTCGTAGGTGCCGGCGCCCCAGCGCTTGACGGCAATGGGGCCGACTTTGCGTGCATCATCGGCCTTGATCGTGCCGACCTTTTCGCCGTCTTTGTAGACCTCGAAACTACTCAGGTTATCGGCCATCGTCGCCTCCGATTGCCATGCACAGAACAATCCGTGCGGGATCGAGTAGGCGAAGATCAGAGGCTTTGCAGCGACCACGTTTGAAGACGTTGTACTCGTGCGCGAGGTGTTCCAGGCGATCGCCGAAGTCAGACCGGCCGCTCGCGATGTTCAGCCATACGTGCACTTCCATCTGGCAATGAGAGGCATCGCAGCGGATGACATCGATCGCGTGCGCCAGGGTTTCGCTATCCAGCGCCCGCAGCTCGTCGAGCGGAAACGGAAATCGGTTGGAGTTGTAGATCCCGAGCAGCACGCCCGCCGCGACGCGCGCGCCGCTGGTTCCGCGATGTTGCTGGGTCATGTTCCAGAGATAGATCAGCGATGCGATCTTCATGCCGTCACCCCGCGGCGGACAGCCATGACGCGCCGGCGGCGCAAGGTGACGGGGATTTGGCCTACCGCAAGGCCGACGTGGCCGGCGCGGGGCGCGCGCGAGGACCAAAGTCGGGCAGCCAAGGCGCCGCCGGCGGCGGGCGCGATCAGGAGCATCAGGAGCGCGATCAGCTCAAGCACGGCGCACCTCCTTAGCTGCCTCGGCCATCGCGGCGGCGCCGGCCGCGGTGGGCGGCTTCGGCAGCATCTGGGCGACTCGGAAGGGCAGCTCCAGGCTGTCCAGGAACTCCACCAGCTCAATGCCGATTCGGTCCTCGGCGGCGATGAACTCCGGATCACGGGTGCGCCAAGCTCCCGAGGCGTCGAGCGACCACGTGCGGCTGACGGTGCTGTGACCGCCCATGTCGAGGGTGGCGATCACGGCAACGCGATCGCGGTGGATATGAAGCATCACGACGGCTGTGCATTCGCGCGGTCGGTCGGCGCCGTTGAGGTAAATCGCTCCCGTGGTAGCCTCCGCGCCGGGTCCGGTGCTGACCCCCTGCGACTGTGTTGCGGCTGTCGGATCATCCGTCTGCTGTTGCATGGCTAAAGCTCCTAGGCTTCGTGGTGGGAAGGCCCAGGGGCGGCGTTGGCGCGCCGCCCGCCGGACCCGCTGGTCCGGCTCAGTCGGTGACTAAGCCGCGGGTAGGGGGCGACGCAGGGCCGACGCGCTGCGCGTTATTGAGGGCGCCGTGGACGTCCTGCGCGATGTACTCGGCGACAGCGGCGATGCTGTCGTGCGACACATCGACGAAGGACACGGCCTCCGACGAAAGAGCCGCGAGAAGCGCCGCAGCCAGTTGGGCGCGGCGCAGGCGGTTCATGTCGTCTTCGCTGAAGACGTAGTTGATGCCCTCGGGGAGCGTCGGGACAGCGGCTAGGCGCGCACTCACGATTGCACCTCATCGCCGAGCAGGTCGTGGACCTGATTGATGGCGGTGACCACTTCGGCGAGCGTCAGATCGGTGACCACCTCGCGCGCGTTTTCCAGCTTGACCATCAAGGCCAGCCACGCGTGGTGGTTCCAGTCGAGGGTGTTGGCGATTTCGCCGAAGGCAGCGGCGATCTCGCGGCGCGGGTTGCCAGGCGCAACAGGGGTGTCGTGCGACATGCGGGGCTCCAGGTAGGTTGGAGTCCGGCATCCCGACGCCAATCGGGGTGACGGACGGTGCGCGGTTGGCGTACCGGACCTGGGGCCGGCAGACCTTGCGGTCTCCGCGCACCGCCCGCCGTAGAAACGGCTGGCATTTGCCCACGACGACACAGCGGGCAATAAAAAAGCGCCGTGCATCGATCGATGGGCGCTGGTGCGCCAGGAATACGGGACGCCAATCCCGGTCGCCGATTGTGCGGCGACGGCACATAGGCTGCGCCGAAGCTGCGCGCCAGTCAAGTCCGTTCGGCGAGGCGCGACCGCGGCGCTCATTTCCGGAACGTCCAGCATTTGATGACGGGAGACGCGCCCTGGTTTCCGGCGCGAATCTTGCTGTTCACCGCTACGTTGGCGTCGATGCACTTGTGGCGGCGTGAGTCGCGCAGCAGGGTGCGCAAAACTTTCAGATCGGCCAACTGCTGCGAGTGGTAGGCGGCCTTCGCTGCGAACTCGTTGAGGTTGATCGCGATCGTGTTCTCGTCGCGCGAGTGGTTCACGGTCGGCTTTTCGTGGTTGAGGCCTTCCAGGAACTCGTAGACCTCCCAGAACTCTGCGACCAGGGGATGGTCCGCGCTGATGGCGCGCTGGCGATCCAGGGCCATTTCGACGATCGCCTGCGCGGTGCCTTCGACCATTTCGGTGGTCAGCGGCACCACTAGGCGCAGGCAGTCCAGCAACGCCAGCATCTGCGCGTGGTTCTTGATCACGCGCTCAATTCGAATGTCCTTTTTCTCGCGTAGGCGCGCTTCGTACACGCGCACGCGCTCGTTGAACTTGGCGAGGATCTGGCCTTCGGCGCGGACGGCTTTGAGCAGGAAGTACGCGAGCGCGTCCACCGGCAGCGAGTTGAGGTTGTCGGCCGCTTCGCGGCTCTCCGTCGTTACCGTGGGCCGCTTGAAGTGCAGCTTGACGATGCGGGTCAGGATCGCTTCGGAAGCATCGACCGGCGCGTTTTGACTGATGACGATGGTGCCGCGGAACGGCGGCTCGTAGGTTTCATTGCCGCCGTTTCGAACGCCGCGCGTGCGCAGCGTGCCGCCGCCGAAGAAGTCCTTCAGCTCGTCCCAATCGAAGCTCCTGGCGTGCGCTTTGTCGGGCTGGCTGCGGTCTGCCTCCAGCAGCACGACGGGCATGTTCGCGATCTGGCCCATCGCGCGGGACCGGCCGGCCACGGACGACTTGGCGGGATCAAAGCCCTCGTAGTCTTGGCGGCCCAGCAGCTTCCACAGGAACGTCAGCAGCGTAGTCTTGCCGGCGCCTGCCTCGCCGGTTGCCTCCAGGAAAGGGAACGATTCGTGGGCATCGCGGATCTGTTCGGCGAACAGCGAACCGAACCAGAAGGCCAGGGCGACGATGCCGTGCGTTCCGAAGCACAACCACAGCCACGGCAGCCAGTCCTCGCGGTAGGCCTCGGCGTCGCGCTGCAGACGCAGCCGGATCGACTTCTGGGTGCTCTTCAGGCGCAGCTTGTCGAAGTCGAAGTAGTCCTCGGCATTGACCTGCACCAGTTCGCCCTCGCGGACGGCCAGTTCGCCCAGAAGATAGGCGCGGTGTTCCTTGCTGTAGCCGATGAAGTCGATTGCATCGACCGTTTTGATATTGAAGAGCTGGTCCTTCATGACGTGGATCAGCTGCGCCGCGGTGCCGTCGAACACCGCGCCCGGCGCGAAGCTCGCGAGCCGATCGCGGAACGTGGGGGCGTTGAGCGTCTGGGACGAGGTAAAGGTGCCTTTTACACTCGGTGCGTCATGCGGGAAATCGACGCGGAAAAAATACCAGGACTCGTCGGTCACTTCGTTGCGCTGGAAATAGAGCGCTTCCGGATAGCAGTTGGCGATTTCGTGAACATCAGCCGCAGCGCGGCGCAAGCGATCCTCCGCGACCTCGTCCAGCTCGTCCTCGTCCAGGCCTTTCTCGGCGGTGTACTGGCTGCGCGCCTTCTCGTAGCGCAGCTTGTCAAATTCGAACCAGTACAACCGCGAGCGATGCCCCAGATGAAAACCGGAGCGTTTGTCGTGGTCGTACATCAACAATCCCTTCTCCATCGCGCTCTTGGCCAGGAACAGCGCGCCTTGATACCGAGCTTCCGCGATGTCATCTGCCCATTGCTTCGCCGCGGTGTCGGCTTCGGCGTATGCGTGCGCGCGCAGGTGAAGATCGTTCCAGTCGGTCTTCTTCCCGTCGCGCTGAGGGATTAGCGCAGCGCGGCAGCGGAAGCCCAAGGCTTCGGCGCGGCGGACGTGCTTGCGGATGTAGTCGTGGGTGCCCGGGCGATCGCCAACAGCCGGTTCGTTGTCGAGAGCCCATATCAAAGTTGGCAGATTGCCCGAGCGCCGCTTAGCGAGAGCGCGGAGCGATTCCTCCGGGAATGCGTTGCTGCTCATCGCCGACACGGCCGCGTGGCCGTGCTGGACGTGGGCGATAGCATCGAAGATGCCCTCGGTCACCCAAACCTCGCTCGCGGTGTCGAGCATGGTGTCCACCGCAGGCATACACCACCACACCCCGGCGTAGCTCGCGCCCGGCTTGAAGCGCGCCTTTTGCTTTCCAAACCGGTGCGGTCGATCGATCAGGCGTTCCCAATACCCGCCCTTGTCGAGTGCGAAGCGCACCGTCGCGGTGCCGGCTTCGATCTTGCGGTCGTAATAGGTCTCTTGCGTGTAGAGCCCACGCAGGTCTTTGAGCGCGAAGCCGCGGTTGAACTCCAGGTACGCATCCGCTGCGGCGGTCGGATTGGCCGGTGTTGCCGTATAGCGTTTGGACCAGTCGTCGAACAGATCGTCGTACAGGTCTTTGACGTGCAATTCGCGGCCGCACTTGGACTGCCGGCCGCAGCGCAACACCCACGGTTTCAGGTGGCTGGTGTAAAGCTCTTTTTTTCCGCACGCCGGGCACTTGCCGCCGCGCATGTAGTCGGTGCCCGGGCGATGCTTGAGCCCGTAGTCGCGCTGAAGGCGGTCGATGACCTGGTGGCGGATGCTGTCCTGCATTGCGATCAGGCCTCGCGATCCCTGCACAGATAATTCCGTGCCCACGCTTCAGGGGACGGGATACGTTCGAAGTCGCCGCCGGCGGCGATGAACGCTTCGACCTCCGCGCGCAGTTCGTCGGCCTTGCGCGCCTTGATCGTCGGTTCGACGATCTCCGACTGCACCGGGAGCGGCGCTTTGCTGAAGTTCGGGATCTGTGCCGAGTACCACCCGTAGTCCTTCATCGTGTGGCCTCGCGCTCGATGCGTCCGGTGTTCAGCAGTTCGATGCCGTCGTCGGTGACGCGGACGGCGCAGAACGAAGCGCCCACCGGCGCGACCAAGCCGAGCTTGGCCAGCGCGCCGACGTCGGCTGCGGTGTGGATGGCGTCAAGCTCGCGCACGTGGAATCGGCGCGGGACATAGGCCTCGCCGGAGTTGGTCAGGACCAAACCGGCGCAGCGATCGGCTGATTGCAGGCAAAGCTGTAGCGTTGACGGCAGAGCCGCCAATTCGATTGACCGGAGCATGTGGACCTCAGTGGTCGGCGTTAGCGGGGATGCTGTCGAGCAGGTCGAGCTGCCTCTCCCCCTGGGCTTCCCGGTAGGCCTTGAGCGCGATGTTTCGCGCGTAAGACGGCGATTCGGGTAGGTCGCTGGGGCGGGCGTTCGGCAGGCCGCTGGGGCTGGCGATGCCGGTGAGTTCGGTGTGGCCGGTGTAACTGGCGCCGCACATCGGGTTGTCGCAGACGTAGGCGTCGTGCCGCAGATGCTGATGGGACAGATAGCTGGTGCGCTTGATCAGCACGCTGCCGCAGGCGTCGCAGGTGAACACCACGCGCTTCCGCTGGCTGAACACGGTCATTACTGGGCCTCCCCTAGGGGCGCGATCACGCCCGCCTTCAGGCCGAGCAGAACGGCGGCGCGATGAGCCTCGCCGTAAACGCCCTTCTTTTGCTTGTGCAGCACCTGATACACGGTCGCGTAGGGCAGGTCGTGTCGGCGCGCGAAGGCGGCGATGGTCTCGCCTCGACTCTTCAACTCGGCCAGCGCCTGTTCCGGCGTCCGGATTTTCGGCCCTTGTGCGTTGGACATGGGTTAAATAAAGTTCAGAAGTGGGAACTTGGATGGGATCATTGGGTAAAAAATTACCCATGTCAACAGGTGGATGGGTATCTGAATGGACGACCTCGTAAAAATTTGCGCACGCATCAGGGAGGAGCGCATCCGACTGGGCATGAGCCAGCAGGAAGCGGCCGACGTGGGCGGCGTGACGCGCAAGACGCAGGCGGCCTACGAGAGCGGCGCTTCGGCGCCGACTGTCTCGTATCTGCTGTTGATCGCAGCGCGGGGGATCGACGTGCAATACGTCATTTCCGGGTCTCGCGACCGCGGATTGATGGAGGGCCACGTCAGCCTCGACGTGCTGCCCGGCTTCGCGCCCGCCGACGGGCCGACAACGATTCAGCTGCCAGAGTTTTTACTGCAGCGGAAGGTTGGAATGACGGCGATCACAAACGTGCGATGGGCGCTGAATCCTTCGCGCGCGATGGAACCCGAGATAGAAAGGAACCAGCTTGTTCTGGTGGATGTATCACAGTCTCAGATTTCGGGGTTGATTGACGGTAATACTTACGCGTACACGTTGTGGGATCGGCCCGACATTCGGCGGGTGAAGTTGTGGCGCGATCGTCTGGCGGTTGTTGGGTACGGGAAGAGCCCGGAGTCAACGGACGTTTTCAAAGATGATGAAGGCAGCCTAGAGATCTTCGGTGCTGTCGTGGGTGTGCTCTAAATTTAACGAAAGGACACAGGGGGCGGGCGGCATGGAGGTAGTTAGCCGTAATTGGAGGCCCGTAGTTCAGGGCTTGATTTTCAGCGTCGTGTACGGCGCTTTGATGCTTAGTTCGTGGCGGCTCTCCGTCGATCAGTGGTATCTGCCGGCCGGCATCCGCTTGGCGGCGTTGCTGTTTCTTCCGACGCGGTTCTGGCCGTATATCCTCGCGGGCGACGCCGCCGCGTTCCTGACGCTGCGCGTGCCGAAGGCGGAACAGTACGGCGAGCTGTGGGCGTACCTGAGTCCATTTTTGCTCGGGCCTGCGGTTGCCATAGTCCCGGCGATCTTCCGCCGGCAGTTGGGCGTGATCAGCGATCGTGAGCGCTGGTTCCCCGTGATCGCGCTGGCGACTGCGGTGTGGACAGCGATCGCCAACATGACGATCAATTTCGCGCTGTCCGGCCCGTCCAGCAGCGGCACAGTTGAAAACTTCTTGCGCTTCTCGGCCGGGCAGTACCTTGGCATGGTCATCTTTGTGCCCGCCGTGATGGTTTGGATTCGGCGCAAGGACGGCATGTTCTGCCCGCGCCAATTCTCCACCCACTTGGTCGTCGCCGTCGCGCTCACTGCTGTGGCCTACTTCGCCGCGAACTACACCGGCAGCGAGCCAGCCCTGCGCCAGTTGTTACTGCTGTTGATGATTGTCCCGGCGGTTGTGCTGACTTTTATGCACGGTTGGCGTGGTGCGGCGCTTGGGATCGCGGTCGCGAGCGTAGCGTTCGGGCTCCCAACAACAGCGTTCGACGCCGCTGGTGCTCACGATGCCGTAGCTTTCGTCGTCCAGATCGCGTTGGCGATCGCGACCGTAGCGTTATACGTGTTCGGTGCAGCTATCTCCGCGCACTACGACCATGCACGAAAGCTGGGCGTCGCCGAGCGCCACGCGCTCAAGATTGCGCATAGCAGCTTTGTGTCCAGGGAGCGGCATCTGCGTGAGAGCGTGATCGCGCTGGCGCAACTGCAATCGGGTCGCGATGAGGACCGACGCAACATGGCGCGTTGGTTGGAAGAGATGGGCCACACTGCTGCGGCCGCCGATCTGCAGCGCGTCGGCAAGCAAGAGTCGCGACTGTTCGACGAGCACGCAGCGGCCTTGTATCCGCTGCGGATCGAGCGACACGGCCTTTTCGACGTGCTGCAGTCTGTTGCGTTCAGCAGCGTTTGGGCCGGCGGTAGAGACGTGCGATTCGTGTTCCGTGGCGCCGCCCGCGCGCTCTCCGTCGATCTACAGTTGGCGGCGTATCGGTGCGCGTGCAATGCGGTGGCGCTGTTGGCGCAGGGGGCACCGATTCGTCAGACCGTGCGCGCCCGCGTCTGGGCGGGTGGTGAATACCGCGGCATCGTCGTGTCGATCGAGGCGACTGCGGGACAGGCGATCCCGCCGAATCAGACGGCGACCCTGGCGGCCCTGGAGCTTGAGGGGCGCATAAACGCAAATGGCGGCGCCGTGAAGCGCCGCCATGCGAATCGGATCAGCTTCCTGCTGGTCGAGCCGGTCGGCCCGACCAGCGACCGTCAGCGCTCTCCTGCCGGCGTCACCGCCCACCAGTCGCCGCTGGTGGTCTGATAGACCCACACGTCGATCGCGTTGGTGCCGTACACCCGCTTCGCGCTGGTGTACGCCGGGATCGTGACAGCGTTGCCGGGCACGGACACGCGGTCGGCGTCAACGCCGATCGGCAGCACCCAGAACGTGTCGCCGATGCGACCCACCGCGGCCCGGACGGCGCCGGCGCTGTCGTTGGCCTGCACGTAGCGGATTCCGTCGCGCTGGAACTCGTAGACGCTCCAGGTCGAATCCGCGGCTACGTCGGCCGTAGTGGGAAAACTCTCGCCTAAGCCGACGCTGGCGAGCTTCTGAGGGCTGTTTCCATCGGATGGGCAGCATGCGAGGCTGGCCAGCGGGCTCGCGAGCAGCGCGAGGCCCAGGACCAGTGCGGATCTGGAGCGGGTGAGCATTCCTTCCTCCTTGGCGTGGTGGGCGCCGTCCCAACGGCGGCCCGGTTCGTTGTAGCCCTGCGACAGTACCGTATTGTGATTGCGGTCACCCGCCATGCCGGCATGTTGCAGGGTTGCCTACGGCCAGCCTACCCCGGAGCGGCCACGGAAACCGGCACCTTTTCCGACAACTGAGATCGCAGAACAAAAAAAAGCCGCCGGGGTTCCCGGCGGCCTGTTCTAACGCCGTCAGCGGCGCGCTACAGCTGCGCCTGCGGCGGCTGCGGGCCGAGGCCGCCACCCCCAGGGCCGGCCGGGCCGCGGCGCTTGGGGCGACGCCGGCGGCGATACAGGTAGGCCGCGGCGCCGGCGATCACCAACAACACCAAGACCAGCATGCCGAAGCCCGGCGACTCGGTGACGGAAGTGGCCGGCGGGCTGCTCGCGCACGCCGGCAAAAGGATCAGGGAACACGCGAACAGCACGAACAGGGACAACATGGGCCTCATGGTTTCCTCCTAGGGTGGGCACCGCGGGGCCGGCGTCGGATCAGGATCCGCCGCCGGCGTCGGTCTCTAACTCCAGCTTCGTGGTGAAACCCGCCGAGCTGGTGATGGTGTGCGTGGTCTTGGCGATCAACCAGGCCGTGTCGTCGATCTCCGGTTTGAAGCCGCGCAGGCGCAGTTTTTGCTCCGGGGACAGGTCGGCGCGCCCAAGCGCTAGCGTGAAATCCATCTTCGCCGCGCCGCGCTTGATGCGCTTCCATTCGGCATTGGCGTGTTCCCGCGCTTCGGTTTCGTTGTTGTAGGTCTCGCGCAATCGCTTGGCGTTGCCGCTCGCGCCTACCAGGACCGATTTTCGATTGGCGCCGGGCTTGTTGTTCCAATAGGCGCGCACGCCGCTGTAGCTGTCGCGATCTGCCGCTCCGTAGCGGTGTTTGTCGCCGCTCGCGCGCGTGATCAACGCGGTCGGCAATGCTTGACCGCTCGCGGTGGTGCCGCTTCCGATCGGCATAAACAGCAGACTCCCAGCCTTCACTGTAGCGACCGCGTCATAGCGCTGTCCGAGTCGCGTCAACAGATGCACGTCGCTTTCGCCGGTCTGGTCCAGGTGCGCGATCTGGACGCCGGTCAGAGCTGGCGCAATGCGCGCCTGCAGCCCGTGTTCTCCGGCTAAGCTGCGGATCACGTCACCCAAAGTGACCTGATGCCAGCTGCGCTCGCGCCGCGTGCGCATTGGATTACTCAGGTCGGCGCTGCGGGCGCGAACCGTGATCACGTCCGGCGCGCCACTGTGTTCGACCTCGTCGACGCGGAAGGTGCCTTTTTCGATCAGGCCGGCATCCTCCCACCCGATCGCCACGGATAGCGCAACACCGCGGCGCGGCAGCGCCATACGCCCATCGTGGTCATGAATGACCAAGTCGAGCTGGTCGGCTTCGCCGCCGCGCGACTCAGTCAGCGTCAGCTCCAGCAGGCGCGGCTTGAACCGTTCGGTCAGATCCGTGCCATCCAACACCACGCGCCACGCGGGCACAGCATAGGGTTCCGCGTTCTGGGTCATCGGGATGCTGCCTGGTCCGAGGATTCGTTCATGGCTTCGTCGTCGACGCGAAGGAGCGACAGCTGAAACTCGATGCGGCGAGCCGCACCGTCTTGAAAGAACAGCGACCGGCTGTCGCTGATCGACTTCAGCACGAACGCGCCGTAGACCAGACCTGTGCCGTCGACCAAGGCCAGTGGCCGGCCTTGATTCGCTAGGTCGCGCAGCAGATCCAGCGAAGCCGGATCGCCCGTGAGTTCGGGGGCGATCCGCCCGCTAAGCTCAATTGTCTCTTCATCGGGGCCGAGGTACTGATGCGCGGCGCGTGCGCCGATGCGATCGCTGCTGGCGTGTCGCCACGCGTTGGATCGCTGCAGCTGCTCATACGCAAGCCGCGGCAACGAGAAAACGAAAGTTCCTAGTGCCATCATCATGCGCGCGGCCCTCAGTTGTAGTCGGTGAGGCGCGAGCGTGTACGCGCAGCGTCGCGTCGATCGCGCTCATCTAGCTGGCGACGAACTTCGGCGGCGATCGCTTTCTCGTCCATGCCCGGCGCCGCGTAGATGTTGATTTCGTAGTGCCGGGCGCCGCCGGAATCGCGGGCAATAGCAGGCGCGATCGGACCGCGTGTGTCGATCGCGATGGCCGGCGATGCCGCGGCCGCGATCGCAATGCCGGCGCCAGCTTGCTGCAGTCGGCCGCCAAACGCGGCGATGCGCTGCAAAGGTGCACGCTGGCCGCGCTCCAGGCCGCCGGCGAAGCCCTGCATGGTGAAGTCGCCCAACTGCGCGAACACACGCGAAGGGCTGTGAATGCCGAGGATCCGCTTCAGGCCGCCGATAGCACCGCTGCCCAGCGACGATATGACTTCGCCTACGGCGCCGAGCCGCGAGCGGATACCGTTGACCAAGCCAGCGACCATGTCGATACCGGCCTGCAACATCTTTGCCGGCCAACCGCCCAGGATCCCATTGATCGCAGCCCACATCGATGCAAGCCCGGAGCGAATCTTGTCGCCGTCGCCGCTGAAGATGCCGGTCACCAGCGTCCACGCGCCGCTCACGTATTGCTTCACGCGCTCCCAGAGCCCGGCGAGATAGGGCGCAATCGTGCCCCAGTTGTTGATGATCATCCCCAGCGGCGAATACGCGAACAGCTTCTTGATCCACTCCCATGCCCAGGCGGCGATGGCGACGATGCCGTCCCAGAGTGCCTGGAACCAGGGGCCGAACGTGTCCCAGTTGCGATAGATCACGTATACAAGGCCCGCGATCAACATCAGCAGCACGCCTATGGGATTCGCGGTTATCGCCATACCAACCATGCGCAGGCCGGTGGCGACCAACGGCAGAACGCGTGCGCCAACGCTCATCAGCACCTTGCCGATGCCGGTGAACAGCGGCGCCGCGGCGGTGGCGGCCATTTTGAGCCCGGCGAAGGGCATCAACACGGTACCGATCGCTAAGGCGAGACTGCCCGCAGCCGCGACCACGGCGACAATCACGGCCAGCACCTTGAACAGGCCGCCGGCGAGTTCGGGGTTCGCCTTGACCCAGCCCTGGAAGCGATCCGCCAGTTGCGTAATCAGCTCGATCAGATTTTTGATGTCGGGCGCGGCGGCTTCGCCCATTGCGGCCAAGCCGTTGACGAATGTACCGGACGCGGCGTCCCAGAGATTCTTCAACGTGCCTAGCTGCGAGTTCACCCGTTGCTGCAGGCTCGCCTGCGCGGCCATCTTCGCCTGAACCTCGCCATATCCCGCAGCACCCTTGGAGATCAGCAGAGACACGACCTGCAGCGTTTCGGCGTCGTCACCGAACAGCTTTTTGATCACGGCCAGCCGGTCAGAAGTGTTGAGCTTTTCCAGCTTCTTCAGCTGCGCGAACATCTGGTCCAGGCCGCCGAACTCGCCCTTGCCGTTGCTGAAGTCCAACTTGATGCCGCTGTCCTTGACCAGCGCGTTGGCTTTGGCGAGTTTGCCTTCGTCCAGTGCCCCCTGAAACACCTTGCGGTAGGCGTTGCCGGCGGCCTCGCCCTTCATGCCGGCTTGGTCCGCCATGACCAGCAGCGGCGCGAACGCGCGGGCGGCGTCGATGCCCGACGTTTTGATCACGTCCATCGACGACGTCATCTTGCTGAAGCCCTGCAGCATGTTCTCGGCGTCGACGCCCAGATAGAACGTTCGCTGGATCACGTCGCTGAGCGCCATCATGTCGCGCTCGCTGGTGCGCGTGGCGTCCTGCAACTTGGCAGCAAACTCCGCTGCCTCGCTGTAACCCATCTTGAGCTGCACGCCGATGTAGCCGGTGGCTTCACCCAGGCCGCCAAGGATGACCTTCGCCGACATGCCTTGGCGGCGCAACATGGTCATCATCTCGTAGAAGTCGGCGGTGGTTCCCGGCAGCCGGTTGCCGAGCTTCTGCGCGAGCGCGTCGATTTGCGCGAACTCGGCTGACACCTTGCCATTGGCGCCCATCATCGACGCGCGCAGCTGCGTGGCGGCTTCCTCCTGCGCGGCGAACGCGGCGACGGGCGCGCCGAGGCCGCGGGCGGCGGCGACACTGCCGGCGACAGCTACCGCGCCGCCGGCGGCGAGCTTCGCGCCGGCGCGTTGCAGGCGTTGCATCTTTGCCTGCGCCGCGCCCAACTGGCCCAGGCGCTTGCGTTGTGCGTCGAGCGCGCGGTTGGCGCCGGCGATATCGGACTGCAGTTTGCGCTCATGCACGGCGAGACGCGACGTGCTGACGCCTGTCGCTTCCAGGGCTTGCTTGGACGCAGCAAGAGCGGCACGTTGTTTGGCTTCCGCCTCGCGCAGACGGCCCACCACTTCACCTTGCTTCTTCAGCTGCGCGGTGAGCTTCTTCGTCGGTGCGTCTGTGGCGTTGGCTGCGGCGCCGAGCTGCCGCAGCTCGCGCTGCGCCTGAACGAGCTTTGCCGACGTGCTGCCCAGCGCCGCCTCCATCTTGCGAAAGCCATCGATATCGCGCTGCGCGGCCTCAAGGCGCTTGAGTTCGGTCTGCGTGGCGCGCAGCGCCTTCGCGGTGGCGCCGCTGCCGCCCATGATGCGCTTCAGCGGACCGGACGCGCGGTCGATCGCGTCGAGCAGTACCTGCAGTTTCAGGGTGTTTCCCGCCACGCTAGTCCGCTCCGCTTCGCTCTCGGGCGCGTTCGCGCCACTCCATCAGTTCCGTCAGGGACAGCTCGTCCATCGCCGCGGGCGGCCAGTGGAAGACCGCGGCGATATCCGCCATCGCGTCCTCTACGCGCCGAGGGACAGGGCCGCCCGATCCGCCTTCGGCAAGAAAAAACCCACTACCTCGCTGCCGATCGTCATCAGATCGGGCAGGTCGAGCTGGCCGACGTCGTGCGCGGTGAGGGTCGGATTGGTGATGCGCGGCAGTACGACATGCAGGGCGGCCACGTCCAGCTTGAGCAGCTCGGCCAGGGCGATGCCGCGCAGCTCGCCGGCGGCGGGTTTGCGCAAGGTGATTCGCTCGATTCGCTGCTCGCCGCGGACGATCGGGGTTTCCAGAGTGATCTCGGTGGTCTGTGTGTTGCTCATGGGGCTCTCTCCAGGGAAGGGAACGCCCGGCAGGCGCCGAGCGTTCTAGGGTCAGATACCGATCGCGCGACGCTGTTCGGCGAGAAGATCGACGCCGTTAACGATCTCGATCATGTTCACCAGGTCGATCTCGATAACGGCCACGCCGTTGACCATCAGCTTGTAGTAGCTGCAGGCGAACTTGGCCGTGAACTCGGTCGCTTCGCCGGGCTTCGCGCTGCCGAGGTCGACCTCGCTGTAGCGCCCGCGCGTTACGACTTCCACCGAGTCCACGCCGCCGGTGTCGTCGCGCTTGTATGCGCCCGCGAAGCGCCACTGCACGGCATCGTGCCGGGTGGCGCCGTACTGCTGCAGGACCGAGCGCATGAAACCGCCGAACTTGGCCTCCATCTCGATCGCGTCCTGGCCGTTGTCGATCTTCACCGGGCCGTTCATGCCGCCGGCGCGGTAGTCCTCCATCAAGCGGGTGAGCGTCGGCAGCTTCACCTCCACGACTTGGCCGATATAGCTCTCGCCGTTGCCGAAGAGGTTGCAGTTCGCGAGGGTTTTGGGCATTGCCATAGTTGTCTCCGGAAATCGGGCGTTGCGATGGTCAGCCGTTCACGCGGTCGGCGAAGTCGGCGAGGTAACGATCGGTGATGCGTTGCTTGAGAATCAGGCTTTCCAGCGGCGGGACCGGGGTGTAGTCGTAGTCGATGTAGAGCTTGCCGCCGGCGAGGGTGTCCTTGGTGTTGATGGTTTCGTCGTACCAGGCGGACGCGTCGATCACGTAGCCATTGGCCTTGAGCTCGCGGAACTTGGCGTTGATGGATTCCACGATGTCCCGCACCAAGGTCGGGTGCATGGGCTTGTCGATCGCCCACGCAAGCCCGTCCGCGATCGTGTCCATCAGTACCTGCGCCGTGCGCGTCGCGGATTCGAACGCGAACAGCGGATCGTCGCTGCAGGTGCGCGAGCCCCAGAACCGGAAGCCGTTGTAGTTGACCAGCGTGGTCACGTCGCCGGCGTTGAGATATCCGGCGTCCGTGGTGGAGTCCTGCAAGTCCCAGTACACGTCGCGGGAGATGCCGGTAACGCCGTCGACGGCGACGTTCGACAGGGTTTTGTGCCAGCCCTGCTCCTGGTCGATCTTGGCGCGCAGACCCAAAGCCCGCGCCACGGCGAAGGCGGGCTTGGTGCTGCTGGTGGTGGTATCCCAGCCCAGGAAATCCGGCCAGATGATCATCAGCTCGCGAGCCGCGAAGCTGTCCCGGTACTGGACCACCGATTCCTTGTCTGCGCTCGCGGCGCCGCTGATGTACGCCATCGCACGCAGTTTCTTGGCGACGATGGCCAGAGCCGCAGCGACCGGCTGCGTATCCAGGCCCGGACAGCCGATGATCCGCGGCTTGATGTTGAGTTGACTCTGGGCGACAAGCAGCGCCTGCAGGCCGGTATAGGTCGCGCCGGTAGCGGAGCCGATGACGTTGGTGGTGGTGGCGGCGTCCGAGGCGCCGGCCTCGACGCGCACAACAATGGTCCACGGGTCCGCCTGGTCGGCGATGGCCTGCAGAGTCGGGCGCAGCGTGCCGTTCGTTCCCGCCTTCGCCAGCGCGGCGCGCAGGTTGGTGAACAGCACCGGCTTGTTCAGCGGGAATACGATTGGGTCGGCGTCGCTGGACGTGCAGACCACGCCGACGATTGCGGTCGACACGGTCCGAATCGGGCGGCCGCCTTCGTTGATTTCTTCGACGCGAACGCCGTGATGATAGGTGTCGACCATGTTCTTCTCCGTGATCAGTAGAAACCGCTGCGCAGCGGCAGAGTGATGCGGGTGTACTCGTTTGTTGGGCCGCTGTCGGTGCGCCGGCCCTCCAGGTAAAGCGTGAAAGCGCCCGGCTCGGCACCGGGAGTCAGATCGATACGGGTTAGGCGCAGACGGGGCTCCCAGCGCATCAGTGCAGTCGCGGTGGCGCCGTAGAGCTTCATCCGTGTGGCGCCGTTGAAGGGTTGGTCGATCAGCTCCGGCAGCAACGATCCATAGTCGCGGCGCATCACGCGCGAGCCGATCGGCGTCATCAGGATGTCGGCGATCGACTGACGAAGATGGTCAGTGCCGTCGATCCATCGGCCGGTGCTGGCGTCCATGCCCTTCACGCTGGCGGTCCCGACTGACCCGAACCCGGCTGGACATTCTTATGCGGGTGATTCTTGAGGCTCTTTCCGCCGCCGATCACGTCGACCTCGGCGGTGACCGTGCCACTCACGCCGGCGTCGCCGTTGATCTGGGTAGCGCCGTTGACGATCAGAGGGCCGTTGATGGTCACGCCGCCATCCGCCGTGATCTCGGCGGTTCCACCGGCCGGCAACGCGGCTTGAAGGGCGTGCGCCGCTTGGTCGTACTGGATCAGCGCGCCGTCCGCGAAGCGGATCAGATGCAGCGATTGCGCATTTGATGGTGCGACGAACGCATCGGAGTAAATGCCGCGCAAGAAGACGGCGCCGTGTGTGTCGCCGTTCGGGCACAGCAGGATGCCTTGCTCGCCGAGAGAAGGCGCCGACCATTCGATGGTCTCGCCGGCTCGCGGAACGAACCACGGCACCAAATCGGTCTTGATCTCGCCGGTATCGACACGACAGCGAGCTGCTGCGTGATCCACTTCGGCGATGGTGCCGAAGCGGATCGCGTTGCCGAGCTGACGCTGAAGTTCGGAGACGGAATCCATGCCGTCATGGTGTGGCCGCGCTCGCGGGCGCGCATGGATTCCGGGCTGTTAGGACGTGGATTACACGGCGAGCGATAGCCGGCGTTAGTTCTTCTGCTCGGGATTATGCGACAGGACGATCGTCCCAGGAAACGCTTCGAACATGAAGCAATCGACATCTTCCACGTCGATGTTCGCTACCTGCAGAGGCGCGTCGACGAACGCGACAGAATTGATCGGCACCTCCTCGCGGTCGATGGACAGGAAGGCGTCGCCGCTGCGCAGCTCCCGTGCCTGCCGCCACGCCCACGCGCCGTCCCGCAGCACGAAGAACCGATGTTCGTAGGTGGCGCGCAGCTCGCCATTGATTAGCCAGTGCGAGGGGTAACTGGCGTGCAGGGTCATACGAACGGTGACTGGCACCAACTGGCCACGCTTGCCCGCTTCCCGTTCAACGTTCCAGACGGTCCAGTCCGGCGAGCTTTCGTCGATCATGCCGTCGACGTAGTAGCCCACGACCTGGTCGCCGGGCTGAATGTCCTCGATCCGCTTCGTGTTGCCGCTGCACAAAGGGATCATCGTGCCTAAGGGTAGGCACCCGCCGCCGCCATCGCCGCCGCCGCCGACAGAGCCACGTTGCGCATACATCTGGCGAATGTCGACGCCCTGTTCGTTGCGATAGCCTGTGTCCACCGGTAGCGTGGTGCCGCCCAGTGATCGCGGGTAGTAGCGTGCGGACAGATCGGAAGCAGTGTCTGCGCGCATCCCCGCATCGGGCGCGGCCGCGGCGGTGCCGCGAGCATGGAAGACGTCGTCCAGGTCAACGGCGCCGTTGTACGTCACACCGGCAATGGTGACGTTGGATAGCAAGGTGCGCAGCCCCACGGCCATCAGTGCTTGCCCTCAAGGACGAAGACGCGCTCGGCCAATTCCTGGACGGCCTTGATCAGCAACGGAACTAGCTGACCATCCTCGACCGCGTCCAACTTGCGGTCGCCGTATTCGATCGCGCCAGCGAACACGGGTTCTGGCACGATTTCTGCGAGCTGTTCGGCGATCACGAAAAGACGCTTTCGCCCGCCGTCCTCGTGGTAGTCCTGCTTGTAGCTGCCGATGGCAGTTTCGATGCGCAGCAGCTCCGCTAGGCCATAGGGGATCGGCCCATCGATGTCCTTCAGCTCGCGCGACGAGCCCTTCTGGAATCCTCCGTCGACGACGAGCTGCGCGCCGGGCATTCGATACGACCCGCCATCCCAGAACAAGTAGCGGTCTCCGCGCCCAAGGAAGATCACGCCGCTGCCATCCCCGCGGCTGGCAGTGACGTCTGCGAACTGAACGGTGGCTCCAATGCTGGCCTTTGTGTTGGGGTCGAAGTTGCCGCGGCTCCAAATTTCCCACGGGCCAAACATCAGCCGCTGTCCGTCCCAGCCGAATTGGTGTCCAGAGTTGCCGAAGAGAAAATAGCCCTTGGTCGGATCTTGCAGACCGCGCACGGCGGCGGTATTCGATACGCCGACGTCGATCAGGTCAACGTCATTGCCGACCCGGAAAAAGCCGCCATTACTGCCGTAATCCAAGGCGACGAAGTTCGGAGCGGCGACCGTGCCGGTGTACTCTGTGGTCTTGCTCGATTTGTGCGTGCGGTAGATCTGGCCCTTCGACGTGGAAAACAGGCCTATGGCCTCGTTGTTGGAGTAGTAGTAGAAGTCGTCGACCCCGAAAGTGATCGCGCTCTCGCCAGCGTTGTCGACGCCGATCCGGATCCCCGTGCCGGTGAACTGCGGGTCGCGCCGTGGAGCCTTTGCCGCCAGCGCCGAGACCAAGCCGGCCACCTTCGTTTGTTCCAGGTCCGGGATCCGAGCCACGTCGAAGACGCCGGATTGCACGTCCGCAGCCGCGTGAATGTGGCCGCTCGGCGGAAAGGCGGGGGGCTTTCCGGTGACTTCCAGCCAGGTGGGCCACCGGGATGCTGTGCTGGGGACGTTGTCCAGGTTCGCCCAGTCGTGGCGATGCCCGCTGGGCGGAAAGCTCGGCGGTACTCCGGTCAGGTTGTCCCACGCCAGGTAATAGGCGCCGTGCTGGCCGTCCAGCAGGTCCGCATCTAGGCCCTTGCCGGCGCCGTCGTCTTTCAACGCCGCGGACTTGATCTCCAGCGCACCGCGCAGAAGCGCGGCCGTTGCCAGTGCGAGCAGCGGCTTTACAAACGCGCTGGGCGCGTTTGCGCCAAAGCGCGCGTTCAGCACTGCCTTGATTCCGGCCGCGGTCACGGCGCGGCTGTTGTCGACGCCTGCGATAGCTTCGTCGTTGTCCGCCAGCTCCACCACACCTTGGACCGTCGTAGTCGCCGGCGGATTCATCCAGTCGGTGTCGCCGAACGTCAGGCTGGTGGCCAGGATGTCTTCTATACGACCGTCGACTGCAAGCAACAGCATTGCCTGCGCCGCCTTCTCCATGATCGGCGACGTCGCGCAGTAGGTTGCGACCAGGATGCCGCTGTCCGCGTAGAGGCCGAAGCCCCACAACGTGTACTGGTCAGAGCTGTCGTCCCGCAGCGTGACGTGAATCGTATCGTCCGCCACTGCCGCGCCAGCGAAGGTGCGCAGGCGCTTAATCTCGCCGGGCAGCACGGTAAGTTCGGCTGTCGCCGCGAACGATTGCCCGGTTACGCCAATTTCGCTGATGCGAACGGCTGCGGTGCCGGTGTTCTCGGGGTTGACCATCGCGGCGCGGCCGGCCGTGGTCAGTTTCATGGTCGGAAGCGTCATGGCGGGCCTTTGAACTATTCGACCTGCAGCTGCAGGCGGCGATAGGAAGCGACTCGGGCGGCAAACACCACGCCAACTGGCAACTTGGCTTGGACGCCCTGCGTGAATGTGAAATGCGACCGGACGGGTTTTGTTCTGCTGACCTCGGCGATCACGTCGTTGACGTACTGGGCCGTGGCGGTTTCCCCGCCTTCGCCGGTTAACGTCAGCACCATTTCGAAGGTGTGCGGCTGTCCTGGCGGCTCTTGCTGCCACCACTCGCGTAGCTGCACCGCGCCACCGAAAGCCGCTACGACCTGCCGCACGCTTTGCGCGGTGCCCTTGCGGCGTTGGATTTCCATCGCGGTTCGAAGTCGTGCGCGCTTGACGTGTTCCGGCCAGTTGGGCTGCCACGTGTCGATCGACAAAGCCCACGCCAACCAGGGCAGCAATTCGACGGGGCACGTGTCGGCGTTCCATAGCTTCCGCATGGGGGTCGGCACGTCATCGATGCGAGCCGACGCGCGTTCCAGAGCACGTTCGAGCGACGTCGCGTTGGGCGGCAACAAGCTACTCATCGACGCCGCCAGAAGTGATCGTGATGCCTGTACACCAGGACGCTTCGGTGCGATCGATGACGAGTCCGGACGCCGGCGACGTGATCTCGACGCGCTGCACGCCTTCGGAGTGCAGTACGGAGTAGATGCCTGACAGGGGAACGTCCCGCCCGATTCGGTGTGATTCCTGGACGTAACGCTCCAGTCGGCGTTTGGATTCGGCGAGGACCAAAGCGGAATCGGGACCGGCGTAGGTGTACACCGTCGCTTCCACGGCATAGCGCACGATGGTGGCCGCGCGCACGGTCACGTGATCGGTGAGCGGGCGTACCGAGTCATCGGACAGCTTGGCGGCCACCGCGGCGACCAGGGCGGCATCGGCAGTGCCGTCGTTCTCGCGCGCCAGAACGGTCACAACGACCTCGCCGGGGGAAGGACTCGTAGCCGACGCATCCAACACGCTCGCGTGGGCGCTGAGTGCGTGGAAAATGTACGCGCCTTCCGGTCCGGCCACGCTGAGACTTTCCGGCGAAAGCTGTGCGCGGCGCCGGAACTCCAAATCGCTTTCCATCGTCGGCGGGATGGATTGCGCCGGATTGCCCGGATCGAGCACTTTTCGCGTTACACCGAAGCCGAACGCCAACTGGTCCAGATCAGATCCTGCCGCGTAGGCCAGCATTACGGCCCGACAGCCTTCATTCGCTCGCTGCCGGACTTTCACTTCGCGGTACGCAAGCACCTGCAGCGCCTTGTAGATGGGATCGGCTTCGGTGAACGCGCTGAACTCTGGCGCGAAGCGGCGGAAGTCTGCGAGGATCTGCGCCAGCACGACTTCGTAGTCGATCTGTTCGACAATGGCGGGCGCGGGCAACCGCGAGAGATCGACGGCGGTAAAGGTGGACATGGCGTGGCCGGGCGCGGGTTGATTTCAGAGTCGCCGCGCCGGCCTGATGCAACAACGCAGTCGCGTTGTAGGAGCGATTTCTACATTCGCCCTCGTTGCTCGCGCTATCGCGTGAGGTGTTCGACTAGCAGATCGCGGATCGCCTGGCGCTCTGCCTCGGTGAATCCCAGCAGTTGACGGCGCTCATAGCGCACGGATGGACCATCACGGTCTACGCGATCGGTCAGGCCTTCTTGGTGGACGCGGGCGATGCGGGCGACGCGCCCAAGAAAGCCGACCGCTGCGCCGCGTTCGCTGGCCTCGATCTTCAGATAGCGCGCTTGCGTTATGCGCTGGAACATCGCGGCCTTACGTCGCTTGATCTTGCCTGCCTCGTCGCGTTTGCGGGGCGCGTATGCGCTACCGTCCGGGTTCCGTTGATCACGAATACGCTGAATTTGACCGCGGCGCAGCTCGCCGCCAATAGTCCGGGCGAGTGCGCGACGTTGGGATGGTTCCAGCTTGGCGAGCAGCGGCGCGACCCACGCTTCCAATTGCTGCAGCTCGTCCATGATCAGCCCGCTGCAGCGTCCGGCGCGTCCCAACCGCCGATCCATTCGCCCTGCAGGTACACATCCCAGCGACCGCCGGGAAGTGTGGACTCGATCTCGGGCTCGGGGTAATGCTCCACCTTGTACCCGCCGCCTTGCTGCTTATGCACGCCGACGCGCTCGGTCAGCGGCAGCCTGATTTCCAGGTCTACCTTGTCGTTCGCCAGCAGCTCGGCCTCAAACGCGATGCCGTCGCGAAGCGAAGGATTGGCCAGCAGCTCGGATTGATTGCGCGCCAGCCACACAAGCAGCGGGACCATGACCGCGTCAGGGTGGCCGCCGAAGTCGGTGATGATCAGGTGCAGCGTATACCGATACTCAAACGACAGACCCGGCGCGAGCGTGGCCGCTAAACCGCCCTCTTTGATAAACAGCAGCATTCGGTCCGGGTCGCGCTTGAGTTCCGGTATCGCCGCGGTGAGCTGCGCTCGCAGGCTCTCCGGCTTGATCACGGCGATTCGCTCGTCGGAAGTGAATTGATGTAGTCCTGCAGGCCGATCATTTGCTCTCGGATTGTGTGACACGTGGTGTAGTTGCCCGCGACGGTGTCGGCGACGGCAGAGAGCGTAAGGCCGGCGGCGGGCGCATCAGGATCTCCGGCGCTGGCGTCCGGGGCCGTATTTGCGGCGGCGGCGTCGTGGATGCGCACGAAGCCAGCAGGAACAACGCAAGCGGCATCAGCTTTTGCGGTGACATAAACCGGGATCTCCTTGGTGATGGTGGCGCCGGTGAGGTGAACCGTCTGCACGCGGTCGACGTATTGGGTCACGATGCGAACATTGGCTCGCGCCGCGTCGCGTTCGATGCGAGCGGTATCGCGTTCGACCGTTGCTACGGCGTACCGCGCCTTTGCGTCGTCGGTGTCGCGCTGCGCCGCGGCGATTCGGCTTTGCTGGTAGGCGGCGCCGAAGGCGATGGCCGCGAGTAGCGCGACCATGAGAAGCGCGAGGATGGCGCGGGCCGACATCAGCTCACCCCCAGAATGGACAGGGCGCGGCGGGTGCGGTCGATGCGGTCCTGCAGGCCTTCCGGCGTGCGCTTCGACGTGGCCGAGCCCAGGTTGATCTTCCGGCTGACCGCGAGGATGTCGCCAGCGTCCGCTAGCGCGTTCAGCCCGTTATCCTGCCAGTACGCGGCTGCGGCCATCGCGCCGACATCGACGTCGAGCAGGAGCGCCGGCTGCTCCTCCAGCGGCTGGCCGATCAGCAGGCCCGCACGGCGATAGTTGTCGCGCCCGGTAACCTGGATCGGGCCGCGGCCGCGGAACCGGTAGCCGTCGCCGCTGGCGACGTTGCCGTTACCGTTGCGACCGGCGTAGACCTGGTTGCCCAGCTTCTCCGGTTGGCGCAGGTACTGGCTGGCGGCGTCGGGCGGCAGTCGATGCCCGAACACTTGCAGCAGTCGCGGCAGGCTGCTGTAGCTGAGGTTTTCTTCCGTCCGCGAAAGGCTGAGGCTTTCGTGTCCGAGCTCCGCGACGAAGTGCGCGATGCGCCGCGGCGTGCTGATGCTGAACTTGCGCATGGCAGCGCTCAACGCGGGATGCCAGCGGTTGGCGCGCACACTCGGGCAGCGCATGGCTTGTTGCAGTTGTTCTGCGGTGAGCATCATTCGACCCTCAGAATGCGCGCGACGTTGCCGCGGGCGCGGTAGGTAAGGACTGCGAGTACAGCCAGGACGCCCAACTGCCAGGGGCTTGCGTGGGCAGAGGCGCCCGCCAGCGTGATGTGGATGGCTTGCCCGCCGGTGCAGACGATGAGCAGCCATGCGCACAAGCCAACACCAACGCGGTGGGAAGCGTCCGGCCCGCGCTGGTAGGTGATCAAGCGGGCGCAGATGGCGACGCAGGCGATCAGCGTCAGGGCGGTAACAAGGCTATGCATTCGGCGGCCCTCCGCGGCGCAACCAGTTCAGGTCGAAGGCGCGGCTCTTTTCGATCAGCGTCAGCGTGATCGTGATGGCGACGGCCGACGCCACGAAAGCGGCCACGCCAGTGGAACGAATCGGGATCCACCGGACGATCTCGATGCCGGATTGATAGCCGGCCACAACGCTGACCAGCAGATAGACGAGTCGCTGCCAGGTCGGCAGCGATTTCGCGGACACCACGAAAAGGGTCGCGCCGGCGAAGGCGCCGATCAGTGCATCGCCGTCGATGCCCGGCCACATCGCGGCAAGGCCCACTCCTGCGGTGAGCCCGCCGGCCGTGGAAAGGGAAGTCGGTTCGGCCATCAGGTTCAGTCCCAGAGTTGGACCAGCGGCCGAACTGCGGCCGCGGTGGTGGAAGGGGTGAGTTCGGGAAGATCGACAGGCGTACCGTGCGGAAGGATGGCGCCGAGCTGGCACAAGCCCGGATTGAGCTCCAATGCCATCTCCAGCAGGCCCACGGTCCGGCCGAGGTGTCGCCAGCACAGCAGGTCAAGCGTGTCGCCTTGGCGCGCGTAGACGCGCATCAGATCAGCTCCACAGTGATGCGCGAGGCTCCCAGAAAGTCGCGCACCGCAAAGCGCAGATCCCGACGCAGCTCGTCGATGCTCGGCGTCAGATCGTCGGCACGTTTATCGCCTGCGGCCGCGGTGTCGTAGGAGCGATACCGTTGGGCCAGCTCGGCAGCCGTCCCACAAGCGATGGCTCGCAGGTATAGCTGAGCGAGACGGGACACGCCGTCGATGTGCTCGGAAGGCACGTCGTTGAGCTTTTCGAATCCCGCGTTCTGCTGCTGCGCCCGCCACTTCGCCAGATCGGCGTTGACTTCCAGCGCCACGGCGACGATGGTCGAGCGCAGACGATCGGGCGCGACGGCGCCATCGATGCGCATGGCGGCGCGCAACGCGATCGGATCGATCGATGGCCAGAACTCGCTGTTCGCAATGACCGCTTCGTCTCCAGCGTTTCCGTTTGCGATGAATCCGCTCATGACAGGATCTCAGGTCGCCGGTGGTCGGGGCGTCACCGCATCGGAGAGAGTGATGCGGATCAGCCCCGAGCCGGCGGGGTTGCGTGGGGACGCTCGGTTAGCTGCTCGCGCCGGCATCCGCCGGCGGCGCAGCGTGTTTCTTCAAGAAGCGCTCGGCGCGCTCCAGATCCTTCTTGCCGCCGCAGCTGCTGTGCAGGTCGATCGCTCGCTTGAGGTTGTCGACGCCGGCCTGGACGTCGGCCCCGGGCGGCACGGAGTCGTCGGTGACTCCGTTCAGCAGTGCCCGACCCAGCGCCAGATGGAGCTTGGCGCGCACTTCGTCGGGCATATCCTCGGTAGCCGTCAGCGCGGCGGCGTGGGCGAGGATGCCGGCGTCGAACAACTCGCCGACCTTTTGCGCCTTCAGCGCGGCTTCCGCGATTTCCTCGGCCACGAGGCAACCGGTGGTGCGTTCGAAGCGATCGGGCATCGCCAGGCCGTGCCGCAGCACGTACTCGGCGACGGTGAGGGCTTCCTGAAAGGCGCCCACGTCGATGCACCACAGCATCGTCGTGGTAAGTACTTCATCCGGCGTGCCGTTGCCGGCCTCGATCACGCCGGCGACATAGGGGCCGTAGGCGGGCAGCATGTCGCGTTTGAGTTCGGCCTTGGCCTGTGCGGACTGGACCTGCTTTAGCCGCAGACGATCAGACTGCAATTGGGCCATGTGCTGCTCATAGGCGGTGGCGCCGGCCATCAGCTCGTTGGAGCCTCGGCTGGCGGCCTCCTTGGCCGCCAGTGCCTGGACGTAGTGATTCTTAGCAGGGCTGTGCGCCATGTCGGTCAGGCCTCGATCTCGATGTGCTCGACGACGCAGCCCAGGCCGAAATCCTCGACGACATACGCGTCGTTCGACGATTCGTAGTTGGCGATCTGATTCAGTTCGGGTTCTTCCTTCATGTAGCGGCGCCGACCATTGATCTGCCAGTACAGCGACAGGTTCTTCAGCGTAGTGATCAGCAGAGTGCCGTCCGGGATGTACGGAACTTCCGCGAGCGGCAGACCGCCCGCGCGCTTCTGGGACAGGATGATGTCGGTTGCCAGCTTCTCGGTGGCCGGCTGGTCCTTGTTGACCATCGGAAAATACTTGTCGTGCACCAGCTCGCGGCCCAGCACTACGATGAGGGCCGGATTCTTCTGGTGCCACGGATCGATCAGCGCGCTGACTGCGTCGTAAACGAGAGCGTCGAGGTTCTTGTAGTCCGCATTGACGCTGGAGCCGATGACGACTTTACCGGCGGTCTTGCCCGACGCGAGCACGCGAGCGTTGGCGTGGTCGCGGTACTGCTGCAGCCAGCCCTTGTTGACGTCCTGCAGCAACGGATTGGTTGCGCGGTTGGTCGTGGGCGCCACGCTGGTGCCGTTGAAGCCGATCATCAGGCGATCGAGCGCCTGCCGTTGCACGATCGCATCGCGCAGGCGGGCCTGGAAGTCGGGGAACTTGGCCCAGGCGTCGAGCGTCGCGTATTTGATCGCGGTGTCGAAGTCGGTCTGCACCGCCTGATACCCGGTGCCGTCGACCGCGGCGACGTTGCGCGGTTGGCGCTTCTGACCGGCGCTGGTGTCGGTTCGGCCGGCAACCGTGCCGGAGACGCCCAGGGCAACCTTCTCGCCCTGAAGTTCGTCGACGCCGACGACGTTGATCTTGCTCAGGAACTCGCTGGATTCCTGAATGCGGTTTTCCAGCTTCTGCTGGACAGTGGGCGCCACAGCGAACGTGACGGCGGTCGACTCGACTTCATTGAGCTGAGCGACCTGGGCGTTATAGGCGTTGAACTGGCGACGGGTAAGCGGGCGCATTGCGTGCTCCGAGAAATTCGACTGGATGGGGCGGTGTTTGTTCTGGTGGGCTTAGCAGTCGGTGAGTTGCGCCGACCCGATGCCCGTGGCCGCGGGACGACCCGGCTGGCTGTGGTCGACAGTGGCGCCCAGTTGCGACTTCAGCGCGGTAAGGTCAGCACTCAGGCTCTGGACACGCGCCTTCAATTGCCCGTTCTCGCGCTCGATCTCGCCAAACCGTTGATCCTGCTGGCGCACGTGACTGGCCACGGCCGTGACGGCTTCGCCGACCGCGGCGAAGTCGGTGGGCGCAGTCGGCGGCGCGACCGGCTCTGCCGGCTTCTTGCCCAGCAGAGCCTCGACGCGCGAAAACAGCGCATCGACCAAGCTCGGCTTATCGTCGATCTCTTCGAATTCGATGTCCGACTCGATGGCTACGCTGAAGAAGTTGTCCGGCGATTGCTTGCGCGACTTCAGCGGGCTGGCGTCGGGATTTTTGGTGGCGAACTCGAACATCTCGGTGCCCAGGCTGGCCGGACTGTCGGTGACGCCGAGCCCGCGCAGATACGCTTTGCCAGAGCCGGCGAAGTTCGGATCCACTTCGATCGAGCTGTAGACCTTCTGCTTAGCCTTCGTCATGGACACGAACTCGGACGTGGGCTCGACCTGGGCGAACAGCGCCAAGCGATCCTTGCCGTCGATCTGCACGGTGTCGGTTTTCACCGACAACACGTCGCCCATGCAGCGGAAACCCCACTCGGGATTCATGCCGCGGATGTGCTCGATGAAGATGCGGGCGCCGTACTTTTGCGGGTCGTAAGAGCCCGCGATATCGGTGAGCCAGCTGCGCTCGATGGTGCGGCCATCGCAGGTGGCACCCTCGACCGCGACCCGGAAAAACTTCGAACGGAACTTTTTGACTTTCTCCGACATGGTGTCCTCTGCGCGTTTGGGCAGGATGCGAGTGCATCGCTAGAGGCTTAATGGTCGGCACCGGCTGCAATAGCAGCAACGCGGGCAGCATGTAGCTGCCGCGGATACACGGGGAAAAACTGTTTGCCGGGTGGGCTGCTGGGCACGCTAGCTACATGAACAGCGTTGCAGCCCAGCTACCGATGGATACGCGCCGACAGGCTAAATTCCTGTACTGGATGGGCTGGCGTATCTGCGAGATCGCCGAGGCGACCGGCGAGAAAGAGAAGACTTTACACAGCTGGAAGGCGCGCGACGAGTGGGACCGCGCAGATAACGTTGAGCGGATCGGCGGCGCGCTTGAGGCGCGCTTGGTCTTGCTCATCATGAAGGATGGCAAGACGGGGGGCGATTACAAAGAGATCGACCTTCTGCACCGCCAGTTGGAGCGGCAAGCGAGAATCCAGCGATATCAGGATGGCGGAACCGAGGCCGGACTGAACCCAAAGCTGGACAACCGCAACGCTGGGCCGAAGAAGAAGCCCCGGCGCAACGAGTTCAGCGAAGCGGATGTGGAGCGGCTGGAGCAGGCGTTCATCGACGGCTGTTTCGACTACCAACGCGACTGGTATCGCGCCAGCAATCAACGCACGCGCGCGATTCTGAAATCCCGCCAGATCGGCGCCACATACTACTTCGCCCGCGAGGCGCTGATTGACGCCCTCAAGACCGGGCGCAATCAAATTTTCTTGAGCGCGTCCAAGGCCCAAGCCTTTTTGTTCCGCGGATACATGCAGTCCTTCGTCCGTGAGGTGCTGGACCGGGATCTATTCGGCGGCGACAGCATCTTGATTCCGAACGGGGCGGAGCTGTTCTTCCTCGGAACTAATGCCCGCACGGCACAGGGCTACCACGGAAACTTCTACTTTGACGAATTCTTCTGGACGTACAAGTTCGACGAGTTGAACAAAGTGGCGTCGGGCATGGCGATGCATAAGAAGTGGCGAAAGACCTACTTCAGCACTCCGTCGAGCATGGCGCACCAGGCCTACACCTTCTGGACCGGCGAACGGTTCAACAAGGGTAAGCCAGTCGCCCAGCACCTGAAGATCGATGTTTCGCACGATGCCCTCGGCCCGGGGCGGCTGTGCGAGGATCGCCTGTGGCGGCAGATCGTCACCATTCTCGACGCCGAGCGTCGCGGCTGCGATCTGTTCGACCTGGAAGAGCTACGGCGTGAGTACAGCGCCGAAGCCTTTTCCAATCTGCTGATGTGCGAGTTCGTCGACGACGGCGCGAGCATCTTTCCGCTGGCTATGCTGCAGCCGTGCATGGTGGACAGCTGGGTAGCTTGGGGCGACGACTATCGCCCGTTTCACAAGCGACCGTACAACGATCGAGCCGTGTGGTTGGGGTATGACCCGTCCGAGACCGGCGACAGTGCTGCCTTGGTCGTTCTGGCGCCGCCGCTCACGCCGGGTGGAAAGTTCAGGTTGCTTGAGCGTCACCAGTTCCGCGGTATGGATTTCGCAGCGCAGGCGAAAGTGATCGAGCAGGTAACGAAGCGCTTCTGGGTGACGTACATCGGCATCGACACGACAGGCATGGGCACCGGTGTAGCGCAGCTGGTGCGCCAGTTCTTCCCAAACCTGACGACTTTCAGCTATTCACCCGAAGTGAAAACGCGCCTGGTTCTTAAGGCGTTCGATGTAATTCACAACGGACGGTTGGAGTTCGACGCCGGCTGGATCGACGTCGCCCAGTCGCTGATGGCGATCCGCAAGACCATGACTCCTAGCGGTCGGCAGATGACATACACCGCCGGGCGGACCGAAGCAACCGGTCACGCCGATATCGCTTGGGCACTCTTTCACGCGCTACACAACGAACCGCTGGAAGGCCAAACCGGCCGAAATACCAGCGTCCTGGAGATCATGTGATGTCTAACGCCGAATCGCAGGCGCTAACGGCGCCGGCTGGCCGTATCGAAGCTTTCACCTTTGGAGACCCCACGCCCGTACTTGAATCCCGGGGTTTTCTCGATTATGTCGAGTGCGTGGAAAATGGCAGATGGTACGAGCCCCCGGTCTCGCTCGACGGACTTGCGCGCACGACGCGTTCGAATGTCTACCTGCAATCGGGCCTGATCTTCAAGCGCAACATGCTCGCGCGGACGTTTATCCCGCATAGGCTCTTGTCGGGTGCAGCCTTCGAACAGCTGGCCTTGGACTGGGTCACGTTCGGCATGGCCTACGTCGAGGATGTGAAGTCTGTGCTGGGATCGTCCGCCAAGCTGCAGCCGTGCTTGACCAAGTACATGCGCCGCGGCGTTGACCTGGAGTCCTACTTCATGGTGCGGGGCTGGCGCGATGAGCACGCGTTCCGGCCTGGAGCCGTCTACCAGCTGCGCGAAGCCGATGTGGATCAGGAAATTTACGGCATGCCGGAGTGGTTAGCTGCGCTGCAGTCGGCGCTGCTCAATGAATCGGCGACACTTTTCCGCCGCAAGTATTACAACAACGGTTCGCATGCCGGGTTCATTCTCTATCTGACCGATGCTGGCGTGAATGAAGAGGACGTGGACAACTTGCGCACGGCGCTGCGTAGTGCGCGTGGCCCCGGCAATTTCCGGAACCTTTTCCTGCACTCCCCCAACGGAAAAAAGGACGGAATGCAGCTTATTCCGGTCAGCGAAGTTGCCGCCAAGGATGAGTTTAGCGGTATCAAAAACATCACTCGCGACGACATGCTGGGCGTCATGCGTGTGCCGCCGCAGCTTCTGGGCATCGTCCCGCAGAATGCGGGGGGCTTCGGCAATATCCGCGAGGCGACGGTGGTATGGGCCGCAAACGAGCTGGAGCCGTTGCAAACGCGCATGTGCCGGCTGAACGACCTTATCGGTGACGAAGTGATTCGCTTCCGTCCCTACGAACCGCCGGTGGCGTGATGCGCGTGGTTCTATTGCCCGTTCGTTGCGGCGAGTGCGCGCGGTTGCTGGCCAAGGCCGCGCACTACGCTGAATTACAGATCAAGTGCCCACGTTGCGGCACTCTCAATCATATGAAGGCCCCGAGCCTCTCGATAGATCGCCGCGAGCGATTAGACGAAGGCTCGATCGATGAAAAACCAGCTGTTGCAGGGCGACGCCCTGAAGTTGTTGCCGACTCTTGATGCCGGCAGTTTTGATGCCCTGATAACGGACCCGCCGTATGCCAGCGGCGGCGTACATGCCAGCGATCGACGGCGCGCCCCCTCGGTCAAGTACATGCAGGGCGGAACTCCACCGCTCCACGCGGAGTTCGCCGGAGATGAGCGTGACCAGCGATCGCACTTGCGCTGGATGGTGCTGTGGTTGTCCGAGTGCTCGCGATTGCTGAAAGAGGGCGCCCCGGTATGTCTGTTCAGCGACTGGCGGCAATTGCCGCTGACCACTGACGCGCTGCAGGCCGCAGGCTTCACCTGGCGCGGCGTCGCCGTCTGGGACAAGACCGAGGGAGTACGACCGCAGCTCGGCCGCTTCCGATCGCAGGCCGAGTACATCGTTTGGGGAAGCAAGGGCGCGATGCCGCTCGCGCGGCGGGCGCCGATCCTGCCGGGCGTCATCCGCGCGAAGGTCCGCAAGGACGACAAGCTCCACATGACCGGCAAGCCCACCGAGCTTATGCGGCAGGTCGTGCGGATCTGCGAGGAAGGCGGGCGGATCCTGGATCCTTTCGCCGGTTCCGGCACCACGTTGGTAGCCGCGCAGCTTGAGGGCTACAGCTGGACTGGGTGCGAGCTGACCCAGCACTACGCCGACGTTACCCGCGAGCGCTTGTCTACTTTGTAGCGCTCGGTGCCTTTGCTTCGAACTGAGCCGCCCATCTGGGCGGCTCTTTTTCTTGGGTGCTCAGTGCTGCGGCGTCATCTTTGGGCCATTTTGTGCTTGGGATTCAGCCAGCTGCTGTGTCTGAGTCCGCTCTTGCGCTTGCTGTAAGTTGATTTGTTCGACTTGATCGAGGCTGCGCTGCGCGGGCACTTGAGCTGACGCATTCGCGTTCACATAGGATGTAAAAACCGGGTCTTTGTTCCCGTGAGGTGCGTATACCGCGAACACGTTGGTTTCGCCGGTTGAGGTTTGATTGCCAACGACGACGCGATCAAGCCGATGGCTCAGCGGATCGGCCTTGTGCGCGCGCAACAGGTCTGCGGCTATGTTCGTAGTCTGTTCGTCGCTCCAACGCCCATCGGCTCGCACGGTCGATCGGATAGCGTCAAAGGCTTGGTAGTCGGGGTGCTGTGGGTTGTCCGCGCGAAATGGCCGCTGCGCGGGTGGATGTAATAGCGCGTTGCCTTCTCTTGGCTGCTGGGCTTTGTTATCGGCGAGATTGCTGTGCGACACGGCTCCGTGCTTGTGCTGGCCGTTGCTTATATCGATGTAGTTGAACGTGTTTCCTTTGCCATCCAGATCAACGCCTGCCCGCTCGATCTTGCGTGGATCGAGCTGGAGCTTAGCCATATTGAGTTCGATCTCGGGCACATGCATTGTTGTGCCCTTGGCGTAATCGCGATGTGCTTCGTAGATCGTTTCTACGACGCCACTGCCGTAATAGGCCCGATAACCTGAATCGCCATGTTGTCCAATACGCGACGCGGCATCGGTATAGCAGTGCGCCACAGCCTCGACTGCAGGGCTGATGAGCTTCTTGCCTGTGAATTGAATCCCGCCCGGCGACAGCTTGATTCCGTCGGCGAGAACGCCATTCTCCACGCATGGGGTGGACGGATCGGCACGCCGTAGAAAGTCCTGACGATTGAACGAGTCAGCGCGCCCATCGTTGGTGCGGCTGGCCAGCGCGTTCATTCCGACCAGTTCGGCCATTGCCTCGTTCCGGCGCATGAAGTCCATGTAGCGTCCGGCGGGCGCGGTCAGGTCGACTGAAGTTTCGTTACGCGATGCTTCGCGAATGGCCGTGGTCACGTCGTAATCGAAGCGATAGCTCTCTTCTAACTGAGCTTTTCCCAAGAGGGCGTGACCAGTTTCGTGGCCCAAAACAACGGCGAGGTTGTCGTGTCGCTTTGCCGCGCCACGCCATTGATCAGGGCTGAAGTTGTCCGGATTTAGATTGATCGTGCCGGAGATAACGTCATACCTGCCACCCTCGTGGGGGTTCTGAGCGATCGACAGATGTTTCAACGCGCCGCTTTGAATTGCCGACGACATGACGTTAGACAGGTAGGGTGAGCTGCTAATCGTGGCTTCTAGGTCGGCAATAGCGGTCGGCGGCAGTCCATCTTTGCGCGCCAACTCTTCAATTAGTGGCCGAATATCCTCGCGCACTTTGCTCATGCGCCTTCCTCGCGAGTGTTTGCGTCGATCTCAATCTCTTGAATGCACGCTTGCTCGCCGGCGGTGCGTTGGATCTTCACTTCCACTACGAATATAACGCCGTCGTTCGACGCGGGCGATCGAAAGAGAGCGTGTTCACTTCCGTCGCGCCGAATCACGCCCTCGGTCGCCTTGTATCCGAGTTGCAGGACGTGCGTGCGCAAAGTTTCCAGAGGGAAGAGGCAATCGATCTTTCCCCCTGTGGACTGTTGCGAAAGGCCAACTGTCCATTTGTTGGGATGCTCGCGATAAAGCGCGTCGGACCAGACCGAGTACGTGCCTGCAGCGACCAACTGGCCCGTTGTGCGATGCGCGGAGTCCTGTTCGAACAACGGAATTCCGAGAGTCCGCGCTACCTGTTCGGGCTTCGTATCGTCGGGCTTCTTCAGGCTGTCGATAAGCCGCAGCGTCCGCGCGAGCCAGTCGTTGACTTCCAATGACGGCCCAGCGGGTGGCGCAGCGGACGCTGGCTTTGCGTTAGCAGGGCTGACGCCCTCGGCGTTGGTAGACAACTCTGCGATGCGATCGAGTTCGGCTGCAACTGCGTCAGCGGCAGCGTCACCGCCGGCAGGGGAGGTTTGGCTCATAGCGGCGTCCTTATCCGGGGGGGCGGCCTGCGCTGGTTTCTGCGCGCAACCCACGATAGCGAGGCAGGCAACCAGGCCGCCTACGCGCGTGATTGAGGTGAGGAGGGGCATAGCACTGTCCTTTGCACCAGATCCTGATGGCAGCGCACCGCGGCGCGGCTGCGGCCGATCTGGAGTGTACCGAGGGGGCTCCCGGGCGAACATCGGACTCGTCACCAATCGGCGGCGGCGGCGCCGAGGCGCCCTGGCGCGCGCAGTCATCCCCCCGCCACGCCTGCGGGCTAGACCCCCCTCGTTCTCTGCACCCCTGCGGCGCCTTCCCGAGCCCGCCCTGCGTGGCGTGTAGGGCCGCCGCGAGCGGCCGGCAAAGCCTGCGGAACCCTGCGCCTACGGGGGTTTCCGCAGGGGCCTTACACGGCCGCTCAGGGCCGTTGGCGACGCCTCGGATTTTTCGGACGGCCATCGGAGCCGGGTAATTGGTTACAGCACCCCTGTCGCATGGGGCAAGGCATTGATTTGGCGGGGGTTTTTGGATAACTCCGAGGGGTAACACTGCGGTTACGAAAAAGGTTATCGAACTGCAAGACTTTGATTCGTAAGGGATTGTTGATAGTCAGATGTAACTCTCAAGAAAGGTTACCTAATTACCTATTCGTTACCCTTTTATAACCTTCAATACTCTCAGGTATCTGATTGATTTATCTACAATTATCGGCTCATAAAATCACCGATAACCTTTGTAACCCATTTCCGATGGGCGTCCGAAAAATTCGGCATAAAGCGCGGGCGGGCCGTCCTCGTTGACTCTCGATCGCTTGCCGCTGACGACCCGCGGCGCTGGCCAGCACCAGGTCGATGCGTGGCGCCGGCGGCGTATGCGGCGCGGCCGTGTCGATCGCGGTCGCCGCCGGCGTCGCTGGTCAGCAGCAGGTCGACGCGTGACGGCGGCGCCTGCAGCGCGGCCGTGTCGATCGCGGTCGCCGCCGGCGTCGCTGGTCAGCAGCAGGTCGACGCGTGACGGCGGCGCCTGCAGCGCGGCCGTGTCGATCGTGGCCTTCGTCGGCGGCGCTGGCCAGCACCAGGTCGACGCGTGGCGCCGGCGGCGTCTGCAGCGCGGCCGTGTCGATCGCGGTCGCCGTCGGCGTCGCTGGCCAGCACGAGGTCGACGCGTGGATCCGGCGGCGCCTGCAGCGCGGCCGCATCGATCGCGGTCGCCGCCGGTGTCGCTGGCCAGCACTAGGTCGACACGCGGCGCTAGTGGCCGCTGCAGCGCGGCCGCGGCGATCGCGTCAACGCCCGTGCTTCATCCTCTCCAGCACGTAGCTAGGCGCCACCGGCGGATGACGCGGGCCGGCGCCAATCTCGCGCAGGATCTGCCGCTCGTACTTGCGGACCCATCCGGCAATCCAGCGGACGGCCTCGGCCTCGCGCTCAAAGTTGTGCCAGGACGCGCGTTTGATCATCCGGCGATACATGCCGGTAAAAGCCTCCCAGCCACCGCCGCGCTTGCGCGGAAGCGCGGCAGCGACCCAACGCTGGCCATCCAGAACGACGATGTGTGCTTCGCGGAAGTCGGTGTGGGCCGAGTACGCCCAGGCGAAGCGATCGGGAAGGGGGTAGGGCTGGCGCAGGGTCGGGTCCATAGGCCCGCATCCTAGGCCAGGCAGTCGCGCCAAATGAGACTGTCCGAAGTCCTCGCGGTGAACGCTTCAGCGGGCAAAAAAAAACGCCCAAATTGGGCGGCGATTTGCGGAAAATTACACGTTTTGTGTTGATCGCGCGCCCTTTTTTGGGAGACGTGTCTAGAGCCATTCCTTATATATATGAATACGTTGCGACTGTTAGGCCCGTAGACTGTTAATCAGGGGGTCGTTGGTTCGAGTCCAACTTCGGGCGCCAAATACGAGAAAAGCCGCGAGCAATCGCGGCCTTTTTCATTGGCCGCGGTTTTTGTCGACGATGGCTTTACCGATCGCGACGCTCGCCGACTGCTTGCGTTCTTGTCGCGGCGGTATCGCCATGGCGACGCATCGCATCGCTGGCACGTGGCGCGGCTGAGCGCGCCCGATACGACTCCGCCCATGGCTCGGGAATATCTGCCGTCCGCCGAGGGGCCGAGGGCCGACCGGGTCATTCGAGCTGGCAATCCTGCGCCGCGCGCGGGCTCGCGGGGCGCTCGTTGATCCGGCCTTCGTCGGTCAACGCCAGGACGACCGCCTCCTGCGGACAGCGCAGGTCGCACAAGGTGAATGCGACCGCCGAGTCCGGTCGGCCGTCCAGGGGCCGGAACCGGATCCGGGTCTGGCGGCGGGCGCTGCACAGGCGCAGGCCGTCCAGCAGGGGCGGGGTCTTGTGCAGCAGTTCGTCGCCCTCGTCGAAGCGGGCGTTGCCGTTGCGATCCGCGAAGCCCATCCAGCCGTGGCTCCAGTCGTTGTCGTCCTCGCAGACGAAGCCCTCGCGCGACGGGCATAGCCAGACGGTGCTGGCGTGCTCGGCGGCATACTGGTGGGCCTGCTCGATGCTGTCGGCCAGGCCGCTGCGCACCGCGGCGACGCGGGAGGTGCCGGCCAGGGCGCCGAAGACGGAGCTGGCGATCAAGGTCAGCACGCCGGTGCAGACGATTGCGAAGACGAACTCGAGCAGTGCGAAGCCTTTGATTCGCATGGCCATTCCTTGGCAGTTGCGGGGCGCCCAGAGTCGCCGGCGCAGACTGTGATCGGAAGCAGGTGGCGCCGCGCTGCCGGGTAGGGGCTCAGGCGTGACCGGTGTCGGAGTATTCCTAGGCACCAAACCTTTGACCAACTCCGCCCGACCGCTCGTCGGTGTGGCACCTTTTCTAGGTAATTCCGACTGTTAGCATCCAGGCGTCCTCTGGGGAAGAGAAGCGCTATGGCTCTGCGTCGGTCCGCCGGCTTCACATTGATCGAACTCTTGGTGACGATCGCGATTGCCGCGATTCTGCTCGCCCTGGCACTTCCTACGTTCACCGAATCCATACGCGCCAACCGCGTCTCCACGGCGACGAACCAGATGCTGGCGACGCTCAACTTCGCCCGCGCCGAAGCGGTGCGCAGCAAGAGCAGCGCGCGGATCTGTCCGAACAACAACGGAACCGGCTGCGGCAGCAACTGGAGCACCGGCCTGTTGATCTGGACCGACGAGAACGGCGACGGCGCGCTGACCGCGAACGAGATCAAGCGGGTGGTCGACCCGCAGGACAGTATCGATTTCACCCCGCCGACCGGGGTGAACCAGATCAGCTTCGACGAGCGCGGCCGCACCCTGGACCGGGCCACCTATTCCTTCGCGCTGCAGGCGCATGAGTGCAAGCCCGGGGTCTACAACCGGCGCTCGTTCGCGATCAACCGGATCGGCCGGGTCGCGGTGACCAAGGAGACCTGCCAGTGAACGCCTGGGCCGTGCGGCGGCGCGCGCCGCGAACCTCTGGCCGGAGTCGTGGCCTGAGCCTGATCGAAGTACTGGTGGCGGTGCTCGTGCTCGGCCTGGGCCTGCTCGGCCTGGCCATGCTGCAGGCGACCAACCTGCGCCTGGCGCAGAGTTCGAACCAGCGCACGATCGCGACCAATCTGTCGAGCGACCTGCTCGACGACATCCGTTCCAACCGCTTGCTCGCGGCCCAGTACACCGGCACCTACAACGCCTCGTCGGTCGCGGCGAATACCTCGTGCGCGATGTTGGACACGGTCACCCCTGCTCAGCGCAAGACCGCATTCACCTGCCGCATGCGCGAGGCGTTGGGCGAAACCGGGGTGGCGACGGTGCTGGTGCGCAACGACAAGACAGTCCACATCGAAATCGAATGGGGCGATGCCAAGCGCTGGGATCCGAATAAAGACGTGACTAAATTCGAAATGGACAGCGCGCTATGAACCGTCGACTGCAAGCAGGTCTGTCATTGATCGAACTGATGGTCGCGTTGCTGCTGAGCACCGTGCTGGTGTTGGGACTTGTCGAGATATTTTCGGCGTCCCGCGCCTCGTACCTGATGGCGCAGGGCCTGTCGCGCGCGCAGGAAAGTTCGCGTTTCGCGATCGATTCGCTGCAGCGCGACGTGCGCATGAGCGGTCACTTCGGCTGCGTGTCGGACCAGGCGCACTTCTACGCCGGCAACGGCGCATTCGGCGAACTGTTCCTGTCCAACCGCGCGGATTTCAACGCGATCCCGGCCGGGCGCGAGGCCTTGCGCTTCGACTATTCGATTCGCGGCTACGAAGCGCGCGCCACCGCGCCGAACGACAGCCTCGCCATCAGCGCCACGCCGACCGCCGGCGCCGCGGCCGACTGGGTGCCCGCGTTGCCTGATGCGTTCCTGACCGGGGCCCAGCGTCTGCAGCCCGCGCCGATTCGCGGCAGCGACATCCTGATGCTGCGGTTCCTGTCGCCGGAAAGCGCCGAAGTGACCGGCTTTGCGACCGGCAATCCCGCCACCATCTCGGTCAACGCCGCGCAGTGGCCGGTGTTGACCGCCGCCATGCCCACGCCGGGCATATTCGGCATCGCCGACTGCCGCTCGGCGGTGATGTTCCAGGCCAGCGCGATCACCACCGGAGCGGGCGCGGTGCAGATCACCGTGCGCAACACCGGCGTGAACCAGATCGCGTTCGACGGTTCCGACACCTTCGCCTCGGGTCAGGCGCGGCTGTATCGCGCCGAAAGCTTCGTCTACTACATCGGCCTCAATCCGGCCGGCGAGCCGACGCTGTTCCGCGCGCGTTTGAACGTGCCGCCCGGCTCGGCCGGCGTGGTGCTCGATACCGGCCTGGCCGAGGAAGTGGTCGAAGGCGTGGAGAACATGCAGTTGCTGTTCGCCCAGGACATCGTCACCAATCCGGCGCAGGCGCCCACCGGCGTGATCAACGGCATCCGCACCGCGGCGGGCCTGTTGCCCGACAGCAACAGCCAAGCCGGCTGGCAGCGCGTCGGCGGCGTCCAGGTGGGCCTGCTGGTGCGCGGCAACGACCGCGCCGCGGCCCAGCAGAAAACTGCGCCGACCCGCTCGTTGGGAACCCGGCTGCAACTGCCCGCGGACGGACGCTACCGCAGCGTCTACGAAACCAATATCGCCCTGCGCAACCGGCTGTACGGAAATTGAGGCCCGCCATGACTATCGTCCGTAGCCGCCGTTTCGCATCCACGAGCTCGTTGCGCAGACAGCGCGGCGCCGTATTGTATGTCGCCTTGATGATGCTGGTGCTGCTGGCCCTGATCGGCATCACCGCGTTGCAGGTGACCGGTCTGCAGGAGCGCATGACCTCGAGCTACCGCTCGACCAACAACGCCTTCCAGAACGCCGAGGGCCGCGCGCGCGGCAACGAGGCCGATCTGCAGCGCCAAGTGCAGAGCGGCGGCACCGAGGTGATCGCCATCGACGAACCCTTCTGCGTCGCCGGCTTCGATCCCAGCGGTTGGGCGCGCACGATGAAGTACTCCGATCCGTTGCCGGCGAAGCTGAGCCATACCCGCCGCATCGACGAATGCGTTTCCGGCGGCACCGGCATCGGCATGGGCACCGTTCCGATCAGCGAAAACACCAACCTGATCTTCCAGGTCACGGCCTATGCCGTGGACCGCGGCACGAACCCCGGTTCGGACGCCGTCATCGACACCATCTTCGTACCCTGAGGGTTCCGCCATGGCATCCCCCCGCGTTTATCTCGCGATCCCGCTGATGCTGGCCGCCGCCGGCGCCGGGTATTGGCTGTACAACGCCAACGCTCTGCAAGCCGACGGTTCGTTGGCGCAGGCGCCGTTGAATTCGAGCGTCACCATTCCGCCGGCCTTCGTCATGGCGGTCGACGACTCGGGCTCGATGACCTTCCAGACCCTGTTCCCGGGCGCCGACGGCGCCGCGTTCTGGGAGTACGACGCGCGCGCGACCAACGGTTATTTCACCGGCAGCGGCGCCAACGCGCGCTTGCGCACCCAGGCCGACGGCTTCGATTCGCGCGGCTTTCACCACACCATTCCGTCGGTTGGTTACCGCATCGACACCTCGCGCTACGCGATCGCGCCGATCGACAATTTCGGCTTCGCCCGTTCGCCCGAATACAACCCGGCCTACTTCAGTCCGCTGGTGACGTACTCGCCGTGGAAGCGGCCCAATGCGGCGAACGAAATCGTCGATTATCCGCAAGCTGATATCGGCGCGACCCGGGTCAATCCCGATTCGGCCTCGCCCACCATCGGCCTGGCTTCGGACTGGTCGGCCAACAATAACGATGAGCGCTTCTACGTGCCCAACGGCGCGACCTTGCCGCGCAACACCGTGTACTGGATCGATCAGGCTTGCGGCGGCCTGAGCGGCTCGAACAATTGGCGCACGCTGGCCAACGCGGTGACCTTGAACGCGAACTGCAACGTCGCCATCCGCTACTACCCGGCGACGTTCTATCTCAAGACCGCGACCGTGGTGCAGCCGGCGGGCACGCCGGCCGCCGAGCTGTTCGGTTATTCCGCTACGCCGGTCACCGCCACCAACGCCTGCGGCGACGGCTGCAATCTCTATCGGTACGAAATCCGTCCCGGCAATTTCGGCAGCGCGGCCCAGTACAACAAGGCGATCCAGAATTTCGCCAACTGGTTCAGCTTCTACGGCAACCGCGTGCGCGCGATGCGCGCAGCGCTGACGCTGTCGCTGGAAAAGACCGAGAAGATGCGCGTGGGCATGTTCACCATCAACAGCGGCGGCGGCAGCTACAACTACGCCAACGTGACGATGCGCGACATGTCGGTCGCGACCGACAAGGCCTCGCTGTACAACGACCAGCTGCTCAGGATCGGCGCCAGCGGCGGCACCCCAAACCGTTGGGCGGTGCAGCATATCGGTCGTCAGTTCAAGCGCACCGACGCCGGCGCGCCGGTCAAGTTCGCCTGCCAGATCAACGCCGGCATGCTGTTCACCGACGGCTACAGCAATACCGACGGCCCGACGGTCGGCTCGCAGGACGCCGATATGCCGGCGCCCTTGGCCGATGCGTTCCCGAACACCCTGGCCGATACCGCCGCGTTCTACTACAAGGACACGCTGCGCACCGACCTGGGCCTGGGCAAGGTGCCGGTGCCGGAGCAGTGCAAGACCACGCCGAACGATCCCAAGCTCGATTGCCGCGCCGATCCGCACATGAACTTCTACGGCGTGACCCTCGGCGCCAAGGGCGAAATCTACGGCCGCGCCTACGATCCGATCACCAACACGCCCAATCCCTACGCCGGTTATCAGCCGCCGTGGCGCGCGTATCAGAACGATGCGCCGAGCACGGTCGACGAAATCTGGCACGCGACCATGAACGCGCGCGGCAAGTTCATCAACGCCACCACGCCGGCCGACATCACCTCGGCGATGCGCGAGATCCTGGCCTCGGTGGGCGCGGCGAACACGCCGTCGGGCACGATCGGCCTGACTGGCTCGCGCATCGGCAACAACACCTTGTCGGTCGAGCCGACCTATCAGTCGGCCAACAACGGCACTGACTGGTTCAGCCGCCTCAACGCGTCCAAGGCCAGCCACGACGCCGTGACCGGTACGATCACCTTCACCAATTTGTGGGAAGCGTCTTCGGGCCTGGAAACGGGCGGCCGCACGATCAACTTCGGCAAGACCCTGTCGGGCAACGTGGTGCCGCTGGTCAGCGACTTCACCGTCGCCGCGCTCGGCAGCAGCGATACCGCCGTGCTCAACGCACTATGCAGCGATGCCCTGCAGAATTGCGCCGGCAAGTTCAGCCGCATTCCCGGCGGCGTTACCGGGGCCGAAGCGGTCGCCTACCTGCGCGGTTCGCGCGCCAACGACGGCAACAACGGCGGCAAGCTGCGCAAGCGCACCACGCTGCTGGGCGACATCGTCAACTCGACGCCGCTGGTTTCGGCCAAGGGCGACGACTACGGTTATCGCGGCCTGCGCACCAGCGCGGGCGCCGCCGACGCGCTCAATTACGCCAATTACTTGCGGACCAAGCAGAACACCCGCAGCGCGTTCGTCTATGTCGGCGCCAACGACGGCATGTTCCATGCCTTCAACGGCGACACCGGCCGCGAAGTGTTCGCCTATATCCCGGCCACTTCGGTCGGCCACATGGGCAATCTGTTGTTCCCGTATCGCCCCGAAGATCGCAACGATCAGGTGTTCCAGCACCGCTATTACGTCGACGGTCTGGCCACGGTGTCCGATGCGCACGACGGCAGCACCTGGAAGACCGTGGTCGCGGCCAGCGTCGGCGCGGGCGGTCGCGGCGTGTTCGCGCTCGACGTGACCAATCAGAACAGCTTGCAGGTGCTGTGGGAGATCAACGACAAGGTGTCCGACGCCAACGGCGGCAAGGATATCGGCAGCGTGCTGGGCAAGATCGCGATCGTGCCGGTCAAGCTGAGCAGCGGCGTGGTCAAGTGGAAGGCGGTGTTCGGTAACGGCTACGAAAGCGTCAACGGCAGGGCCGTGCTGTTCCTGGTCGATATCGCCACCGGCGCCGTGGACCGGATCCAGGCGCAGGAAACCGATGCGCCGCTGCCGACCCGGACCAAGAACGGCCTGGGCAACCTGGTGGTGATCGACCGCTTCGACGGCACCGGTGCGACGGTCGGCCGCGACGGTTACGCCGATACGGCCTACGCGGCCGATCTCAACGGCGCGGTGTGGAAGTTCGACCTGCGCAACAACACCGTGGCCAATGCCAACAAGCCCTTGTTCATCGCCCGCAACAAGGACAACTTCAACGAGCGTCAACCCATCGTCGGCGGCCTGGAAGCGACCATGGCCGGCGACAACGTGATGGTGTTCTTCGGCACCGGCGCGTTCTCGTTCACCGGCGATCCCAGCGATCGCACCATGCAGACCATCTACGGTGTGATGGACCGCGGTTCGCAGGTGGTCGGCCGCAGCGAACTGCAGCGCCAGTACATCCTCGAGCAGACGACCTCGCAGGGCCTGCAGGTGCGCATGATCACCGGCGAGCGCCTGGATGCGACCAAGAAGGGCTGGTACCTCGACCTGGGCGTGGATGCCGGACGCACCGGCAATCCGGTCGGCACCGGCGAGCGCTCGGTCGGCAACCTGCGACTGCAGAACGGCATCCTGTTCTTCCCGACCTACGACCCGACCAGCACCGACGGCTGTTCGACCGACGGCAACAACTGGCTGTACGGCCTGGATGCGCTCAGCGGCGGTTCGGCGCTGGCCAATGCCAAGGTCAATTCGGCGATTGGCAACAATCTCGGCGCCGGGGTCGGCGCGGCCAAGCTCAATGGCGGTTCGGCGCCGGTCAAGGACGTGGTGGTGGTGGCGACGCCCAAGAGCGACATCCTGCCGGCGAACGCGACCCAGGAGCAGATCGCCCAGGCGGTGGCGTCGAAGTGCTCGATCATGGTGCAGACCTCCGGTTCGCAACCGCTTTACCTGCCACGTCCCTGCGGTCGCCAGTCCTGGCGCCAGATCCGATAACGAGGAAGCGACATGAAGCAGTTTCACTACAGGGGCGCGCGATCGATCCGGGGTTTCACCCTGATCGAACTCATGGTCGTGGTGGCCATCATCGGCATCCTGGTCGGCATCGCGGTGCCGGCCTACCAGGACAGCGTGCGCAAGAGCCGTCGCGGCCAGGCCAAGGCCGATCTGGCCGAGGTCGCGCAGGCGATGGAGCGGTTCTACACCGTGAATAACACCTATGTCGGCGCAAATCTCGCAGACATCGCCATGACTCAGTCACCGAAGGTCGGCGATCCGCGCTACACGATCTCCCTCTCCGGTGCCACGACCGCAAGCACCTTCATGCTTCGTGCGCAGCCGGTGGGTGGGCAGGCCAACGACAAATGCGGCACCTTGACCCTGAGCAATACCGGCGCGAAAACGCCGAATGCACAGACCATGCCCGAATGTTGGAACCTGCAATAACCTGACCGGTTCAGCTTACGGCCCGCTCCCTCACCGGAGCGGGCCGTTGCCTTTGCAAGGCCCGGCCAGCGCGCCACGCGCGCCATCAGACAGCCGCCATTCTCACCCGCTGAGACCGAGTTGGATAAACTGCCCGATTCGCATCGCTCGGGTAGCACGATGGACGACAGTCAGCAGTCCGCCGGTTTCCAGCTGGTTTCGCCGTATTCGCCGGCCGGCGATCAGCCGCAGGCGATCGACAAGCTGGTCGCCGGTTTCGAGGGCGGCCTGGCCCAGCAGACCCTGCTCGGCGTAACCGGCTCGGGCAAGACCTACACCATCGCCAACGTGGTTCAGGCGGTGCAGAAGCCGACCCTGGTGATGGCGCCGAACAAGACCCTGGCCGCGCAGCTGTACGGCGAGTTCAAGGCGTTCTTCCCGCACAACGCGGTCGAGTACTTCGTCAGCTACTACGACTACTACCAGCCCGAGGCCTACGTGCCGTCGAGCGACACCTTCATCGAGAAGGACAGCTCGGTCAACGAGCACATCGAGCAGATGCGGCTGTCGGCGACCAAGGCCCTGCTCGAGCGGCGCGACGCGCTGATCGTGTGCACGGTTTCGGCGATCTACGGCCTGGGCGATCCGAACGAATACTTCCGCATGGTCCTGCACATGGTCCGTGGCGAGCGCATCGACCAGCGCGAGCTGATCCGTCGCCTGACCGAGATGCAGTACACCCGCAACGACACCGAACTGCGCCGCGCGACCTACCGCGTGCGCGGCGAAGTCATCGACGTGCATCCGGCCGAAAGCGATTCGCAGGCGCTGCGCGTGGAGCTGTTCGACGGCGAGATCGAGAACCTGACCTTGTTCGATCCGCTGACCGGCGAAACCCTGGAACGCGTGCCGCGCTTCACCATCTACCCCGGTTCGCACTACGTCACCACCCGCCGCACCGTGCTCGACGCGATCGAGACGATCAAGGAAGAGCTGCGCGAGCGCCTGGAATACCTGTACGCGAACAACAAGCTGGTCGAGGCGCAGCGTCTGGCCCAGCGCACCCAGTTCGACCTGGAGATGCTGGCCGAGGTCGGCTACTGCAACGGCATCGAAAATTATTCGCGGCACCTGAGCGGGCACATGCCCGGCGAGCCGCCGCCGTGCCTGTTCGACTACCTGCCGCCCGACGCGCTGCTGGTGGTCGACGAATCGCACGTGACCATTCCGCAGATCGGCGCGATGTACAAAGGCGACCGATCGCGCAAGGAAACCCTGGTCGAGTTCGGCTTCCGCATGCCCTCGGCGCTGGACAACCGGCCGCTGCGGTTCGAAGAGTGGGAAGGGCGCTCGCCGCGCGCGATCTATGTCTCGGCCACGCCCGGTCCGTACGAACTCAAGAAATCCGAAGGGCAGATCACCGAACTGGTGGTGCGTCCGACCGGCCTGATCGATCCGGTGGTCGAGATCCGCCCGGTCGCGACCCAGGTCGACGACGTGCTCGGCGAGATCCGCGAGCGCGTGGCGATGGGCGATCGCGTGCTGATCACCACCCTGACCAAGCGCATGTCGGAAAACCTCACCGAATACCTCGGCGAACACGGGATCAAGGTGCGCTACCTGCATTCGGACATCGAGACCGTGGAGCGGGTCGAGATCATCCGCGACCTGCGTCTGGGCAAGTTCGACGTGCTGGTCGGCATCAACCTGCTGCGCGAGGGCCTGGACATGCCCGAGGTGTCGCTGGTCGCGATCCTCGACGCCGACAAGGAAGGTTTCCTGCGTTCGACCGGTTCGCTGATCCAGACCATCGGCCGCGCCGCGCGCAACCTGCGCGGCAAGGCGATTCTGTACGCCGACCGCATCACCAACTCGATGCAGCGCGCGATCGAGGAAACCGACCGTCGCCGGCAGAAACAGGTCGAGTACAACCAAGCCCACGGCATTACGCCCAAGTCGGTGGACAAGGCGGTGGTCGACATCATGGAAGGCGCCCGGGTCGATCCCGAAGCGCTCAAGGCGCGCGGCAAGGGCCGTCGGGCGACCGAGGACGCGGCGGATGTCGCGAGCCTCAGCCCGGCCCAGTTCGCGGCCAGGATCAAGGCGCTGGAGCAGCAGATGTACCAGCACGCCCGCGATCTGGAGTTCGAACAGGCCGCGGCGGTGCGCGATCAACTGCGCAAACTCAAGGACGCCGGACTGGGCGCCTGAGTCGGCCGGCCCGGCCCGCAAGGCGACGACAAAAAGGCTTGTCGCTCGCCGCGCGCTGGGCTAAACTGCGCCCCCTTCGCCGGGGAATTGCAGCAATACGGCGATGCGGGCGGTTAGCTCAGCGGTAGAGCACTACCTTGACATGGTAGGGGTCACAGGTTCGAACCCTGTACCGCCCACCAACCGATCTCCGGGCGGTTCGCGCCGGAAAAGGTTGGAACAAAACGAAGCATGCAGAAAACCGTCGCCCAGAAGCGGCGGTTTTTCGTTTTGGGCATCGTTTGAGTCCTTTGCTGCCTCGATCCCCGCGCGAGCCGTGTGCGTTGCAATGCCGGCATGATCCCGCAATTCGATTACGCGCTGGCCTTGATCTTGGGGCGGCGGACTGGCTGCGTCCGATTTGCGGCGTCTTTCCGTTGCGAGCTCAAGCCGCGCCCGTCGTGCAGCGGCGAACCGGTCCGCCATGTCCGCGAAGACCGCGTGGCCGATCCCCGTCGTCTTTCGCCTCGGCGGCCATGGAGTTGTGCGAATGCGAACGCGTGGATCGATAGCCGGCAAATCGATCGCGGGCCATCGCAGGCGCGCGGACTCCCGTTTTCCGCTCAGCCGCTCCGCTCCGGTTCGCATCCGCGCTGCCTGCGACGATGACACCGCGGCGGCGACAGGGCGATGCGCTGCCCGCTTCGACCAACGCAACAGACGCGAAGAAGACCGCGATGCCGCCGGATGAGTCGTTGCGATCCAGGCAGCGGGCAGTCGTCGCTCTGGCATCGAACACGCGGGGCGAATCGCGCCGCGGTCGAGGCCCGCGCCCGCCCGGGCATTGCGCGCCATCCGGTCGCGGTTGGTGCGACGGGCGATGCCGTCTCGACAGCGATTGTTTCGATGCGTCATCGCGTCGGCCGAGTTGCGACGCGAGGACGGTGGATCCGCCTGCGATTTTCCCCATATTCGAGGCAATTGAGACGCAAGCGGTTCGACCCGGCCGAAGCTCGCGCCCCTTCGCTCAGGCGGCTTGCCCAGACGCTCCGGCGGTCCGCCGTTGACGCGCGATCGCATCGCCAAACTAGCCTCGTTTGCCGAATTCGATGTGCGCAAATTGCGGTCAAAGATCAGCTAAGACACGGATTGTTTGTGAGTTTCTTGAGTGGCATCACACAGATCGGGTGTCTAAACGGCATGCGAAGTCTTGTTAAGCCCCCGCGCGGCTTCCTATGCTCAAGCTGCGGCCATCCCGCCGCGCATAGCTAAGGAGTAGGCAATGTCGCAGAACGAACAGACCCGCTTGATCGGCCGCATGGTCGCCATCGAGGTTTCGATGTCCGAAGACGGTGGTAACGAAGTCTCTTTCGCGGCCGCGTCGACGTTTGTCCGCACCAAGCCGTTCAACGAGATCGATCGCACCGACAACGGTGATCAGATCCCGTAATCCGCGCACCCCGGATTATCAAGACGATAGAGCCGGGAGGCACGCCTCCCGGCTCTATTTTTATGCGGCATCGATCGGCTCGTGGCTAGGCCGCGGCCCGGCGCCGCGCAGGCCGGCGCGGCCGCTGCCGCCGAACGATTCGGCTCAGGGCGGTTGCAGCGGGCGACGCGAACGGCGCCGCCCGCCCCGCGCTCACTCGCGCATTTCGAACGTGCGCGGCAAGGCCAGGTGCAAATGCGCGGGCGGATCGACATCGCCGCGCTGTTCCATCGATTCCCAGTACTCGCGATAGCGGTACACCGGCCGGCGCCAGTCGTAGACGAAGTTCGGGTCGCGGCTTTGGCTGAACTGCACGAAGCAGTCGAGCAGCTGCAGTTCGGGGTTGACCCCTTCCAGCCACAGGAACTGGCCCATTTCGTTGACTTCCAGGAACATGTACTCGCCCTGGGTCGTGACCACGAAGTCGATGCAGCCGAACACCAGGCCCATGCGCTCCATCAGCGCCAGGCAGCGTTGTTCGATCGCCTCGGGCAGCGCATAGCGCGCATAGCCCATGGCCTCGTCGAAATCGTTCGCGCGCCAGTCGACCAGATAACCGCCGGAATTCTGCGATTTGATCTGCGCGGCGACGACCGTGCGGCCCATGACCGTGACCCGCAGTTCGTAGCTCTTGTCGAGCAAGGGCTGGTAGATGCCCGGCGCATTGGACAGCGAGGCGTCGTTGCCGAGCAGTTCTTCGCCGATCGCCGCGGTGTAGGTGGCCAGCGCCTTGTCCTCCGACACCCACGACGCGCCGGTCATCGGCTTGTAGATCAGCTTGCCGCCGTGCTCATGGAAAAACGCGCGGATCGTGGCCGGGTCGTTGGAGATCAGGGTGCTCGGCACCGTCAGGCCGACGGCGGCGGCGACTTTCAGCTGCGCCGCCTTGCGGTCGGCGCGCGCCTTGGCCGCGACCGGGTTGATCCAGAAACGCGGGCTTTCGTCGAGCAGGCCGACGGTCGCGCGGATGAACTCGTTGGCCTCGGTCTGGGCGAAACGGGTGTCGGCCGGATGCAGGTCGGGCGACGCCTGTGGCTGATACCAGCGGCGCAGCCACACGGTGTCGATGTCGTGCGAGCCGAAGTCGCGATGATGACGCGCGCAGTGCAGCGTCACCTGGGCCGGATCGGCGCCCGCGCCGGCGCTGTCCACGCGCAGGCTGGCGCCGTGTTTCTGCGGGAAATCGTGGGTGTACCACAGGTGGACGTTCTCGCCTTCGTGTTCCAGTGCCCAGGCCACGGCGCGCGCGTGGATGTCCCAGGGATCGCTGACTATCAATGTCGTCATGACAGGTCCTGTGTCGTAACGGTGGAGGATGGGTGGGTGTGTGGTACGGATTCGCCGGGAGCGGCCATTGCGTCGGTGCGCGAGGGCGCGGCGGTGTCGTGTCCGCGTTGCTGCATCGCCCATAGCGCGGCGTAGCGGCCGGACGCGGCCAGCAGGGAAGCGTGGCTGCCGCGTTCGACGATGCGGCCGCGTTCGAGCACCAGGATTTCGTCGGCGCCGACCACGGTCGACAATCGGTGCGCGATCACCAGGGTGGCGCGGCCTTGCGCGGCCTGGTCGAGTTCGCGCTGGATGCCGTGCTCGGTATGCGTGTCCAGCGCCGAGGTCGCTTCGTCGAAGATCAGGATCGCCGGCCGCTTGAGCAAGGTGCGCGCGATCGCGATGCGCTGCTTCTCGCCGCCCGACAGTTTCAGCCCGCGTTCGCCGACGTTGGTGTCGTAGCCTTGCGGCAGGGTTTCGATGAACTCGTGGATATGCGCGGCGCGGGCGGCGTCGAACACTTCCTCGCGGCTGGCTTCGGGGCGGCCGTAGGCGATGTTGTAGTACAGCGAATCGTTGAACAACACCGTGTCCTGCGGCACCACGCCGATCTGTCGTCGCAGCGAATCCTGGGTGACCTCGCGCAGGTCCTGGCCGTCGACGGTGATGCGACCGCCGGCGACGTCGTAGGAGCGGTACAGCAGCCGCGCCAGGGTCGATTTGCCGGCGCCGGTGCTGCCGACCACGGCCACGGTGCGGCCGGCCGGAACGACGAAATCGATCGCCGCCAGCACTTCGCGTTCGCCGTAGTTGAACGACACCTGCTCGAAGCGCACTTCGCCGCCGGACACGGCCAGTTCCGGCGCGTTGTCGCGATCGCGCACCTCGACCGGTTCGTCGAGCAGGGCGAACATGCGCTCCAGGTTGGCCAGGGTCTGCTTGGTCTCGCGGTAGATCATGCCCAGGTAACTCAGCGGCGCGGCCAGTTGCAGCAGGAACGCGTTGACCAGCACCAGGTCGCCCAGGCTCATGCGCCCGGCGACCACGCCGTCGGTCGCGCGCCACAACAGCAAGGTCAGGCCGGTGGCGATGATCGCGGCCTGGCCGATGCCGAGCAGCGAGGCGGCCTTGAGGCTCTTGACCCCGGTGTCCTCCAGGTTGCGCAGGCGTTGATCGAAACGTCGGGCTTCGAAGCCTTCGTTGTTGAAGTACTTGACCGTTTCGTAGTTCAGCAGCGAATCCACCGCGCTGGCGTTGGCCTCGGTGTCGGCCTCGTTCATGGCCTTGTAGTAGCGCTGGCGCCACTCGGTCATGCGCACGGTGAACAGCAGATAGGCCGCCAGCGTGCCCAGGGTGATCGCGGCGAAGCTCATGTCGTAGCGGCCGACCAGGATCGCGGTCACCAGCGCGATCTCGATCACCGTCGGCACCACGGTGTACAGCGCGGTGTCGAGCAGTTCCGACACCGACGACATGCCGCGCTCGAGATCGCGGATGACCGCGCCGGTGCGCCGATCCATGTGGAAGCGCAGGCTCAGCATGTGCACGTGCGCGAACACCCGCAGCGCGACCTCGCGCGAGGTCCGCGCCAGCACCCGCGCGAACACGATGCCGCGCAGTTCCTGGAAGACCGACGACGCCAGCCGCAGCGCGCCGTAGGTGCACAGCAGCAGCACCGGCACGGTCAGCGGGGTGGGTTTTTGATCCAGCGCATCGATCAGCTGCTTGAGCAGCAGCGGCACGCCGGTGGTCGCCAACTTGGTCGCCAGCACCAGGCCCACGCCCAGCACGACCCGGCCGCGGTAATACCAGATCGTCGGCCACAGCCGGCGAATCAGCGTCATCGCGCCGGCGCCGCCGCGGGCTGCGGGCGGGCAGGGCGCTGCGGTGTCCGGCGCTGGGTTGGGAGGAATGGCGTCCGCGCTCATCCCTGGCCCGACTGAGTGGGCTTCGCGCGCGTGTCGCGGCAACGGCCGCGTCCGCCGCGGCTGGCTTCGTTATGTCCCATCACGCCCCAAGCAGATGGCTTCCCTGTGCGGTTTACGGTACCGGAAGGCTGGGTTATTGCCTATCGGCGACACATATCGGCCACAGGTCGATCAGGTACGGGCATCACAGTGCCGGCGATTGCGCCGACGGTTGACTTGCCCGGCGGCGTCCCCAACTATTGACGTCTGCGACACGGCATCCGGCCGCGTCCCGAATCGAGGTGGCCCGCGACCGATCGCCGGCCGAGCGTGCGACATGGACACTACCCGCGCCCATCGCTGAACCGCCGCAGGCTCCCGCAAGCGCAGGCGCCCTCGCGGCGCTTTTTTCTTGTCCGCCGATTCGTTCGACCCCACGCGCCGGCCGGTCCGCAAACGACCTGTCCTGTCGCGCCACCGCTTCGACTGCCCGATCCCGGGTCGTCGCATCCGCCGAGCAGCCAACCCCCGGGGCGGCGCCAGCCGATGCGGCCACCTCATCGCCACGCCTGCCCAATCAAGACCTCAACGCCATGATCGCCATTACCCTTCCCGACGGCAGCCGCCGCGAATTCGAAAACCCCGTGTCCGTGATGGACGTCGCCGCCTCGATCGGCGCCGGCCTGGCCAAGGCCACCGTCGCCGGCGAAGTCGACGGCAAGCTGGTCGACGCCAGCGACCGCATCGACCACGACGCCAAGCTGCGCATCATCACGCCCAAGGACCCGGAGGGCGTCGAGATCATCCGCCACTCCTGCGCCCACCTGGTCGGTCACGCGGTCAAGCAGCTGTACCCGACCGCGAAGATGGTGATCGGCCCGGTCATCGAGGAAGGCTTCTACTACGACATCTGGTTCGAGCGCCCGTTCACGCCCGAGGACATGGCCGCGATCGAAGCGCGCATGACCCAGCTGATCGACAAGGACTACGACGTGATCAAGAAGGTCACGCCGCGCGCCGAGGTCATCGAGGTGTTCGCCTCGCGCGGCGAGGACTACAAGCTGCGCCTGGTCGAGGACATGCCCGACGAAAAGGCCATGGGCCTGTACTACCACGAGGAATACGTCGACATGTGCCGCGGCCCGCACGTGCCGAATACGCGCTTCCTCAAGGCGTTCAAGCTGACCCGCATTTCCGGCGCGTACTGGCGCGGCGATTCCAAGAACGAACAGCTGCAGCGCATCTACGGCACCGCCTGGGCCGACAAGAAGCAGCTCGCCGCCTACATCGAGCGGGTCGAGGAAGCCGAGAAGCGCGACCACCGCAAGATCGCCAAGCAGCAGGACCTGTTCCATCTGCAGGAAGAAGCCCCGGGCCTGATCTTCTGGCACCCGAAGGGCTGGTCGGTGTGGCAGGTGGTCGAGCAGTACATGCGCAAGGTCTACCGCGACAGCGGTTACGGCGAGGTGCGTTGCCCGCAGATCCTCGACGTGTCGCTGTGGCAGAAGTCCGGCCACTGGGACAACTACAAGGAGAACATGTTCTTCACCGAGTCGGAGAAGCGCACCTACGCGCTCAAACCGATGAACTGCCCGGGCCACATCCAGGTGTTCAACCAGGGCCTGCACAGCTACCGCGACCTGCCGATCCGCTACGGCGAGTTCGGTTCGTGCCATCGCAACGAGCCGTCCGGCGCGCTGCACGGCATCCTGCGCGTGCGCGGCTTCACCCAGGACGACGGCCACATCTTCTGTCTGGAAAACCAGATCGAGTCGGAAGTGACCGCGTTCCACCAGCAGGCGCTGGCGGTGTACCAGCACTTCGGCTTCGACGAGATCCAGATCAAGATCGCGCTGCGCCCGGACTCGCGCCTGGGCGACGACGCCACCTGGGACAAGGCCGAAGGCGCCCTGCGCAGCGCGCTGTCGGCCTGCGGCGTGGAGTGGCAGGAACTGCCGGGCGAGGGCGCGTTCTACGGCCCGAAGATCGAATACCACCTCAAGGACGCGATCGGCCGCACCTGGCAGTTGGGCACGATGCAGGTCGATTTCATGATGCCCGGCCGCCTGGGCGCCGAATACGTCGACGAAAACAGCCAGCGCCAGACCCCGGTCATGCTGCACCGGGCCATCGTCGGCTCGATGGAACGGTTCATCGGCATCCTGATCGAGCACCACGCCGGCCAGTTCCCGGCCTGGCTGGCCCCGGTCCAGGCCACGGTCATGAACATCACCGACGCCCAGGCCGATTATGTGGCGGACGTCCGGAAAATCCTTGCAAATCAAGGGTTCCGGGTCGAGGCCGATTTGCGCAACGAAAAGATCGGCCGTAAGATCCGCGAGCACACGCTCGATCGCGTGCCGTACCTGCTTGTGGCCGGCGACCGCGAGAAGGACAATGGCATGATTGCAGTGCGTACGCGGGCAGGGGAAGACCTGGGGACAATGACCGTCGCCGAGTTCGCCTCGCGTTTGAACGCTGAGTCAGCCTTCTAACCGCGCACAGCGTGCAAAAGATCCCGTCCCGGCGGCAGTCCGGGACGGCGTGAACCACTTTGGAGATTCAACAATCAGTACCCCCGAGAAGCCGAATCGTAAGAACCAGGAAATCCGTGTACCGCGCGTGCGCGTGATCGGCAGCGATGGCGAAATGATCGGCGTGCTCACGCGCGACGAAGCGCTGCGCATGGCCGAAGAGGAAGAACTGGATCTGGTCGAAATTCAGCCCAACGCCGATCCGCCGGTCTGCAAGATCATGGACTTCGGCAAGTTCCGCTTCGAGCAGCAGAAGAAGGCCAACGAGGCCAAAAAGAAGCAGAAACAGGTCGAGATCAAGGAACTCAAGTTCCGTCCGGTCACCGACGAGGGCGACTACCAGATCAAGCTGCGCAACATGCGCCGCTTCCTGGAAGAAGGCGACAAGGTCAAGGTCAACATCCGTTTCCGTGGCCGCGAAATGAGCCACCAGGAACTCGGCCGCGAAATGGCGGCCCGGATCGAGGCCGACCTCGGCGAGGACATCGTGGTCGAATCGCGTCCGCGCCTGGAAGGGCGGCAGATGGTCATGATGATCGCGCCGAAGAAGAAGATCTGAAGCTCAAATCGAACAGCCCCCGGAAACCCCGGGGGCTGTTTCGTTGTGCGCGACCGATACGTGGCCGCGGCTGCGATGCGGGCTGTCGGCGCACCGGGCCGATGGCTTCGGCCGCCGCCGCCGCCGCGCAAATCGGCGCGGCCGGCGCCGTCCGCGCCCGAGGTCTTGCGCACTGTCGGCGCGGCCGACCCGCGCGGTTCAGCTCGCAGGACGCCGCCGCCGGCCGTTCTTGACGATTCGTCCGCGCATCAAGCCCCTGATTTGCAAGGGGATAGCCCGGTAGGCATAATGTGCGGCCCGGTTCTCCGGGTTTGTTGTTTGCTGCATCACGGACCTGTTGTGGATTCCTTTTGAATCAACGACTTACAAGCCGGCAAGGGCAGGACGGAAAGAGTGGCCGCGCTTCACCGCGCACAGTGCCACCGCCCAGGCCAGTGACATAAACCTCCGAAAGGACATCGCAATGCCCAAGATCAAGACCAATCGGGCGGCAGCCAAACGCTTCCGGAAGACCGCTTCCGGCAAGTACAAGTGCGGCCACGCCAATAAGAGCCACATCCTCACCAAGAAAGCGACCAAGCGGAAGCGCAACCTGCGGCAGACGAACCACGTTCGTGCCGAGGACGCTGGCCGTCTGGACCGCATGCTTCCGTATTTGTGAGGAGACTGAACAATGGCACGAGTTAAACGTGGTGTTACGGCGCGTCGCCGCCACAAGAAAATCCTGAAGCAGGCCAAGGGCTACTACCACGCCCGTCGCAAGGTCTTCCGCGTCGCCAAGCAGGCGGTCACGAAGGCGCTGCAGTACGCCTACATCGGCCGCAAGCAGAAGAAGCGCAATTTCCGTTCGTTGTGGATCACGCGTATCAACGCGGCGGCCCGCATCAACGGTCTGAGCTACAGCCGTTTCATGAACGGCCTGCTGAAGTCCGGCATCACCCTCGACCGCAAGGTGCTGGCGGACATCGCCGTGCACGACGCGGTGGGTTTTGCGGCGCTGGCCGAAAAGGCGAAGAGCGCGCTCGCGGCTTAATGCGGATCCCTCCGCGAAAGCCCGCACCCTCGTGTGCGGTCTTTCGGCGAGGAGCTTAGGCATGGGGAAGGGCGCAAGTCCTTCCCCATTGTCGTTTCTGGACCCGGCAAACCGGCCGCGCGGCGCGGCATCAACTCCAGGGAATGTGCGATGAAAGGAATCTCGAACTGTGCTTGGCTGCTGCTGGGTCTGGCGCTGGCCTCGATGTCGGTTTCGGCGCAGGAACTCAGCGCGCGCCAACAGCGCGAAGCCGATGCGCTCAAGCGGTTCGGTGAGGTGATGGGTGGAATGGCGCGCAACGAACAGTGCAAGGTGCTGGACGAGGCGCGCAGCAAGCAATATTCGGACGACGTGGCCACGATCACCCGCAAGCTCGAGCGCCAGGTGTCCGGTGAGAAACTGCTCGGGGTGGTCATCAACGCCTCGGTCGCGACCGCCGCGCCGGAACAGGCCGCGGGCTGCGACGAAGCGACCAGGGAGGCCGTCGAGGCGGCCAGCGAACAGGCGAGGGACTGGGCGAACGAAATCCGTCCGGTTCGATCGCGGGACACACAACGCACAGCACAGTGAAGGAAACCACAGCACATGGCTGAGATCGAGCAACTGACGCAGCGCGCGCTGGCCGATATCGCCGCGGCCGACTCTCCCGATGCGATCGAAGCGCTGCGCGTTTCGCTGCTCGGCAAGTCCGGCAGCGTCACCGCCCAGCTCAAGCAGCTCGGCGGCTTGCCCGCCGACGAACGCAAGGCCGCGGGCGAGGCGATCAACAAGACGCGCGATGCGCTGACCGCCGCGCTGGCCGAACGCAAGAGCGCGCTCGACGATGCCGCGCTCGACGCGCGCCTGGCCTTGGAAACCATCGACGTGACCCTGCCCGGCGTCGACGCCGTGCGCGGCGGCCTGCATCCGGTCAGCCGCACGATGGAGCGCATGGCCGACATCTTCGGCCGGCTTGGTTTCGAACTCGCCGACGGCCCCGAGATCGAGGACGACTGGCATAACTTCGAAGCGCTGAACTTCCCGCCGCACCATCCGGCGCGGGCGATGCACGACACCTTCTACTTCGCGCCCGACAGCGCCGGCGTCGCGCGTCTACTGCGCACCCACACCTCGGGCATGCAGGTGCGCTACATGCTCGAGCACAAGCCGCCGCTGCGCATGATCGCGCTGGGCAAGGTGTACCGCAGCGACAGCGACCAGACCCACACGCCGATGTTCCACCAGTGCGAAGGCCTGCTGATCGACGAGCATTCCAGCTTCGCCGACCTCAAGGGCACCCTGGCCGAATTCGTGCGCGCGTTCTTCGAGCGCGATTTCGAAATGCGTTTCCGCCCGAGCTATTTCCCCTTCACCGAACCCTCGGCCGAAGTCGACATCGCCTGGCAGCAGCCCGACGGCAGCACCCGCTGGCTGGAAGTGCTGGGCTGCGGCATGGTCCATCCGAACGTACTGCGCAACGTCGGCATCGACCCGGAGCGCTACACCGGCTACGCCTTCGGCATGGGCGTGGAGCGTTTGACCATGCTGCGCTACGGCGTCGACGATCTGCGCAGTTTCTTCGAGAACGATGTGCGGTTTCTCAGGCAGTTCGCCTGAGAAGCGGGAGTCGGGAATGGGGAATCGGGAATCGTAAGGGCGGCTGTGCCGCTATCACGGTTCCGATGGCTCTTCCCGATCTCGCGCAGCGCTTTCCGATTCTCGATTCCCCATTCCCGATTCCCGGCCTGACCCCATGAAATTCAGCGAAAACTGGCTCCGCCAGCACGTCCCGACCGCCGCCACGCGCGAGCAGCTCGCCGCGACCCTGACCGCGATCGGATTGGAAGTCGAAGAAGTTACCGAGCTCGGCGCGGCGCTGGACGGCGTGGTGGTCGCGCGCATCGTCAGCGCGGACAAACATCCGGAAGCCGATCGGCTGCAGGTGTGTCAGGTCGATACCGGCGCCGGCATGGTCCAGATCGTCTGCGGCGCGCCGAACGCGCGCGCCGGTCTGGTCGCGCCGCTGGCCACGGTCGGCGCCACGCTGCCCGGCGGCATCGCGATCAAGGCGGCCAAGCTGCGCGGCGTGGAGTCGTTCGGCATGCTGTGTTCGGCCAAGGAACTGGGCATCGACGCCGACGCCTCGGGCCTGCTCGAGCTGCCGGCCGATGCCGTCGCCGGCACCGCGCTGGCGCAGTACCTCGGCCTGCCCGACGCCAGCATCGAGATCAAGCTCACCCCCAATCGCGCCGACTGCTTCAGCGTGCGCGGCATCGCCTTCGATGTCGCCGCGGCGACCGGCAGCACGGTGGCCGCGCTGGACATCGCGCCGGTGCCGGCGGTGACCGACTCGGCGCTGCATGTCGAACTCAGCGCCGGCGCGGATGTGCCGCGCTACTGCGGCCGGGTGATCGAAGGCGTCGACGCGACCGCGCCGACCCCGGTGTGGATGGCCGAGCGCCTGCGCCGCAGCGGCGTGCGTCCGGTGTCGCTGCTGGTCGACATCACCCAGTACGTGATGCTCGATCTCGGTCAGCCCATGCATGCTTTCGACCGCGACACCCTGAGCGGCCCGGTCGGCGTGCGCCATGCGCGCGCGGGCGAGGTCACCAAGTTGCTCAACGGCCAGGATGCGAGCCTGGACGAACAGTTCATCGCGATCACCGACGGCGAAGGCGCCGCGCAACGGGTGATCGCGCTCGGCGGGATCATGGGCGGTTTCGACAGCCGGGTGACCGACGCGACCCGCAACGTGTTCCTGGAAGCGGCGCATTTCGCGCCCGCCGCGATCATCGGCCGCGGCCGCAAGCTCGGCCTGCACACCGACGCCGGCCACCGCTTCGAGCGCGGCGTCGATCCCGAACTGCCGCGCACCGCGATCGAATACGCGACCCGCCTGATCCTCGACATCGCCGGCGGCACGCCCGGCCCGGTGGTCGAATCGGCGCTGCCCGATCATCTGCCGCATCCGCTTCCGGTCGTGCTGCGGCGCGCGCGCCTGGCGCGGGTGCTCGGCCTGAATGTCGCTGACGCCGATGTCGAACGAATCCTGCAGGCGCTGGGCCTGACGGTGGAGCGCAGCGACGACGGCTGGCGGGTGACCCCGCCGAGCCGCCGCTTCGATATCGCGATCGAGGAAGACCTGATCGAGGAAATCGCCCGCATCCATGGCTACGACGCGATCCCGACCACCTTGCCCGGCGGCGCCGCGCGCCTGATCGCGCCGACCGAGACCCGCGTCGACAGCGCCACCGTGCGCCGCCAGCTGGCCGCGCGCGACTATCTGGAAGCGATCAATTACGCCTTCGTCGACGCCGCCTGGCTGCAGCTGTGGCAGGCCGAGGCCGGCGCGGTGCCGCTGGCCAATCCGCTCAGCGCCGAGCTCGGGGTCATGCGCACGATGCTGCTGCCGGGTCTGGTCGCCGCGCTGGGCCGCAATGCCTCGCGCCAGCAGGACCGGGTGCGCTTGTTCGAGCTGGGCAATGTGTTTGCCGGCCGGGATTCGGGAGTTGGGATTCGGGATTCGCAAACGCAGAGCCTGGCGCCGGTCGAGACGCAGCGGGTGGCCGCGGCGGTGTGCGGTTCGGCGCGGGCGGAGCAGTGGGCGGTCGCTTCGGCGCCGGTCGGGTTCCACGACCTGCGCGGCGATCTGGACAGCCTGGCGATCAGCGCCGGCGCGCAGCTCGAATACCGGCCGTCGCAGCCGGCCTGGGCGCATCCTGGCCGTTCGGCCGACGTGTACCGGATCGACGGCGGCCGCGAGCAGCGGCTGGGCTGGATCGGCCAGCTGCACCCGCGCCTGCAGCGCGCGCTGGACCTGGATCAGGACGTGATCGCGTTCGAGCTGGATCTCGCGCCGCTGGTCGAGCGCGCCATCCCGAAGGCCGGGGCACAGTCCAAGTACCCGTCGGTGCGCCGCGATCGCGCGTTCATCGTCGCCGATTCGGTCCCCTGGGCGGCCATTCAGGCCACCGTGAAGGCGGCCGCCGGCCCGATCCTGCGCGAACTGGTGCTGTTCGACCGCTACCAGGGCAAGGGCGTGGAAACCGGATTCAAGAGTCTCGCTATGGGCTTGATTGTGCAGGATGAATCGCGCACCCTGACTGACCGGGATGTGGATGCGGTCGTGGCTGAAGTGACGGCCGCGGTGGAGCGGGAACACGGCGCGAAACTGCGCGCCTGACCCCGATCCGGCATCACTGGCATGGACGTCCCAGCCCGGGCGTCGCGCAGAGGACAACATGGCACTAACGAAAGCGGAAATGGCGGAGCGGTTGTTCGACGAAGTCGGGCTGAACAAGCGCGAGGCCAAGGAGTTCGTCGACGCGTTCTTCGATGCGCTGCGCGAAGCACTGGAGCAGGGCCGCCAGGTCAAGCTGTCGGGCTTCGGCAACTTCGATCTGCGCCGCAAGAACCAGCGACCCGGCCGCAATCCCAAGACCGGCGAAGAAATTCCGATCTCGGCGCGCACGGTGGTCACCTTCCGTCCGGGCCAGAAGCTGAAGGAACGCGTCGAGGCTTACAGCGGAGGCGAGCATGCTGGATCCGGGCAGTAACCGCGAACTTCCGCCGATCCCGGCGAAGCGCTACTTCACCATCGGTGAGGTCAGCGAGCTGTGCGACGTCAAGCCGCACGTGCTGCGTTACTGGGAAACCGAATTTCCGACCCTCAACCCGGTCAAGCGTCGCGGCAACCGTCGCTACTACCAGCGCCACGAAGTGCTGATGGTGCGGCAGATCCGCGGCCTGCTGTACGAGCAGGGCTACACCATCGGCGGCGCGCGCCTGCGCCTGGAGGGCGAGTCGGCGAAGGACGAATCGGCGCTGAGCTCGCAGATCGTCAAGCAGGTGCGGATGGAACTGGAAGAAGTTCTACAGCTGCTGCGGCGCTGAAAGACCGGGAATCTGGAATGGAGAATCGGGAATCGGCGGTCCGCCTGCAACGATTCCCGATTCTCCATTCCCGATTCCCGTAACAAGCGGCTATACTTGCCGCCCGTTCGCAAGAGCGGATCAGCACCATGTCGGGGCGTAGCGCAGCCTGGTAGCGCATCTGCCTGGGGGGCAGAGGGTCGTCGGTTCAAATCCGGCCGTCCCGACCACTGATCGAGCCGTAAACGCAGCCCTGGCGAAAGCCGGGGTTTCGTGTTTCTGGGGATCGCCGACCCAGCGACCCGCCGGCCACGCGGCGATGCCGGTGTGGCGAGACCGGCCATGCGAGGCCGCCCCCGTGGGGGCCGTCAACGCGCTCGATGGGCCCGTCGCGCGCCGGCACCGAATCTCACGCGGGTGAGCTGCCGGCCTTATCGATTCCGACTATTGGTCGACGACAACCCGGAAATCGCGAGGGTATGCTCGGCGCTCCCCCAATGTGGAAAGGAGTTCCTATGCGCTATCTGGTCGCAATCGTCCTTTCGCTGCTGCTGGCAGTGCCCGCTTGGGCCCAGTCGGTCGCCTTCGGCAGCAAGCTGGTCACCGTCGGCGACAGTACCGGCAAGGTCTATCAAGTCGCGGGCAAGCCCGACCGCGTCGTGCAGTTGCAGAACAAGTTCGGCGCCAACAACGGCGAACGCTTCGAGTATTACGTCGGCAACAAGACGGTGCTGATCACGGTTCGTGATGGGCATGTGGTGGAGATCAGCGAGGTTTTCTAGTGCCCCTGAGACGTAGAAGATTTTAAAGGTACAGCCGGCCGCTTTCTGGTGTCGCGCAAGCCCTTGATTTAGTTGCTTCTCGTCGTCTTGGTTCGGCCTGAAGCGGCGGTGCTTCGGTTCCAGTCACTCCGGCCCGTGATCCAGTTGTAAGCGCAGCCCCGGCGATGCCGGGGTTTCGTGTTTTTGGAGTAGGTGCAGCGCGGGTTTCGTCCGCTGATACCGACGCGGCACTACGGGGATTTGTACCAAGGGTCGGTGGCGTAGCACGTGCGTCATCTCAATGGTAGATACCCATCCCCGGCATTTTCTTGGGGATGGAAATGAATAACGAAAGACGCAAAATGTTTGTCCACGGCACTGTCGATGTCGCGCGACCTGTAGGACGCTCGCACAGGGAGGCGCCAGGCCGCCGTGCTTTCCTCCGATCAGGTGACTTACCAGTTCTAGGCGCTTTCACAGTCGAGCACTCGGCGCGCGACAAATTGCGCGAGCAGGCCAGCGCAAGGATTTCGGTGCGGTCGGTGATAACGTCCGCGCGGCGATCGATCTGTCCGCGATCGATGATCTTTGGGTCGATGGCTGCGACCAGGACATCACGATCATCCGTACGAATTGGACGACGGCATCGATCGACGCCCCGTCGCATCATGGCTACTCGTACAGCCCCGCTGTAGGGTCGCCCGGTCATGCTGTCGGCGTGTTCGTTCGTCACCAATGGCCCGAAGCTGCAGGCGCTATCTTGATTCTGCGTTGCGATAGGGCGACCTGATGCTAGGTCGCGCGTTCGCGCAACCGAGGAATGATCGTATGTGATCTATGGGGTAGTCCAGATCACGGGAACTATGCGGCTTGGCACGCGCAAGCCAGTGGTGGTCTCGGTTACTGGGTAATGCCGTGCTGCGGCATAATCCAGCGATGAGCAATATCAACTATCGGCCAGAGATCGACGGATTGCGGGCGCTCGCGATTATCGGTGTGGTGTTCTACCACGCGGGGGTCAGACCGATTGCAAGTGGTTTTGTCGGCGTGGATGTGTTCTTCGCGATATCAGGCTACTTGATCACATCCCTGATTTTGCGTGAGCGGCTCGATACCGGTCGAGTGGATCTCATGGGGTTCTATGCGCGCAGGGTGCGCAGACTGCTGCCGATACTGATCGTGGTTTGCGTTGTGACGGTCCTGCTTTCCGTATGGTTTGTTCCAGGTTACTCGGACAAAAGTGCAGTCGCTTTCTCGGCGGCATCTTCTTTTGTGTTCGCAGCGAACTTCTACTTTCAGCATGTGTCGGGTGGCTACTTCGACGCCGATGCGGCCACCATGCCTTTGCTGCACTTGTGGTCGCTTGGCGTGGAGGAGCAGTTCTATCTGGTCTGGCCTATCTTTCTGATCCTGGTAACGAAGACAAAGCGTTCGCATATGGTTGCCGCGACGTTCCTGCTCGCGACGACGTCAATAGGGTTCGCGGAATACTTGATCCGTGAAGAAAGCGACAGCGCTTTTTTTCAGATGCTTCCCAGGCTATGGGAATTGGCGGCAGGCGGGCTGATCGCGATGCTTCCGTCTCGCCCATCACGTGGCGCTTTGGCGGCCGTCTACGTCGGCGCGGCTATCATAATTGCGGCAATGTGCGAGTTGCTTCCGACTACGCATTTTCCAGGGATGGGCGCTGCTGGCGCGGTCTTGGGGGCGGCATTGATCCTCTGGGGCGTACATGGCCAGGGGAATCTGGGCGGGGTCGGATATTTCTTGCGCTGGCGGCCTATGGTCATGATCGGGCGGATTTCGTACTCGCTGTACCTGTGGCACTGGCCACTATTGGCTGTAGCAAAGGCGAACAAGATCGGGTCGCTGCATTCTGTGGATCTGTTTGGACTGGTCGTCCTTGCGTTGATTCTTTCAATCGCGAGCTATCGCTGGATCGAGCAGCCTTGGCGGCAACGGGGTGGAGATCGGTCTCGCCGCACGGTTGTAACAGGCATTTTTTTGTCGGTCGTGTTGGCCGTGGCTTCGCTTGCAACGGCCTGGGTTATCGACAGCCAGGCCGCCAGCGGGCCAAGGATGACGGGCATTTCCAGCGACCGGCCGTTGAACATGGAACGTTGCCATGCGGAAGGCGGACGCGCGGTACCCAATCGCCCCGATCCGAGCTGCGCATCCAGGCCTGGCAAGATCGATACCGTGATTTGGGGCGACTCGCATGCGCTTGCATGGCAACCATTTGCCTGGGCGATCACGGATGGCGCCGCGATCAATGTGACTCGCGACGCTTGCGCGCCTGTGCTTGATTGGGGATCCAAAGAGCATGCGGTTACGAAAGTGCAGTTGTGCAGGCAATCGAACGACATGGCGATGGACTTCCTGGCCGAGCAACGGCCGCACACGTTGATCATTGCGGCCAGGTGGCATCGCTACCTTGAGTCAACAGACGCGAACGCATTCGCTTCCAAGCTGGTCGCAACGATCGCGAGAGCGAGTAAATCCGTAGGAAGAGTACTTATCATCGAACCCACGCCCGAATTGTCCGCGCGAGCTCAGCAGTGCGTCGATCTCAACAGGTTGGATGCCTGCGCCGAGCCGAAATCCAGGTATCTGGCGCGGACGGCGATTGCACGCAAGGTGCTGGCTGAAGTGGCAAGGACGAATTCAAACGTCGAGTTGATCGATCCGCTGGACTATTTCTGTAACAAGAATAGTTGCGGAGTGCTCCGCAGCGGGGTGCCTTTGTATTGGGATAGCAATCATGTTTCTGTGGCTGCTGCGACCGGGTTTGCCGAACAATGGAAACGACGCAATGCGACGCGTTGCATGCATGAGGCGTTCAACGAGGCCGGTGGCGCTGCGTGCGCGGTGGGGGCTCCACGATAGGGTGGGCTTATGGCAATGCGTTGAATTTTTTAGTTCGATCGAAACAGTGTCAGGGGCTGAAGCCAGTCCCGCAAAAGATTACGTGGCCTGCGCCGCGAAGCAACGTTCGTTCAAAAATCCCGAATCCCGACCTACGGATCCTCGACCGTATACCCCGCCGCGCGCAGCTTATCCAGCAGCCCGCCGGTTTCCAGCAGGTCGGCGACGGGCAGGGTCGCGAAGGTGCTGTTGTTTTTCGCGATCGCGTCTTCGGCGCGTTCCAGCCAATGCGCGGTGACGCGCTGGCGCAGGTCGCCCAGGTTGAGGCGCTTGGCCACGCCGGTCGCGGCGAGCGCTTCCAGGCAGGTGCGGTATTGGTCGCCCTGCGGCAGGGTGCGCAGGGTGGCGATGTCGCCGATCGCCCAGGCGTTGCCGCGCGCGCGCATCGATTCGAGGTCGCTTTCGATCCGCGACAAGGTCTTGGCGAAGCATTCGCGGTCGTCGAGCGCGCTGGCCGAGAATTCCTTCAAGGTGGCCTTGGGGTCGTCGATCTTCAGGGTCACGCGCGCTTCGGTGATCGGCACGTCGTGCTGCTTGGCGGCCTTGTCGACCACCGGTTGCACCACGCCCTTGAGCGACATCCCGGACTGCTTGATCGCCGCTTCGTAAAGCTCCTGCGCGGCGAAGATCGGGCGCCATTTCTCGACCCCGCCGTCGCGGCCGATGTAGCGCGCCTTGAGCGTGGTCCAGCGCGCGTACAGGTCGGCCGGAACCACTTCCTGCAGGGTCTTGCCGTCGGGGTTCTTGCGCGCCTTGAGCGCGGTGGGGATCAGCATCATCGTGCGCACCACGCCCAGTTCGGTGCCGAAGCTGACCGAGGGCGGGGCGATGACTTCCTGCGATTCGGCGATGGTCGCCTCGACCTGGCGCGACAGCCAGGTCATGTCCTTGGGCAGCGGGCTCAGGGTGCCGAGGATCCACAGCACGTGACCGCCGCGCATGACTTTCCACAGCCCGGGCCCGGGCTGTTCGCCGGTGACCACCAGGGTGTCGAAGTCGCGGATGTCGCCGCTCGGCGGGGCGGCGGGCTGGGCCGGCGCGGTCTGCGCGGCGGCGGCGCCGGGCAGCAGCGCCAGCAAGGCGAGGACGATGAAGGCACGACGCATCCGTAACGCTCCTGAGCGGGGGATGGGGGCTCGGCGGAAGCCGGATCGTAGCCGTTCCCCGGTCGCCGCTGTGTACTCATCTGTAACCGGACCGGTCCGGCAAGGCGGGTTTGCGCCGCCGGTTCGATCCAATTCGCGACCGCGGATGGTTTGCAAATGAGAACCATTGGCAACTAGACTGAGCGCTGGCCCGCCGCCGCGGGCGTCCGACCGCGCGGCAGGAAGCTGGCCCGGCCCTCGTCCGCCTACGAACTTCGCATGACCGACACGCTCGCCCCCACGGCCTCCGCCTCCGCTGTTTCGCGCAAGCCGCGTCCGACCCTGTCGTGGGGATATCGCGGCGGTGTCGCGTTGCGCGCGCTTGCCGCGACCGTGATCGGTTATCTGGTCGCTTATGGGTTCACGGCGTTCGGCACCGTGGTTTTGCCGTTCACGCGTAACGACAGGGTGGTGGCGGCGAGTCTGCTGTGCTTCTTCGTGTGGTGCGCGGCGGCGATGTACGCCTTCGCCGCGCGCAGCGCCTGGCGCGCGTGCTGGGTGCTGGCGCTGTGGGCGGGCGCGATGTACGCGGTGGCGTTGCTGTTCCCCGAAGCCGCGGCGCGGCCATGAGTACGGTGAGGGCGCACGCATGAAGAATTCCTTCTCCCAGGCGATGGCCTGGCTGCATACCTGGGCCGGGCTGGTGATCGGCTGGCTGCTGTTCGTGATCTTCGTCGGCGGCACCATCGCCTGCTTCGATAAGGAGCTCACTCACTGGATGCAGCCGGCGCTGCACGGCCATGAGCGCAGCGGCGAAAGCATCGATCTGGACCAGTCCATCGTCCAGTTGCAGAAAGTATCCAAGCCGCATCCGCATGCGTACTACGTGACCTTGCCGAGCGAACGCAGCAAGTCGCTGGAAGGCGGGGTGTACTACGACCTTGGCGATCCGGACCTGATCAATCTCGATCCGGCCACCGGCAAGAAAATTCCCGAAACCGCCGGCGGCGAATTCTTCTTCACCCTGCACTACAACCTGCATTCGCCGGTGTGGGGCATGTACATCGTCGGCATCGCCGGCATGTTCATGCTGATCGCGATCCTGACCGGGATCGTGATCCACAAGCGCATCTTCAAGGACTTCTTCACCTTCCGGCCGAAGACCGGCGGCCAGCGCGCCTGGCTCGACGGACACAATCTGACCGGCGTACTCGGTCTGCCGTTCCATCTGATGATCGCCTACACGGGCGTGGCGATCTTCGTCGCCAACTACATGCCGGCCGGGTTGAACGCGGCGTACAACGGCGATGTCGAGAAATTCTTTGTCGAGGCCGCGGACAGTTACGAGCGGCCGGAAACCGGCAAGGAACTGAAGACGATCTATCCGGTCGACAAATTGGTCGCCGACGCGCGCCAGCGTCTGGGCCAGCCGATCACCTGGGTCAGCGTGCATCACCCCGACGACACCAGCGCGACGATTTCCTTCGGCGGCGATCACAGCCGCGACGTGGCCTGGAATTTCAACTCGGTGTTCTACGACGCCAACGACGGCAAGTTCCTGCACCAGTCGGGCGCGCCGCAGGCCGGTTACAAGACCTATACCTTCCTCGGCGGCATGCACATGGCGCAGTGGGGCGGCAGCGCGCTGCGCTGGCTGTATTTCGTGATGGGCCTGGCCGGCTGCGTGATGATCGCCAGCGGCATGCAGGTGTGGGTCAGCAAGCGCGCGAAGAAGATCGCCGAGGCCGGCAGCGCATCGGGTTACGGCCTGGTGCAGGCGCTCAACCTCGGCGTGGTCGGCGGCTTGCCGCTGGCGAGCGCGGCGATGGTGATCGCCAATCGCCTGATCCCGGCCGAGATCGCGCAGCGCGCCAACGCCGAGATCACCGTGTTCTGCGCGGTCTGGATCGCGGCCACGCTGTACGCGGCGATCCCGGCGGTGCACAAGCGCGGCTGGGGCCAGTTCTTCGCGATCAACGCGGTGGCGTTCGCGCTGATTCCGCTGGTGAATCTGGCGACCGCGCCGAACAGCCATCTGCTCGCGACCATCGCGCGCGGCGACTGGTCGCTGGCCGCGGTCGACCTGACCGCGTTCGCGCTGGGCGCGGGATTCGCGTTGCTGGCGCGCAACAGTTTCGTCAAGGCGCGGCAGCCGATCGTCGAGCGCAAACCGCGTCGCGCCGAGCGCGGCAACGAGTCGGGCAACCAACCCGCGCTCGCGGATCGCTGAGGAGGCGCGCGCATGCTTTGGTTGGGTCTGAGCCTGGGAATCGCAGCGTGGTGCCTGTTGAGCCTGGGGCTGGAAAAGCACCATCGGCAGGTGTTCGCCAACGCTTTCGACGCCTCGCGCGCGCGCGTGCTGCGAGGCGCCGGATGGCTGCTGCTGGCGGTGGATTTCGGCTTGTTCGTGTACGGCTGGGGCTGGGCGCAGGGGCCGATCTTCTGGACCGCCGCGCTGATCATTTCGGCGTTGGCGTGGAGTGTGCTGATGACGATGCTGCCGCGCGCGAGCACGAAGATCGCGGCGGTCGCGCTGCTCAGCGCCGTGGTGTTGATTCCGTTCTGGGCTGGTTGACGCGATAGCCGCCCACGTCGCGTCTCACGCGATCCAGCGCTTCAATTTCTCGACATAGACGCCGTCGCCGTCCTGCACCGGCGCGCGAGTCAGCAATTCCTGCCTGAGCTGCGCCGGTAGCGCATCGGCCTCGATCGTATCGAGCAAGCCGCGTATCTCCCGCGACCAACCGGCGCGCAAGGCTTCGCTGTGCGCGGCATCGTGGCCGGACCACTGCCAGCCTTTGTCGTTGTAGGCGGCGATCGATCCGAGCAGGGCGAGCAGCCGCTTCATCGCCGTCGACGATGCGGCCGGTCCGCTCATCCGATCGTCTCGCTCACCTGATCGCGGTCTGCGGCGGCACCGCCAGCAACTGCGGCCAGCGCTTGAGCACCGACGCGCGAATCGACGCCGCATCCAGGCCGGCTTCGGCCAGCAGCTGTTCGCGGCTGGCGTGATGCTGGAATTCGTCGGGCAGGCCCAGGTGCAACACCGGCAGCACGATGCCTTCGGCGGCCAGCAATTCGGCCACGCCGCTGCCGGCGCCGCCGGCGACGACGTTGTCTTCGAGGGTCACGAAGCCTTCGTGAGTCTTGGCCAACTCGACAATCAGCGAACGGTCCAAGGGTTTGACGAAGCGCATGTTGACCAGCGTCAGCCCCAGTTCGGTGGCGACGGCTTCGGCCGCCGGCACGATCGCGCCGAATGCGAGCAGGGCGATGCGCGAACCTTGGCGGCGCAGTTCGGCCTTGCCGATCGGCAAGGTGTCCAGGCCGGGCTGGATCGCGACGCCCGGACCGGTGCCGCGCGGATAACGCACCGCGGCCGGGCCTTCGTAACGATGGCCGGTGCTGAGCATCTTGCGGCATTCGTCTTCGTCGGCCGGCGCCATCACCACCATGTTCGGCACGCAGCGCAGGTAGGACAGATCCAGATTGCCGGCATGGGTGGCGCCGTCCGGGCCGACCACGCCGCCGCGATCGATCGCGAACAGCACGTCGAGGTTCTGGATCGCGACGTCGTGCACCAGTTGGTCGTAGCCGCGCTGCAGGAAGGTCGAGTAGATCGCGACCACCGGTTTCGCGCCTTCGCAGGCCATGCCGGCCGCCAGCGTCACCGCATGCTGCTCGGCGATGGCGACGTCGAAATAGCGCTGCGGGTATTCCTTGCTGAAACGCACCAGGCCCGAGCCTTCGCGCATCGCCGGGGTGATGCCCATCAGGCGCTCGTCGGCGGCGGCCATGTCGCACAGCCATTCGCTGAAGATGTCGGTGTAGCTCGGCTTCTTCGCGCCGGGCTTGCTGATCAGGCCCTTCTCGGGATCGAACGGGCCGACCGCGTGATAGCCGATCTGATCGCCTTCGGCGAGTTCGTAGCCTTTGCCCTTGGTGGTGATGATGTGCAGCAGCTGCGGGCCCTTGAGGCCCTTGAGCGTCTTCATCGCGCCGAGCAAGGCGGGCAGGTCGTGGCCGTCGATCGGGCCGGTGTAATGGAAACCGACTTCCTCGAAGAACGTGGACGGCACGAACATGCCCTTCCAGTGTTCTTCCCAGCGGCGCACGAACTTGGCCGCCGGCTTGCGCTTGTCGCCGAGCAGCTTCTTGCCGCCTTCGCGGATCGCGTTGAGCGTGCGGCTGCCGGTGAGCCGGCCGAGCATCTTGGTGACGCCGCCGACGTTCTCGGAAATCGACATCTGGTTGTCGTTGAGGATCACCAGCAGGTTCGGTTCCGGATCGGTCATGCCGCCGGCATGGGCGAGCGCTTCGAACGCCATGCCGGCGGTCATCGCGCCGTCGCCGATCACCGCGACGATCTTGCGCTCGTCGTTCTTGCGCTGCGCGGCGATGGCCATGCCGAGCGCGGCCGAGATCGAAGTCGAGCTGTGGCCGACGCCGAAGGTGTCGTATTGCGATTCGTCGCGCTTCGGGAACGGAGCGACGCCGTCCTTCTGTTTGACGGTGTGGATCTCGTCGCGGCGGCCGGTCAGGATCTTGTGTGGATAGCACTGATGGCCGACGTCCCAGACCAGACGATCGACCGGAGTCTCGTACAGCCAGTGCAGGGCGACGGTGAGTTCGATCACGCCCAGGCCGGCGCCGAAGTGGCCGCCGACCAGCGCGACTTGTTCGATCAAATAGGCGCGCAGCTCCTCGGCGATGGCCGGCAGTTCCTCTTCGGGAAAGCGGCGCAGATCGGCGGGGACCTGGATGCGTGAAAGACGCGGGTAGCGCTGCGAATCGATCATTCCGACCATCTGGCTTTCTGCTAGTCGGGCATTGTCCCGCCCCCGCGTGAGGCGAGCAAGAAGTGTGACGGTTTGATGTTCAGCCCCGTGACCGAAAAAGCGTGCCTAAGCGGGCGGAATCGCGGTTCTGCGACCGTCGCGGCGTTGGCCGCGACGGTGTGGGTGGTAACGCCGCGACGATTGGTCGCAGCCGCCTCAGCGACCGCGCAGGCGCCCGAACAGGCCGCCGGACTTGGCCGGCTCGGCCGGGGTCGGATCGCCCTCGGCCTCGGCGAAGCCGGTGGCGAGGTTGGCGTTGATGAAATCGGCGACTTCGGCCTCGGTCACGCCGCTGGCCTCGGCGATCTCGGTCACCGTCGACGGCGCCTTCATCATCACCGTGGCGATGCGGAAGTGCTTGGGGTATTCGCGCTCGGTCTGCGGCCACTTGGTCATGCGGTAGCGGCGCTGCGGGTCGTAGCCCGGGGCGAGGCGGCCGTGGCCGGCCAGCAGGTTGCCGAACCACACCAGCCGCGCCAGCGGCATCGGCGCGCCGAGCTGGGCGGCGGCGCTGTCCCACTGCGCGGCGGGAAGCAGTTCGAATTCGGACGGGGCGAAGCCGCGGTCGAACAAGCCCGCCAGCGGCTTGAGCGCGGCCGGGCCGTGGTATTTGCGCTGATCGGCGTCGATCAGCAGGCGTTCTTCGCCGCTGCCCACGCGCAGCAGGCCGCGCAGACGGCCGGCGACCAGCCAGTCGAGCAGGCCGTCGCCGCGCGCGGTGATGCTGGGTACCGCCGGGTTGGCGACGGCGGGCGCGGCGGCCACGGGCGCGGCAGCGGGTGCGGCAGGCGCGGCGGCAACCGGAGCGGGCGCAACCGGCGCAGGCGCGGCGGGCGCCGGAACCACCGCTTCCGCGGGCGGCGCGGCGACCGGCGCCGGCGCGGACTGCTGCGCGGCCGCCTTGGCCTGGGCCAGGTCGGTTTCGAGCAGGTCGACCACCACGTCGGGCAGCGCCGCGGTCGGATCGGTGCGCGGCTGCTTGGGAATCTCGATCGCGGTCGGCGCCGCGGCGGGCGCGGGCTTGGCGATCGCGTGGCCGCTGAGGGTCGCGATTTCGCCGAGCAGGGTCGCCATCGAGTCGGCGCTGAACGGATGCGCCAGCAGGTGGTCGGCCTGGGTGCGCTGCGCGGCGGTCAGCGCGATCACCGACTTGCCCGAGGCGTGCAGGCGCAGCCAGCTCATCGGGCCGTACATGCTGTCCATGTCGACCACGACGAAATCGGCCTGTTGTTCGGGCACGAGACTCCAGTGACCGCCGAGTTGAGCGTTGGCGACCTTGAAGGCCGTCTGCAAAGCAGACTCCGTCGCCGGGTCCATACCGGTCAGACCGAGGGTCAAAGGCATCTTGATTACATCCGTAAGTCGATGGCGACGAGTGTCCGGGACGACTGGATTGTCGTCAACGCGCGCTTGACGTCGCATATGCGCACTGATTGGCACATTCGGTGCGGCTATTTTGTGAATACTGCGACGCGTTTCACGACTTCAGCCGTTGAGGCGGGCTTTCTTCGGCAGCTGGTTTTTCAAGAACGCCATCTGATCGGCCAGGATGTTCCTGTTCGACAGGATCAGATGCTCGACCCAGCTGGGCCGGTACGGCACCGCCAGCAGCGGCATGCCCGCCTGCTGCGGGGTGCGGTTGCCCTTGCGCGAATTGCAGGCGAAGCAGGCGGCGACCACGTTCTCCCACAGGTCGCGGCCGCCCTTGGACACCGGCACGACGTGATCGCGGGTCAGGTGCGGGCGATGGAAGTCGTGGCCGCAGTACATGCACAGATGACCGTCGCGCGCGAACAGCGCGGCGTTGGTCAAGGTGGGCGTGGGATCGAGCGCGCCGGGCCGCGCATGGCCGCGCGCGGCGACGATGGGATGCAGTTCGAGCACGCTGCGCTCGCCGGTGAAGCGGTTGATGCCGCCGTGCACTTCCAGGCAGGGTTCGCCGAGGGTCCAGGCGACCGCGCCGCGTGCGTACAGGCAGCTGGCTTCCTGCCAGTTCATCCAGTCCAGCACCCGCCCATGCGCGTCGAGCGACAGCAGTCGCACCGAGTTGAGTCGTTCCAGGGCGTTGCGCGGCACCGCGCGTGGACCGAGCCACGGCGAGTAAGGATCGGGGACACCCGAGGCATCCGGCTCACGCTGAAGCATTTCAGCGTGGGTTCCGGTTCGGACCAGGCGGATCTTCGCTCTATCGGTCTCCATCGGGGACCCAGCTTATACCCTCTGGATTACATTTTGTGTAGACGGGGCGACCTGTTGTCGACCGACCGGCGGCACATCGGCGGGGTCGGTGGACGATCGCGCGTGCTCACCCGGGCGGGTGAGTCGCGATGCTCGGTGTTCGCCTGATCGGAATTTGCGCCGGGGCTTGCGGCGGCGCGGTCGCAGCTTGCGCAGCTCCTACAGTGGGAGCCGTGGCGATCGCGGTGGGTGCGGATTGCAATTCGGGCGAGGTCGCGACGCGGCAGCGTCGAGCCTGAGAACCTTCTTAGGAGGTCTCAGGCATCGACGCTTTCCGCGCCGGACGGGCTCAGTCGCCGAAACCTTCGGCCGACAGGTCCATCAGCGGCGCGGTGCCGCTGTCGATCGCGGCCTTGTGCGCCTGGGTGCGCGGCAGGATGCGGCTGAAGTAGAAACGCGCGGTCTCGCGCTTGCTGTCCTTGAAACCCTGAGACTGCTTCGACGCTTCAGCCGCGGCGACGCTGCGCGCCCACCAGTAGGCCAGCGACACGTAGCCCGAATAGAACAGGTAGTCGTAGGCCGCCGCGCCGACTTCGTCGGCATTGGCCGCGGCGCGCTTGCCGATGCTCATGGTCAGCTGCATCCATTCGGCCGCGATCTTGCGCAGCGGCGCGACGAATTCGGCGACCGCGGCGTTGGCTTCGTTTTCGGCGCAGAACGCTTCGATCTTCGCCAGCATCACCTGCAGGCCCGCGCCTTGCAGCTGCATGACCTTGCGGCCGAGCAGGTCCAGCGCCTGGATGCCGGTGGTGCCTTCGTACAAGGTGGTGATGCGTGCGTCGCGGGCGAGCTGTTCCATGCCGTGCTCGGCGATGTAGCCGTGGCCGCCGAAACATTGCAGCGCGTGATAGGTGCACTCCACGCCCCATTCGGTCAGGCAGGCCTTGACGATCGGGGTCATGAAACCGATCAGCGCGTCGGCCTCGGCGCGTTCCTTTTCGTCCGGCGCGGCATGGGCGATATCGACCTGCAGCGCGGCGTCGTAACCCATCGCGCGGCCGCCTTCGACCAGTGCCTTGCAGGTCAGCAGCATGCGCCGCACGTCGGGATGGACGATGATCGGATCGGCCGGCAGTTCCGGGAACTTGGTGCCCGACAGCGAACGCATCTGCAGACGGTCGCGCGAATAGCGCAGCGCGTTCTGCAGCGCGCGGTCGGACAGGCCCAGGCCCTGCAGACCGACCGCGAGGCGCGCGGTATTCATCATCGTAAACATGGCCATCAGGCCCTTGTTCGGCTGGCCGATCAGATAGCCCTGCGCGCCGTCGAAATTCATCACGCAGGTGGCCGAGCCGTGGATGCCCATCTTGTGTTCGAGGCTGCCGCAGCGCACCGCGTTGGCCTCGCCGACGCTGCCGTCGCGCGCGACCTTGATCTTCGGCACGATGAACAAGGAAATGCCCTTGCTGCCGGCCGGTGCGTCGGGCAGGCGCGCGAGCACCAGGTGGATGATGTTGTCGGTGAGGTCGTGCTCGCCGGCGGTGATGAAGATCTTGGTGCCGGTGATCGAGTACGAGCCGTCGGCCTGCGGTTCGGCCTTGGTCTTGAGCAGGCCCAGGTCGGTGCCGCAATGCGGTTCGGTGAGGCACATGGTGCCGGTCCAGCGGCCTTCGACCAGCGGCTTGAGGAACACCTCCTGCTGCCATTCCTCACCGTGATGCAGCAGCGCCTCGGTCGCGCCGTGCGACAGCAGCGGGAAATTGCCCCAGGCCAGGTTGGCCGCGTCGATCATTTCCTTGAGCGGCACGCCGGCCGCGTGCGGCAGGCCTTGGCCGCCGAACTTCACTTCCGCGGTGAGGCCCGACCAGCCGCCTTCGACGAACTGGGTATAGGCCTGCTTGAAGCCCGGCGGCGTGGTGACCGCGCCGGTGGCCTTGTCGTGGCTGCAGCCGATCTGGTCGCCGATGCTGTTGAGCGGGGCGAGCACGGTTTCGTTGAAGCGCGCGCCTTCTTCGAGCACGGCATCGAGCGTGTCGCGGGTCGCGTCGGCGTAACCCAGGCGCTCGAACTGCGCTTCGGCGCCGAGCAGGTCGAACAGCACGAAACGCATGTCGGTGAGGGGGGCTTTGTAGGTGCTCATGGTTGTCCGGGAATGGGGAATGGGGAATCGGGAATCGGAAAAGCGCAGGTGCGAGGGGCGGGTGGGAACGCAACGAGAGCGGGACGTCGGGCTTTTGTCTTTCCGATTCCCGATTCCCCATTCCCCATTCCCGATTCCCGGCTCTACCTCATCACCCCAGGCAACCCAGGCGCCGGGCTCAGCGCGCTGCTGCGCTCGATGGTGTAGGTGCGCTGCTTGGCTTCGTCGGGGGTGGCGAAGATGTCGCCCTTGAGGCTGTAGTTCAGGCTGCGGCCGCCGGACAGGGCGTCGGCGATGGCGAGCTTGGCCGCGCCGCTCGGGGTCAGCTCGACCTTGACCACGTCGGCCGATTCGGGGCCGATCGACAGGCCGGGCTGGGCCTGCAACTGGCCGGCGGCGTCCTCGCCGAGCTTGAGCTGCAGGTCGAAGCGGTCGAAGCGCATCGGGATGCTGCTGAAGTTCTCGATCCGCACTTCCACCGCCCAACTGCCGTTGGCGTGCACGGTCAGCTGCTGAATGCGCGCGGCCGGCTCGGAGACGCGGCGGACCGGCCCGGTGCCGCAACTGGCCAGCAACGCCACCATCATCGTCAGACCGACCATCCGCACCCAGGCCCCTGCTTTCATGCCGCTGCTCCGTCGCTATCGCCAGATTGGCAGGCGAGGATACTACGGCGCATGGTGGCGCCGGCAGGGCCGGGATCGGCGGTTCGTGGCGGGTTGGTCGGCGGTTGCGGCAAATCCCCTTGGCCCCCCTCTACAAAGGGGCGGTCCTTCGGCCGTCTTCGCAGCGATCGGGGTGCGGCGCGTGAATCGGTGCCCACTTTGGAAAAGGGGGCAAGCGCCCGGCGCGGGGTCGTTATCAGGTCATCGTCCACAGCGCGGGGGATTCGCTTCACCCCGCGAGCCGCCGCCCCAGCTCAATCCAGCAACCGCTTGCGCAACGCATACCGCACCAGTTCCACGGTATTGCGCACCCCGAGCTTTTCCAGCACCCGCGCCCGGTGGTTCTCCGCGGTCTTCACGCTGATGCTGAGCTGGCGCGCGATTTCCTTGGTGGTCAGGCCCTCGGCGATCAGATGGAACACCTCGCGTTCGCGCGCGGTCAGGCGGCCGTAGGGATCGCCCAGGTCGCGTTCGGGATGACGCAGTTGCTCGGCCAGCGCGCGCGCCGCCTGCGGGCCGAAATAGCCCTTGCCGGCATGCACGCTGTGCACCGCGGCGAGCAGTTCGGCGGCCGGGCTGTCCTTGACCATGTAGCCGGTCGCGCCGGCCCGAACCGCCTGCAGGATGTACTCGTCCTCCTGGTGCATGGTCAGCACCAGCACGCGCGTGTCGGGCAGGGTTTCGTACAGGCGGCGGATCACTTCCAGCCCGCTCAGACGCGGCATCGACAGATCGGTGACGACCACGTCCGGGCGCGTGGCCTCGGCCTGCCTGAGCGTGTCCAGGCCGTCGGCGGCCTGGGCGACCACGTCGATGCCGCCGCCGCGCAGCAGCTGCACCAGGCTTTCGCGGACCATGGTGTGGTCGTCGGCGATCAGGACGCGTACGGGCGGAGACTGCATCGTCGCAGGGTGGGCAGGGTCGCGGCGGGCGTCAAGCGCGGGCGTCGACGCGGCGAACGGCGATGTGTCGATCAAGTGGGTTTCATGTGTAATCCAGCGGCACCTGCGCACTCACGCGCAAGCCCGCGCCGGGCGCGCCGCGCAAGTGCAGGCGGCCGCCGTACAGGCGCAGGCGTTCGCGCATGCCGCCCAGGCCGGTGCCGCCGCTGCCGAGCGCGAGCGCGGGGTCGCAGCCGCGGCCGTCGTCTTCGATGTCCAGCGACAGCGCCGCGCCCTGGCGCTGCAGGCGCACGCGCACGTGGCTCGCGGCGGCGTGCTTGGCGGCATTGGTCAGCGCTTCCTGGGTGACCCGGAACAGCAGGGTCTGCAGTTCGCCGTCCAGCTCGGGCAGGGCCTCGATCTGCAGATCGACGCGCGCGCCGCTGGCCTGGCTCTGGCTGCGCACCAGCCAGCGCAATGCCGCTTCCAGGCCGAGGTCGTCGAGGATCGGCGGCCGCAGCAGGCGCGACAGTTCGCGCGTGTCCTCCAGGGTGTCGCCGCACAGCGCCAGCGCGGCGGCGACGGTGTCGCGCAAGCCGGCCGGCTGCGCGGGCAAGGCCGCGTCGAGTTCGTGCAGGCGATGCTTGAGCACGGTGAGGTTCTGGCCGACGCCGTCGTGCAGCTCGCGCGCGATCCGGCGGCGTTCGTCTTCCTGCACTTTCCACACCGCGCGGCCGAGCCGGCGGAACTCGCGCTCGTTGCGTTCCAGCCGTTCGAGCAGTTGTTGGTACAGCTCGCGCAGTTCGACGGCGTCGTTCATGGGCGCGGCGCCGTGGCGGGTTCGGCTTGCGGCGACGCGTGCGGCGCGGTTTGCGCCAATGCCGCGCGCTCCGCGCCGGCGCGCAAGGCCGGCGGCAATTGTTCGCGCAAGCGTTGTCGCGCGGTCGCGGCGTCGTTCTCGGCCGTCGCTGCGAGCGCCTTGTCGCCGGCCGCATGCGCGGCGCTGACGGCCAGCGTGTGCAGCGCGGCGGCTTCGAGATTGTCGCCACGGCGCAGCACCGGTTGGATGTCGCGATAGATGCGCAGCGCGGCGGTCGGGTCGTGCCGCGCCAGCGCTTCGCGCATGCGCGCCTGGGTCCATTGCAGGCGCAGGCCGGCGTGGCCGAGCGCGGCGATCTGCGCCTCCACGGCCGCGGGCAAGCGGCCGTCGCCGGCCGCCTGCAACGCCACCTGCAATTGCAGCAGACGCACGCCCGAGGCCTGCGCGTCGCGCTGCGCTTCGGTCAGGGCGCGTCGCGCGCCGTCGCGGTCGTTCGCGCGCCGCGCCAGTTCGGCCTGAAGCAGCGCGGCGATGCCGCGTTGCTCGGACGAGGCGGCGGCGATCTGCGCGGTCAGTTCGGCCAGGCTCTTGCGCGCCTGATCGTCGGCGTCGGCGCGCAGCAAGGCTTGCGTGCGCAGCAGGCCGACATCGACCTGGCCGCGCGCGTCGCTGCGCTGGCGGAACAAGGCGTCGGCCTGCGCAACCTGTTCCAAGGCCGCGCCGAGATGGCCCTGCATCAGTTCCAGTTCGGCCAGATTGCGCCGGCTCACCGCGGCCTCTTCCATCATCTGCTTGGCCAGCGCGTCGCGCAGCGAGGATTGCAGGCGTTCGCGCGCCAGCGGCCATTGCCCGCGCGCGGCGGCGAGCTGGCCGAGGTTCTGTGCGGTGCGGATGCGTCCGGTTTCGTCATCGAGCTTGGCGTAGGCCGCCTGCGATTGCTGCAGATAGGCCTCGGCGTCGTCGTAGGCGCCGAGTTGATAATGGGCAAAGCCGATGTCGTTGAGCGCCTGCGCGGTGCCGCCGGCATCGCCGGCCTGTTGCCAGGCCGACAGCGCGCGGCGGAACGCGGCCAGCGCGCCGGGATAGTCGCCGCGTTCTTCGGCGAGCAGGCCCAGTTCGTTCTCGACCGCGGCCAAACCGTGGCGATCGTCGAGCGCGGCGTGCAGTTCGCGCGCTTGCTGCAGGCTGCGTTGGGCCTCGTCGAACTGGCCGGTCAACACCAGCACATTGCCGAGATTGCGCAGGCTGGTCGCGAGCCCGCGCCGGTTGCCGACCGCGCGGCGCAGTTCCACCGCTTGCCGGTATTGCGCCTGGGCGTGATCGTTCTGACCCAGGCGCGCATAGCCGATGCCGAGCGCATTGACGGTTTCGCCTTCGCCGTAGCGGTTGCCGCTGCGCTTGTACAGCACCAGCGCGCGCACCAGATAGTCGTCGACCGCCTGCTGCGCCTGGCCGTGCAGGATCGAGAACTTGCCGCGTTCGAACCAGGCGCGCGGGTCGTCGGGATCGCGCTCGCTGAGCGTACGCGCCTGCGCGATCGCGGCGGCCGGATCGCCGCCGGCGCCGAGCGCGCGCGCCAGGCCGAGCGCGGCGTAGGTGTCGTCGGGCGTCGCGCGCAGGCGCTGGCGCCAGTAGTTGGTCGCGGCTTCGGCGTCGCCGTCGAGTTGCGCGCGCTGCGCCGATACGTAGGCCTGCATTGGCGCATTGCCTTTGCCGGGCCGCTGGCTGTTTTCGAGCGCGGCATAGGCGGCGTCGATATCGCCGGCCGCCTGGTTCGCATCGGCCAGGGCGAGCCAGGCCGATATGAAATCCGGCGCTTGCGCGGTGGCCGCGGTGAAGCCGGCGATGGCTGCGGCGATGTCGCTGTTCTGGCGCGCGAGCAGGCCCGCGCCATAGGCCTGCAAGGCCGCATCGGACGAAGGCAGCGGCAGCGGTGTCGCCGTCGCCGTCGAGGTCTGCACGCCGGGCAGATCGCTCAGGCGCTGCGAGGCGATCAATGCGGTGAACGCGCGCAGCGCGGTCGCGCCGTCGCCGGTCGCGACGATGCGCGGCGCGGCGGCGCCGTCGTGCAACCGCGCCTGCATTCGCCACTGGCCTTCGTGCCGGCTCAGTTGCAGCGAGACGATGCGATCGGCGCGCGCGATCCGGGCCAGATCGGCGGCGCTCGGCGGCGCGGCACCGCTGGGATCGAGCTGACGGATCGCCTGCTGGCTGCGTTCGTCGTCGACCACGGCCAGGCCGGGCAGGGTGGAGAGCGCTTCGCGCAGCAAGGCGGTGAAGGCGCGGGCCTGTTCGGCATCGACCGCGCCGGCCGGCGCCTGCAACGGCGATACCACGATCCGGTGCAGCGTCGCCGCCAGCGACGCCGCGGAGAGCGAAGCGGGCGTAGCCGGCGATGGCGCGGGCGAGCGCCACAGCCACGCACCCATGCCCAAGGCGGCGAGCAACGCAGCGCTGGCCGCGCCGATCCACAACGTCTTGCCCGGCCGCCAGTCGCGCGCGACGTGGCGGGTATCGATCGCCTGCATCACCGCCTGCGCGCTTTGCAGCCGATGCGCGGGTTGCGAACGCAGCAGCCGGTCGACCAGTCGCACCAGCCACACCGGCGTATCGGCGCGCAGGCGGCTGACCGGCGGCGGTGTGCGCAGCATGCGCTGGGCCAGGATCTCGCTGATCGTGCCGCCGTCGAACGGCATCTTGCCGGTCAGCATTTCGTGCAGGATCAAGCCGAGCGCGTACAGATCGCTGCGCCCGTCGCTGGGTTCGCCGCGCGCCTGTTCGGGCGAGAGGTAATCGGGCGTGCCGACGATCGCGCCGGTCTGGGTCAGGCCGCTGCCGGCGAGCGAGCGGGCCACGCCGAAATCGCTGATGTAGGCGTCGCCGGCGCGGTCGATCAATACGTTGGCGGGTTTGAGATCGCGATGGATCACCCCGCGCGCATGCGCCGCCGCCAGGCCCTCGGCGATCTGCCGCGCGATCGCGATCGCATCGTCGATCGGCAGCGCGCCGTCGCGGTCCAAGCGCTTGTCCAGCGCCTCGCCGTCGATCAGGTCCATGCCGATCAGCCATTGCTGCTCGTGCCGGATCAGGTCGTGGATGCGCACCACCCGCGGGCTGGACACCTGGCGCGCGGTCAGCAGTTCCTGGCGGAAACGTTCGAACGCGTCGCCGCGCGCGGCCAGTTCCGGCCGCAGCAGTTTCAGGGCCACGTCGACGTCGAGCGCGGTGTCGCGGGCGCGGTAGACCACGCCCATGCCGCCGACCCCGATCAGCGCTTCGATGCGGAAACGGCCGGCCAGCATCGCGCCGGGCTTGAGGCTGTGCTGGGTGTAGATGCCGGTCGCGGTCGGTTCGCTCATGGCGTGGTGACCTGGGCGTCGACGATCCGGCCCCAGCGTTGCGCCGACCCGGCCGGGTCCGGCGCCAGCGCGTCGAACGCGCGCTGCGCGAGCAGCCACAGCGCGGCGCTGTCGGCGAAGGCGCACAGCAGTTCCAGGTCGAATTCGCTGATCGCCTCGCCGGCGCCGCGGCGATCGGCATAGACCGCGCCGAGCACGCGACCGGCGTGCAGCAGCGGCAGGCAGACCAGGCTCTTGAGGCCGCCGGCGAGGACCGAGGCGCGGCGCGCCAGCCACAGTTCGTCGGCGATCCAGTTGACCACGATCGGCCGGCGCTCGGCCAGGCAGCGCTGGACCGCGCCGACGCTGCCGGAGAACGCGCGCTGCTGCAGCGCGTCGCGGTCGAGCATCAGGCTGGCGCGCACGACGAAGTCGCCGTCCTGCGCCAGCAGCAGGAAACCGCGGCTGCAGCCGGCCAGTTCGACCACGCCGCGCAGGATGTCGTCGGCGAGGCCGGCGCCGGGATCGCGGCGGTCGGGTTCGGCGTTCGCGGGCGCGGCATTACCGGGCGCCGGCGCAGCGGCGGGTTCGGGCGAGGGTTCGGCCGCCGCGATCACGGTCGCGCCGATGCCGAGCCGTTCGACCTCGATCCGGCGCGTCCACGCCGCCGACAGGTCGCGCTGCGCGCGCTGGCGTTGTTGCTGGTCGTGCGCGCAGACTTCATCGATCACCGAGAACTCGCACAGCACATCGCCGAAGCGCAGCCAGCACTCGCCCTGGTCCAGCCGCGCGCGGCTGATCTCGATGCCGTCGACGTGCGAGCCGTTCTTGCTGCCCAGGTCGAGCAACTGCCAGCCGTTTTCGTCGTGCAGCAATTCGGCGTGGCTGCGCGACACGGTCGGGTGGTCGATGCGCAGCCCGCAATCGCTGTCGCGGCCTATCTGCACGCGCGAGCCGTCGGGTATCCATCGGCTGATGGCGGCGGCTTCGGGCGGGTATGCGATCAGGCGAGCCGGCATGGCCGCATCTTAGCGCGCGGCCATGACGTCCCGCGCCTGGTCACCGTCGTGTTTCGGACAGCCGTATCGAGGCCCGGGTTACGGGCCGTGGTCGCGCAGGAAGGCGATGCTGAAGCGCAGGGTCGCGGCGCCGGCGGCGAGCTCGCCGGCATGGTTGCGGTGGGTGCGGGTCGCGCGCCAGGTGTTGGCGATGTAGCTGCCGGCGCGGGTCTGCGCGCGGCCGCGGACATCGTCGGTCGCGGCCAGGGCGGCGGCGTAGTCGGCCACCGCCAGGGCGCTTTCGACGTCGTCGAGCAGGTCGTCGAAGCCGGCGCGCTCGGCCAGCGGCAGCAGCTCGACCCGGTTGCGCAGGCGCTGGATCTTGTTGGCGATGACCGTGCCGGTCGGGCGCAGGTCGGCCAGGATCAGGAACTGCGAGAACCCGCCGTAGGTGCCGCGCGCGCGCACGCTGCCGGCGGCGATTTCGTCGGTGATGTCGCGGAACGCGCCGCCGACCGGCGCCTTGAACAGGCGCAGCCGGCTGCCGGCGGTGTAGGGCAGCAGGTGGGTGTGCAACTCGACCCGGCCGGTGCCGTTGAAGCGCAGGCCGCCGTACAGCGGCGGTTCGATCGTGACCATCACCGGCAGCGCCGACTGCAGGGTGGTCAGGTCGACGTCGGGCAGGCGCGCGAGCAGGTCGGCGTCGCTCAGGCTCACTGTGCGCGCGCTGATCCCCAGGCTGTAGGCGCTCAATCCGCTGGCGTCCTCGAAGTCCAGCAGCACCTCGGCCAGGGGCGAGCCCGGCAGGCCGGGCAGGGTGATGCTCGCCTCGGCGTGGTTGCCGCTGGCGCTGACGCTGATCGGCAAGGTCTGCGCCTGCGCGCTGGCGGCGAACAGCCACAGGGCGGTGAGTGTCCAGGCGAGCCAGGCGGCGCTGCGGCGCGGGGCCGGCGATTGCGCGAACGTGTGTCTCATGGTCCTTCCCCCTGTTGCGTACCGGTTGCGGACCAGGTTTCCGCGCCGGCGTGACTGCCAATCCCGGTTTTTGTCGGAATCCGGGTTCCCCGTCGCAGCGATGTTGCGGTACCGGTCCGGGTTTGCACAGCCTACTGCGGGTTTCCCGGCCGGTCTGTAGGGGTTTCTCCCTATGCCGGCTGGGCGGTCTTCCGGATGTCGCCGCAACCGCCGTGCGCGCCAAGGTAGGCCACCCCAGTCGAGGGGGTCTACCAGGGAGTTTCGCCGAACATGCAACTCAACCGCCGCACCCTCCTCAAATTCTCCGCTCTGGCCGTCGGCATGATGGCCAGCGGCATGAGCTTCGCCGAAGCCCGCCTCGGCGCCGCGCTGGAAACCGCGCTGAGCACCGCGCAGGCCGCCAAGCCGCTGGAAGTGATCGTCTCCTACAACCAGAACGGCCCGCTGCGCGCGAGCCAGCTGCAGGCGCTCAAGCTGCTGGGCATCGACACCGGCGTGAGCATGCGCGCGCTGCCGATCGCCGGCGCCTTGGCCACCCCGGCGCAGATCCGCGCCCTGGCCCAGCGCGGCGACGTGCTGTCGATCCACCTCAACAAGCCGCTGACCTATTACAACCAGGAAGCGCGCGAGCTGTCCGGGGTCAACCGCGTGCAGGCCAACCCGGGCGACTTCGGCCGCACCACGCCGTTCACCGGCAAGGGCGTGACGGTGATGATCAACGACTCCGGCATCGACGCCACCCACGCCGATCTCAAGTACGGCCAGCGCGTCGTCCAGAACGTGCAGGCGCTGACCAATCTGCACTCGGTCGTCGACTTCCTGCCGGTGACGGTGCTGGAAAACCAGCTCAACACCGACATCAGCTCCGGTCACGGCACCCATTGCGCCGGCACCGTCGGCGGCAGCGGCGCGCAGTCCGCCGGGCTGTACCGCGGCGTCGCCACCGGCGCGGATCTGGTCGGTTACGGTTCGGGCGCGGTGATCTCGATCCTCGATGCGGTCGGCGGGTTCGACTACGCGATCTCGCACAAGAACAGCTTCGCCTCGCCGATCAAGGTGATCTCCAATTCCTGGGGTTCCTCGGGCACCTTCGACCCGACCGATCCGGTCAGCCTGGCGACCTACGAGGCCTACAAGAACGGCATCGTCAGCGTGTTCGCCGCCGGCAACGACGGCCCCGGCGCCAACACCCACAATCCTTATGCGCAGGCGCCGTGGGTGATCTCGGTCGGCGCCGGCAACAAGGACGGCACCCTGGCCGACTTCTCCTCGCGCGGCAATCCGGGCGAGACCGGCAGCTTCACCATGCCCGACGGCCAGAGCTGGACCTACGTCAACGAACCGACCCTGGTCGCGACCGGCGTCGACATCGTCTCGACCCGCGCCCTGACCGGCGCGCTGCCGTTGCTGGCGATCCAGCAGGACGCCTCGCTCGGCGCGCGGCTGCCGTTCTACACCCACATGAGCGGCACCTCGATGGCGACCCCGCACGTGGCCGGCATCGTCGCGCTGCTGTTCGAGGCCAAGCCCTCGCTCAGGCCGCTGGAGGTCAAGCAGATCCTGAGCCAGACCGCCAACCCGATGGCGGGCCGGCAGCGATTCGAAGTCGGCAGCGGCCACGTCGACGCCTACGAGGCGGTCGGGGTGGCGAACGCCTACTGATACACCCGAGTTCGGACCGGCCGCTCTCGTCGTACCGGTCCGCACCCCGTCCGCGGCTTCGCGTGCCCGATGCCGCGGGCGTCTCTCTCCGAGTGCGGCAACTGTTGTCATGAACGGGTATCCGGGTGGGTGCGGATACCCGTTTTTTTTGCTTGCGGGGTGGGGTCAGATCGCGCGGCGGCCCGGCCGGGTGATCGCGATTGGCTGGAATCGCTCAGCGCGGCGTCGCGGCAGCGCGAGGATCGCCCGTCCCGACCTTGAACCGCGCCGCGGCGGACGGCGATACCTCGTCTTGATGCAAAGCGCTCGAGTTGCCGGGTATCGGTGACGCGCGCTGCGACAGCGCCGCGATCAGCGCGTCATGCTCGTGCGGGTAGCCGGCTCCGCGCGAAGCGTTCGATGCGCGAGCGGCGGAGCTTGCGGCGGTGACGACGTCCACAGGGGTAAGCAGTACGTGCGGAGCCGAGGCGGCGGCGACGTCAGCAGGGGAAAGGAGCGCGCGCGGAGCCGAGGCGGCTACATCCGCAGCAGATGCGGGCACGGCGGAAACGCCCGAAACAAATGCGGGCGAAGCAGACGCAGGCGCATCAGAAGGGGGCGAAACAGAAATGGGCGAAACAGAAGAGGGCGAAACAGAAGAGGGCGAAACAGAAGAGGGCGAAACAGAACGAGACAAAGCAGAAGCGCGTGAAGCAGAAGGAGCCGCTGCTCGGGCCAACAGCGCCAGCGCCGAGACAGCGGCCAGTACGAGGAGGTAGCGGGGCAGCGCGCGGACCGAATCCTGGACCCAGATCGCTGCCTTCATACACGCGTCCCGCATCGTCCCAGCGAGACAAACCGAGCGGCCATCCTGGCCGTCGGCGCAAGTTCCTTTTTGCCGTGCATACCGCTACTCCAACCTCTGCAATCAGTAACCCCGGCTCCGCTGGCTCACCTGCTCAAGGGTGACGGCCTGTTCTCCATTGCTGAGCGGCATCCGTGTCATCGCATCGACCGTGCTGCCGGGGCCCGCATAGATTGAGCCGCAGCCCCCGCGAAAGCAGTAGGCCGACGGCGCGGCGGGGTGTAGGAATTTTCTGACCCCGATCAGGGCGCGGGTGCGAACAAACCATCCGGCCGGTCGCTGCGCCCTGGCGCGGCGCGCGACTGCGCGACCGCATTGAGACGAGGCAGCTGAGCGGCCTCGTCGCGGAATGCGCCGGTTCCATACACGGCGCATCTGGGTAACGCGTCGCGCGATGCCCGGCTGGCCGCGAATCGCCAAGTCCGACCTTCAGGGCTTCGCGTCTTCCGGCATCGTCCCGGCCGCGCGCATGTCCTGCTGCGCCTGCTTGATCGCCTTGACGTCGAGCGGAAGGATCCGGCTGATGAAGCACGGCATCTTGATCGACTGCCGGCCGAGCACCAGGACCTTGTCGAAGCGTTGATGCACGCGTCCCATCTGATTGCTGACCGTGATCGCCTGGGCGAAGTCCAGGTCCGGGCAGCGGCCGTTGAGTTCGAGCAGATAGGCCTGGTTGGGTTTGGTCCACAGCGCGAGCGCGCTGTCGCCCAGCGGCGTCCAGCCGTTGATGCTGCCGAAATACTGGAAGCTGTCGACCGGCGCACCGGCGTGCGCGCGGTACAGCGCCAGCCGCTGGTCGTCGTCCATCTTGGGGCCGGTCGCGCAGCCGGCCAGCGCGAGCGCGGCGAGCAGCGCCGAAAGCAGCGAGGGAGCCAGCGAAATAAGCCGTTTCATGATCGATCTCCGGGCGGCGCAGCCGCCGTTGCGGGCGTTCGCAGGCATGATGCGCCCGCCCGCGAACGGCGGCGTCGATGCGGCCGGGCATCGTTCAGCGCGCATGAGGCTTGCCATCGCCGCCTGCCGTCCGTATCATGCCGCCTCTCTCACGGGTTGCCGTGAAATGGCCGGGTAGCTCAGTTGGTAGAGCAGGGGATTGAAAATCCCCGTGTCGGGGGTTCAATTCCCTCCCCGGCCACCATTTCGAAACAAGGGCTTGGCAGCGATGCCAGGCCCTTTGTTTTTGCTTCTGGCCGATTCGTGCCGCGATCGGGTCGCACGATTTCTTCGTCGCGTTATCCGTCAGTCGACGATCCTGCGAGCAAAGTCGCTCGCATCGTTGCGAGCTGCGCAAGCCCGCTTGTATATCGCGCATGCTGGATCGACCGAACATGCAAAGTGTCGCGTCCGTGTCCCGGAATCGTTGTGATCGGTACGGCGCATAACGATGGCGATACCTGGTACCGATACAGGACGAGTCCGGACGCACGGCCGCGATCCGTCCCATCCCAGCGCGCACAGTCAAGCCACGACCCGTCCGGATCAGGCTTGACAGCCCCAGGCACGGACATTACGTTCGCATTCCCCATTACCGCTGATCGGCGGGCCCAGAGGGATACCATGTCTGAGAGTGTAGCCACCCGCTAATCCTTCGCTGCGCGAAGGTGGGTAACGCGTCGAGTCTTACGCCGTTCGCGCCATGCGAATGGGCGTCGTCGCGTTCGTTTCGGCTACAACCGACATGCGATATGAAAATTTCCCAGCGACAGCCGCGCATAGTGCGCGCGCGAGCCATGGGTGGAGCATCGCTCCATCGAACCAACGAAAGCCGGCGCCTGGCCGCCGATCCGATCCAGCAGTCCGTCGCCACCGCGTCGTGTCGTGTCTTCGACGACACCGCGGTCGGTTCGTGCGCGGCACGCAGGCATCGCCATGGGCACTGCTGGCCCGATGATTACGTGCAATGCATCGACATTCCGACGATCGGGCGTCACCGGCGTCGGTACGCCGTAGGGCCGAAGCCGATGCGTTTTCATCCTCACGACGAGGCGACGTCATGCTGAGCTTGCTGATGTTTGCCCGTACGTCTTGTCTTTCGAAACCATGCGCCATGGAGGAGCTTATGCAGATCGAAATCGAACAACCGCGGCATCACGCCGAAGTCTTCGAGGTCACCCGCGCGGCTTTCGGCGGCGACGACGAAGCGCATCTGGTCGAGCGCCTGCGCGCGGACGGTCTGGTGCGGCTGTCGCTGGTCGCGGTCGAGGACGACGAGGTCGTCGGCCATGTGCTGTTCACCGATTTGGCGGTGACCGTCGACGGACGTGCGTTGCGGGCACTGTGCCTGGCGCCGGTGTCGGTGCGGCCGGATTACCAGAACTCCGGCGTGGGTTCGATGTTGATCCGCGAAGGCTTGCGGCAGTCGGCGCTGGCTGGTTTCGAAGCGGTGGTCGTGCTCGGGCATCCGGCCTATTACCCGCGTTTTGGTTTCAGCGCGAAGCTCGCCGAAAAACTCGTCGCGCCGTTCTCCGGCGATGCGTTCATGGCGATCGAACTGGTCGACGGCGCGCTGCAAGGCGAGGCCGGGACGGTGGTTTATCCCGAAGCGTTCGGGATCGTCGAGGGACATTGAGCCGATGCGAAAACACAAAGCCCGGCGATACGCCGGGCTTTGTGCATGCGCGCAGGCCGACGGCTCAGGGCTGCGGATTGCTGCCGCAGTTGACCGTGCGGATGGTGAAGTAGCGGGTGTGATCGCCCCAGTCGAACGGCTCGCCGCACGAGCCGTACGACCAGCCGCCGACGACCACGGTGCGGGTGGCGTCGGAGTAATAGGTGTAGGTCTGGCTCTGACCCGGGCCCGCGGGCGGAATCGCCGCGGCGGTCAGCGAAACGATCAGGCCTGCGGCGAGCAGCGACAGCTTGGTCCTGAGCGATGTGGGCGTCTTGAACATCCGATTGAACATGTGACCCTCCTTCGTGGCGTTGCCAGGGATCGCGGATTTCTCCGCAATGCCGGTGATACACCAATGGCGAGGATCGTCGCGGGCCTGGGTCGCAGATTTCCGATCGCGAAGCGTGACCGCGGTCGGAGCGCGACGATCAGGCTTCGGGCACGTAGCCGGCCGGCTTGTCGGCGCCGCCGCCGAACAGGAATTTTTCCATCTCTTCCTGCAGGAAGGCGCGGTGCTTGGGATCCAGCGGCGACAGCCGGTTTTCGTTGATCAGCATGGTCTGGTGCGCCAGCCACTTGGCCCAGGCGGGCTTGCCGATCTCGGCGAATACGCGCTTGCCCAGTTCGCCGGGCCAGGGCACGAAATCCAGGCCCTCGGTCTCGCGTTGTTCGTAGTGGCAGAAAACGCTGCGGCTCATGGGATGGTCCTGGTTGGAGAAGGGGAGCCGCTCGAGCGGCTAAGGATGGCGAGCGACGATCAAAGCGCCGCTTCGATCAGTTTGCGGATCGGCGCCGGGATGCCGAGCGCGGCGAGTTCGGCGCGGCTGTACCAGCGCAGATCGTCATTGTCGCCGACTGCGTCGCGCAAGGCGACCCGACGCCAGCGCCGCGGCTGCAATTCCAGTTTGTAATGGCTGAACGCATGCGCGATTGGCGTCAGCGTTTCGCCGGCGTCGAACTCGATACCGGTCGTGTGCGCGGCGAACCACTGCGCGGCCTGCGCTTCATCGTCGGTCTGCGGCAAGGTCCACAACGAGGCCCAGATACCGACCGGCGGACGGCGCTGCAGCAGTACGCGATCGTCCGCGTCGAGCAGCCACAGCACCTGCGCATGACGTTGCGGCGCGACCTTGCCCGGTTTGGGCGTCGGCAGTTCGGCGACGCGGCCTTCGATGCGCGCGACGCACTCGTGTTGCAGCGGGCACAGGATGCACGCGGGATCGGCGCGCGTGCACAAGGTCGCGCCCAAGTCCATCTGCGCCTGGGTGTAATCGACCATGCGCGTGTGCGGCAGATGCGATTCGGCCAGCGCCCACAGTTGCCGCTCGATCGCCGGCAGGCCGGGATAGCCGGCGACGCCGTGATAGCGGCTGAGCACGCGCTTGACGTTGCCGTCGAGGATGGCGTGGCGATCGCCCCAGGCCTGCGAAGCGATCGCCGCGGCGGTGCTGCGGCCGATGCCGGGCAGCGCGGTCAGCGCGTCGAGATCGCGCGGCAGGTCGCCGCCGTGGTGTTCGACGCACAGCTTGGCCGCGGCGTGCAGATTGCGCGCGCGGGCGTAGTAACCCAAGCCCGACCACAGCCCGAGCACGGTATCCATCGGCGCGGCGGCAAGCGCGGGCAGGTTCGGCAATGCAGCGACGAAGCGTTCGAAGTAGGGCGCGGCGGTCTTGACCTGAGTCTGCTGCAGCATGATTTCCGACAACCACACCCGATACGGTGAGCGCGGGTGTTGCCAGGGCAGGTCGTGGCGGCCGTTGACGTCGAACCACGCCAGCAGTTTGCCGGCGAAGGCGTCGGTGTCGTCGTTGTTGTTGCTTTTGGCGCTATGGCTGGGGGCTTTCATCGACATCGGATGGGGTGAACGGCTAAGGCGTCGGGGCCGACGTCGGTGGCGGGTCGTCTTGTTCGATCTCGATCTCGACGCCTTCCAGGCTGGCGCCGGAAACCTCGATCTTCGGCGTGCTCAAGGTTCCGCTCAGCGGCGGCAGCAGCGCGCCCTGCGCGCCCGCATCGACCCATTGCAGCATTTCGGGCAGGCGAAAGCGGCCGTCGAAACGGGTCTGGTCGCGGCGCAATTGCAGCGCGGTGTCGCCGGAGAAATCGGCGGCGCCGCGGTAGTCGAGCACGAACGGCAGCGGCGATTGCGATTGGCCCAGCGGCGGCGGCAACGCCGGCCAGGCGTCGGGCCATGCGGCCAGTCGGCCGTCCAGTTGCAGTTGCATCGTCTCGCCGAACGCGAAGCGTCCGGCCGCATCGAAGTTGGGCATCACGCCGGCGCCGCGCACGGCCGCGCCCAGCGGCGCCAGGCTGACCTGGCCGTCGCGATAACGCAGCGGACCGAATAGCCCGAACGCAAACGGCAGATCGGTATCGCCTGCGCGGTAGCTCGCCTGCGCGGCCAGGCGCGTGCGGTCCAGGCCGAGTCCATCGTCGCCCGCGTGCAGCAGCGCGCCCAGGCGGATGCGCATCGGCAGCTTCCAGTCCTTGGCTTCGACCGCGACCCGGCCGGCGAGGCCGAGCCCGCGCGCGGCGGCGGGACGTTGCAAGGTCGCGGCGAGATCGAACGGCACCTGTACGCCGCTGCTTTGCACGCGGCCTTGCAGGCGGCCGCGCGCCGGCCGGTCGGGATGCAGTTCGGCGATGGCCACGGCGATGTCGTCGATCGACCAGCCCGCGCCGCCGACCCGGCCGCGCATCACGCGCAAGCCATCGCTCAGCGACGGCAGCCGCAGCGGTTCGCTCGACGGCGGACGCGTCGCCAGCCAGCGTTGCAGCGCGGCGATGTCGAGCTGCGGCGCGTCTAGCTCGACGCGTTCCACATCCAGCGCCGCGCCGGCGGCGCGGATCGTGCTCCACGGCAGCGACAGGTACACGCGTTCGGCGCGCAGCAGCGGCACGGCCGCGCCGGGTTCGCGCGCGACCAGATCGCGCACTTCCAGCATCGGGGTGCCGCGCAGGCGGTATTCGCTGGCGCCGCTGGCGGTGATCTCCAGGCCGAGCGCCTTGCCAGCCTGGCCGAGCACGATCCAGCTGACCTGGCTGGGTCGCGACACCCAGCGCAGCGCGATCAGCGCGAGCAACAGCAGCGCCGCGACGATCAGCAGTTTCCTGCGCCAGCGTCGCGGCCGCGGCGGGCGAGGCGCGGGCGGCGCCGTCGTGTCCGCGGGCATCGCGCCTCAGCCGCCGAGCGCTTCGGGCAACAGGGCGTCGACGAAGGCTTCGGCGTCGAACACGCGCAGGTCTTCCGGACGTTCGCCGATGCCGGCGAAGCGGATCGGAATGCCGAACTCGCGCGCCAGCGCGAACACCACGCCGCCCTTGGCGGTGCCGTCGAGCTTGGTCACCACCAACCCCGTGACGCCGACCGCCGCATGGAACTGGCGCAGTTGCGACAAGGCGTTCTGCCCGGTGGTGCCGTCGATCACCATCAACACTTCGTGCGGCGCGGTCGGATCGACCTTGCCGAGCACGCGGCGGATCTTGCCCAGTTCGGCCATCAGGCCGGTCTGGGTGTGCAGGCGGCCGGCGGTGTCGGCGATCAGCACCTGGGTGCCGCGCGCCTTGGCCGCCTGCAGCGCGTCGAACGCGACCGATGCGGCGTCGGCGTTCTGGCCCTGAGCGATGACCGGCACGCCGTTGCGTTCGCCCCAGGCCTGCAACTGCGCGACCGCGGCGGCGCGGAAGGTGTCGCCGGCGGCGAGCATCAGCGGACGGCCTTCGTCGCGAAAGCGCTTGGCCAACTTGCCGATGGTGGTGGTCTTGCCGACGCCGTTGACGCCGACGGTCAGCAGCACGAACGGCTTGGCATTGACGTCGATCACCAGCGGCTTGGCCACCGGCTGCAGCATCGCGATCAGGTCGGCGCGCAACGCCGCCAGCAGCGCGTTGGCGTCGGCGAACTCGCGCGACTTCATGCGCTTGCGCAGGTTCTCGATCAGCGCGGTGGTCGCGCCGACGCCGACGTCGGCGGTGATCAGCGCGGTCTCGATTTCGTCGAGCAGGTCGTCGTCCAGGCGCGGGTTGCGCGAGAACAGGCCGCCGAAGCTGCGCGCGAACGCGCTGCCGCGCAGGCGTTCGCGCCAGCCGAGCTTGCCGGCGGGGGCGGCGGGTTTGTCGATGTAGTCGGTCGGCTCGACCGGCTCGGTTTCGGCCGAGATGGTCTGGACCGATGGCGCTGCGATGGGTTGCGTCGCGGGCGTGACCGCGGCGGCGGGCATCGACGGGGCGGGCGCGGGCGCGAAGGCAACCGGAGTTTGCGCGGCAGGGGCTTGCGCCGCGGGCGCTTGCGTCGCAGCGGCAGGCACCGACGCAGCAGGAGCCGCCTGCGCAGGCACGGGTGGCTGCGTCGCCGGCTCGGCCTTCGCCGGTTGCGCGAGCGGCGCTTCGATCTCGTGCAGCGCGGCTACGACTTCGGGCGGCACCGGGGGTTCGGTCGCGCGCGGCGGGTCTGCCGGCTGATGGGCGGCGGCGGGCGGTTCAGGCGCGCCGGCTTCGGGTGGCTGCGCGCTCGGGAACGCGGCGGCCAGTTCTTCGGTGCTGAAGCCGCGCTCGGCCGATTTTTCGGCGGCGGTTTCGTTTTTCTTGCGGCGGAAAAAGCTGAGCATGAGACGGGAGATGGGGCCATGCGCGAGAATCACCACATGCTAGCACCGGCCCCCAGAGTCCCCCGATGAACACTTTTCGACGCGGCCCGCGCGGCGGCGCCGACGCCGGCCCGCCACGGTCCCCGCGAAACCCCGCCAAGCCGGGCGCCGGCGGCGGCCACAACGCGCAGGCCGGCAAGGTGCGGATCATCGGCGGGCACTGGCGCGGCACCCGTCTGAACGTGGCCGAGGCCCCCGGATTGCGGCCGACCTCCGACCGGGTGCGCGAAACCCTGTTCAATTGGCTGATCCCGGCCTTGCCCTGCGCGCGCGTGCTCGATCTGTTCGCCGGCAGCGGCGCGCTCGGCATGGAGGCGCTGTCGCGCGGCGCGGCGTCGGCGGTGCTGGTCGAACGCGACCCGGCCCTGGCCGCGGAACTGCGCGCGCTGGCCGGACGCCTGCAGGGCGGCGAGGCGGCTCAGGTGGTCCAGGCCGACGCGCTGGCGTGGCTGGCGCAACAGCCGCCGGCCGGCGAGGGCGACGCCCCGGGCTTCGATCTGGCCTTCGTCGATCCGCCGTTCGCGGCCGGGCTGTGGGACGCGGTCTGGCCGCTGCTGTTGCCGAGGCTGGCGCCTTCGGCCTGGCTGTACGTCGAAGCCCCGGCCGACGCCGCGATCGCACTGCCCGCGCAATGGGACCGCCATCGCGAAGGCGCCACCCGCGAGGTGCGTTACGCGCTGTACCGCCGCCGGCCGGCCTGAGCGGCCCGGTCGCGACCCCGGCGCGGCGCCCGCTGCGGGTGCTGACCGGCGCGCGCGGACGGCTGCTACACTGCGCCGCATCCGGCGGGGGCGGCCCACCCGCTCCCTGTCATTCCATCAGCGAACGACCATCGAATGAGCTCGGCCCGCAACCGAATCGCCGTCTATCCCGGCACGTTCGACCCCATCACCAACGGCCACATCGACCTGGTCGACCGCGCCGCTCCGTTGTTCGAACGGCTGATCATCGGCGTGGCCGAAAGCCCGAGCAAAGGTCCGGCGTTGCCGTTGGAAGTGCGGGTTGACCTCGCCCGCGAAGCGGTCGCCCATCATCCGCATGTCGAAGTGCGCGGCTTCAATTCGCTGCTGGCCCATTTCGTCGCCGAAGTCGGCGGCGGGGTGTTGCTGCGCGGACTGCGCGCGGTGTCCGACTTCGAATACGAATTCCAGCTCGCGAGCATGAACCGCCATCTGATCCCGGAGGTCGAGACCTTGTTCCTGACCCCGGCCGAACAGTACGGCTTCATTTCCTCCTCGCTGGTGCGCGAGATCGCGCGCCTGGGCGGCGACGTCTCGGGCTTCGTGCCGCCGGCCGTGGCCGCGGCGCTGCAGGCCGAATGGCGGCGCAGCAAGCAACACTGATCATCCACACGACACACGACCAATCCTTAAGGGGCTTACGATGAAAACTTCCTCCCGCTTGCTGCTGATCGCCTGCCTGACGCTGCCGTTCGTGGCCGCCTGCCAGAAAGAGGAGAAGAAGGAGGTCGTCGAAGCCGCGCCGTTGTCGGCGCCCAAGACCAGCGACGAAAATGCCTGGAACGCGTATCTGACCGACGTGGTCAAGCGCAATCTCGATAACGTCACCGGCAGCACCTACGTCTACGTCCTGCCGGCGCCGGAAGCGCCGACCTTCGCCGGCGAATACGAGCGCATGGTCGAGAAGGCGCAGACCGACCTGTCGCGCGGCATCCTCGAAGGCAACTTGGTCGCGTTCGGCTCGCCGAATTCGGCCAAGAGCGCCGACCTCGCCGTGGCCGCGCTGTCGAAGGCCGAGCCGGGCACGATGAAGGGCGTCAAGTTCATCTTCATCGGCGACGCCGCCGACAGCGAACGCGTCAAGGCCGCCGCCGCGCCGGCTGGCGTGAACTACGTGTTCGCGCAGGTCAAGTAATCGAGATCGAGTAAGCAGGGCTGATCGGGCTGGCGACGCGGTGTGTGTACCGTGTCGCCGAACGCATCGGCATGTGTCGGTCGCGTCAGCGGCCGCTGCGGGACCGCAGTACTGCAGCACTGCATAGTCGAATCGAGCCGCTGATGCGGCTCGATTCGTTTTTGTGGGCGGTCGCCGGCAATCAGATCGGGTAGGCGGTTTGTCGCGAATCTGTTCAAACCGGCCTGCTTACGCCATCCCGCTTAAGCCAACCCACTCAAGCCATCCCGCTCAAGCCGAATCGCTCAAGCCGAATCGCTAAAGACAAATCGCTCAAGCCAGCCCGCTCTTCAAGCAGGCTCTTTCCGCTTGGTTCTTTAGGCCCGTGGTCAAACAAACCCGGCCAGGCGCGTGACACAGCCCACTTTGCAAAAGGGGGCGGCGCCCGGCGCAACCGCGAGGTCGGGAAACACTGCAGCGCGGGGGATTCGCTTTTGCTTTCGCTCCACTCGCGCAGCAGAGCAAAAGCGAATCCCCCCAGTCCCCCTTTTCCAAAGGGGGGAACAGCGGTGGCGGACTGGTTGCAGCGGCCTGCTTAAACCCGGGCATATGGGCACAAGCAACGCTCTAGGCACGGATCTAATAAACACGGGCAAGCGTGTGACACAGCCCACTTTGCAAAAGGGGGCGGCGCCCGGCGCAACCGCGAGGTCGGGAAACACTGCAGCGCGGGGGATTCGCTTTTGCTTTTGCTCCACTCGCGCACTAGAGCAAAAGCGAATCCCCCCCAGCCCCCCTTTTCCAAAGGGGGGAACAGCGGTGGCGGACTGGTTCGCAGTGGCCTGCTTAAGAGCGCGTGACACAGCCCACTTTGCAAAAGGGGGCGGCGCCCGGCGCAACCGAGAGGTCGGAAAACTCTGCAGCGCGGGGGATTCGCTCCAGTCAAGGCATCGCTTCTAATCAAGGCATCGCTACAGCCAAGGCACCGCTCCTAGCCAAGTCATCGCCCCAGCCAACACATCGCTCTGACCGACACATCGTCCAACCCCATACCCACAACCCCGATCACACCTGAACAACACCGCCAGCCCACCGATCCCCGCCCACGCGACGCAGCATCCCGGCCCATGGCTATGCCCAGCGACCCGGGGGCCCTAAACTGCGCGCATGCGCTGCCATAGCGAATTCCGCTGCCCCCACGGCGCTGCCTGCCCATGTCGCTGAAGATCAACGAACTGTGCGTCAACTGCGACGTCTGCGAACCGGCCTGTCCCAATCAGGCCATCGCCCAGGGCGAGACGATCTATGTGATCGATCCGGCGCGCTGCACCGAATGCGTCGGTCACTACGACGAACCGCAATGCGTGGTCGTGTGTCCGGTCGAGTGCATCGACAAGGACCCCGCCCACCCCGAATCCGAGCCGCAGCTGCTGGAAAAACTGCGGCGTCTACAACTGGAGTGAACCCGATGCGCAAGATGCCGTGGCCGCGAGCCGGTGCGTTGTCCCCGTGGCTGCTGGCCTCGTTGCTGCTGATCGTCGCGCCCGCGTACTGCGAAGCGCCGGCGCAAAAAACCGCCGCGCGCACGCAGGCCGGCACCAGCGCCGCGCATCCGCCCGGCGCCGCGATCGCCAGCGCGCATTCGCTGTCGACCCAGGCCGGCCTGGAAATCATCGGCAAGGGCGGCAACGCCTTCGACGCCGCGATTGCGGTGTCCTCGACCCTGTCGGTGGTCGAACCGATCAGCTCGGGTATCGGCGGCGGCGGTTTCTTCCTGCTGCACGATGCGAAGAGCGGACGCGATGTGTTCGTCGACGCGCGCGAAACCGCCCCGGCCGCGTCCACGCCGGCCGCGTACCTGGACGACAAGGGCGAACTCAACCGCGACCGCGCCACCAACGGCCCGTGGTCGGCCGGCATCCCGGGGCTTCCGGCCGCGCTGGTGCACCTGGCGCAGAAGTACGGCAAGTTGCCGCTCAAGACCTCGCTGGCGCCGGCGATCCGGATCGCGCGCGAAGGCTTCCCGATCTACGCGCGCCTGGAAAAAGGCTACGGCAGCCGCCGCGAGGTGATGGAGCGTTACCGCGGCACCCGCGAGGTGTTCCTCGCCGCCGGTCACGCGCCCAAGACCGGCGAGATCCTCAAGCAACCCGATCTGGCGCGCACGTTGGAACTGCTCGCGGCCAAGGGCTTCGACGGTTTCTATCGCGGCGACGTCGCCGACAAGCTGCTCGCCGCGGTCAAGGAAGAGGGCGGCCAATGGCAGGCCAGCGAACTGGCCGACTACAAAGTCCGCGAGCGCGAACCGCTGCGGCTGAAGTACCGCGGCTGGGACATCGTCACCGCGCCGCCGCCGTCCTCGGGCGGCGTGGCGATGGCCGAGATCCTGCAGGTGATCGAGGGCTGGGACCTGAGCAAGCTCGATCCCGCGCATCGCACTCACATCCTCGCCGAGGCGATGCGCCGCGCGTACCGCGACCGCACCATCTATCTGGGCGATCCGGACTTCGTGAAGATGCCGCTCAAGCGCCTGACCAGCCCGGATTACGCGGCCGGCCTGCGCGCGACGATCCATCCGGAAAAGGCCACCCCGAGCGATCTGCTGTCGGGCCAGCCGGCGCCGCTGGAAGACGACGAGACCACCCATTTCTCGATCATCGACCGCGACGGCAACCGGGTCTCGGCGACCCAGACGGTCAACCTGCTGTACGGCTCGGGCATGATCGCGCCGGGCACCGGCGTGCTGCTCAACAACGAGATGGACGACTTCGCCCTGCGCCCGGGCACGCCCAACGCGTTCGGCGTGATGGGCTTCGCCGCCAACGCGCCGGAGCCGGGCAAGCGCATGCTCAGCTCGATGACCCCGAGCTTCCTGGAATCGCAGGACAAGGTGATCGCGGTCGGCGCCCCCGGCGGCAGCCGCATCATCACCCAGGTGCTGCTGGCGATCCTGGCCTACGACGCCGGCCTGCAACCGCAGCAGGTCGCCGCGCTGCCGCGCATCCATCACCAGTGGATGCCCGACGTGATCTCGGCCGAGCAGGGCGCGCTCGACGCCGATACGGTCAAGCAGCTGCAGGCCATGGGCCACAAGGTCAACGCTGGCGAATCGAGCTGGGGCAACCTGCAGACGGTGATGTGGGACAAGCGCGCCAACACCTTGTCGGGCGGCACCGATCCGCGCAATCCGGTGGGGTTGGCTGAGATGTTGTTGAAGCCCTGAGAAGCCGGGAATCGGGAATTGGGAGTCGGGAATCGTAAAAGCGGCTGCGTCGGCTCTGGCTGTTCCGATTCCCCATTCCCGCCGCGTGTCGGTGACATGCGCAGGTGTTGTCGAAGCTCCGATGGGCCGGGAATCGGGAGTCGGAATCGTAAAAACGGCTGCGTCGGCTTTGGCCGTTCCGATTCCCCATTCCCGATTCCCCATTCCCGTCGCGTGTCAAACCAATGGCGCACCCGCCACGCCGTGCAGTAGATTGCGCCGCATGGACAGCACGCACGGCGTTTCAGGACAGGGGAATCGGCAATGAGTGACGACGACAAGCGTTGGTACACCCGCGTGCCCGCGATCTCGATCGCGCTGGTCGCGTTTCTCGTCGCCCTGACCACGCTGATCAACAACGTGCGCGAGATCGGCGGGCTCAAGGACAAGACCCCGCCCGCGCCGGCCACCGCCACGCCGGCCGCGCCGGCGGTCAAGCCCGAGGCGCCCAAGGCGCCGTCGCGCTATTCGGTGCTGCTGACCCTGGAAAAGATCGAAGTGATCAACGACGGCACCAGCGGCAGCACCTCGTGGTCGTTCGACGTCAGCGCCGGCGGCCAGGATCTGTTCGAACTGCCGGCGCGCGATTACCTCGACACCGAGGAAAGCCGCAACGTCACCCCGCGCACCAGCGATCCGTCGATGGGCCGGGTGGTCCTGGTCCCGGGCCAGGAAATGCTGATCAAGATCAGCGGCCGTTCGTCCGGACTGATCAGCAAGACCTCGGCCAGCGGCACCGCGACCCTGGTCGCCGAGCGCGCGCTCGCGCCGGTGCGGGTGGTCGCGGCCGATCCGCGCGACGGCGAGTTCGTGTTTCATTTCGCTACGGTGGCTACGGCGCAGTGAAGCTGTGAGGCCGGGAATCGGGAATGGGGAATAGGGAATCGTAAAAGCGGCCCCGATGCGATCATGCTGTTTCGATTCCCGATTCCCGATTCCCGATTCCCGATTCCCGATTCCCGATTCCCGATTCCCGATTCCCGGCCACTTCCCGATTCCTGGCCGCGACCGGCAATGAAGCCGAGATTGGTGAATCGGCAATAAGGAATCGGAAACGCAAACGCCGGCGTGGCCTGCTTTTACGATTCCCGATTCTCCATTCCCGATTCCCGGCCCCAAGCGGCTAAAATCGACCTTCCCCCGCCAACCCGGTAGAACCGCCATGAAACTCTGGTCGATCCTGGGCAACTCGCAGAAGCTCGACGGCGGCGCGATGTTCGGCAACGCGCCGCGTGCGATGTGGGCCAAATGGTCGCCGCCCGACGAACACAACCGCATCGCGCTGGCCTGCCGCGCGCTGCTCGCCAGCCCGCTGGCCGGCAAGACGGTGTTGTTCGAGGCCGGCATCGGCGCGTTCTTCGAACCCAAGCTGCGCGAGCGCTACGGCGTGGTCGAAGATCGCCATGTGCTGATCGAGTCGCTGGCCAAGGCCGGTTTCGCGCCGCAGGACATCGACGTGGTGGTGCTGTCGCATCTGCATTTCGACCATGCCGGCGGTTTGCTGGCGCCGTGGTCGCAAGGGCAGGCGCCGCAGCTGTTGTTCCCGAATGCGTCCTACCTGGTCGGCCGCGAACATTACGAGCGCGCGCGCCATCCGCATGCGCGCGACCGCGCCAGTTTCATCGCCGAGTTGCCGCAATTGCTGGAAGCCACCGGCCGCCTGGAACTGGTCGAAGGCGCGTATTCGAAACTGCTCGGCGACAGCGTGCGCTTCCACTACAGCGACGGCCACACGCCCGGCCTGATGCTGGCCGAGATCGTCGGCCCCGAGCGCGAAGACGGCCAGCCGCACGGCGGCGTGGTGTTCTGCGCCGACCTGATTCCCGGCCGGCCGTGGGTGCATGTGCCGATCACGATGGGTTACGACCGCAACGCCGAGCTGCTGATCGACGAGAAGAAGGCGTTCCTCAGCGACAAGCTCGAACGCAACGTGCATCTGTTCTTCACCCACGATCCCGAGTGCGCGCTGGCCCAGGTGGTGCGCGACGACAAGGGCAAGTTCGGCACCACCCACGAGGTCGCCGAATTGCAGGCGCGGGCCTTGGCTGCATGAACCTGCGCCGCGCGATGCGGCGTTGGCGCGGCCTCGCGCTCGCCGCGGTGGTGCTGATCTGCGCCGCCTGCCCGTTATCGGCGCAGGAAACCGCGGACGGCGAACCGCTGGGCGACCCGCAGGCCGGCAAGGCCTTGTCGGATCGCGATTTCGGCGTGACCACGCGGCAGTTCGGTCTCGATCGTCGGGTCGAGATGTATCAATGGCGGCGCGAGTTCGGTATCGCCACCCAGGGCGACGGCTACGAGCGGGTCTGGAACGCGGCGCCGATCGATTCGACCGGTTTTACTTCCGGCTACGTCAATCCGCCCAGGATGCCGCTGGAAAACAAGCGCTGGTGGTCGGAGTCGGCGACGCTCGACGGCAAGCCGCTCGGCAGCGAGGTGTTGCGCGCGGTCGGCGAGTGGCGGGTGTTCCGGCCGAATTTCAGCCGCTTGCCGGCGAACCTGGCGGCGACCTTCCAGCCCGAAGGCGATGGCCTGGGCAGTTCCGAGAATCCGCTCGATCCGCAGATCGGCGACCTGCGCGTCACTTGGCGCGAACTGCGCCTGCCGTCGCTGGAGGGCAAGCTGGAACTGCGCGACGGCGTGTGGCATCTGCGGCCCGAAGCGATCGCCGCGGCCCTGAATCCGGCGGCGGCGCGCGATCGCGCGATCGTGGTCGGGCCGGAGCCGGAGGACAAGCGCTGGTCGCCGGGGTGGTTCGCGCTGGCGGTCGTGTTCGCGCTCGGGTTGCTGTATCGGTTGCGCAGGCGGCGTCGGGCTAAGGCGCAAGCGAAGTCGTAGTTGCGCAGGTCGGCTACGTCATGTCTGCCGCGCAGAGGCGTCAGTGCGTTTTGCCTTTATTGCTCGTCATTCCCGCGAACGCGGGAATCCAGCGACTTTCGCGCCGACGCGGTCAAGCGATGGCAGATCGACGGACAGTGGCAACTTCAAAGTCACTGGATTCCCGCGTTCGCGGGAATGACGGAATGCAGGGGCGTCGGTATTCGTGCTTTCAGACCGACTCAGGCCTGCGCAGGCTGCGCGAAACATCAAGCGTAATGCTTGGTCCCGAAAATCTTGTCCCCCGCATCGCCCAATCCCGGCAGGATGTAGCCGACCTCGTTGAGGCGCTCGTCGACCGAGGCGGTGAACACTTCCACGTCCGGATGCCGCGCTTCCAGCGCCTTGAGGCCTTCCGGCGCGGCGACCAGGAACAGGCCCTTGATGCGCTTGCAGCCGGCGTTCTTGAGCAGGTCGACGGTGGCGATCAGGCTGCCGCCGGTGGCGAGCATCGGGTCGAGGATCAGCGCGGTGCGCTCGTCCATGCGGCCGGTGAGTTTTTCGTAGTAGCCGACCGGCTGCAGGGTGTCCTCGTCGCGCTGCAGGCCGACCACGCCGACCTTGGCCGCCGGAATCAGCTCCAGCACGCCCGGCAGCATGCCCAGGCCGGCGCGCAGGATCGGCACCAGGGTGACTTTCGCGCCCTTGATCCGACGGGTGACGACCGGCCCGGCCCAGCCTTCGACCACGGCTTCCTCGGTTTCCAGGTCGGCGGTGGCCTCGTAGGTCAGCAGGGTGGCGACTTCCGAGGCCAGCTCGCGGAACGACTTGGTGCTGTTGTCGGCGCGGCGCATCAGGCCGAGTTTGTGCTGCACCAGGGGATGGCGGACTTCTACGATTTTCATGAGGGGCCTGGGGATGCGGGCGGCGGTTGCCGCAAGGATTGATGGTTACGCGGCGGCGCGCAAGCGCGGTTTGACCATTGCCCGGACTGGAAGCCGCGGCGTGTTGTCCGATACACACGCGCAACGCGGTTTCACGCCGCGATGCGTTCCACCCGCAGGCTAGGCGGCATCGCGTCGTCGAAGCTCCAGCGGTAACGGAAAGGCGGGTCTTCGGATATGGCGACGATGCCGCGCGGTTCGAACGTCGCCGAAACGAAGATTTCGGCGCAATCGCAATACAGCAGCCAGCGCGGCGTTTGCTTGCCGGCATCGAATAAAGCGAGAAACCCTTCCGCTTCGTAGGCCCCGCCGCCGCCGATGGCAATGCGTCCGTCCGCATCCCGAGCCTCGAACCCGGGATAGAGCGTCGCCATGCCGGTATCGTCGTCAGGCGGCGCAAGCGAATCCCGATCGGCCAATCGCAGCTCGTCGCAGAGACTTCCGTGCAGGGCGAACCAACGCCCGTCGCGAAGTCGCACGCCGTTCGCCACCGGCAGCTCGAACGGCTCGGTGGCGACGATACGGGGAAACACCGTGGCGGTGTCGCGCTCGATTACCGGATCGGCTCAGGCGGTACGAACGTACTGGATCTCGATCCCGTCGCTGCCGCCGATCGCCGCGCGCAGCACGGTGATCAGCGAGCCGGCGTTGAGATGATCGATTTCGATCATGTCGACCACCGCGTGATCGATCCAGTAGTCCTGATCCTTGCTGTCTTCTTCTTCCAGCGCGGCGACCAGAATCTGCAGTTCCTCTTCGCTGATCTCGCCGATGTCGGCGCCGGTTTCCTTGTTCGACAAACGAATCATTGCGTAGATCCTGAAAGCAGAAGTGAGTGGAGAAAAGTGAGAAACGAGTATAAGCGACGGATCGCTCCCACTCACTCCTCACTCCTCTTAACTCACTCCCAGGCCGTCAGGCCGCCGCTGCCTGCTGCGCATGCGGGCCTTCGCGCAGGGCGCGGCCGACCATCGACACCAGCAGTTCCAGCTCGTCGCTGGCGATGGTGAAGTTCGGGGTGAAGCGCAGCGAATTGACACCGCCGTGGATCACGCCGATGCCGCGCTCGCGCAGCCATTCCTCGGTGGAGCCGGCGCCGAAGCACTTGAACTGCGGGGCGAGTTCGCACGAGAACAGCAGGCCGGTGCCCTGGACCTTGGTGATCAGGCCGCCGAGTTCGCTCTTGAGCTTCTCCAGCTTTTCGATCGCCTCGGCGCCGCGCGCGCGGATGTTGGCGCGCAATTCCGGGGTGACCTGCTGCAGCACGGCGACGGCGACGTCGAGCGCGCGCGGGTTGGTGGTCATGGTGTTGCCGTACAAACCCTTGCGGTACAGCGAGGCGGCGCGTTCGCCGACCGCGAGCACCGACAGCGGGTACTGGCCGGCGTTGAGCGCCTTGGAGTAGGTCTCCATGTCCGGCGCGTCCAGGCCTTCGAAGCCGGGGTAGTCGATGATCGACAGCACGCCGTGCGCGCGCAGGCCGGCCTGGATCGAATCGACCAGCAGCAGCGAGCCGTGGTTGCGGGTGAGTTCGCGCGCGGCGGCGTAGAACGCCGGCGGCACGCCGCGGCCCGGGTCGCCTTCGCCCATCACCGGTTCCAGGAACATCGCCTCGACGAACCAGCCGTTGCTGTCGGCATCGGCGAAGGCTTTCTTCAGCGCGTCGATGTCGTAGGGCTCGATGGTGATCATCGAGTCCTCGTGGCGGAAGCTGGCCAGGTGCTGCACGTAGGCCTTGCGCGAGGAATCCGAATACAGCGCCGGGCGCTCGGTGCGGCCGTGGAAGCTGCCCTTGACCACGATGCGCTTGATCGCGCGGCCGGCATGCTTGGCGCCCGGGTCGGTCATCAGCTTGCTGTTGACGTCGGCGATGCGCGCGGCCAGCGAGACCGATTCGGAACCCGAGTTCAGGCAGAAGAAGCGCTCGTACGGGCAACCGCCGCGTTCGGCGCCGATGGCCGCGCGCAGGGCGCGCTCGAAGCGCAGCTGCGACAGCGACGGGGTCATGATGTTGGCCATCACCTGCGGCTTGGCCATCGCCGCGATCACCGCCGACGGGGTGTGGCCGAAACCGAGCATGCCGTAGCCGCCGGAGTCGTGCAGCACCGCGCCCTTGAGGGTGACCACCCAGGGGCCGCGCGCGGACAGGGCGATGTACGGGTTGACCGCGTCGTCGGGATAGAAATTGACGTAGCCGTCCTGGACCGCGTGAATCTGCGCGTCTTCGTCCAGATCGAGCAGGTCGGCGTGCAGGTCGCGGATCAGCGCGTATTCGGCGGCGGCGGCGGCGACGGCTTCGGCCAAGTCGGGATGATTGACCGCGAAACGCACGATGGTGTCGTCGTCCAGGCCGAGGGTGCGGCGCTTGCCGGCATGGGCGCGCAGCGGCGCGAGTTGGTTGAGCAGGTTGGTCATCTCGATCTCCAAAAGGTGTCCGGCGTCCGGCCGGGTTGACTACGTGGGAGACCGTCCGCCCTCATGGCTGGACGCTCGCAGTTGCAGCAGCCCCCGGCTGCCAAGCGCCATCTCTCACAAACCGAAGCGGCCCTGAAACGGCCTCTTCGCTAACTCCTTGAAATGCCGGAACCTCGCGCAAGAATTTTGCGTGGCGCCATCGCCTTTCGACGATTTTTCGTTTCATTTCAATGATTTATGGGAGTCTATCACGTCCCCTGAGCGCCGATAACCCCCTGGGGGTACGGCGGTTTATCGGGTGCGCCGCGGCGCCGATCCGGCGCTGGTGACGCTTGTCACCGGCGATGGATGCTTTCGCCCACTGCCGCGGCCGCGGCGTGGCGCCGACAGTGAAGTCACCTTCCGGCCAGCCGCGTGGAGCCGCTCATGACCGCGATCCATCCGTTCCATCGTGTTGTCGCCGCCACCGTGCGCATCGGTGGCGCGGCGGCCGCCGTGGCGCCGTTGCCCGGCGCGCTGGCGCCGTGGCTGCGCTACCGCTGCGGCTCCGCGAGCGCCGCGCCGATCGCCAAGCGCGACGTCGACGGGCGTCGGCGCGATGCCGCTTCGGCGCGGAGCCCTTGAGTTCGTCGCCGCGCGCCCGCCATGCCGCAGATGCGAACGATCGCGCCTGCTCGCGCATCGACGCGGTGATCGCGCGTCGCGCGCGGCGTGAGCGTTGCGTCGGCAAGGGACGCATTCGCGATCGAAGCCGTCGAACTCCGTTAAAGTCCGCAACGACCGCGACCCGCGGTCGGCCTGAATCGTTCAGATCGACCCGTTTGCATCGTCGCGCTCCGATCATCCGCCGTCGAGCTGCACGCACCCGCTCAGCGCGGGTGCCGATCGCACCGTAGGACCTTCGAACATGCGTTTGCACACTCCGCCGATCGACACCCAAGACAACCTGCTGGGTTGGCACCTGGCGTCGTTGCTGTACTTGAGTTTCGTGTTCATCCCGCTGTTCTTCTGGCAGCCGCCGTGGTGGATCATCGCCATGGCGATCGCTTCGGTGGTCGCGTTCCTGCCGATCTACTGGGCGTTCTATCGCGGCGGTTCCAAGCTGCGCCTGTGGCTGGTGCTGGCGGTCGCGGGCATCGGTTACGGGGTGTTGCCGTACGGGATAGGCGGCGGCACCTATCTGATCTTCGCCGCCGGCATGATCGCCAGTTTCCTGCCGCGCTGGCACGGGCTGGCGCTGGCGGTGGCGCTGTTCGCGATCTTCAGCGTCGAGGCGCTGTGGATTCTTCCGCCGGAGTTCTCGCCGGTGTCGAGCGTGCTGATCCAGACCCTGGTCGGCGCGATCGTCTACGCCGGCGTGCTGGCCGCGCGTTCGCGCGAGCTGCGCAACGCCGAGCTGCGCCTCACTCAAGAGGAAGTGCGGCGTCTAGCCAGCCTGGCCGAGCGCGAACGCATCGGCCGCGATCTGCACGATCTGCTCGGCCACACCTTGTCGGTGGTGGTGCTCAAGTCGCAGCTGGCCGCGCGCTTGCTCGAACACGACAAGAAGGCCGCACAGGACCAGATCTGCGAAGTCGAGCGGGTCGCGCGCGAAGCGCTGACCCAGGTGCGCGAAGCGGTCGCCGGCATCCGCGCCAACGGCCTGCAGGCCGAACTCGCGGCGGCGCGGCTGGCCTTGCTCGGCGGCGAAATCAGCCTGGATCACAAGCTCGCGCCGGTGGATATCCCGCTCAACGTCGAGGCCGCGCTGGCGCTGGCGCTGCGCGAATCGGTGACCAACGTGCTGCGGCATGCGCGCGCGCGCCGGGTCGATGTCGAACTGACCCAGGACGCGCGCGGCGGCATCGTGCTGCGCATCGCCGACGACGGTCGCGGCGGCGTGAGCGGCGAGGGCCACGGCCTGACCGGCATGCGCGAACGCCTGCATTCGGTCGGCGGCGTGGTCGAAATCGAAAGTCCGCACGGCGCCGGCACGCGCCTGAGTCTGCTGGTGTCGCGCGAGGCGCTCGCCGCCGCGCGCCGGCTGCCGGCGCCCGCCGCCACTCCCGGGACCGCGCGCGAGCCGGTCCTGCTCGAACGAGGTACCGCATGATCCGTTTGTTGCTCGCCGAAGATCAGGCCCTGGTACGCGGCGCGCTTGCCGCGCTGCTGAACCTGGAACCCGACATCGAAGTCGTCGCCGAAGCCGGCGACGGCGCCACCGCCTGGGAGGCGGTCAAACGCGTCCAGCCCGACATGGTGGTGACCGATATCGAGATGCCGGGCATGACCGGCATCGACCTGGCGATGCGGGTGCGCGATTCGGGCATGCCGACCCGGGTGGTGATCGTTACCACGTTTGGCCGCGCCGGTTATCTGCGTCGGGCGATGGATGCAGGCGTGCGTGGTTATCTGCTCAAGGACGCGCCGGCCGGGCAATTGGCCGAAGCCTTGCGTCAGGTGCATCGCGGCGGTCGCGCGATCGACCCGCAACTGGCGGTCGCCGCGTGGAGCGACGAAGACCCGCTGACCGAGCGCGAGCGCCAGGTGCTGCGGCTCGCCGGCGAAGGCCTGTCCACCGCCGAGATCGGCGAGCGGCTGCATTTGAGCCAGGGTACGGTGCGCAATTATTTGTCGGAAGCGATCGGCAAGCTCGACAGCAGCAACCGGATCGAGGCGTATCGGCGGGCTCGGCAGAACGGTTGGCTGTAAGCCTGCCGCTCCGGGTTTCCCCCTGATCGCAGCCTCGATGCCTACCTGTAGGAGCGGCGCAAGCCGCGACCGCGACCTCTCGACTGCGCTGCAACCTGCAAGAACGCGGTCGCGGCTCGCGCCGCTCCTACAGGGGTTGCCAAAACGCCACCTGGGCGGGTCGTCCGATCAGGGACATCGTCCACTTTTGCCGATCCACCCAACACCCCGGATAATGGCCGCCTTCCCGATCCCGGCCCCGGCGCTAGCCGCCGTCCGGCATCGCCCGCGTCCGCCCGTCCGAGCCGGCTAGCACCGGCCCGTCCCCCGCGACGCCTCGCGCCCAACGATCCGGTTTCTTGAAAAAGTCCGATTTCAACTACGAACTCCCGCCCGAGCTGATCGCCCAGGCGCCCCTGGCCGAGCGTTCGGCCAGCCGCCTGCTGGTGGTCCCGCCCGCTCCCGCGCCGCGCGAGGACCGGGTGTTCAGCGATCTGCCGCAGCTGCTGCAGCCCGGCGACCTGCTGGTGTTCAACGACACCCGGGTGATCCCGGCGCGCCTGTTCGGGCAGAAAAGCACCGGCGGGCGGGTCGAGATCCTGATCGAGCGCCTGCTCGGCGGCAGCGAGGCGCGGGCTCAGCTCGGCGTGAGCAAATCGCCGAAGCAAGGCGCGCGCATCGCCCTGGACGCCGGCGGCGAGGCCGAGGTGCTCGGCCGCGACGGCGAGTTCTACCGCCTGCGCTTCCACGTGCCCGAATCGCTGGAGCAATGGCTGCTGCACGCCGGCCGCCTGCCGCTGCCGCCGTACATCCAGCGCGAGCCCGGCCAGGACGACGACGAGCGCTACCAGACCGTGTTCGCGCGCGAAATCGGCGCGGTCGCCGCGCCGACCGCGGGCCTGCATTTCGACGAAGCGCTGCTGGCCCAACTGCGCGAACGCGGGATCGAATTCGGCCACGTGACCCTGCACGTCGGCGCCGGCACCTTCCAGCCGGTGCGCGCCGACAGCCTCGACCAGCACGTGATGCACAGCGAGTGGCTCAACGTCGGCGCCGGCCTGATCGAACAGATCCGCCGTTGCCGCGCGCGCGGCGGGCGGGTGATCGCGGTCGGCACGACGGTGGTGCGCGCGCTGGAAAGCGCGATCCGCCTGAACCCGGCCGACGACGGCGAACTGCTGCCGTTCGCAGGCGAAACCCGCTTGTTCATCCTGCCGGGCTATCGGATCACCTCGGTCGACGGCCTGATCACCAATTTCCATCTGCCCGAAAGCACCTTGCTGATGCTGGTGTCGGCGTTCTCGGGCAAGGAGCAGGTGTTCGCCGCGTACGAACACGCGATCGCGCAGCGCTACCGCTTCTTCTCCTACGGCGACGCGATGCTGCTGTGGCCACTCGCAGCCGATTAGCCCCGCCGACCTGGCCCGAAGCGACAAAGCCGCAAGCCGTCCTGGCGGAATCGTCCGCAACCGACGCCAGGCGGGCACCCGCGCAGTCGCAATCGCAATGACTACCGAATCCTCTTTCCCGCGCGACGCTCCATGCGCCTCACCATATAAAGGAACCCGCGCATGAGCCGCATGTCCTTCGAATTGCTCGGCAACGACGGCGCCGCGCGCCGCGGCCGGCTGACCTTTCCGCGCGGCACGGTCGAAACCCCGGCGTTCATGCCGGTGGGCACCTACGGCTCGGTCAAGGGGATCATGCCCGAGCACGTCGCCGAACTCGGCGCGCAGATCATTCTGGGCAACACCTTCCATCTGTACCTGCGTCCGGGCCTGGACGTGATCGGCGATCACGGCGGCCTGCACGGTTTCGCGCGCTGGAACGGGCCGATCCTGACCGACTCGGGCGGCTTCCAGGTGTTCTCGCTCGCGCACCGGCGCAAGATCACCGAGCAGGGCGTGACCTTCGCCTCGCCGGTCGACGGCAGCAAGGTGTTCCTCGGGCCGGAGGAGAGCATGAACATCCAGCGCGTGCTCGATTCGGACATCGTGATGATCTTCGACGAATGCACGCCGTATCCGGCGACCATCGATGTCGCGCGCAAGTCGATGGAACTGAGCCTGCGCTGGGCCGAGCGTTCGAAGAAGGCGCACGAGGGCAACGACGCGGCGCTGTTCGGGATCGTCCAGGGCGGCGTGCATCACGACCTGCGCACGCGTTCGGCCGACGGCCTGAAGGCGATCGGCTTCGACGGCTACGCGGTCGGCGGCCTGGCCGTCGGCGAGCCCGAGGAGGAGCGCAACGCCATGCTCGAACACACCTGCCCGCAGCTGCCCGAAGACCGGCCTCGCTATCTGATGGGGGTGGGCCGGCCCGAGGATCTGGTCGAATCGGTCGCGCGCGGCGTGGACATGTTCGACTGCGTGATGCCGACCCGCAACGCGCGCAACGGCCACTACTTCACCGCCCACGGCACGGTGCGGGTGCGCAACGCCAAGTACGAGCGCGACCTGCGCCCGATCGAGGAAGGCTGCGACTGCTACGCCTGCCGCAACGGTTTCAGCCGCGCCTACCTGCGCCATCTGGACCGCTGCAACGAGATGCTCGGGCCGATGCTGGGCACCTTGCACAACCTGCGCTACTACCAGCGGTTGATGGCGCAGATGCGATCGGCGATCGAGCAGGGAACCTTTGCGGCCTTCCGCGAGTCTTTCTACGCCGCACGCCAATAGAAAGCCGTTCGCCCGCAAGCGGGCGAACTCCCCATCCCCCTGTCCCGTTAACGGGAGAGGGCAGGGGTGAGGGCCCGACCGTCGATCCCGAATCCCGTCCCGGCCGTACCGCGGGGGCGCGGGCAGGGCGCGAAGGTCGTCCCAGCCGCGCCCGGGCTCTGTCCCAGGCCGGCGAACGCCTCGTAAAACCGTGCGCTGGCGCCCATTTGGGCCCCGGCCGTAGCCCCCACCCAGCCGTGGCATAATCCCCGGCTATTTTTCGCTCCAGGACTTTCCGATGAATCTGCTCGACCTCCTGATCGCTCCGGCCTATGCCCAAGCAGCGGGCGCCGCTCCGAAGGCCGGCTTCCTTGGCGGCTATGAGAGCCTGCTGCTCCCGTTGGTGCTGATCGCGGTGATGTACTTCCTGATCTTCCGCCCGCAGGCCAAGCGCGCGAAGGAACACCGCTCGATGCTCGAAAAGCTGTCCAAGGGCGACGAAGTGCTGACCAACGGCGGCATCGCCGGCACCGTCGCCGATATCGGCGAGAACTTCATCACCGTGGAAATCGCCGCCAACGTGCGCATCCGCGTGCAGAAGGGCGCGATCGCCAATGTTTTGCCCAAGGGCACCTTGAAGTCGGCCTGAGCCGACGCCACGCCATTTTTACAAGCGGCGACCGGGGAGGTTGCCGCAGGGGTTCTCGATGCTGACCTTCGCGCGCTGGAAATACTTCGTCATCCTGCTAGTCCTTGTGGTCAGCGTGATCTACGCGCTGCCCAATGCCTATCCGCAGGACCCATCGGTACAGATTTCCGCGGCGCGCAGTGACGGCGTCCAGGTCAACGCGAGCCTGGCCAAGAAGGTAGAAAGCCTGCTCAGCCAGGCCAAGATCCCGTCCAAGTCGATCAAGGTCGAGGACCAGGGCAACCTGCTGGTGCGTCTGGAAGACACCGACCAGCAGACCCGCGCCGCCGACCTGCTGCGTCCGCAACTGGGCAACGACTACGTGGTGGCGCTGAGTCTGGCCCCGACCGCGCCGGCTTGGCTGGAATTCCTGCGCGCCAAGCCGATGCCGCGCGGCCTCGACCTTCAGGGCGGCGTGCACTTCGTCATGCAGGTCGATCAGGCCAGCGCGATCGACAAGCGCCTGGACGCTTACGTCGAAGACGTCCGCTCGACCCTGCGCGATAACCGCGTGCCGTACACCTCGGTGGTCCGCCGCGGCAACGAGGCGCTGGTCGCCACCCTCGGCACCGGCGCCGACACGGCCAAGGCGCAGAGCCAGTTGCGCACCGCGTTCCCGACCCTGACCCAGAACCTTCAGGATCAGACCCTGACCCTGGAAGTGCCGCAGGCCGAACTGCAGCGCATCTCGCTGGAAGCCATCGAACAGAACCTCAACACCCTGCGCAACCGCATCAACGCCTTCGGCGTGGCCGAGCCGGTGATCCAGCGCCAGGGCACCGACCGCATCGTGATCCAGCTGCCGGGCCTGCAGGACACGGTCGAGGCCAAGCGCCAGATCGGCGCGACCGCGACCTTGGAATTCCGCGCGGTGATCGGCAACGAAGCCACCGCCGACGCGGCGGTGCGCGACCGCAGCGTGCCGCCGGATGCGCGCGTGTACTACACCGAGACCAAGCAGCCGCTGCTGCTGTCCAAGCGCCTGCTGGTGTCGGGCGAGCAACTGGTCAACGCCCAGCCGATGACCGACCCGCAGGACGGCCGCCAGGGCGTGTCGATCACGCTCAACAGCGTCGGCGGCCAGCGCATGCTCGACCACACCCTGGAAAACGTCGGCAAGCGCCTGGGCATCGTGTATGTCGAGCAGACCCCGATCACCGCGATCGTCGACGGCAAGGAAGTGCAGACCATCCGCACCGACGAGCGCGTGATCAACTCGGCCGAAATCAAGGGCGTGTTCGGCAAGAACTTCCAGACCACCGGCCTGAGCGCGGAAGAATCCAAGGCCCTGGCCAGCCAGCTCAAGTCCGGCGCGCTGGCCGCGCCGATGATCTTCGTCGAAGAGCGCGTGGTCGGCCCGAGCCTGGGCGCCGAGAACGTCAAGCGCGGCACCATGGCGGTGGCGTACTCCTTCATCTTCGCGCTGAGCTTCTTCCTGATCTACTACCGCATGTTCGGCCTGATCACCTGCATGGCGCTGGTGCTCAACCTGCTGATGGTGGTGGCGCTGATGTCGATCGTCGGCGCGACCATGAGCCTGCCCGGCTTCGCCGGCCTGGCCTTGTCGGTGGGCATGTCGGTCGACGCCAACGTGCTGATCAACGAACGAATAAGAGAAGAACTGCGCGCCGGGATACCGCCGCAGACCGCGATCGCGACCGGTTACGACAAGGCCTCGGGCACCATCTTCGACTCCAATATGACCGCGCTGCTGGCCGGCGTGGCCCTGTACGCCTTCGGTACCGGTCCGCTGCAGGGCTTCGCGATCACCATGATCGTCGGCATCCTGACCTCGGTGTTCACCGCCGTCACCGTGTCGCGCGGTATCGCCACGCTGATCTACGGTGGCAACCGCCGCAAGCTCAAGTCCATCGCGATCTGACGGGAATACTCCAGACATGAAAATTTTCCCGCTGACCCTGCTGCCGAACGACGCCAACATCAACTTCATGAAGATGCGGTGGCTGTCGATCGCCATCGCCGCCATCATCATGTTCGTCGCGATCGGAGCGATGGCCACCCGCGGCTTCAACTTCGCCCTCGACTTCACCGGCGGCAACCTGGTCGAAGTGCACCTGGACAAGTCCGCCTCGCTCGACACCATCCGCGACAAACTGGCCGCCGACGGTTACGACAGCGCCCAGGTCCAGACCTACGGCTCGGGCAACGAACTGCTGGTGCGCCTGCAGCCGCGCGAGGGCGACGATTCCTCCGCCGCCACCGCGCACGCCGCCCAGGCGGTGATGAAGGCGGTGACCGCCAGCGGCAACACCGGCAAGATCCTGCGCAACGAATTCGTCGGTCCCCAGGTCGGCAAGGAACTGGCTCTCAACGGCCTGTACGCGCTGATCTTCGTGGTCGTCGGCTTCCTGATCTACATCGCCTTCCGCTTCGAATGGAAGTTCGCGGTGGCGGCGATCATCACCACCTTGCACGACGTGATCGTGGTCGCCGGCTGGTTCGCGCTCAGCGGCCACGAATTCGACCTGACCGTGCTGGCCGGCATCCTGTCGGTGATGGGCTACTCGATCAACGACACCATCGTGGTGTTCGACCGCGTGCGCGAGAACTTCCGTTCGATGCGCGCCGATCCGGAGACCATCCTCAACCGCTCGATCAACCAGACCCTGTCGCGCACGGTGATCACCTCGTTCGTGGCGTTCCTGACCGTGGTCGCGCTGTACATCTACGGCGGCGGTTCGCTGCGCGGCATGGCCGAATCGCAGATGCTCGGCATCATCATCGGCACCGTGTCCTCGATCTTCGTCGCCTGTCCGTTGCTGACCCTGGGCTTCCTGAAGGTCACCAAGCAGGACTTGCTGCCCAAGGCCAAGGACGACGCGGCGCTGGCGCGTCGTCCGTAACGGTCGGCGTTTGGTTGGACGAAAAAGGCCGCGCATTGCGCGGCCTTTTTCGTAGGCGTGGTCACCGATCGGTCGCATGTCCGTGGCCGGCCGCACTCGCTATGCTGCCGTCATTACCGGCCCGGATGACCGAACATGACGCTGGATCCGCACGACATCGAGTTGCACGACGCAAGCCTCCATTCGATCGCCACGGATCATCGAGCGCGTACCGTGAAGATCGTGCTCGAGTATTACCGCGAGTCCGACAGCCGCGCTCGAGTCATGGCCGCGATCAAATTCCTCGGCGTCGTGCGCATGCAGGAGGCCGCCGACCTGGACGAACTGGCGGACAATGCGCGCGCCGGCAATGTCGTCCAATGGGTTCCTTCGCGGGGGCCGGGCACGACTTATCTGCATCTGGTGCGCGGATTCATCGCCATCACCGCGGAACGCGTGGAGTTCGAAGAAGCAGCGCCGTGAGTAGCGATGGCGAAACACGCCAGGATGCTTCGTACTGTCTGAGCCGCCTTTGATCCAACCCATGGAGCCGGAATGTCCGCACGCAACCAACAACAAATCAGCGACTGGAACGGCCCGGTCGGCGGCCGCTGGCTGACCTACAACGATTGGCTCGACGAGCGCACAGCCGCCTACGGCGAGATGGCGTTCGCCGCCGCCGCGCCGCAACCCGGCGAAGCCGTGCTCGACATCGGCTGCGGCGCAGGCGCGACCTCGCTCGAACTGGCAAGGGCGGTCGGCGCGAGCGGCCGGGTGATCGGCGTGGACGTGTCCGAACCGCTGATCGGCCGTGCGCGCGAACGCGCGCAGGCCTCCGAGCTGCCGATCGAGTTTCGCCTCGCCGACGCCAGCGCGCCCTTGTTCGCGCCGCGCAGCTTCGACCTGCTGTTCTCGCGCTTCGGCGTGATGTTCTTCGACGACCCGGCCGCCGCGTTCACCGAACTGCGCAAGACGCTCAAGCCCGGCGGCCGAATCGCGTTCGCGTGCTGGCAGGAACCGGCGAAGAACGACTGGTACGTGCTGCCCTTGAAAGCGATCGCCGGCATAGTCGAGCAGCCGAGCGTCGACACGAACGCGCCCGGCCCGTTCGCCTTCAGCGATCCGCAGCGGGTCGAACGGATTCTGACCGAGGCGGGATTCGCCCAGGTCGAATTGCGAGCTTTCGAAGCGCCGTTCTATTACGGACGAGGCGACACCCGGGAGGCCATGGCCGAGGACGCATTGCAGCAAGTGTTTCGGGTCGGCCCGATCCAGCGTTTGCTCTCCGCGCAGAGCGAACAGGTGCGCGAGCGCGCGGCGGCTGCGATACGCGCGAAGCTCACGGGTCTGGCGAATGAGCAGGGTATTGCGGTGAGCGGCGCGATTTGGGTGGTTACGACGCGCAGGGGGCATGACTCCGCGCAGGGGGATCTTAGTCAATACGAGCGCGCCGAATCCTTGATCCGCGCCATGGCCGAATATGTAATTGCGGACGAGACGGCGCTTTCGGAAGCTCAAGCGCAGGTCGGAGCGCAACCTCTGCGGCTGGTTTGCATCAATATGCTCAGCTGGCTAAGCAGTCGCAGCCGATGCCCCACCATGGTGGCGAATTCAAAGCGGTTTTGGGGGTCTGCGTGGCAAACCTTATCGACGTTGCTGTCGGTTCCCGGCGCGTTTTCGGACGTGTTTGAATTCCAAGGCGAGGCCGTGGTGTTGAATCCGGGTTTGACTCCTGAGCAAATTCGCGAATTGTGCAAGCTAGTAGCCGAGATTTATCGGCCTCGAAGGTTCATCACGGTGCGAAAGCCCAGCCGTCAGGACTGAATCAAGCGGATGAATACCTGCGTCTTTTCCCGGAGATTTTCAGGAGCGGCGGCTGAAACAAAAAAACGCCGCGATCATCGCGGCGTTTCGTCTTCAGATACAGGCCGGCTCAGCGCATCAATCAAACGCCGCCGCATACCCCGTATTGACGATCCGATTCTGCAACGCATCGGCGATCTTCAAATTACCGGCCACCAACTGCCGCGGCGGCAATCCGCGGTTGTCCATCGGTCCGGTCGAGCGGCCCTTGAAGTCGCAGACCTTGCCGCCGGCCTCGCGCACCATCAGGGCGCCGGCGGCGATGTCCCACGGCTTCAGGCCGGCTTCGAAATAGGCGTCGGCGCGGCCGCAGGCGACGTAGGCCAGGTCGAGCGCGGCCGAGCCGGTGCGGCGCACGTCTTCGGCGTCGACCAGCAGATTGTCCAGGCACTTGAGGTGGGCGCTGGCGCGGGCGCGTTCGCGCGGCGGGAAGCCGGTGATCAGCATCGCGCCGGTCAGGTCCTTGCGCTCGGCGATGCGCACGCGCTTTTCGTTGAGCTGGGTGCCGCTGCCGCGGCTGGTGGTGAACAGGTCGTTGCGCAGCGGATCGAAGATCACGCCGTGGATCGGTTCGCCGTTTTCGCACAGCGCGATCGACACGCAGAAATGCGGGATGCCGTGCAGGTAGTTGCTGGTGCCGTCGAGCGGATCGATGACCCAGGTGAAACGGGCCTGGCCGATCGGGCCGCTTTCCTCGCCGAGGATGGCGTAGTCGGGGGTGGCGCGGCGGAATTCCTTGATGATCTCCGCTTCGGCCAGGCTGTCGACTTCGCTGGCGTAGTCCATGCGGTCCTTCTCGACGATGTTCAGCGCATCCAGGCGGTGCATGTGGCGCAGCAGCACGTTGCCGGCGGAGCGAGCGGCCTTGACCATGAGGGTGACGGCGGGTTTCTGCATGGTTTACGGCCTCGAACGGGTGAGGTGGGGCAGGACTGACGGGGATAAAGAGCGGGCCGGCGCGTATGGCCGGGGCGGGGAGTTTACCATTTGCGCATGAACTCCGATCCTCGCGAAACCCCGCCGCCGCCCGAGCGGCCCGAAATTGCCAACTCCGCCGTCGCCCCGGGCGACCCCGCCGCGGCCCCGCCCACCGCCGCGCCCGACCCAGCTGCCGCCCGCATCCGCATCGTCCTGGTCGGCACCCAGCACCCGGGCAACATCGGCTCGGCGGCCCGGGCCATGAAGACCATGGGCCTGTCGCGGCTGGTCCTGGTCGCGCCGGAGAAGCCGCTCGACCGCGACGCCTATGCCATGGCCGCCGGCGCCGACGACGTGCTGGAGGCCGCGCCGATCCTGCCCGACCTGGCCGCGGCGATCGCCGATTGCCATTGGGTCCTGGGCTGCACCGCGCGCAGCCGCCGGATCGCGCTGGAGGAACTGCCGCCGCGCTTGGCCGCCGAACGCGTCGACGCCCGCGCCCGCGAGGGCGCCCAGGTCGCGCTGGTGTTCGGGCGCGAGCGCACCGGCCTGAACAACGACGAATTGCAGCTGTGCCATGCCGCGGTGCATATCCCGGCCAATCCCGATTACAGCTCGCTCAACCTCGGCGCGGCGGTGCAGGTGCTCAGTTACGAGCTGCGCATGGCCGCGCTGGCCGCGGCCGCGGCCGATCCGGCCGGCGATCATCGCGACCCGCCGGCCTCGCACGCGCAGTTGGAAGGTTTCTTCGGCCAACTCGGCGAGGCGTTGGACGCGATCGACTTCCACAAGGGCCGCGCGCCCGAATCGGCGATGCGCAAGCTGCGCCGGCTGTTCCTGCGCGCCGACCTGGACGAGCGCGAAGTGCGGCTGCTGCGCGGCGTGCTCGCCGATGTCGAGCGCATGGCGATGCTGGCCGGCCAACGGCGCTGATGCAGCGGGCGTGGCGCGGCCGGCGCTCGGCTTCGGCGCGCGGCGCCGGGCCGTTGCGCGGCCGCAACGCGGGCGTATCGGCGCGGCGGCGGTTCGATTACGCTGCGGTGGCAATCCGACCGGGTGACTTGAGTTGATCGCTAGCGCGCGGATTCTGAGAGTGCTGTTGGGGCTCGCCCTGGCCGGGGCGTCGGCCTGCGTCGCGGCGTCGGCCGATCCGCACGACGCGCGCGGCGGCCATCCGGAGGACACCGATGCCCATGTGCTGGTGCTCGGCCGGATCAGCGACGATCCCAAGGCCCATTACGAACAGCTCAAGCCATTGCTGGATTACGTGGTCCCGCGCATGGCCGAGGTCGGCATCCGCGAGGGCCGCATCCTGATGGCCAAGGACGTGCAGCAGATGGCCAGCTATCTGCGCCGCGGCCGGGTCGACTGGGTCAGCGAGACCGCCGGCACCGCGATGCTGCTGCGGCAGCGCGCCGACGCGCGGCCGTTGCTGCTGACCGAGCGCGACGGGGTCAGCCATTACCACAGCGTGTTCTTCGCCCGCCGCGACAGCGGCTTGCGCTCGCTCGAAGACCTCAGCGGCCACAACGTCGCGTTCCAGCGGCCGACCTCGACCAGCGCCTACTTCGTCCCGGCCGCGACCTTGCTCGAACGCGGCCTGACCCTGGAAATCCTGTTGTCGCCGACCGACCGGATCAACCGCGGCGGGGTCGGCTATCTGTTCGCGCGCTCCGAGCTCAACGTCTCGACCTGGGTCCACAAGCGCCTGGTCGATGCCGGGGTGATGAGCAATCTGGACTGGAACAACCCGCGCCGCATGCCCGAAGCCTTCCGCCGCGACCTGATCGAGATCGGCCGCAGCGAGGACTATCCGCGCGCGCTGGAAGTCGTGCGCGGCGATCTGGACGCGAAGGTCGCCGCGCGCCTGCGCGAGGTGCTGATGGACGCGGCCGGCGATCCCGAGGCCGGCGAAGCGCTGCTGCGCTTCTTCAAGACCACCGGCTTCATGCCGATCGACGCTGAATCGCAGCGCGCGCTGGACCATATCGGTTCGGGCGTGGCGCGGGTGCGGGCGGAGGTCGAATGAGACTGCGCGCCGGCCTGCAGGCCAAGTTCCTGTCGATCATGGGGGTGGCGTTTCTGGTGGTGGTCGCGCTGATCGCGCTGTTGCTGTACCGGCAGGAGCGCATCCAGGCCGAAGTGGTCGGGGTCAGCCGCGACGCGATGCGCGACAGTTTCGTCGAAAGCCTGCGCCGTCACGGCGAAGGCGAGGTGGCGCAGCTCGCCGGCTCGCTGACCAATCCGCTGTATTACTTCGATCTGGACGCGATCGGCGAACTCAGCCGCGCGGCGCTGGCCAATCCGGGCGTGCGCTACGTGATCGTCTACGACAACGACGGCAACATCGTCCACGACGGCAGCGAGGAGATTCCCAGCTACGGCAAGCGCATGGACGATGCGATGGCGAAGCAGGTGGTGGCCGCGCGCGCGCTGCACACCCAGTGGGGCGAGAGCACCTTCGACGTGTCGATGCCGATCAAGATCGGCCAGCAGCGGCTCGGCGGCGTGCGCGTGGGCTACGACCTCAAGGCGATGCGCACCTATCAGGACAGCGCGCTCGATCAGTTGCGGCAACGGCTGGAGGAACTGGGCCGGCGCCAGCTGCTGTGGGTCGGGCTGCTCAGCGTCGGCCTGCTCGCGCTCGGCGCGCTGATGGTGTGGCTGATCCAGCGCTGGCTGGTCAAGCCGATCCGCGAACTCGCCGACGCCGCCCAGGCGATCGAGAACGGACAGTTCGACAGCGCGCCGCCGGCCGGTCATCCCAACGACGAAGTCGGCGACCTGATGCATGCGTTCAGCCGCATGAGCCACAGCCTCGCGCGCCACGACCGCGACATCCGCCGCATGGCCTACACCGATGCGCTGACCGGGCTGGCCAACCGGCTCGCGTTCCGCGAGTGGCTGGACCAGCGCTTGCTGCATCTGCGCGGCGACGGCGGCCAGCTCGGCCTGTTGTTCGCCGACATCGACGATTTCAAGCGCGTCAACGACACCCTCGGCCACGACGCCGGCGACGATGTGCTGCTGCAATTCGCCCAGCGCATCCAGGACACGGTGCGCCGGATCGGCGGCGAACGCGCGCTGTTGGCGCGCTTCGGCGGCGACGAGTTCGTGATCCTGGTCGAGGGCAGCCGCGAGCGCAACGGCGAGGCGCGCACCGTCGCCACCCATCTGGCCGAAGTGCTGGTGTCCGAACTCGGCCAGCCGATCGTGGTGCACGACCGTCAGGTCTTTCTCGGCACCTCGATCGGCGTGACCCTGTATCCGGAAGACGCCTCCGGCGCGACCGCGCTGATGAAGAACGGCGACATCGCCATGTATCAGGCCAAGGTCGCCGGCAAGAACTGCTACCGCTTCTACAGCCGGGCGATGGATCAGGCGGTGGAACGCCGGGTGCATCTGGAGCACGAATTGCGCGGCGCCTGGGATCGCGGCGAACTGAGCCTGGTGTATCAGCCGGTGTTCCGCCTCGCCGACGGCAAGATGGTCGGCGCCGAGGCGTTGCTGCGCTGGAAGCATCCCGAGCAGGGCCTGATCGCGCCGTCGGTGTTCATCGATGTCGCCGAGCAGAGCGGCCTGATCGAAACGCTCGGCCCGCAGGTGCTGCGCGCGGCCTGCGAGGACGCGGTGTCGTGGCGCGATACGCGCGTGGGCGCCGATCCGATGTTCGTCTCGGTCAACGTCTCGCCGCGCCAGTTGCGCAGCGGCGACCTGCCCAACGTGGTCGCCGCCTGCCTGCGCGAAACCGGATTGCCCGCGCAGCAACTGCATCTGGAACTCACCGAGACCGCGGTGATCGGCGACGAGGTCCATGCCAGCAGCCTGCTGTCGCGGCTGCGCGCGAGCGGGGTGAAGGTGTGGCTGGACGATTTCGGCACCGGCTTCTCCGGCCTGAGCCATCTGCGCCGGGTGCCGGTGGACGGGGTCAAGATCGACCGCAGTTTCATCGCCGACGTGCTGCGCGATCCCGACGATCTGGCGCTGACCACCGCGATCATCGCGATGGCGCATTCGCTGGGCATCATCGTCGTCGCCGAGGGCGTGGAGAAGGAAGGCCAGTACGCGGTGTTGCGCGAGCGCGGCTGCGATCTGGCGCAGGGCTACTGGCTGGGGCATCCGGTGAATGCGCAGGAGTTTTTGGTGCTGCTCGGCTAGCGGCCTGGTGGCACTTGGTTTTACCGGCCGCGCCGCTGTATCGAGCGATTTTGTTTTTGCTCGTCATTCCCGCGAACGCGGGAATCCAGTGCCTTTCGTGCGAGAACGATTAAAGTCGCTGGATTCCCGCGTTCGCGGGAATGACGTTCCGTGAAATTCAAATTAGCGGGTGAGATGGCTTCACTGCTTCGAAAGCTCGAAACAGACAACTCCCTCAGCCCAACTTCGCCCGAGCCAACGCAATCCACTCCGCCGCCGCCTGCGCCAGGCTGCCCGACAGCACGCCGAACACCGCCACCGCGATCACCCCGGCGACCCAGGCGATGCCCATCAGCTTGCCGTCGCGTTCCAGCAGCGCGAACGCGAACAACAGCAGCAACGCGCCGAACAGGAAATTGGTGAACGGGATCGGCAGCGACAGCAGGATGCCGAGCAGCACCAGCAGCAAACCGGTGAACGCATTGGCGGCGCGATGATCGAGCAGCGCGGTCGCGCGCGGGCTGACGAAACGTTCCAGCCGGGTCAGCCACGGCGCCAGCAGATTGCGGAACTTGGCCATCGCGCTGCGGTGCGGGCCGCGCCGGGCGATGAAGCCCGGCAGCCACGGCCGGCGCAGGCCGATCAGCAGTTGCAGGCCGACCAGCACCACCAGCGGGCCGCTGATCGCGCCGCCCACGCCCGGGATCGGGATGAAGGCGGGCAGGGTGGAGACGAACAGCAGCATGCCGAACGAGCGGTTGCCCAGGCCGTTGAACACGTCGCCGAACTTGACCACCTCGTCCGGATCGCCGGCGACGATGGCGTCGAGCAGGGCGCGGGTGCCGGCCTCGTGGACGTCGCCGCGACGCGCGCGGTCGCGGCCACGCTCGCCGCCGCCCTCGTCCTCAGGCCCGCGGTCAGCCGCTGCCGTCATCGTCGGTGGACTCGGCGGGCTTGGGCAGTTGCCGCTGCAGCAGCAGCTTGTCGATGCGCGGGCCGTCCAGGTCGATCACCTCGATCCGCCAGCCGCTCCAGGCGAAATACTCGCCGACGTGCGGAATCCGGCCGAAGTGGGCGATCACCATGCCGGCGACGGTGTGGAAGTCGTGCTCGTCCTCGTTCGGCAGGCGTCCGCCGCCGAGCACTTCGCGCAGTTCCTCCACCGGCAGCGCGCCGTCGATCAGATACGAGCCGTCCTCGCGCTGCACCACCGGCCCGGCCTGATCGTCGGACTCGGCGGTCTGGACCCGGCCGATCACCGCGCCCATCAGGTCGTTGACGGTGATCAGCCCGGTCACGTCGCCGTATTCGTCGACCACCAGCGCCAGCGACTGCTGTTCCTCGCGGAAGATTTCCAGCAGCTTGAGCGCGTGGGTGGATTCGGACACGAACAAGGCTTCGGTCAGCTGGCCGAACAGGTCCGGCAGATTGCCCACGCCCAGGTTGCGCAGCAGCGACTTGGCCTCGAGCACGCCGAGCACGTCCTGATCGCTGCCGCGGTAGACCGGGAAGCGCGAGAACGGCGATTCGCGCATCGCCGCGAGGTTGTCCTCGATCGAAGCGCTGGCGTCGAGCCAGGTGATGCGGGTGCGCGGCGTCATCAGGCTGTCGGTGGTGCGATCGCCGAGGCTGAGCACGCGATTCATCATCTTGCGTTCGTCGGCGTCGATCACGCCCTGCTCGTGGCTTTCGCTGACCAGCAGACGGATCTCTTCTTCGCTGATCTCGCTGCGCGCGTCGTCCTTGATCCCGAGCAGGCGCAGCACCAGGCGATTGATCGCGCCCAGGGTGGCGACGACCGGCTTGGCGAAGCGGGCCAGCCCGGCCAGCACGATCGCCACGGAACTGGCGATCTTTTCCGGATTGGTCAGGGCCAGCCGCTTGGGGATCAGCTCGCCGAAGATCACGCTGGCGGCGGTGATCAGGGTGACCGCGGTGCCGATGCCGATGGTGCGCGCGTACTCGGCCGCGCCCGGGAAGATGCCGCCGATCCAGCCGGCGATCGCCAGGCCGATCGACTCGCCGCCGAAGGTGCCGGTCAGCACGCCGATCGCGGTGATGCCCACCTGCACGGTCGACAGCAGGTTGTCGGGGTGTTCGGCCAGCTGCAGGGCCATGCGGGCGCCGCGGCTGGGGTGGGTCGGGTTGTCGGCCATCTGCTTCAGGCGCAGCTTGCGCGAGGTCATCAGCGCCATCTCCGACATCGCGAAGAAGGCGTTGAGGACGATCAGGGCCATGACGATCAGTAGTTCCAGCATCGGCAATGCCTCCTGTGGCCGGTGGGTTCACGGAAGGAGCGCGCATTGCGGGCGGAACGGGCCGGGCATTGCCGGCTGGGTCGCGGTTTTGGGTCGTCGTCCATGGGTTGCGGGGGAAACGGTAGGGGAGGCGGCATGGCCGGAGCCGGACCGGGGCCGATCTTAGCAGGCATTCACGACGCCTCTTCGTGAAAGCGACCGGGCCGGGCGGACCGCCCCGGGCCTGCCGATCGCCCCGCGATGGCGTTTTTGTGGGCTGCGACCGGCCCGCGCGCAGGCCAAGGTGGGCGCGGCGTCGTCAAACGGTCATAATCGCGCCCGCAAACCCGTGCCGGCCCAGCCGGCGCCAGAACACCCACCGGCGCGGCCGGCATTCAGCGGCTTACGGCCCAGAGGCTTTCCAGCATGTTTTCCCTGCAGACCATTTTCGGCCAAGGCAACCAGTTCTATACCCTGCTCGAGGAGGCCGCCGTCGCCGCCCACGACAGCACCAAGGCCCTGCACGGCATGCTCAAGGCCGCCGACCGCCAGCCCGCGCTGGACGCGTTCAAGCTCGCCCGCCAGCGTGAGCGCGAGGCCTCCGACAAGATCAGCCAGGAGCTGGTCGACAGCTTCATCACCCCGATCGAGCGCGAGGACATCGAGTCGCTGAGCACCGCGCTGTACAAGATCCCCAAGCAGGTCGAGAAGTTCGCCGACCGCTATTCGCTGGCCACCCGCCACCTGGAACACATCGACTTCGCGCCGCGCGCGGCGATGCTGGAGCAGGCCGCCGAGGTCGTGGTCAAGATGGTCCACCAGCTGCGCCATCTCAAGCTCGAGCCGATGAAGGCGCTCAACGACCAGCTGCGCGCGCTGGAGAACGAGGCCGACCGGCTGATGCTGGAGCTGTACCGCGACATCTATTCCGGCCAACTCGACAACCTGCAGATGTTCTTGCTGAAGGAGTTCTTCGAGATCCTGGAAAAGGCGATCGACCGCTGCCGCGAGGCCGGCGTGGTCGCCTACCAGATCGTCCTGAAAAATTCCTGAGGCGCGCGCGATGCTTACGCTCGTCATCGTGGTAGTGCTGGCCGCGCTGATCTTCGAATACGTCAACGGCTTCCACGACACCGCCAACTCGATCGCCACCGTGGTCGCGACCAAGGTGCTCTCGCCGATGCAGGCGGTGATCCTGGCCGCCTCGACCAATCTGATCGGCGCGCTGTGGGGCACCGCGGTGGCCAAGACCATCGCCTCGGGCCTGATCGACGCCGGCGTGGTCGAAGTCGGTTCGCAGCTGCTGCTGTGCGCGCTGCTCGGCGGCATCATCTGGAACCTGATCACCTGGTGGCTGGGCCTGCCGTCCTCGTCCTCGCACGCCTTGATCGGCGGCCTGTGCGGCGCGGCGGTCGCGGCCTCGTCGAACAACTGGCACGCGGTAGTCTGGTCGCATCCGGCCGAACCGATCTGGAAGAGCGCCGGCGTGCTGTGGAAGGTGATCGTGCCGATGTTCACCTCCCCGGTGCTCGGCTTCGCCGCCGGTTTCCTGGTGATGGGCGTGCTGTTCGCGCTGATCTCGTTCATGGCCCGCAGCGGCGGCATCCTGCGCCGGCTGGCGCGGCCGCGCTGGGTCAACGGCTTCTTCGGCAAGGCGCAGCTGCTCAGCGCCGCCGGCATGGGCTTCGCCCACGGCATGAACGATGCGCAGAAGACCATGGGCATCATCGCCCTGGCCCTGATCAGCGCGCAGGCCGCCGGCACCCTGGACAACCTGCCGGGCTGGCTGGCGTTCCTGCATCCTTCGCCCGAAGCGATCGCCAACAACGACATCGACACCTGGATCAAGCTGACCTGCGCGGTGGTGATGGCCGCCGGCACCGCCGCGGGCGGCTGGCGCATCATCAAGACCCTGGGCCACAAGCTGGTCAAGCTGCACCCGATCCACGGCTTCGCCGCCGAGACCAGCGCCGCGACGGTGATCATGTTCGCCTCCTCGCTGGGCATCCCGGTGTCGACCACCCACAACATCTCCGCCGCGATCATGGGCGTGGGCACGGCCAAGCGTTTCAACTCGATCAAGTGGACCGTGGTCGAGAAGATGATCTGGGCGTGGATTCTTACGATTCCGGCGGCGGGCGGTATCGCTTATGGGTTGTTCGAGTTGATGCGGTTCTTGGGGTGGATTTGATTGCGGTGGTGAATATTGCCGCGTCGCGGTAACTACCACCGCTAGGTTGAGCTACGCAAAAGGCCGCGAATGCGGGCCTTTTGTTTGCGGCGCGATTGGGGTTTCAACGCGTTCTTCCGAGTCGTCATTCCCGCCTTCGCGGGAATGACGGTCTGGTTGGGGCGCGGATATCGCTCGGATACGCGATGGCCCACTCCCGATGTCGACCTCGCGCATCGAGGCAACCGACAAGCGCCACTGACGGATGCGATGAAACAGATGTCGCGTCGCGGTCGGAGGCAGCGCGGTCGCGGCTCGCGCCGCTCCTACATGGGCTACCTGTAGGAGCGGCGCGAGCCGCGACCGCGAAAATCGGATTACCACGAAACTGGAATCAGGCCCGCCAACGGCGAAACCGAAATAGGCTCCCGGATCGGAATTAATCCTCGGCGAGCAGCCAAGCCCCGCAAACCCAAGACTCAGCACATCCGCTTAAGGCCGATTCCCCTGCGCTTAAAGCAAATCCCCATTCGCCGACAGCACCCGCTCCATCCGATCGCCCACGCCGCCGATCTCCATCACTAGGCGCTGCACCTCGGCCGCGTCCAGGGTTTCCAGCGGACGGTTCTCGCACAGTTGCAGATACGGCACGCCGTCGAGGTCGCCGATCGCCAGGTAGCCGACGTGGCTTTCCCAGTTGAAGGCCAGCGCGCGGCGCGCGTCCAGGCCGGTGGTCGGGGCCACCGCGGTGCTCACGCGCAGGAACGCGCGGCCGTCGTCGTCCTCGATCTCGGACAGGAACAAGGCCTGATGGCGGGTGCCCTGTTCGAGCGACAGCTCGATGCAGATCACGCTCTCGTCGTGAACGGTGAGGTGGAACCCGGCCCGGGTCAGTTGATGGCGGATCTGTTCGAATTGCATGGGGGCGACTCCTGCGCGTTGCAGCGCATATGCTACCGCGATGGACAGCGAAACTGCCGCCAAACGCATCCGCGCCGCGATCCGCGCCATTCCCAAGGGCGAAGTCGCCGGTTACGGCGAGGTCGCGCGCCGCGCCGGACTGCCCGGCCGCGCGCGCCTGGTCGCGCGCCTGCTCAGCGAAAACGACGACCCCAAACTGCCCTGGCACCGGGTCCTGCGCTCGGACGGCCGGATCGCGCTGCCGGAAGGCTCCAAAGGCTATCGCGAGCAATGCCAGCGGCTGCGCGCGGAAGGGGTGACGGTCGAAAACGGCCGGGTCCGCGGCCAGCGCGCGGCGCCGACGGTGGACGCGCAGATATGGGGCCCGCCGGACGACTGAACGCCCCCTGCGCGGGCGCGCGCCGTGTACGCCGCGCTCACGTCCTCGCGGCGCGGTCGCGGCTACCATAGCGCCCGCCCCGAGGAGTCGCGATGTTTTCCAGTATCCCGTCGATCACCCGCCGACTGTTGATCGCCAATGTCGTCGTATTCGTCCTGCAATCCCTGTTGGGACTGAGCGAGTCCACCCACGCCTGGCCGTCGTGGTTCGAGCTGTGGCCGTGGGTACCGTCGCAGTTCGTAGTCGACGGCCCGGGCTTCATGCCGTGGCAGTTGCTGACCTCGGGTTTCATGCACGGCAACATCGGCCATCTGGTGTTCAACATGCTCGCGCTGGTGATGTTCGGCGCGTCGCTGGAATACCACTGGGGCGCAAGACGCTATGCGATCTATTACTTCGTCTGCCTGATCGGTTCGGCGTTGCTGCAACTGCTGTTCGCGTCGATCGCGATCTACGAGGGCCAGCTGTATGTGACCCTGGGCGCGTCCGGCGCGATCTACGGCCTGTTGCTCGCCTACGGCATGTTGTTCCCCAATCGCCGCGTCACCCTGCTGCCGTTCCCTATCGTGCTCAAGGCGCGCACCCTGGTGATCATCTACGCGCTGGCGTCGGTGTTCTACGGCGTGTTCACCACCGGTACCGGCGTGGCCCATTTCGCCCATCTGGGCGGGATGATCGTGGGCTGGATGGTGATCCGCTACTGGCGCAAGTACCCGCCGAAGAACGGCGGTGGCGGCAACAGCGACGCCGCCCGCCGCGATGCGCGGATGCGCGAACTGCGCGAGCGCAGAAAGGCGTCCAAGTTGCGGGTGGTGAAGTAAGGCCTTTTCCCGGCCGCAACGGTCTGATGTTGGCGTTGTGATGAGCCGATACAGGAGCGACTGCAATGAAGATGCCCGCTGCGACGTGGTTGCCCATCGTTGTTTACGCTGATTTCTGCGATGTCCCGCGCTGGGTGCTCGCGGGCGGCCAGGACGACGGCTTTTGGCTGCTGGATTCGCGGTTCGACGATGACGCCGACGAGTATCCGTCGTTTTTCCGGGTCAAGTTCGTTGGCGACGAGCTTGGGGCCGCACGGGCTGTTTTCGACACGGGCGCGATCGGCGATGTCGCCGCCGCCGAAGTCATCGCCGTGGACGAACTCCAGTTCGATCCGACCGTTCGCGCCAGCGTGATGCGCCGAGTCTGAGCGTGCGGACTTAAAACCCCGGCCGCAGCTTCACCTGCTCCAGTTCCTTCTTGACCGACCGCCAGAACAGGCTCGGCGCGATCCAGGTGTAGGCGCAGAACAGCAGCCAGGCATACGACAGCGGACCGGTCCATTGCGGCAGACCGTTCTGCGGCAGCGCGATCAGGGCGATGCGGTAGATCAGGAACATGCCGATCAGCAGTACCACCGCGCGGGTGCGCGAGCCGGCGCTGATGAAGCTCTGGAACCGCCACCACAGGCCCAGCGCCCAACTGCGCCGCGCCTTGACCGCCGCCATCAGGGTCAGCGCTTCGCCGTCCATGGGATCGATCTGCAAGGCCCAGGCGGCGTGATCGCGCGCGCTGTCGGTGCGGCCGGCGGCGAGTTCGCAATGACCGAGCACGCACAGGGCCTCGACGTGTTCGGGATGGCCGCGCAGCACGTCGCGCGCCAGCGCTTCGGCGCGCGCGCGATCGCCGCGGCGCAGTTCCAGCGAGGCGAGCAGGGCCGGGTAGTCGGGATCGTCCGGGTCGAGCTCGCAGGCGCGCCGCGCTTCTTCCAGCGCCTGCGCGTCGCGGCCCCAGGCCAGGTACAGGCGCGCATAGGCGTCGGCGATCGCGGCCGAGTCGGGTTGCAGTTCGCGCGCCGAATCCAGATGCGCCTGCGCCTGCTTCAGGCTGCGCCGCGCGATCGCCGCGATCGCGGCGGCGAGGTGGGCGAACGGCGATTCGGGTTCGAGTTCCAGCGCTCGCGCGGCTTCCATTTCGGCCGCGTGCAGGCGGTTGCGCTTGATCAGGCACAGCGACAGGAATGCGTGCGCATCGGACTGGTCCGGGTCTTCGCCGAGCGATTGCAGCAGCATGTCGATGGCGTCGTCGACCTGGCCGTTGGCGTAATAGCGCTCGGCCATGCGGTACAGATGATCGTGGCGGCTCATTGCAGCACCATTCGCAGCATCAACGGCCAGCCGGTCATGTCGAGCGCGCCGCGTCCGACCACGGCGAGCAGGATCATCAGCGGCATGCCGTTGCGCGGCTCGCCGCCGTAGTGCTCGAAGATTTCGAAACAGCGTTGCTGCATCAGATACAGCGCGTAAGCCACGCCGACCTTGAGCAGCAACAGCGACAAGAACGCGTAGGCCTGATGCTCGGGCCGCAGCCAGCCGCTGCCCAGCAGCACGCCGATGGTGAATACCAGCGCGACGGTGCCGAACACGCTCAACGCGACGCAGGCCCATTCGCGGCCGCGGGTCGGGCTGCCGAGCGCGGCGGAATTGAACGCGAACCAGGCCAGGCCGAAGCCGCCGCCGGCGAGCATCAGGGTCAGCAGCGGCCACAACGGGTCGACCGCGTAACGCGACAGCCCCGACGGACGCGGTTCGTCGGGCAGGCGATAAGGCAGGGTCGCCATCAGCCGCCTCCGTGGCGTTTGAGAAAGTCGAGGACTTCGTCGTACTGCCCGCCCTGGTTGGCGTAGCGCGCGTGATTGCGCGCGGTGGTCAGCCATTCCAGCGTGGTCGAGCGGGTGTCCTTGAGCGCGGCGCGCAGGTGGGTCATGGTCAACGGGCTTTCGCGGCCTTGTTCGATCGAATCCTCGATCGCTTCGTCGATCGCGGTTTCGACCAGATTGCGCAGGTCGGCGCCGGAAAAACCCGAGGTCAGCCGCGCCAGTTCGCCCACGTCGATGCCCTCGCCGAGCGGTCGGTCGCGCAGCAGCAGATCGACGATCGCGCGCCGCGCGGTTTCGTCCGGCGGCGGCACGAACAGCACGCGGTCGAAGCGGCCGGGCCGGCGGAACGCGGCGTCGACCGCCCACGGCACGTTGGTCGCGCCGAGGATCAGCACGCCGTGGTTGTTCTGGGCGAAGCCGTCGAGTTCGGTCAGGAACTGGCTGACCAGCTTGGCCGAGGTCGCCTCGCGCGAGTACTGGCGCTTGCCGCCGATCGCCTCGACTTCGTCGAAGAACACCACCGCCGGCGCGGTGCGCCGCGCGGTTTCGAAGATCGCGTGCAGCTTGCGCTCGGATTCGCCGATATACATGTCGAGCACATCGGTGATCGCCACGTTGTAGAACTTCGCCCCGCATTCGCCGGCGGTGGCGCGCGCGAGCAGGGTCTTGCCGCAGCCGGGCGGGCCGTATAGCAGGATGCCGCCGCCGGAGCGGCGCTTGAAGCGCTCGAACAGCGACGGCTTGAGGAACGGGGTGATGATGCGGCGGCGGATCTGGTGCTTGACCTCGTCGAGCCCGCCGACGTCGGCGAACGCGATGCGCGCCTGCGGCGGCTGCAACAGCCGGGCCACGTCGTCGGCGTCGGTGTCGTCGTTGGCCAGGCTGGCCTGCGCGCCGGGGCGCAGGCCTTCGGACTGCTGACGCTTGGCGTTGGCGAAGGAAATCACCTTGCCGGCCAATTCGTTGGCGAGCGCGGCGTCCTCCAGCGCGGGATTGAGCGCGACCGCCTGCTGATACAGCCCGCGCGCGCTGTCGCGATCGCCGTCGGCCAGGCGCAGGCGGGCGAGCGCGAACAGCGCGGCGGCCGAGTCGTCCGGGGCGATCCGCGCGACCAGTTCGTCGCGGCCGTGTTGCAGCAGCACGCGCACGGCGGCGTCGCGCTGGGTCGGGTCGTTCAGCAGATCGTCGCCGGCCAGTTCGAGCGCGCGGGTCAGCGCGTCGGGATCGGCCTCGGCCAGGCAGGCATTGACCACCAGCATCCGCAGGGCCGGGTTCTGCGGACTGGCCGCGAGCGCGGCGAGCAGATCGTCGAGAGAGGTGTCGGGCATGGCGTGAGCGGGGTCCTGGCCGGTGTCGCGAGGCGATAGGGTAATGAAAAATCGGCCGGCGCAGGCCGATCGTGTGCCAGCGGCGGGCCGAGCGCGACGGGGCCGCGCGCGATCGGCGCATGCCGTGGTTGCGGGACGCGCGGGCCCGCGCCTACAGTGCGCAATGTGGCACCGGTCGCAAGCCGAACGCGCGCCGCGTCCCGTCCGCACGTCGCCGTTGTCCGCCTCGCGCGGGCCGCCAAGGATCCAGGCCGTCCAGTCCATGACACTTCCGATCGAACCCTCCGCCGCGCAGCAGGCCGCGGCCCGCGTCCGCGATGCCGTGCATTCGGCCACCGTCGGCCTGATCGAACGCGAGCAGCTCGCCGAGTTGATCGTGCTCGCCGCGGTCGCGCAGGAGCATCTGCTGATCCTCGGCCCACCCGGCACCGCCAAGAGCGCGGTCGTGCGCCGCGTCGCCAGCGCCTTGGGCGGGCGTTATTTCGAATACCTGCTGGGCCGTTTCACCGAGCCGTCGGAACTGTTCGGCCCGGTCGACCTGCGCCGGCTGCGCGAGGGCGTGGTCGAGACCGATGTCAGCGGCATGCTGCCGGAGGCCGAGGTCGCGTTCCTCGACGAGGTGTTTCTGGGCTCGACCGCGATCCTCAACACCTTGCTCGGCGTGCTCAACGAGCGCCGCTTCCGTCGCGGTCACACTCAGATCGAATGCCCGCTGCGGGTCTGCGTCGGCGCGGCCAATGCCTTGCCCGACGACGAATCGCTGGCCGCGTTCGCCGACCGTTTCCTGCTGCACCTGTTCGTCGAACCGGTGCCGGACCATCAGCTCGAGGCCTTGCTCGAAGGCGGCTGGCAGTCCGAACGCGCGCCGCTGGCGCATCGCACCGAATTGTCCGACATCGACGAACTCAGCCGGCGCGTGCCGCTGGTCGATCTGAGCCACGCGCGCGGCCTGCTCGCCGATGCGATCCGTAAACTGCGCGCCGCCGGCCTGAGCCTGTCGGACCGCCGCATCGTCAAGGTGCAGCGTCTGATCGCCGCGGCCACCGTGCTGGCCGGCCGCGACACCGCGACCGACGCCGACCTGTGGCCGCTGTTCTACGTGATGCCGACCCGCGAGGCGCAGGCCAGCGCCCAGGACGTGCTGCGCGATTCGATGTCGGCCGCGGCCAACCCGACCCTGCGCGCCGCGGTCGAACACGCGGTGCTGCAGCCGGTGTCGCGCGCCGCGCGGCTGGTCGAAGCCGCGCGCAGTTGCCTGCAGGACGGCGCCGACGCGCCGGCCGCGGCGACCATCGCCGAAGCCTTGCTGCGCGAGATCGATGCGAATTTCGACGTGAAATCGTTGCCGCCCGAACTCGCCGCCGAGCGCGCGCGCCTGATCGAACGGGTCGCGACGCCGACATGAAGTGGGGTTGGCGGAGCGAAGCCGATCCGCCGCCGCCGCAGGGCGCGGTCGGTGTCGGCGCGGCGGCGCATGGGCTGCTGGACGCGATCGAGCGTCTGGACGAGTCCGTGCGCGAGCGCCTGATGCTGACCGCCAACGACGATGTGGTGATCCTTACCGGCGCGCCGCAATCGCTGCCGTGGAGCGAGGGCGTGGCCTATGTCGCGCCGCGCGCCGATGCGCCCGCGCTGTGGCTGTCGACGGTGGAGCGCCCGGATCTGCCGCTGGACCTGCTGCATCGCGCGATCGCGCGCCGGCATCCGCAGTCGCCGTTGTTGCTGCTGCGCGAACCGGCGCGGATCGTGCCGCTGCATCGCGCCTTGCCGGCGACGGCGGCGCTGATCGCGCAGATTCGCGGCCATTGGCGGGGCTGAGCGATGCGCCTGCCCGATACGCTCAAACCGTGGCATGCCTGGCTGGGCTGGTTCGACCCGGAACTGGCCGGCGTGCTCGGCGAACTGATGCTGCGCCTGCATCCGATGCTCGGCGCGTTCCGCATGCGCGCGTTGCGCGGCGCGGTCGAACCCGAGGGCATCGACGACCTGCGCCGGCGCGGCAGCTACGAACGCCTGTTGCTGAGCGAATGGGCGATGGCCGAGGTGGTGCCGGAGGAATTCGATCGCCGCGCCGCCGCCGGCGAGCATCTGTTCCTGTCGCCGAAACTGGTCGCGCGCGAAGTCGACGCGCTGACCGTGGCGGTGTTCGACACCGGCCCCACGCAACTGGGCGCGCCGCGGCTGGTGCATGTGGCGATGTGGATATTGCTGGCGCAGCGCGCGCAGGCGGCCAAGGCGCGTTTTGCCTGGGGCGTGCTCGGTAAGCCGGGCGAGCTGCATGCGGCCGATACGCCGCAAGCGCTCAAGCGTCTGCTGGACGCGCGGACGTACACGCCCGGCGGCGCGGTCGTGGCGCGCGATGGCCTCGATCCGGAGCACGCTGCGCTGTCCTTGTCCGAACGCCTGGAGCGCGAATGGACCTTGCGCCTGGATGCGGCCGATCCGAGTCCCGGTGAGCGCTGGTCGATCGGTTCGCACGCCCATGGTTATGGCTTGGGCCATCGCGTCGATGTGCAACGCGCCAGCCAGGACGAACTGGCGATCGTGATCGCCGCGCGCCAGGCGCGGCGCGAGCTGCGGCTGAATCTGCCCGATCCCAACGTGTCGTCGCGCCTGCTGCGCGGACGGTTCGAGTCGGTCGCGCGCGAGCAGTCCGTGTTGCCCGGCACGGGCAGGCTGTCGCTGAAGCAACCGCCGTTGATTTCCTTCGGCGGCAACAGCGTCGCCGTGCCGTTGATCGGAGAAAACGCGGCCAACGTCTACCGGCTGCCGCGCGGAACGATGCGATCGCAGTCGCCGCCGAAGACCACGCGCTGGTCCAAGGAGAAAACCTTGCTCGCGGCGACCTTGGTCGGTCGGCATTTCGGCGGGGTGATCGCGCATTCCGACCGACTCGAATTCTGGCAGCTCGCCCCACTGCGCCGCGCCGACCTGCCGCCGGTGGAGGAATTCGATCCAGCGGCCAGCCGGGCACGGCTGCTGCCGTGTTTCGTGCTCAACGGAGCTTTCAACGCAAGCCCGCACGCACGCGTGTTGCTGCTGTCCGGTCAGGGCCGTTTGTTGTCGTGGACGCATAACAAGTTCACCGCGCGCGGCGCGGAATACCAGATCTTTGCCGGCCGCACCCTGGCCATCGCCAATGCCGGCAACGATCATGCCTTGCATTTGCGCCAGCTGGGCAACGAGCTGCACTGCGAGTTTCTGGGTGTGCAGACCGGTCGAATCCTGGAAAAGATCGCGTTGCAAGGCGAAGCCCGTGCTGGTTTCGTGTGTGGGCGTTGGTTCGGCTCCGGTTGGCATGGCGGCTGTTGCGTGGAACAGCCGGTCGGCGGTCATGGCGGCGAGCGTTCCAGCATCTGGCGCGTGTTCCTGCGCAGCCAGCATCGGGCCAAGTCCGCCGATCACGAGATCGTGCTGCCGGCGGACTGGAAGGTCGTGGGCTTGAGGATGAACGCCGCCGACGAACTCGACCTGATCGCGTTGCGGCCCGATCGCAGAGCGGTGGTCAGCATCGGTGCGCAAGGCCGCGCGACGTTGTACGAATCGCCTTATCAGATCTCGGTCGCCAGCGTCGCCACCGATTGCGACATGATCGCGCTGGTCGATCTGCGCGGCCGGCTGGTGGTGTTGCGCGATAACGCCAAGAGCGTGTTGCTGTATGCCGGAGGCGGCGATGAGTGATCGCACGACGCCCGCCGACGCAACCGTGCGTCATCCCGTCTGGCGCGGCCGGCAAACGGTCGACGGGCTGTGGCTGGCCGCCGACTGGCTGTCGCCGGAGCGGCGCAGCGAACGCGTCCTGCACGAATGGATGCCCGGCTGCCGCGCATGGCGGTTCGAGCACGGCGATGTGCTGTGTTTCGAAGCGCCGCGCATGCTGCAGTGCGAATTCGCCGGCGGCACGCCGCTGCGCCGGGTCGGCGCGCATGGCCTGTACGCCGGTCCGCTGACCGAGGAGGAACGCGCCGCGCTCGCGGCCGGCGATGTGCATCTGGTGATCGGTGGGCAATTGCAGTCGCTGCATTTCGCCAAGGCGCAGACGCTCGATCCGTCGCTGGTGATCGACATCGACGACTACGCGTTGCACGACACCTACGACGGCCGCCGCAGCCTGGCCTTGCCCAAGGCCGGTCGCCTGACCGGCAAACCTTTGCGCGAGGTGTTGGGCGACAAGATTCCACCGCCGAGCCAGGAGCGCGAAGCGTTCCTGCGCGATGCGGCGGCGCGCGGCGCGGGCAAGGACGCCGACGGCAAACCGATCGGCCTGGGATTGTCCAGCGCGAAGCCGAGCCTGCGCGAACGCGCGGTCGGCACTCGCGACCGCATGGCCGACTGGTTGCTGCAGCGTTTTCCCGGTTTGTCGGGCGATGCGTCGTCGGGTCGCGGCGGCGGCGCGGCGACCAGCGGGCGAGGCGCGGGCACCGGCGGCGGCAGCGTGCGGCCGCGCAATCGGGCGATCGTGCCGCAACGCTGGCGCGACATGCTGGTGCGCTTCGCCATCGCCAGCCGCGCGTCGCGGCTGATCGGCATGCGTCACGGCGCGTACCTGCGCCGGTTGATGGAGCAGTTCGATCGCGGCGATCTCCACGAGGCCTTGCGCAATGCCTTGCCGATCGACGGCAGCGGCGATTCGCTGGGGCAGGCGTTCAGCGCGCCGGGCCGGCGCGACAGTCTGCGCCTGAGCCAGGGCAACGGCGCGGCGACCTCGATCGATTTCGGCGACAGCGCGCGCGATCGCTTGCGCAAGCTGTACCGCAACGCGTTCGAACAACTCGATCGGCAAGGCAAGATCGACGAAGCGGTGTTCGTGCTCGCCGAATTGCTGAGCGCGCGCAATGAAGCGCTGGACTATCTGGTCAAGCACGAGCGTTTCGCCCAGGCCGCCGAACTGGCGCTGAGCTGGGACATGGCGCCGGACCTCATCATCCGCTTGCTGATGCTGGCCGGCGACCGCGAACGCGCGGTGCTGGTCGCGCGTCGCGACAATGCCTTCGCCGCGGCGGTCGCGCTGCTGGAAAACGGCCATCCGCAGCAGGCGCGGCAATTGCGCGGTGAGTGGGGACAGGCGCTGGCCGAGCAGGGCCTGTGGCTGGCCGCGGTCGACGCGGTGTGGCCCGATCCGCAGGCGCGCGAGCAGGCCGGGCGCTGGCTGCTGGCGGCCGAAGCGGCCGGCGCCGAATTGTCCGCGCGCGCCCTGGTGCAGCGCGCGAGCCTGCTGCCCGATACCGTGCAGCATTACGCCGAGCGCATCGCGCGATTGGCCGATCCGGCCTCGCCGGCGGCGCCGCGCGAAGCCTTGGGTCGCGACCTCGCCGAGGTCAAGCAAAGCAACCCGGCGCTGCGTGTGCTCGCCGCGCAGGTGCTGCCCGCGCTCGCCGCTGATCGCGCCGCATGCGCGAACGATATCGAGCGCGCGCAGTTCGAACGCTTGCGCAAGCTGGCCGACGATCCGTGGCTCAGCGCCGATCTGCCCGAATGGTCGTTGCCGACGCCACAGGGCCGGCGTCGCTTGTGGGAGACGGCCGGCGCGTTGAGCGCGAGCGCGCCGGATGCGCCGGGCCTGCAGTCGCCGCACGACGTGGCGGCGCTCGGCGACGGCCGCTATCTGGTCGCGCTGGGCGAGGCCGGCGCCGCGGTGGTCGATCGCAACGGCCGACGCGTGCGCAGTTACGCGGTGCCCGCGTACCGGTTCGTGATGAGCCACAGCGGCCAGATCGCGTTGGCGATCGCGCGGCGCGACTCGGTGTCGCGGATCGCGCGGCTGGATCTGGCCCATCACGAAATCACCGACCTGGGCGCGATGCCGCTGCAATTCTTCGCCGATCGTTTCGACGGCATCGCCTGGTCGGTGGTGTCGGGCGAGCGGATCATGGTGGTGGACGCGGCGCGCGCGTCGCTGGACGTGCTGTGGAGCGTGGGCGATCTGGGCGGCCCGGTGGTCGCGGCGGAATTCTTCCCGATCGAGGAATCGTTCCTGGTGCATGGCGATCGCGAGCAGGTGCTGTGGCGTTATCGCAACGCGCCGCAGCGGCGCTTGCTGTCGCGCGATCCGATCCTCGAGGATGGACGGTTCCGGCAGTTGCATCCGGCGATGGGCGCGTTGCCGCTGCAGCTGACCCAGGACGACGATGGCGGCGTCCGTTTTGCCTACACCTGGGGCACGCGCGATTTCCAGATGCGGTTGTCGCCGCCGCCCGGCGAGCTCAGCGGGCACGGCGTGATTCCGCTGACCCACGGTTGCCTGGTGTGGTTGCGCGGCGAGCGCGCGATGCGCTTGCATCTGGTGCGGCCGTCGCATGCGGATGTGGCGGCGAGCATCGATTGGCCGGTGGCGGCGTTGCGTACGCGCGAGTACGAGGGCGGGGTGCTGCTGTTCGATCATCAGGGGCGGGTGATGGATATCGCCAGCGAGACCTCGAAGGTGCGGGTGTTTACCTTGCTTTGATTCGTGCAAGTGGCGTGGCGTCGCGCGTGCGGTTGCGTCGCTGCGATGGAAGTTGCGCGGAAGTCGTTGGTTCGCGGTCGCGGCTTGCGCCGCTCCTACAGGGGGATACGTAAGCCGCGTTTCAGACTGTAGGAGCGGCGCAAGCCGCGACCGCGAAACGCCGACTACGACGAATCACCGCTACTCACCGCCACCCAACAAAAAGCCCGGCTCGCGCCGGGCTTTTCGCGTTATCGCTTTCGCCAACCGATCAGAAAATCTTGATCTGCTGATCGGCCTTGCGCTGCATCGCCGTGCCGGCCTTGCAGCCGAAGGCTTCGCCGAACGCGGGCAGGTTGGACAGCGGCACGTTGGTGCGCGCCGGGCCCGGCGCGTGGATGCCGGTGGCGGCGCGCTGGGCGGCGACTTCCGGGCTCAGCTGCTGCGCCCACAGGCCGGCCCAGGCGCGGAAGAACGCCTGGTTGGCGTCCTTGCTGGCCGCGGGCTGGGCGGCGTGCAGCGCCGACCAGGCGAGTTCGACGCCGGCCTGATCGGCGATCGCGACCTCGCGCACCTGCGCGCCGTTGATCTTGGTCGCGGTCAGGCCCGGATACGGTTCGGCGCTGTACTGCGCGGCGACGCGGCTGCCGAGCGCTTCCCAGGCGGCGACTTCGGTCGGGGTCCACCAGTCGCGCACTTCCTGCTTGGCGTTGACGTAGCGGCCGCGGCCGTCGATGCCGTGGGTCAGTTCGGCGCCGACCAGCGCGCCGTAGGAACCGTACTGCGCGGCTTCGGGCTTGCTCATGTCGAGCACCGGCGCCTGCAGCATCGCGGCGGTGACGATCAGGCGGTTCTGGGCGATGTCGTAGGCCAGCGACGGCTCCTGCGGCAGCACGTCCCAGCGGCGGTCGGCGTTGCCGCGGCCGATGCGCTTCATTTCCTCGCGATGGCGCCAGGTCGAGGCGATCAGCATGTTGCTGCCGAAGCTGCCGCGGCCCATCGGCTGCACGGTGTAGTCCAGGTCGCGCTTGGGCGTGCCGACTTCGATCTTGAGCTTGGCCAGCTTGGCCTTGGCTTCGTTCTTGACCGCCTCGCTGAAGCGGGTGTCGGCCTCGACGTCCTTGCCCAGCGCTTCGCGCACCTGCGAGGCGATCTGCTCGGCGCGCGCATCGGTGGCGGCCGGCAGGTAGCGCGCGGCGTATTCGTGGCCGACCATCGGGCCGGCGGCGAGGGTGATCGCGTCGAGCACGGCCTGCTGGCGCGCGGGCTGTTCGCGCTGACCGCGCAGGACCTTGCCGCGGAAATCGAATTCGGCGTCGCGGAACGGCTTGGCCAGGTACGGCGCCATCGAATCGCCGACGCGCCAGCGCAGGTAGGTCTTCCACTGGTCGGGCTTGAGGCTGCCCAGCAGCTTGTCGAGTTCGGCGAACAACTGCGGGTTGGCCAGCGAGACGCTGTCGTCGCTGACGCCCTGGGCCTTGAGGAAGTCGGCCAGTTGCAGGCCCTTGTAGGTCTTGGCCAGGGTCGCGACCTGCACCGGCGCGTAGTTGGCGCGCGGATCGCGCAGGTCCGGCAGCGCCTTGGACGCGCGCGCGATGCGGGTTTCCAGATCGATCACCTGCAAGGACTCGGCCGCGAGTTTCTCCTTCGGCGTGCCGGTCAGGGTCAGGATCTTCTGCACGTAGTTGTTGTAGTGGCCGAGCAGCTGACGGGTGTCGGCGTCGCTGCGGGTGTAATAGGCCGGGTCGGGCAGGCCCAGGCCGCCCTGGCTGAAATAGCCGATGTGACGGTCGAGGTCCTGCAGGTCGATGTCGGCGCCGAAGTTGAACAGCACCGGGATGCCGACCTGGTGTAGCGCGGCGATCGAGGCCGGAATTTCCTTGGCCTTCTTGATCGCGTTGATGCGGCCGAGCAGCGGCGCGATCGGCTGCGAGCCGTCGCGCTCGACCGCCGCTTCGTCCAGGCCGCTGGCCCAGAAGTCGCCGAGCAGCTTCTGCACGTTGCCCTGCGGCGCGGTCATCGCGCTGTTGAGCAGTTCCAGCTGCTGGCGGCGGGCGTTGGCGGCCAGGGTTTCCAGCGAGGACACCGAGGCGGCGCCCGACAGCGGGTTGGCGCGCAGCCAGTCGGCGTTGGCGCTGGCGTAGAAATCGCTGCAGGCGTTGGCGGCGGCCGGAGCCTTCGGCTTGGCGGCGGCCTTCTTCTTGGCGGCATCGGCGGCGGGCGAGGCCAGGCCGGCGATCAGGCTCAGGGCGAGGGCACAGGCAAGCGGGCGTAGGGTCGACATCGCGTATTCCATCCTGGGGATGCGGGAGTTTAACAACTGGGGCGGGTGAGGCGATGAACGGGTTTGGCGGTTGTGGCTGGGCGGGGTGGGTACTGCCCTTCTCCCGCCTTACGGGAGAAGAGGCCCGAAGGGCGGATGAGGGCGTGCGGGATGTGGAGTGTCGCTGCTTGGGGTGACGCGAGCCCTCACCCCGGCCCTCTCCCGCGAGCGGGAGAGGGAGAAGGAGAGGGAGAAGTAAGGAGCATGGTCGTAGCGCGATCGGTGATAGGAGGGCCGCCGCTACGACGGTGTGCTGTCCTTCTCCCGCAAAGCGGGAGAAGGTGCCCGAAGGGCGGATGAGGGCGCACGGATGGGGCGCGTTGCTTGAGGCGCCGCCCCTCACCCCAGCCCTCTCCCGCAAGCGGGAGAGGGAGCTTGAAGAAAGCGTTTGGAGAAGACGGGCAGCCGATCGAATTAGACTCGGCGACGCGTTGCGTATATCCGGATACCCATGACCCCAGACTACAAAACCGGCGAGCAGGCGCTCGACGCGGCCATCCGGGCCTACCCGTGGATGGACTTCCATCTGGTCGCCTACGACGAAGTCAGCCTGATCGTCCGCGGCACCCTGGACCTGAGCTACGGCTACCAGTTGCAGATCGAGTTCGGCGATGTGGGCTACCTCGATTGCCCGATGACCTGGCGCACCGCCACCGACGCGCAGGTGTTCTCGAAAGTCGATCCGGCCACCTTGCGCGACGATGCGCGCGAGCGCTTTTTCGACGGCAACGGCGGAGAGGTGTTCCGCTTCGCGGTCGAAGGCGTCCATCGCCCGTGGTTCGCCCACGTCGTCGCGGCGCGCATGCGGTTTTTCGCCGCCGCGCACGGCGAGTATTTGAGCTGGAGCGACCAGGCCGGCGCTTTCGATTCCCGCTGCCGGGCTGGGCGGGAAGGGTGAATCGAGTGGTCGAGTATTCGGGTCGTCTGATCGAAAGGCGTCGGGCCTGAAGGCCCGCCCACAAAAGACCTCGCGGCGGCCGGGGCGTTTGGGTGAGGCCTTCAGGCCCGGTGCAAGGTGATGCAATCCCGTGAGATCCCCACCGCCAGAAAAGCGAAGGCCCGGGAATCCCGGGCCTTCGTTGGCACGTCAGATTGAGCGCGAGAACCGCGCCGATCCGATTACCAGATCACCACCTGCTTGTCGCCCTCGCGCACCATTGGCTGGCCCGGCTTGCACGAGAACGCCGCGGCGAACGCCGGCAGGTTCGACGGCGCGCCGATCGCGCGGAAGTTGGCCGGCGCGTGCTCGTCGGTCTGCAGACGCACCTTCAGCTCTTCCGGGGTGAAGTTGCGGCGCCACACGGTGCCCCAGTTGAGGAAGAAGCGCTGCTCGCGGGTGAAACCGTCGGTCTTCGGATCCGGGGTGTCGCCGGCGGCCTTCTTCATCGCGTCGTACGCGGTGGCCAGGCCGCCCAGGTCGGCGATGTTCTCGCCCAGGGTGTGCTTGCCGCTGACGTGCGCGCCCGGCGCGGCTTCATAGCCGTCGAACTGCTTGATCAGCTTGTCGGTCAGGCCCGAGAACGCCTTCGCGTCCGACGGCGCCCACCACACTTCCATGTTGCCGGTCGGTCCGAAACGCGAACCCTGGTCGTCGTAACCGTGGGTCATCTCGTGGCCGATCACCGCGCCGATGCCGCCGTAGTTGGTGGCGTCGTCGGCCTTGGGATCGAAGAACGGCGGCTGCAGGATCGCGGCCGGGAACACGATCTCGTTCTGCAACGGGTTGTAGTAGGCGTTGACCATCTGCGGCGGCATGCCCCATTCGGTCTTGTCGACCGGCTTGCCGATCTTGCTCAGGTTCCACTTGTAGTTGAACTCGTTGGCCGCCTTGACGTTGGCGTAGTAGCTGTCGCGGCCGGTGCTCAGGCCGCTCCAGTCGCGCCACTTGTCCGGGTAGCCGATCTTCGGGGTGAAGCTCGCCCACTTCTCCAGCGCCTTCTTCTTGGTGTCCGCGCTCATCCACGACAGGTTCTCGATGCGCGCCTTGAGGGCTTCGCTGAGATTCTTGACCAGCGCCTGCATGCGCTCCTTGGACTCCGGGGTGAAGGCGACCTTGACGTACAGCTGGCCCATCGCTTCGCCGGTCTGGCCTTCGATGGTGTCGAGCACGCGCTTGCCGCGCTCCTTGAGTTCCTTCTGCCCGCGCAGGGTCTTGTTGTAGAAGTTGAAGCTTTCGTTGACGAAGGCTTCCGACAGGTACGGCGAGGCGCCGTCGATCGCGTGGAAGCGCAGGTAGGCCTGCCACTGCGCGGCCGGCAGTTCGCCGATCATCTTGCTGACTTCCTGGTGGAACGCCGGCACCGCGAGCGAGAACTTCGCCGGCAGGGCGACCTTCTGCGATTCGAAGAACTTGGTCCAGGAGAAGTTCGGGGTCAGTTCGTCGGCCTGCGCCGGGCTGACCGGGTTGTAGTACAGCGAGACATCGCGCGAGAGCTCTTCGCGCGACTTGGACGCCTTGGCCAGGCGGGTTTCGAACGCGATCACGTCCTTGGCCTGCTTGGCGGCGTCTTCGGGCTTGGCGCCGCCCAGTTCCAGCACCTTGGCGACGTGGACTTCGTACGCGGCGAGCTTGTCCTTGTGCTTGGCGTCGGTGTAGTAGGTCGTGTCCGGCAGGCCCAGGCCGCCCTGCGAGGCGTAGGCGATGTTGTTGGCCGAATCCTTGAAGTCGGCTTCGGCGCCGAAGCCGAACAGGTTGTTGTCGCCGGTCGCGGCGGCGTCGCGCAGGTAGGCGGCGATCTTTTCCGGGCTGTCGATCGCGTCGATCTTGGCCAGGTCGGGCTTCAGCGGCTCCAGGCCCTGGGCGTTGACCTTGGCCACGTCCATGCCGGTGGCCCACAGGTCGCCGACGATCTTCTCCACGCCGGTGGCCTTGGTGTCGGCGGCGGCCTGCTCGGCGAGCTGGCGCTGCACGGCGTTGGAACGCTCATCGAGCATTTCGAACGCGCCCCACGAGGTGCGGTCGTTCGGGATGGTGTTGGCGGCGAGCCACTTGCCGTTGACGTAGCCGCCGAAGTCGGTGCAGGCGTCCTTGGTGGTGTCCAGGTCGGTCGCCAGGAAGCGGTTGACCGGCGGCAGCTTGCTTTCGTCGAGCTTGAGGGTGGCCTCGGCGGGCGCGGCGGCGGCCGTGGTGTCGGCCGGCGCGGTCGGCGCCGGGGCTTCGGTCTTGCCGCAGGCGGCCACGACCGTGGCGATGGCGAGGGACAACAGCAGGACTTGCGGTTTCTTGAAGGTCACAGCGGGCTCCAGCCGGGAAGGCATAGGCGAGAAACGAATCGGGAATTGTCGCGGATTTCCGACCACGGGGTGAGGTCGTCGCCGGGACACGGGCGGACGATAGTCCCGTTCCGGTCGTGAGAAGGGTGTCGAAGGTCATGTGGGGTGGGGTGGGGCTTGTTCAGCTTTGCCCTGGGTGGCGGGAAGCGAGGAACGAGTTGAGAGGAGTGAGGAACGAGTAAGGGCGGCTGCGCTCTCACTCACTTCTCACTCCTCTCCACTCGTTCCTGCCCCGCCGGGGAGTGGAAACGAGTAAAGGCCGCTCCTCGCCTCTCACTCACTCCTCACTCCTCTCAACTCATTCCTGCTTCACCAAATCACCACCTGCTCCGCCGCCCCGCGCACCATCGGCTGGCCGGGCTTGCACGAGAACGCCGCGGCGAACGCCGGCAGGTTCGACGGCGCGCCGATCGCGCGGAAATCGCTCGGCGCGTGCGGGTCGGAATTGACCAGCACCTTGAGCATGTCCGGCGTGTAGCGATCGCGCCAGCTGGTGGCGAAGCTGTAGAAGAAGCGCTGGTCGCGGCTGAGGCCGTCGGTCTTCGGGTCGGGCGTGTCGCCTATCGCCAGCCGCATCGCATCGTAGGCCGTGGCGATGCCGCCCAGGTCGGCGATGTTCTCGCCGAGGGTGAGCTTGCCGTTGACCTTCAGCCCGGGCGCGGCCTGATAACCGTCGAACTGCTGCACCAGCTTGGCGCTGCGCTCGGCGAAGCCCTTGGCGTCGGCCGGCGTCCACCAGTTGTTGAAATTGCCGTCGGGACCGAAGCGCGAACCCTGGTCGTCGTACCCGTGGGTCATCTCGTGGCCGATCACCGCGCCGATGCCGCCGTAGTTGGTGGCCTCGTCGGCCTTGGGATCGAAGAACGGCGGCTGCAGGATCGCGGCCGGGAACACGATCTCGTTCTGCAGCGGGTTGTAGTACGCGTTGACCGTCTGCGGCGACATGCCCCATTCGGTCTTGTCGACCGGCTTGCCGATCTTGCTCAGGTTCCACTGGTAATTGAAGCGATTGGCGGCCTGGGCATTGGCGTAATAACTGTCGCGATCGGTCTTCAGCCCCGACCAGTCGCGCCACTTGTCCGGATAGCCGATCTTGGGCGTGAAGCTGGCCCATTTCTCCAGCGCTTTCTTCTTGGTTTCATCGCTCATCCAGCTCAGATTCTCGATCCGCGCCTTGAGCGCCGTGCGCAGGCCCTGCACCAGGGTTTCCATCTGCGCCTTGGACTGTTGCGGAAACGCGACCTTGACGTACAACTGGCCCATCGCTTCGCCGGCCTGATCGTCGATGTCGCCGAGCACGCGCTTCCAGCGCGCCTTGGGTTCTTTCTGCCCGCGCATGGTCTTGTTGTGGAACTCGTAATGCTCGGCGACGAAGTTGTCGGCCAGGTACGGCGAGGCGTCGTCGACGGTGTGATAGCGCAGATACGCCTGCCAGGTCGCCGCCGGCGTGTCGGCGATCATCTTGCTGACCTCCTTGTGGAAGTCGGGCATCGCCAGCGAGAACTGCGCCGGCGTGGCCACGCCCTGCGATTCGAAGAACTTGGTCCAGGAGAAATTCGGCGTGAGTTCGTTGGCCGCGGCGACGCTGATCGGCTGGTAGTACAGGGCCACGTCGCGCTGCAGTTGTTCGCTCGACAGCGAGGCGCGCGCCAGGCGGGTTTCGAAATCGATCACCGCCTTGGCCTGCTGCGCGGCATCGGCTGCGGCGACGCCCGACAGCACCAGCACCTTGGCGATGTGCTGCTGGTAGGCGGCGAGCTTGTCGTGCTTGTCCTTGTCGAAGTAATAGCCCTTGTCGGGCAGGCCCAGGCCGCCTTGCGTGGCGAAGGCGATGTTCATGGATGAATTCTTGAAGTCGGCCTCGGCGCCGAAATCGAACACCACGTTGTGGCCTTGCGCGGCGCTGCTGCGCAGGTAGGCGGCGATCTTCTCCGGGCTGTCGAGCGCGGCGATCGCGGCCAGGTCGGCCTGCACCGGCGTGAGGCCCTGGGCGTTGATCCTGGCTTCGTCCATGCCGGTCGACCACAGATCGCCGATCAGCTTTTCCACGCCGCTGGCCTTGGGATCGGCGGCGGCCTGCTGCGCGAGTTGGTGCTGCACCGCCAGCGAGCGTTCGGCCAGCACGTCGGACACGCCCCAGGACGAACGATCGCCGGGGATCGGATTGGCGGCGAACCAGCGGCTGTTGACGTACTCGCCGAGGTTGTCGCAGGCGTTCTTGGCCGGGTCCAGATCGGCGACGGCGAAGCGCACCGGCTGCGGCAGCTTGCTTTCGTCGAGCGTGAGCGCGGTGGCCTCGGCGGGTTTCGCGGCGGGCGTGCCCGCGGCCGGCGCCGGGGTTTCGGGCTTGCTGCAGGCCGCGAGCGCGGCGGCGATCGCCAGCGACAGCAGCAGGGGGGAGGATTTCATGGGCATCAGTGAGACTCCGGGCCGACGGGCATGGGAAGGATCTGACGTGGCGCAGATCGGGGTTGTGAACGAAACGGCGGCGTGGCGGCGGCCACGATGCAGCGGCGACGGCGCGAACGCCCGCGGCTGCGACGCCTGCTGGATTGGCGATGGCTCCCGATGCGGCCCGTCGTCGTCGGCCCTCAACGTGATCGGTCGACGATAAACCCGTTCGCGCGTGGGGAAGGGTGTCGTCAGTCATGTGGGGTGATGCGGGATCGGCGGGTTTCGCCTCGGCTCGGTTCGCGCAAGGCGTTCGGACCGATGCGGCAAACAACCAAGCCTTCGGCGGCCACGACCTCGTCCGCATCGCCTGCATGCTAAGTTCCAGACCCACACCGCGGCCGCGCCCGGCCGCCGCACTCTAGCGAAGGAGTCGATAGCAATGCGCGTCCACTTTCACGGCGCCGCCGGCGAGGTCACCGGTTCCCTGCACGAAGTCGAAGCCGCCGGCCATCGCATCTTGCTCGACTGCGGCATGATCCAGGGCAGCCCCGAGGCCGAACTGCGCAATCTCGATGCGTTCGCGTTCGACGCGGCGACGCTCGACGCGCTGGTGATCAGCCACGCCCATATCGATCACATCGGCCGGGTGCCGCTGCTGGTCAAGCGCGGCTTTCGCGGGCCGATCTTCGCCCAGGCCGCGACCGCCGACCTGATGCGAATCATGCTGCTGGACTCGGCCTCGATCGCCGAAAGCGAAGCCGAGCGCGGCAACCGCAGGCGCGCGCACGGCGAGCCCGAACTGCTGCCGCTGTACACCCGCGACGATGTCGAAGCGACCATGCAGCGGGTGCAGCCGCTGCCCTACGACACGCACCGCGAAATCCTGGCGGGGGTGACGGTGCAGTTCCGCGAGGCCGGGCACATCCTGGGTTCGTCGGTGGTCGAGCTGTTCGCCGATGGCCGCAAGCTGGTGTTCTCCGGCGATCTGGGGCCGAAGGGCACGCCGATCCTGCGCGACCCCGCGCCGATCGACAGCGCCGACCTGGTGCTGATGGAATCGACCTACGGCGATCGCCTGCACAAGGACCGCGCCGAAACCATCCTCGAACTCGGCCGCATCCTCGACGCGGCCTGGAACGACGGCGGTAATGTGTTGATCCCGGCGTTCGCGGTCGGCCGCAGCCAGGAACTGCTGTACTGGTTCGCCAAATACTGGGACGAGTGGAACGTCGGCCGCTTCAAGATCTTCCTCGACAGCCCGATGGCCAGCAAAGTGGTCGGCGTCTACGACCGCCACGTCGAACTGTTCGACGAAGACGCGCTGCGGGTGTGGAAGCACAAGCCCGATCCCTTCCATCTGCCGAACCTGCAGCTGACCGAATCGGCGCAGGACTCGATGGCGATCAACCAGATCGAACGCGGCGCGATCGTCATCGCCGGCTCGGGCATGGCCAACGCCGGCCGCATCCTGCACCACTTCAAGCACAACCTGGGCAAGCCGCAGACCCATGTGGTGTTCGTCGGTTACCAGGCCGAGGGCACGATCGGGCGGCGTCTGGTCGAAGGCGCCAAGTGGGTGCGCATCCACGGTCGCGATACTCGCGCCGAAGCGCAGCGCCACACCATCGGCGGCTTGTCGGCGCACACCGATCAGAACGGCTTGATCGCGTGGTACGGACAGATCGAAGGCCATCCGCCGCTGGTGCTGGTGCATGGCGAAGACAAGGCGCGCGAGGCGCTAGCCGGCGAAATCGGCGAACGCTTCGGCACCCAGGTGGCGTTGGCGCGGCCGGGCATGACGCTGGAGGTTTAAGCGCGCGCTGCGGCGATCCCGTCGGCGGGGTGGCGGACCTGGATATCCGGATCGCCCACCCCGAACGGCCGTTCGGCGCGTTTCATGAGGATCTGCCGATGCAGGCAGCGCCGTTGCGCGGCCGCGCAACGGGACAAGAACTCAGGTGAGCGGGCATGAGCAAACGCATCTGGAAGATCGCTGTCGGCGCAGTGCTGGTCGTCGCATGCCTGATCCTGATCGGATGGGTGCTGAGCCGGGTGCTCGGCGGATCCCGATGCACCGTCAGCGGCCGGGTCCGCGGACAGGTGGCGACCATGGGCGCGAAGCTCCAGTCCTTTCAATGCGATCAGGGCGTCTTTCCCCCGACCTTGCGGGTGCTGACCGACCCGAAGCTGCCTTTGGGGCCGTATACGAAAGAGACCGAGCTGCGCGACAGCTGGGGTCGTCCGCTGTACTACCACGTCGAGAGCGACGAACAACGCTTCGTGCTGTTTTCGCTCGGCCACGACGGGCTGATCGGCGGCGAGGACGAGGATGCCGACATCGCCTACGTCGGCAGCAGGGCCAGGGTCGACGACGAGCAATGGTGGCGCCGTGACGCGAACTTCCAATCGCCCGATTGTCCAAAACTCGTGCCGCCGCCTTCGGCGATGACGCGCCCGCCGCAAGATACCGCGACCTCGCCCGGCGCCTGCGACGAAGAATGACCGCAACGGTTTGCGCAGAATTTATGCGATCGGCGCGGTGACGGCATGGAGGCTTTACCGATCTCGCGCGCAAGCTGGCGGCATCTTCCACGCCAACCTCCCCCGTGAGCATCCTGATCCTGCAAGGCCGTCATCTGTCTTCAAAACCGCTGCAATCCCAGTTCCTGCTCGAACTGCGCGGCCTGGCCGCGGCGGTCGGCCGCAATCTCGAGCTGCGCCCCTGCGCCAGCCTGCGCGAACTGGTCGGCAGCCTGCGCGCCGCGCGCCGTCGCCGCAGCGAATTCGTGCTGCTCGACCCGGGCGAGCTGGCGCCGCACGCCTTGGCCGAACCCGAAGCCCTGCGCCAGGCGCTGGACGAACTGCCCAGCGCCTACATCGAAGTCCACGACGCCAGCGCCACCACCCTGGACGAGCGCCTGCACGCGCACGCGCCGCCGCTGGCGACGATCGTGATCAACGGCGATCTGGCGATGAGTTATCGCATCGCGCTCGGCATCGCGTTGCGCCGGCTTTCGCGCTGAATCGCTCGCACGCTGCGTCGCTTGCGAGTCGAGCCGCCTGCGCGCTGAGCCGCCTGCGCGCGGCTAGACCGGCGCTGCGCCGTCGTTCTCGCGCGCCAGCCAGCGCTGCATCGCATGCCGGAAGCGCGTGGCCTCGCGTTGCTTGTGCAGGTACTCCTGATCCAGCACGCGATACAGCGACCACATGATCAGCACCAGCAGCAGCGCGAACGGCAACGCGGCGACGATGATCACGCCCTGCAACGCATCCAGGCCGCCGGCCAGCAGCAGCGCGACCGCGATCAGGGCCTGGATCACGCCCCAGGTCGCGCGCCGCGACAGCGGCGGATCGGCGCGGTCCTCGCTGGACATGCTGGCCAGCACCAGGGTCGCCGAGTCGGCCGAGGTCACGAAGAACAGCATCAACAAGGCGATCGCCGCGGCCATCAGCAACGGTGCCCACGGCAGGCTTTCGAGCAGGGCGAACAGCACCTGCTCGTAACCCTGGCCCAAGGCGCCGGCCAGGTCGACGCCGCCGAACATCTGCGCCCACAGCGCGCTGCCGCCGAACGCGGCGAACCACACGAAGCTCATCAGCGAAGGCACCAGCACCACGCCGAACACGAACTCGCGCACGCGCCGGCCGCGCGAGATGCGGGCGATGAAGCTGCCCACGAACGGCGCCCAGGCGATCCACCACGCCCAGTAGAAGATCGTCCACTCGCCGACCCAGGGATCGCGCGAGAACGGCGCCATGCGCAGGCTCATGTTCGGCAATTGGTTGATGTAGCTGCCCAGGGTGGTGGTGAAGGTCTCGAAGATGAAACTGGTCGGCCCGGCCACCAGCACGAACGCGAGCAGCAGCGCGGCCAGGGCGAGGTTGAGATTGCTCAGCCATTTGATCCCGCGGTGCAGGCCGGTGAGGCTCGACGCCATGTACAGCGCGAACGCCACCGCGACCACGCACAGTTGCAGCGCCGGGGTCACGCTCAGGCCGAACACCCGCGCCAGCCCGGCGCTGATCTGCACGGTGCCGAAGCCCAGCGTGGTCGCCACGCCGATCGCGGTGGCGACGACCGCGGCGACATCGATCAACTGCCCGGGCCAGCGCCGGTGCCAGCGGCCGATCACCGGTTGCAGCAAGTCGCTGATCTGGCCGCGTCCGTTGCGGTTGAACTGGAACCACGCCATCGCCAGCCCGACCAGTGCGTACACCGCCCACGGGTGCAGGCCCCAATGGAAGAACACATAGCGCATCGACGCGCGCGCGGCCGGCATGCTCTGCGCGGCAAGGCCTTCGGGCGGATGCAGGTAATGCGACACCGGTTCGGCCGCGCCCCAGAACACCAGACCGATGCCCATGCCGGCGGCGAACAGCATCGACAGCCAGCTCAGGCGCGAGAACTCCGGCTCGGCGTCGTCGCCGCCGATGCGCAGGTCGGCGAAGCGGCCGAGCGAGAGATACAACAGGAACAGCAGCGAGGCGAACACGATCAGCAGGTACAGCCAGCCGGCCCGCGCCACGGTCAGCGACAGCGCGTGCTGGATCGTTTCGTTGAACGATTGCGGGGCCAGCACGCCGGCGGCGACCAGCGCGGCGAGCAGGACGATCGAAAGTCGGAAAACCAAAATCCACTCCAGACAGGCGCGCGAACGAATCGCGCGCGTGAGGCGTGCCGGACGCGCGCGGCGCGTCGACAGGCATGAGACGCAGCCGCGCCGATGCGCGCATGGAGCACGCGCCATCGCCGCCGCGATCAGCGGGCGAGCGAGTCGACAGCAGGCTGTTGAGGGCGATCCGCGCTGCGAGCCATGGCCGTAGCAGTGACGGCGCAAGCGGACGTGTGAGTCCGGTGCGGTGTGCGGAGCGGGGCGATTTTAACAGACGCGCTGTTTTGCGCCTTCACATTGTCGCGATAAACGCGTGCGCGGGGAAAATCCGGCTGGCGCCCCGCATCTGTTGCTTAACATCGCCTTCTTCGGGAGCGTGCCTCAGTCTTTCTGCTCCGGGTTCGCGCGCAGGTATTCGAGGTGCTCCTTGCTGGTTTGCCAAGGACGCTTGTCCGTTTCGCTCATCGGATAGTACGGATGCTCGATGCCGAGGCTGCTGATCACGATCTTGAGCTTGTCGCCGGGGTAGAAGTGAACCTGCAGCGAGCCCGGCCCTCTCGCGTTGTAATCGGGAATATCCACCGTGGCTTCGCGCGGCGGAGGAATCGGGCGCTTGTCGTTCGCCAGACGGCTGTAACTCCATTTCACCTTGGCCTGTAATCCAGGGTGCCAGCGCTTGGGTATCTGGACGCAGCAGGTGGCGCCGGCCCCAGCCTCGGGCTCGGCGTTCGAGCCGGCCGCGTCATCGACCGAGAATCCCTGGACGTACAGCCCCGATGCTTCGGTGTTGTGGTTATAGCCGGTAATCGATGCGATCGTCATCGGGTCTTCGCAGGCCGCCAATGCCATCGTGCCAGCGCACAGCAGGATCATCAGCGGGTTTTTCCACAGGCTCATGGCGTGTTGTCGTCTTCGGCGTTGTTGAGTGGCATGACCGTCGCGGCGCCGACAGCGAGCGCCTGACCGAAAAGCACGAGCTCAGTGGGTCGCGCTCGCCGGCATCCGCCGCAACGCCGCGGTCTCCCATCCCGCGACGATCATGAACACCAGCGTCGTCGCCGCGCCAAGCATCAACGCCGACAGGTGCAGCGGCGCGCTGGCGAACCACAGCGCCGCCAACATCAACAACCCGGCGCAGTGCGAAATCGGCGGGAACCGGCGGGTATTGGTCACCCATTTGAACAGGGCGCAACCCAGCAGATACAGCGCCGGGCCGCCGACGATCGCGGCGATGCCGGCGGCGTCGGCGTGATCGGGGTGGACCAGCACCAGTTCGTCGGCGACCGCGCACACGATGATGCCGCCGACGATCAGCAGATGCATATAGGTGTAGGCCAATCGCGCCAGGCGCGCGCGACGGGTCGCGTCTTCGTCGTGGGCGATGCGGTGTTCGCCGCGCGCCGCGCCGCTGTCGAAATAGATCCACCACATCGCCACGCTGCCGAGGAAGGCGATGCAGAACGCGGCGACGGTGGTCGGGTTCCAGTCGAGCTTGGCGAAGGTCGCGCCGGTGATCAGGATCGATTCGCCCAGCGCGATGATGATGAACAAGCCGCAGCGTTCCGACAGATGGCCGCCTTCCACGTCCCAGTCCGACAGGGTCGAGCGGCCCAGCCCGGGCACGCGGAAGAACGCGATCGGCCCGAGGTATTCGATCCCGATCGCGATCATCCACCAGCCCACGCGCGCGTCGGGCTCGGCCAGTCCGCCGGCGATCCAGAATCCGCCCGAGACCAGCAGCCACAAGGTGATGCGGATGAAATTGCGGAAATTGCCGGGGCTGCGCCCGCCGCGCAGCGCCCACAGCATGAACGCGCTGCGCCCGACCTGCATGCTGGCGAACACCGCCGCATAGATCAGACCGCGTTCGCCGAAGGCATCGGGCAGCGACGACGACAGCAGCAGGCCGCCGAGCATCAGCCCGAAGATCATGAGCCGCACCGGCACTTTCTCCGGGTCCAGCCAGTTGGTGACCCAGGAGGTGTAGATCCACAGCCACCACACGCCGAGGAACAACAGGCCGGTGCGCAGCGCGCCGACCGGATCGAGGTGTTCGAGCAGGGTGTGCGACAGCTGGGTCACCGCGAACACGAACACCAGGTCGAAGAACAATTCGGCGTAGCCGACCTTGGCGTGGCCTTCGCGGCTGCGCAGCAGGGTGGGGCGGGGGGCGGTCATGGCGCGGCCTTGGGCTAGGGCGTGGATCGGGTTCGCGACAGTATCCACCCCAGCGCGAGCGCGAATGCGGCCGGCACGGCGAAGATAAGCAAGAAGATCGGCAGTTCCTCGGCCACGCTGTAGCCGGCGTGGATCACGCCGACCGCCATGTTGATGCCCGCGCCGATCAGCCACAGCGGCAGGAAGATCCTGATCGCGCTGCGCAGCGGCGCCGTGCCGGGGCCGACCAGCACGCGCGCGGCCAGCAGGCACAGCGCCAGCAGGGCGAAACCGCCGAGTATCACCAGTACCGTGTGCATGCCGATCCCCTGGGTCGTGGCGCTTGTGTCGATGTCAGGTTACCGCGATCGCTGGCGCATCGCGCGCAGCCAACGCCTGCGCTCATGGTTGGCGCCGGCGCGTGCATGCGGCGTGCAGGCACGCGCCGGCGGACGCTATCGCCTCAACCGGTGCTGCTTCAGCGGGTCCCGCTTCAACGCGTGGTGTACCCGCCGTTGGCGAAGATGGTCTGGCCGGTGATCCACCAGCCGTCGCTGACCAGGAACTTGATCAGCGGCGCGATGTCGGCGATCTCGGTCAGGCCGCTCTTGGTGCGGCTGCTCAACGCCGCGGCGGTGGCGTGGTACGCGGCCGATTCCTTCGACTCGGCCGGATAGAAGAACGGCGTGTCCATCGGCCCCGGGCCGACCGCGTTGACCGAGATGCCGCGTTCGCCGAATTCCTTGGACGCGGCGCGGGTGAAGTGCTCGATCGGCGCCTTGCTGCCGGGATAGACCGCATAGAACGGCGTGTACGCGGCGAGCAGCGAGCTGACGATGGTGCAGATGTTGCCGTCGTCGGCGAGCTGCTTGCCGGCTTGCTGGATAAAGAAGAACGCGGCCTTGGCGTTGACCGCGAACATCCGGTCGTACTCGTCCTCGGTCACTTCGATCAGCGGCTTCTTGATCACCATGCCGGTGGTGTTGATGGCGATGTCGAGCTTGCCGAAGCGCGCCTTGGCCGCGTCGAACAGGGCGGCGACCTCGCCGGGCCGGGTCAGGTCGCCCTGGTGGGCGAAGGCGTCGGCGCCGGCCGCGCGTACCGCGGCGACGGTCTCTTCGGCCGCGGCGCGGGTGGCGTCGCTGTTGTAATGCACGGCGATCGCGCCGGCGCCGCCGGCGGCGAGTTCGCGCGAGATCAGACCGCCGAGGTTCTTGGCGCCGCCGCCGATGACGACGGCCTTGCCGGTGAGGGAACGGTTGGGCATGGGGTGCTCCGGTAGGGGATTCAGGGCGTTGGCCACTTGCCGCGTTGACGCGCATGTGACCGAAGTCGTGTTTACATCGGCCTGGGTCCCCGGTGCTTTCACGATGTCCGACGCGCTGTCAGTTTCTCCGCCGCCGCCGGCGATCCCGGTCGTGTCCCGTCCCGATCCGGGCCAACGCGAGCTGATGCGCCGCGAGCTGTCGCTGGGCGACGGCGTGCAGTTCGCCTTCGCCGCCGAACGCATCGCCGAGCCGACCCAGTGGAGCGTGCATCACGACCGCCACACCCTGATCGTGCATCTCGACGGCACGATGCGCCGGCTGGAAACCCGCATCGAAGGCGTCGGCCGCCTGCGCGCGCGGGCCGCGGCCGGCGACCTGTGGCTGATTCCGGCCGGCCGGCGTTACCAGGGCGAGGCGCGGGGCGGCGAGATCGCCTACGCCGAACTGACCATCGACCCGGCCCGCTACCCCGGCCTGCGCGACACCCCGGCCGGCGGCACCGACCTGGCCGCGCGCATGAAACACCACGACCCGCTGGTGCATGCGCTGGCCGCGCGGCTCGCCCAGCTGAGCGGCGAATCCGACGACCTGGCGGCGATGCTGTGCGACACGTTGAGCCAGAGCCTGTGCCTGCATCTGCTGCGCGAACACGGCGCCGCCGCCGCGCCGTCGCGGCCGCCGCGCGAGCCGTCGCCGCGCTTGAGCGAGCCGCAGCGGCGCCGGGTCGAGGACTACATCGCGTCGCATCTGGACCAGCCGATCCGTCTGGCCGCGCTGGCCGCGCTGACCGGCCTGAGCACCCATCGCCTGCTGATCGCGTTTCGCGCCAGCTTCGGCGCGACGCCGATCCAGTACGTGCTCGCCCAGCGCCTGCAACGGGTCTGCACGCGCCTGCGTCGCGGCGACGACGACATCACCACGATCGCGATCGGCAGCGGCTTTTCCAGCCACAGTCATCTGTCGGCCGTGTTCAAGCGTCAGTACGGCATCACCCCGAGCGAGTACCGCCAGCGCGGCTGAGCGCGGACCCGCGCGCATCGACGCCGGTCCGCCGGCGCCGCGGCCTTCGTCGCGAACGCAATTCGGCCGCCGCTCCCCACCCCGGTGCCGCGATCCCCTGTCGTCGGTCACGCTGACCATTCGGACATGGTGCGGCCGCGCCCGCGCTCTAGCATGATCGCGTCCACGATCGCGTCCATCGCGCGCACAGCCGGGCCCTGCCATCGGTCATGCCCACCAAGCGCCCATGGCCGGGTCACGTTTTGTGGCTAGGATCGTCTCACTGGCATCGTCTCAATCTGCACGGACCGCGTTCTCGCCGCGTCCACGTCCCTTCCCTGGAGCCCGCCGCATGCTGACCATTCGCGACCTCACCAAGACCTATGCCAACGGCGTGCGCGCGCTCGACGGCATTTCGCTGGACATTCCGCGCGGCATGTTCGGCCTGCTCGGCCCCAACGGGGCCGGCAAGTCGTCGCTGATGCGGACCCTGGCGACCTTGCAGGAGGCCGACGCCGGCAGCGCGATCCTCGACAACGGCGACGGCCCGGCCATCGACGTGCTGCGCGACAAGGACGCGGTGCGCCGGCAACTGGGCTATCTGCCGCAGGATTTCGGCGTGTACCCGAAGGTCAGCGCGCTCGACCTGCTCGAACATTTCGCCGTGCTCAAGGGCCTGACCAATCGCAAGCAGCGCCGCGAAGTGGTCGACGGCCTGCTGCACCAGGTCAACCTGTGGAACGTGCGCAAGCAGAAACTCGGCGGCTTCTCCGGCGGCATGCGCCAGCGCTTCGGCATCGCCCAGGCCCTGCTCGGCGATCCGCGCCTGGTGATCGTCGACGAACCCACCGCCGGCCTCGACCCGGAAGAGCGCAACCGCTTCCTCAACCTGCTGGCCGAGATCGGCGAGAACGTCGCGGTGATCCTGTCGACCCACATCGTCGAGGACGTCACCGACCTGTGCCCGAGCATGGCCATCGTCAACAAGGGCAAGGTGCTGCTCAGCGGCGAGCCGAACGCGGCGATCGCCGCGCTCAGCGATCAGGTCTGGCGCAAGCAGGTCAGCAAGGCCACCTTGTCGAGTTACGAAACCCGTTTCACCGTGCTGTCGACGCGACTGGTCGGCGGCCAGCCGGTGATTCACGTGTTCAGTCCGGACTCGCCCGAGGAGGGCTTCGAACGCGTCGCGCCCGATCTGGAAGACGTGTACTTCCAGCGCCTGCGCCAGCACGCGCGCGTCGCGGCCTGAGCGGAGCATCCCGATGATTCTTGAATTTTTCCGCTTCGAGCTGCGCCAGCAGCTGCGCTCGCCGTTGCTGTGGCTGTTCGCGCTGCTGTTCGGCTTGATGGCCTTCGGCGCCGCCTCCAGCGACGCGATCCAGATCGGCGGCGGCGTCGGCAACGTCAACCGCAATGCGCCGACCACGATCGCCACCTTCTACGGCATGTTCAGCCTGCTCGGCCTGCTGGTGATCGCGGTGTTCGTGTCCGGCGCCTTGCTGCGCGATTTCGAATTGGGCACGGCTGATCTGTTCTTCTCCAGCCCGATGCGCAAGCGCGATTTCCTGATCGGCCGCTTCGCCGGCGCCCTGGCCGCGAGCCTGCTGGTGTTCGTGATGATCACCGTCGGCCTGCTGATCGCGCCGTACATGCCCTGGGTCGATCCCGAGCGGGTCGGCGCGTTCTCGTTGCAGCCGTACCTGTGGAGCTTCGCGGTGTTCGTGCTGCCCAACCTGATCTTCATCGGCGCCTTGCTGGCGCTGCTGGCGGTCACCGGGCGCAGCCTGTTGATCGTGTATCTGGGCGTGATCGGCTTCTTCGTGTTGCGCGGCGTGGCCAACAGCCTGCTTGCCGATCTCGACAACGAGTGGCTGGCGACGATGATGGACCCGTTCGGCCTGACCGCGTTCCGGCGCACGGTGCGTTACTGGTCCGCGCCTGAACTCAACACCCGCCTGCCGGCGATCACCGGTTATCTGCTGGTCAACCGCGCGCTGTGGATGGGCGTGGGCGTGGCGATGATCGCCGCCGCGTTCGCCCTGTTCAAACCCCAGCGCACCGGCACCGGCAAGGCCTGGTTCCGGCGCAAGCGCAAGGCCGCGGCGGCGATCGATGCGCAGGGCGCGGGCAAGCCGGCGCCGAAGGTGCAGCCGACGTTCTCGGCCACGACCGCGCGCACCCAGTTCCTGCACGCGCTGCGCTTCGACACCGTCGGCGTGCTCAAGAGCGTGCCGTTCCTGATCATCCTCGCCTTCGCCGTGACCAGCTTCCTGGCCAGCGCCGGCTCGGTCCAGAGCATCTTCGGCACCAAGACCTATCCGACCACCTCGCTGATGCTCACCGCGCTGCAGGGCAGCTACAGCTTCATGCTGATCTTCGTGGTGATGTTCTACGCCGGCGAACTGGTGTTCAAGGAACGCGGCGTCAAGCTGGCCGAAGTCAGCGACGCGATGCCGGTGCCCAACTGGCTGCCGCTGCTGAGCAAGTTCATCGCCCTGATCGCGGTGGTGCTGGTGTTCCAGGCGATCGGCGGCGTGGCCTCGATGGTCATGCAGTTGTTCAAGGGCTACAGCGCGCTGGAGCCGCTGCTGTACGCCAAGCAACTGCTGCTCGATTCGATCCCGTTCGTGCTGATGGGCGGACTGGCGCTGGTGCTGCAGGTGCTGACCAACAACAAGTTCATCGGCTACGGCCTGCTGATCGTGGTGGTGATCCTGCAGGCCACGCTCGGCCTGATGCACTTCGAGCACAACCTCTACAACTACGCCAACGCACCGGGCGCGCCGTATTCGGACATGAACGGCTACGGCCAGTTCCTCGGCGCGCGGCTGTGGTTCCAGACCTACTGGGGCCTGCTGCTGCTCGCGCTGATGCTGCTCGCCGCGGCGTTCTGGGTGCGCGGCGTGGCGCCGAGCCTGCGCGAGCGCATCAAGCTGGCGCGCGCGCGCCTGCGCGGCGGTCGCGGCGTCGCCCTGGCGGTCGCGGTGCTGGCCTGGGTCGCGGCCGGCGGCTGGATCTTCTGGAACACCAACGTGCTCAACCGCTACGTGCCGTCGGACGTGGCGATGGACGAGCAGGCGCGTTACGAGAAGCAGTACCGCAAGTACCACAACCTGCCGCAGCCGCGCATCGTCGCGGTCGAGAACGAGGTCGACCTGCGTCCGGAAACCCTCAGCGTGCGCACCCGCGGCCACTACGAAATCGTCAACCAGCATGCCGCGCCGATCGCCGAGTTCCATATCGCGGTCGATCCCGACGCGACGATCGAGAAGCTTGAGTTCGGCGGCGCCAAGCTGATCCATGACGATGCGCGCGTGGGCTATCGCATCTATCGCCTGGACAAGCCGATGCAGCCGGGCGAACACCGCCAGTTGAACTTCGTCCAGTCCTACGCCCAGCGCGGCTTCTCCAACGAGCCGAGCAACACCCAGATCGTCGCGAACGGCAGCTTCTTCAACTCGTCGGTGTTCCCGAGCTTCGGCTACAGCGAAGGCCGCCAGCTCAGCGACCGCAACGAACGCCGCAAGCGCGGCCTGGGCGAAGCGCCGCGCATGCCCAAGCTCGAGGACCAGGCCGCGCGCGCGAATCACTACATCGCCTCCGATGCGGACTGGATCGACTTCAATACCACCGTGTGCACCGCGCCGGACCAGATCGCGCTGTCGCCGGGTTATCTCAAGCGCGAGTTCCGTCGCGACGGCCGCCGTTGCTTCGAATATGCGATGGACCGGCCGATGCTGCCGTTCTACTCGTACCTGTCGGCGCGCTGGGAGGTGCGCCGCGCCGAGCACGCCGGCATTCCGATCGAGGTGTACTACGATCCCAAGCACGCCTACAACGTCGACCGCATGATCGACGGGGTCAAGAAGTCGCTGGACTACTTCCAGGCGAACTTCACCCCGTACCAGCACCGGCAGGTGCGCATCCTCGAGTTCCCAGGCTATTCGCGTTTCGCCCAGAGCTTCGCCAACACCATCCCGTTCTCCGAATCGATCGGCTTCGTCGCCGACCTGCGCGATCCCGAGGCGGTCGACTACGTGTTCTACGTGACCGCGCACGAAGTCGCGCACCAGTGGTGGGCGCACCAGGTGATCGGCGCCAACGTGCAGGGTTCGACGATGCTGTCGGAATCGCTGTCGCAGTATTCGGCGCTGATGGTGATGGAGAAGGAATACGGCCGGGCCAAGATGCGCCGCTTCCTCAAGTACGAACTGGACCGTTACCTGTCCGAGCGCGGCGGCGAGCGGCTGGAGGAATTGCCGCTGTACCGGGTGGAGAACCAGCAGTACATCCATTACCGCAAGGGCTCGCTGGTGTTCTATCGCCTGCGCGAGGAACTGGGCGAGGCGACGGTCAATCGCGCGCTCAGGCGCTTCCTGGAAGACAAGGGCTACCAGAACCCGCCGTACACCACCTCGGCCGAGTTGCTGGAGTACCTGCGCGCGCAAGCCAAGCCCGAGCAGCAGCAACTGATCACCGACCTGTTCGAGAAGATCAGCTTCTACGACAACCGCGTGGTCGAGGCGAGTTCGAAGAAGCGTCCCGACGGTAAGTACGAAGTCAGCTTGAACCTGCACGCGGCCAAGTTGTACGCCGACGGCAAGGGCAAGGAGACCGCCGCGCCGCTGGACGACTGGATCGAGATCGGCGTGTTCGCGCGCGGGCCGTCGGGCAAGGAAGGCGACGAGAAGGTCTTGTCGCTGGAGCGTCGTCACATCACCAGGAACGATCAGACGGTGACGGTGGTGGTCGACCAGGCGCCGTACGAGGTCGGGTTCGATCCGTACAACAAGTTGATCGATCGGGTGCCGGCGGATAATCGCAAGAAGTTGTGATGCTGTTTATCCGAGGCAACACGTTGTGATCGGGTGTTCTCAATAAGAAGTTGAGATTCTCGTGCGGCGAACTGCATGCCCCCTTTGCAAAAGGGGGCGGACGCCCAGCGACGGCACGAAGTAGTAAGCGATCCCCCGCGCGCGGGGGATTCGCTTTTTTGGCCTTTGTCCTTCTTCTCTGCTGGGAGCCCGGCTTTGGCTCAGGGGCTGACGCGGCAGTGTTGAAACCTGCGTCGTCGTTATGTTTGCGCGGTCGCGGCTTGCGCCGCTCCTACAGGTAGGCCATGTAGCTTTGGCTTGTGCCTGAAGTCGAGCAGTTCATCCAGCGCTGCGACGCTTGGAACTCGCGAGAACAACAGAACACCCGAAGGGCGGCGCACATGGATGTGCGCCGTGCGCCACCGAGACAGGATGTCTCGTGTGGCGCATGCCTGCGAATGCACCGCACGCACGGGCCCTTGATTCACAAAAAAGCGTTTTTCTTTGGTTACCTTTCTTTTGTCGCTTTTGACAAAAGAAAGTAACTCGGCCGCTTGCGGACGAAAGCTGTTGATCTTGCCTCTGGCTTCAAAGCTCTAGAGCTTCAAAGCTTCAAAGCTTCGAAGCCTTTAAAGCCTTTAAAGCTGCAAGCAGGATCAAAAGCGTTCCGCCGCTGAAGCGGCGGGTCACTTTCTTTTGTCAAAAGCAACAAAAGAAAGGTAACCAAAGAAAAATGCTTTTTTGTGAATCAAGTGCCCGCAAGATCGGTGCTGACGCGGGCATGCGCCACACGGGACATCCATGTCCCGGTGGCGCACGGCGTGCATCCTGCACGCCGCCCTTCGGGTGTGCGTTTGCTAACGCAAGTCAGTGGCCTCGCAGCGCTGGAAGTGGACGACGAAATGGGGCGTAAGCCAAAGCTAGGTGCTCTGGAATTATTGAGATCGCGGACCTGCGTCGGGCTTTGAGTCCGGGCGTTCTGTACGAAGCACCCCTGTAGGAGCTGCGCAAGCTGCGACCGGCATGTGACCGATCGCGCCGCGGGTTGCGCCAGGTTGCGCGGTGGGTGCGGGTTCGCGGTCGCAGCTTGCGCAGCTCCTACAGGAGGGCAATCCGGCATACGTCGACCGGGGAGAAGGGGGGGGGCTGGCAACGACGAAGCCAGAAAACAGCGGCTTGGCCATGCAATTTCGGGTGTTTGTTTCCCCGATAAGCAACCGCAACAAGCAGTTCCAGCCGCGCAGACCCACCCGCCACCCAAGTCCCGATCCAGGCAATGGACTCCAGCCCGGCCAGGGTCCAGCCCCAACCCGGCGACCACATGACCGCCCGCTAACGCCTCCCACCCGGCAAAACTGGCGGTTTGGTCCGGTTTCGCGTACAGTTCGCGCCGTTCAGCGCACGGCTGCCTCCCCGCAAGGGTACGTTTCCCAGGTTGCCTGTCGCCCCGCACCGAGTTCTCGGATTCGCCGGCGCGACTTTTTATCCCGCACGTCTTTCGTAGCGCAGACACGGCCCGGAGCTTCCGGCGTCGTCAAATTTAGATACTCGCAGCGCGGTTCAAGGGAACGCTGGGGTCATCACGCGATCGTCTCGTTCGCGCGTCCGTTCCGTCGGGCGCGTCGCGTGCGCGCATCGCGAACCACTGGAGTTCCAACATGACGTTTGAATCGCTTGGGCTTGCGCCCGCGCTGCTGCGCGCGCTGTCCGAACAGAACTACATCAACCCCACCCCGATCCAGTCCGAAGCGATCCCGCTCGCGCTGGCCGGGCACGACCTGCTCGGCGGCGCCCAGACCGGCACCGGCAAGACCGCCGCGTTCGGTCTGCCGCTGCTGCACCGTCTGGCCACCACGCCGGGCAACAGCCAGCGCAAGCCGCGCGTGCTGATCCTGGCCCCGACCCGCGAGCTCGCGCTGCAAGTCAGCGACAGCCTGCGCGCTTACGCCAAGTACCTGCGCATCAACGTGCACGCCATCTTCGGCGGCGCCGGCATGGGCCCGCAGCTCGACGCGCTGCGTCGCGGCGTCGATGTGCTGGTCGCCACCCCGGGCCGTCTGATCGATCACCTCGAGCGCGGCAGCGCCAAGCTCGACGCGGTCGAAGTGCTGGTCATGGACGAAGCCGACCGCATGCTCGACATGGGCTTCCTGCCCGCGATCAAGCGCATCCTCGGCCGCCTGCCGCCGCAGCGTCAGACCCTGTTGTTCTCGGCGACGTTCGAGGCGCAGATCAAGCAGCTGGCACTGGAGTTCATGCGCAACCCGCAGCAGGTGCAGATCGCCTCCAACAGCGTCGTCGCCGATGCGATCACCCATCGCGTGCATCCGGTCGACGGCGGCCGCAAGCGCGATCTGCTGATCCAGATCCTCGCGTCGCGCCCGAACGATCAGGTGATCGTGTTCGGCCGCACCAAGCACGGCTGCAACCGTTTGTCCGAGCAGCTCGAGGAAGCCGGTCTGAAGTCGGTCGCGATCCACGGCAACAAGAGCCAGGCGCAGCGTCAGAAAGCCCTGCGCGATTTCAAGGCGAACAAGGCCCGCGTGCTGGTCGCCACCGACGTCGCCGCGCGCGGTCTCGACATTCCGAGCCTGCCGCTAGTGATCAACTTCGATCTGCCGATGGTCGCCGAGGACTACGTCCACCGTATCGGCCGCACCGGCCGCAATGGTCTGACCGGTGAGGCGCTGTCGCTGGTGTCGCCGGACGAGGGCGGTCTGCTGCGTCAGATCCAGCGCATCCTCAAGGACGACATCGAGATGGTGACGGTCGCCGGCTTCGAGCCGTCGCGTCCGATCCGCATGGGTTCCGACGCTCCGGGCGCGCGTCGTCCCGGCGCTCCGGGCGGCAACCGCGCCGGCGCCAACGCGCCGCGCAAGCCGGCGCATCGTCCGCACGGCAAGCCGCCGGCGCGTCATGCGCATGCCGGTCCGAAGCAGCACCGCGGTGGCGGTGCCGGCGCGGGTCAGCCGGGTCAGCGGCGCGATCGCAACGCGGGTTGATTGATCGGCGAGGTTCGCCGGTGATGCAAAAAGGGTCGGCTTAGCCGGCCCTTTTTGTTTGGGCGGGTGTTTGGTCTGGGATGGCGACCGTGAATCGCGGTTGGTGTGCTGATGTCTGCGGTTGCATCGCTGCCTCTTTAGCAGCGACGCAGGCCGCGACTGCGGGAATGCAGCTACGAAGAACGTTTCGTCGTTGCCGTGATGGCGCGGTCGCGGCTTGCGCCGCTCCTACAGGTAGGCCATGCCGCTTTCGCTTGAAGCCGCGCAGTTCATCCAGCGCTGCGAGGCTTGGGACTCGCGAGAACAAATGCACACCCGAAGGGCGACGCGCATGGATGCGCGTCGCGCGCCACCGGGACATGGATGTCCCGTGTGGCGCGTGCCCACGTCGGCACCGAGCTTGCGGGCCCTTGATTTACAAAAAAGCATTTTTCTTTGGTTACCTTTCTTTTGTTGCTTTAGACAAAAGAAAGTGACCCGCCGCTTCAGCGGCGGAACGCTTTTGATCTTGCTTGCAGTTTTAAAGGCTTCAAAGCTTTGAAGCTCTAGAGCTTTTGAAGCCAAAGGCAAGATCAACAGCTTTCGTCCGCAAGCGGCCGAGTTACTTTCTTTTGTCAAAAGCGACAAAAGAAAGGTAACCAAAGAAAAACGCTTTTCTTTGAATCAAAGGCCCGCGCGTGCGGAGCATTCGCGGGCACGCGCCACACGGGACATCCTGTCCCGGTGGCGCGCGGCGCACATCCATGTGCGCCGCCCTTCGGGTGTGCCTTTGCCAACGCGAGTTACAAGCTTCGCAGCGCTGGTGATGTACGACGGAATGAGGCGCAAGCCAAGGCCTGAGCAAGAGCTAAAAAATAGAGGCCGCGCTGAGCTGCAAAGGCGAAGGCAAGCGGTAAGGCAAAGGGCCAGGGGCAAGGCAAGAGCAAGGCAAGGGCAAGGTAGAGGTAAAGGTAAAGATCATCGAATTGCACCGGCTTGCGCCGCCGCGATCGGCAATCAAACCTCGCCCAATCGTCCCGCCTCGCGTCGATCGCGCCCATTCTCCTTGGCGCGATACAAGGCCGCATCGGCCCCGTCGAACAAGGTCCGCACGTGGGTGTGGACACCCGGCACGCAGGTGTACAGGCCGATGCTCAGGCTGACGCGTTGGTCGGCCGCGCCTTCGCCATAGCGCGCGTCGAGGCTGCGCATGTCGGCGAGGATCGCGTCGGCGACGCGGGCGGCGCCTTCGACGTGGGTGTCGGGCAGGATCACCGCGAACTCGTCGCCGCCGAATCGCGCGGCCAGGTCGCGCGGACGGCGCGCGTGCGAGGCGATGATCTGGGCGATCTGGCGCAGCAGTTTGTCGCCGGCGCGGTGGCCTTCGGAATCGTTGTAGGCCTTGAAGAAATCCACGTCGATCAAGGCCAGCGACATCGGCGCGCGGGTGCGGCGCGCGCTCGACAGTTCGCGCTGCAACACGTGATCGAAACGGCGGCGGTTGCCGAGTTGGGTCAGGGTGTCGAGGTTGGCTTCGCGCCGCCAATGCCGCAGGTGGCCGATCAGCCAGGCCAGGTAGGCCAGCGCGATCATCACGATCGTCGTCGCCGGCGGGAACCACACATCGCCCAGGCGCAGCAGCAGCACGCTGCCGGCCGCGGTCGCCAGCGCGGTTGCGCCGAGGGTCAGCAGCGGGCGCTGAAAACGCGGATGCAGCATCAGCAGGACCACGGCGAACAGCATCGCCGCGGCCAGCAACGCCTGCCACAGCGGCCGCAACGGCACGATCGCGCGGTCGTGCAGCAGCATCTCGATCACGTTGGCCTGGTACTCGGCGCCGTGCATGCGCAGGTCGTCGGACATCGGGGTGAGGTAGCTCGGCACCAGCCCGGTCGCGGTCACGCCGATCACCACCCAGCGCCCGCGCAGCAGGTCGGCCGGTACTTCGCCGTTCAACACGTCCGAATACGAAACCTGGCCGAAGGTGCCCGGCGGTCCGGCGAAGCGGATGCGCACGTAGTTGTCGCGCGTCCATTGGTAGGGCGAGCCGTGTTCGTCGGCGGGACGGCGCAGGCCGGGCAGCGGGTTAGGCACGCTGGCCGGTTCCAGGCCGATCAGCGCCAGTGCGAGCGCGGGCCAGCGCGATTCGCCCAGGCCGGCCTTGAGGTACATGCCGCGGGTGGTGCCCTCGGCGTCGAGTTCGATATCGGTGTGGCCCAGGGTGGTCGCGGCGGTCGCGATCACCGGGGTCGGCAGCACTTCCACCGGCGGCGCGTTCTGGCGCAGCGGCGCGGTGGTCACCGGCAGGGCGACGCGGCCGAGCCGGCGCATCGCGGTGGCGAGCGCGCGGTCGTGTTCGTCGCCGCTGCGGTCGGCCTCGGCCAGCACCAGGTCCAGCGCCACGCCGCGCACGCCGGCGTAGCCGAGGCGGTCGAGCATCTGCGCGTGGATGTCGCGCGGCCACGGCCATTGGCCGATCTCGTTGAGGCTGCGGTCGTCGATGGCGACGATCACCACGTCGTCGTCGGGCGCGTAGGTCCAGTGCGACAGGTGCAGGTCGTAGAGAAAATCGTCGAGCCGCCAGGTCGCGCCGCTGACGGTCAGCAACGCGGCCAGGCCGCCGGCCAGCAGAGCGGCACCGCCACGCATCAGCCTGGACAGCGCGCTCGGGGTCATAAGGCCAGCAGCAACAAGGCCGCGCCGGCGGCGCCGGCGCCGTAGCACACGCGGCAGGGCAGGCGGATCTGCTGCGCCGGGCCGTACGGGGCGGCGTAGCCGTCGTCTTCGAGCGTCTGCACGCGCACGTACCAGGTGCCGCCGCCGGGACGCTTGAGTTCCACCTGCGGTACGTCGACTTCTTGTTCGAGCAGCAGCTTGGCGAAGTCGGGCTTGCGCGCGATCTGCACGCGGTAACGCTGGCCGGGTTCGCCCTTCTGCCAGCGCAGGGTCAGCAAGCCCTTGGCCGCCTGCGGCGATTCCAATCCCGGATCGACCGGCGCGTCGCTGACGGTGAACGGCAAGACGTTGCCGAAGCGGCCGCTGCGGCCGGCGGCGTCGCGCGAGGCGACGCGCCAGAAGTAGTTGCCGGGCGGCAGCGCGTCGTCGGGGCGATAGCGCTGGCCCTTGAGTTCGGTGTCGACCAGCGGTTGTTCGAAGCGATCGTCGCGCGCCAGTTGCAGGCGGGTGCGTTCGGCGTCGGCGGCGTGCGCCCATTCGAACCGCGGCCGCGGCACGCTGACGGTCTGGCCGTCGAGCGGGCTGATCGTCAGCGGCGGCAAGGGTTGATCGTTGACGGTGAACACCCGTTCGCTGTCGCGGCCGCTCAGGCCGTTGGCGGCGATCGCGCGCACCAGCAGGCGCTGGCGTCCGGCCGGCAGGTCGTCGATGCGCACCTGCGGGCTGTCGACGCGGCTTTCGTACAACAACACTTCCGGCGCATCGTCGCGGACCACTTCGACCCGATAGCCGATCGCGCCGGGCACCGGCGTCCACGCCACGCTGGCAGGCAGCGGTTCCAGCCGGGTGCCATCGTCGAGCAGGCTCGGCGCGGGCAGCAGGGCGATCGCGGCGGTGGGCGCGGTGCCGGCCGCGGCGACCGTGCCGAAGCCGGGCAACACCAGCACCTGACTGCGTTGCGAACCGACCTGGACCTTGCCTTCGAGCACTTCGGTCGCATCGGCCGCGCCGTGGTCGCCGGCGCTGACGCGGAAATGGGTGCCGCGCACGCTGGAGGTCGCCGACGGGGTTTCGATGATGTAGCGCGAGGCCGGGCCCTTGGCCGGGATCACCCGGTTGCTGGTGCGGCCGCGCTGCAGGCGCATGCGCGTGTCGACCATGCCGGTGCTGCCGTAGCTGCTGAGTTCGTCGAACACGATGCGGCTGTTGTCCTGCACCATCAGGCGCGAACCGTCGGCGAATTCGAGGGTCGCGCTGGCGCCCGGTCCGGTTTCCAGCCGGCTGCCGATGCCGATGCGCATGCCTTCGCTGACCAAGCGGGCCGGCGCGTTGTCGGAGGCCAGCACGTTGACCGCGCCGCGCACCGCGACGACCTTGGCCTTCGCCGGTTCGATCCGCAGCCAGCCGATCGGGAACGCCATGCGCGTGCCCGGCGGCAGGTGATAGGGGTTGGCGATGCGGTTGTGTTCCTGCAGGCGGCGCCAGTTGATGCCGGCCTTGAGGTGCTTGGCGCCCAGGTCCCACAAGGTGTCGCCGGGACGGACCCGATAGCTCCAGTCCTGGGCCTGGGCCAGGCCGCAGCCGGCCAGCAGCAGCGCCGACACGGCGAGGCAACGACCCAGGCGCCGGCGAAGGGCGGCGGCCGCGCGCCGGCCGGCGTGCGTCGCATCAAGGGGCGAGGGCGCAGTAATCGAAGGCATCCGTATTCCGGGCTGAGTGAGACGACGTGTGCCAGCAAGCAGCCGGCAGGAGGCGCAACAACCTGCAATTATGCGGCTTCGGTCACGTTTTTTCCGCCATCTGCCTGGCCGAGCGTGGCCTGGGGCGGATGGACGGTGTCGGCCAGTACCTTGATTGCGTATGTCTCCAAAGTGGATGCGACGATCGGCCGGCGTCATGCGGGCTGATTTGCTGCGTACTTCGGGGCGATCGTAGCGCCGATGCGGGCGAGTTTGCGATGTGGCGGCGGGCGCGAGGTTTCGGGCGCTGCGGCCCGGTCGGCCGGTGGCGATGGGGCCGGCCGGATGCGGGCGCCGCTTGGCTTGTCCGGGTGAGAGTTCGTGGCGGTTTTGTGTCGTTGGAAACGGCGATGCGCATGCGCGCCGCTCACTGCAATGACCGCAACACTCGCCGGTTCGCACCGGCGAGCGCCCGCGTCATCGCGCGACTCAGCCTTTCTTCGCCGCGATCCAGCGATCGATCTTGCCGTCGAGCACATCCAGCGGCACCGAACCGTCCTTGAGCACTTCGGCGTGGAACTCGCGGATGTCGAAACGCGCGCCGAGGGCTTTCTCGGCGCGCTTGCGCAGTTCCATGATCTTGAGTTCGCCGATCTTGTACGCCAGCGCCTGGCCGGGAATGGCCATGTAGCGTTCGGCTTCGGCGGTCGACTGGGTTTCGCTTTCGGCCGAGTTGGCCAGCATGTAGGCGATCACCTGTTCGCGGGTCCAGCCCTTGCTGTGCAGGCCGGTGTCGACGACCAGGCGGATCGCGCGCCACAACTCGTTCTGCAGATAACCGAAGCGGTCGTACGGGGTTTCGTACACGCCCAGGGCGGTGCCGAGCGATTCGGCGTACAGGCCCCAGCCTTCGCTGAAGGCGGTCTCGCCGCCGAAGCGGCGGAACTTCGGCAGGTCGGTGAGCTCCTGCTGCAAGGCCAGCTGGAAGTGATGGCCCGGGATCGCCTCGTGCAGGTACAGGTCTTCGGCGTCCCAGGTCTTGCGCGTGGGCAGGTCGAAGGTGTTGACGTAGAAGATGCCCGGACGCGTGCCGTCTTCGCTGGGCCGCATGTACGAGCCGCCCGCGGCCGATTGCGCGCGATAGGCCTCGACCGGGCGGATCTCGAACGGCGCCTTCGGCGTGAGCGAGAACAGTTGCGGGATCTTCTGGTTGATCTTCGCTTCCAGGCCGCGGTAATGCGCGAGCAGCGCCGGTTCGTCCTTGAAGGTGAAACGCGGGTCGTTCTGCATGAACTTGAAGAAGTCCTGCAGCGTGCCCTTGAATTTCAGCTCGACCAGGATCGAGTTCATCTCGCCGTGGATGCGCGCGACTTCGTCCAGGCCGATCTGATGGATCTGCGCCGGCGTCATCGAGGTGGTGGTCGAACGACGCGCGTTGAACGCGTACCACGCCTCGCCGTTGGGCAATGCGCTCATGCCGGCGGTGTCGCGGGTGTGCGGCAGGTAATCGTCGCGGATGAAATCGCGCAGACGCCGGTAGGCCGGCATCAGCTGGGTGTCGATCATGCGGCGGTAGTCGTCGCTGAGCCGGGTCTTGTCGGCCTGCGAAAACGAAGCCGGCAGATTCGCGATCGGCTTCCAGAACAGGCTGTCCTCGGGCTTGTCCTTGACCAGCGCATCGAGCTGCGACACCACCTTGACCATCAGCGGCCTGGGCTGGACCACGCCGCGCTTGATGCCTTCGCGGCTGTTGGCGATGAGCTGGTCGAACACCACCGGCACCAGCGCGCCGCGCTTGAGCCAGTTGTCGTAGTCGGCGACGGTCTTGAACGGCTGCGACCCGGTGCCGGACCCGAGCTGGGCGACGCTGGAGGCGAAATTGCCGAACTGGTTGATCGGCTGCAGCCAGGTCGGGTAGCGATCGGATTCCAGGTCCATCTTCGCGTTGCGCACGAAGATTTCGTAGCTCAGCAGGTCCTGCGCGGACAGGCCTTGCGAGCCGACCGCTTCGATGGTCTTGAGCCAGCGCTGGGTGAATTCGCGACTTTGCTTGCGGAACTGCGAACTGGCGAAGTTGGGCAGCTGATCGTTGTAGCGCGCATCGCCTTGCGCGGTGGCGCGCAGCGGGTTGAGCTTGAGCTGTTCTTCCCAGTACTGCTCGTACAGACGCTTGAGTTTTTCGCCCTTGGTCTGCACGGTGACCGCGGGCGCGGCTGTCGCGGCCGGCGTGGATTGGGCGAACGCGGGCAGGGCCAGGCACAGCGTGCCGGCCAGGGCGAGCGATACGGCCGCGCGCAAGGCGAGCGCGGGCGCGCGGCGGGGCGTGCTGGAACGACGGAACGGGGACGGGCGCATGCGGCATCGATCCGGACGGATGGAATGGCAGACTCGCGCGCGCCGTGGGCGAGGGCATGAGCCGAAGGTCATGCGCGATCGCGCGTGGGGGCGATGGCGGTCGCGTTTGGCGATGCGCGCGGTGACTCCAGCGTAGTCACGCGCCGCGAATGAGGGTTTCGCACTGTAGGAGCGGCGCGAGCCGCGACCGCATCCTCGCAGGTTCGCCGCGACCGTTTGAATGCGCGGTCGCGGCTCGCGCCGCTCCTACAGGGGGCGACCAACTCGCGTGGCGACCGGGCTTTATGCCGGCCGCGAGCGCGTTCGATACGCGACGCTCAATCGTCCAGATCAGGCAGGCGCAGGCGGGTGGTGTAGAAATCGCTGGGCTGGCCGATGTCGCGCGCGAAGAACAACAGGCCGCGATCCCACAGCACGGTGGGATGGAATTCGTCCCAGGCGGTGTTGACGCAGGGGCCGAGGTTCTTCGGCGCGCCGAAGCTGCCGTCGCGCTGCTGCCGCGCCGCGTACAGATCGCCCCAGCCGTAGCCCAGGTCGGGCAGCGGATCGCCGGGAAAATCCAGGCGGGTGAACAGCAGGACGCGGCCGTCGGGCGAGATCTCCGGATTGAATTCCCAGCGCTGCGCGCTGTTGACCGCGCCGGCGATTTTCTCCGCCGGTGCGTAGTGGCCGTCGCGTTGGCGGCGGCTGCGGTAGATGTCGAATTCGCCGTCGCGGTCGCTGGCGAAATACACCGTGCCGCGCAGGTCCATGCTCGGATACAACTCATCGCCGCCGCTGTTGACCGCCGCGCCCAGGTTTTGCGGTTCGCTCCATCCGCGCGCGCCGCGGCGGGCGATCCACACGTCCATTTTCGCCGCCACGCCGTCGGCGCGCGGCCGTTCGGAGGAGAACACCAGGTAACGACCGTCGGGCGATACGAACGGGTCCATGTCGCTGTGGACGCCGGAGAACGGCGCGACCTGCGGCGTGCTCCAACCTGATGGCTGCCGCTGCGAGGTCATGATGGTCGCGCGTTCGCGCGTGCCCGGCCACCAGCCGGTGGTGGTCGCCCAATAGGCGCGCAGCCGGGTCGGGGTGAAACTCAGCCGCCATTCCCAGCGCGGGGTGGAGATGGTGCCTTCTTCGAATTTGCGCACCGGCGGACACGATTGAGCGGCGTGGCCGGGCATCGCGATGATGGCGAGCGCGCAGGCGCTGACAGCGACGGCAAGATGCGAGCGAAGCGACATGGCGGCATTCCTGTGGGAAGTGGCCGCAGCCTGCGCCGGCGAATGCGGGTTGCTCATGCTGCTGGGACGAATGCGCGGTTCGCCGGGACCAATGCGGCGTCCGCGATTGCCAGCGCGGCGACGCCGGTCCAGCATGGCCGGCATGCGCAATCGACTGTCGCTGCTGCTGGTGGTGCTGGGCTGGTGGACCCTCAACGCCTTGGTCTGGGTCGGCCAGGTCGCGACCATGCGCGAAGCCGCCGGGCAGGCGCCGCAATGGGCGGACACGCTGCGCCAGCAATTGGCCAGCGCCTGGCTGTGGGTGCCGATCACGCTGTTTCTATTGTGGGTGGTGCGCCGCTATCCGTTCGAACGCGGCCGCCATGCGCGCGCGGCGCTGGCGCAGGCCGCGGCGGTGGCGCTGGTGATCGTGCTGCGCGCGTTGGCGGTGATCGGCTTGAACGGCTGGATCGGCTGGTATGCGGTGTTGCCGCCGTTGGGCGAGGTGCTGATCGCCAGCGTGCTCAACAACCTGCTGATGAGCTGGATGATCGTCGGCGTCGCGCATGCGCTGGTGTACGCGCGCCGCGCGCGCCGCCGCGAGCGTCAGGCGATGCAACTGGAAGCGCGGCTGGCGCGGGCGCGGCTGGATGCGCTGACCGCGCAGCTCAACCCGCATTTCCTGTTCAATGCCTTGAATTCGATCGCCGAGATGGTGCATCGCGATCCCGACGGCGCCGATCGCATGATGGTCGATCTGGGCGCGCTGCTGCGCCACAGCCTGGACAGTTCGCGCAGCCAGGAAATCGCCTTGCGCGACGAACTGGCCGCGCTGGATCATTACATCGGCATCGAGAAGATCCGGCTCGGCGATCGCCTGCAAGTGCGGTGGTCGATCGATTCGACGCTGCTCGATGCGCAGGTGCCGCAGTTGCTGCTGCAACCGCTGGTGGAGAACGCGATCCATCATGCGGTGGCGACCCGCACCACGCCCGGTCAGGTGTCGGTGCGCGCGCAACGCGATCATGCCGAACTGCTGCTGGAAGTCAGCGACGACGGCGGCCAACGCAGCGCGCCGCCGGGCGCCGGCCTGGGCCTGGGCAATACCCGCGAACGCCTGCGTTGTCTGTACGGCGAGGATCATCGGTTCGAGATCGGCGCGCGCGCCGGTGGAGGCACCCAGGTCTGCCTGCGGCTGCCGTTGCGGATGGCGCCGGCCGGCGGGGTGGCGGCGTGAGCGCGTTCGGCGTGAATGGCCCCGGCATGAGCGCGCCGCTGCGCGCGGTGGTGGTCGACGACGAGGCGATGTCGCGCGCGCGACTGCGTCGTCTGCTGGGGCAGCAGCGCGATGTCGAGGTGGTCGCCGAATGCGCCGACGGCGACAGTGCGTTGGCGGCCTTGCGGCGCTTGCGTCCGGACGTGGTGTTTCTGGATATCCGTCTGCCCGACCTCAACGGCTTCGGTGTGATCGATGCGTTGCCGCCCGAACAGCGGCCGCAAGTGGTATTCGTGACCGCGCACGCCGAGCATGCGCTGCGCGCGTTCGATGCGCAGGCGATCGATTACCTGCTCAAGCCGTATTCGGCCGAACGCCTGCAGGCGGCGTTGGAGCGCATTCGCCGCTTGCGCGCGCCGACGCCGGCGGCACCGTTCGTCGCATCGGCCGAGGGTTTCGCGCAGCGGCTCGCGGTGCCGGTCGGCGCGCGTCTGCGCCTGCTCCCGGTCGAGACGATCGAATGCGTGATCGCGCAAAGCAACTATGTCGAGCTGCGCGCCGAGGGTCAGACCTATGTGCTGCGCGAGACCTTGAGCGGTCTGCATGCGCGGCTGGACCCGCGCCGCTTCGTGCGCATCCATCGCTCGCGGATCGTGCGCGTGGATGCGGTGCGCGACATCGAGCATCTCGACGGCGGGCGCTATGTGCTGCGGCTGGCGAACGGATTGCGTCTGGCCAGCGGCGCGAGTTATCGCGAACGGGTGCGCGAGGCGATGGGGTTGGGGTGATCGCGTTGCGAATTTAGCGATGCGACGCGGATCGTGCCCGCGGGTCGCGCCTGTATCCGTGACTGTCCCGTGCCCGTGCCTATGTCCGTGTCCGTATCTGTATTTGTATCCTTATCCATCGTCGCTTCATGTCCGTCATCCCCGCGAAGGCGGGGATCCAGAGGCTTCAGCGCCATCCCTCAATTCGTCATTCCCGCGAACGCGGGAATCCAGTGACTTTGATCGTGGTTGCACGAAAGTCACTGGATTCCCGCGTTCGCGGGAATGACGGTCTGGGGGATGAAGTTCCGGCTGGAACGTTGCGTGGTTTATTGCGATGACGCTATTGAAAAGCGTCAACCGCAGCCTCAATCCGCCGCCGCCTCATCGCGCAACTGCTTAGCCCGCGCATGGCCCAGATAGCCGTGAATCCACACCCGCAGCAGATAGATCAACGGAATCATCGCGAACGCCGCCAGCATCTTGTAGCCGTAGTTGACCGTGCTGATCGCCAGGAACTGCGGGATCGGCCAGTGCTGCGGGCCGAGCACGAAGGCGATGTACAGCACCACGAAGCTGTCGACCAGTTGCGACACCGCGGTCGAGCCGGTCGCGCGCAACCAGATGTGCTTGTCGCCGGTGGCGCTGCGGATGCGATGGAACACCGCCACGTCGATCAGCTGGCCCAGCATGAAGGCGACCAGCGAGCCGCCGATGCTCCACATGCCTTGGCCGAAGATCGCCGCGAACGCGGCCTGATAGTCGGGCACGCCCTGCGCCTGCGCGGCCTTGACCCACCAGCCGGCCGGCGCCAGCGCGATCGCGGCGAACGCGAACACAAAGCCGTAGGCGATCAGGATCGCCGCCAGCCACGAGATCAGGCGCACGCCGCGACGGCCGAAGAATTCGTTGATGACGTCGGTCATCAGGAACACCACCGGCCACAGCAGGGTGCCGGCGGTGAAGTTCAACGAGCCGGTCTGACCGAACAGATTCCATTGCAGCGGGGCGATGCCGAGGGTGTCCTCCAGGGCGAAGATCTTGACCCCGATGAACTCGGCCAGCGCCGCGTTGACGCAGAAGAACGCCGACAACACGATGAACAAGCGCAGCGAGCGGTCCTGCAAGGTGCGCGTGCCTTCGCCGCCGGCGAACGGAATGCTGGACTCGCCCGCGCTCACCGCTTCGGCCTCACGCGATAGATCACGCCGCTCTTGTCGTCGGTGAACAAAAAGCTGTCGCGGCCGGTGTGCAGCACGTCGCAGGGACGGCCGAGCACCTTGCCGTCGGCGAGGAAACCGGTGATCAGATCGCCGCCGCTGCGGCCGTCGGCCTTGACCCGCACGAGGCGGTAGCCGTGGTTGAGCGCGAGCTTGCTGGCGCCGTGCAGCGCGACCACGAACTCGTCGCTCAACTGGCCTTTGTCGCTGGACGGAAACCAGGCCAGGCCCAGCGCGGACGCGTGCGAGGGGAAATACGCGAAGGTCTTGGGCGCGCTCGCGCAGCCGCTCTTGCGCGGAAACTTCGGATCGGCCGCGACCTTGCCGTTGCTGTAATAGCAATACGGCCAGCCGTAATCGGCGCCATCGTTGACCACGAACATGGTTTCGTCGGGCTTCTGGTCGCCCAGGTGATCGGAGCCTTGGTTGGTCGCGTACAACTTGCCGTCGCGGTACAGCAGGCCGACCGCGTTGCGCAGGCCGCGCGCGTAGATGCGGCGCTGGCTGCCGTCGGGATTCATCTGCAGGATCGCCGCGCGCACGTCTTCTTTTTCCACGCAGGCGTTGCAGCTGCTGCCGACCGAGACGTACAGCTTGCCGTCGCCGAACGCCAACGTGCGGGTCAGGTGCCAGCCGCCGTATTTGTAGCTCAGGCCGTAGTCGGGAAAGCTGGCCAGCACTTCGGGTTCGGATGAAGGCTTGAGGTCGCCGCTGCGGTAGCGATAGCGCAGCAGCTTGTCGGTGTTGGCCAGGTACAGCCACGACTGGCCGGCGGCGTCGGTGTGGAAGGCGACGCTGTTGGGATTGCGCTGCTTGTCCAGGTACACCGAGACCTTGCTGTAGCGCTCGGTCTTTTCGTCCCAGCCGTCGAGCGCGTACACGCGGCCGAGCTTGTTGTCGCTCAGGTTCTGCATGTCGGTGACGAACACTCGGCCGTCCGGGCTGCGGGCGAAGAAACGCACGCGCTTGAGCCCTTGCACCACCGGCATGATTTCGAGATTGGCCGGCAGGTTGAGCGAGAAGCTGCGGCCGTCGTCGAGCTTGACTGGGTGCGGGGTGAGCGGCGCGGCCGCGGCGTGAGCGGTGTCGGCGAATATCGCGCCGCCGCACAGCAACGCGGTCGCGGCGAGGGTGCGGGCCAGGCTGGCCAAAGCAAAGGTCATGAACTGCGCTCCGAATCGGCGGTGGCGCCCGCTGCGGGCGCGGAGAAGGGAATGGTCGAGGGCGAGACCGCGCCGCCGGAGATGATGAAGCTCATCGCCTGATCGACGGTCCAGTCGGTCGGGGTGATCAGTTCCACCGGCACGATTTCCAGATAACCCGAGGTCGGGTTGGGCGTGGTCGGCACGTACACCGCGGCGAGTTCGCGGCCGGTGCCTTCCTCGCGCATGACCTTGGTGACGAAGCCGATCGACTTCATCTCGTTATGCGGGAAATCCACCAACACCACGCGCTGGGTGCCGTCGGGCTTGGTCTGCAGGATGTCGAGCAACTGCCGCGCGCTGCCGTAGATGGTGCTGGCCAGCGGGATGCGCTTGATCATCGCCTCGAACCAGCGCAGCACGGTCTGGCCGACCACGCGCCGCGCCATCGCGCCCGACAGCAGGATCACACCGACGGTGGCGATCAGGGCGATCGCGGTCTGCACCCACTGATCGTCCAACCAGCCCAGGGCCTGCGGCGAGGTGGTGGCCAGATTGTTGAGCAGAGGGCCGATCAGCGGACGGCTGGTGTCGGACAGCAGGACGAATACGAACTTGACCACGACCCAGGTCAGCCAGATCGGCAACAGGGTCAACAGGCCGGTGAGGAACAGGCGTTGCAGATTGGGCGGGCGCATGGCGCGGATTGTAGGGGAGGGAACTGGTTTGCGTGGTGTCGGGGCGGTGCCTGGTTTGGCGGTGCTGGTCGGGAGGTGGTGCGTGGGTTGGTGGGATGGCGCGGTGGAGGCGCGGCGGAGCTTAGGTAGTTACACGTTGTTGCGCGGGCTAAAAGCGAATCCCCCGCGCCGGTCGATACGGGGCTCCGGGGCGCGGCGTCGGGCGCTCGCCCCCTTTTGCAAAGTGGGCGATGGTTTTCGTGGCTTCGTTCGGATGTGGGAGCTGCGACGACGCGATCGCTTGTATGAGGTTGGCGTCAAACGCACTCGATCAGGCGCGCCATCCATCGCCCACTTTGCAAAAGGGGGCGAGCGCCTTGCGCAGGCACGAAGTCAGATCACTATCGCGGCGCGGGGGATTCGCTTTCACGCAACACCAAGACCAAAAACAGCCTCAGCGTTCACGCACCAACCGGAACCCCACATCGTCATACCCGCGCCCCGCGCTCAGCGGACGCTGCGCGCTGCCGCTGCGCCATGACCCGCCACCGACCTGACGCTGTTGGCAGTTGCGGCCGCAATCGGCCGACCACATCGACAAGGCGCGGCCGCTGCTGCCTGGCATGCGCTGGGCTTCGTCGGCGGTCGGCAGGCGATAGCGGCGGCCGGTCTGCTGGCTGTACCACTGCGCATAGGCTTCGGCGTCGGCGATCGAAACGCACACCACCGGTTCGGCCTCGGTCTGATCGAAGCCCGGCGCGCGCCAGTCCTTGGGCGCGATCACCCGCAGCAGCGACACGCGTTCGCGGCACAGCGCCGGCGCGCGCTGATGGGCGCTGACGAAACGCGCGTACTCGCCGCGGCTGACCGGACGCGGGTTGAAGCTGACCGCGACGCTGGCGGCCGGCGCGACCGCGCTGGTGGCGACGCCGCGCGCGACCGGCGAGTCGCCGGCGATGCCGCGCGCCTGCGCGACCAGGCGGGTCGACACCGCGCGCGGCAAGCCGAATTCCTCGGCCAGGGCGATGACCTTGCCGGCATCGGCGCCATCGCCGCGGCGCGCGGCCTGTTCGAGCCGGGTCTGCAACGCCTGCGCGGCTTTCTCGCGCAGGCCGCGCTGCGCCGGCGAATCGGCGGTGCCGGTCTGCTGGCCCAGGGCGGTGGCGTTGACCAGATGCTCGCGCGCGCGCTGGTCGCGGCCTTCGCGCAGATCGCGCGCCATTTCCTCGGAGAACGCCTGGGTCAGTTCGTCGACCACCACCGCGACTTCCGGATTGGTGCTGTCCAGATGCCAGGCGGTGAGCAGGCTGTTGTAAGCGTTGGCGTCGGCCGGCGAGGCCAGCCGGCCTTGCGCGATGTAGCCGCGCGCGGCCTGCAGCGAATCCTGCAGCGGCGCCTGCGGCAGCGGCGCCATCATCGCCTGGGTCGGGTCTTCGCTGGCGCTCGGCGCGGCGGTCTTGTTGGCCGCGTCGGGCGCGACCCGGAAGAAGCCGTCCTGCTCGACCCGGTTCAAGGCGAAGGCGATGGTGACCACCGCGATCGCCAGCACCGCCAGCCCGGCCCACGCCGGCGTGGCCCAGCGCTTGAGCGGACGCAGCCGGCTGGCCATGCGGCCGAAGCCGCTCATCTGGCCGCGGTGTTTGATCTCGGCCAGCGCGGTGGCCATTTCGGCGGCGTCGTCGAAACGCTGATCGGGCTGCTTGGCCAGCGCGCGGTTCATGAAGCGCTGCCAGTGCTTGAGCGGCGGCGGCAGTTTCGGAATCGGGTTCTGCGCGTGCATCACCGCCATCGACAGCGCGTCGGGCGCTTCGAACGGCAGCCGGCCGGTCAGCATTTCCCAGCACAGCACGCCGAGGCTGTAGAGGTCGGCGCGGCCGTCGACTTCCTCGCCGCGCGCCTGCTCGGGCGCCATGTAGGCGGTGCTGCCCACGGCCAGGCCGGTCGCGGTCATGCGCGCGCCGAAGCCGCGCCGCAGGGCGATGCCGAAGTCGGCCAGCAATGGCCGCTCGGTGACGTCGAACAACACGTTCTCGGCCTTGACGTCGCGATGCACGACGCCGCGCGCATGCGCGTATTCCAAGGCCGACAGCAGCGGTTCGACGATCGCGATCACGTCGGTTTCGCCGCGCGCGAAGCCTTGCTCGATGCGCTTGCCCAGATGGCCGCGCGGCAGGAACGGCATGGCGTAGTAGGGCAGGCCGTCGCGGGTGCGGCCGACTTCGTGGATGCCGACCACATGCGGATGTTCCAGCCGCGCGATCGTGCGCACTTCGTTCTCGAAGCGGCGCCGGCTGACCTCGTCGGCCAGGGCGTGCGGCAGCATGATCTTGATCGCCACTTCGCGCCCAAGCGCGATCTGCTCGCCCAGGTAGACCGTGGACAAGCCGCCGTGGTTGATGATCTCGCGCAACCGATAGCCCGGAATTTCCGGCATCGGAACGCTATTGGCATCGTTTTGTGGTGTGAAAGTCGACATTCGCGGCCCCGTGTCGCGACTGCACAGCATACGCTGCCGCAGTGCCCGCGTGAGGCTTAGTGTGTCTTTTCTGTGCCTTTACTTACAAGTAGCGGCGCAGCCGGAGTTGCGAAATCGCGTCGGTCGCCATACCCGAACGGCGTGCAACGAATGGCGACCGGGGTCTCATTGCGCGACCCGGTCGCGTTTGCGCCGTACGTACAACTGCTTGCGGACCTTCGCCACGACCTCGCCGGAGGCGTCGACCACGTCGGTGTCGAACCAGCGCAGGTACTTGTCGCCGCCGGCGGTGGCCGCGCGCAATTCCTCCAGCACCGTGTAGTCCAGGTCGAACTGGGCGTGCACGGTGCCGCGGCCGGGTTTGACGAATTCGATCGCGCCGGCGCGGTCCCAGACGATGTAGTCGCGGCCCAGCGCGTTCATCGCCAGCAGCATCCAGAACGGATCGGTCATCGAGAACAGGCTGCCGCCGAAGTGGGTGCCGACGTAGTTGCGGTTCCAAGGCCGCATCCGCAGTTCGACCCGGGCATGGCGGTAATCGTCGGCGATCCGGACCACCCGGATGCCGGAAAACAGGAACGGCGGCCACAGGTTCAGGCCGAGTCGCAGGGTGTTGGCTTTCATGGGCGAGGCAGTGGCTAGGGCGGGCCTAGCCTGCCATACGGGTGCGTATAGTCAAGTCGCGGATGCCGAAGCGGCCGGTTCGGGCCGCCTCGGCCTGCCGGGCGAGCGGCCCGGCACGGCGCGGCTCAGAACAGCAGCGACGCCATCTTGCGGCGGTAGCGGCCGATCAGGTCTTCGTCGGCGACCACCCGGAACGCGTCGATCAGCGCCTTGCGCGGCAGGCCGTCCTGGTAGGCGCGGTCGCGCCGCAGCAGTTCGATGAACTGCTCCAGCCCGGCTTCGTCGCGGCCGGCGGCGATCTGGCGCGCGCCGAGCAGGTAGCGCGCCTGCAGGTCGTCGGGCTGGGCGGCGATGGCCGCTTCCAGGGTTTCGATCGGCGGCGCGTCGCGGGTCACGGCGAGGAAGTTCAGGCGCGAACGCGCGCGCAGGGTGCGGTCGTCGGTCGCCAGGTTGGCGGGCAGGGCGTCGAGCAACTGCTCGGACTCGGTGGCCGCGCCGGTGGCGAGCAGGGCCAGGGCCAGGTCGAGCTTGAGTTCGGACTTGTCGGGGTGCTCGGCGACTTCGTGACGCAGGCGCACGACCTCGGCGTGCAGGTCGACCGGCGGCGCTTCGACCGGCGCTTCTTCCTCGACCGCGGGCGCGGCCGGCTCGATGCCGTGATGCTTGAGGAATTCGCGCACCGCGCTTTCCGGCAGCGCTTCGGCGAAGCCGTCGACCAATTGCCCGTCCTTGACCAGGAACACGGTCGGGATCGAGCGGATCTGGAACGCGGCGCCCAGCTGCTGTTCGGCCTCGACGTCGACCTTGGCCAGTTCGAACGCGCCGTTGTAGTCGGCGGCGAGTTTTTCCAGGATCGGGCCGAGCGTCTTGCACGGTTGGCACCACTCGGCCCAGAAGTCGATCAGGACCGGCACCTGCAGAGATTTCTGCAGCACCTCTTCCTGGAATCGCTCGGTGGTGGCGTCGAATACGTGGGGCTTGGCGGGTGCGGTCATCGGCGGGCTCATGGTTCGTACGCGGGGGTTGCTCCCCGAGGTGGGGACGGTGCGCGCCGCAGGCAAGCGGATGAAGGCAAGCGCGGCGCGCGGCAGCGCACGCTAGCATGGCGCGATGAATCGCTCATCGACATCGCCCGCATCGACATCGTCTCCATCGACCGCGCCGCCGCGGACGCGCGCCGCGCGCTGGATCGCGGTGGCCGCCGGGCTGTGCTGCCTGGCGTCGCTGTACGGATTCGGCGCCGTCCTGGACGGTTATTCGCAGCGTCTGCATCCGCCGGGCCTGCTCGGCGCGCGCGGCATCGAACTCGCCGCGGCCTTCAATCTGCTCGGTTTCGCCCTGCCGGGGCTGGCGCTGGCCTGGGTCGGCTGGCGTCTGCGCGAACGTCTCGCCCAACGCAGCCGCGCGACCCGCATCGGCGCATGGATGTGGAGTGTGTCGGCCCTGGCCTGGGCGGCGCAGGGCGCGTTCGTGCTGGATCCGGCCAATCTCGACGCGCAATCCAGCCGCCTGCATGCGGCGATGTGGTTGCTGTGGGCGCTGGCCTTCGTCGCCGGCGCGTTGCTGGTGGGACTGGATGCGATCCGGCGACCGGGCGAACGCGGCCTTGCGTTGATCGCGTGGCTGGCGGCCGCGGCGATGGTGATCGTGCTCAGGGACGGCCAGTTCGGCCTGATGAGCGGGCCGGTCGCGCAGCGGCTGGCGTTGGGCGCGTGGCTGGTGGCCTATGTCGCGATGATGTGGCGCGAACGCGGGCAGCGGTGAGCGCGGGCCGTTCGTCGCGCGTGCGGCGGGCGATGTCTTCAGGTTGAGCGGCGTCGATCGGCTATCGGCCGACGCGCGCCGGATTGCCCGGCGCGCGTTCGAATCCTTATCGCGGAAATCCCGGATCGATGCGGCCGCTTCACTCCGGCGCGGGGCAGAACCGGGTCATGCACCACTGGCGTTCGCGCTGGCACAGGCTCAATTGCGCCGGCGTCTGCGCCGCGGCGCGGCAGGCGCTGTATTCGGCGGCGCATTCCAGGCATTGCGGCGGCAACGCGGCATAGGCCGGCGCGATCGAGGCCAGGCCGAAGCCGCTCAGGCCGGCGAGTACGGCGGTGAATACGAGGCTGGATGTCTTCATGGGTGGCGTTCCTTGCGGTGGGTGGGCGCCGCGACGTCGCGGCGTGATTTCAGCGGTCGATCAAGCCAGGCGTCTGCCGGCCGGCCCGGCTCGTCATGACGCCAGTGAATCGTCCGGAAGCCGGCAATGGCCGCGCTTGCACAGGCGGTATATCACGGCGCAATCCAACGGCCGGGCGGGATGGTCGAATTGGTTTTCCGGCCGCCATTGCGCGAACACGCCATCGCAGTCGCGGGCTTGGCTGGCCCGCAGCGCGGCGACGAAACCGAACCCGGCTGCGGCGATCGCGATGGACGTCGTGGAGCGCCGCAATGCGCTGCTTATCGAGGCTTGCCTGAGTCGAGCGGAGCGACCGGATCAAGAGCCGATGCCGCAACAAGGCCAGTCGTGATCGGCGCCAACCGCGGATCGGAATCCGCGGCGGCCTTGTTGCGGCAACGGCAAAACAGCGTGGGCGAATCAGAGGTTGTGGCCCGGTCACGCGGCGGTTTTCAGGCAGCGCTCGCAGCGATCGAAACCGTATTGGCACGACAGCTCGGCGGGTGCCGGCGGGGAAGTGAAGGCGACGGGCGCGCCGATCAACGTCCAGGATTTCATCGCGAACTCCCTTTCCAGGCGGCCGTGGACGGGCCTGTTGCGGTGGCGATCCACGTTTGCACAGCCGCGACGGCGGCGCTGTGACTTATGTCATTCCAGGGCCGTGACCTTCGTGACCGAGTTCACGGGCACGGCAATGCGCGCGCGATCTGCGCTGTCGGCGCCGTGAAATATGCGTTGGCGGCTGCGCCGAGCCTGCCTGCATCTCGCGAGGGCCTCACCGCGAATCGGCGCGCGACGATGCGCGCCGATTCGCGGCGCAAGCGATACAACGACGCGTTCGACACCGTGACCGATGCAACAGTGGCGCGGGCGCCAATCGGGCTGGCGATTCGCGCCGGCAAACCGCGCGTGGCCGACCGCAGTCGCATCCGTCGCCAGGCGCGGGTCATCGCAAAAAAACGACGCCCCGACCGCGACGCGGCCGGGGCGCGCGGACCGAATCCGCACGCGACCGCGCGCGGACCCGGCGAACGATGAGGTCAGAACGTCTGCTTGTAGACCTTGCCGTCCTTCATCACGAACTCGACCTTCATCACCGCGTTGATGTCCTCGACCGGATTGCCCGGCACCGCGACGATGTCGGCGCGCTTGCCGGTTTCGATCACGCCCTGGTCGTCGACGCCGAGCACTTCGGCGGCGCGGATCGTCGCCGCCTGCAAGGCCACCGCGGCCGGAATGCCGGCTTCGACCATGTACAGGAATTCGCGCGCGTTATCGCCGTGCGGGCCCACGCCCATGTCGGTGCCGAAACCGATCTTGACCCCGTTCTTGTAGGCCTTGGCCGCGGTGTCCTGGATCAGCGCGCCGATCCGCGCGGCCTTGGGCCGCACCACGTCGGGGAAATACCCGTCGATCTTGGCCTTGTCGGCGACGAAACGGCCGGCATAGATGGTCGGGATGTACCAGGTGCCTTTCTGCTTCATCAGCGACATGACCTCGTCGGTCATGTAGGTGCCGTGTTCGATCGAGGTCACCCCGCCGAGCACCGCGCGTTTCATGCCCTCGGTGCCGTGCGCGTGCGCGGCGACGCGATAGCCATAATCCCGCGCCGTATCCACGATCGCTTTCACTTCCTCCACCGTGAACTGCGGCGCGTCGCCGGACTTGGCGTACGACAGCACGCCGCCGGTGGCGGTGATCTTGATGACGTCGCTGCCCTCCTTGTAGCGCTGGCGCACGGCCTGGCGCGCGTCGTCGATCGAATTGATCACGCCGTCGGTCGGGCCGGGCGGGCCGATCAGATGCGACAGCGCGTCGTTGTAGCCGTTGGTGGGATCGGCGTGGCCGCCGGTGGTGGCGATCGACTTGCCGGCCGCCCAGATGCGCGGGCCTTCGACCAGGCCTTGATTGATCGCATCGCGCAGATGCGGACTGACCTCGCCGCCGAGATCGCGCACGCTGGTAAAACCCGCCTGCAAGGTCTTGTTGGCGTAACCGACCGCGCGGAAGGCGAAGTCCACTTCGTCCAGGCGGAAGCCTTCGGAATAGCTTTGCGGGCTCGATTGCGAACCCAGATGCACATGCAGGTCGGTCCAGCCCGGCGTGCAGGTGTGTTGCGACAGGTCGATGGCGCGCGCGCCCGGCGCCTCGGCGCGGCCGTCGAGCACCTGCTCGATCTTGCCGTCGCGCACGACCACCGTACGCGCGCCGAGCACCTTGCCACTGCGCGCGTCGAACAGTTTTCCGCATTGCAGCGCGAGCGGTTCGGCCGGGACGGCGGCGGCGAGGGCGGGCGCGGCGAACGCGCCGGCCGCGGCGGCGAGGGCGATCGATACAGCGGTGGCTAAGCGGGTCATGAGCGATTCCGGCAGGAGGGCGGGATCGAACCCGCGGTGGAGATCCGCCGCTGCGCGCGCGGCGAATCGCGATTTGCATTGGCCAGGGGAATCGCGCAACCATCCCCCGCGCGACCGTCGAAGCTTCTGGAGCATGCAATCGACCGTGGCGATGGGTCAACGTGACTAACGTACTAGGGGCGATTGTCCGGGTCGGCGCGGGTATCGCGCGAGATGGGCGCGGCGTCGTCGATGCTCATCGGCTCAGTGGGATTTCCCTTGGGCTCTGCCTTGATCCGAATCCGTCGCGCGATCCGAGTCTTTCAACACGGCCCTGAGCGAGTTCGGGGTCGAATCCCGAGCCTCATTCAATTCCAGGAGCGATACCCATGAAACGCATCAACATCCTGATCGCCGCCTTGTTCGCGTTGTCCAGCGCCAGCGCATTCGCCGAAGGCGACGATCAGCACGGCGGCCAAGGCCAGGGCGGCACCGATCGCAGCAACTTGCAGGCGCCGTTGATCTGTCGCACGGGTGAAAACGCGGTTCCGGTGCAGGGCGCGGACGGCAAGGTCGCGTGGAAGTGCTCGAGCCCGTCCGTACTGGCCCGGACGTACTTGCCGACCAGTTGTCGGGCCACCAACAGCATCGACTGGACCTGCCGCGGCGCTAATTCTTGAGCCCGCGGCCGCAGCGCCGCGGATGCGGGGCTGCGGCCGTGTTGCGGCGCGGCATGCAACGAGACGCTGCACATTGCTAGCGAGTACTGCGGTCGAAACCTTCGCGGCATGCAAGCCGATCGGGCGAGCATCAACCTGGCCAGACCACTGACTGCTTGCGGCGCTCAGGCCGCAGCCGGCCGTTAGCCGGCTCGAAGGTCGCGAGTTACAGCCAGTAACACCAGGCAGGAAAGGCTTCTATCGAACGCGGCCTGTATTGGTCGTCGCCGCGCGGTATTTCTCGGCAGCGAAAGCGGCACCTCATGGCATCGGTCGAGGATTTCCAATAGACGGGCTGCCAATCGTCGAGAGCATCGAACTGTTCGGAGCCGGCGGCGATCTCGTAGTCGGTCCGTACCGCGCACATGTATTGATCGAGGATGTTGGGGTGCGCCGTGGTCACATACATTGAGCGCCATTGCTCCGGATCTTCGGGATGGCCGAGCATTCCGCTTGCATCGATTTCGTAAACATCGTTGTATTCGTGCTCGATGAACCAATGCCATTGCGGTCGCGCGAATTGCTCCCACGCGTGGCCACCCGCGGCGGTGAGGCCATAGTAAGTGCCGCCGAAATTCGTCCGGGGCTTGCCCAGTTCGGCGCGGATCGTCGCCAGATCCCCAGGCAGCGCCTCGGTTTTTTCGTGGCAGCGCTGTAGCGCGATCCAGCCTCGCTCAGCGAGCTCGTGCAGGGTTTGCGCCAATTCGTCGAATCCCATGCCATGGCCTTGGCAATTGAGCGCCATGTCGATCGTGTTGACGTCCCAAGGCGGGCCTTCGGGCAGGGCGATGAGGGACAAGGGAAGTTTGAACCGGACTGCCTGGGTCAGCAGCCAGTATTCGCCACGAGTGAGGCGTACAGACATGGAGTCGAGGGCCGATGGCGGCCGGGTTGCGAATGCAATACTTCGAATGAAGCGATCGGGACGCTACGCCGGCTGCCCGGCGCGGTCAAGCGATGCGTGAACGGTCGACAGTAGCGATCCTGCGCCCCATGACCATACGCCAGGCAATGGGGAGTAACCCTGTCGTCAGCGTGGGCATGACGTGCGCCACGCATGCAAAGCGGCATCGGCCGATCACGTTTTCGCGACGACGTTAGCCGATTGTGGCCGTTCATCCGATTTGCGACGCTTGTCGCGGGCGAAAGGCTCGTGCAAGGTAGCGCTCGCCTGAGGCCGTACGGACCGGGACTTCAGGCGGTCAACGCAGCGCGAATCCGGTTCGCCAGCGCGAGTCGAACCCCAATGAACAAACTCCTTCTCCAGATCGCCGCGGCCGCCGTCGTGGTGGTGTCGTTTTCCGCATCGGCCGTCGACGTGCGGTCGGCGCCTGCGCCGAGCAACAGCGGCGGCGGGTTCCAGACCTTGCCCAAGAGCTGCCCGGCGGGCAAGACCGCACGCATCATCTATGACGAGAAAGGCACGCCGGTCGGCGTGGTCTGCGTCTAACGCGGCAGGTAGCTCCAGATTGGGCGAACCGTGAGGGTTCGCCTTTTTACATGGCGCTTGAAGACGAAGCCGCGGCATCCGCCGCGGCTTCGTCGCATCCCTGCGGGCGCGGTATCGATGCGCGCGACGGGCCGGGCCTATCGGTCGGTGTCGGTCCGCATAGCGCGCGCGGCGCGGCGCGCCGACTCAGGTCGTCGCCTCAGGCCGTAGTAAGCGCGCGATTGCCGTCGACCACGCGGTCGCGGCCTTCGCCCTTGGCGCGGTACAGCGCGGCGTCGGCGATCTGCAGCAGTTGCTGCGGGGTTTCGCGATCGTCCTGCGAGGTCGCCAGACCGATTGAGCAGGTCGCCGGGCCGAAGGTCTGGCGCAGGTGCAGGATCGTGGTCGAACCGATCGCCGCGCGGATCTGCTCGGCGCGCTTGAGCGCGGTGGCGGCATCGGTTTCGGGCAGCACGATGGTGAATTCCTCGCCGCCGTAGCGGCAGGCGATGTCTTCGTTGCGGACCAGGTCGTGCAGCACTTGCCCGACCCGCGCCAGCAGCGCGTCGCCGGCGGCGTGGCCGTGGGTGTCGTTGAAGCGCTTGAAGTGGTCGATGTCGAGCATCAGCACCGACAGCGGCAGTTTGCGGCGCTGGCAGCGCAGCAGTTCGCGCTGCAGGTTCTCTTCCAGATAGCGGCGGTTGAATAGGCCGGTCAGCGGATCGCGCAAGGACTGCACGCGCAGGGTTTCGCGCAGTTGCAGGTTGACGATGGCCTGGCTGAGTTGTTCGGCGATGGACTGGATCAGCAGCAGGTCGGCGTCCTGGGGCGGTTGCTCGCCGCTCAGGCACAGCAGGCCCAGCGAGGTGTTCTGCGCCATCAGCGGCACGCACAGGTTCCAGCGCGGGTCGTCGCCGCCGCGCGCCGGTTCCAGGTGATTGCAGCGCACCGCGCCGCGATCGCCCTGGACCTGCTGCAACTGGCCGCGGCGCAGCGCCCAGCAGTCGTTGGGATGGAGCAGGTCGGCGCTGACGATCTTTTCCTCGCCGAAGCGCGCGGCGGTTTCGGCCAGGTTCTGCGAGGCGCGCAGGATGTAGCAGCGTCCGCCGATGCTCGGGATCAGGTCGGCGATCAGGTGCGCGGTCATGTCCATCGCTTCGTGCAGGTTCTGGCAGCTCTGCAGCAGGCCGGCGTAATGGCTCAGGCTGCGGTGGCGCTCGGTCAGCAGATGGCGTTCGGACGCCGAGGCTTCCAGGTCGATCAGGGCCTGGCGGGTCTCGCGTTCCAGCTCGCGGCTGCGCCGGTTCTCGCGCCACAGGCTGTACATCAGCAGCGCCAGCAGGACCATCGCCAGGCCGATGCCGAGCACCACCAGCGCGGTCAGCAGGCTGGCGCGATGTTCGCTGCGGGCGTGGCGCGCGGCCAGCAGCGCGCGCTCGCGCTCGCGCATGACCTGGGCGAGCGCGGTCAGCTCGCGCATCTGCTCGTAGCCCTTGCTGGTCTGGGCGTCGATCCGCGCCTGCGCCGGGTCGCGGCTGTGCAGTTCGACCAGGCGGTCGATCTCGGTCAGGCGCGCGCGCACCTTGCGTTCGAGGTCGCGGGCGAGGTGGTTCTGCTGCGGGTTGTCGGCGGTCAGGGCGATCAGTCGGCCGGCGCTGCTGAGCGCGCCGGGGATGCTGGTCAGGTATTCGGCGTGCAGGGTCGAGCGGTCGGTGAGGCGGTAACCGCGGGCGCTGGATTCGACCGTGCGGGTCGCCGCCACGGTCGCTTCGATCTCGCCGAGCACCTGGTAGGAATGCTCGACCCACTGCGAACTGCTGGCGAATTCGCGCAGACCCCACACCGTGGCCACGCCGACGGCGGCCAGCAGCAGCGCCGACAGCAGGAACGCTGGCAGGCGGTAGGCGCGATAGGGCTGCGGGCGGGTGGGCTGAGACGGGAGCAAGGCGGGCTCGGGCGACGTTTCGGCGCAGGCATCATCCCATACGGTGGCCTGGCTGCCGCGGATTCGGCCGATAACGCACGCCGATGGGCTCAGTTAACGTGCCAGCCTGAGTGGTTACGGGGATTGTTCGATTCGACGACCGCGCCGCCGCGACCGATCGATCCAGGCCGTCGCGGCCCGAATGGCGGGCTTTTGTGCGCTGCGGTAGGCTTGCCGGTCCTGTCCTCTCGCCATTGCCCACCCGTGTCCGACGCCGCCCCCGCCCCGCACGACCCCAAGAACGAACACCACGGCTTCGATCCCAGCGCCCTGGAAGCCGCCGCCCAACGCTATTGGGACGCCACGCGCGCGTTCGAGGTGGACGAGCGCTCCGACAAGCCCAAGTACTACTGCCTGTCGATGCTGCCGTATCCGTCCGGCGCGCTGCACATGGGCCACGTGCGCAACTACACCATCGGCGACGTGATCAGCCGCTACAAGCGCATGACCGGGTTCAACGTGCTGCAGCCGATGGGCTGGGACGCGTTCGGCCTGCCGGCCGAGAACGCCGCGATCAAGAACAAGACCGCGCCGGCCAAGTGGACCTACGCCAACATCGCCCACATGAAGGCGCAGCTCAAGACCATGGGCTACGCGATCGACTGGTCGCGCGAATTCGCCACCTGCACGCCGGACTACTACGTCCACGAGCAGCGCATGTTCGTGCGGCTGATGAAGAAGGGCCTGGCCTATCGCAAGAACTCGGTGGTGAACTGGGATCCGATCGATCAGACCGTGCTGGCCAACGAGCAGGTCATCGACGGCCGCGGCTGGCGCACCGGCGCGTTGGTGGAGAAGCGCGAGATTCCGCAGTGGTTCCTCAAGATCACCGACTACGCGCAGGAACTGCTCGACGGCCTGGACACGCTGCCGGGCTGGCCCGAGGCGGTCAAGACGATGCAGCGCAACTGGATCGGCCGCAGCGAGGGCCTGGAGATCCGCTTCGACGTGCGCGACGAAGCCGGCAACCCGGTTGATCCGCTGACCGTGTTCACGACCCGTCCGGACACCTTGATGGGCGTGACCTACGTATCGATCGCCGCCGAACATCCGCTGGCCGCGCACGCCGCCAAGACCGACGCCGATCTGGCCGCGTTCATCGCCGAACTGCGCAAGGGCGGCGTGTCCGAAGCCGAACTGGAAACCCAGGAAAAGCGCGGCCGCGACACCGGCCTGCGCGCGATCCATCCGGTCACCGGCGAACAAGTGCCGGTGTTCGTCGCCAACTTCGTGCTGATGAACTACGGCACCGGCGCGGTCATGGCCGTGCCCGGCCACGATCAGCGCGACTGGGAATTCGCCAAGCGCTACCACCTGCCGATCAAGACCGTGATCGTGCCCGACGCGGTGCGCGATGCGCTGGCCGAGATCGGCCGCGACGTCGCCCGTCATCCCGACGCGATGAGCAGCGCGCTCGGCGGCGGCCCGTCGATCGACGTGTACGACACCGGCGCGGCGGTGCAGGTGGTCGAACAGTTCCAAAGCGCGATACAGGAACAGGGTCCGTGGACCGAGCGCGGCTGGCTGGTCAATTCCGGCGAGTACGACGGCATGGATTTCCAGCAGTCGCTCGACGCGCTGGCGACCCGCTTCGAAGCGCAAGGTCGCGGCAACCGCCGGGTCAACTACCGCCTGCGCGACTGGGGCGTGAGCCGTCAGCGTTATTGGGGTTGTCCGATCCCGGTGATCCTGTGCGCCAAGTGCGGCGACGTGCCGGTGCCGGAAGATCAGTTGCCGGTGGTGCTGCCGGAAGACGTCGAATTCAGCGGCGTCGCCTCGCCGATCAAGTCCGACCCGCAGTGGCGCAAGACCACCTGCCCGAGCTGCGGCGGCGATGCCGAGCGCGAGACCGACACCTTCGACACCTTCATGGAGTCGAGCTGGTACTACGCGCGCTACACCTCGCCGGGCGCGGCCGATCAGGTCGACGAGCGCGCCAAGTACTGGACGCCGGTCGACCAGTACATCGGCGGCATCGAGCACGCGATCTTGCATCTGATGTATTTCCGCTTCTATCACAAGCTCATGCGCGACCAGGGCCTGGTCAACAGCGACGAGCCGGCGACCAACCTGATGACGCAGGGCATGGTGATCGCCGATACCTTCTACCGCACGCAGGCCGATGGCCGGCCGGACTGGATCAATCCGGCCGATGTGGAGATCCAGCGCGACGAGCGCGGCCGCATCACCGGCGCGCTGCTCAAGGCCGATGGCCAGCCGGTGGAGATCGGCGGCACCGAGAAAATGTCGAAGTCGAAGAACAACGGCGTCGATCCGCAGCTGATGGTCGGCAAGTTCGGCGCCGACACGGTGCGCCTGTTCTCGATGTTCGCCGCGCCGCCGGACCAGTCGCTGGAATGGAACGAGGCCGGCGTGGAAGGCATGGCGCGGTTCCTGCGCCGGGTGTGGGTATCGGTGCACAAGCACGTCGCCGACGGCGCCGCGCCGGCGCTGGACCTGGCCTCGCTCGACGCCGCGCAGAAGACCCTGCGCCGCCAGCTGCACGAAGCGATCCAGAAGGTCGGCGACGATTACGGCCGCCGCCACAGCTTCAACACCGCGATCGCCGTGGTGATGGAGCTGCACAACCACCTGTCCAAGTTCGACGACCTCAGCGACAACGGTCGCGCGTTGCGTCAGGAAGTCCTGGCGTCGATCGTGCTGCTGCTCAACCCGATCACCCCGCACACCAGCCATGCGTTGTGGCAGGTGCTGGGCCATGCCGAGACCCTGATCGAAGACCTGCCGTTCCCGCAGGCCGACAAGTCCGCGCTGACCCGCGACACGGTGACCCTGGCGGTGCAGGTCAACGGCAAGCTGCGCGGCACGATCGAGGTTCCGGTCGGCATCGCCAAGGAGGACGCCGAGCGCCTGGCCCTGGCCGAGCCGAACGTGGTCAAGTTCATGGAAGGCCTGAGCGTGCGCAAGGTGATCGTGGTGCCGGGCAAGATCGTCAATATCGTCGCGTCGTAAGTTGCGCGGCGGGGCGGGGGACGGCGAAAAGCGAAAAGCGAAAAGCGAAAAGCGAAAAGCGAAAAGCGAAAAGCGAAAAGCGAATCCCCCCTCGGTCCCCCTTTTGCAAAGGGGGAAGACGAGCACGGGCTTTGCCGAGAGGTGAAGCGATTGAGGTAGTTGCAAAGCCAAGGCAGCAGTAGCGAAGCCCCGCGAGTTGCCGAGCGAGGCGTTGCGAAACGAAGCGGTGCTTTCAGCCCCGTCGGCACCGCCGCAACGGCCGCCACCCGACGCCATCACTCTCGCTTTCCCCTATGGAAAAGAATCGCTGTTGCTTTCCCCCCCTTTGGAAAAGCGGGGCAGGGGATTCGCTTTTGCCTCTGCCTTTGCCTCAGCCCTCCCAGCCCCACCAGCACCCAATTCCCCAAGCCGCCTCCATGACCCCCATCCTCTACTGCCACCCCGACTCCGGCTTCAGCTACAAAGTCGCGCTGGTCCTGCGCCTGCTCGGCATCGAATTCGAACAACGCCAGGTCAACATCCGCATCCCGCGCGACCAGCGCTCGCAGGAATTCCGCGACCTCGCCGTCCACGGCGAAATCCCGGTGCTGCGCATCGACGGCCTGGTGCTGTGCCAATCGAATGTGATCCTCGACTATCTCGCCGTGCGCGAAAGCCGCCTCGACGGTGCCGATCTCGAACATCGCCTGCACGTGCGCGAATGGCTGGCCTGGGAAGCCAACCGGATCAGCCTCAACCTCGCCCACTCGCGCTACGGCCGCCAGATCGGCCACTACGACCCGGCCGTGCTGGCCTGGTACGACCGCCGCTCGATCGCCGACCTCGACCGCCTGCAGGCGCAGCTGAGCCAGACCGCGTGGCTGGCCGGCGCCGCGCCGACCATCGCCGACGTCGCCTGCAGCGGTTACCTGCTGTACGCGATCGAGCCCTGGGCCGACGCGGCCGGTTTCCCGCGGCGGCTGTGGAGCGAACGCTGGCCGGCGGTCGATGCTTGGCTCGAACGCCTGCTCGCGTTGCCGGGCGCGCAATCGCCGCAGGCGCTGTTCGCCGGGCACGAGATTCGCTACTGAATCGAGCCGGATCGATCGCGCCGTGCATCAGAACCGCATCGCGCACACCACCCAGGCCCGCGCGGTTCAGCCTTGCTATTGATGCCCGCAGCCGCGTCGTCCAGACTTCGCCCCATGACGCCTCGCTCTCCCTTCCTGTTCAAAGCGGCTGCCCGCACGTCGCTTTTGGCCCTCGTGCTGGCTTTGTCGGCCTGTGGATTCCAGCTGCGCCAGGCCCTGACCCTGCCGCCCGACCTCGGTCCGGTGCGGGTGGTCTCGGCCGATCGCTACAGCCCGCTGGCCGAATCGCTGGCCCAGGCGCTGACCCGCGCCGGCGCGGTGCCGGCGCAGCCCGATTCCAGCGAGGTCGCGGTGCTCGACCTGATCTCCGAGCGCTGGGGCGACAGCCCGGCCGCGCTCGACGAACTTGGCCGCGTGCAGGAATACAGCCTGCGCTACGCGGTGGTGTTCGAACTGCGCAAGGCCGACGGCAAGGCGCTGGTGCCGCGCCAGACCATCGAACTGTCGCGCGACTACGTGTCCAACCCGACCAACGCCATCGGCACCGAGGGCGAGCGCGAAATCCTGATGCGCGAAATGCGCCGCGACATGAGCGCCGCGGTGCTGCGCCGGATCGGCGCGGTCAGCGAGCGGCGCTGAGCCGCCCGCGCCGCCGACCCTCGCGATGGAACTGACCCCCGAGCGCCTGCTCGGTCAACTCGACAACGAAGCGCTGCGGCCGGTCTATCTGATCGCCGGCCCCGAACCGTTGCGCGTGCTCGAAGCCGCCGACGCGGTGCGCGCCGCCGCGCGCAAGCAGGGCATCGCCGAACGCGAAATCTTCGAAGCCGAAGGCAACCAGCGCGAACCCGACTGGAACGCGATGTCGGCCTCGTTCCGCGCGCCCAGCCTGTTCGCCAGCCGGCGCCTGCTGGAACTGCGCCTGCCCAGCGGCAAGCCGGGCAAGGAAGGCGCCGAAGTCATCAGCGATTTCTGCGCCGATCCGCCGCACGACGTCAGCCTGCTGATCACCGCAGGCGACTGGAGCAAGCAGCACGGCGGCAAATGGAGCGAAGCGGTCGGCCGGATCGGCCACATCGCGGTCGCCTGGGCGATCAAGCCGCACGAACTGCCCGACTGGATCGAACGCCGCCTGCGCGCGCGCGGCCTGCGCGCCGACCGCGACGCGGTGCAGAGCCTGGCCGATCGGGTCGAGGGCAACCTGCTCGCCGCCGCGCAGGAAGTCGACAAGCTCGCCTTGCTGTCCGACGGCGAAACCCTGGACCTCGAACGCATGCAGGCGCTGGTCGCCGACGCCGCGCGCTTCGACGTGTTCCGCGTGCTCGACGCGGCCATGAACGGGCAGGGCGCGCAGGTCTCGCGCATGCTCGCCGGCTTGCGCGCCGAGGGCGAGGCGGTGCCGGCCCTGCTCGGCATGGTGGTGATGGAACTGCAGCGCACCGCCGCGCTGGCGCGGGTCAGCGCGCGCGGCGGCAATATCGCCTCGGAATTCAAGGCGCAGCGGATCTGGGATTCGAAGCAGCCGATGTACCGCCGCGCCCTGCAGCGTCACGACGCGCGGCGTTGGGAACTGCTGCTGGCCCAGGCCGGCCGGGTCGACCGCATGGCCAAGGGCCGCGAGGCCGGCGACGCCTGGGTCGCGCTGGAACGCCTGCTGCTGGCGGTCGCCGAGCCGCGCGCGCTGCGCCTGCTCAGCGTCTCGGCCGGCTGAGCCGGGACATGAGCCGGCGACACGGAGTCCGCGCATGAGCCTGCTGGTCTTCTACGGCGGCACCTTCGATCCGATCCACGACGGCCACCTGGCGATCGCCTGCGCCGCCCGCGACGCCCTGCGCGCGCGGGTGCGGCTGATGCCGGCCGCCGACCCGCCGCATCGCGCGCCGCCCGGCGCCAGCGCCGAGCACCGCGCGCGCATGCTCGATCTGGCCGTGGCCGGCGAACGCGACCTGGTCGTCGACCGCCGCGAGCTGGGTCGTGAAGGCCGCTCCTACACGGTCGAAACCCTGCGCGAGGTCCGCGCCGAGGTCGGCCCGGAGCAGCCGCTGGCCCTGCTGGTCGGCGCCGACAGCTTTCTCGACCTGCCGCAGTGGCGCGAATGGCAGGCGCTGTTCGATCTGGCCCATTTCGTCGTCGCCGAGCGCCCGGGCAGCCCGCTCGACCCGGCCCGCATAGAATTCGCAGCAGGCCGTGAGACGACCGACGTCGAGGCCCTGCGCGGCACCCCGGCCGGCCGGGTCTACCGCCTGCACCAGCCGCTGCACGCCGAATCGGCCAGCCAGGTGCGCTCGCTGATCGCCGCCGGGCAGGCCTGGCGCCAGTACGTCCCGGCGCCGGTGGCCGCCTACATCGAGCGCCACGGCCTGTACGGCGTCCCGGCCGTGCGCGGCGCGCCGGTATAGGCCTCCGGTATAATCCCGGCACACATTCCCGATAACGCAGAGCCGCATTCTCTTGACCAGCCAAGCCCAAGTCATCAAGACCCAGTTGCCGAACCCGCCGCCGCCGACCGAGCTGATCCTCAAGACGGTCCACGCCGCGGTCGAAGAACTCAAGGCCAAGGATGTCGTCGAGATCGACGTACGCGGCAAGAGCAGCGTTACCGACTACATGATCGTCGCGTCCGGCACCTCCACCCGCCACGTCAAGTCGATCGCCGACGAAGTGGTCAAGTTCGCCAAGAACCTCGACGTCATGCCGCTGGGCGTGGAAGGCGAGCGCGAAGCCGAATGGGTGCTGGTCGACCTCGGCGACGTCGTCGTCCACGTCATGCTGCCGCGCGTGCGCGAGTTCTACGCGCTCGAGCGCCTGTGGACGGTCGGCGACCAGCCGCCGCCGCCGGAAGGCTACGAAGGCAAGTTCGAGACCGACGACGAAGACCGCTTCTGATAGCGGCTACGAGCGGAACGTTTCGCAACGAATAACGACGGCGCCCACGGGCGCCGTCGTCGTTTCAAGCCCCGTCGATTCAAGCCCCGTCGATTCAAGCCCCTCTCCCGCAAGCGGGAGAGGGGTTGGGGTGAGGGGCTCTCACGATCGCCAGACAAAGAAAAAGGGCGCCCAAGGCGCCCTTTCTCGTCAACCGCAACCCGACCGAATCAGTTACGCGACTGAATCTTCGACAGCAAGCGCAGGAACTCGATATACAGCCACACCAAGGTGACCATCAGCCCGAACGCGCCGTACCACTCCATGTACTTCGGCGCGCCCTGCTCGACGCCGGTCTCGATGAAATCGAAGTCCAGCACCAGGTTAAGCGCAGCCACCACGACCACGAACAGGCTGAAACCGATCCCGATGATCCCCGACTGGTGGATATACGGCACCTGGATGTTGAAGAAGCTCAGCGCGAAGCTGACCAGATAGAGCAGGGCGATGCCGCCGGTGGCCGCGACCACCCCGAGCTTGAAGTTCTCGGTCGCCTTGATCAGGCCCGAACGGTAGGCGAACAGCAGCGCGAACAGGGTGCCGAAGGTCAGCATCACCGCCTGGATCACGATGCCCGGGAAGCGTGCCTCGAACAGCGAGGAGATCGCGCCGAGGAAGAAGCCCTCGACCAGCGCGTACAGCGGCGCCGTCACCGGCGACCAGGTCTTCTTGAAGGTGGTGACCAGGGCCAGCACCAGGCCGCCGATCGCGCCGCCCCAGATGTACGGACCGGCGCCGATCACGCCCTGCTCGGTGATCTGCACCTGGCTCCAGGCGAAGGCCGCGGTGAGCACGGTCAGCAGCAGCAGGAAACCGGTCTTGTTGACCGTGCCGTTCAGGGTCATCACCTGATCGCCGCCGCGCACGACCGCGCCGCTGCCCAGGTCGAGGAAAGTCGATTCCTTCAATGCGGGATTGCCGCTGCGCATCATGGTCTTGCTCCTTGAAAACGTACCGCGCACAGGCCGCGATACTTGAGAATGAATATCTACTTGGGGCCGAAGCATACACGGCGCAAGCGTCGCCGCGCCTGGGCGCAAGCGGCCGGCGCGCGAGCCGCCCGAATCGATCGCATCGGCCTCATTGACAGCGGCGAAAGCGCCCACCACACTATGCGGCCTTTCGCGGGGTTGGCGTGCCGCGGGAGTCCCGGCTTCGGGGTATAGCTCAGCCTGGTAGAGCGCCAGCTTTGGGAGCTGGATGTCGTGGGTTCGAATCCCTCTGCCCCGACCATCCGTCGAACAGGCCGAGCGTCAGTTAAGATTCTCCGACTGGCGCCCGTAGCTCAACCGGATAGAGCACCGGCCTTCTAAGCCGGTGGTTGCAGGTTCGATTCCTGCCGGGCGCGCCACGTCGTAAAGCGTTAAGATGTAGCTTGTAGATGCATATGGTGGATGTAGCTCAGTTGGTTAGAGCACCGGATTGTGATTCCGGGGGTCGCGGGTTCAAATCCCGTCTTCCACCCCAAATTTTAGTTGTGCGGCACCACGTAGTTCGGTTATAGTGTCGCTCCGGTTTTATCGGGCTGTTAGCTCAGTTGGTAGAGCAGTTGACTCTTAATCAATAGGTCCAAGGTTCGAATCCTTGACAGCCCACCAAATAAACAAGGACTTAGCGGAAACGCTAGGTCCTTTTTTATTGCCTCCTGACAATTCTCCTGACAATTAGGGCGTTTTTTGGCGGCTCGCGCCAGTTTGTCGATCGGATGGACTGGTGCAGGAACCAGCTTGATTTCGTCGTCGTAGATTGCGAACGACTGCTCCGTGGCGTGGCCCGACGCGTCCTTTTTCTCGGCGCGGGTGCCCTCGGTGTTGCTGATGCCGCGGCGCTTCAATCCATGCATCGCGAACGTGTCTTCCCTCTGCGATAACGCCGGCGACGACCGCCGCGGCCACTAGCCGCTTCCATGCCGAGTGCAGACTGGATCTCGCCAAGGGCGCGCCGTCTTCGCCGTACAGTAGCGGTCGATTCTCCGCACGCATCGGCGTCACGCCCTTCTTGGCGCTGATCAGCGCACTGCGTCGCGCCTGCAGCTCGGCAACAGCCGCGAGCAGGCGAGGGTTCCAGGCGGTGATGTTGGTCAAGCTGCCTTTCCGGCGCCTGTTCTGCAGCCCCTCCTTGAGGATGTCGGCGTCATTGAGATCGCAGACCTCAACGCCTCGCAGGCGGCAACTGAACGCGATTTCGGCCACCGCGGCGAGGTAAGGCGGTTGGCTGCCCTTGGAATGGGGCTTGAGCTGGCCGCGCTCGCGCGCGAAAGCGACAAGCGAGACGTACGCCTGGTCTTTCGGGAACTGCCGCTTCTTCCGCTCTTTGGTTTGCTTCACGCCGCGGCCGGGATTGTTTTGGCAGTGACCGTGGCGTATGCCCCAGGCGCACAAGCGCCGCAGGTACCGCAGCACGTGGTTCGCCTTGGACGAATATCAGCGCAACAACGCGCTCAAGAACTATGAGCAGGCATTGCTCGATCGCCGCGGCTACCTGATGGACAGCCTGGCCATGGCGATCCGCACCGGTGCCGACGTCGAGGCGGTGCAGGCGAAGATCCGCGCGTTCACTCAGACGAACCCCGAGATCGCCATCACCGCCAAATCGATCGAGCGGAGCCTTGGCGCCTGCGCGCGGTACAGCTCGCGCGCTGAGGGCGGCGTGGTGCTCAACGCCCGCCTAGCCGCGCGGGTACGCCAAGCCGTCGGCGACTAGTCGGGCCGAGCGGCCTGCCCTAAGGCTGCTTTGATTTGTCGGACTGCAGGGCCCAAGAGAGCTGTGCCGGACTCGTCACGACGGCCGTCATCGATGGCGTTAAGCGTTTGCGCCATCGTGCTAAGGCCGTAGTCGATGAGCTCCAGGTCTTCGGCCTCAAATTCCCAGAAAAGCTGGTCCAGGCTTTGCGGCTTACCCTTGGCGTACATTTCGGGCAGTTTCTCGATAGCCACGGTCGCAATCTGATGGAGTTCGATCAGTCCCGCAAGGCGATCCGGAGGCAAATTCACGAGCACGTCTTGAACGCTGGCCCAGTGGGCCACGGCGTTTTTCGCCATGACAATGCTGATTTTTACAGCATCGGGCAGGGTCTTCTGCTGAAACAGCGCGAGTTCATAGGGCAGAAGTTTCGGCGCAGGCTCTTCGATCGGAAGCTTGTCGGCGATCTGATCCATCGTCGCCTCAGTTCCGGCGCCTGTTGCCAATTGTCTGACGAATACGATGTTTTCGTAGAGCGGTTGGAAGATGGGAATGTAGATTCTCTCGAGCTGAGCTTGTTTCACGCGCATCTGGTAAATCCACAGCCCGAAGGCTCCGATGACTGCTAGCACGGTAGACGATAGTGCCGCGACTACCGCCGCCGTGTTGGTCTCGAATGGGCGGAGCCAGGGCTGGTTGAGCAGCAGCATGAAAAGGCAGCCGGCGGCGGCGCCCGCGAGCGCTGTGAGGACGTATTTCAAGGCGATCTCCTTTCGCTTTATTCGTCGTTGAGGCCTTTGGCCACGGCGTGGTTGTAGTAGGGACGCTCGCGGTCTTCCAGGATGTCGTAGAACCTGGCTAAGTCGTGCGGCGCCGGCTGCCGCCAGATCTGCGCCACTTCGGTGCCTTTCATCTTGAGCTGGTAGATGACCGAGTTCGCCGGCGGATCGAAGGGGCCGCGGCCGTTCGGGTTACGGTATGGCGCCCACCGGTCCCAGCGGAATCGCTTCGACGGTGGGGGGATGTGGACGGGCTCGGGCATGCCGAAATACTAGCGCCGGGCGTCTCAATTAGTAAGAATACTCACAAAGCCGACGTCCGCCGACGGCACAAGGGGCAGGGTATGGATACCGATGAATTCCTCAAACTGCTGGGGCAGCCATTTGGACTGGGGGCCGGGGCAGTCGTCGCCGTTTATGTAGTTCAATGGGTTCTAAGGCGGCTCGGCGCCGGCGGCGACGCGTATGCGGCGAAGAAGGGGCAAAACCTTGCCACCAAAGAAGACCTAGCGGATGCAGTCAAGCAGCTCAAAGAATTCGAGGAGACAAGAGCCGCGGTCGCTCACGAGGATTGGGTTGCGCGGGAGTGGAAAGCAGTTCGGGCACGACATCTAGAAGCGTTCGAAGGTGGGTTACAGGAGAGCTACGACTACGCTCAGGACCTGATGCAAGCTGCCATTTTTACCGCCAAGGAGGGGCTTGCCCGGAACGACGGCGGCGTCGCAATACGCTTGCGAACTCTGCAAAAGCTTTACTACCCAGAGCTTGCGGAAACATTAACGAAGTTCCAAGGCATTGCCGAAAGACTTCGAATTTTAGGCGCTCAGTACGAGTTCTTGAGGCGTCAGGAGCCACCGCCGCTTGATCGCATCGAGAAGGTTCTGTCGACCATAGAAATTGGGGATGCCGACCTTCGAGTAGCGCTTGAAGAGTGCTCCAGCGCTCTCGCTGAGGTGGCAAAGATCGTCTTCAACGTAACGCGCGGGGACGCCAGGCAGCGATGACACCCCAGCCCGCTGGCCCGGGGTGTCATCAAGGTGGCATCGGCGGGGTGTGTAAGTGATTGATCCGTTTGACGCGCGCTGTCGTGCTGTGTCGCGCTATGTCCCTGAAAACGCTCTACTTACGAGACCTTGACATGGTTGAGCGTAAGGCCTTGACTGACATTTAGGCGTGGCGGCGCAAGCCCGAGACAGAAAGGAGAAGGTGTGAACAAGGAAATGGTTGCCGAGATCGCCAAGTTACAGGCTGGGCAGTGGACGACCATCGACACTGCTCTGGTTCTGACGATGGTCCTGACGGCCGTGGTCTGTACCGTCGCCGCTTTTGCCGCGCCTTACCTTGCGAAAAGGGGGGAGATCCAGGCGACAAAGGACAGGTTCGAGGAAATCTTAGGTCAGCTGCGCAAGAACACAGAAGCCACCGAGCAAATTCGAACGGAGATCGCACATCAAGACTGGACGGCGCGGGAATGGAAGGCAACGCGCGGTAAGAAGCTTGAGGAACTGCTTTTGTTGGTCAGCGCGATGGACCGCTGGCACGATGAGCTTTGGAGCCTAACCATCCGGCGCGACTATGGGCAGCCGCCTGGTGTCGACCCCTCTGATCATGTGATCGCATTGCAGCTTATGTACTTCCCCGAGCTCCGAGATGTTGTACCACCCTGTGTCGGATTGTTTGCGAAGGTGAGGGCCGAGATTTTCGAGTTTCGGGCTCGTAACACAAGGATTTCGCAGAGCGACTGGGAAGCTGGCATTGACCGGGTAATGCTCCGAATGGCCAAACACTTTGACGAGGCCAGCATTGCGAGGCGCACACTCCAAGAAAGAGTGGTTGACGTGATGGTGGCGACCTTTGGCGATCAAGCGAAACCACCATCGCCTGCCGCAGCGATTTCCGCAGACGATGCGCGATAATGTCTGCGCCATCGGGGCGCGTGTATGGTCAACGCATCATCGGAATAGTGTGTAAGTGCCAGATTCAACTGATGATGGGGGGAGGATATGGATAAGGCGCTGGCGGAGGAAATCGCCCAGATCGTGCTGAGAGGGCTTTGGGCAAGCAAGGGCGAGTTCTTCCTCGCAATGACTATCTGGGCGCTCGTCAGTGGCTTATTCGCTTTCTTCGGCGCGTACTTGGCCAAGCTGGCGGAGGGGCGGGTCGCGGACAGGCGGTTCGAGACCCTCACCGCCCAGCTCGCAGTGACGACCACGACGGTCCAACGGATTCAGACTGAAGTGGCCCACGGTGAGTGGGCGCAGCGCGAATGGAAGTCGATTCGGCAGCGGAAGCTGGAGGAATTGCTCGGCGAAGCCGGGGCCGTCGAGGCCTTCTTGGATCATTGTCGTAACCAGCTGCCGCAAGCTCAGCCCCCGACACCCCCGCCCTTGCCGCTGGACAAGTTCGAGGTGCTGGTACACCTGTACTTCCCCGAGTTGCTCGATACTGGGCGCGCTTTCGCCACGTCGGCTAGGGCTGCGGTAATCACCCTGCATGAGTTCTGCATAGCCAACGGGGAGGCTGGCGGCCAAGATCCAATCGGCCTCTTTAACCAACACAACATTGCGATCATGGCGGCGCGAAGATCGGTTATAGATCGGCGCGCTGCTCTGGATGTGGCCGCCGTCCAGGTCGTACGCACCATCTTTGCTGGGCCGCCCGATGCTCCTGAAAATTAACTTGACTGATCCTTGCGCGCAGGCTTGCGGTGAGCGGTGCTCCTGAAAAATAACAGGGCTAACCTATTGATTTTCAAGTTGCAGCAAGTTGACTCTTAATCAATAGGTCCAAGGTTCGAATCCTTGACAGCCCACCAAATAAGAAAAGGGACTTGGCCGCAACGCCAAGTCCCTTTTTCTTTGTCCGGAGTTTCTTCGCCTGCAATTTCTTGGTCTGGAAATTCCTTCTGAATTTACGGCTCTGTTCGGCACCGCCGCGCACTGCGCATCGCGCAATACGGAGGCCGCATCACTGCCGGCCTCCCGTCGGTTGTATCGCTCAGTCGAAAACCTGTTCCTTGGCGAGCGCGATCAGCCGGTCGTACTGCTCGAGGAAGCCCGCGGGCGCTTTTCCGCCCTGGGTGAATGCCGCTCGCATGCTGTCGGCCACGGCCGTGTATTCGCTGGCGATGCGCCGGCGATAGTCGGTATCGGCCGTTCTGATCATGGCCTTGAGCAAGACGTCGTGGGCCGCCAAGGTGGCGAAAATCTTGTCCATGAGGTTGATCTCATGAGCCGAGGGGGCGTTGCGGTCGTTGCCGGACATGGGAACTCCAATTGCCGTGACGGGAAGGCGCGCCGTGATGGGCGAGCCTGAAGGACTCTGCAGGTTCCCGTCAGTTTACGGTTCCCGTGCCGAGCCCGGCCATGCCGGGTCCCGCGGCCGATTCCGACCACGCCGCGCAGACCTTCGTTTGTGTAAGAACGCGATGTCGATTCGCGCCCTGCTGGTTCGTCGGACTCAGTGAGGGCTTCACCTCGCTTAGGAGATCACCCATGAGTGGCACCGTCCGCCTGCATCGCGTCTTTACCGCCCCGGCCGAGCGCGTCTACCGCGCCTTCCTCGACGCCGCCGCCCTGTCCAAATGGCTGCCGCCGGACGGCTTCACCTGCACCGTGCATGAGCTGGAGGCGCGGGTCGGCGGCAAATACCGCATGACCTTCACCAATCTGTCGTCCGGCAACGGCCACAGCTTCGGCGGCACGTATCTGGAACTGGTGCCGAACGAACGCATCGTCCACGACGACCGCTTCGACGATCCCAATCTGCCGGGCACGATGGTCACCACGATCAGCTTGCGCGCGGTCTCGTGCGGCACCGAAGTGCAGATCGTGCAGGAGGGCATTCCCGACGTGATTCCGGTCGAGCAGTGCTATCTCGGTTGGCAGGAATCGTTGACCCTGCTGGAGCGCCTGGTCGAGCCGACGATTCCGGATTGATGCTCGCTTGTGCGCGAGCGCGCGGTCCGGGATTCGGGTCCTGAGTTGCGCATCCCGTCGAACGGCATCGGCACGAGGCGTGACGAACTTGCCGTGATGAGGATCGAGGACGTCGCGATCGCGCGAGTCCGATCACGACCATGGGCGCCGGCACCCGATCAGCCGGCGCGCATCCCGGTGCGAGTCTTCACCGATCAACTGCCGCGATGGATCGCCGGATGCGACGCAACGAAAAGGCCCGGCATATCCGCCGGGCCTTTTCCGTTCAGTGGGTCGCCCAGGATTGCGGCGACGTGCCATCGCCGCGGCGGCGGCTGAACGCTTGCGGGATCATGGGGTGTAGCAGGGGCCGCCGCCGATCGGGCACGACTTGACGAACACCCATTTGTAATTGGTGCAGGTGTAGTAGTTACGCCGTCCGTTCTGCACGACGGTCGTCGTGGCGCCGTTGGGACTGCACGACTGTCCCGCCACCTGCGCGCTTGCGGTACCGCCAGCGCCGATCATCAGCCCCGCCGCGAACACCGCGGCCGCCACCTTCTTCATCATCGTCGAATTCATCACTTGCTCCATGTGCATAACAATGTCGCTGGATTGGTTCGCGGACATTCGCGGGACATGCGACATGCAACCTGGATCCGCGTATGCCGGCACGGGCAGCCAGCGCTTCTGTCCGTTGTCGGGTATCGCGCTTCGCGCATCGGATGCAGTCGGCGAAGCTCGAGCCGGGACACGTGACGAATCAGGGATAACCTATTTTTCATTCGCTGTCAGACGTTCGCGTGCACGGCGCAAAACGAAAGCGTGATCTTCATCGGCACTTCGCGTCCGTGGACATGTCGATCGCGTATCCGCTCGCGATTGCTTGCGCGCCGATTGCGCTCTTCGCATTTCGCGGCTGAATGTTCGATCGATAGACGCATGTGTCATCGCATCGGCGCAGTCATGCGGCGGCTGATCGTCGAAATGGAAAGACGCTTGGCTTACTGCGGTCGCTTTTTTCTTTGTTCGCTGCGGGCAAGTGGCGATGCGTATTGCTGCATTTCTGACGAATCGGAATCGGCCGCAGAAGACCGGTTTTGTTCGCAGCGATGAGGCAGTGATGATCGATCCGAAGGTCGAGCGGACTCGGTCAGAACCCATCGATCATTCGATCCGCCGCCATCGCCAACGCATCCACGATAGCCGGAGCAGCCGATGGCCTCGTCGAATGTGTGGGTGTCGCAAGCGTGATGGTCCGCGAATATCCATTCGATGGAGCTACGGATAAAAGTGTCGATGAGCATCACGCTTTGGACGTGATCGACAGACGCCAACCGCGCACAACGGCCGAAAAATCGGCTATCCCTGTTCGTCACGTGTCCAGGTCTGAACTCCGCCGATTCATTCGTCGCCCCCACGACAGCACCGGTACCCGACTACGGACAGAATCGCTGGCTGTCCGTGCTGCCATTCGCGGTCGCGAGTTTCATTCGCATGCGGCCGCGAATGCCCGCGAATCGTTCCAGCGACATCATGTTATGCAAAGGGAGCAAGGAATGAATCGGACTATGATGAAGAAGATGGCGGCCGTGGTGTTCGCGGCGGGTCTGGCGATCGGCGCCGGCGGCACCGCGAGCGCGCAGGTGGGCGGCCAGTACTGCAATCCCAACGGCGCCACCACGACCATCGTGCAGGGCAGCTGGAGGTACTACTACACCTGCAGCAGCCACAAGTGGGTGTTCGTCAAGGCATGCCCGATCGGCGGCGGGCACTGCATCTTCTGATCGTAATCATGCGGGCCGTTCCGGTCGGTGCGTGGCGACAGTCATGTCGCCGCGAATCCTGGACGGTCCCATGAATCGAAAAGGCCCGGCACAGATGCCGGGCCTTTTTGTTTGCGCCAACTCATCGTGCTGTCGGAGCGAGCGATTGGTTGCATGGGGCGGAATGCATCAGTTCGATCGAGCCGTCGGCGCCGCACGATCGGCGCCGCGATTCCATTCACTCGATCGCGACGCTCTGGGATTTCGCGCAAATACTGACGTTGCGTTTCATTGCGCGCCTGACCTGGCGGCACTTCACCTATCGCGCGGTAGCGAAGCGATCCGCGAGCGCATCGGTCGCGGTGACCAGCGCATCCACGATCGCCGGATCCGCCGCGCTGTGTCCGGCCAGGACGATCTTGAGTTCGGCTTCCGGCCACGCCGCGGCCAGGTCGATCGCGCTCTTCGCCGGACAGATGATGTCGTAGCGACCTTGCACGATCGTCGCCGGAATCTGGCGGATGCGATCGACATCGCGCAGCAGCTGATCGGGCTGCAGGAACACCTGATGACGGAAGTAATGCGCCTCGGCGCGCGCGACGCTGATCGCCACCTGCGGCTGTTCGAAATTGCCCGCTTCGTTCGGATCGTGGATCAAGGTGGTGCTGCCGCCTTCCCAGTACCCCCACGCCTGCGCCGCGGCCAGGCGCACCTCCGGATCGTCGCTGTCGAGCCGGCGCCAATAGGCTTCGGTCAGATTGTCGTGTTCGGCTTCGGGAATGTGGGCGAGGTAGTGCGCCCAGCGTTCCGGGAAGATCCAGCGCGCGCCGCCGTCGAGTTCGTTGAACCAGCGCAGTTCGCCCGGCCGTCCCAGGAAAATGCCGCGCAGCACCAGGCCGAGCGTGCGTTCGGGATGGGCCTGGCTGTAGGCGAGGGCGAGGGTGGAGCCCCACGAACCGCCGAACACTACCCAGCGCTCGATGCCGAAATGCTCGCGGATCGTTTCGATGTCCGCGACCAGATGCTGGGTGGTGTTGTCGCGCAATTCCGCGTGCGGCGTCGACTTGCCCGCGCCGCGCTGATCGAACAGCACGATCCGATAGCGCCTCGGGTCGAAAAAGCGGCGGTGATACGGCGACACGCCCGCGCCCGGCCCGCCGTGCAGGAACACGACCGGCAGGCCGTCGGGATTGCCGCATTCTTCGATATGCAGCTCGTGCAGGTCGTCCACGGCCAGACGGTGAGTGCGGTAGGGCTCGATCTCGGGAAACAGTTCGCGCACGGGAAGGGATTCCGTTGGGTTTCGCCGAGCATAGCCGCGCGGTCGCGCGGGTGTCTTTGCGGGCTCGGTGGCGATCACGCACGAGTGCGCGGCGGTGTCGGACCAGGGCGGCGGCCGGCGGGTGCGGTGGGCTGCGGCGTTTGTGGTCGCAGCGTAGGCCGGGGGCGCGCCGATCGTCCCGGCCACCGCGATCGCGGGGCGATTTTTCGCCGCGCGCCGGCTAGAATGCGCCGGCCGCCTCGTTTCGATGCCGGCGCTGCGCGAAAGTGGCGGAATTGGTAGACGCACTGGATTTAGGTTCCAGCGGGTAACCCCCGTGCGGGTTCGAGTCCCGCCTTTCGCACCAAGGCGTCTGGCCTGAAGGCCATCCGCCTCGAACGCCCCAATGGCAGGCGATTCCGGCCGGGGCTTTCCCCGTTGTGGCATCAGGGCCGCTCGTTGCGGCGAATCCCGCGGTCAGTCTCAGCCTCCAGCGCCCCACCGAGACAGGATTGGCCCTGCCAGGGCCGCGCCGCCGCCCGCCTGCGTCCCACCCAAAGCGTCCGTACCCCCATCCCGATCGCCAAAACGCGACCAATCGCCCGCAAAACCCCGCCCAAGGCCGATCCGGCGGCCGTTGACGCTGGCAGCGGCGGCCTTTATCGGCCAAACTAGCAAGTTCCGCTGACCGGGACTGCTGCCGCCCAGGCCAGCGGCCGGACAGGATCATCAACATCGTCGCCGCGGCAGGTGCCGCGGTCGCAGGAGTGGATATGCAAGTTTCGCTCGAATCGCTGGGCTCGCTGGAACGCCGTCTGACCTTCAGCCTCCCCGCCGAAAATCTGGAAACCCAGGTCGGTGGCCGCCTGCGCGAAATCGCGCGCGACGCCAAGATCAAGGGCTTCCGTCCCGGCAAAGTGCCGACCAAGGTGATCGAGCAGCGCTTCGGCGCCCAGGTCCGCGCCGAAATCCTCGACGGCCTGCTGCGCGAAAGCTTCAGCAACGCCGTGCGCGAGGAAAAGCTGCAGATCGCCGGTAACCCGCGCATCGAGCCGGCCGCCGAGGGCGGCGAAACGCTGTCGTACATCGCCACCTTCGAAGTCGTGCCGGATTTCGGCGACATCGACGTGAGCAAGCTGCAGGTCCTTCGCCACACCGCCGAAGTGACCGACACCGACATCGACGCGATGATCGAGAACCTGCGCCTGCAGCGCCGCACCCTGACCACGGTCGAGCGCCCGGCCCAGGCCGGCGACGTGGTCGAGCTGGAAACCTGGAGCCAGGTCGGCGACGAACGCCTGCCGGCCGAGGGCGCCGAGTACGGCAGCACCCAGATCGGCTCGGAATCGATGTTCAAGCCGCTCGAAGACGCCATGATCGGGGTCAAGGCCGGCGAGGAAACCGTCGCCGAGGTCGAATTCCCGGCCGACTGGCGCGCGCCGCAGCTGGCCGGCCAGAAGGCCAGCGTGCATCTCAAGCTCAACCACGTGTCCGAGCCGGTGCTGCCGGAGGTCGATGCGGCCTTCATCAAGAGCTTCGGCGTGAAGAGCGGCGATGTCGAGCAGTTCCGCAACGACATCCGCACCAACCTGGAGCGCGAGCTCAAGGGCGCGCTGATGACCCGCCTGCGCCGCGAAGTCGGCGAGCAGCTCATCGCCGCCTACGAGTCGGTCGAAATGCCGCCCAAGCTGGTCGAGAACGAAGCCCGCGACATGGTCTGGCAGACCGTCGAGCAGGCCCGTCGCCAAGGCCGTCAGATCGAAGCCCCGGCCGATGCGCACCTGAACTACATGGACGCCGCCCGCAAGCGCGTGCTGGTCGGCCTGCTGGTCGGCGAGATCGCGCGCCGCAACGAGCTGCGTCTGGAGCCCAAGCGCGTCAACGAGACCCTGCGCCTGATCGCCTCGACCTACGAGGAGCCGCAGCAGGTGATCGACCTGTACCGCAACGACCAGCAGCTGATGGCCGGCCTGCAGAACCGGGTGATGGAAGAGCAGGTGATCGATTGGATCGCCGAGCGCGCCCAGCACACCGAGCAGCCGCTGTCGTTCAGCGAGGCGATCCGCCCGAACTGAGCGGCGTCGCGCACGGCCGGCGCGATCGCTCGCGCCGGCGCTTCCGGACCCGTTGCGGACGCTGTCCGGAACGGGCGCGGGGAACCGCCAAAACGTTTTTAGCAATCGCGCCTCTTGCGCTGCGGTCCGGCCGGCCCCAAGTTGGCCGGACCGCGCTGCGTTTATCAGCGCACTTCTACGTCAGCCAATAGGTGCCGTTGAACATGGACAACCGAACCAAAGCCTTGAACCTGGTGCCGATGGTGGTCGAACAGACCAGCCGCGGCGAGCGCGCGTACGACATCTACTCGCGCCTGCTCAAGGAACGCATCATCTTCCTGGTCGGCGGCGTCGACGACCACGTCGCCAACGTCATCGTGGCGCAGATGCTGTTCCTGGAAGCCGAAAATCCCGAAAAGGACATCAGCCTCTACATCAACTCGCCCGGTGGCGTGGTCACCGCCGGCATGGCGATCTACGACACCATGCAGTACATCAAGCCCGACGTGAGCACGATCTGCATCGGCCAGGCCGCCAGCATGGGCGCCTTGCTGCTGGCCTCGGGCGCCAAGGGCAAGCGTCTGGCGCTGCCGAATTCGCGCGTGATGATCCATCAGCCGCTCGGCGGCTTCCAGGGTCAGGCGACCGATATCGACATCCACGCCCGCGAGATCCTGACCCTGCGTCAGCGCCTCAACGAGATTCTGGCCAAGCACACCGGCCAGGACCTGGAGACGATCGCCCGCGATACCGAGCGCGACAACTTCAAGAGCGCCCAAGCCGCACTCGAATACGGCCTGATCGATCAGGTCGTGGACCGTCGCCCCGAAGAGTCGGTGCAGCCGTCCTGAGTCAGGCCGCGGACCCGGTAATGACGCAAACCCTTGATCGCGCTGGGAATCCAGGGCGAGGCCCACGCGACAGGGTAGGCCGGGGACGCTGTGTTATTCTCGGGTCGGCATAACTGAATCAGCGTTGGCGGCGCTTGCCGCCAAGGCTTTTTGGGCATATTAAGAACCAGGCTTCACACTGAGCAGCAACGGACCCCACCAAGCATGACCGACGATCGACAAGGACGCAGCACGGGCGACAGCAACAAGATCCTGTATTGCTCGTTCTGCGGTAAAAGCCAGCACGAAGTCCGCAAGCTGATTGCGGGTCCGAGCGTCTTCATCTGCGATGAATGCGTCGAGCTTTGCAACGACATCATCCGTGAGGAGCTCGAGGAAAAGGCGCAGTCGGCACGCAGTCATCTGCCCAAGCCGCGCGAGATCCTCGAGGTGCTGGACCAATACGTGATCGGCCAGCTGCGCGCCAAGCGCACGCTTGCTGTGGCCGTGTACAACCACTACAAGCGCATCGAGAGCCGGCAGAGGAACGACGACGTCGAATTGTCGAAGTCGAACATCCTGCTGGTCGGCCCGACCGGTTCGGGCAAGACGCTGCTGGCCGAAACGCTGGCGCGGCTGCTCAACGTGCCGTTCACGATCGCCGACGCCACCACCCTGACCGAAGCCGGTTATGTGGGCGAAGACGTCGAGAACATCATCCAGAAGCTGTTGCAGAAGTGCGATTACGATGTCGAGAAGGCCCAGCAGGGCATCGTCTACATCGACGAAATCGACAAGATCTCGCGCAAGAGCGACAACCCCTCGATCACCCGCGACGTGTCCGGCGAAGGCGTGCAGCAGGCGCTGCTCAAGCTGATCGAAGGCACTGTAGCCAGCGTGCCGCCGCAGGGCGGGCGCAAGCATCCGCAGCAGGAATTCCTGCAGGTCGACACGCGCAACATCTTGTTCGTGGTCGGCGGCGCGTTCGCGGGCCTGGACAAGATCATCCAGCAGCGCAGCACCGAAGCCGGCGGCATCGGTTTCGGCGCCAAGGTCAAGAGCAGCGAGCGCAAGGTCGAGATCGGCAAGATCCTGGCCGAAGTCGAGCCCGAGGACCTGATCAAGTTCGGCCTGATCCCCGAGTTCGTCGGCCGCCTGCCGGTGGTCGCCACGCTCGAGGAACTCGACGAAGCGGCGCTGATCTCGATCCTGACCGAGCCCAAGAACGCGATCACCAAGCAGTTCCGCAAGCTGTTCGAGATGGAGAGCGTCGAGCTCGAGTTCCGTCCCGACGCGCTCGCGGCGATCGCGCGCAAGGCGCTCAAGCGCAAGACCGGCGCGCGCGGCCTGCGCACCATCGTCGAATCGGTGCTGCTGGACACGATGTATGAACTGCCGTCGCTGGAAAACGTCAGCAAGGTGGTCGTCGACGAGTCGGTGATCGAGCACAAGTCCGAGCCGTATCTGATCTATCAGACGCCGCCGGCGCAGCCGAAGGTCGCCGCGGCCGAGTAAGCGGCGGCAGCGCGAGGCTGCGGCCATCGCGGGCGATAACGAAAAGACCAGACGCTCGCGTCTGGTCTTTTTCGTTGTGGGGACGCGCGATCAGGGACGCGTTGAGGCGGTGGTTGGCCCGCAAGGCAGTCTCGGGCTCGGATTTCATCACCCAGGCCGCGGCAAACACCCGGCGCTTTTCAGCTTGCGCTGACCTGGGCCGAAAACATCGGCGGTGAGGCGCTTTACGGAGCCTCGAATGCCGCGATTCATCGGGTCTGCGCGACCGCTGGCGGCGCCACTGGCATGGGCGAAGCAGGGAAGCCCCGAAACCATCCCGGCACCGCCGGCAGAGGCAGCCAGGCCCGGGGATGAATGGTGGGCCGCGGCATCCCGCCGACCTGTCCGATCCGCGCCCGGATCGGCGTGTGTTCAGTCAAGAACGGCGTAAGGTGCGAATCAGGCGCCCGCGTTACCGGCCGCGTGCCGGTCCGCGCTTGCCGACTGTGGACAAGGCTGGAGCTTTGCATGCCGAAAACGCTTCAATCCACTGATTAACAACGGTTTTAAAGGACAACGGACCGCCGCTGCACACGCCGCGCTTGCATCGCTCAGGCGGCAACCCCATAAATCGGTCATGGCGGCCGTAGTGGCCGCAGATCGTATTCATCTGGAGTCCGCATGTCAGACCATACCGAACACGAAATCCTGCAATTGCCGGTGTTGCCGCTGCGCGACGTGGTCGTGTTCCCGCACATGGTGATCCCGCTGTTCGTCGGACGCGACAAGTCCATTCGCGCGCTCGATCAGGCGATGGAATCCGACAAGCGCATCCTGCTGGTCGCGCAGAAGTCCGCCGAGACCGACGACCCCGCCGCCGAGGATCTGTACGAGATCGGCACGCTCGCGCAGGTGCTGCAATTGCTCAAGCTGCCCGACGGCACGATCAAGGTGCTGGTCGAGGGCGTTTCGCGCGTCGCCGTCAGCGAAGTGATCGAGCGCGACGGCGCCTTGTCGGGGCAGGCCGTCATCGTCGAGCCGAACCTCGATCGCGAAGAACGCGAGATCGAGGCGATCGCGCGTTCGCTGATGGGCTTGTTCGAACAGTACGTCAAGACCAATCGCAAGCTGCCGCCGGAGCTGATGCAGACGCTCGCCGGCATCGACGAACCCGGCCGTCTGGCCGACACTGTCGCCGCCCACCTGGGCGTGCGCATCGGCGACAAGCAAAAGCTCCTGGAGACCCACGCCATCGGCGCGCGCCTGGAGCAGCTGGTCGGCCTAGTCGACGGCGAGATCGACGTGCAGCAGCTGGAAAAGCGCATCCGCGGCCGCGTCAAGTCGCAGATGGAGAAGAGCCAGCGCGAGTACTACCTCAACGAGCAGATGAAGGCGATCCAGAAGGAGCTCGGCGAGATCGACGATGCGCCCAACGACATCGACGAACTCACGCGCAAGATCGCCGAGGCCGGCATGCCCAAGCCGGTCGAGACCAAGGCCAAGGCCGAACTCAACAAGCTCAAGCAGATGTCGCCGATGTCGGCCGAAGCCGCGGTCGTGCGCAACTATCTGGACTGGCTGCTCGGCGTGCCGTGGAAGAAGCGCAGCAAGATCCGCAAGGACCTCAAGGCCGCGCAGGACGTGCTCGACGCCGATCACTTCGGCCTGGAGAAGGTCAAGGAGCGCATCCTTGAATACCTCGCCGTGCAGACGCGCGTGAAAAACATGAAGGGCGCGATCCTGTGCCTGGTCGGCCCGCCCGGCGTGGGCAAGACCTCGCTGGGTCAGTCGATCGCCAAGGCCACCAATCGCAAGTTCGTGCGCATGTCGCTCGGCGGCGTGCGCGACGAGGCCGAAATCCGCGGTCACCGTCGTACCTATGTGGGTTCGATGCCGGGCCGCATCGTCCAGAACCTCAACAAGATCGGCACCAAGAACCCGCTGTTCGTGCTCGACGAAATCGACAAGATGTCGATGGACTTCCGCGGCGATCCGTCCTCGGCGCTGCTGGAAGTGCTCGATCCCGAGCAGAACCATTCGTTCAACGACCACTACCTCGAAGTCGATCTGGACTTGAGCGAAGTGATGTTCGTGGCGACCTCCAACTCGCTCAATATTCCCGGCCCCTTGCTCGACCGCATGGAAGTGATCCGCATCCCGGGTTACACCGAGGAGGAGAAGCTCAGCATCGCCATGCGTTATCTGCTGCCCAAGCAGATCAAGGCCAACGGCTTGAAGGTCGAGGAGATCAAGATCGCCGAGTCGGCGGTGCGCGATATCGTGCGCTACTACACGCGCGAGTCGGGCGTGCGCAATCTCGAGCGCGAGATCTCCAAGATCTGCCGCAAGGTGGTCAAGGAAATCGCGCTGGCCGGTCCGAAGCCGAAGAAGGGCAAGGACGGCGTGCATACGATCAGCTCGAAGAACCTCGAGAAGTATCTGGGCGTGCGCCGCTTCGATTTCGGCCGCGCCGAAGAGCAGAACGAAGTCGGTCTGGTCACTGGCCTGGCCTGGACCGAAGTCGGCGGCGATCTGTTGCAGGTCGAAGCCACGCTGGTGCCGGGCAAGGGCCAGTTGATCCTCACCGGCCAGCTCGGCGACGTGATGAAGGAATCGGCGTCGGCGGCGTTGTCGGTGGTGCGTTCGCGCGCCGAACACCTCGGCATCGACGTGGAGTTCCTGCAGAAGCACGACGTGCACGTGCATGTGCCCGAAGGCGCGACGCCGAAGGACGGCCCGAGCGCGGGCATCGGCATGGCCACCGCGCTGGTGTCGATGCTGACCAAGAATCCGGTCAAGGCCGATGTGGCGATGACCGGCGAGATCACCTTGCGCGGTCGCGTGCTGCCGATCGGCGGCTTGAAGGAAAAATTGCTGGCGGCGCTGCGTGGCGGCATCCGCACCGTGATCATTCCCGAAGAGAACCGCAAGGATCTGGTCGATCTGCCCAAGAGCGTGACCCAGGGTTTGAACATCGTGCCCGCGCGCTGGATCGACGAGGTGCTCGGCCTCGCGCTCGAGCGTCCGATCACGCCGACGCCGCCCGCCGGCGAAGGCGAACTTCCGGTTCGCGAAAACAACAAGAGCAATTCGCAGCCCGACGTCAAGCACTGACTCGGGCCGCTGGTCGGAATCCATCGTCCCGGGGCAATAAAAATCGCTGAAAGCCGCGCCACAGCTAGCTTTCAAGCTTGCGCCCCCAAAATGCCGCTGGTATAACGACCGCAACCGCGCTGCAGCATCCCCACAACAAATCTGCAGAACGGCACACTTGATCGGAACGTTCGCCTCCTGCGGCGTTCGTTCCGATTCTCAGAACACGCGGTCACACCGCACAGGGAGTCAAGAAACTAATGAACAAGGCCGAACTCGTAGGCGCCGTTGCCGAAACCGCCGAGCTGTCGAAGACCGACGCTACCGCCGCCGTCGATGCACTGATCGACGTCGTCACCAAGGCGCTCAAGAAGGGCGACACTGTCACGCTCGTAGGCTTCGGCACCTTCCAGGTGCGCCAGCGCGCCGCGCGCCAGGGCCGCAACCCGAAGACCGGCGAGACCATCAAGATCGCGGCTTCGCAGAATCCTTCCTTCAAGGCTGGCAAGGCGCTGAAGGATGCTGTAAACTAAGCAGCTCGCCGACGATGCCAACGCATCGAAGGCAGAATCGAAGCAACGAACCCAGATGCTCGGGTGCTTAGCTCAGCGGTAGAGCGTCTCCTTTACACGGAGAGGGTCGGGGGTTCGAAACCCTCAGCACCCACCAGACTCTGGTCTTTCTGCCGCCCAGTCCGCCTGAACACGGATTGCCCAGCAAGACGCGAGTCGGGTTCGTACTTCGAAAGTTTCAAAGCAGCGGAGTGGTAGTTCAGTCGGTTAGAATGCTGGCCTGTCACGCCGGAGGTCGCGGGTTCGAGTCCCGTCCACTCCGCCAGTTTTGCCAGAGGCGCCGGGAACGGCGCCTTTGTTTTTATATAAGTGAGAGCCCTGTATTTTCGGTCGCGACCCGGCCGGCGGATTCGGGGTTAACTGCAAAAGTTTCAAAGCGCGGAGTGGTAGTTCAGTCGGTTAGAATGCTGGCCTGTCACGCCGGAGGTCGCGGGTTCGAGTCCCGTCCACTCCGCCAGTTTCTCCAAAGGCATCGGCAACGATGCCTTTGTTTTTTCCAGGTTTTGCGCGGCACCGGCAACGGCGCCTGCGTTTTAAAAAGGCGCCCCGCAACGGGCGCCTTTTTTCTTGCTTCGAGATTGTGGTGGCGGCGTTTGTCCGGATCGCGATGGCGCCTGGTCTGAATCCGGCCGGGGCCGGCGAGGATCGGGCAGGGCAGCAGCGGCGACCGATTCGCCGGACGGAACCCCGGCGCATCGCCCCCTGGCCCTTAGCCTCTGGCGTCCGTCCTGGCGTGGCGGTCCCCGACCGTCCCCGCGAATGCGACCGACGTCGCCCCCTCCCGCCCACGGCCCGGAACCGCGCTAAACTGTCCGGCTTACGACTGAACGCGACCCGGACAATGCTGCAGACACTTCGCGACAAGACCTCTGGCTGGATCGCCACGGTGATCCTGGGACTGCTGATCATTCCCTTCGCCTTCGTCGGCATCGAGCAATACCTCGTGCAGCGCGTCGACAGCGCGGTCGCGCGCATCGAGATCGCGCCGACGTGGTGGCGTTCGGCGCCGTCGTGGTGGCCCGCTTCGATGCTGTGGAAGCACGAGTCGATCGATCGCTCGCAGTTCGACGAGCGTTTCCAGCAAGAACGCGAACGTCGCCGCGCCCAGCAGGGCGAGCAGTTCGACGCGCGCGAGTTCGAGACCCTGGAAAGCAAGCGCGAAGTGCTGGAGCTGTTGATCGACGAACGCGTGCGCAAGCTCGCCGCCGACGTCGACGGCCTGGCGGTCAGCGACGCGCTGGTGGTCAAGACCATCCAGAGCATTCCCGACTTCCAGGACGGCAACGGCAAGTTCAGTCAGGAACGCTACGTGCTCGGCCTGCAGATGCGCCAGCCGGCGCAGACGCCGGCGCAGTTCGAACAGTTCGTGCGCGAACGGCTGATGGAAGGCCTGCTGACCAGCAGCGTCGGCCAGAGCAACTTCCTCACCCACAGCGAGATCGATCGACTGGTCAAGCTGATGGGCGAAAAGCGCGACGTCAGCCTGGTGATGCTGCCGGCGCCGGCCGCGGACACCTCCGAAGTCGCCGCCGCCGATATCCAGAAGTGGTACGACAGCCACGCCAAGGATTTCCGCGCGCCCGAGAGCGTCAACATCGAATACGTCGAAGTGATCGGCGCGAACCTGCCGCCGCCGGCGCCGCCGACCGAACAGGCGCTGCAAGAGCGTTACAAGAACGAGCAAAAGCGCTTCCTCGCCGAAGAACAGCGGCAGATCTCGCACATCCAGATCAACGTGCCCGAAGGCGCCGATGCCGCCGCGCAGAAGGCCGCCGAAACCAAGGCCAACCAGATCGCCGCGCAGGCCAAGGCGCCGGGCGCCGATTTCGCCGCGCTGGCGCGCGCCAACAGCGACGACCTGGGTTCCAAGGCCGCCGGCGGCGACCTGGGCTGGGTCGGCAAGGGCGCGATTCCCGGTGCGTTCGACACCGCCGCGTTCAAGCTCAAGGCCGGCGAAGTCAGCGCGCCGGTGAAAGACGAAAGCGGTTGGCACGTGATCCTGGTGCGCGAGATCAAGAGCGGCCAGCAGCAGCCGTTCGAACAGGTGCGCGAGGCGCTGGTGCGCGAGGAAACCGAGTCGCTGCGCGAGAACGCGTTCAAGGACGTCTCGGGCAAGCTGGTCGATCTGGTCTACAAGAACCCGACCACGCTCGAAGGTCCGGCCAAGCAGATGAATCTGCCGCTGCTCAAGCTCGGCCCGATCACCCGCGACGCCGCCAGCAACACCGGCATCGCCAAGAATCCGGCGGTGATCCGCGCGGCGTTCTCCGAGGCGCGCATCCAGGACAACACGGTCAGCGATCCGATCGATATCGGCCAGGACCACAGCGTGCTGATCCGGGTCGTGGCGCACACGCCCGAGCGCGCGCTGCCGTTGGCTCAGGTCCGCGACAAGGTGATCGCCGCGGTGCGCGCCGATCGCACCGCCAAGGCCGCCGAGAAGGAAGCCGACGCGCTGGTCGCGCGCATCAACGGCGGCGAGACCATCGCCGCGGTCGCCGCGTCCAAGCAGTTGCCGGCGCCGGAAACGCTGCCCGACGTCGCCCGCGGCATGCCGCTGCCGACGCCCGAAGTCAGCGAGGCGATCTTCCTGGTCAAGGCACCGGCCGCGGGCAAGGTCGCGGCCGGCAAGGCCGGGCTGCCCGATGGCCGCATGGTGCTGTTCGCGATCAACAAGGTCGTGCCGGGCAAGGCGTCGGATATTCCGGCGACGCAGATGGACATGCTGCGCACCCAGATCACCCAGATGGGCGGTATCGACGAAAGCCGCGAGCTGACCTCGGCGCTGCGCAAGCGCATGCAGATCAAGGTGATGGACGACAACTTGCGCTGAGCGCGGGCGGGCTGCGAGCCGTCGCGGATGACGGTGATCGCGGGCACCATCTGGCCTTTCACGCAGGTTCGCACGGTCCGCCGCGGGGCGTTTTCATAACGCTCCGCGGTGCGCGCGACGCATTCGAGGAGATAAGCCGTGGATTACGGCGAGGGCTTGGCCTACGTCTTCTTCCTGGTTGAGGGCCTGTGTGTGCTGGGCGCCTTGTTGCTGGTCTGGCACCGGTTTCGTCCCTTGCCCCGATGGGCGGCCGCGTTGGGTATCGCGCGCTGGTTGATCGTCGCGATCGGTGGATTGGCGGGCGGCTGGGTGATGTATCTGGCGATGACGGCCGTGGATTCATGGGCACGCTTGATGGCCTATGTCGCGGCCCTGACGTTTTCGCCGGCGATCGCCTCGGCGCTGGTCGCCCTTGCAGTCAGGCCGCGGCGCTGAGGACGGCGTAGTCGATCGGCTGGTTTCGGCATGGCTCGGATTTACACGACGAAAGGCCTGGCATCCGTCGGGCTTTTTTTATGCGCCGGCGAAGGCCGGTCCTTCACGGATGTTGGCCGGTCGGCCCGACCTCGCGGCCGTCAGCGCGATCGCGGTGGCTTGGCTACCATGCGCGCATGAAAAGCAGACTGATCGCCGTCGGCGAACGCGCGCCGCGCTGGGTCGCCGAGGGTTTCGGCGAGTACCAGAAGCGTTTGTCGCATTGGTTGCCGCTGGAACTGGTCGAGATCGAACCGGGCCTGCGCGGCAAGGGCCGCGACGCGGTGCGCGCGACCCAGGACGAAGGCGCGCGCGTGCTCGCCGCGCTGCCGAAAAACGCTTGCGTGGTCGCGCTGGAAGGCCGTGGGCGCTTGTGGACCTCGGAACAGCTCGCGCAGCGTCTGGAGCATTGGCGCGGGCAGGGGCGCGACCTCGCGTTCCTGATCGGCGGACCGGAAGGGCACGCGCCCGAGGTGCTGGCGCGCGCCGATGAGCAATGGTCGCTGGGTCCGCTGACCTTGCCGCATATGTTGGTGCGGCTGGTGGCGGCGGAGCAGTTGTATCGGGCGGCGGCGTTGCTGGTGAATCATCCGTATCACCGGGCCTGAGGGCTGGGGTTTGGGATTTGGGAATCGGGATTTGGGAATCGGGAATCGGGAGTCGGGAGTCGGGAATCGGGAATCGGGAGTTGGGAGTTGGGAGTTGGGAGTTGGGAGTCGGTTTGCCGAGTCTGTTTTTGCTCGTCATCCCCGCGAAGGCGGGGATCCAGGGCTTTATCCAGGCATGACTCTGAAGTCTCTGGATCCCCGCTTTCGCGGGGATGACGAGCAAATGCGAGGATGCTTCGTCGTCGGTCGTCGGTCGTCCGTCATTCGTCATCCGTCATCCGTGATCTGTGATCTGTAATGCTTTATCGGTCATCGGTCATCGGTCATCGGTGATCGGTCATCCGTCATCCGTCATCTGTTGATTGTTAGCTGCTAACTTTTCGTCATCAGGCATCAGGCATCAGGCATCAGGCATCAGGCAACACCAACAGCCAACACCAACAGCCCTACGCACCTTCGACTGTCATGCGAGAACACATCGTTGTCGCCGCGCTGCCGCAAACATCGACGCCCGATTCCCAATTCTCGATTCCCCATTCCCGAACCAAAAAAAGCCCGGGCCAAGGCCCGGGCTTTTTGGTTCAACGCGCGAAAGAAACCTTACTGCTCCAGCTTGAACTCGATCGGCACGCGGCCGCGGGCCTGGACCGGCTGGCCGTTGCTCATCGCCGCCTGGAACTTCCAGCGCGACTTGACCACCCGGATCGCGGCCTGGTCGAGCAGGCGATGGCCGCTGCTGCGCACCACGGTCACGTCGATCGGCTTGCCGTCGATGCCGACCAGGATCTCCAGTTCGACCACGCCGGTGAGGTTTTCGCGCACCGCCTGCGGCGGGTAGGTCGGCGGCGGGCTGCTGAGCGCCTGCAGCGATGCGCCGGTGAGCACCTGCGGGCCGACGTCGATCGACGGCGGAGTGAACGCGGCCACGGTGTCGGAGCCGAGCACGTCGCCGATCTGCGGGGTGTCGTTGACCACGATCGGCGGCGGTTCGACCGTCTGGGTCTGCTGGATCGTCGGCCGCGGCTTGGGATCGCGGACGACCTGCTGCACCGGCAGCGGCGGAGGCGGCGGCACGATGATCTTTTTCTCGGGTTTGACCAGGATGACCTGGATGGCCTCGCTGATCGGTTCTTGAATCAGCCTGGGCGCGCTCAGCGGAACCAGCATCAACATCAGCATGGCCGCGTTGAAGGCGATGGCGCCGGCGTTGGCGGCGATGCGGGTGCCGTCGAGCTGGGTGGAGTGGGAAGGGATCGCGCGAACCATGTGCTGCCTCCTTGGATTGTCTACACATCACAGACAACGACTGGATACCGCCAACGGGGTCGAATCAGAAAGCGGTCTCGTGTCACAAAGTTGCGCCGGCGCGGGGCGGTAATGCAAGCGGTTCTCGTTTGCGACTTTGGTCGCTGGCGATACCCGGGCAATCGCCACGGCCGCTGGCATCGGCGCGGCGGCGATGCGGGATTTCGCCAGGGTTTTTCGAGAGTCGGCGGAGTGGGCGAGCCTCGCCGATGTGCAATCCGCATGTGGCGTATCGCTGAACGGATGGCAACGAAGCTCGCCTCGGCATGCGCTTGGCCACTTGCGCGAGCCCGACCGCCGCGATCGTTGCGGCGGTAACTTTCATCGCCCGGGCCACAAAAACGAAGACCCGCTTGCGCGGGTCTCGTCTTCGATCATCGATGGCGTCGTCCCCGGCGCGACTATTCGCCGGCCGGGTCCTGATCGGCGCCGGGCTTGCGCTCCAGGCCGCCCTCGTCGGGATTGGGCGGTTTGCGCGGATGCGGCTGGCGCGCGTCGTCGGGGTCGCGCGGCTGCGGTTCCGGGTAGCCGGGGTTGCGCCCCGGCTTGGGGTCGGACGCCGGCGGCGTGGTCTTGTCGGGGCCGGCCATGCTTACTTGCCCAGCTCGAACACCACGTCGAGGCTCATCGACAAGGTGTTTTCGCCCGGCGACACCGAGGTGTCGGCGGCGGCGCCGGCCTTCTCCATGCGCATGGCCATCATCGGCATCGGCATCGGCGGGGCGAAGCGGCCGCCTTCGCTGACGCTGACGATGCGGCGCACCTTCATGCCGAGGGTCTTGGCGTACATCTCGGCGCGGGCCTGGGCCTTCTCGATCGCGCCGCGGCGCGCTTCGTCGAAGGCGACGTCCTTTTCCTTGTCGTCGATGTCGAAGGTCGGGCCGTTGATCTGGTTGGCGCCGGTGGCGACCAGCGAATCGAGGATCTTGCCGAGCTTGGACAGATCGCGCACGACCAGGTTGACGTTGTTGTTGGCCTGGTAGCCGGTGATCGCCGGCGGCTGGTTCTCGACGTAGCGGTACTGCGGGCTGAGGTTGATGCCGCTGGTCTGGATGTCGCGCTCGGCGATGCCGGCGGCCTTGATCGCGGCGACGACCTTGGCCATCTGCTCGGCGTTCGCGCGCATCGCGGCGTTGGCGTCGGCCGCCTGGGTCACCACGCCGGTCGAGATCGTGGCGATGTTCGGGGTGCGCTTGGCGTCGGAGGTCGCCGATACCGACAGCAGGGTGCTGTCGTTGGCGACATAGCCGGACGGGGTCTGGGCGGAAGCGGTCATGGCGGTTGCGGCTCCGAAGGCGAGGGCGGCGGCGAGCGCCAGCGGGCGCAGCGAGTTGCGGATGGATGCGTTGCCGATGGAGCGGGAACGGGCAACGGTGTACGTGGACGACGACCGGGTCATGTGCAACTCCTTGGTGGACGAGGCTAGGGTCTTGCTGAACAGGTTAACGAACCGTGATTCGGTGCGGGGTTTGCTCCAAATGGCGTGGGCTGGCGCTCAGTCAGCCCGGGTTATGCTTTTGCGCATGCTCTATCTCGCCTCCCAGTCGCCGCGGCGACGCGAATTGCTCGGCCGCCTCGGCCTGGAATTCGGCCTGCTCGAACTCGATGTCCCCGAACACCGTCAGCCCGGCGAGCCGGCGTTCGACTATGTGCGCCGTGTCGCCCGCGAGAAGGCCGGCGCCGGCCTGCTCAAGGTCATGGGCAATCCCAACGCGGTGGTGCTGGGTTCGGACACCGAGGTCGTGCTCGACGATGAAGTGTTCGGCAAGCCGCGCGATCCGGCCGATGCCGCGGCCATGCTGCGGCGCCTGTCCGGGCGCACCCATCAGGTGATTTCGGCGGTCTCGCTGGTGTCGCCTTCGCGCGAAGCGCAGGCGGTGTCGATCTCGGACGTGACGTTCGCCGAACTCGACGAGGCCACGATCGCGCGCTACGTCGCCAGCGGCGAACCCGACGGCAAGGCCGGCGCGTATGCGATCCAGGGCGGCGCGGAGGTGTTCGTGACCCGCCTGGCCGGCAGCTATTCCGGGGTGATGGGGCTGCCGCTGCACGAAACCGCGCGCCTGCTGCGCGAGTTCGGTTACGGCGCCTGACGGCACGGGCGCGGCGTGGGCGCCGTGCATGACAATACTTCGACGGCGTGGAACTTAAGGTGCCGCGCCCCCTTCCCATCCAGTACGTCTGACTTAGGACCCGCGCCGCCTCATGACTGAAGAGATCCTGGTCAACGTCACTCCGCGCGAAACCCGCGTCGCCGTCGTCGAGAACGGCATGCTGCAGGAACTGCACATCGAGCGCGGCTGGCGCCGGGGCGTGGTCGGCAACATCTACAAGGGCAAGGTGCAGCGGGTGATGCCGGGCATGCAGGCGGCGTTCGTCGAGATCGGCCTGGAGCGCGCGGCGTTCCTGCACGCGGCCGACATCGTCAAGTTCAATCAGCTCAGCGAAGGCGAGGGCGAAGGCGATGCCGCGCCGCTGCCGCCGACCCCGACTCGGCCGATCGCCGAACTGCTGCGCGAGGGCCAGGACATCATCGTGCAGGTGGTCAAGGACCCGATCGGCAGCAAGGGCGCGCGCCTGACCACCCAGCTCAGCATTCCCTCGCGCTATCTGGTGCTGCTGCCGCGCACCCGCGTGGTCGGGGTGTCGGCGCGGATCGAGGACGAGGCCGAACGCGCGCGTCTGAAGTCGCTGGTCACCACCCTGGCGCCGAGCGGCGACCATCACGGTTACATCGTGCGCACCAACGCCGAGGGCCAGCCCGAGGAAGCGCTGGCCGAGGACATCGGTTACCTGAGCCGGGCCTGGGCCTTGATCGCCGAGAAGTCCGGCAGCTGCAAGGTCGGCGAGCGCGTCTACGAGGACCTGAGCCTGCCGCTGCGCGCGGTGCGCGACCTGATCCGCCGCGACGTGGAGAAGGTCAAGGTCGACTCGCGCGAGACCTGCGAACGCCTGCGCAGCTTCGCCGCCCAGTACATGCCGGGCCTGGCCGAGAAGATCGAGCACTACACCGGCGCGCGGCCGATCTTCGACCTGTACGGGGTCGAGGACGAGATCCAGCGCGCGCTCGACAAGGAGGTGCCGCTGAAGTCCGGCGGCTATCTGGTCATCGACCAGACCGAGGCGATGACGACCATCGACGTGAACACCGGTTCGTTCCTGGGTCAACGCAATCTGGAGGAAACCGTTTACCGCACCAACCTCGAGGCGGCCCAGTCGGTCGCCCGGCAACTGCGGCTGCGCAACCTGGGCGGAATCATCATCATCGACTTCATCGACATGACCGACCAGGAGCACCGCCGGCAGGTGCTGCGCCAGTTGGAAAAGGCGTTGACCCGCGATCATGCCAAGACCACGGTGTACGAGTTCTCGCCGCTGGGTCTGGTCGAGATGACCCGCAAGCGCACCACCGAGAGCCTGGAGCGCCAGCTCAGCGAGGCCTGCCACGAATGCGGCGGCCGCGGCACCTTGAAGACCCCGGAGACGGTGACCTATGAAATCTTCCGCGACATCGTCCGCCAGGTGCGCCAGTTCGACGCCGCGCGCCTGCTGGTGATCGCCTCGCCGAAAGTGGTGGCGCGCATCACCGACGAAGAGTCCGCGGCGGTGGCCGAGCTGGAGGAATTCCTCGGCAAGTCGATCCGTTTTCAGCCGGACGATCAGTATGCGCAGGAGCAGTTTGATGTTGTGCTGCTATAAAAACACGCTCCTGTCGATTTCCCTTCTCCCGCGAGCGGGAGAAGGTGGTCCGAAGGACCGGATGAGGGCGCGCGAAAGTCTGCCTGCGTCGGTTCCTGCGATCTCGCATGCCCTCACCCCAACCCTCTCCCGCGCGCGGGAGAGGGAGCGTAGTCGCGTCTGATGCCCACCCCGCTGCGCCGCCGCTTGCGCATGGCCCGTCGTGGCGCCTTCTATGGCGCCGCGCTCGTGCTCGTGCTGGTGGCGTTGCTGCTCGCCGCGGCCAGCCAGGTGCTGCCGCTGGCCGAAAGCCATCCCGAGCAGGTCGCGCAGTGGCTGAGCAAGCGCGCCGGGCGGCCGGTCGCGTTCGACAAGGTCGAGACCCAGTGGACCCGGCGCGGTCCGCTGCTGCGCCTGGACGGGCTGCGGGTCGGCGAGGGCGCGCAGGCGTTCACCATCGGCGATGCCGAGATGCTGGTGTCGATCTACGCCGGTCTGCTGCCGGGGCAATCGTTTTCCGAATTGCGGCTCAAGGGCCTGGACCTGACCCTGGAGCGCGCCGACGACGGGCGCTGGAAGGTGCGCGGGCTGCCGGGGCAGACCCAGACCGACAACAGCGATCCGCTGTCGGCGCTGGAAGGGCTGGGCGAATTGCAGGTGATCGACGGCAAGCTGGCGGTGATCGCGCCGTCGCTCGGGATCGATGCGCGCATTCCCAAGATCGACCTGCGCCTGCGCGTGGACGGTTCGCGCCTGCGCGCGGGCGTGCGCGCCTGGCCGAGCGTCGGCGTTGCCGGAGCACCGTCTACGCCGCTGGACGCGGTGCTGGATTTCGATCGGCGCCGCGGCGACGGCCGCGCCTACGCCGGCGCGACACGCGCCGATCTGGCCGGCTGGGCGCCGCTGCTCAAGATCGTCGGCATCCGGGTCGAATCCGGGCAGGGGCGCGCCGAAGCCTGGGCCGATCTGCGCGGGCACCGGGTCGCCGCGGTCACGGTGTCGGCCGCGTTGGATCGGGTCGGGCTGCGCGGTGAGCGTCCGCTGCCGGTGCCGGTCAGCAGTGGCGCCGCGCCTGTAAATGCGGCGCCCGCGAACGCGACATCCGCGACCGCTGCGACGGCCACCGGCACGACTTCGAACACCGCTTCGAACACTGCTGCTGCATCCTCCGCGCCGGCCGCAACCGCGACCCCCATTCCCAGCGGCCCCGACCGGGTCGAATTCGAACACGTCGAAACCCTCGCGCACTGGCGCCTGACCGACAACGGTTGGCGCTTCGACGCGCCCAGGCTGCGCATCGGCAGCGGCGCCAACGTGCAGACCCTCGACGGTCTGGCCGTGGCCGGCGGCGAACGTTATGCATTGCGCGCCGATCGCATCGACGCCGGCCCGCTGATCGCGGTCGCCGCGCTCAGCGATGCCGTGCCCGAACGGCTGCGGCATTGGTTCGAAACCGCCAAGCCGCGCGTGTCGCTCAGCGCGATCGCGCTCAACGGGCGCCGCGGCGGGCCGATGTTCGCCAGCGCGCGGATCGAGGCGCTGGGCTTCGATGCGGTCGGCACCTCGCCGGGTCTGCAGGGCCTGGCCGGCACGATCGAAGCCGATGCCGACGGCTTCGCGATCCAACTCGACGAAAACTCGCCGATGCGCTTCGACTGGCCGACCGGGTTCGGCGTGGTCCACACGGTCAAGCTGCAGGGCCGCGTTGGTGGCTGGCGCGAAGGCGGCGGCTGGCGCGTGGGCACCACCTCGCTGCGCCTGCGCGGCATCGACACCGACTTCGGCCTGGTCGCGCGCGGCGGGCTGTGGTTCCAGAACGACGGCACCCGGCCGTGGATCGACATCGCCACCGATATCGACGACACCCCGATACCGGTCGCGAAGGGCTTCTGGATCCGCAATCGGATGTCGCCGAACCTGATCCATTGGCTCGACACCGCGCTGGCCGGCGGCAAGCTGCGCAATGCTCACGCGGTGGTGTCGGGCGATCTCGACGACTGGCCGTTCAACCGCAACAACGGCCTGTTCGAAGCCAGCGCGCATCTCGATGGCGCGGTGGTGAAATTCCAGCCCGAGTGGCCGGCGGTCGACAGCTTGAACGCCGACGTGCGTTTCGTCGCCGACGGTTTCAGTGTCGAAGGCGTGGGCAAGATCGCCGGGGTCGGCATTCGCCGCATCGGCGCCGGCATCGATCACTACAAGGACGGCACCCTCAGCGTCGCCGCCGACACCAGCGCCGATGCCGCGCAATTGCAGGCGCTGCTCAAGCAAAGCCCGCTGTACAAGGATCAGGCCGACACCCTCGACAACCTGCGCGCGAGCGGCGCGGCGAAAGTCGCGTTCGACATGAAACTGCCGCTGATCCATGGCAGCACCACCCAGATCACCGGCACGGTCGACCTGGACAACGCCAAGCTCGCCGATCCGCGCTGGAAGATCGCGTTCGAACAAGTGCGCGGCCGCGCCGAGTACGGGCGCGGCGGGTTCCGCGCCGAGGATCTGGCGGTGATGCACGACGGCGCGCCGGGCAAGTTGTCGCTGCGCGCGGGCGAGAATTTCGTGCGCGATCGCGGCAACGCGTTCGAGGCCGGGCTGGATGCGATGTCCGGCGCCGACGAATTGATCGCGCGCGGGCCGGATGAGTTGGCCTGGTTGAAGTCGTATCTCGACGGGCGTTCGTTGTGGACGGTCGGGATTTCGATTCCGAAGGCGGCGCACGCGGCGGCTGGCGCCGTCGGCAAGGCTGCGGCGATAAAGCCCGGCGTATCGGCGCCGGTGCCGGCCTTGTTGCAGCTGCGGTCCAATTTGGTCGGCACCACCCTGACCCTGCCGCCGCCGTTGAACAAGGCGGCCGGCGCGGCGCTCGCGACCACCATCGAAACGCCGTTGCCGCTGGGCAGCGGCGACGTGCGCGTGGCCTTGGGCAACACCCTGGCGCTGCGCGCGCGCACCACCAACGGCAAGACCGGCGTGCGGGTGGTGCTCGGCGCCAACCGGGTCGACGACCTGCCGCCGGCCAGCGGCCTGGTCGCGACCGGCCGCGCCGACACGCTCGAAGCGATCGACTGGATCGCGATCGCGCGCGGCGGCAGCGGTTCGGGCGAAGGCGTGGCCTTGCAGCGCATCGACGTGACCGCGCAGAAACTGCAATTGCTCGGCGGCGTGTTTCCCAACACCCGGGTGATCGTCGCGCCGGCGCCGCAGGGCGCGACCGCGGTGCGCACCGAGGGCGCGGCGCTGGAAGGCGCGTTGCTGATTCCCGGCGACGGCGCCATCGCCGGCCGTTTCGCGCGCGTGCATTGGCGCGCGCCGGCCGGTCCGGCCGCGGCGAATCCGACCACGATTACCCCCGGCAGCAACGGCGTCCATGCGTCCACCGCGGCCGCGGCCAATACCGTGCAGGCGGCGACCAAGCCGGCGCTCGACGACAGCATCGACCCGGCCAAGATTCCGGCGCTGACCCTCGACATCGCCGACCTGCACATCGGCGACGCCGCGCTCGGCAACGCCAGCCTGCGCACCCGGCCGACGCCGGCCGGCATGCGCATCGACCAATTCACCACCCGCGCCGACAAGCAGTCGATCGACGTCAGCGGCGACTGGACCGGCCGCGGCACCGGCGCGCGCACCCATCTGAGCGCCGCGCTCGACAGCGGCGATGTCGGCGCGCTGCTCGGCGGCTTCGGCATCGGCGGCCAGGTCGGCGGCGGCAAGGGCAAGCTCAAGCTCGACGCCGGCTGGCCCGGCAGCCCGGCCGGTTTCGCCCTGGGCACCTTGGAAGGCAGCCTGGTCGTGGACCTGCGCGACGGCCGCCTGATCGAAGTCGATCCCGGCGCCGGCCGCGTGCTCGGCCTGCTCAGCGTGGCGCAGTTGCCGCGCCGGCTGACCCTGGATTTCCGCGACCTGTTCGCCAAGGGCTTCGCCTTCGACCGCGTCGCCGGCACCGTGCGCTTCGGCAACGGCAGCGCGCGCAGCGACAATCTGGTGATCGACGGCCCGGCCGCGGCGATCGCGATCCGCGGCGCCGCCGATCTGCGCGCGCAAAGCTACGACCAGACCATCGAAGTGCGGCCCAAGGCCGCCAACGTGCTTACCGCGGTCGGCGCGCTGGCCGCCGGTCCCGTCGGCGCGGCGATCGGCGCGGCCGCCAATGCGGTGCTGCAGAAGCCGCTGGGCAGCCTGGCGTCGAAAACCTATCGGGTCACCGGGCCGTGGAAAGAACCCAAGGTCGAAGTGCTGAGCCGGCAGGAGACGCGCGCGGCGAAGCCGCCAGGGCCGCCGGCGGGTTAGGCGCGGGCGGCGATATCCCGATGGGGTTTCCAGGGTTCGGGTGGTCGGCGTTGAGGCTCCCTTGCAGAAAAACTCGCGATCCCATCGCCTACGGTCACCGCGCGGCCTGAAGTCTTTTGTGAGCGGCCTTGAAGCCCGATTCGACAACTGGACGCGGGCTCGCAAGCGAAGCCCAAGCGCGAATCCGGCGCCGCCCCGCGCCTGAATCGCCCGCGAGCCCGCCGGATTGCGCAAGCCTTCGCCATTGATCGCCGGCCCGCGCGCCACTATTTCCTGAGCATGGGCGCTCGCCGCGCCGCTCCGCATGCCACGGCCGCAAGCCGCCGGAATCGGGCGCGCGGCCCACCCAAGCGCCGCCGGCCCGCCTAAGATGGGCTTTCCGAGTGTTCACCTCTTGCCTGGTTCCCACATGACCCTTCCCCTGCAGATCGCCGAAACCCGCCTCCTCCTGCCCGCCGGGCTGGACGCCGACGGCCTGGAACGCAGCTTCGGCACCTTGCTCGGGCCGGGCATCGATTTCGGCGACCTGTATTTCCAGCATTCGCGCCGCGAGAGCTGGACGGTCGAGGACGGCATCGTCAAGGACGGCTCGCATTCGATCGAGCAGGGCGTGGGCGTGCGCGCGATCAGCGGCGAGAAGACCGGCTTCGCCTATTCCGACGAAATCAACAGCGACGCGCTGCTCGGCGCGGCCAAGTCGGCGCGCGCGATCGCCCGCGACGGCCGCTCGCAGAACGCGCGCAGCCTGGTCCGCGGCGGCGGACGTTCGCTGTATCCCAGCGACGACCCGATCGATTCGATCGGCAACGAAAGCAAGGTCGAAGCGCTGCGCAAGCTGGACAAGCTGCTGCGCGCGGCCGATCCGCGCGTGCAGCAGGTGGTGGTGAGCCTCAGCGGCACCATGGACACCGTCCTGGTCGCGCGCAGCGACGGCGTGCTCGCCGCCGACGTGCGCCCGCTGGTGCGCTTGAACGTGCAGGTGATCGTCGAACACAACGGCCGCCGCGAAAGCGGCTACTCCGGCGGCGGCGGCCGTTACAGCTACGCCGACCTGCTCGGCGGCGACAAACCCGAACAGTTCGCGCGCGAAGCGCTGCGCCAGGCGCTGGTGAATCTCGACGCGGTCGACGCGCCGGCCGGGATCATGCCGGTGGTGCTCGGCTCGGGCTGGCCGGGCGTGCTGCTGCACGAAGCGGTCGGTCACGGCCTGGAAGGCGATTTCAACCGCAAGGGCACCTCGACCTACGCCGGCCGCATGGGCCAGCGCGTGGCCTCGCCCGGCGTCACCATCGTCGACGACGGCACCCTGGAAGGCCGGCGCGGTTCGCTCAACGTCGACGACGAAGGCACGCCGACCAACTGCACCACCCTGATCGAGGACGGCGTGCTGGTCGGTTACATGCAGGACACCCTCAACGCGCGTCTGATGGGCATGACGCCGACCGGCAACGGTCGCCGCGAATCCTTCGCCCATCTGCCGATGCCGCGCATGACCAACACCTACATGCTGGCCGGCAAGGACGATCCCGAAGACATGATCCGCTCGGTCAAGAAGGGCTTGTACGCGGTCAATTTCGGCGGCGGCCAGGTCGACATCACCAGCGGCAAATATGTGTTCTCGGCGACCGAGGCCTATCTGATCGAGGACGGCAAGATCACCGCGCCGGTCAAGGGCGCGACCCTGATCGGCAACGGCCCGGAGACCATGCAGAAGGTGCGCATGATCGGCCACGATCTGGCGCTGGACGAAGGCGTGGGCGTGTGCGGCAAGGACGGGCAGAGCGTCCCGGTCGGCGTCGGCCAGCCGTCGTTGTTGATCGATGGACTGACGGTGGGCGGCACCAGCGCGTGATGGCGGCTGGTGCGCGAGCATCCCTTCTCCCGCGAGCGGGAGAAGGTGGCCCGAAGGGCCGGATGAGGGCGCGCGCGGTCGCAGGCAACGACGCGATCCGCGACTTCCTCACCCCAACCCTGGCCCGGCCCAAACGCATGGCGTTTGGGCGTTCGCGGGCGCGCGAGCCGGTGGCTCGCAAGCGGCGCCCACTCACCCCGCGAGCGGGAGAGGGGCTTCAAAAGCAATCGAATTCAGTCCTGGCTGTCGTCGGCGAATTCGCCGTCGTCATCGTCGCCCGCATCGCCCGGCCCAGCCAACACCGTGCGCAACTCGCGATACAGCTCGCGGAACGAGTGCGGCGGCTTGTTGCGCTTGCGTTCTTCCAGGGTGTTGCGCACCAGTTGGCGCAGGCGTTGCCGGTCGGCGCCGGGGTATTCGTCGAGCAATTCGGCCAGCGCCGCGTCGCCGTTGTCGAGCAGGCGTTCGCGCCAGGTCTCGATGCGGTGCATCGCGGCGATCTCGCGCCGCGCGGTCTCGCCGTTTTCGTCGAGCGCGTCGCGCAGCGCGTCCATAGCCGCATCGTCCTCGCGGCGCATCTGCTTGGCCAGGAACGCCAGCTGGCGCTTGTGGGCGACGTGCGCGGTGATGCGCTTGCAGTCGCGGATATGCGGCAGCAACGCCTCGGGCACCGGCAGCTTGGCCAGCTGGGCCTCGGTCAGGGACACCAGTTTTTCGCCCAGGGCCAATGTTTCCAGCGCCTCGCGCCGGTTCTGGCTCCGGCTGGGGCTCAGGAATTCGCCGGTTTCCTCATCTCTGCCGCGCATCGCAAAACACCTCGTGTACCGTCAAACTGAACAATATCGCGTCGCAACGACGCCGCTTGCGTTTCCAGCGGCGCCTGCGCGCCACCGCCAACTCGGCGGCGCCCACGCGCCGCGGCACCAAGGATAAGCCATTGAACGTGTTAGCCCCCAGCTCCGGCATCGCGGCCGCCCCGGCCCACACCTTCGCCGACCCCGAAGCGCGCCTGGACGCGCTCGTGGATCTGTCGCAGCGGCTGCTCGCCGCAGCGCGCGCGCGCGGCGCCACCCAGGCCGAAGTGTCGTGCTCGGAAGAGGCCGGCCTCAACGTCAACGTGCGCATGGGCGAGGTCGAAACGGTCGAGTCCACCCGCGACCGCGGCATCGCCATGACCGTCTACTTCGGCCAGCGCAAGGGCAGCGCCAGCACCGCCGACCTGCGCGAGGAAAGCCTGGAGGCCACGGTCGAACAGGCCTGCGCGCTGGCGCGTTACACCGAAGACGACAGCGCCGCCGGCTTGGCCGACGCGGCCTTGATGGCGACCGACCTGCGCGATTTCGACACCTGGCATCCCTGGAACATCGACCCCGACCGCGCGATCGAACTGGCGCTGGCCTGCGAAAGCGCCGGCCGCGATTTCGACAAGCGCATCGAGAACAGCGACGGCGCCTCGGTCGGCACCGGCGCGAGCCTGGGCGTCTACGCCAATTCGCACGGCTTCGTCGGGCGCGAGCGCAGCACCCAGCACAGCCTGGGCGTCGCCTTGATCGGCGGCCGCGGCGACAGCATGCAGCGCGACGGCTGGTATACCTCGGCGATGGCCGCCGACGAACTCGAATCGGCCGCCAGCGTCGGCCGCAAGGCCGCCGAGCGCACCGTCGCGCGCTTGGCCCCGCGGCAGATCGCGACCGGCGAATACCCGGTGCTGTACGCGGCCGAAAGCGCGCGTTCGCTGATCGGCCATCTGCTCGGCGGCATCAGCGGCGGCGCCTTGTACCGGCGCGCGAGTTTCCTGGTCGACAGCGCCGGCACCCAGTTGTTTCCGTCGTGGTTCCGCATCGACGAACAACCGTTCCTGCATCGCGGCTACCGTTCGACCTCGTACGACGCCGAAGGCGTGGCCACCCGCGAATCGGCCTTGATCGACGCCGGCGTGTTGCAGCATTACGTGCTCAGCAGTTACTCGGCGCGCAAGCTGGGCCTGCAGACCACCGGCAACGCCGGCGGCGTGCACAACCTGCAGGTCGCGGCCAACGCCGGCGACTACGCCTCGCTGCTCAAGCAGATGGGGCGCGGCCTGGTGGTGACCGAGCTGATGGGGCAGGGCGTCAATGCGGTGACCGGCGATTACTCGCGCGGCGCGGCCGGTTTCTGGGTCGAGAACGGCGAACTGCAATACCCGGTCGACGGCATCACCATCGCCGGCAACCTGCGCGCGATGTTCTCGGCGATCGAAGCGGTCGGCACCGACGTCGACGAGCGCTCGCATGTGCGCACCGGTTCGATCCTGATCGGGCGGATGACGGTGGCGGGCGAAAGCGCCGAGGAATAAGACGCGGCGCGATGTACTGGCCGGCCGCCTGATCGCGCGGTCGCATCGCCGGATTTTCGTTGCTGCGGTCTTTGTCGGGTCTGCCGCGGCAGGCCCGTTGCGTCCGCCTTCGTCCGATCGCCGCGACGCATCGACGAGGCGATCAAACGACCCGGCATCGTCGCGGCAATACGCCGGTAACCGGCGTCGCGGTCCTGCCCATGCGCGCCGTTCCTTGACCGCGGTTGCGAATCCGCGCATCGCCGACTGAACAGGCCCCGCGGCCTGTCAACCCGAAGCATGGCCACCCGTTCTCTGGCGTAGTTCCCGCCCGGAGAGCCGGATGAGCGCAAGCAAGGCCACGGCCGCCAATCGATTCGGACTCGGCGCACGCCCCGGCGAGCTCGACCGCGCCGGCGACGGCCGCCAGATTCTGCTCGCGCAATTGCGCGAACCGCCGTCGCTGGCGGAATTCCGCGACCTGCCGGGCAGCGCCGCGACCTTGCAGCGCGAGTACGAGCAACAGCGCGCGAATCGCGCGAACCGAAGCGTTGAGGCAGCGCCGAAATCCTCCAAGCCACTCATGGCCGCGTCGTCCGAATCCATATCGGAATCGACGACGACCGCGCCCGGCATGGATGGAGCATCCGCGCGTCGCGGCCGCACCGCCGGCGCGCGCATCGCCGACGCGCCGAACGACTCCGCCGAACGCGAACCCGCAACGCCCGCCGAAGCCCTGCGCCGCGAACTGCGCCGCCAGCAACTGGCCGAATTCGCCGCGCGCTATCGCCATGCCGCGTCCACCGACGCGCCGTTCGTCGAACGCCTGACCCAATTCTGGTCGAACCATTTCGCCGTCTCCATCGACAAGGGCAACGCGCGCCTGTACGCCGGATCGATGGAGCGCGAGGCGATCCGGCCGCATGTGCTCGGCCGCTTCGAGGACCTGCTGGTGGCGGTGGAAAGCCACCCGGCGATGCTGCGCTATCTCGACAACGCGGTGTCGATCGGCGACGACTCGCGCGCGGCGCGGCGCGCGCAACGCATGAGCGGGGGCAACGGCGACAAGCCGCGGCGCGGGCTCAACGAAAACCTCGCGCGCGAGATTCTCGAACTGCACACCGTCGGCGTCGATGGCGGCTATCGCCAGGACGATGTGATCGAGCTCGCGCGCGCGATCACCGGCTGGAGCACGCCGGGCCCGCGCGACGCGCAGGAAGCCGATGCCTCGTTCGTGTTCCGCGCCAACGCCCACGAACCCGGCGCGCGCCGCGTGCTCGGCCGCGACTATGCCGAAGGCGGGGTCGAACAGGGCCGCGCGGTGCTGGCCGATCTGGCCCGGCATCCGGCCACCGCGCGCCATCTGAGTTTCAAGCTCGCGCGCCATTTCGTCGCAGACGAGCCGCCTCCGGCGCTGGTCGAACGCATGGCCCAGGCCTATCTGCGCAGCGACGGCGACCTGCGCGCGCTGTACCGCAGCCTGATCGAAAGCGACCAGGCGTGGTCGCCGGCCGCGCGCAAGTTCAAGACCCCCAACGATTTCGTGATCTCGGCCTTGCGCGCGGGCGAGCTGCCGGTCGGCAACGAAGCGCGCGCGCTGATCGGACTGCTCGCCAGCCTCGGCCAACCGGTGTTCACGCCGCGCTCGCCGGCCGGGTTTCCCGATACCGCGGCCGACTGGAGCAATCCCGACGGCCTGTTCAAGCGCATCCAGGCCGCGCAGTTGTTCGCCGCGCGCGTCGATGCGTATTCGTCCACGCCTTATCAGCGCGCGTTGTCGGTGCTCGGCAGCGACGCGGTCAACGGCGATTTCGCGATCGGCCTGCGCCGCGCCGGTTCGGCCAGCGAAGGCTATGCGCTGCTGTTCGCCAGCCCCGCGTTTCAGTGGAGAAGCTGAGATGGACGCGCAACGACGAGGTTTGCTCGCCGCGTTCGGCGCCAGCGCGCTGCTGACGCTGTTTCCCGGCGCGACCCGCGCCGCGACCGGGCACGACACGCGCTTTCTGCTGGTGTTGTTGCGCGGCGGCCTGGACGGCTTGCATCTGCTGCCGCCGTACGCCGATCCGGCCTGCGCGCGCCTGCGCGGCGAGGGCGCGGTGGACGATCCGATCCGCATCGACGCGAGCTTCGGCCTGCATCCGGCGCTGCAGCAGGCAGCGATGATGTACCGCGCACGCGAGTTGCTGCCGATCGTGGCGATCGCGCCGCCGTATCGCGAACGCTCGCATTTCGACGCGCAGGATTGCCTGGAAAACGGCACCGCTTCGCCGACCGGCGCGCGCGACGGCTGGCTCGGCCGCTGCGTGCAGGCGATGCCGGGCGGCGCGGGTTTCGCGGTCGCCGCGGTGATGCCGCTGGCCTTGCGCGGCAGCGACCGCGCCAGCAATTGGTGGCCGCCGTTGCCCAAGGACGTCGATCCGCAGTTGTTGCAGCGATTGCAGCCGCTGTACGCGGCCGATCCGCGCCTGAGCGAGACCTTCGAGCGCTCCACCCATGCCGCGACGATGGCGCGCGACGGCAAGGGCGCGTTCGCGCTGCCCGAGGCGATGCGCATCGCCGCGCAACGCATGAGCGCCGTCGACGGCCCGCGCATCGGCTTCGTCGAGGACAGCGGTTGGGATACGCACCGCAATCAGGCCCAGGTGTTGCAGCGCAAGCTGGCCGAACTCGATCAAGGCCTGGCCGCGGCGCGCGCGGGCTTCGGCGCGGCGTGGCCGCGCACGGTGATCGCGGTGGTCACCGAGTTCGGCCGCACCGCGGCGATCAACGGCACCGGCGGCACCGATCACGGCACCGGCGGCATGGCCTTGCTGTGCGGCGGCGCGGTGCGCGGCGGCCGCATCGGCGGCGATTGGCCGGGACTGGCGCCGGCGCAGCTCAACCAGGGCCGCGATCTGCGCGCGACCAGCGACCTGCGCGGGCTGTTCAAGAGCGTGCTGACCGAGCACATCGGTCTGGCCGAATCGGCGGTCGAGTCGCGGGTGTTTCCAGGCAGCCGCGCGGTCGCGCCGATGGCGGGCTGGCGGGCGGCCTAGCCCGCTTTGCGACGTGGGTGACGCGAATCCTGCGGTTCGATGACCCTATATCGGCGATTCGCGCCACAAGCTGCGGCATGGCCGTCGGCACCTATTTCGCGCGTTCGATCATTTCGAGCGGCGGCGACTGTGACAGCCCGATTGCAGGCGGCATGGCCACGCCGCCGGTCACGGCCGTCTGAGCATGCCGGACACAGATAAAGTGCGGCAGCCATACCCTATTTACCTTGACAGCATGGACGCTCACGGCCGACAGTGACGCGGTTGGGCAGCCCGGTGCTGGCCCATCGGACTCACATCACGAACAGGAAAGGGGAACAAGGAATGAACGATTTGAACGAACAAGCGTCCGGCAACAGCGAGGATCGCACCCTGGCGATGATCACCCACCTCTCGGCGATCATCTTCGGCTTCATCGTCCCGCTGATCATCTGGTTGATCAACAAGGACAAGCCGGAGAAGGAATTCCTGACCGATCAGTCCAAGGAAGCGCTGAATTTCACCATCTCGCTGTTCATCGTGTACGTCGCGCTGACGGTGCTGTCGTTCGTGACCTTCGGTCTGGCCGGCCTGCTGACGCCGGTGGTGTGGCTGGTGTCGGTGGTGTTCTTCATCATCGCCGGCCTCAAGGCGAAGGACGGCGTGCGTTACCGCTATCCGCTGACCCTGCGTCTGATCGCCTGAGTCGGTATTAGCTATTCGGGCCGGCCGTTCGCGGTCGGTCAGGGGAAAACGAAAAGGGCGGACTTCGGTCTGCCCTTTTTCGTGGTCGCGTCGAACGTATCGGCGGCAAATGCGCCTGCTGCAAACGTGCGGTTTCGGACCTGTGTGGTTTCAAACGTATCGGTTCGAAACAGATTCGACGCAGGCGCGACGGCTTCCAGGCCAGCGCGCGAATCGTGGCGTCGAAGCCGCGAGGCCGGATCGGCGTCGCGGCTCAGGGCTCAGCGATCGCGTTCGATCGCCAGCCGTCCCAGCGCGCGCAGGGCCTCGGCGCCGGGGCCGAACGGTTCCAGCGCGGCGTCCATCGCGCGCGCCAGTTCGTCCAGGCGCGCGCGCGAGGCGTCCAGGCCGATCAGCGCCGGGAAGGTCGATTTGTCCTGGGCCGCGTCCTTGCCGGCGGTCTTGCCGAGGGTCTGGCTGTCGCCTTCGACATCGAGGATGTCGTCGCGGACCTGGAAGGCCAGCCCCAGCGCCTGCGCGTAGCGGTCCAGGGCGTCCAGCGCGGCGCCGTCGGCGTGGCCGCACAGCGCGCCCATGCGCACGCTGGCGCGGATCAGCGCGCCGGTCTTGAGCGAATGCAGATGCTCCAGCGCGGTCACATCGAGCTGCACGCCGGTGCCGGTGGCGTCGATGTCGAGCGCCTGGCCGCCGCACATGCCGGCCACGCCCGCGGCCTGGGCCAGGGTGCGCAGCAGGGCGACGCGGGTGGCGTCGTCGGTGTCGGTATCGGCCAATACCGCGAACGCGAGCGATTGCAGCGCGTCGCCGGCGAGGATCGCGGTGGCTTCGTCGAAGGCCACGTGCACGGTCGGCTGGCCGCGACGCAGCGCGTCGTCGTCCATAGCCGGCAGGTCGTCGTGGATCAGCGAATAGGCGTGGATCAGTTCGAGCGCGGTGGCCGGCGCGTCGAGCACCGCCGGCGCGACCTCGAACAGTGCGCCGGCGGCATGCACCAGCAGCGGGCGCATGCGCTTGCCGCCGAGCAGCACCGCATGGCGCATCGCCTGGTGCAGGCGCTGCGGCGGCGCGTCGGAAGCGGGCAGTGCGTGGGTGAGGGCGCGGTCGGCGCGCTCGCGCCACTGACTCAGCCGGTCGTCCAGCCCGGCCGCATCACGCATCGACTTCGCTGCCCGGCGGGCCGGCATTGCCGAACGCCTCGGCGCTGGCCGGTTCCTGCGGGTCGGTGAGCAGGCGCACGCGCAGCTCGGCCTCTTCCAGCGCGGACTGGCAGCGGCGGTACAGACCGACGCCGCGCTCATAGGCGGCGAGCGAATCTTCCAGGCTCATCTCGCCGTGTTCCATCTTCTCGACCAGTTGCTCCAGGGCATCGAGCGACTGCTCGAAATCGGCGACCGGCGAGGCTTCGGTGGGGGTTTTACGAGGCATATGGGAAGTGTGCGGCGGGGGCGGGGCGGGGTCAATGCGGCGTGGGGACGCGGCGGGTGGGGCGCTTGGGTTGCTGTGTTTTCTTTTTGGGGGCTTGGCTTGCTTGGAGTCGCCGTTGCCGTTGGAAGGCTTCGTCTGATTGAAGTCGTCATTGCTGCCAAGGCGGTTCCGCGGAACTGCGCATGCAGGGACTTCAGCGCCATCTTTCCAGGCCGTCATTCCCGCGAAGGCGGGAATCCAGGGCCTTTCGTGCAAGAGCGCTTGAAGTCTCTGGATTCCCGCCTTCGCGGGAATGACGGTCTTGGGGAGAACGACGAAACGAGGCCGCTGCGGTGCTTGTCGTAATCGCGGAGCGCGACGCACGTAGGAACACCGCAGCGCGATGTGCGCAGTGACTGAGTAAGCAGCGAGCAACCCCGCTCGCCGCGGCAGACTCACCCCGCCACCAACGTCAACCGCCCCCCACACCCCCGCAACCACGCATCCATCCGCGCCGATACCGCCACATCGCCCACCGCCAGCACTTCGCCCTGCGGCGAGCTCAGCAGCGGCAGCCGGCGCCGCTCCCACGGCGGCACGCCCAGGTCCTGCAGCACCTTGCGCAGCATGTGGCCGTGCGCGCGCCCGGGCAGCACGATGCGTTCGCCGCCGCGACGCGCATGCGCCACGCCGGGCACATCGAAGGCATCGGCGCCTTCGAGCCGCCACTCGCCGCCGTCGGGCAGGGCCAGCGGCGCGCGCCCGTCCCACGGCGTCTGCCAGTCATCGGCCAAGGGCGGCCTGTGCATCTGCGCGTGCAGCAGATCGCGCCAGGCGTGCACCACCGCGCCCTGCCAGGCGAATTCGGCTTCGGCGTCGGCGCGCGCGTCGAGCAATTGCGATTCGATCTGGATCACGCCCTGGGTCGGCAGCGGCGGCAGGCCCAGGCCGGCGATCCAGCGCCGCAGCACCCGCGCGCGCCGCGCCACCGGCAGCTTGCGCAGGGCGGAGCGCGATAACGCCTGCGGATCGAGACTGCGCACCGCGGCCAGCGCCAGTGCGTCTTCCTCGTCGAGCAGGCGTTCGGACTCGCCGGCCAGCCGCGCCGACAGGGCGAAGCTCGCATCGGCCTGCGGCCAGCGTTCGCGCAACAAGGGCATGACCCGATTGCGCAGGAAATTGCGGTCGTAGCGATCGTCGTCGTTGCTGGGGTCGTCGATCCAGCGCAGGCCGTGGCTGTGCGCATAGGCGAGCAACGCGGCGCGCGGCACCGACAACAACGGCCGCCACAGCCGGCCTTCGCCGCAGGCTCGCCACGGCGTCATCGACGCCAGCCCGGTCGAACCCGAGCCGCGCAGCAGCCGCAGCAGCAGGGTTTCGGCCTGATCGTCGCGATGATGGGCCAGGATCAGGGTTTCGCCGGCGTCCAGTCCGGCCTCGAACGCGGCATGCCGCGCGCGCCGCGCCGCCGCTTCCGGACCGTCGCCGGCGTCGCGCGCAACCGACACCCGCGAAACGGTCAATTCCAGTTCGTTCGAACGGCAAAATTCCTCGCAATGCCGCGCCCAATCGTCGGCCTGCGCATGCAAGCCGTGATGCACATGCCACGCCCGCAGACCTTGCCGCCGCGCCCGCGGCGAAGCCGCCAGGGCATGCAGCAGCACGCTCGAATCCAGCCCGCCGCTGTAGCCCACGCACAGCGGCGTGGCCGGCAGTTCGCGCAGCGCGGCGGCGATCGCATCGGAGTTTGATACCAACATGTCGGCATGGTGCCACGACCGCGGGACGCAGCAACCCATGGATGATGCTGCGCACGCGCGGGGCCGCCATTACCTTGACTTCTCCTTGGTAATGCAGAGAACGCGTCGTGTCCCGGCTTTTCGCTCCGCTGTCGCAACGCTCCTTGACCTTGCGCAACCGCCTGGTGGTTTCGCCGATGTGCCAGTACTCGGCCGTGGATGGCGTGCCGAACAACTGGCATCTGGTCCACCTGGGCAGCCGCGCGGTCGGCGGCGCCGGCCTGGTCATGACCGAGGCCTGCGCGGTCTCGCCGCAGGCGCGTATTTCCCCGGCCGACACCGGCCTGTGGAACGCCGCGCAGGCCGAGGCCTGGCATCGCATCAGTTGCTTCCTGCGCTCGCGCGAAGCCGCGGTCGGCGTGCAGCTGTCGCATGCCGGGCGCAAGGCCAGCGTCGAAGCGCCGTGGCTCGGCGGCAAGGGCGTAACCGCCGATGCCGGCGGCTGGACCCCGGTGGCGCCGTCGGCGCTCGCGTTCCGCGAGGATTCGCCGCAACCGCGCGCGCTGGAACCGATCGACATCCGCAACGTGATCGACGATTTCGCCGCGGCCGCGCAACGCGCGCTCGATGCGTGTTTCCAGTTGGTCGAGATCCACGCCGCCCACGGCTATCTGCTGCATCAGTTCCTGTCGCCGTTGTCGAACCAACGCGAGGACCGCTACGGCGGCAGTTTCGAAAATCGCACCCGCCTGCTGCGCGAAGTGCTGGTCGCCGTGCGCGAGGTTTGGCCCGAGCGCCTGCCGTTGTGGCTGCGCATTTCCGCGACCGACTGGGCCGACGGCGGCTGGGATATCGAACAGAGCGTCGAGCTGGCGCGGATCGTCAAGGACCTCGGCGTCGACCTGATCGATGTGTCCAGCGGCGGCCTGGTGCCGCATGCGCGCATTCCGGTCGAGCCGGGCTATCAGGTGCCGTTCTCGGCGCGAATCCGTCGCGAGGCCGGCATCGCCACCGGCGCGGTCGGTCTGATCACCCGCGCCGCGCAGGCCGAGAAGATCGTCGCCGACGAAGAGGCCGACGTGGTGCTGCTCGCGCGCGAGTTGCTGCGCGATCCGTATTTTCCGCTGCGCGCCGCGCACGAGTTGGGCGCGAACGTGCATGTGCCGGAGCAGTATCAGCGGGCGTGGTGAGTGCGGAGGTGTCGGGCGAGTCGGTGCATGCGCCGATCGCCGCGCAAAGACGCGACTCGCTCAATCGGGCTTCGGGCAGGTTCCCGGCTTCAGTCGCGCAGCCGCGGGGCAGGCCCATCGCTTCATTCGCGACAGATCGGCGTCGGGATCGCTCAGCGTGACCCGATAGCCGCGGTCGAGCATCAAGCGCAGGTGACCGTTACGGAAGTGCTCGGGCTCGCACGCCGGGTCGTAGTAACGGGGGCCTCGCGAGAACACGATCAGCGCGACCAGTTCTGCCTCGCGCAGCTCATCGGCCGGGACGCCGAAGTAGGTCTGCGCCGCCTGCTCCAGGCCCATCGCGCCTTGGCCGTAATCGGAATTGTCCAAAATCCAATCGATGACCCGCTCGGCCGGCCATTCGCGACTCAGGCGGCTGGCGACGGCATAGGTGACCGGACGCAGCCGCTTGGGCCAGGGGCGATAGCCGTCCCGATTCCGGCCATATTTCAGGTTGGGCCCCAGTCGCGGATCGGCCTGGGCCAGGTTCAAGAACGCGATGTCGTCGGCGGCACGCGACAGCACCTCTTCGTCCGCGCCGGCGGCGCATGCGGCTTCTTGCGTGGCCCAGTCGGACCAGGCATGCGACCAGCACCGCAGCCCATGCCCCAGCTCGGTGAGCGGCAATCCGACGCTGCTGAAGCGGCGGATGCGCAGTTCGCCCTTGCCGCCCAGATCGGTCCACATCAGGGCACGCGCCTGCGCCGAGTATTGCTGACGCGGCAACGGCAAGGTTTGCGGCAGATCGTACGCGCCGTACCAATAGATGCCCTGGAGCACGAGTACGACCGTGAGCGCGATCGCCAGGATCGCGGCGACGATCGATTTGATCAGGACGTCCATGTCCTTGCGCGCGGTGCCTTACGCGGCTTCGTACGCGCCGTAACCGCGCAAGCGCTCATACCGGCGCTGCAGCAGTTCGTCGACCGGAACGTTTTCCAGCGCGTCGATCTCGTTGATCAACACCGCCTTCAAGCGCGTGGCCATCTGCTTGGGGTTGCGATGCGCGCCGCCGATCGGCTCGCGCACGATCTTGTCGATCAGGCCTAGCTCGTGCAGGCGCTTGGCGGTCAGGCCGAGCTGTTCGGCCGCGTCCTTGGCCTTGTCGGCGGTCTTCCACAGGATCGAGGCGCAGCCTTCGGGGGTGATCACCGAGTAGGTGCTGTATTCGAGCATCAAGGTGCGATCGCCCACGCCGATCGCCAGCGCGCCGCCGGAGCCGCCTTCGCCGATCACGGTGCAGATCACCGGGATCTTCAGCTCGGCCATTTCCAGCAGATTGCGCGCGATCGCCTCGGACTGGCCGCGTTCCTCGGCGTCGATGCCGGGCCAGGCGCCGGCGGTGTCGATGAAGGTGATCAGCGGCAGGCCGAAGCGCTCGGCCAGTTTCATCAGGCGCAGCGCCTTGCGGTAGCCCTCCGGACGCGGCATGCCGAAGTTGCGCTTGATCTTGCTCTTGGTGTCGCGGCCTTTCTGGTGGCCGACGATGACCACGCTGCGACCGGCGATGCGGCCCAGGCCGCCGACGATGGCTTTGTCGTCGGCGAAGGCGCGGTCGCCGGCCAGTTCCTGAAACTCGTCGCACATCACCCGGATGTAGTCGAGGGTGTACGGACGTGCCGGATGGCGCGCCAACTGCGAAATCTGCCAGGACGAGAGGTCGCGGAAAATCTGCGCCGTGCGCAGGCGCAGCTTGTCCTGCAGGGCATGGATTTCGGCGTCGATGTCGACGGCCGGGCCGCTGCTGGCGTGGCGCAGCTCCTGGATCTTGGCTTCCAGGTCGGCGATGGGCTGCTCGAAGTCGAGGTAATTCGGATTCATTCGGGGGCCGTGGGCCTTGGTCGATGGACAGTCTAGCCCAGAGGGGGGGACCGTACCGAGGGGGATGGGCAGGGTGGGGCGAGGAACGAGTTCAGAGGAGTGAGGAGTGAGTAAAGGCGCGCGCTCGATCTCTGAACGGGTGCGCAAAAGCGGAGAGTGAGCGAAAGCACGCTTTTACTCACTCCTCACTCCTCTGAACTCACTCCTGCCTCAAGCCCAGGGCTTGCCCAAGGTCAACCGCACCGCCTTCACCCCCGGCTGCGAGCGCAGCAGGCCGACCAGGTCCGCGTCCACGCGCACCGACTGCGGGCCGTTGAGGTCGAGCATGCCGGCCGCGCCCTGGCGCAGCAGGTCCAGGCGGATCGGGGTCGGGCCGGGGCGCTGCTTGGCCAGCAGCGCGTCCACCCGCTGCCAGGTGCCCGGCACCCGCAGGTCCAGGCGCAGGGCCAGGCGCTGGGCGTGCTTGGCGCAGATCTGCGCGTAGTCCCAGCAGCGCGCCGCGCGCAGGGCGAAGCCGCCGCTGAAGGCGTCCTCGCGCAGGCCGCCCTGGATCACCAGCAGGCGGTCGCGCGCCAGCATCGAGGCGAATTCGCTGTAGGTCTCGGAGAAGAACGCGCACTCCAGGCGGCCGCGGCCGTCCTCGATCTGCACGAACATCTGGCTGTCGCCTTTCTTGCGGAAGCCGACGACCTGCCCGGCGACGATGATGTCCAACTCCGGACGCCAGCCGCTGCGCGCGCTTTCCGGACGTTTTTCCCAGATCGTTTCCAGCTCGCCCAGATCGATGCCGACCAGGCCGCGCAACTCGTCGCGATACGGATCGAAGGGATGGCCGCTGAGGTAGTGGCCCAGGGTTTCGCGCTCGCCATGCAGGATCTGGCTCAGCGGCCACTCGTTGGCCTGCGGCAGGTCCAGATGCAGCGCCGGCGCGGCGGTTTCGAACCCGCCGAACAGCGAGACCTGGCCGGCGGCGCGCTCCTTGGCCAACTGGTCGGTGACCTTGAGCACCTCCGGCAATTGCAGCATCAGGCTGGCGCGGTTGGGACCCAGGCCGTCGAGCGCACCGGCGTGGGTCAACGCTTCCATCGCCCGACGATTGAGCTTGCCGGTGTCCACGCGCTTGCAGAAATCCAGCAGGTCCACGAACGGACCGGCGCGGCGCGCGTCGACGATCGCCTCGCACACGCCACGGCCGACGCCCTTCACCGCGCCGATGCCGTAGCGGATGGTGTTGGCGTCGATCGCCTCGAACATGTACTCGGATTCGTTGACGTGCGGCGGCAGCACGGTGATGCCCATGACCCGCGCTTCGTCGAGGAAATTGACCACCTTGTCGGTGTTGTCCATGTCCGACGAACACGTCGCGGCCATGAACTCGGCGCCGTAGTGGCGCTTGAGCCAGCCGGTCTGGTACGCGACCAGCGCGTACGCGGCCGAGTGCGACTTGTTGAAGCCGTACTCGGCGAACTTCTCCATCAAGTCGAAGATCGGGCTGGCCTGCTTGGCCGGGATGTTGCGCTCGGCGCAGCCGGCCTCGAACTTGGCCCGCTCCTTGGCCATTTCCTCGGGCTTTTTCTTGCCCATCGCGCGGCGCAGCATGTCCGCGCCGCCGAGCGAATAACCGGCCAGGACCTGGGCGATCTGCATCACCTGTTCCTGGTACACGATCACGCCGTAGGTCGGCCCCAGCACCGGCTCGAGCGATTCGTGCGGATAGGTGACCTCGGCATTGCCGTGCTTGCGGTCGACCCAGTCCTTGTCCATCCCCGAGCCCAGCGGGCCGGGACGGAACAACGCGGCCAGCGCGATGATGTCTTCGAAGGTGTCGGGCTTGGCGCGCTTGAGCAGCTCGCGCATGCCGCGCGATTCGAACTGGAACACCGCGACCGTGTCGCCGCGCGCGAACAGTTCGTAGGTGGGCTTGTCGGTCAGCTCCAGCGCGGTGATGTCGAGCGGTTCGTGACCTTCCCTGGCGCGGCGCTTGTTGATCGCGCGCACCGCCCAATCGATGATCGTGAGCGTGCGCAGGCCGAGGAAGTCGAACTTGACCAGGCCGACGGCTTCGACGTCGTCCTTGTCGAATTGCGTGACGGGACTTTTGCCGCGGCCTTCGCCGTCGTGTTCGGCGAACAGCGGGCAGAAGTCCGACAGCGGGCTCGGCGCGATCACCACGCCGCCGGCGTGCTTGCCGGCGTTGCGGGTCAGGTCCTCGAGTTCGCGCGCCAGATCCAGCAGGTCGCGCACGTCGTCTTCGCTGCGATAGCGCGCGATCAGTTCGCTGGACGCCAGTTCCGGGTTCTTGATCGCCGCCTCGGATTCGCCGAGCGCGTCGTCGAGGCAGATGCCCAGGGTCAGCGGAATCAGCTTGGCGATGCCGTCGACGAAACCGTAGGGATGGCCGAGCACGCGGCCGGCGTCGCGCACCACCGCCTTGGCCGCCATGGTGCCGTAGGTGATGATCTGCGAGACGCGGTCGCGGCCGTACTTGCGCGCGACGTAGTCGATGACTTCGTCGCGGCGGTCCATGCAGAAGTCGATGTCGAAGTCGGGCATCGACACGCGTTCGGGATTGAGGAATCGCTCGAACAGCAGGTCGTACGGCAACGGGTCCAGATCGGTGATGCCCAGCGCCCAGGCCACCAGCGAGCCGGCGCCCGAACCGCGGCCCGGGCCGACCGGGATCTCGTGGTCCTTGGCCCAGTTGATGAAGTCCGCGACGATCAGGAAGTAACCCGGGAACCCCATCTTGATGATGACGTCGAGTTCGGTTTCCAGGCGTTCGTCGTAGATCTGCCGGGTCTTGCCCGGCGCGATCGGATTTTTTTCCAGCCGCTTGATCAGGCCCTCGCGCGATTGCGCGCGCAGCCACGATTCGATGGTGTGTTCGGCCGGCACCGGGAAATCCGGCAGCGCGTATTCGCCGAGCTTGAGCTCGACGTTGCAGCGCGTCGCCAGCGCCAGCGCGTTGTCGATCGCGTCGGGCACGTCGGCGAACAGCTCGCGCATTTCCTCGCTGGACTTGAGGTATTGCTCGGCGCTGTAGTCGCGCGGGCGCTTGGGATCGTCGAGCACGCGGCCGGAGGCGATGCACACGCGCGCCTCGTGCGCCTCGAAACCTTCGGCGTCGAGAAAGCGCGCGTCGTTGCTGGCGATCAGCGGCAGGCCGCGCTTGCCCGCGGCCTGGATGGCGAAGGCGTTGAACAGTTCCTCGCCGTCGCGCTGGGTGCGGGTGATTTCCAGATGCAGGCGGTCGCCGAACACGCCCTGCCAGTCGACCAGCCAGGCGTGGGCGAGTTCGTGGCGGTTGGTCGCGGCCAGGCGTCCGCCCAGGCTGTGGCGGCCGGCGAGACAGAACAGGCCGGCGTTGTCCTCGCGCAGCCATTCCGGCCGCAGCACCACGCCTTCGGTGCGGTGGCCTTCCATCCAGGCGCGGCTGAGCAGGCGCGACAGGGTCAGGTAGCCGCCGCGGTCGCGGCACAGCAGGGTCAGGCGCGAGGCGGTTTCGTTGCCGTCGGCCAGATGCACGTCGGCGCCGATGATCGGCTTGATCCCGGCGCCCTCGCAGGTCTTGTAGAACTTGACCGCGGCGAACAGATTGTCGAAGTCGGTCAGCGCGACGGCCGGCTGGCCGAGCGCGACGCAGCGTTTGACCAGATCGCCGATGCGGATCGTCGAGTCGGCCAGCGAGTACTCGCTGTGCAGATGGAGATGAACGAATGGAGCGGACATGCGTACCGGTTCTGCGGCCGTGCCGGAGGAGACTCAAGCCGTGATCGGCAAGCGGCGTGCGAGCCGGCTTGCAGGGTATCAGCCCGGCGGCCCGGGACAAGCCTTGACAGGTCGGGATTGGCGCCGGGGCGGCGATTCGGGCTCGTGGCGAAAAGCCGCGGAGCGCATGGTTGCGCGGATATGGGGTTGCGCGGATGCCGTTGCGACGGCACGCCAAGCCGCAACGGATCAGTTCTCCTCCCAGATTGCGACGGCACATCAACCCGCAGCGAATCTGTTTCCCCCTTTGAAAAAGGGGGGAAGGGGGGATTTGCTTTTGCCCGCGCAGCCGTAGAGCCAAAGCAAATCCCCCGCGCCGCGAGAACGGTTCAGACATCAGGCAGGCGCCGGGCGCTGGCCCCCTTTGTCAAAGGGGGCGAATTGACGTGGTTTCGGGCGGGCGATGTTTCCGACGCGAGTGCAACGCATCGACGTCACATGCCGTTGCGACGGCACGCCAAGCCGCAGCGAATCTGTTCCCCCCTTTGAAAAAGGGGGGCTAGGGGGGATTTGCTTTTGCCCGCGCTGCTGCGGAGCCAAAGCAAATCCCCCGTGCTGCAACGACGGTTCAGACATCGGGCAGACGCTGGGCGCTGGCCCCCTTTATCAAAGGGGGCGAATTGACGCGATTTCGAGCGGGCGATGTTTTCGACGCGACCGCGACGGATCGATGTCGGCGCTCAATCCCTTCGCTTCGCGCGCGATCAACGCCTGGCGCGACAGAACCGCGGTGAGACAGCTGCATGGTTCCGCCGATACGACCGGGACGGCTGCTCTCATTAACGCGTTCCTCTTTTTTTTGAAAAAAAGCCAACGGATTCGCCCTTGCGTTTCACGCCACCCGAAACACCGGTTCCGGCGTGCGTCCATTGACGTAATGGCTGTCGCTGACACGCGCCTGGTGCTGCAGCAAGGCCAGCTCGGCCAGACGATCGCGCACCCAGGCCGCGCGCTGCTGCGCCGCATCGCCAACGGGATGTTCGATCCGCCGGTACGCGCAGAAATCGCGGAAATCCTCGGCTTCGGCGGCGAACGCCGGCCACGCCAGTTCGATCAGCAGCACGTCGTCGAGCAGGCCGAGCAAGGGCACGCGGTCGGGAATCAGGTCGTCGCCGTCGTCGACATAAGCGAACAGTCGGTCCAGGCGGCGCCGCAGGGCCGGGTCGCAATCCCAGGCCTCGTCGGCGGCCATCGCGCGCAGGTCCTGCAGGCATTGCAGGCGCTCGTCGATCGCCCGCCGCGCCTCGCTGGCGGGCAGCGCGGTCAACCAGCTGGCCAGGCGGTGCAGACGCGTGGCGTCGACGCGCGCGGCATCCGGGTTGAGTTCGTGGACCAGGGCGTCGAACGCGGCGATCGCCGCCGGGGTGATCGCCATCGCCGGTTCGAACGGCGGCAGATGCCGCGGCAGCGCGCTGTCGCGTTCGAACGGCAGCGGTTCGGGTGTGGGAGTGGGGTGAGGCATGCGCATGGAACACCTCGCGTCCGGCCGATGGATGGCGGCGGTGCGTGTCGCGGGCCGGGAGGGCGACGCGGACCGGGGCGCAGTCGAGCCGCGACTGCGATGCTGCGACTATGGGCCTGATCGAAGTGTGAGCGCGAGCGCTTGAAGTCGCTGTGACCCATGGCACGGGTAGCGCGTTCAGCCGGCCGCGGGTCGCCGCGAAGGGAACTCGGCGGCCGCGCGCGCCGCGGAACTGGCGCTCGGAACATCGGCGGCGCGCAGGCCGCGGCCCGGCGCTCAGAACAGCGGCAGGTTTTCCATCGCGACCCGCACCGGGGTGAAACTGCGGCGGTGATGCGGGCAGGGGCCGTGCTGGCTCAGCGCGGCCAGGTGGGCGGCGGTCGGGTAGCCCTTGTGCTGGTCGAAGCCGTAGTGCGGGAAGCGTTCGTGCAGGCTGCACATGGCGCGGTCGCGCGCGACCTTGGCCAGAATCGAGGCGGCCATGATCGACGGCTCCAGCGCGTCGCCGCCGACCAGGGCTTCGCCGCGGCAGGGCAGGCCCTTGGGCAGGTGGTTGCCGTCGACCCGGACCAGATCGGCCTGCGGCGCCAGCGCCACCACCGCGCGGCACATGCCGAGCATGGTCGCCTGGAAGATGTTGACCCGGTCGATCTCCTCGACCTCGACGAATTCGATCCGCCAGGCCAGCGCGCGTTCGAGGATCAGCGGGTACAGCGCCTCGCGCCGGGCGTGGCTGAGTTTCTTGGAATCGTCCAGGCCGTCGATCTTGCGGCGCGGGTTCAAGATCACCGCCGCGACCGAGACCGGGCCGGCCAAGGGCCCGCGTCCGGCTTCGTCGACGCCGGCGATCAGGCGCGGCTTGGCCCGCGCCGGGCGTACCGCGGCCTCGGCCGGGCGCTGCGGCTCGGCGGGCGGTGCATCCGGAGCTGGCGGCGGAAACAGGCTGTCCACGGAAGGCTCGGGTTCAAGGCGCCGGCGAGGCGGCAGCCGCATTCTCGCCGATCAGCTCGATGATCGCGTCGGCCGCGCGCGCCGAGGCGTCGCGCTTGAGTTCCAGGTGGATGCGCTGGAATTTGGGCAGCAGCGCCGCGCTCGCGGCCGGGTCGCGCAGCCAGCGCAGGCAGGCGCCGGCCAGATTTTCCGGGGTGCAGTCGTGCTGCATCAGCTCGGGCACCAGCACCTCGCCGGCCAGCACGTTCGGCAGCGCGTAGTGATCGACCTTGAGCATGCCCATGCGCTTGGCCATGAAATAGGTCGCGCCCGACAGCTTGTAGGCGACCACCATCGGCCGCTTGGCCAGCATCGCTTCCAGGGTGGCGGTGCCCGAGGCGAGCAGGACCACGTCGCTGGCGACCATCACCGTGCGCGCGCCGCGATCGACGATGCGCAGCGCCCGGCGCAGGCGTTCGCCGTCGGGATGGGCGGCGAGGATGCGTTCGAACGCCGCGCGCGAGGCCGCGTTGGCCATCGGCGCGACCACGCCCAGGCGCGGTTCGGCCGCGACCATCAGCGCGGCGGCGGCGATGAAGTCGCCGGCCAGACGCTCGATTTCGCCGACCCGCGAACCCGGCAGCATCGCCAGCACCGGCGCTTCGTCGTCCAGGCCGAGGTTCATGCGTGCTTCGTCGCGGTCGGGATGGATCGGCATCGCGTCGGCGAGCGGATGGCCGATGAAACGCGCATCGACGTTGTGCCTGGCGTAGATCGGCGGCTCCATCGGAAACAGGCACAGCACCCGGTCGGCGCTCAGGCCGATGTTCTGCGCGCGTTTCTCGCGCCAGGCCCACACCGACGGGCTGACGTAATGCACGGTGCGCACGCCGCGCTGCTTGAGCCAGCGCTCGACGCCGAGATTGAAGTCCGGCGCGTCGATGCCGATGAAGGCGTCGGGTTTCCAGTCGAGCACGCGCTGGCGCACGTCGCGGCGCAGGCGCAGCAGGCGCGGCAGATGCTTGAGCACTTCGGCCAGCCCCATCACCGCCAGTTCGCCGGCGTCGAACCAGGTGTCCATGCCGGCCGCGCGCATCTGCTCGCCGCCGATGCCGACGAATTCCGCGCCGGGATAACGGCGCTTGAGTTCCTCGATCAGGCCGGCGCCGAGCAGGTCGCCGGAGGCCTCGCCGGCGATCAGGGCGAAGCGCGGCGGCGGCGGGGGCGCGGCCGGGAAGATGTCGTCGATCGGATTGGTCGTGGTCATGGGGCTCGTCATGGGGCGTAGTGACGTTCCAGTTCGGTTTGGTACTGCGCGCGATCGAACACGAATCGCAGCGGCGCGCCCGGGGGGAAGGCGCTTTGTGCCGGATTTTCGCCCGGATGAGGGGCGAGCATGGGGCCTTGATCGTCCTCGAAGGTGATCTGCCGCCACACGACGTGATCGCCGTCGAATTCCAGCACGCAGGAAATCACGCCGCAGTAGTCGCTGCCGCAGTGGCAACGGTAGAGCACGTGGCGGCCGCTGCCGTTCTGGTTGCACGAGGGGTCGCGGCCGAGAAACAGCGCCAGGCCGCGCGCGCGCAGCGCTGGCGACTGGGCCGGATCGAGATCGCTGCCGTAGTTGCCCAGGTCGCGTTTGATCCCGAGCCAGTGCGCGAGCGGACGATCGTCGATGAAGATCTCGGTCACGTCCCAGCGATGCGGGACCTTGTCGATCAGGTCCTCGGCGACGGATTGCCCGATGCGCAGCCGATGGACCGCAGTCATCGCAGCGTGCTCAGCGCAGCAGCGGCCGGTCGCCGTTGCCGATGAAGTCCAGCAACGCGCGCACGTCCGGGCTGTCGGCGGCCATGTCCTCGAGCTTGGCGCGCGCCTCGTCCAGCGGCGCGCCGGATACGTACAAGGTGCGGTACGCGCGCTTGATCGCGCTGATGCGCTCGGCGTCGAAACCGCGGCGCTTGAGCCCTTCGCTGTTGATCCCGCGCGGCCGGCCGTAGCCGTCCTGGGCGACCATGACGAACGGCGGCACGTCGCCGTTGACCAGCGCGCCCATGCCGATGAAGGCGTGCGCGCCGATCCGGCAGAACTGATGGATGCCGGAGAAGCCGCTCATGATCACCTGATCCTCGACCACGACGTGGCCGGCCAGGGTCGAGTTGTTGGAGAACACGCAGCCGTTGCCGACCTGACAGTCGTGGGCGACATGGGTGTAGGCCAGCAGCCAGTTGCCGTTGCCGATGCGGGTGACGCTGCCGCCGTTGCCGGTGCCGCGGTTGACGGTGACGAACTCGCGGAACACGTTGTCGTCGCCGATCTGCAACGCGGTGCGTTCGCCGGCGAACTTCTTGTCCTGCGGGTCGCCGCCGATCGCGCACTGGGCGTAGAAGCGGTTGTTGCGGCCGATCGTGGTCGGGCCGTGGACCACGCAATGCGGGCCGAACACGGTGCCGTCGCCGACTTCGACCTCCGCGCCGATGTAGACGAACGCGCCCACCACGACGCCGTCGCCGAGTCTGGCGCCGGGTTCGACGAAAGCGGTGGGATGGACGCTCGCGTTCGTGTTCATCGAGTGGGCACTCATCGAATCAGTCCTTGGCCTCGGCGCACATGATGTCGGCGCAGGCGGCGACCTGGCCGTCGACGCGGGCCACGCCGGTGAACATGGCCATGTTGCGGATCATGCGCTTAAGCGTGACCTCCAGCTCCAGCCGGTCGCCCGGCACGACCATGCGCGAGAACCGCGCGCCGTCGATCTTGACCAGGTAGAACGAGCGCCCGGCGGCGACGCCGCCGTGCGAAATCTGGGTCAGCAGGCCGCCGGCCTGGGCCAGCGCCTCGACCACCAGCACGCCGGGCATGACCGGGTTGCCGGGGAAATGGCCGTTGAAGAAGGGCTCGTTGCAGCTCACGTTCTTGTAGGCCAGCACGCGCTTGTGCGGCTCGAGTTCGACCACCCGGTCGATCAGCAGGAACGGATAGCGGTGCGGCAGCAGCTTCTGGATCGCCGGCACATCGAGCGGGAGTTGCAGGGTCTGGCTCATCTTCAATTCGTCCTATGTCGCATCTGTTGCAGCACCGCGCCGTGCATTGATTCCGGCGTCGGCGTGCGGCCCCATCGTCGGTTGCGCGCGCCGGGTCGAAGCGCGCGTATGCCTATTGTCCCGCAGATTTCCCGACGGGTGGGGCGGCACCGTATGGAGCGCCGTCCCTCAACTGTCGACCGGCCCCCTAGCCGGCGTCGCCGTCTTCGCGCGCGCGCGCGGTGCGCCGCGCGATCGCGTCGAGCTGTTTGAAACGCGCGGCGTTCTTGCGCCAGCTGCGGTTGTCCATCAGCGGCGTGCCCGAGGAATATTCGCCGGGCTCGCGGATCGAGCTGGTGACCAGGCTCATCGCGGTGATGGTGACCTTGTCGCAGATTTCCAGATGGCCGAGCACGCCGGCCGCGCCGCCGATCAGGCAGTAGCGGCCGATCCTGGCGCTGCCCGCGGCGGCCGAACAGCCGGCCATGGCGCTGTGGGCGCCGATGTGGACGTTGTGGCCGATCTGGATCTGGTTGTCGAGGCGGACGTCCTCTTCGAGCACGGTGTCCTCGATCGCGCCGCGGTCGATGGTGGTGTTGGCGCCGATCTCGCAATCGTCGCCGATCGACACGCCGCCGAGCTGCGGCACCTTGAGCCAGCGGCCGGCCTCCATCGCCAGGCCGAAGCCGTCGGCGCCGAGCACCGCGCCGGGATGGATCAGCACGCGCTGGCCCAGGCGCACCCGGGTCACCAGGGTCACCCGCGCGATTAGCTCGCTGCCGGCGCCGACCACGCAGTCCTCGCCGATCACGCAGCCCGGGCCGATCATCGCGCCGGCCTCGATGCGGCTGCGCGCGCCGATGCTGACGAACGGGCCGATGTGCGCCTCGGGCGACACCTGCGCGCTGGGATCGATCACGGCGGAGGCATGGATGCCGGGTTCGCGCACCGGCTTGGGTTCGAACAGCGCCGAGATCTTGGCGAAGGCGGCGTAGGGATCGCGCGCGATCAGCGCGGTGCCGGCATGCTCGCGGGCGTCGTCTTCGCGCATGACCACGATGCTCGCCTGGCTGGCGAGCAGTTGCGCGCGGTATTTGGGATTGGCCAGGAACGCGAGCTGGCCGGGGCCGGCCTTGGCCAGCGTGCCGACGCCGCTTACCCGCGCGTCGGCGTTGCCGTGCAGGCCGAGCGCATAGCGCTCGGCCAATTCGCCTGCTGAGTAACTGAGTTCGTCCACGTCGCCTTGCGGTCCGCAGACCGCGCTCAGAACGTACCGCCGAAGGTGAATTGCAGGCGCTCGAGTTCGTCGCCGCGGTCGAGCTTGGTGGCGCCGTCGGCGCTGTAGATCGGACCCTGCTTCTTGAACGGGAACGCGTAGCTGATCGAGATCGGGCCCATCGGCGAACGCCACATCAGCGCGATACCGGCCGAGGCGCGCAGTTCGCCGGCGTCGAAGGAATCGTAGTCCTTGTAGACGTTGCCGAAGTCGACGAACGCGGACACGCGCGCGGCCGGCGTATCGAGCAGGGTCGGGAAGTACATTTCCAGCGAGCCGGTGGTCTTGAACGCGCCGCCCAGCGGCTGGGCGAAGGTGCTGCCCACGCCCGGCGATTCGCGCGGACCCAGGGTGTTGTCGGTGAAGCCGCGCACCGAGCGCACGCCGCCGGCGTAGAAGTTCTCGAAGAACGGCAGGCCGGTGGCGGTGATCGTTTCCGGCGGAAGCGGGCCGGTGGGACCGTCGCGGTCGATCACGCGGCTGGTGTCGCTGCCGTAGCTGTCGCCGTAACCGAGTTCGGCGCGGGTGTTGAGCACCAGATGGCGCGACAGCGGCCAGAACTTGGAGAAGTTGTAGTTGATCTTGTAGTACTCGACCGTCGAGCCGGGCAGGGTCGCTTCCAGCCAGATGCGCTGCTGGGTGCCGGCGGTCGGGGTCAGCGCGTGGTTGAGGCTGTTGCGGCCCCAGCCGATCTGCGCGCGCCATGCGTGGAAGGTGCGGTGGCCCAGCGCATCGAGGTAATCGATGATGCTGGCCGGCGCGGTGCCTTCGAAGGCCAGGATTTCGTTGCTGTCGATGCCGATCAGGCCGGTCACCGAGTCGGTCTCGGTCAGCGGAATGCCGAGCACGACCTGACCGGTGCCGCTGGTGGTCGAGTACTGCGCGGTGTTGAAGTCGGAGTAGTCCAACTCGCGCCACGACAGGTTGTAGCCCAGCGACACGCCGTCGTCGGTGAAGTAGGGGTTGGTGTAGGAGAAGTCGTAGCGCGACTGGTAGTAGCTGCGCTGCGCCTGCACCGACACGCGGTTGCCGCTGCCGAGGAAGTTGTTCTGCGACAGCTGCACCTGGGTGGTGAGCTTGCCGAGCTGCGAATAGCCCAGGCCGAACACGAAGCTGCCCGAGGTGGTTTCCTTCAGGTTGTAGACGATGTCGACCTGATCGTTGGTGCCCGGGACCGGCTTGCTCTCGACGTCGACCGTCTCGAAATAGCCCAGGCCCTGCAGGCGGATCTTGGAACGGTCGATCGCGGCCTGCGAGTACCAGGTGCCTTCGAACTGGCGCATTTCGCGGCGCAAGACTTCGTCGCCGGTGCGGGTGTTGCCCTTGAACACCACCCGGCGCACGTTGACGCGCGGGCCGGGCACGACCTGCATGTTGATGCCGACGGTCTTGTTTTCGCGGTTCACGTCCGGAATCGGATTGACCTGCGCGAACGCGTAACCGACGTTGCCGAGCGCGGCGGTGATCGATTCGGAACTGACCTCGAGCAGGCGGCGCGAGAAAATCTGTTCGGGCTTGACGATGACCAGCTTCTCGACCTGGTCCTTCGGCAGCACCGTGTCGCCGGTGACCTGCACGCTGGAAACCTTGTACTGCTCGCCCTCGGTGATGCCGGCCGACAGGAACATGTCCTGACGGTCCGGGCTGATCGAGACCTGGGTCGAGTCGATGCTGAAATCGACGTAGCCGCGGTCGAGGTAATAGGAGTTGAGCTTTTCCAGGTCGCCGGAGAGCTTCTCGCGCGAGTACTGGTCGTCGCGGCGGTACCAGCTGAGCCAGTTGTGCTCGCGCGATTCCCAGCCGTTGACGATGTCCTTCTGCTCGAACTTGTCGTTGCCGATCAGGTTGATGTGGCGGATCTTGGCCGCCTTGCCTTCCTTGACGTTGATCGTGATGTCGACGCGGTTGCGGTCGAGGCGGTTCACCGACGGGGTGATCTCGACGTTGTACTTGCCGCGGTTGTTGTACTGGCGCGCAAGATCCTGGGTGACCTTGTCGAGCGCGAGGCGGTCGAAGGTGTCGCCTTCGGCCAGGCCGATTTCCTTCAGACCCTTGAGCAGGTCCTCGGACTTGATGTCCTTGTTGCCGGTCAGGGTCAGCTTGTTGATCGCCGGACGCTCGCTGACGGTGACCACCAGGATGTTGCCCTGGCGGTCGAGCTGCACGTCTTCGAAGAAGCCGGTCTTGTACAGCGCGCGGATGGCGTCGCCGGCCTTGGCCGTGTCCATGGTGTCGCCGCGCTCGACCGGCAGGTAGGTGAACACCGTGCCGGCGGAAATGCGTTGCAGGCCGTCGATGCGGATGTCGCTGACGGTGAACGAACCCGGGCCGGGCGCGTTCGGCGCGGCGCCCCCGAGGGAGAACGGATCGGCCGACTGGGCCAACGCGGGAATCGCCGGGGCCGAGGTCATTGCCGTGGCAAGGGCGAGGGCGAGCAGGCGGCGATTAGGAATTCGCGTCATCATTACGTCCGTTGGGGGCTGGTCTGCCAGCGTGAATGCACGCGGGCATGGGGCGAAGCGGGCCGGTTAGGCGGGGTAGATTAAGGCAGGCGTTGTAGCAAAGCGTTCGTTCGAGCGTCGGGCCGGCATCAGCGCACCAGGTTGTTCAAGATGTCGTTGTAGAACGCCAGGCCCATCAGGCTCGCGATCAACGCCAGGCCGACGAAATGTCCGGCCGCCATGACGCGTTCGCTGACCGGGCTGCCTTTGACCAGCTCGATAAGGTAATACAGCAGGTGTCCGCCGTCCAAGATCGGGATCGGCAGCAGGTTCAGGATTCCCAGGCTCAGCGACAGCATCGCCAGCAGCTGCAGGTACCAGGCCGGGCCGTTGCTGGCATAGGCGTTGGCGGCGCGGCCGATGGTCACCGGGCCGGCGACGGTGTTCTGGATCGAGACCCGGCCGGTGAAGGCGCGGCCGATCATCGCGAACAGCTCGCGGGCCTGGTGGATGCTTTCGCGAAACGCCGCCGGCACCGCGTCGATCGGGCCGTAGCGCAGGACCGCGTCGCGCTTGGGCTCGCCGATGGTGGCCGGCGGCGCCACGCCCAGGCCCCAGAATTCCTCGCCGTTTTCGCGCTTCATGCGCTTGGGCGCGATTTCCAGCGCCAAGCGGTCGCCGTTGCGGGCCACTTCGATCATCGCGTTGCCGCCGCGTTCGCCCAGGCGGCCGACGGCCGGCGCGATGTCGTTCCAGCTGGCGATCGGGTCGCCGTCGATGGCGGTGATGCGGTCGCCCTCGGCGAGCACGCCCCAGGCCGCTTCGCCGGGGCTGACCCGGCCGATCACCGCCGGAATCAGCTGATGGCGGCCGCTCAGGCCCATGACTTCGACCGCGCGGCGCTCGTCGAACGAGGCCGGCAGCTTGGACAGGCGCAGGTGGCGGGTCAGCTGGCTGCCGTTTTCGCTGCGCACCTGCACCGCGACGTCGTCGCGGTCGAGCGCGTGCGGGATCAGCGCCATCTGCACCTCGCTCCAGGTCGGGGTGACGCGGTCGCCGATCTGCAGCACGGTGTCGCCGCGGCGCATTCCCGATTCGGCGGCGATGCCGTTGACGCTGCCGACCACCGGCGCGAAGTCGGGGCGGCCGATCACGAACATGCCCCACAGGAACAGCACGCACAGGATCAGGTTGGCGACCGGGCCGGCGGCGGTGATGGCGATGCGCTGCCACACCGACTTGCGGTTGAACGCCTGCTGCGCGAGCGCTTCGCCGACTTCGTACTCGCGCTCGTCGAGCATCTTGACGTAGCCGCCCAGCGGAATGCGGCCGATCGCGTATTCGGTTCCGTCCTTGCCCACGCGCATCCACAGCGGCTTGCCGAAGCCGACCGAGAAGCGCAGCACCTTGACCCCGCAGCGGCGCGCGACCCAGAAGTGGCCGAATTCGTGCAGGGTGACCAGCACGCCGAGGCTGATGATCAGCCACCACAACGAGCCCAGGATTTCGCTCATGGCTGCCTCAGGCTCTTTGACCGATCGCCTGCTCGGCGTGGCGGCGGGCCAGGGCATCGGCCTCGCGCAGCGCCGCCAGCGAGCTGGCCGGGGTGGACGGGAGCGCGGCGAGGGTGTCCTCGACCAGCGCGGGTATCGCTAGGAAACCGATGCGCCGCTGAAGAAAGGCTGAAACGGCCACTTCGTTGGCGGCGTTGAGCACCGCCGGGGCGGTGCCGCCGGCGGCCAGGGCCTCGAAGGCCAGGCGCAGGCAGGGGAAGGCGTCGAGGTCGGGGCGTTCGAAATCGAGCCGGCCATGGGCCAGCAGGTCGAGCCCGGCGACCCCGGATTCGATCCGCTCCGGCCAGCCGAAGCCCACCGCCAGCGCGGTGCGCATGTCGGGCAGGCCGAGCTGGGCGAGGGTCGAGCCGTCGACGAATTCGACCAGCGAATGGACCAGGCTTTGCGGATGCACCAGCACTTCGATGCGATCGCCGCCGACCCCGAACAGGTGGTGCGCCTCGATGACTTCCAGGCCTTTGTTCATCAGCGTGGCCGAGTCGACCGAGATCTTCGGGCCCATCGACCACTTCGGGTGCGCGACCGCCTGTTCGGGCGTGACCTGGCCCAGGTCCGAACGTGTACGGCCGCGGAACGGCCCGCCCGACGCGGTCAGCAGGATCCGCTTCAGACCGGGCTGCGAGGCCGGGTGGACGGGCTGCGCGCCGCCGGTTTGCGCGGCGCCGTGCTGCGCCACGCGCGATTGCGCCGCCGGCAGGCATTGGAAGATCGCGTTGTGTTCGCTGTCGATCGGCACGATGCAGGCGCCCGATTCGTGCGCGGTCTGCATCAGCAGTTCGCCGGCCAGGACCAGCGATTCCTTGTTGGCCAGCAGCAGGCGCTTGCCGGCGCGCGCCGCGGCCAGGGTCGAGGACAGCCCGGCCGCGCCGACGATCGCCGCGACCACGGTGTCGCAGGCGTCGGACGACACCAGATCGACCAGGGCCTCGTCGCCGCAATGGGCCACGGTGGCAAGACCGCGTTCGCGCAGGCCGTCGCGCAATGCCGCGAAGCCGGCCGGGTCGGCGATCACCGCGTGATCGGGGCGATGGCGTTCGCACAGCGTCAGCAGCGCATCGACCTTGCCGCCGGCGGCGAGCACGGTGGCGCGCAGGGCGTCGCTGTGGCGGGCGATCACGTCCAACGCCGAGGTGCCGATGGAGCCGGTGGCGCCCAGGACGGCGACGTTGCGGGCTGGGGTGGTCATGCGGGGGCCTTGTTCGTGCTTACGACCGAGGCCGGGAACTGACGATGAGGAGCAAAAGCGAACTCCCCTCGGTCCCCCTTCTGCAAAGGGACGGGTCGCCGCGTATCAACCGCGCGCGGCTTATCAGAAGCACGCCAATTACTCGCTGCGTCTGCGTGGTGCAGGCTTTGCAAATACGTCCCGTCCTTTTGCAAAAGGGGGACAGGAGGATTCGCTTTTTTCGCAACTGCGAGCGCCGCGGCGCCAGCAGTCAACGAAAAACCATCGGCTTCGACAAGGCTCATCATCAAAACCCAAAAATCGCCTTGCCCAGCGCGAACACCGGCAGCGCCGCGAGCACGCCGTCGATGCGATCGAGAATGCCGCCGTGCCCCGGAATCAGATGCCCGGAATCCTTCACCCCGACATGCCGCTTGAGCAGGCTCTCGAACAGGTCGCCGACCACCGAGAACAGCATCGCCACCAGCGACACCAGCGCAACCCACGGCAGCTGCGCGGTGGTCGCGCCGGCCAGCATCGAGAAACCCACGCCGGCCGCGACGCCGGCGATGGCGCCGCCGACCAGGCCTTCGACGGTCTTGTTGGGGCTCACCCGCGGCGCGAGCTTGAGCATGCCAAACTTGCGTCCGGCGAAATACGCGCCCGAATCGGCCGCCCACACCACCGCCAGCGCGGTCAGCAGCCACCAATGGCCGACCGGCAGGCCGCCCAGGCCGATCGGGCCCTCGGCGTGGATCCAGGCCATCGCGCACCAGGCCGGGATCACGCTCAACGCGGCCGCGGCGAGCTTGAACATGCGCGCATAGGTGCGGTGATCGCTGGCGAAGTTAAAGCGCTGCAGCCACAGCAGCGCCAGCAGCCACCAGACCACGCCGACCAGCGAGGCGATCTTGAACAGCACCATCGACGGCGCCTGCGCCGCGCCCAGGCCGCTGGTGCGCGAGGCCCACACGATCGCCACCATCAGCGCCATGTGCACCACCAGCAGCACGGTGCGCGACAGGGTGTCCTCGATCTCGGCCAGATCGAACCATTCCCACAGCCCGATCAGGAACAGCACCGCGGTCAGCGCGATCACCCACGGCGTCGACAACAGCAGGATCGCCGCGATCGCGACAGGCGCCATGACCAGCGCGGCAAGCAGGCGGGTTCGGGTCATTTAACAGTCTCGTTGGGCTGGGCGAGAGCGATCTGCGCCCCGGTCAGGCCGAAGCGGCGTTCGCGGCTGGCGAAATCGTCCAGCGCGGTCTGCAGCAAGCCGGCGTCGAGCTCGGGCCACAGCGCTTCGGTGAACCACAGTTCGGTATAGGCCAGCTGCCACAGCAGGAAATTGCTGATTCGGGTGTCGCCGCCGGTACGAATGAACAGGTCCGGCGCCGGCAGCTCGGCCAGCGACATGCGCGAGGCCAGCAGGCGTTCGTCGATCGCTTCCACCGCCAAGGTGCCGGCCGCGACCTCCGCGGCCAGCGAGCGCGCGGCCTGGGCGATGTCCCAGCGGCCGCCGTAACTGGCGGCGATGCTCAGGTGCAAGACGGTGTTGTTGCGGGTCTGGCGCTCGGCCGCGGCCATGCGCTCGCGGATCTTTTCGGAAAAGCGCTCGCGTTCGCCGATGAAGCGCACCCGTACCCCGCGCCGGTCGAGTTCCTCGACCTCGCGCTCGAGCGCATTGAGGAACAGCTTCATCAGCGCGCCGACCTCGTCCTCGGGCCGGCCCCAGTTTTCGCTGGAGAACGCGAACAGGGTCAGCGCCTGGACGCCGCGCGCGATGCAGAAGTCGATACAGACGTTGACCGCGCGCGCGCCGGCGCGGTGGCCGATGATGCGCGGCCGGCGCCGCCGTTCGGCCCAGCGGCCGTTGCCGTCCATGATGACGGCCAGGTGGCGCGGGATGCGTGCGGGCGCGGCGTTGGCGGGCTCGGAAGGCATGGCGCCGATGATGAAGACCTCAGGCTGCGGATGGGACGGCGGAATCGGCGGGATTGGGGCGGGTCGGGCGGCACGGTCCGGGGGCGGGCTCGATCCAGGCAGCCCAGTGCTGGACCCGCACGCCGCGCAGAAGTTCAGTGATCCGAACTCGGCGGGCGCGGGCCCGGCGGTTCACACCGCCATCAGTTCCTGTTCCTTGGCCTTGACCACGCCGTCCACGTCCTTGATCGCGCTGTCGGTGATCTTCTGGATCTCGCCTTCGAAGCTGCGCAGCTCGTCTTCGGTGACCTTCTTGTCCTTGAGCAGTTCCTTGGCCTGATGGTTGGCATCGCGGCGGATGTTGCGGATCGCGACCTTGGCGTCCTCGCTCTGGGCGTGCACGACCTTGGTCAGTTCCTTGCGGCGTTCCTCGGTCAGCGCCGGCAGGTTGATGCGGATCACGGTGCCGGCGGTGTTCGGGGTCAGGCCCAGGTCGGAGGCGAGGATGGCCTTCTCGACCGCGCCGACGATCTGCTTTTCCCACGGGGTGATGGTCAGGGTGCGCGCGTCGCTGACCTGCACGCTGGCGACCTGGCCCAGCGGCATTTCGGAGCCGTGGTAGTTCACTTTCAGATGATCGACCAGCGCGGTGGACGCGCGCCCGGTGCGGATCTTGGTCAGGTCGTGGCGAAAGGCTTCGACACTCTTGGTCATGCGGTTCTGAGAGTCTTTCTTGATGTCGTTGAGCATCGCCGGCTCCGTTCCAGTAGCGGTAATCGCGGGATTATATGGGCTCGGGCGGGTTTTGCGGGCCACGGGGTCCCGGCGCGGACGCCCACGGCGGCCCGGATCGGCGAAATTGACGAGCGTTCGCGGTCGTTCGAGGGGATGCGGCGCGGCACGATGCGCATCGCGAATGCAGGCGATGCGTCGCCGGGGATCACGTTTTGCGCGGAATCGTAGCGGCTGCGTTCAGGCCCGGCCGGGTGAGCGGTGCGATGGGCCGGCATTTTCGCTGCGATGCAGCATGCGGCGCTCAGGGGCGATGGGCGTGCTGGCGCGGGTGGTCGTGCGGGTGCTCGTCGTGGGGCCGGTCGTCGTGAGGATGGCCGTCGTGACCATGACCGCAGTCATGGTCACGGTGCGCTTGATGACCGAGGTCATGGTCATGCCGCGGACCATGGCTGTAGTCATGGTCATGGTGCGCATGGCCGTGATCGTGCGAATGATCCGACCCATGCGCATCGTGCCCATGCCCCTCGTGCCCATGCGCGTGCCCGCCGTGCGGCGCGCGGTCGTGGCGATCGTGCTCGCAGGCGCGGCCGTGTTCGACCTGCAGGGTCGGGTGATTGATGCCGAAGCGACGGTCGAGTTCGCGGTTGAGGCGATCGATGAAGGCGTCGTGGTCGTGGTCGTCGGGCCGCACGATGTGCGCGGTCATGGCGATTTCGCCCGCGCCCAGCGACCAGATGTGCAGATGGTGGATCGCCTGCACCCCCGACTGCTGGCGCAACAGGGCTTCGACTTCGCCGCGGTCGATGCCGCGCGGCACCGCGTCCATCGCCGCGTTGAAGGCTTCGCGCAGCAGGCCGAAGGCGCCGACCGCGACCACCGCGCCGATCAGCAAGGCGATCGCCGGGTCCAGCCATTCCCAGCCGGTCAGCCACATGCCGGCGCCGGCCAGCACCGCGGCCAGCGACACTGCCGCGTCGGCCATCAGGTGCAGGAAAGCGCCGCGGCGGTTGAGGTCGTGATCGTGCCCGTCGCGCACCAGCCAGGCCGCGCCGAGATTGACCGCGATGCCGAGCGCGGCGACCACGATCACCGGCAGCGCGGGAATTTCCGGCGGCGCGTTGAAGCGGCGGATCGCCTCCCAGGCCAAGGCGCCGGAGAAACCCACCAGCAACAGCGAATTGGCCAGCGGCGACAGCAAGGTCGCGCGCCGCCAGCCGTAGGTGTGGCGCGCGGTCGGGGCGCGCTTGGCCAGCACCGCCGCGCCCCAGGCCAGCGCCAGGCCGAGTACGTCGCCGAAGTTGTGCAGCGCGTCCGACAGCAGCGCCAGCGAATTGGTCATGAAGCCGTAGCCGGCTTCCAGCGCGGTATAGGCCAGATTGATCAGGGTCACCGCGGCGAATGCGCGGGTGCCGCTGACGCCGTGGTGGTGGCCGTGGTGACTGTGCGAGTGCATGGGCGAATGCTGTCACGGCCGCGCCCGCGAACACTATTACAGGCCACCGCGCGACCGGTTTAAACCATGACCGGCGTCGGCGAATCCCAATGCCGGGTGTCGCCGCGCGGGCGAGGGCGGCATGACTTCAGGCACGTTGACTACGTTTGTAGTCAAAGCAACTATGACTACAGCTGTAGCCATGAGGGGCGACATGAACCGCAAATCCATCGGCGACCAGGAACTGGCGCTGCTGCAATACCTGGCCGAACAGGGCGACGCCTCGGTCGGCGAAGTCGCAAGCGGCTACGGCGAGCCGCGCGGGCTGGCGCGTTCGACCGTGCTGACCATGATGGAGCGCCTGCGCGCCAAGGCCTACCTGCGCCGGCGCAAGGTCGGCGGTGTGTACCGCTATTCCACCGCCACCCAGCCCGACGACGTGATGCGCTCGGCGGTCGGCAAGTTCGTCGCCAACACCCTGCAGGGCTCGGTCTCGCCGTTCGTGGCGTGGATGTCGCAGCGCGCGCAGGTCAGCGACGACGAACTGGCCGAACTGGAAAGTCTGGTCGCCGATCTGCAATCGCGGCGCAAGGAGGATTGAGATGACTCTGGACTGGATCGGTGATGTCCTGCTGCCGCGTTTGCTCGCGGCCGGATTGCAATCGCTGCTGGTGGTCGCGGCGGTATGGCTGCTGTGCCGTTATCTGCGTCTGAGCGCCGCGTTGCGCTGCTGGTTGTGGTGGTGCGCCGCGTTGCAGTTGTTGCTCGGCGCGTTGTGGCCCACGCCGTTGAGCCTGCCGCTGTTGCCGGCGTCGTGGGATCGGGCGAGCCAGGCCGCGAGCGTCGCGGCGGCGGCGCCGCAGTTGTCGTCGGCGGCGCAATTGCCGTTCTTCGTGACGAAGGGCGCGACGGACGCCACGGTCGCCGCCGCAACCGCGCCCACCGCGCATTACTTGACCCCCGACTGGCTGTCGTGGCCGCTGGTGTTCGCCGCCCTGTGGCTGTCCGGATTTCTGCTGGTCGCCTTCGCCAGCGTGCGCGGCTATGCCGCCGCGTGCCGCCGCATCGCCGCATCGCGGCCGTGCGAACAACCGCAAGTGCTCTCCACTTATCGCGCGCTCGGCGCCAGCCTGGGTTTGAATCGCCTGCCGCCGCTGCGGGTGTCGACGCAGATCGATTCGCCGCAATTGATCGGCCCGCCGGCGACGGTGCTGTTGCCGCGCGAACGCCTGGCGCATCTGAGCGGCGACGAACTGGCGATGGCGCTGCATCACGAACTGGTCCACGTCCGCCGCCGCGACCTGTGGTGGGGCTGGGTGCCGGCGCTGGTCCAGCACCTGTTCTTCTTTCATCCGCTCGCGCATGTGATCGCCCGCGAGTACTCGATCGCGCGCGAAGCGGCCTGCGACGCGGCCGTGCTCGACACCCGTCGCTATGCCGCGCACGACTACGGGCGCCTGTTGCTGCGTCTTGGCGTCGCGCCGCGTCCGGCGGCCGGTGTCGCCAGCGCATCCCCCACTTACACGATTTTGAAGAGGAGACTCATCATGTTGCAGAACGCGACTCCGTCCTCGCACCTGGGCGGTTTGATCCTGACTGCCGCCATCGTCCTGGTCGGCTTGGTGCCGTATCGGGTGACCGCCGCGGCCGGCGAGCGCGCGCCGCAATCGCAATCGCGCAGCGTGTCGATCCATTCCTCGGACAAGAACGGCGAAACCCGCATTACCGAGATCAACAACGGCGGCGATCCGCAGGTCTGGGCGATCAAGGGCGATCAGTACTACAAGGTGAGCGCCGACGGCGGCTATCAGCCGGTGACCGACGCGGCGACCCGCGCGCGCTTGCGGCAACGCATGGACGAGTCGCGCCGGGCGGCGGTGGACGCGGAGAAAGCCGGGCGCGCGGCCGAGCAGGCCGGTCGCGAGGCCGAACGCGCCGGACGCGAAGCCGAGCGCCATGCGCAGGCGGCCGGTGTCGCGGCGGAGCGCGCGGCGCGCGATGCCGAACGCGCCGGGCGCGACGCAGAACGTCAGGCGCAGACGGCCAGCATCGCCGCCGAGCGCGCGGCGCGCGACGCGGGACAGCAAGCCCGGCTCGATGGCGAACAGGCCCGGCGCGATGCAGATCAGGCCAAGCGCGATGGCGAACAGGCGCGACGCGATGCCGCTCAGGCGCGCCGCGACGTCGAGCAGGCCCAGCGCGATGCCGAACAGGCCAGGCGCGACGCCAGTCAGCACGGGCTCGACAGCGCGCAGCATCGACGCGACATCGAACAGGCCCGCCGCGATGCCGCTCAGGCGCGTCGCGACGCGCTGCTCTCCGCGCCGGAAGCAGCGCAGATCCGCCGTATCGCCGAGCAAGCCCGGCGCGATGCCGGTCGCCATGCGATGAGCAAGGCCGAGATCGCGCGCATCTCCGAACAGGCCCGGCGCGACGCGAGCCGTTACGCGATGAGCCCGGCCGAGATCGCGCGCATCTCCGAACAGGCCCGGCGCGACGCGAGCCGTTACGCGATGAGCCCGGCCGAGATCGCGCGCATCACCGAGCAGGCCAAGCGCGACGCGAGCCGTTACGCGATGAGCCCGGCCGAGATTGCCCGCATCACCGAGCAAGCCAAGCGCGATGCGAGCCGTTACGCGATGAGCCCGGCCGAGATCGCGCGCATCACCGAGCAAGCCAAGCGCGATGCGAGCCGCTATGCGATGAGCCCGGCCGAGATCGCTCGCATTACCGAACAGGCCAAGCGCGACGCGAGCCGTTACGCGATGAGCCCGGCCGAGATCGCGCGCATCACCGAGCAGGCCAAGCGCGAAGCGCAGGTCGAGGTGTGGCGCTGACGGTGTCGGGTGGCCGCGCGGCGACGCGATGAGCGCGCCAGCGCAATGTCGTCGAGCGCGCGAGCGTACAAGCGACGCCACCACGACGGAATAATCGGACCTGGTAAATAAAAAGACCCGCCAATGGCGGGTCTTTTCGTTCCGGCATGAGACGCAAGCGGTCGATGATCGAGCGCCGGACCGCGAAAGCGATGTTCCGGGCGATGCCCGTTCGTCGCCGCTGCGCGATCAGCCGCGGCCCTGCACTAGCGTGCCGATGTTCTCGCCGCGCAGGATCTTCAGCAGCACGCCCGGCTGGCCCATGTCGAAGATGCGCAGCGGCAGTTCGCTGTCGCGGCACAGCGCGAACGCGGCGGTGTCCATGACCTGCAGGTCGCGGGTGATCACCTCGTCGTAGCTGAGCTTGTCGAAGCGCACCGCGTCGCTGTGCTTCTTCGGGTCCTTGTCGTACACGCCGTCGACCTTGGTCGCCTTGAGCAGCAGGTCCGCGCCGATCTCGATCGCGCGCAGCGCGGCGCCCGAGTCGGTGGTGAAGAACGGGCTGCCGACGCCGGCGGCGAAGATCGCCAGACGGCCTTTTTCCAGATGACGGATGGCGCGGCGGCGGATGTAGTCCTCGCACACGTCGTTGATCTTGATCGCGCTCATCACCCGCACCTTGGCGCCGAGCTTTTCCAGCGAATCCTGCATCGCCAGCGCGTTGATCACGGTGGCCAGCATGCCCATCTGGTCGCCGGTGACCCGGTCCATGCCGCCGGCCGCCAAGCCCGCGCCGCGGAAGATGTTGCCGCCGCCGATCACCAGCGCGATTTCGGCGCCGGCCTGCTGCACTTCGATGACTTCGCGCGCGAGCCGGCCGATCACCTTGGGGTCGATGCCGTAGTCCTCATCGCCCATCAATGCTTCGCCGGAGAGTTTCAACAGGACACGGCGATACACGAGCTGGGACATGGGCGGTCTCGGGGGAGGCGGAAAACGTGGCGGATTGTAGCTCAAGCGCCGCGCGCGCAGGCATGCGCGAACGGGCCGCTACGCGATGGCCGGGTCGGCGCCGCACCTGTCCAGGCCGTCGCCGGGCGCGGATCGGCCGGGTGGAGCGAGGCGGGACGCCGCGGTCGCGCCGATTTGCGCCATGCGGCGGTCGGGCGCGCGCGGCGTTCGAAAACCGTGATGTAAAAGGCGGACACGGGAGGACCGGGTATGATCCGGCCGCCGGTCCAGCCACTGGAACCGCCGCCGCGCGCGCCCACCGTGAGGTCGCCGCCGCGCATTACCCAAGGAGATGGAAAGTGTCGATCAAGAACCTCAACGAATTCGTCGAAGCGTCCAAGCAGAAGGATCTGAGCCAGGAAGCCTTCGAACTGGAAAGCTCGCACCTGCTGGAAGTCAAGCTCAACGGCCGCGTCTGGGCCAAGTCCGGCTCGATGGTCGCCTACCGCGGCGGCGTCAAGTTCGTCCGCCAGGGCATGCTCGAACAGGGCCTGGGCAACCTGCTGAAGAAGGCGATCAGCGGCGAAGGCACCCAGCTGATGAAGATGGAAGGCCAGGGCCGGGTCTACATCGCCGATGCCGGCAAGAAGATCACCCTGCTGCGCCTGGCCGGCGAGTCGATCTTCGTCAACGGCAACGACGTGCTCGCCTATGAAGACGGCGTGCAATCGGACATCAAGATGATGCGCAAGGTCTCGGGCATGATGTCCGGCGGCCTGTTCAACATCAAACTCAGCGGCAGCGGCGTGGTCGCGATCACCTCGCACTACGAGCCGCTGACCCTGGCGGTGACCCCGGACCAGCCGGTGTTCACCGACCCGAACGCGACCGTCGCCTGGTCCGGCGGCCTGAGCCCGGACATCGTCACCGATATCTCGCTGGGCACGCTGTTCGGCCGCGGCTCGGGCGAGAGCATCCAGCTCAAGTTCTCCGGCACCGGCTGGGTGGTGGTGCAGCCGTACGAAGAAGTGTATTTCCAGCAGACCAGCTGATCGCGACAGCGTGAACCGGCGCGCGTCGTTTCGGCGGCGCGCGCTTCGGGAGTCGTGGCCCGTGTTTGAATCTGCAAGGAGTGCACGGATGAAGACAGCGATGCGCTTGTGCCTCGGCGGCGCGTGGGTGTTGCTGGCGGCTTCGGCCGCCGCCGGACCGCCGTCCTCGACGCCGGTCGGCGACATCGGGGCGGGAAGCCCTTGCGAATCGATCGGCGAAGTTCGCGGGCTCAAGCTGGGCGGCGACGGTTTTCTCGCCGTGCGCGCCGGGCCCGGTAGCGAGCATGCGCTGCTCGACAAGCTCGGCAACGGCCGCCGGGTTTACCTGTGCCGCGGCGAGGGACGATGGGTGTCGGTGTTGTATCCCGACCCGGGTTCGAAGGACGCGCGCTGCCTCGCGGAGTCGGCCGATATCGGCAAGTATCGCGGCCCGTGCAAATCCGGCTGGGTTCATTGGAACTGGATCGGGATCATCGCCGGCTGAGGCTGCGCGCGCTCGACTGCGGGCGACGACAGGAGATTGAACATGAGTAAACGCATGTGGACGGGATCGATGCTGGCCGTGGCGCTGCTTGCGCCGGTCGCGCAGGCGAGGGCGCCCGCGGCGGTGCCGGTGCGGGTCGGAGGCGACGAGGTGCTGGATGCCTGCGGTTCGCTCGCGCAGGTCACCGGTCTGAGGGCCGACGGCGACGGGTTTCTCGCGGTGCGCGCCGGGCCGGGCGCTGCGTACGCGATGCTCGACAAGCTCGGCAACGGCCGCGAGGTGTATCTGTGCGATAGCGCAGACGGCGATCGGTGGCTTGCGATCGTCTATCCCACCGCGCCCGGGATGAAGTGCGAGGTCGGCGCGCCGATCGCCCGCAAGCAGGTGTATCGGGGGCCTTGCAAGGCGGGGTGGGTCAGGTCGGCTTGGGTTGTGGTGATGGCGGGTTGAGGTTTCAGCGCTATCGCGCCAGAACTTCATGCCCGCAAAGGCGGGCTCGGCTTTATTTCGGCGTAGCCGAATATTCAGCGGCTTCAGCGCCATCCCTCAAGAACGTCATTCCCGCGAAGGCGGGCGTTGCTTTACTTCGGCGAAGCCGAACATCCAGAGACTTCAGCGCCATCTCTCAAGAACGTCATTCCCGCGAACGCGGGAATCCAGTGCCTTTCGTGCGAGAACGCTTGAAGTCACTGGATTCCCGCGTTCGCGGGAATGACGGTAGGGAAGTGCGTTGGAACGTGGGAGTTCGTCGCTTCGGACAACTTGCGCAACCCGCAGCGATAGAGCGTCACGCTCTACTCGACCCTCGACCCTCGACCCTCGACTCCCAAACCCCAAACCCCAAACCCCAAACCCCAAACCCCGATTCCCAAATCCCACCCAAAGAAAAAGGCCGCGAACTTCGCGGCCTTTCTCGTACTGCAGCTTGAAACCCGCGGAATGGCTTACGCCAGACCCGCCTGCTTCATGACTTCGGCGGCGAAGTCGTCGACCTGCTTCTCGATGCCTTCGCCGACCGCGATGCGCTGCATGCTGACCACGTCGGCGCCGGCGGCCTTGAGCACCTGCTCGACGGTCTGATCGGTGTTCAGCACGTACGGCTGGCCGTACAGGGTGACTTCGTTGACGATCTTGGCGATCTTGCCGCCGATGATCTTCTCCAGGATGTCGGCCGGCTTGGACTTGTCCTTGTCGGACATCTTCGCCAGTTCGATTTCCTTTTCCTTCGCCACGAAGTCGGCTGGCACGTCGCTGGCCTTGATGTGCGGCGGGTTCATCGCCGCGACATGCATCGCCAGGCCGCGCGCCAGGTCGGCATCGCCGCCCTTGAGCTCGATCAGCACGCCGATGCGGCCGCCGTGCACATACGCGGCGACGTTGTTGGCGCTGTCGATCTGGATCAGGCGACGCACCTGCAGGTTCTCGCCGACCTTGGCGATGACCGCGGCGCGGGTTTCTTCGACGGTCTCGCCGGAGGCCAGCTTGACCGCCTTGAGCGCCTCGGCATCGGCCGCGCCCGAGGACAGCGCGGCTTGCGCCACGGTCTCGGTGAAGGTCAGGAAGTTCGCGTCCTTGGCGACGAAGTCGGTCTCGGAGTTGATCTCGACCAGCACGGCCTTGCCGCCGTCCTGGGCGACCGCGATGCGGCCTTCGGCGGCCACGCGGCCGGCCTTCTTGTCGGCCTTGGCCAGGCCCGACTTGCGCAGCCATTCGGCCGCGGCGTCGATGTCGCCGTTGTTTTCGACCAGCGCCTTCTTGCACTCCATCATGCCGGCGCCGGTGCGCTCGCGGAGTTCCTTGACCAGGGAAGCGGAAATATCAGCCATTGGGGTTACCTCAGGTATACGTGTTGCCCCGCAGAAGCGGCGCAAGCCGCGACTGGCATCGCCGGGATGCGGCGACGATCGCGGCTTGCGCCGCTTCTGCGAGGTTGGATGGTGCGTATCGCAGCCGCGCACTATGACGCGGCTGCGTTACCGGGCGCTGACGACGGCCGCGATTACTCGGCGGCCGGAGCCGGAGCTTCGCCGTCGGCCTTCTTGGCGGCGGCCGGAGCCGGGCCCTTCTTGGCCGGAGCGCGGCCGCGCGGGGCGCCCTTGCGGTCGTCCTTGCCGGCTTCGCCTTCGGCTTCGGCGAAATCTTCTTCGCGCACGTTGCCGACCTGCGGAGCGGCGGCCTTGCCTTCGAGCACGGCGTCGGCGGCGGCGCGGGCGTACAGCTGCACCGCGCGGATGGCGTCGTCGTTGCCCGGGATGGCGTAGTCGACCAGTTCCGGATCGTAGTTGGTGTCGACCACCGCGATCACCGGGATGCCGAGCTTCTTGGCTTCCTTGATCGCGATGTCTTCATGACCGATGTCGATCACGAACAGCGCGTCGGGCAGACGGTTCATTTCCTTGATGCCGCCCAGCGAGGCTTCCAGCTTGTCGCGCTCGCGGCGCAGGCCCAGCACTTCGTGCTTGACCATCTTCTGGAAGGTGCCGTCGGTTTCGCCGGCTTCCAGTTCCTTCAGGCGCGAGACCGACTGCTTGACGGTGCGGAAGTTGGTCAGGGTGCCGCCGAGCCAGCGCTGGGTCATGAACGGCATGCCGCAACGCTCGGCTTCTTCGCGGATCGACTCGCGCGCCGAACGCTTGGTGCCCAGGAACAGGATGGTGCCGCGCTTCTGCGCGATCGCCGAGATGAAGTTCATCGCGTCGTTGAACAGCGGAACGGTCTTCTCGAGGTTGATGATGTGGATCTTGCCGCGGGCGCCGAAGATGTACGGACCCATCTTGGGATTCCAGTAGCGCGTCTGGTGGCCGAAATGGACGCCGGCTTCCAGCATCTGGCGCATGGTGATCTGGGGCATTGCATTACTCCGAAGGCAGTGGAACCGACGCCGCATGAGTGATGGCGTTTCGACCCGGAGCAGGGCTCCGAGGCGAGGGGTTCCGGGGTTGGGCCTCCCTGTCGCTTCCGTGTCCGAACCGCTTGTCCGGTCGTGGAGCCTGGGCTCCCGACTGATCGCGCGGCACCCCGGCACGGGCTGTGGCGGCAGGTGTGTATTCGCCGGTGACGCCCGGCGTGGGCGGCCGCGGAAGGGGTTCGAAGAACGAACGGTCCAGCCGCAAAGCCGGCGAAGTGTAGCCGGGACGGGGGTTTTGGGCAACTGGCGGGGACTTGACGGGCAGGGGCCGGCGGTCTTCGCTGGCTGAAGGCCTTTGCTGGGCGGGTGTCCAGCCCGTGTGGTCCGCTCAGCGGCGATCGAACCGCGGTGGATGAACAGCGTAGGGCCCGAGGACCGGCCCACGAAGACCTCGGGCTAGCTTCGACCGGGCCTGTCGACCGCCCTAAGGCCGGGCAGGCAGCGAATCGTAGACCGAGCCCACGATCTGCGCGGGTTTGACCCAGTCCTGGCCCCAGATCGCGTCGAGGTCGCGGGTTGGCGCCGCCGCCAGGGTCTGCTCGCGGGTCTTGCCGGCGCGCTTGAGCCGGGCGACCCGGTCGCGAACCTCGACCAGCATGTCTCGCGCTTTCTTGAGATCGGCCCGGTCGCCGACCGGCCCGTGCCCGGCGACGATCCGGGTCCCCGCATCGGACAGCGCCAGCCCGCGATCCAGTGCCGCGATCAGCCCATCGACGGTCCCGCCGGTGCCGGTGTCGATGATCGGGTACAGGCCGTTGAAGAAGCAGTCGCCCATGTGCAGCACGTTGGCGGCCGGGAAATGCACCAGCAGGTCGCCGTCGGTATGCGCGGCCGGCACATGGATCAGCCGCGCTTCCAGCTCGCCCAGGCGCAGGCGAGCGTCGCCGAGCACGGTCACGCTCGGGCGCCCGGCCGGCGGCAGGGCCGGCATCATCCGGTCGAGGTGCTTGAGGTAGGTGTCCTGGGCCATGCGCCGATAGGCATTTTCGTGCGCCACCACGCTGGCGCCGCGGCCGGCCAGGGCCTCGTTGCCGCCGACATGGTCGAGGTGCCAATGGGTGTTGACCACGTAGCGCAGCGGTTTGTGGCCCTGCAACGCCTGCTGCAGCGCCGGCGCGGTCTTGCCCAGCTCGCTGTCGACCAGCAGCGCGGCGTCGGCCGATTCGGCCAGCAGCACGGTGGTCGCCGGTCCCTTGAACACCGACAGGCCCGGGGCGAGTTCGACGAAGGCCGGCGCGGGCGGCGCAGGTGGCGAGGCCGCAGCCTGCGCCGCGATGGCCGGGCTCAGCAGAAACGACCCGGCCAGGCCGGCGGCGATCGCGATAGCGCGCGGATTCATCGGATTCTCCCGGGACGGGCCGACCCAAGCCTGCCGGCCGATACGCAGCGATGCGTTCGGCGCGATGATAGGCGAACGTGAATGAGCGATAATGCGGCCATGGCCATTTCCATCAAAACCCCCGAAGAGATCGAAAAGATGCGCGTCGCCGGCCGCCTGGCCGCCGAGGTGCTGCAGGTCGTCGCGCCCTACGTGAAGCCGGGCGTCAGCACCGGCGAGCTGGACCGCATCTGCAACGAGCACATCGTCAACGTGCAGAAGGCGATCCCCGCCAACGTCGGCTACAAAGGCTTTCCGAAGACCGTGTGCACCTCGGTCAACAACGTGATCTGCCACGGCATCCCCAGCGACAGCAAGATCCTCAAGGACGGCGACATCGTCAACATCGACGTCACCGTGATCAAGGACGGCTGGCACGGCGATACCAGCCGCATGTATTACGCCGGCACGCCGTCGGTCATGGCCAAGCGCCTGGTCGAGGTGACCCGCGAGGCGATGTTCCGCGCGATCCGCATCGTCAAGCCGGGCATGACCCTGGGCGACATCGGCCACGCGATCCAGACCTACGCCGAAGCCGAGCGCTTCAGCGTGGTGCGCGATTACTGCGGCCACGGCATCGGCCGGATCTACCACGAGGATCCGCAGGTGCTGCATGTCGGCCATCCGGGCGAGGGCCTCAAGCTGGTGCCCGGCATGACCTTCACCATCGAGCCGATGATCAACGAAGGCACCTATCGCCATAAGACCCTGCCCGACGGCTGGACCGTGGTCACCAAGGACCGCAAGTTGTCGGCGCAGTGGGAGCACACCATCGCCGTCACCGACGACGGAGTCGAGATCCTGACCCGCGTGCCGGGCGACGACAACGACCTATGACCGGCCCCGTCGCCGATAACCCATCGGCGACGCCCCCGGCGCCGCCCAGCGCGGCGCTCGATCCGGCGGCCGATGCGCCGCCGCCCGGCAGCCCCGCGGCGATCCGCGCCGCGCTCGCCGCGGTCGATGCCGCGCTCGCCGAACGTTTCGACCGCGATGCCGAAGCCGACATCGATCGATTGCTGCGCGCGCGCACCGACGCGGTCGACACTCAGGTGCGCGCCGCGTGGCGCGCCTGCATCGACGACGGCGCGCCGCTGGCCTTGTTCGCGGTCGGCGGCTACGGCCGCGGCGAACTGTTTCCGCAGTCCGATATCGACCTGCTGATCCTGGCCGAGCCGCAGGCGCAGACCGCGCAGGCCGAACAGCTCGGCTGTTTCTTCGCTTCGTTGTGGGACGCTGGCCTGCCGGTCGGCCACGCGGTGCGTTCGGCCGCGCAATGCACCGAGGCCGCCGCCGACCTGACCGTGCTCACCGCGATGCTGGAAGCGCGCCCGATCGTCGCCGACGCGATCGCGCAGATGGCCTTGCAGGTGGCGGTATCGCCATCGCAGGTGTGGCCGGCGCGCGACTTCTTCATCGCCAAGCGCGACGAACTGCGCCAGCGCCACGCGCGCTACGGCGACACCGCCGACAACCTCGAGCCCAATCTCAAGGAAGGCCCGGGCGGCATGCGCGATGTGCAGACCCTGCACTGGATGGCGCTGCGCATCATCGGCACCTCCGACCTGGAATCGCTGGTCTCGATCGGCCAACTCGGCCCGGACGAATTGACCTCGCTGGAACGCGAACGCCGCGCGCTGTCGCGCTTGCGCTTCGGCCTGCATCTGGTCGCGCGCAAGCGCGAAGAGCGCCTGCGCTTCGACTACCAGAAGCTGCTCGCCGAACGCCTGGGCCATGTCGACAACGCCGACAACCTCGCGGTCGAACAGATGATGCAGGGCTTCTACCGCAGCGCCGCGCTGGTGCTGCGGATCGGCGAGCGCCTGCTGCAACGTTTCGAGGAACAGATCGAAGGCGAAGCGGTGCCGGTGCCGCTGTCCTCGCCGTACGACGCGTTCGAACTGCGTCGCGATTACATCGCCGCGCGCGACGCCGAGTGGCCGCGCGACGCCGCCGACGTGTTCGCGCTGTTCGCGGCCTGGGCCAGCCACGACGAAATCCGCGGCCTGCATTCGCAGACCGCGCGTACCCTGGCCGAAGCGCTGGGTAAGATTCCGAGCTTCGACCAGGCCGAACCGGCGTTGCGCGAACGTTTCCTCAAGATCCTGCGCGGCCCGCATCCGGTGCATGCGCTCGAACGCATGGCGCGCCTGGGCGTGCTCGGTCGCTGGATTCCGGCGTTCTCGAAAGTCTCCGGGCGCATGCAGTTCGATCTGTTCCATGTCTACACGGTCGACCAGCACACGCTTGCGGTGCTGCGCAATCTGGCGCGCTTCGCTTCGGGCGTGGCCGACGAGCGTTTCAGCATCGCCCACGAAGTCTGGCCGCGCCTGCGTAAACCCGAGCTGCTATTGCTGGCCGGCCTGTTCCACGACATCGCCAAGGGCCGCGGCGGCGATCATTCCGAACTCGGTGGCGAAGACGCGCGCGTGTTCGGCGCCACCATGGGCCTGAGCGAGTCCGACACCGCGCTGGTCGAGTGGCTGGTGCGCCAGCATCTGCTGATGTCGGTGACCGCGCAGAAGCAGGACATCGCCGATCCCGAGGTGATCCACCGGTTCGCCAGCAAGGTCGCCGATCGCGAACACCTCGATCACCTGTACCTGCTGACCTGCGCCGACATCGCCGGCACTTCGCCGAAGTTGTGGAACGCGTGGAAGGACCGGCTGCTCGCCGACCTGTACACCGCGACCCGGCTTGCGCTGCGGCGCGGCCTGGAGCATCCGGTGGCCGGCGCCGAACGCGCCGCGGAAACCCGCGAAGCCGCGCAGGCCATGCTGGCCGCGTTCGGCGCGCGCGACGAAGAAATCGCCGCCTTGTTCGCGCGCATGCCGGAAATCGCGTTCCAGCGCGGACGCCCCGATCAGATCGCCTGGCAGGCAGCGTCGCTGCGTGGCGTGGCCTTGGGCGACACACGCGTGCGCGCGCGACCGGTCAGCGCCCACGGCGGCGCCCATGCCGGCGCGCTGGAAGTGTTCGTGCATTCGCCCGATCGCGACGGCCTGTTCGCCGCGATCGTGGCCACGCTCGATCGTCTCGGCCTGGCGATCCAGCAGGCGCGCGTGCTCGACGGTCCGCTCGGCGCGATCTTCGACACCTTCGAAGTGGTGCCGACCGATCCGCGTCAGCCCGCGAGCGCCGAAGAGGTCGAACGCCGACTGGAAGCCGCGCTGTCCGGATCGCTGGAACGGATCAAGCCGGCGCGCCGCGCGCAACCGCGGCATCTGCGCCATTTCCGCATCGCGCCGCAGATCGAATTCGCCGCCTATTCCAAGCCCGATGCGCTGAGCCCGCGCAGCGTGCTGAGCCTGGTCTGCACCGACCGCCCCGGCCTGCTCGCCGACGTCGCCCAGACCTTGCGCAAACAACGCCTGCGCGTGCACGACGCGCGCATCGCCACCTTCGGCGAACGCGCCGAGGACGTGTTCCAGATCACCAGTGTCAACAGCGACGGGCACGATAGCCCGCTCGATCAAACGCAACAGCAGGCCCTGCGCGACGCGCTGCTGGCCTGCCTCGAAGGAGACAGTCGATGAGCCCCGCAAAGAAGACCACCAAGAAGACCGCGAAGAAGAAGAGCAACGAGGCGCCGGGCATCGACGAACTCAAGTTCATGATCGACAGCGCCTTCGAGCGCCGCAGCATGCTGACCCCGGACGAGATCGAAGGCTCGACCCGACCGACCGTCGAACGCGTGATCGACGGCCTGGAGCAGGGCGAATTCCGCGTCGCCGAGCCCGACGGCAAGGGCGGCTGGAGCGTCAACGAATGGCTCAAGAAAGCCGTGCTGCTGTACTTCCGGGTCAACGAGATGCAGGTGGTCGAAGCCGACCCGGCGCCGTTCTGGGACAAGGTGCCGGCGCGTTTCGACGGCTATGGCGAAGCCGATTTCCGCAAGCTCGGCGCGCGCATCGTGCCCGGCGCGATCGCCCGCCGCGGCGCCTACATCGGCAAGGACGTGGTGCTGATGCCGAGCTTCGTCAACATCGGCGCGCACGTCGGCGAAGGCACGATGGTCGACACCTGGGCCACGGTCGGTTCGTGCGCGCAGATCGGCAAGCACTGCCACCTGTCCGGCGGCGCCGGCATCGGCGGCGTGCTCGAACCGCTGCAGGCCTCGCCGACCATCATCGAAGACCATTGCTTCATCGGCGCGCGTTCGGAAGTGGTCGAAGGCTTCGTCGTCGGCCACCACAGCGTGATCGGAATGGGCGTGTTCCTGGGCCAGAGCACCCGCGTCTACAACCGCGCCACCGGCGAGATCAGCTACGGCTCGGTGCCGCCGTACAGCGTGGTCGTGTCCGGTCAGCTGCCGGCCAAGGACGGATCGCATTCGCTGTACTGCGCGGTGATCGTCAAGCAGGTCGACGCGAAGACGCGTTCGAAGACCAGCATCAACGATCTGCTGCGCGGGTTGGCCGACTGAGGTCGCGGCGGGCCGGATCAACGGCCCGCCGAGTTCAGCGATTCGGAAAGGACGGTGACCTCGAGTGATGAGCGCGAACCTTCGAACCCGGGGCGAGGTGATCTCGCAAAGTCCGTACTTGAATAAGCGCATATTCCCCGCGCTGATGCTTGTGCCCGGCGCGGTGATTTTCTTCGGCGGTTTTTCCTTGTTCGAGATGCTCGTCGTGCTCTTGCCGCTGCTGTTCTCGGCTGGCGTGGTGTTTGTTTTTTTCAGGGGCTATGCCGACGAGGTCACGGATTTCGGCGACATGCTGCGAGTGCGTCGCGGCGACATGGTCGAGCTGATGCGCATCGAGGAGATCGCCCGCGCGCGGCGGCACTGGCGATCGATCAGCCTGCGCATCTGCCGCCGTACCCGCCTGGGTACGGACATCATTTTCTTCAGCAACTTCGCCACCAGCGCGGACCAGATCGAGCGCCGCGCCGCAGCCGGCGCAGCGAGGCCGCGTCACGACGCGGATTTGCCCAGGGCGGATCGATGATCCGAATTTCGGCCCGCATGATGGTGGTCTACAAATGGATTGCGCCGGCGATGAGTCTGCTGATTCTGGCGGCTGCTTCGTTGCAGTGGAGCAAGTCAGATGGCGCGTGGCCCTGGTATTTCTGGGTCTTCTTCGCGCTCGCCATCATCGCCGCCGCCGCGCACGGCGTGAAGATGGGAAGGCTGGCGGACGAGGTCGTCGATCACGGCGATTACCTGCGGGTGCGGCGTGGGAGCATCGAAGAGAGCATTCCGATCGCCGACATCGAAAAAATATCGTCGAGCCATGCGTTTCGGCCGGCCCGGGTGACATTGCTGCTGCGTCGGCCAGGGCGCTTGGGCGACCGCGTCTCGTTCATTGCGCGCGAGAACTGGCTGGGATTCTACGTCGAGAGCACGGCGGTGGTCGAACTCAGACAGCGTATCGCGCTGAAGAAAATCCATGATGAGTTCGTCGGTGCCGACGGTATGCATGGTTCCGGCTGAGCGCCGGAATCGAACACGAAATGTATCGGCTTAAAACAATAACCGAGGTCGAGATGACGACGCTTTACGGCTTGAACAACTGCGACACCTGCAAGAAAGCGCGCAAGTGGCTGGACCGCTTCGAGATCGCGCACGGCTTCGTCGATTACCGCGATAACCGGCAGGCGCCGGAGACGCTGATCGAGTGGAAGAATCAGCTCGGCGGGTGGGAATCGTTGATCAACAAGTCTTCGACCACTTGGCGCACCTTGCCGCCCAATCGCAAGGAGCCGGCGTCGGATGCGGAGTGGAAGCTGTTGTTGAAGGAATACCCGCAACTGATCCGCCGGCCGGTGGTGGTGACCGACGACGGCAAGGTCAGTCAGGGCTTCAGCAACAACGGCTTCAAGCAGCGGTTCGGGATCGGCTCGTGAGCGCGGCCGGTCATGCCGATGGGCGCAGCGCGGTGCTCGCGCTGACCTGCGATCTGATCGCGCGGCCGTCGGTGACGCCGGAGGATCTGGGGTGTCAGACCTTGATCGCCGAGCGCTTGCGCCGCGCCGGATTCGCCTGCGAACACCTGCGCTACGGCGAGGTCGACAATCTGTGGGCGGTGCATGGCGACGGCGATGGGCCGACTCTGGTGCTGCTCGGCCATACCGACGTGGTGCCGTCGGGGCCGGTCGACAGTTGGGCCAGCGATCCGTACCTGCCGGAGATCCGCGACGGCGTGTTGTATGGGCGCGGCGCGGCCGACATGAAGGGCAGCGTGGCGGCGTTCGTGGTGGCGTTGGAGCAATTCGCGGCCAAGCATCCGCGCCATCGCGGTCGCGTCGCCTTGTTGCTGACTTCGGATGAGGAAGGCGATGCGATCGACGGCGTGCGCCGGGTCGCCGACACCTTCCGCGCGCGCGGCGAGCGCATCGACTGGTGCATCACCGGCGAGCCGTCCTCGACCGCGAAGCTCGGCGATCTGTTGCGGGTGGGGCGGCGCGGCACCTTGTCGGCGACGCTCAAGGTGATCGGCGTGCAGGGCCATGTCGCCTATCCGGAAAAGGCGCGCAACCCTATCCATCAGGCCATGCCGGCGCTGTCGGAACTGGCCGGACGGCGATGGGACGATGGTTACGAAACCTTTCCGCCGACTTCGCTGCAGATCAGCAATGTCCATGCCGGGACCGGCGCCAACAATGTGATTCCGGGCGAGCTGCAGGTGTTGTTCAACCTGCGCTTCAATCCGAGCTGGAATGCCGAACGGCTCGAGCGCGAGTGCGAGGCGGTGTTGCAGGCGCACGGGCTCGAGTACGAAATCCGTTGGTTTCGCGGTGGCGAACCGTTCTACACGCCGGAAGGTCCGCTGCGCGCGGCGGCGCGTGAGGTGCTGGCGCGGTTTGCCGGCGCGGCGCCGTTGGAGAGCACGGGCGGTGGGACTTCGGATGCGCGCTTCATCGCGCCGCTGGGAGCGCAGTGCATCGAGATCGGGCCGGTGAATGCGAGCATTCACAAGGTCGATGAGAATGTGTCGGTGGCGGATCTTGAGGCGTTGCCGGGGTTGTATCTGGCGCTGATTGAGCGGTTGATGGTTGGTTGATCGGTTCGCTTGTATCTCGCGTCTGCTCGAAGCCTTCGCCGTAGTTGGGTTTTCGCGGTCGCGGCTTGCGCCGCTCCTACAGGTAGGCAATGCGGCTTCTGCTTGAGCCTGAAGTCCCAGTGCACCACCAGCGCTGCGAGGCTTGTAACTCGCGTTAGCAAAAGCACACCCGAAGGGCGACGCGCATGGATGCGCGTCGCGCGCCACCGGGACATGGATGTCCCGTGTGGCGCGTGCCCGCGTAAGCTCCGCGCTTGCGGGCCTTTGATTCACAAAAAAGCATTTTTCTTTGGTTACCTTTCTTTTGTTGCTTTAGACAAAAGAAAGTGACCCGCCGCTTCAGCGGCGGAAGCTTTTGATCCTGCTTGCAGCTTTAAAGGCTTTAAAGCTTATAAGCTTTGAAGCTCTAGAGCTTTTGAAGCCAAAGGCAAGATCAACAGCTTTCGTCCGCAAGCGGCCGAGTTACTTTCTTTTGTCAAAAGCGACAAAAGAAAGGTAACCAAAGAAAAACGCTTTTTTGTGAATCAAGTGCCCGCAAGTGCGGGGCTTCCGCAGGCATGCGCCACACGGGACATCCATGTCCCGGTGGCGCACGGCGTGCATCCTGCACGCCGCCCTTCGGGTGTGCTTTTGCTAACGCGAGTTCCGGGCTTCGCAGCGCTGGATGAGCTGCGCGGCTTCGGACTCAAGCCAAAGCCAAAGCCAAAGCTGAGGCTATCCTTCAACGGCAACGGCAACGGCAACGGCAACGGCAACGGCAACGGCAGTCGCAAGCATGATGCGCGCGCCCGTCGCCCGTCGCCACGACGCCTAAGCGATCGCTACGGCTTCAACGTCAAGGTATAACGCGCCTGCCCCGGCAAGAACGGCGTCGGCCGGCCGTGTACCCAATCGTCGTGACCCGCGCCCCAGAACGGCGATAGCGGATGCCCGCTCTGGCCGCCGGGCATATGGATGATGCCGTCGACCTCGTGACCGGGCGAGACCACCATGCGTTCGGAGGCACCGAAATCCGGCCGCTGCACGCGCGGCATCGCGGCGTCGCCGGGGAGTTGCTCGAACGGCATGCACAGCGCGCGCTTGGCGAAGCCGGGCAGGGCCGAGGCGAGCGGGTGGCAGATGCGCGCGGTGTTGTGCTCGCCCCACGTGTGCTTGGCCAAGGCCGCGGCGGCGTTCGCGCCGGGCGCGATGCCGAAATCGTCGAGCACGTCGCGCGCGGCGTGTTCGAGCAGGTCGTCCCACGACGCTTCGTTGCGCGGCAGCAGATTCGCCGGGCGCTGCTCCAGCAATGGCCAGACCACGCCCTCGAGCTGCTTGAATTCGGGCATCTCGAATTGCTTGCCCAAGGCGACCTGCGCCGGCGCGGTCAGGCCGTTGGCGATACGCGTATGCACGGCGCGACGCCAGTTGCGGACCAAGCGATAACTGACCGAACCGGGTTCGGCGCGGCCTTCCCATTGCTTTGCGGCGGTGGCGAGCGCGCCCAGCGCGGTGCCGTCGCCGTTCTTGCCGGTGCGCGCGGCCTGATCCTGCAGCAGCTTCCACCAGCGCTGCAGGAACAAGGCGCGATCGTCGAGCTGGATCGCCAGCAGATCGCGTTCGTTGAAACGCTGCTTGGCGAACAGGCCGTCGCGGATCTGTCCGGCGCGCGCGCCGAGTACGTAGTTGCCGTCGCCGATGCGTTCGAGTTCCAGGCCGTCGAGAGTGCGGGTGTTCGCGGTCCACAGCCGGCCCGAGGGCGGCGCGATCAGATGCGGTGCGTCCTGGGTCTGGATCGTCCACGGGGGGCAGGTCGGCGGCGCGAGCGCTTGCCCGCGCGGGTCTGCGTTCTCGACCGCCAGGGTGGTGGCGCAATCGCCTTCGCGTTCGGGAATCGGGCCGAGCAGGCGCCAGCCGATCTTGCCGTTGCGGTCGCCGACGACCAGGTTCTGCACCGGCAGCGCGACCTCGCGCGCGATGCTCATCGCATCGTCGACCGATTGCGCGCGGGTCAGTTCCGACAGGCCCATATTGAGCGCGCCGGGCAGGTGCGCCGACCAGCGCAGCGCCAGCGCGCTGCCGTCGGCGTTGTCGTGCATCAGCGGGCCCCAGGCGGTTTCGCGCACGAGGAATTTCCGCGCCGCGCCGCCTTTGACCGCGATGAGTTCCTCGTGCTCGATCAGGCCGGCGCAGCCGCCGGGCTTGGCCGTGCTCGCGCAACCCGGTTCCAGCGACCAGTCGGCCCAGTCGCCGTAGCTGTTGGTGAACGCCCAGGCGACCTGGCCGTTGCTGCCGACCACCAGCGCCGGCAGGCCGGGCAGGGTGAAGCCGTTGGCGTCGATGCGGCCGCCGGGCACGCGCGCGTCGGCGTAGCGCAGGCGCGCGCGGAACCACAGGTTGGGCGCGCGCAGGCCCAGGTGCATGTCGTCGGCGACGATCGCGCGCCGGTCGGCGGTGAGGCTGCCGGCGACGGCGAAGTTGTTGCTGCCGATCTCGTCGGGAAACGGCAGTTGCAGCAGGCCGCCGGGCGCCGGCGTGGGCAGTTTGCGCAGGTCGACCTGATCGGCGCCGGGCAGGACCGCATCGCCGATCGGCGCGCCGAACAGCGGCGCATCCCAGCTGGTGCCGGCGTGGCTCAGCAACCGGTACAGCGGCGCGGGCAGCGAATGGCCCAGTTGCCAGTCGCCGAATTCGCGCGCATTGGCGCCGTCCTGCAGGTCGAAATACATGGCGTAACCGACCAGGGCCGAGTCGGTCACCGTCCAGGCCTCGGGCTGCGCCTGCAGCAGCAAATAAGGCCAGGGCTTGCGCGACAGCCCCCGCAGGCCGGCATTGACGCCGTCGCTATAGGCTTGCAGCAGCGCGGTCTTGTCGTTGGCGAAAGCGGCCAGTTCGCGCTGCACGCGGCTGCGCAGGCGATGCACGCGATGGCGGCGGTCGTAATCGAGCGCGCGTTCGCCGAACAGCGCCGACAACTCGCCGGCGGCGGTGCGGCGCAGCAGGTCCATTTCGAAATAGCGCTCCTGGCCGTGGACATAGCCCAGCGCGCGCATCGCATCGGTCTGGTTGGCGGCGTCGACGGTAACCACGCCGAGCGCGTCGCGCTGGATCGTCACCGGTGCCGACAGGCCGGGCAGGGCGAGCTCGCCCTGCAATTGCGGCAGGCTGCCGCGCAGCAACCACCAGGCGCCGACAGCGGCGATCGCGAACAGGCAAAGCAGCGCGAGCACACCGCGCTTGATCCATTTGGCCATGAAGGTCCTCCGTAGGGCGAGCTTAGCCGAAGTCTGCGGCGGCCCGGCGAAGCTGGGATGAAGTGGCGGGTTGGTCGAAGAACGGTTTTGCCCGGGCGGCCACGGAATCTGGCGGCCTGTCATGGAGGGGCGGCGGACGGCGGCTTTGCGGCCCGTTGCGAACGATCCGTTGCCTGAGCGAATAGCGGCGGCAGCGATAGCCCTTCCACGCCAGATGCCGCGACGCGTGGGGCGGACGGGGTGAAATGGCGGGACCGCGACGGCCGTCGCGCTGGCCCGCATCCGGGGCGCTTGCATCCGGCGCCGTCCTCAAGCAGGATCGGTCCATGAGCTTGCATTCCGCCATCGCCATCGCCCGCAGCGCCGCCTTCGCCGGCCGCGCGCGCGCGGCCGCGGTACGGGGCAACAATAATAATCGCAATAACGCCAGCCTCCCGCGGGCCGGCGATTAGCGCGCGCAACACACGCTCAATCGCTCAGGAAGCCCGCACTGCGAAGTGCGGGTTTTTTTGTTTTTGGGGTGTGTGTTAGAGCAGGTGTTCGTCCTTGAACAAAAGCCCGGCCATCCATGGCTGGGGATTCAGAAAAGAGCCGTATAACCCCACCGGAGATTTTCGATGTGCTCGATCCTAGGTTTGTTCGACCTGCGCCCCGGCGCCGATCTGCGGCCGCTGCGGCCGCTGGCCCTGTCCCTGTCGGCGAAGCAGCGCCATCGCGGCCCCGACTGGTCCGGCGTCAGCGTCGAGGCGCGCGCGATCCTGGTGCATGAGCGCCTGGCCATCGTCGATCCCACCGGCGGCTCGCAGCCGCTGCGTTCGGCCGACGGCGAGCTGGCGCTGGCGGTCAACGGCGAGATCTACAACCATCGCGAACTTGAGCAGCAGCTCGCGCAACCGTATGCGTTCCAGACCAAGTCCGATTGCGAAGTCATCAACGCGCTGTACCGCGAAAGCGCCGACCTGGGCGAACTGCTCAACCGCCTCAACGGCATCTTCGCCTTTGCCCTGTGGGATGCGGCGCGCGGCCGCTACGTGATCGCGCGCGATCCGTTCGGCGTGTGTCCCTTGTACTGGGGCCACGACGCCGACGGCCGCCTGTGGGTCGCGTCGGAAATGAAGGCGCTGGCGCGGCTGTGCGACGACGTCGCGCCGTTCCCGGCCGGGCATTACTACGACAGCGACGTCGGCGTGCCGGTGAAGTATTACCAGCGTCCGTGGCGCGACTACGCGGCGACCGAAGGCGTGGAGGTGTCCAAGCAGGAACTGCGCGAGGCGTTCGAGCGCGCGGTGCATCGGCAGATGATGAGCGACGTGCCGTACGGGGTGCTGCTGTCGGGCGGTCTGGATTCATCGCTGGTCGCGGCCTGCGCGGCGCGTTTCGCGCGTCGGCGCATCGAAGAGGACGATCAGGCCGAAGCCTGGTGGCCGCGCCTGCATTCCTTCGCGATCGGCCTGGAAGGCTCGCCCGATCTGGCCGCGGCCGAGATCGCCGCGGCCGCGCTCGGCACCGTCCATCACGGCTTCACCTACACCTTCGAAGAAGGCCTGGACGTACTGCCCGATGTGATCGCGCACATCGAAACCTACGACGTCACCACCATCCGCGCCTCCACGCCGATGTTCCTGCTCGCGCGCCGGATCAAGGCGATGGGCGTGAAGATGGTGCTGTCGGGCGAAGGCTCGGACGAAATCTTCGGCGGCTATCTGTATTTCCACAAAGCGCCGAACGCGCGCGAGTTCCACGAAGAACTGGTGCGCAAGCTCGATGCGCTGCACAGCTTCGACTGCCTGCGCGCCAACAAGTCGATGATGGCCTGGGGCGTGGAGCCGCGGGTGCCGTTCCTGGACGTGGAGTTCATCGAAGTGGCGATGCGCATGGACGCGCAGGCCAAGATGGTCGACAAGGCCACCGGCCGGATCGAGAAAGCGGTGCTGCGCGAAGCCTTCGAAGGCTATCTGCCCGATTCGATCCTGTGGCGGCAGAAGGAGCAGTTCAGCGACGGCGTGGGCTACGGCTGGATCGACGGACTCAAGGCGCACGCCGAGGCGCAGGTTGGCGATCGCGAATTCGCCACCGCCGCCAGCCGCTTCCCGATCAACACGCCGCAGACCAAGGAGGCCTATTACTACCGCGGCCTGTTCGAGCGCCACTTCCCGGGCACCGCCTGCGCCGAGACCGTGCCCGGCGGCAAGTCGATCGCCTGTTCCTCGCCGGCGGCGATCGCCTGGGACGCGGCCTTCGCCAATGCCGCCGATCCGTCGGGCCGCGCGGTGGCGGGGGTGCATCAGGCGGCGTTGGTCTGACTCGATTCCGCGCGGTGGCGGAGCGCGAAAAAACCGGATGCCGCGATCACGGCATCCGGTTTGCGGTCAGACGTTCGCCGAGCGATCAAAGCCCGCAACCGATCCAGTTCTGTTGCTTGCTGCGATTGTCGACCGTGCCGTTCGGGCAAACCACGTCGATGATGGCGAATGCGTTCAGTTCGCACGTCGAGCTGCGGCCGACGAACTTGATCGCCTCGGCCGGCGCCGGCGGATATTGATTTTCTCCTTGACGCTGAGTCGTCTCGAAGGTCCACGGATCGCTCGGGCTGTTGCGATGCCCCGCCTGCGAACGCAAGGTGTAGCGCGGAACCGGCGGACTGACGGCGTTGTTCGCAAGAACGGTGGTGTTGACCACGACGGTCGCGGTGGAGGTGGTGTTGCCGAAGTCGAAGGTGAAGCGGCCGGTGTAGGCACCGTTGCACAGCGGTACCAAGGTGTCGACATCGGGCGGCGGCGTGGCGACGGCGGATAGCGAAGCGAGCAAACACGCGGTCAGGGTGCCGAACAGGCCGATCGAACGAATCTTGTGCATGGAACGTTCCTTGTCTGAGGGTTGAATCGATGAAAGCGACGGCGTGGGCGTGGCCGGCGTCGTCGGCTCCGACACAACGCCGAAAGCGTCGGTGCGTCGGCTACGGTCGCCGACCCGTAGGCAGGCGGGGGGCTGCGCCGGCGGACGATGCGGTTTGTTGATGGCTCCTCCTTGAAGTGAGTGACTCGAGCGCGCGAAATCCTTCGTGCGCCTACGGTTACTCGCAATCCGCGGGAGCAACGGCTCATCGTCAGCAATCTCGTGGCGGACTTGCATGGCGGCAAGTTCAAGGCCACAGGCCGTGCGCGGCGTTGAGCGCGCGCAGTCGAGGTAGTCCAGTTCGGACGGGCGCAATCGATCTGCGCTGTAGTCGGTCGATCCAGGCCGCGCAATCGCGACGCCGTGGCCGGCTGGGTATTCAGCCGACCACGGTTGGACTATTCAACGCGGTAATCAACGCCGGGTATCGCATCGCAATAGCGGCCGATGCGTTATCGGGCGCGCGGCCACGCGTCAGCGCGCGCGGCCGCCGAGTCGCTTACAGGCCGCAGCCGACCCAGTTGCGCGTGAGCTGCTTGGTCTCCCAGCTGCCATCGGGGCAGTGCACGTTGACGATGGCGCTGGCGACCAATTCGCAGCCCGCGTCCTTGAACAACATGCCGTTCGCGGTGACCGGCGAGGTCGAGAAGGCGCCGTAGACTTCGCTGCTGTGGGTGTCGCTGGTCCAGTTCGGGTTGACCGAGTTGCGCCGCATCACCGTGCTTTCGGCGACGAAATAGCTGGGGTACGGGATCGACCCGTGGACGAAGGGATGACGCACCAAGCTGGCTTCGGCGTGGGCGCTGGCGGTGGTGCCGGTCTGGCCGAAATCCAGTTGCAGTCGAGCCGAGTATCTGCCGCCGCAGGCGGACTGGTTTTCCAGGACGCTGGGCGGATCGGACGCGAACGCGGCCAACGGCAGGATCAGCGAGAGCAATCCGGCGGCGAGCGCCGAGGCGGTGTGGGTCTTGAGCATGGCGAGTCTTCCTTGGATGACGATGGACTGAAGTCCGCGCAGTCGTGTCCCCTTGAGCGTCCCATCCGGTCGGACGTACGCTCGGACTGCGCGAACGACACCGCTCAGGCGGCGTCGCGCCGAATGTGGCGCAGGCGGCATCCGGCGTGAATACGCCAGCGATGGGTTTGCGATGAAGCGCGGATCGGGCCGACGAAACCGCGCGAGAGACGAACGAAATTATCGGCGCCGATCAACCGCGCGCCGGATAATCCTTGCAGTCGACCCAGTGCACGCCGGCGCCGCGCGTGTGCTGCAGCACCCATGGCAGCGCAATGCGTGCCTTGTCGTGTATGTCGTGGAACAGGATCGTGCCGTGTCGCCACAACAGCATCAGGCTCAGCAGCCGGCCTTGCATATCGGTCGGCGTCATCTTCGCGTTCCAGTCCTGCGAATCGATGCCCCACAGCACCACGCGCTGGCCGTGTTCGCGGAAGAAACCGCCGCTGTCGGCCAGACGCTGGCCGTAGGGCGGACGGAACAAGGGTACGTACAGCGGGTCAGCCTGGGCCTTGATCAACGCGGCGCTGCGCAGGACCGAATCCTGCCATTGCGGCCAGCGCGAATGCGACTGGTGCTCCCAGCCATGCGAGGCCACGCACATGCCGGCATAGCGCTGCGCGGTGCTCAGCTTCGGATTCGCCGCGACCTGTTGCTGCAAGGACTGTCCGAGCACGAAGAAGGTCGCGTCGAGCTTGTGCTCGCGCAACACGCGCAGCAGCTTGTCGGTGTTGCCGCCGGCCGCGCTGGGGCCATCGTCGAAGGTCAGCAGGAACTGCCGGTCGGGCAGTTCGCTGCCGTCGACTTCGTCGGGCGAATAGGTGTCGATCTCGCTGCTGGTGCGCGGGAACAGCGCGGCCAGGCGCAGTTGTTCGTCGAGATAGATGCGATGGAAGCGCGCCGCGTCGCCGCGCCAGGCGGCGTAGGCGTTGTCGGGTGCGGCGTTGAAGGCAAGCGCGAGCGCGCGCAGCGCGGCGGTGTCGGCGGCGGGTTGGCAGAACGCCTCGCGCGGCGCGCAGGCGCGCGAGGCGAGGCGGTAGTTCGCGCTCAGCCGCTGCCAGAAACGCGCGCGTATCTTGTCGACCGATGCGCGATCGATCTGCTTGAGCTTGAGCCGTTGCGCCAAGGCCGCGTCGTCGATGGCTTCGCTGAGCGCCAGTTCGTGGCCGAAGGCGAGGATCTCGGCGCGCGAGGCGCGATCGAACGCGGCCGGCGAATTCAATGCGTGCGGCCAGGTCGCGCGATCGGCGCTGGCGACTTCGGACGGGCCGGCGGCCTGCGCGTTCGTCATGCACGCCAGCAGCGACAGCGCGAAAGACATCGAGTGGCGCAGGCGCGCGCGCTTGCGAGGCGGATGTTCAATAGCCACTGACACGCTCCAATGCCTGATCGTAGGTCTTGTCCGGCTTTTCGCGCTTGGCCGCCAGATAGTTCGACATGGCCCGTTCGTACTGGCCGTCTTCTTCGTACAGTTTGCCGATGTTGTAGTACGCGCCGGCGCGGATGGTCGCCGCGCCCGCGCCCTTGGCCAGGGCGATGGCCTTGCGCGAGGCCCAGATCGCCTCGGCGGCGCGGCCGAGCTTTACGTAAGCCAGGCCGAGATTGCTGTAGCTCAGCGCATGCGCGGGATCGAGTTCGATCGCCTGCTGGTACAGTGCCACCGCGCCGCGCAGATCGCCGCTGCGATACGCCGCCTCGCCGCGCAGGTTGGTCGCGACCGCGGCGTCGCCGGCTTCGCTGCCGACCGGCTCGTCGCCGCCGCGGCCGCCGATGCGCGCGATCTCGTCGCCGATGCGTTCGGCGCCGAGCGCGACGGTGCTGATCGCGTTGAGGTCGTCGAAGCGGCCTTCGCCGTCGACCCGGAACACCGTCCACAGATTGCCGGTTTGACCTTGCGGCACCCGATAGCTGCGCACCAGCGATTCGCCGATGTACACGAACACCTGCGCCTGGCTGCGCGCGAGCGCGCGGCTGTCGGCCTGGTCGCGATGACCGAAGTCGTGGACCGCGAAGGTATAGCTCTGGCCCGGATGACGGCGCTGCACGGTGATGGTTTCCGGGCCGCGCTGGCCGCTGTGGTCCAAGTCCAGGCTGGCGTCGCGTCCGCTCTTGCGTTCGAAATAGACGTGGTTACCGGGGTAGCTCAGATGCGCGTCCAGGTCGGCCGGGGTGTCGCCCCAGTTGAGCACCACGCGCATGCCGTCGAGGTTGTGCATCACCGGGCTGAGCGCATACGCGGGGACCTCGCAGGGGCATTGCACGATCAGCTCGGCATAGCCGGGCTTGGCGATCACCAGTCGCGATTGCGGGTCGCGCGCCAGCACCGGATCGAGCGTGGCGCGGCCTTGCGCGTCGGTGGTCGCGACCAGCGAGGGACGGTCGACGCGCTGCAGGCTGACCGTGGCGCCGTCGATGGGACGATCGGCGAGGATCGCGCTGACCACCTGCACGCGCTCGCTTTGCGCATGCGCCGGCCCGGCGGTCGAGACGAGGCCGATCACACAGGCGAGGGCGGGCGCGGCCATGCGGCGAAACATCCTGATTGCGTTCCTGGGGCAGCGGATCGGGGGCGAGATGATGGCGATGATACGCAATGCCGACGCCGGGTTGGGCGGCTTTCCCCGCCTGGAACGTGCATTGCGCGGCGGTCCGCGCCACCGCGCCTGTTAGGCTGTAGCGGCGCGGCGGCGGTGGTCCGGCATGGCTCGCGGCTTCGGCTAACGACCCGGCCATTGCCCCGTCCGCGCGATCGATCAACGGCAAACGCAACACGGGAGACGCGCGATGGCAGCTCAAGCGCAGGGCAGCGAACTGGTCAATGTGGTGGTGCTGCTGGCGGCGGGCGTGATCGCGGTCCCGGTGTTCAAGCGGATCGGCCTGGGCTCGGTGCTCGGCTATCTGGCCGCGGGCCTGGCGATCGGGCCGTTCGGACTGGGGTTCTTCGCCGATCCGCAGGCGATCCTGCATGTGGCCGAACTCGGCGTGGTGATGTTCTTGTTCATCATCGGCCTGGAGATGCGGCCCTCGCACCTGTGGAGCCTGCGCCGCGAGATCTTCGGCCTGGGCACCGCGCAGATCGCGCTGTGCTCGGCGGCGATGACCGGGGTCGGGCTGCTGTTCGGTTTTCCGCCGGTGGTCGCTTTCATCGGCGCGATGGGTTTCGTGCTCACCTCGACCGCGATCGTGATGCAGATCCTCGGCGAACGCGGCGACCTGGCGTTGCCGCGCGGGCAGCGGATCGTCTCGATCCTGCTGTTCGAGGACCTGCTGATCGTGCCGCTGCTGGCCCTGGTCGCGCTGATGGCGCCGCCGGACGCGAGCGGCGCGACCCATTCGCGCTGGCTCGACATCGGCATCGCCATGGCTTCGCTGGCGACTCTGCTCGCGGCCGGCATCTGGCTGCTGAACCCGCTGTTCCGCGTGCTCGCCGCGGCCAAGGCGCGCGAGGTGATGACCGCGGCGGCGCTGCTGGTGGTGCTCGGCGCGGCGCTGCTGATGCAGATCGGTGGCCTGTCGATGGCGATGGGCGCGTTCCTGGCCGGGGTGCTGCTGTCGGAATCGACCTTCCGCCATCAGCTCGAGGCCGATGTCGAACCCTTCCGCGGCATCCTGCTGGGCCTGTTCTTCCTCAGCGTGGGCATGTCGCTGAACCTGACCGTGGTCGCGGCGAACTGGCCGCTGATCGTCGGCGGCGTGCTGGCGCTGATGGTGGTCAAGGCGGTATGCATCTACATCGTCGCGCGGCTGCTCAAGTCCTGCCATACCGAGTCGCTGGACCGCGCGGTGTTGATGGCGCAGGGCGGCGAATTCGCCTTCGTGCTGTTTTCCGCCGCGGCCGCGGCCAAGCTGATCGACGCCGAGATCAACGCCAACCTGACCGCGATCGTGGTGCTGTCGATGACCTTGACCCCGCTGGCGATCATCGCCTTGCGCAAGCTGTCGCCGAAGATCGCGCTGTCGCTGGAAGGCGTGGACGAACCCAACGGGCTCAGCGGCAGCGTGCTGCTGATCGGCTTCGGCCGTTTCGGTCAGGTCGTGTCGCAATCGCTGCTCGCGCGCGGGGTCGAGGTGTCGATCATCGACACCGACGTGGAGATGATCGAAAGCGCGCAGACCTTCGGTTTCAAGGTTTATTACGGCGACGGCACGCGCCTGGACGTGCTGCACGCCTCCGGCGCCGACAGCGCCCAGCTGATCGCGATCTGCATCGACGACCGCGCCGCGGCGACGGTCACCGCACAGCTGATCAAGCACGAATTTCCGCAGGCGCGCTTGCTGGCGCGCAGTTTCGACCGCGAACACGCGCTGGATCTGGTGCATGCCGGGGTCGATCTGCAGGTGCGCGAGACCTTCGAATCGGCGATGCGCTTCGGCGAAGCGGCGCTGGTCGAACTCGGCGTGCCGGTCGACGAAGCCGCCGAGGTGGTGGCCGATATCCGCCGCCGCGACGCGGAACGTTTCGAACTCGAACTGGTCGGCGGCGTGCGCGCGGGGACTTCGCTGTTGTACGGCAACATGCAGCAGACCCCGTTGATCGCGCCCAAGCCGCGGCCGTCGCGGCGGGACCACGAGGAAGAGCACGCGCCCGGCATTTCGGCTTGAATCGAGCCGAAGGCGTTCCGCGCGCACACAGGAGGAATCGTCGATGGCATGGACGCTTTGGCATTTCGCGTTTCCGGCGGCGGCCGCGCTCGGCGTCGTGTTCATGCTCCTCGCGTTCAAGTACGGCATGCACGTGCATGCCAGCGCGACCCTGGCGCGGCTGCGTCCGTTGCCGCGGCAGCGGCTGGAATTGCCCGGCACGGCGTACTGCAACGTGTCGATCGAGCGCGGCGATTACCGCGACTGCTTCGACGATGCGCGCTTCGTGCTGCGCGACGCGAACGGCGCCGAACTCGAGCAGTACGGCAAGTGGCTGCGGGTGCGCTACAACCACCAGCCGCCTCGGACCGGGTCGTCACCAGTTTCATCACGCCCGACGATGGCGTGGTCGAACTATCGATCGAAAACCCCGCGCCCGAGGCCGAAACCGCGACTTGGGTGGTGATCCAGCGCGATGTCGAGCAGGTGGTGGCGATATGGGTGGCGCTGGGCATCACCGGCGCGGCGATGGCGATGTTCGGATCGGCGTTCGCGGCGATGCTGTGGAGCAGCGCCTTACTGCAGGGCGGCGCTGCTGGCGGTTGAGGCTGCTGTCGCGGGCGTAGTCAGCGTTTGACGCTGGCGCAATCCGGCGGCCAGCGTTTGTCGGGCGACGCCGCCAGATCGATCACGAAGAATTCGCCGGAGCGTTCGCCATCGGCCTGGGCGAACAGCAGCCGGTCGCCGCCTGGCGACAACAGCGGGCCGACCTGGAACACGTCGCCGCGCGCCTTGATGCGCTCGCGCTCGATCCATCGGTCGCCGCTGCGTTCGAAACGGTACAGATGCGAGCGGTCGCCGCGGTCGATCACCGCGATCATGCGCCGGCCGTCGCGCGAGACCTCGGCTTCGTACTCGTTCGCCGCGGTGCTGACCGGCGCGCCGAGATTGCGCACCTGCCAGGCGCCGCCCGCCTGCGGCGTGGCCAGGTAGATATCGCCGCTGCCGTGGCCGCCGTCGCGGCTGGAGCCGAAGTAGAGGCGACCGTCGGCCATCGCGCGCGGCAGCAGCTCGGACGCTTTCGAATTGACCGGTTCGGGCAGGCGTTGCGGCTGGCTCCATTCGCCATCGCGCATGCGTTCGACGACGTAGATATCGAGGTCTTCGCCCTTGGGGTCGTGGCGCGTGGATACGAAATACAGGCGGCGGCCGTCGGCGCTTACGAACGGATCGGCATCCAGGCCCGGTTTGGACGCGGCGAACGCGGGCGCTTTCGGCGTCGACCAGACGCCGGCCTCGCAACGTGAATGCAGCAGCCGCCAGTTGGCGAATTGGCGGTCGCTGCGCATGAAGTAAATCTCGCGGCCGTCCGGTGTGAAGGTCGGCGAGGATTCGTACTGGTCGCTGCTGATATTCGGTGGCGCCCAGCGTAGCGGCTCGGGCGCACGCGCCGCGGGCCGGTGGTAGGCCATGGCGTAGGCGGTCGCGCAGGTCGCGGCGAGCAGCGCGCTGGCCAACCAGTACACGGCGGGTTCGGGATGACGCGGAGTAGTTGGGTTCACGGTGGCGTCCTGTGCGCGCGGGGCGCTAGTCGTCGCGTTGCCGCTGCTGGAACCGCCGCGCCTTGGCCACGTTGCCGCAGGTGGCCATGTCGCACCAGCGCCTGCGGCCGTTCTTGGAGGTGTCGATGAACACCCAGCCGCAATCGTTGCCGTCGCACACGCGCAGCCGGTCCAGGCGCGCGTCCTTGAGCAGTTCGATCGCATACGCGGTGATGACGTGCGCGATCAGGTCGAGACCGGAGCGTTCGACCGACCACTGGGTCTGCAATCGCGAATCGCGCGAGACCAGCCGCGCGGCGCGCGAGGCGGCGAGCCGCGCCTGATCCAGGCTGTCGAGCGCCGCATCGTCCGGTTGCCGGCCGTGGGCGAGGGCGTACAAGGCTTCGCACAGCGCTTCGCGCAAGTTCTTGCAGCGCGCCAGCGCGGCGGCGGCCTTGGCCGGCGATTCGGCGGCGAGCGCGTCCAGCGCATTGAGATCGCCGCGCGCGAACAACTCGCTCTGGCGCGCCCAGCGCAGCAGCCCGGCATAGTCGTCGAGCCAGTCGCGCGGCTGGGTGTCGCGCGCGGTGACAGTGTTGACCAGGTCCAAAGCCGGGTCGCCGCCGACCAGATCGGCCGGTTTGAAGACATGGAATTCCAGCTGCATGATTCACCTTTAAAATTGATTTGAAAGGTTATAGCGATTCGCGCCCGCGCCGCAATGCGGCATCGGTGGATTTCCGATGGGCGGCATGCGCACGCGCGCGCGCCGTCACGCGATCTGCGCCGGATCTGGTTCACCCTGACCGCCCCTTGGTCCGCCCCATCGTCGGAGAACCCCGTCATGCCCTCCTCCGGATTGTCTGTCGCCGTTTCGCTGGCCTGCCTGACCCTGGGCCTGGCCGCTTGCACTCGGCACGATGCGCCAGCGCCGGCTGCCGCCGAACCGGCCGCGTCCGCCGCCAGTGCCCCGGCCCCGCCCGCCGAACCGGCCGCGCAGCCGTTGCAAACCCAGGTCTACAACCCCGGCAAGAACGGCCTGTTCCAGGTCAGCTCGGTGCTGGTCACCGGCGCGCGCGAGGCGGTGTTGATCGACGCGCAGTTCGGCGCGGCGCAGGCGCGCGAACTGGTCGAGCGGATCAAGGCCTCCGGCAAGACCCTCACCACCATCTACATCAGCCACGGCGACCCGGATTACTACTTCGGCCTGGACACGCTGCAAGATGCCTTCCCGCAGGCGAAGATCCTGGCGACGCCGCAGACGGTCGCACACATTCGCGCGAGCCAGGCGGCAAAACTCGCCTACTGGGGCCCCAAGCTCGGCGCCGATGCGCCCAAGCGCATCGTGATCCCCGAGCCCTTGCAAGGCGACCGCATCGAGCTGGAAGGGCAGGCCTTGCGGATCGTCGGCCTCGACGGGCCGACGCCGGACCGCAGCGTGGTCTGGATTCCCTCGATCCGCACCGTGGCCGGCGGCGTGCCGGTGGTGGCCGGCGAACATCTGTTCATGGCCGATACGCCCACGCCGCAATCGCATCTGGATTGGCTGGCGACGTTGCAAAAGATCGAAACGCTCAAGCCCGAAGTCGTCGTGCCCGGTCACTTCGCGCCCGGTTCGGCGCAGACCCTGGACGCGGTGCGTTTCAGCGCCGATTACATTCGCGCGTTCGACGAAGAGGCGGCCAAGGCCAAGGATTCCAAAGCGTTGATCGCGGCGATGAAGCGACGTTATCCGGCGCTGGAAGGCGAGTTGTCCCTGGATATCAGCGCCAAGGTCGCCAAGGGCGAAATACCCTGGCCGTAAGCATTCGATGGTCGCCGTGCCCAAAAAAACGGGCCGCTGCATCAGCAGCGGCCCGCGTTTTTCAACCGGGTCCAGACCGAGTGATCAGGGATTGAAATAGCTCGACACGCTCGAATAGATGTCGGCGAAGCGCGAGTAGTAATCCGGATCGCGCGGCGCGCTGCAGTACGAGGTGCCGCCGTACAGGCCGCCGCGCAGCTGATAACCGCCGCTGCTGGTCACGGTGAACAGGCCCGAGCCCGAGGAGCCGCCTTCGGTGACGCCGGTGTTCCAGACCACGCGATACAGCGGCGACTTGCCGTCGATCGAGGTCGACAGGCCGGTCACCGAACCCAGCGAGTACTTCTTGACGTCGCCGGCCGGGTGATGGATGCCTTCGATGGCGGTGCCGGTGGAGGCGATCGCCGAGCTCGACCAGCCCGCATACACCGCGCCCGACGGCGGCGCGGTCTTGAGTTCCAGCAGCGAGGTGTCGCGGGTGGTGTTGGCATGACGCAGATACGCGCCGCCGCTGAGCGTGGTGTAGGCCGAGTTAACCACCGAGCCGTTGCAGGTGGTGGCGTCGTAGAACCAGTACGTCTGCAGGGTGTTGGCGACGGTCTGGGTGCTGATGCAATGCGCGGCGGTCCAGAACAGGCGCTTCTTCGGCGAGTAGTTGTTGTTGAGCAGGGTGCCGGTGCACAGGTAGGTGCCGCCGCCGGTGGTGAAGGTCATGCGCGCGACCGACTTGGCGGTCGACACGAAACCCGACGGCGGGCTGACCCGGCACACGATGTCCTTCTCGCACGAATCGCTGTCGCCGATCGCCTTCTGCAGAGTCTTCTCGCTGGCCGCCGGGCTGACGTCCAGGTGCGACAGCTGCGGGATGTTGAGCGACAGCGACTTGGCGCTGACGCCCTTGGGCAGCACGATTTCGACCGTGGCGGTGTCGCCGGCGACCACCGGCGACCAGACCAGCTCGTTGCCGGCGAAATCCGCGCCGTTTTGTTCGAACACGCGACCGTCGTTGCCGGCGAAATGCAGCACCGCCGACCTGGCGCCGGCGCCGCGCAGCGACAGGCCCGCGCGCAGCGCGACCGCGCCGGCCGAGGACACTTCGAAGCGCGCGGCGCTGCCGCCGTTGGCCAGCGGCAGCCAGTTGAGCGTCTTCAGATCGATCCGGCTGCGCGCGATGTCGCGCGCGTAGCCGATTTCCAGCGGTTCGCCGTTCTTGTCCTGGCGGACCCGACGGTCCTTGAGCGCGGACACGTCCAGGCTGGTCGGCTGGCCCAGGCTGACCAGACGCGGCGCGGCGGCCTTGGCGGAGATCGCGAAATCGGCGGCGCCCATGGCGCCGGCCAACGGGGTTTCGGTGACCGGCGCCGAATCCATTTCGGCGTTGGCGGTCTTGGCGGACGCCTGGATCGAGAAGCAGGACAGGCCGGCGACGAGCGCCAGGCAAAGTGCGTTCTTGCGGATCATCGTGCGTTTCCTTGGGTGGCTGTGGGGATGTCGGCGCAGTGGCCGAAAGCTCCGCGTGACTAGCGCGGAGTGAGCACGCTATGCCGCATCGATGTGGCTTTTTTGTGCGCTTATTCGGGCTTCTCGGAAGCCGGCGAAGTGCAAGCCGTTACCGATGAAACGGTTTCGGTCAAGCGTGGTTGCGATCACAGATGCGGCGATCGGCGCGAAGTGCGCACATGCGTTGACGGTTGTTCGATCGATGCATGAGGCTTGCAGCTGCGGCGTTGCAACACGCGCGTGTTGCGCGATCGCTGCCGATGATGCGCGATGCCGTGGGCGGTTCGCGCCGGTATTGGTTTCGACTCGTTATTGCCGCTAAGGCGCGCAACTGCTCTTGAGTCGAATTTCGAAAAATCGAAACACGCACGGCAAAAAAAAACCGGCCGCTGCTTGCGCAGCGACCGGTGGCGAAAACCAAACCTGTGTCGGCGATCAGGGATTGAAATAGCTCGACACGCTCGCGTAGATGTCGGCGAAGCGCGAGTAGTAATCCGGCGCCTGCGGATTGCTGCAGAACGAACTGCCGCCCCACAAACCGCCCCGCAGCTGATAACCGCCGCTGCTGGTGATGGTGAACAGGCCCGAGCCCGAGGAGCCGCCTTCGGTCACGCCGGTGTTCCAGACCACGCGGTACAGCGGCGATACGCCGCCGGCCGAGGTCGACAGGCCGGTCACCGAACCCAGCGAGTACTTCTTGACGTCGCCTGCCGGGTGATGGATGCCCTCGATCTTGGTGCCGGTGGCGGTGATGGCCGCATTCGACCAGCCCGCATACACCGCGCCCGCTGGCGGCGCGGTCTTGAGTTCCAGCAGCGAGGTGTCGCGGCTGGTGTTGGCGTGACGCAGGAACGCGCCGCCGCTGAGCGTGGTGTAGGCCGAATTCACGGTCGAGCCGCCGCAGGAGGTCACCTCGTAGAACCAATAGGTCTGCAGCGTGTCGGCTTCGGCCTGGGTGCTGATGCAATGCGCCGCGGTCCAGAACAAGCGCTTTTTCGGCGAATGGTTGTTGTTGAGCAAGGTGCCGGTGCACAGCCACGAGCCTTGCGCGTTGGTGTAGGTCATGCGCGCCACCGATTTGGCGGTGGACACGAAGCCGGCCGACGGATTGGCGCGGCACACGATGTCCTTCTCGCACACATCGCTGTCGCCGATCGCCTTCTGGATGTCCTTGTCGCTGGCGACCGGGCTCAGATCCAGGTGCGAGAGCTGCGGGACGTTCAACGACAGCGACTTCGGATTGACGCCCTTGGGCAGGACCAGTTCGACGGTGAGCGTGTCGCCCGACACCATCGGCGACCAGGCCTGGGTGTTGCCGGCGAAATCGGCGCCGCCTTGCTCGAACACGCGGCCGTCGTTGCCGGCGAAATGCAACCGGGCCGACTTGGCGCCGCTACCGCGCAAGGACAGCGCGGCGCGCAGCGCGCTGGCGTTTTCGGAGGTCAGGGTGAAGCGCGCCGAGCGGCCGCCGTCGGCCAGCGGTTGCCAGGCCAGGGTGTTGAGATCGATGCGGCTGCGCTCGACCTTGCGGTTGACGCCGATTTGCAGCGGCAGGCCGTCGCGATCCTGCTTGATGCGGCGCGATCGCAGCGCGGCCACGTCGCTGCGGGTGAGCGAGGGCAGGCTGAGCACGCGCGCCGGGGCGGTTTTCGCCACGGAGGCGAACTCGGCCGCGCCCATGGCCGCGGCCGAGGGCGCCTCGGTAACCGGCGCCGAATCCATTTCGACCACGGCGGGCGGCGCCGCGACGGCGGCGGTCGAGGCGACGGACAGGCTGGCGAGCAGGGCGAGGCGAAGGGCGTGATTCTGGGTCATCGTGCGTTTCCTTGCGTTGCTGAAGGGAATGCGTGCGGGCAGGGCAAGCGGACGCCGGTTGGTTGGCGGAGCCGTCCGCCGCGGGCCGACGCCTGGACCCTAGGCGGCGGTCGAACGGCGGTTTTGTGCGCCCGTGCCGGCTTCGCGAAAATCCGGCCGGCGCAAGGGGCCGTGGCCGAGGCCATGGCGGAAAAGCGTGATTGCGATTGCAACTGACGATCGATGGGGCGGGTGCAGAACATCCACAAAATGGCTGGATCAGCCGACTATTTGCGTTGAACCGCGCTCAACTGCGCGGAACTCCCGGCGCGCTGGCCGCCGCATGCGTGCCATGCCGGCGTCTCGTGACCACATCGATGGGGCCGTCAGCGCGGTGCCGGTCCGGTCCGGCCGGCGTCTGCGCGGGCCGCGGCTGCGACGCCGCGTTCATGGCGATGTGAGACCATGTAAGCCATGACCAAAAAAACGAAGAGTACGAAGACCGGTAAGCCCGGCAGCAGCAAGACGTCCCCCACCGGTGCCGGCGCGGCTCCCAGCAAGAAAGGCGGCGCCAAGCCGCCCGCGGCGCGCCCGCCCTGGTTGCCCGACAATCTCCAGCACGGCGCCAGCAAGACCCCGCGCAAGAAGGCCGCGTCCGGCCCCGCCAGCTTCCTCCCGCAGGTTCCCGGCCCGGCCGTCAAAGGCCCCGCGGCCAAAGCGCCGCCTTTTCACGATCCCTACGCCGACCGCGAAGCCTCGCGCTACGAGCAGCCGATCGCCAGCCGCGAGCTGATCCTGCAGACCCTGGCCGCGGCCGACGGCCCGATGTCGGCCGAGACCCTGGCCGAACAGCTCAAACTCAGCGAACCCGACCGCGCCGACGCGCTGGGCAAGCGCCTGGGCGCGATGATTCGCGACGGCCAGCTGATCCGTAACCGCAAGGGCGATTTCGCCCCCGCCGCGCAGATGGACCTGATCCCCGGCGTGGTGATCGCCAACCCCGACGGCTTCGGCTTCCTGCGCCCGGAAAGCGGCGTGGGCGACGACCTGTTCCTGCCGCCGTACGAAATGCGCAAGGCCATGCACGGCGACCGCGTGCTGGTCAGCGTCACCGGCATGGACCGCCGCGGCCGCCGCGAAGGCGCGATCGTGGAAGTGCTCGAACGCCGGCTCAACCGCCTGATCGGCCGCTTCACGGTCGAGCAGGGCATCAGCTACGTCGTGCCCGACGATCGCCGCATCCAGCGCAACGTGCAGATCCCGCCGGACGCGCGCATGGATGCCCAGAACGGCCAACTGGTCGTGTGCGAACTGGTCCAGGCGCCCGACCACAAGCGTCCGCCGATCGGCCGCGTGCTCGCGGTGCTCGGCGACAAGCTCACCGCCTCGCTGGCGGTGCAGGCCGCGATCCACGGCCACGAAATTCCCGACGTGTTCCCGCAGGAAACCCTCGACGAAGCCGCCGCGGTGCCGCTGACCGTGCCCGAGTCGGTGGCCGCGCAACGCGTTGACCTGCGCAAGCTGCCGCTGGTCACCATCGACGGCGAGGACGCGAAGGATTTCGACGACGCGGTGTACTGCGAAAGCAACCGCGACGGTTTCCGCCTGGTGGTCGCGATCGCCGACGTATCGCATTACGTCCGCCCGGGCACGCCGCTGGACGACGAGGCGCAAAAGCGCGCGACCTCGGTGTATTTCCCCGGCTTCGTCGTGCCGATGCTGCCGGAGACCTTGTCCAACGGCATCTGCTCCTTGAACCCGAAGGTCGACCGCCTGTGCTTCGTCTGCGACATGCAGATCGATCGCGAGGGGCAGGTGACCGAATCGAAGTTCTACGAGGCGGTGATGAACTCGCACGCGCGTCTGACCTACACCACGGTGTGGAACGCGGTCGGCGACGTGCCCGAGGAATTGAAGAGCGAGGCGCATGCGCAGATCGGCTCGCTGCTGCCGAACATCGAGCGCCTGCACCAGTTGTTCCATGTGCTGCTCAAGGCGCGGCAGAAGCGCGGCGCGATCGAATTCGAATCCAGCGAAGTGCGCTTCGTGCTGGGCAGCAACGGCGAAGTGACCCAGGCCGGCATGCTCCAGCGCAACGACGCGCACAAGTTGATCGAGGAATGCATGATCGCGGCCAATGTCGAGGCCGCGAAGTACCTGATCGCGCAGGAAGTGCCGGCGCCGTACCGCATCCACGACCGCCCGCCGGAACAGAAGTACGCCGATCTGCAGGAGTTCCTCAAGGAATTCAAGCTGCGCATGCCGGCCTGGAACCAGGTCGAACCGCGCGATTTCACCGCGTTGCTGAAGAAGATCCGCGAGCGTCCCGACGCGGCGTTGATCGAATCGGTGCTGCTGCGCAGCCAGAGCCTGGCGGTGTACGCGCCGGAGAACGTCGGCCACTTCGGCCTGGCGCTGCATGCTTACGCCCACTTCACCTCGCCGATCCGGCGTTATCCCGACTTGCTGGTGCATCGCGCGATCAAGCACGCGCTCAGCGGCGCCAAGCCCAGCGCGTACGGTTATTCGCCGCGGCAGATGAGCGCGCTGGCGCTGCAGTGCTCCGAACGCGAGCGCCGCGCCGACGAGGCCGAGCGCGAGGTCGACGAGCGCTACCGCGCCGCGTGGATGGAACAGCATGTCGGCGGCGAGTTCGAAGGCACTATCAGCGGCGTGACCAGCTTCGGCTTGTTCATCGAACTCGACGAATCCAAGGTCAACGGCCTGGTGCATGTCACCCAGTTGCCGCACGACTATTACCACTTCGATCCGATCCGCAAGACGCTCAAGGGCGAGCGCACCGCGCGCGAGTTCCGGCTCGGCGACCGGGTCGCGATCGTCGTGCTCAAGGCCAGCGTGGAAGACCGCAAGATCGACTTCCGCCTGGTCGAGGAGCGCGGCGCCAAGCCCTTGCCGCCGCGCGGGCAACCGGCGAAGCGGCCCAAGCAGAAGTATTGAGGCAGCGTGGCCGGCGTCGATCGGAGTTGACCGATCGCGCCGGTGACCACCCAGGCAGGATGTGTGTTGGACGCTAGCGGTGGCGCTTCGTCGCCCGGTGACTGCGCCCGCGTTACTCGTAAGCACGCCCCGGGTTTCGTGTGGCTAAGACTTCGTAACCACGATCCAGCTTGCCCGTGACTGCGGCTGCGGCGCGCTAATCAGTCGCCCCCTTTGACAAAGGGGGCGAGCGCCCGGCGCAGATGCCATTAGAGCCAGCGACTCCAGCGCGGGGGATTTGCTCTTCCATCGGCGGGTTGCGTTGCTGCGGGCGGGTAAGAGCAAATCCCCCTGGCCCCCCTTTTTCAAAGGGGGGAATCCTTCGGGTAGGTTTCAAGGGGCAGCCGGGAGTTCGGGGCCGGGCCGCAGTGGCTGCCCGCTGTCGGCCGCCGCCGCAAGAAACCACCGCAAACCGCCGCCGGGTCCCCGCCGACCGCCCCAACCGTGGCGGTAGCTTAGAATTCATCCCCCAGATCCAGCCCTGGCCTCGCGCGCCCGCGCGGGCGCCCCGGCCACGACCGCCCCACGGAATCCCCATGAGCCAGAAACAATGGATCGCCGGCATCAACGCCGTCGCCGCTTCGATCGAACACGATGCGTCCAACGTGCGCGAGGTGCTGATCGAGGCCGGCGCCAAGAACCCGCGTCTGACCGAGATCGAGACCGCCGCGCGCCGCGCCGATATCGACGTGCGCCGGGTCGCGACCAATGCGCTCGAAGGCGTGGTCGGCAATCTGCGCCATCAGGGCGTGGTCGCGCGCTACGCCGCGGCCAAGACCTGGAACGAGAACGAGCTCGAGGGGCTGGTCGAAGCCGCGCAGGGCAAGGCGCTGATCCTGATCCTCGACGGCGTGCAGGACCCGCACAACCTCGGCGCCTGTCTGCGCAGCGCGGCGGCCGCCAACGCGACCGCGGTGGTCATCCCGAAGGACAAGTCGGTGCAGGTCAACGCGACCGTGCGCAAGACCTCGGCCGGCGCGGCCGACAGCATCCCGGTGATCCCGGTGACGAATCTGGCCCGCGCGATGCGCGACCTGCAACAACTCGGCGTATGGATTTACGGCCTGGCCGGCGAAGCCGATGCATCGCTGTATTCGATCGACCTCAAAGGCAACGTCGCCCTGGTCCTGGGCGGCGAAGCCGACGGCCTGCGCCGCCTGACCCGCGAGAACTGCGACCAGTTGGTCAAGATCCCGATGCCCGGCGGCAACGCGGCCACCGGCGTGGAAAGCCTCAACGTGTCGGTCGCCTCGGGCGTGACCTTGTTCGAAGCGGTGCGTCAGCGCGGCGCGGCATGAGATGAACCTGTCGCTGGGCCGCGGCATGAACTGGCTGTGGCTGTTCCCGGCCATCGGCGCGGCGATGCTGCTCGGCGCGCTCGCGATCGCGGTGACGCAGCAGCGGTTCCGGACGCAGGCGCTGCATGCGAAGGGCGTGGTCGTCGAGCACAGCTTCAGTCGTTCCGATTCCAGCGATTCCGGCAGCGGCGGCACCTACTGCCCGATCGTGCATTTCACCGCCGCCGACGGCCGGCAGATCGAATTCGTCGGCGGGGTGTGTTCGCAGCCGCCCGCCGAAAATGTCGGCGAGACGGTGGCGGTGCTGTATCGCGAAAGCGATCCGCACGACGCCAGGATCGATTCGTTCCTGACCCGCTGGCTCGCGGTGATGGTCGTGGGCGGCCTCGGCGGCGTGTTTCTCGCGATCGGCCTGCTGGCGGTGCTGCCGGGCCTGCGTGGACGCCGCATCGCGGCCGAGTTGCGGGCGACCGGCGTGGCGGTGCAGGCCGACGTGGTCGAGGTGGCGCGCGAGAGTTCGATCAAGGTCAACGGCCGCTCGCCGTGGCGGATCCACGCGCAATGGCGGGACCCGGCCAGCGGCAAGATCCATCTGTTTCGCAGCGACCCGCTCTGGTTCGATCCGAGCGACTACGTCGGCGAACACGTCAGCGTGCTGATCCGGCCCGGCCGGCCCAAGCGCTATTGGCTGGACACGCGTTTCCTGCCCGAGCTGGCCTGAGCGAGGCGGCGGCGCGGTCAGAGCGGTCGCGGGGTTACACCCCGGTCATCGACGGGCCCGAGGCGCGTGAGAAACTGCGCATCACGAGGCGGGGACGACCCCGCTGCTTCAATCGCATCCGGGGACGGCCCCATCGTCAATCTGGAGTCAGTCATGCCCTGGATCTTGCTCGTACTCGCCGGCCTGTTCGAAGTGGGCTGGGCGATCGGTCTGAAATACACCGAAGGTTTCACCAAACTGTGGCCCTCGCTCGGCACGGCCGCGGCGATGATCGTCAGCCTGGGCCTGCTCGGCCTGGCGATGAAGTCGCTGCCGGTCGGCACCGCTTACGCGATCTGGGTCGGCGTCGGCGCGGTCGGCACGGTCATTCTCGGCATCGTGCTGTTCAACGAACCGGTCAATGCCCTGCGCATCGGCAGCATCGTGTTGATCATCGCCGGGCTGGTCGGTTTGAAGCTGGCCTGAGATCGGGCTTGAAGTTCGACCCGACGCGGCGCGATGGATTCTTCGCGCCGTCGTTCGATCATGCGGTCGCTATCGCAATGATGAAAACCCGGCCGCCGGCTGGATCGACGATCCGGCCGGCGGTTACTTTGTCCAGACACTCAGGCCGTTTCCATCCAGGAGGGATGAATGCGCATCCGTGCCCGCGTCCGTGCCGACAATCCGGTCCTGCTCGATCTGTGGCATCGATCGGTGCGCGCGACCCACGATTTCCTCAACGAGGACGACATCGCGCAATTGCTGCCGCAGGTGCGCGACCTGTATCTCGATGCGGTCGATGTCTGGGTCTACGAGGACACGGACGGTCGGCTGCTCGGTTTTATCGGCCTGTCGGGCGCGCAGGTCGAGATGCTGTTTCTGGACCCGCGCTGGCGCGGGCAGGGCATCGGCACGCGTTTGCTCGATCATGCGCGCGAGTTGCGAGGCGCCTTGACCGTCGACGTCAACGAACAAAACCCGCGGGCGCATGGGTTCTATCGGCGCTACGGGTTCGCCGATGTCGGCCGTTCGCCGACCGACGGCCAGGGGCGGCCGTTTCCCTTGATCCACATGGCGCTGCGCGGCGCGGACTGAGCCGGGTCCTTCGATCCGATTCGTCGCTTATCGCCGCGACGGCGGCCTCATCGAGGCCACCGATTGCGTCGGCGCGTCGGCTCACTGCAAGGCGTTGACCAGCAACTCATCGAACCGGCGCGCGATGTCGGCGATGGTCTGCGCCTTGTCCTGGCCGTTGATGATGCGCCGCGCTTCCTCGTAGTTCGGCAATTGCCCGGGCTTGAAGTAGTTGTCGAGTTTCTTGCCGGTGAACCAGCCCTTCTTCATGCCCTCCATCGCGATCGCGTAGGCGATCTCGGGCTTCTTGGCGTCGTCGGGCTTGTTCAGCAGATCGATGCCGAGGAGCTTGCCGGCGCGTTCGTAGTTGGCGCGGCCGGTCAGCTGCACGTAGCCGCGGCCGTGGAAGCGCGCGCCGTCGCCCGCGCGGGTGTTGCCGAGCATCCTGCCCACGCGGGTGTCCGGGCCGTACAGGCGGTTGAAGCGCGCGTCGTCGCCGAACTCGTCGATCGGCCGCAGGGTGTGCGCGGTTTCCCACTTGAACGTCGCCAGGCAATAGGCGATCTGGTTGCGATGCACCGGGTTGGAACTGAAACTGGCGTCCTGCTCGATGCGTCCGATCAAGAAGCGCAGCGCCTGCGCGAGGTCGTCGCGCAACGGTCCGAAGCGCTTGCGGTAGCCATCGAGAAACTGCTCGTCGTCGAAAGCGAACATCCTGTCCTCCTGCATGCGCAGCGCCACGGCTGCGCGAAAGCGGTCGCGCGTCGGGCCGATCCTGACCGCGACGTGCCGCTCGATGTCTAATCAACGCGGGGGCCGCGCATGCACGGTCAGCGCGGGCTGTTTCATGGCTGAAACATCCCCGGACGGACTGGGTCGACGCCAGATCAGCTCAGGCCGTAGCGTTCGATTACGCGCTCGGCGGCGGTTTCGTATTGCCGGCGCGCGTACTCAGAGCCGTGCCGCGGGCCGCTTGACGCGGTCAATTCCTCTCGCCAACGACCCAGGCGGCTGCGATCGAGTTGACGCCGCAGCGAAGAGACGAAGGCATGGCGACGCTGCGAGTCGATAAACGAAGTTTCCGCGTCGTCCAATGTCAATGGCGACGCAGGCGCGTGGATCAGATGATGGTGTTGCCAAGTCGCCGGATACAGCTCGCTGTGGCTTAACTGGTCCGGATACGCCCCGTCCACGATCAGCGGCGCCGATCCGGCGAGCCAGACGACGAAGGCGGCCCGCCAGTTGGGGTCCGAGATGCCGAGCGCGCTGACAAGCCAGCCGTCGATCAGTTCGGCATCCAGGTATTTCAAAACCAGCAGACACGAGGCCGCCAGCGCGTCGCCCCCGTCGAAATACAAGCCGTGATGCGGGCTGTCGCCTAGCGGCTCGAAAAAATTGTTGGCCGCAACGCGCCCTTGATTCCAGCGCTGCGCCGCGAACAAGGTCCTCGCCAAGGTATCGAGCAGGTCGCGTCGGACATGGGGCGGCAGATTCGGAAGGCTGGGGTCGGGACAATGTACGAACGTCGCCGTCGTCAACGCACCGTGCAGCCAGCGCCCGAAGAAATACGGTTGTTGGCCGTCGCCGATCAGGGTTTGGGCGCGTGGCAGCAAAAATCCGAACCACACGAGCCACTCACGTCTGGCGCCGAACGAGCCAGGACCCGAGGACAGTTCGAATAACGCGCAGTCGAGCTCGTCTTGCCGCCATCGCAGTGGGTCTTCGTCCATCAATCCCGAGAACAGGCGGCGTTCCTCGCTCATGAACCAGGCTTCGCCCATGGCTCGCCGAGGCAAGCGTACAAGCGCGCGCAGACGCTGCATTGCCTGAGCCGATGGGCCGATGCCTGGCGCCCAAAAATAAGGCGGCGTCGCAAGATTTTCGGTCATAAAGCGATGGCGGGTTGATGCGCGAGGACCACGAAGGCTGGTCGCAAAAAGCTCAGCCGCCGCGTGGCCACATGTTGACGATCTTGCAAAACAGCTCGGCCGTGCGCTGTGTGTCGTAGACGGCCGAGTGCGCTTCCTGCGCGTTCCACGACAGGCCTGCGGCCTGGACCGCGCGCGCGAGCACGGTCTGGCCGTAGGCGACGCCGGCCAGGGTCACCGTGTCGAACACGCTGAAGGGGTGGAAAGGATTGCGCTTGTGGCCGCTGCGGGCGACCGCGGCGTTGAGGAAATTGAGGTCGAAATGGGCGTTGTGGCCGACCAGGATCGCGCGCTGGCAGCCGTGGCGCTTGACCGCCTCGCGCACCGGCCCGAACACCGCTTCCAGCGCCTGACGCTCGGGCTTGGCGTCGCGGAACGGGTGATCGATGTCGATGCCGGTGATTTCCAGCGACTTAGGGTCGATCAGGGTGCCGGGCGCGGGCACCACGTGGGCGCTGGCGATCTCGCCGGGCACGATCCGGCCGTCGGCGTCCAGCTCCAGCGGCAGCACCGCGATTTCCAGCAGCGCGTGCTTGTTCCAGTCGAAGCCGCCGGTTTCGACGTCGACGACCACCGGCAGGTAGCCGCGGAAACGGTTGGCGAGGGTGGTGGGGAAGGGCGCCGCGGTGGTCGCGGGCGCGGTCGGGCCGGTTTCGGTCATCGCGAAAGCCTAGCAGGTTGGGGCGATGGCTTTGGCGTGTGCGGGCTGAACCGGCGTTGCGGGACTGTCTGCTCGTCGTGGGCAGGGCCGCGACCTCGGTCTGAGATCGCGATCAGGGCTTCAGTGGCGTCGTGGTCGCGGTGGCGCGGTCGCGGCTCGCGCCGCTCCTACAGTCTGGGACGATCCGACGCGGGACGGCGTGGATGCACGGTTGCGATCAAGCCGGCGGATTCTCGGCGCGGGCAAAGAAGATCACCCCGCTTGCGCGCATCTGCCGCAACAGGCCGTCGCCGAGCGCGAGGAAGGCGGCGCTGTCGTCGCTGCCGGCTTCCTGCGCCAGGGCCTGCAGTTGTTCGCGCGCGGTCAGTTCCGGCGATTCGCCGATGCGTTCGACCAGGCGATAGGCCAGCGGGCTGAGTTCGGAAAAACGCACGTCGCCGCCGGCTTCGCGGCGCAGCAGGACCAGGGTCGGGGTCGCCGGCGGCTGTTCGGGCTGGTGGTCGGGGCCGAGCCGATGCACCGGCCAGGCATAGGCCAGGGGCCAGGCCAGCGGCGAGAGCCGCGGATGGTGCTCCAGCAGTTCGTCGTCGCCGATCGCGGCATCGTCTTGCGGCGCGGCCGCGTCGCTGAGTTGCAGCGCCAGTTCGACCCACTCGTAATGCGCGAGTTCGGGCAGGAACGGCGGGATGGCGTCGCCGTCGAGACCGTCCAGATAGCGCAGGAACTCGCGCGCGATCTCGGCGAACAGCGGGGTGCGGCAGCGATAGTCGCGGTAGAAATCGCGCACGAGCCGTTGCCAGCGTTCCTCGCCCAGCAGTTGGCTGATGACCGGGAAATTTCCCGACAGCAGGCCCAGGATGTTGTTGAACAGCAGTTCGCGATAAATCCCCAGGCGCCGGTCCTCGATGCCTTGCGGCGCGGGGCTGGCCTGCGGATCGCGCAGATGCCGGGTCAGTTCGAACTGCTGCGCGCGCAGGCGCGAGGGTGCGTCGTTCATGGCTCAGGCGCGCGCGCGGCGGGCCGGGCTTGCCGAGGCCTGGCTCGATTCGCTCAGCACCCGGCGCACGATTCGCAACTCGTCGACCAGTTCTTCGTAGGGCGGGAAATTGAAATCGCGTTCGAGCAGGGTCGGGCGCGGGCCGAACATGCGGTAGGCGTCGCCGAGCAGCGACCACACTTCGTTCTTCACCGGCGCGCCGTGGGTGTCGACCTTGAGGTCGTCGGCCTCGTCGTAATGGCCGGCGACATGGATATAGGCGATGCGTTCGTGCGGCATCGCCTGGATGAATTCGCGTGCGTCGTAACGATGGTTGATCGAATTGACGTAGACATTGTTGACGTCGAGCAGCAAGTCGCAATCGGCCTCGGCCAGGATCGCGCGGGTGAATTCGATCTCGCTCATCTGCTGGTGCGGAGCGGCGTAGTAGGACGCGTTTTCCACCGCGATGCGGCGGCCGACGATGTCCTGGGTGCGGCGGATGCGCGCGGCGACGTGATGCACGGCTTCCTCGGTGAACGGAATCGGCAGCAGGTCGTACAGATGGCCGTCGTCGCTGCAGTAACTCAGGTGTTCGCTGTAGCAGGCCACGCGGTGTTCGTCGAGGAAGCGACGCACCCGGGCCAGGAAGGTTTCGTCGAGCGGCTCGGTGCCGCCCAGCGACAGGGACAGGCCGTGGCAGACCAGCCGATGGCGCGAGGACAACTCGCGCAAGGCTTCGCCGAAACGGCCGCCGATGCCGATCCAGTTTTCCGGCGCGCATTCGAGAAAATCGAAATCGCGTTCGTCTTCGGCGGTCGGCGCGGACTGCAGCGGGCTCAGCAGAGCCCGCCGCAGGCCTAGACCGACGGCATCGGATTTCAGACTGCGCATGCCGTCCATCGGGTCAGCTCAGTGGCATATCGGACCGATTCGAAACGAATCAGACCGAACCGCCGCACTTGCCTTCGCCGCACTTGCCTTCACCGGCCTTCTTGGCCGCCGCTTCGCCGGTCTTGACCGGCTTGGCCGCGTCGGCCTTCTTTTCGCCGCCGCACTTGCCTTCGCCGGCCTTCTTCTTGTCGGCGCCGCACTTGCCTTCGCCGCACTTGCCCTCGGCGGCCTTCTTCTTGTCGGCGCCGCAGCTGCCTTCCTTCGCCTTCTTGTCGGCGCCACAGCTGCCTTCGGCCGTCTTGGCGGTGTCGGCGGCGGCCTTGGCGTCGGCGGCCTTTTCGGCGGCCGGCGGAGCCTGCTGAGCGCCGAGCAGGTAGCCCTGCGACAGATCGCTCATCGCGAACGCGGAAGCCGACAGGCTCAGACCACCGATCAGGGTGGCGCCGAGGGCGAGGGCGAGGGGCTTCTTGATTTGCTTGGACATGGATGACTCCTGTGGCGATGAGGGCGGAGGATGGTCCGCCGTTGGAATAACGGCCCAGTGTGCCGGGTTCCGTCAGATCGGGTTGTGCTTGAAACGCGATGGATGCGTTCGAGCTGTTGGGTGATACGACTTCGATACGAACTTGGATGCAACGGGCCGGCGGCGATCGACAGCGCCACCGTCAACAGGCGCGGCCTTCGACGAGCGTGCTTTCAACAAGCGCGCCGTCAACAAGCCAGGTACTCGCGGGCGAGCAGCCGCGCCCTGTGCAAACGCGATTTCACCGCTTCGCGGGTCAGGCCGAGCTGTTCGCCGATTTCGGCGATGGTCAGCCCTTCCAGATCGCGCAGCAGGATGATGCGGCGGTAATGCGCGGGCAAGGATTCCAGCGCGGCGGCGACATCATGCCGCCACTCGGCCGGTTCGTGGCTCACCATCGGCGCGATGTCGTCGCTGATGGCGTCGCCACTGAGCATGCGCCGGCCGCGCTTGAGCCGGTTGCATTCGCGCTTGACGATGCGGAAGGTCCACGACACGAAGCATTCGAGTACCCGCAGGTCGCGCAGCTTGCGCGATACGGTGAACAGGCTTTCCTGGACCGCGTCCTCGACGTCGTTGATGACGCAGTGGTACTCGGCGTATCGGCGCAGGTCCTGGCGCGAATGCACCAGCACCCGTTCCAATGCGGCCGTGTCGCCCGAGCGGGCGGCTGCCAGATCATCGTGGGCCATCGATAGCGTCATGCCGGGCTGTCCTCCTGAGTTCCCAAAAATACACTGCAGCGTGGGGCTGCGGACATGTACCAAGAGTTTAGGAGGAGGCGAACGGATTCGCGCTTCGGCGGCGATGCGCCGAAATTGTTTAGAACGGGTTAAGCCGGATTGGGCTGTAACCGTTTGCAGCCTTGAGCTGCAAGGGCCGGACGTGTCGAGGTCGATGCTGCGCGGTGGAGTGCGCGAACCTCGCTGGACATTAGGTGCGGGGAAGGTTGCGGTCGGTCGGAGCGGGCACCTTGGCGATGCTGCACTGCAACGTGCGCGAAAACGGTCGCTTCGGCCGGTCGTTCGCTACGGGGACGAGCGGTGTCGCCCGGCGGGGAGTCACCGCGAACGGGAGGGCCAGGGGGTTTCGCACGAGGGGTTCAGGCCCGACGCCCCGGGCGCCGATGGCGTCGATTCCCGCGGCGCCGGATCAAACAACGACGGGGCCGAAGCCCCGTCGATACCACCACCAACAGCCGGCGACGCGGGCTTACAGCGCGCCGGTGGTGTTGGTGTCATCGCGCTTCTCGCGCGGCGGCAGCAGCTCTTCGCCCTTGACCAGGAACCACACGTTCTCGGCGATGTTGGTGGCGTGGTCGCCGATGCGTTCGATGTTCTTGGCCATGAACAGCAGATGGGTGCAGGCGGTGATGCTGCGCGCGTCCTCCATCATGTAGGTCAGCAGCTCGCGGAACAGGCCGGTGTAGGCGGTGTCGATCTCGGCATCGCGCGCGCGCACCTTCTGCGCCAGCTCGATGTCGTTGTCGCGATAGGCGCTGAGCACATCGCGCAGCTGCTTGACCGCGAGCGTGCCCAGCGCATGCAGCCCGGCGACGTGCGGCAGCGGCGGCGACAGGTTCAGCGCGGTGGAACGCTTGGCGACGTTGGCGGCGTAATCGCCGACGCGTTCGATGTCCGAGGCGATGCGGATCGCGGCGAGGATCTCGCGCAGGTCGCGCGCCATCGGCCCGCGCAGCGCCAGCTTCATCACGTCGTGGCTGATTTCCTGCTCGAGCGCGTCGATCGCTTCATCGTTGGCGATGATGCGCTCGGCGGCCTTGTCGTCGCGACGCTGGACCACGTCGAGCGCGGCTTCCAGCTGCGAAGCGGCCATCTCGCCCATGCGCAGGGTTTCGTCGAGCAGGCGGCGCTGCTCGTCGTCGTAGCTTTTGACGATGTGGTCGTGCATTTGGGTGCTCATGGGCGTAAGGCCGGGAATCGGGAATGGGGATTCGGGAATCGTTGAAGGCAACAGCAATGGCGGCGACAGTACGGCTGGGGCAGGTAACGAGGGAACCGGCGTTCGCTTTTGACGATTCCCGATTCCCCATTCCCGATTCCCGGCCGCTTCAGCCGAAGCGGCCAGTGATGTAATCCTCGGTCTGCTGCTTGGTCGGCTGCGAGAAGATCTGTTCGGTCGGGCCGTGTTCGATCAGATCGCCCAGGTACATGAAGGCGGTGAAGTCGGACACGCGCGCGGCCTGCTGCATGTTGTGGGTAACGATTGCGATGGTGTAGTCCTTCTTCAGCTCTTCGACCAGTTGTTCGATGCGGCTGGTCGAGATCGGGTCGAGCGCCGAGGTCGGTTCGTCGAGCAACAGCACCGACGGCTTGAGCGCCACCGCGCGCGCGATGCACAGGCGCTGCTGCTGGCCGCCGGACAGGCCCAGCGCGCTCTGGCCCAGCTTGTCCTTGACCTCGTCCCACAGCGCGCCCTGGCGCAGCGCGTGTTCGACGCGATCGTTCATTTCCGACTTCGACAATTTCTCGTGGTGACGGATGCCGTAGGCCACGTTCTCGAAGATCGTCATCGGGAACGGCACGGGCTTTTGGAACACCATGCCGACCTTGCTGCGCAACCGGTTCATCGGATAGCGCGGGTCGAGGATGTTCTCGCCGTCGAGGATCACCTCGCCGCGCGCTTCCAGTTTCGGGTACAGCGCGTAGATGCGGTTGAAGATGCGCAGCAAGGTCGACTTGCCGCAACCCGACGGGCCGATCAGCGCGGTGACCTGCTTTTCCGGGATGTCCAGGTTGATCGACTTGAGGGCGTGGAACTTGTCGTAATAGAAGTCCAGGCCGCGCGCGGCGAGCTTGACCGGCGAAGCGCCGACCACGGCCGCGGCGCGGTCGGGGGTGGCGACGGAGAGACGTGCATCGTTCATGGCCGGGGTCCGGGCAACGGGTTGGTTCGAGAGGTCAGTCATTGGCGATCCGATTGCGCAACACGAGGGCGCGGGCGAGCAGGCTGACGACGAGGACGAAGAAGGTGAGCACCAGGGCGCCGGCCCAGGCCAGGGTCTGCCAGGTTTCGTACGGGCTGCCGGCGAACTGGTTCATCACCACCGGCACGCTGGCCATCGGCTGCAGCACGTTGTGGCTCCAGTACTGGTTGCCGAACGCGGTGAACAGCAGCGGCGCGGTTTCGCCGCTGATCCGCGCCAGCGCGAGCAGCACGCCGGTGACGATGCCGGCCGAGGCGCTGCGGTACAGCACCTGCACGATCACCTTCCACTGCGGCACGCCCAGCGACAGCGCTGCTTCGCGCATCTGTGCCGGCACCAGCCGCAGCATTTCGTCGGTGGTGCGCACCACCACCGGCAGCACGATGAAGGCCAGCGAGATCGCGCCGGCCAGGGCCGAGAAATTGCCGCCGCTCTGCATCACCACCAGGGTGTAGACGAACAGGCCCAGCACGATCGACGGCGCCGACAGCAGGATGTCGTTGACGAAGCGCACCACCGTGCCGATCTTGCGCCCGGCGCCGTATTCGGCCAGCCAGGTGCCGGCGGCGATGCCGAGCGGCGTGCCGATCACGATCGCGATCAGGCACATCACCGCGCTGCCGAAGAAGGCGTTGAGCAGGCCGCCTTCCTGCATCGGCGGCGGCGTGTTCTGGGTAAACAGCGCGACGTTGATGCCGCCCAGGCCCTTGGCGAGCAGGGTGTAGAGAATCCAGCCCAGGAAGAACAGGCCGAACGCGGCCGCGGCGCAGGCGAGCACGACCGCGACGGTGTTGACGATGCGGCGGCGGCCGTACAGCGAATCGGCGACGCGATGGCGGCGCTGGGTGTCGGCATCGACGGTCTTGGCGACGGTATTCATCAGTTGCCCTCCTTGCGCGAGAGCTGCATCAGCATGAAGCGCGCCGCGGCGAGCACGACGAAGGTCACGATGAACAAGACGAAGCCGAGCAGCAGCAGCGCCGAGCGGTAGGTTTCGGTGGCTTCGCCGAAGTCGTTGGCAATCAGCGCGGCGATGGTGGTGCCCGGTTCCAGCAGCGAGGTCGAGAAGTTGACCGAGTTGCCGATCACGAACGCGACCGCCATGGTTTCGCCCAGCGCGCGGCCCAGGCCGAGGAATACGCCGCCGATCACCGCCGAGCGGGTGTAGGGCAGGACGATGTCCCAGCTGACTTCCCACTTGGTCGAACCCAGCGCGTAGGCCGATTCCTTCAGCCGGGTCGGCACGGTCAGGAACACTTCGCGCATGACCGAGGAAATGAACGGGATCACCATGATCGCCAGGACGATGCCGGCGGTGAGCATGCCGATGCCGAGCGGCGGTCCCTGGAACAGCGTGCCGATCACCGGCAGGGTGCCGACGTGATCGTTGAGCCAGGGCGTGACGTACTCGGTCATCACCGGCACCAGCACGAACAGGCCCCACATGCCGTAGATGATCGAGGGAATGCCGGCCAGCAGCTCGATCGCGGTGCCGATCGGACCGCGCGCCCAACGCGGCGCGACTTCGGTCAGGAAGAAGGCGATGCCGAAGCTGATCGGCACGGCGATGATCATCGCGATCATCGCGGTGACGATGGTGCCGTAGATCGGCACCAGCGCGCCGTAATGGTTCTCGACCGGGTTCCATTCGGTGGTGATGAAGAAATCGATGCCTTCTTCGGCCAGTACGTGGCGGCCGCCCCACAGCATCGACAGCGCCGCGCTGGCCAGCGCGATCAACACGAAGACGACGGTGGCGGTCAGTACGTAGCGGAACAGGCGATCGTTGCGCGCATCTTTGCCGTCGCGGCTGTTGCTGCCGGTATGGGCGGGTAGGGCGGTCGCGTTCATTGCGAGATGGGGTCCGTCGTGGCCGGGCTTGCGGTGGCGGGCTTGGTTCTGCGCGTTTTGTGCTTTGATTCGGAGATGCTGCGAACTAGCGTTGCGGCGCTGCGAGCGGCGTTTGCTTTTGCTCGTCATTCCCGCGAACGCGGGAATCCAGCGACTTGAAGCTTTCGTGGTGTTGCCGTTGCTGCTGTTGTTGCTGTTGCTTTCGTTTCTGCTTTTGCCGTCATCCCCGCGAAGGCGGGGATCCAGGGCTTCATCGCGACGTCTCTTTCAATAGGCGGTATCGCACTTGATTCACTGGCGACCCCGGCCAGGGCTGGTCGCCCTGGCGTTCGCGGATGCGCGAGCCAGTAGCTCGCAAACGCATCCGCTCACCCCACCCCGCCGGGATGACGTCCTGGCAAAGCCGCGTCCGCAAAAGCGGACGCGGGCCAGAACATCACTTGAACTCAGCCGCCCAGTACGCCTCGATCTGCTTGACCAGTTCCGGCGGCAGCGGCACGTAATCCAGCGCCTGCGCCTGGGTCTGGCCGTTCTCGAACGCCCACTTGAAGAAGCCGCGCGTATCGGCGCTGCGCTTGGCGTCCTTGGGCTGCTTGTACATCAGGATGAAATTGGTCGCGGTGATCGGCCAGGACTTCTCGCCCGAGGCGTTGGTGATCACCAGGTTGAAGTCCTTCGCGCTCGCCCAGTCGGCGGTCGAGGCCGCGGCCTGGAAGGCTTCGGCGCTGGGCTGCACGAACTGGCCGGCCGCGTTCTGCAACTGGGTGTGGGCCATCTTGTTCTGCAGCGCGTAGGCCAGTTCGACGTAGCCGATCGAGCCCTTGATCTGCTTCACGTACGAAGCCACGCCTTCGTTGCCCTTGCCGCCGACGCCGCCGGGCCACTGCACCGAGGTGCCTTCGCCGACCTTGGCCTTCCACTCCGGGCTGACCTTGGACAGGTAGTTGGAGAAGTTGAAGGTCGTGCCCGAACCGTCGGAGCGGTGCACGATGTTGATCTTCACGTCCGGCAGGGTGGTGCCCGGGTTCGCCGCGGCGATCTTGGGATCGTTCCACTTCGACACGGTGCCCAGGAAGATGTCGGCCAGCAGCGGGCCGGTCAGGCGCAGCTTGCCCGCTTCGATGCCGTCGACGTTGACCACTGGCACCACGCCGCCGATCGCCGAGGGGAACTGGCCCAGGCCGGCGGCGGCGAGTTCTTCGCTCGGCAGCGGCTTGTCGGAGGAGCCGAAGTCGACCGTGCCGGCCTTGATCTGGGCGATGCCGCCGCCCGAACCGATCGACTGGTAGTTGACCTTGGCGCCGGTCGACTTGTTGTAGTCATCGGACCACTTCGACAGCAGCGGGTAGATGAAGGTGGCGCCGGCGCCGGTGATCTGCACGGCGACCTGGTCGCCCGCGGGCGCGGCCGCGTCGGTCTTGGCTTCACCGGCCGGGGCCGGGTTCTGCTTGCCGCCGCACGCGGCGGCGGCCAGCGCGATGGCGAGGGAGAGGACGGCGATACGGGCCGGCGACGATTTCATGCGGTGCTCCATCAAGGGGGCCGGCATGGGCGCCGGCTGGGCTGGCGCCATTTGATGATCTTTTTGTTACACGGCTATGACACGGATTCGTCACGAATCTGTAGTGAAAGGCCGGGCGGGGTGCTGGAGGTCGCGGTTTCGCGGGGTTTCGGCGGGGCGGACGGTAACAAATGCGCGATCAGCGGGGTCGGGGGCGGCCCTCATCCGGCCCTTCGGGCCACCTTCTCCCGCAGGCGGGAGAAGGATTCCGTCGGCCGGAATCGCAAGATCGGCCGGATCGCAAGACCGGCCGAAGTCGCAAGATCGGTCGAAGTCGCAAGAATCGATTCCGACGACGCGCACTGAGCCCCTCTCCCGCTTGCGGGAGAGGGGTTGGGGTGAGGGCGCGATGCGAGGCAAAGCCACCGCTTCCTCGCCTCCTGCAAAAAAACAAAACGGGCCCGAAGGCCCGTTTCGTCCGATCACTGCAATGGAAAACCGATCTCCCCCGATCTGAAGGATCCCCCCGGACCCGACGATCGGTCGGATCAGTAATTCATGCTCGTGGTCCAGTAGCTCTCGATCTGCTTGACCAGCGCGTCGGGCAGCGGGACGTAGTCCAGCGTCTTGGCCTGCGCGTCGCCGTTGGCGTACACCCAGCGGAAGAATTCCTTGGCGTTCTTGGCGCCTTCGGCGTTCTTGGGCTGCTTGTACATCAGGATGAAGTTGGTCGCGGTGATCGGCCAGGAGTTCTCGCCCGGCGCATTGGTCATCACCAGGTAGAAGTCCTTGGCATCGCCCCACTGCGCGCTGGCGGCGGCCGCGGCGAAGGTCTCGTCGGTCGGCAGCACGAACTTGCCGTCGGCGTTCTTCAGACGCGAATACGCCATCTTGTTCTGCAGCGCGTACGACAGCTCGACATAGCCGATGCCGCCCTGGATCTGCTTGACGTAAGCGGCCACGCCCTCGTTGCCCTTGCCGCCGATGCCGATCGGCCACTTGACCGCGGTGCCTTCGCCGACCGAGCTCTTCCACTCGCCGCTGACCTTGGACAGGTAGTTGACGAAGTTGAAGGTGGTGCCCGAACCGTCGGAGCGGTGCACGACGGTGATCTTCTTCGCCGGCAGCGGCACGCCGCCGTTGAGCGCGACGATCGCCGGATCGTTCCACATGGTGATCTTGCCGAGGAAGATGTTGGCGAGGGTCTCGCCGTCGAGCTTCATCGCGCCGGAGACCACGCCGGGCACATTGAGCACCGGCACCACGCCGCCGATCACCGACGGGAACTGGGCCAGACCGAACTTGGCCAGTTCATCGGGCTTGAGCGGCGCATCGGACGAGCCGAAGTCGACCGTGCCGGCCTTGATCTGGGCGATGCCGCCGCCGGAACCGATCGACTGGTAGTTGACCTTCTTGTTGGTGGCCTTGGCGTAGTCGGCCGACCACTTGGACATCACCGGATAAACGAAGGAAGCGCCGGCGCCAGTCACGTCGGCGGCCTGCGCGTTGAACGCGAAGGCGGCAGCCAGTGCAAGCGCGGTCACGCGGAACGAACGGGTATTGAACACGATGAGGCTCCTGAAGAGAGACGGCTGGCACGAATCCGTTGTGGCGCATTGCATAACGGTTCGATGACAGTCGCGAGTCGGAAACATGACAAACGCGTGACTTGCTCCCCGATCCGGTTTCGGCCGTCGCGCGATCGGCGGCGGACGGGCCCGGCGATCGCCGCGATCGGAAAAATAAGGGCGCGGCACCGGCCGCGCCCTTGAACGATCGGTGCCGATCGAGGGGGAGAGATGTACGGTTTGATGCGGTATGGCGGTGCGGCTTACCAGTAGAACTGGAAGCGGGCCGACAGGATGTTCGGGCTGTCGTCGACGACGCGGTTGAAGGTGCGGTTGTTGTAGACCGGGTTCTGCGAGTAGGTCGCGCTGGTCTTGCCGATGTAGCGCGAGCTGTCGACGACCGAGTAGTCGAGCATGAACTTGAAGTTCGAGCGCCAGTACCAGTTCACGCCGACGGTCCAGGCGTCCATCTCGCCGCCGAGCACGCCGTCGACGATCGGAGCGGCGGTCGGGGTCGCGCCCGGACGCAGGCCGCCGTCGTTCAGATCGATCTTGTCGTAGCGCACGGCGAGCTGCCACATGCCGCTGGAGGGCTCATCGGGCAGCGGGGTGGTCGGCACGCCGGCCTTGTAGCCCCAGGTCTCGCCGGTGATGTTCCACACGCCGCTGACGTAGAAGCTGTCGGTGGTGTAGTCCTGGCCGGTCAGGGTGGCGGTCTTGTAGCGGCCGATCTTGCTCTGCATGTACTCGGCCTGCAGCTTGAACGGGCCGTGCACGTACATCGCTTCGGCGCCGATGATGGCCTGGCGATCGAGGTTGGTCAGGGTGCCGCTGTCGACCAGGCGGCCGCCGGCCAGGTCGGCCTGCGGACGGGTGCGGATGCGCAGGCTGTCCTTGGTCACGCCGGTGTTGCCTTCCAGCTCCGCTTCCAGGTTCACGTACGACAGACCCAGGTGCAGGATGTTGCCCTTCTCGTTGATCGGGGCGAAGGTGCCGCGCAGGCCGTAGCCGTCGCCGCGCTTGAGGTTGCGGGTCAGCTCGTCGCCGAAGTAGCTGGCGGTGATGCTCCAGTTGTTGCTGCCGTAGCTGTAGGCGGCGCCGACGCGGCGGGCGATGCCGAAGGTGTTGGTCACCATCGCCTTGGAGATGAAGTCGTTGTTCTTGGTCGAGGACAGCTCTTCCAGGCTGTTGGGCTGCTTGAACTGACCGAACTGAACGTAGTGGTTGGCGTCGCCGCCGAGCTTGTACTTGAGGTTGACGTCGAGGAACTTGTCGGCCTTGGCGTCGTAGCCGGCGACCCATTCGAAGTTGCCCGGGCCCTTGCCCTTGAGCACCAGTTCGGCGCGGCGCAATTCGTTGTCGGAATCCTTGCCGTCGGGCAGGTCGCCGTTGAGGTTCAGCACGTCGCTGTTGAAGTCGTTGTAGTCGCCCTGGAGCAGACCTTCGAAGGTGACTTCCGAGTCGCCGATGACGTCGAGTGCGATTTCAGCATGCGCGGCGGGCGCCGACAGAGCGGCGAACAACGCGACGGCAAGGGTGGTGCGGGAGAGTTTCATTGGTCTAGCCCTGAGGCGTGGAGAGATGCCGCGCAGGCTAGGGTGTGAAAGTTGCGTAAATGTGACAGAACTGACTTATTTCGCGGGCATGACGTTGCGATGACGCTCGCGCAACCGCGGCGTGTCGGTTCGAAACGCTTTGAAAATCAAGCCGCTACGGGCTCGGGATCGCCTGGCGTCTTGTCCTGGAAGCGACAAAGATCACGGATGACACAATGCGGGCAATCGGGTTTTCGTGCCTTGCAAACGTAACGTCCGTGCAGAATCAGCCAGTGATGCGCGTCCTGCAGGTAGCGTTGCGGGACGACTTTGAGCAGTCCTTGTTCGACCGCGACCACATCTTTGCCGGGCGCCAGGCCGGTCCGGTTGGACACCCGGAAGATGTGCGTGTCGACCGCGATGGTGGGTTCGCCGAACGCGGTGTTGAGCACGACGTTGGCGGTCTTGCGGCCGACCCCGGGCAGCGCTTCGAGCGCGGCGCGATCGCGCGGCACTTCGCCGCCGTGCAGGTCGATGAGTTGTTGCGACAGCGCGACCACGTTCGCGGCCTTGGTGTTGAACAGGCCGATCGTGGCGATGTAGGGCTTGAGGCCGTCGACGCCGAGCGCGGCGATCTGCCGCGGCGTATTGGCGATCGGAAACAACTTGCGCGTGGCCTTGTTGACGCCGACATCGGTGGCCTGCGCCGACAGCGCGACCGCGACCAGCAGTTCGTACGGCGTGCTGTATTCGAGTTCGGTGGTCGGATGCGGGTTGAGCGATTGCAGGCGCGCGAACATTTCCTCGATTTCGGGCGGGCTCAGGCGCGCGCTGCGTTTTTCGGCTTTGGCGGTGGTCTTGGCCGCTGGCTTGCTTGCAGGTTTGCCGGTCTTAGCGTTGCCGCGGCCAGGCGCCGGCTTTTTCAAAGCTGATTTCTTGGCCGCGGATTTGCCTGCGCCGGGCTTGCCCGCCGCCTTGGATGCAGCGTCAGCCGCCGCCGCGGATTTTTTCGCCGCGACGTTCTTGCTGGCCGTGCGTGCGGTGGCGGAAGCGGGCTTGGCTGGCGACTTGGCTGGCGGGGTCTTGGGCATGCGTTCGATGAGGGGATCAGGTCGGTCCGCGTTGCGCGGCTTTGGCCTTGGCGCGCGCGAGCGCGGCCGCGGCCGCGGAGGGCAGGGCCGGACGCGGCGGCGTTGGCGCGTCGTCGGCCGCATTAATAAGGTTGCTGGCGGGTGCGGTGCTCGCGGACGCGACCGCCGCCGGCGCGCCCGCGCGTTGCGCGGCGCGTTCGTCGGCGCGGCGTCGCAGGCGCGCATCGCGCGCGCGATAGCGTTCGCGCGCGGCCAAGGCGCGCAGGCGTTGCTCGCGCGCGTCGCGCGTGGCCTGCCTGCAGTGCGCGCTGCACTGCGGGCAGATCGGCGCGTGCTCGTCCTGCAACAGGCCGAGCGTGATCGCGCGATCCAGATCGTCCACCGCCAGCGCCAATGCGATCGCATGCGCCGCCGCGCCGCTCGGGTCGGCGCAGCCGCAGGCACAGATCGGATCGGCGCTGCTCACGACGCGACTCAGGTGCCGTTGAAGGCCGGCTTGCGCCGTTCCAGGAACGCGGTGGTGCCTTCGCGCATGTCGTCGGTCGAGAACATCAGGCCGAACTGCGCGGTTTCGTATTCGAGCCCTTCCTCGATCCCGCATTCGCCGCCGACCGCGACGCAGTCGAGCACGCCGCGCAGCGCCAGCGGCGCCGAAGCGGCGAACTGCTCGGCCAACTTATAGGTCTCGGCTTCCAGCTCGGCCGCGGGCACCACGCGATTGACGATGCCCAGTTCCTTGGCGCGCGCGGCATCGATCGGCGTACCGACCAGGCATAGCTCCAAAGTCGCGGCGCGGCCGGCCAGGCGCAGCAGGCGCTGGGTGCCGCCGAAGCCGGGAATCAGCCCGAGGTTGATCTCCGGCTGACCGATCTTGGCGCTGTCCGCGGCGATGCGCAGGTGGCAGCCCATCGCCAGTTCCAGGCCACCGCCCAGGGCGAAACCGTTGATCATGCCGATCACCGGCTTGGGCATTTTCTCGATCCGGCGCATCAGTTTCTGCCCGCGCAGGGAGAAATCGCGGCCCTGGACCGGGCTGAGGGTGTTCATTTCCGAGATGTCGGCGCCGGCCACGAAAGCCTTCGGGCCGGCCCCGGTGAGGATCACCGCGCGCACCGACGGGTCGTTGGCGGCGGCTTCGAACGCCGCCAGCAAGGCGTCCAGGGTCGCGGCATTTAGCGCGTTCAGCTTGTCCGGACGGTTGACGGTGATCTGGCGCACGGCGCCGCGATCGGCGACGAGTAGGGGCGATTCGGTCATGTGATGGCCGTAGGATGTCTGGGAAAGGGGATGTGATCGCCGTGGAACTCCAGGCCTGGGGCGCGGTCAGATCCGGGGGCGTCAGTGGCGGTTAAGCGCTGCCGCCGGTATCCTAACCCGTCCTGTTGCGGCCTTACGACCGAACAGGGCTTTACCTATCGGGGCTTTGGAAACTGCCCCCAGCTGATCGGAACGGCTTCGCGCCTTCCGTGCCACCACCGGAGATTCCACCGAATGAAGTTGCGTTTGATTGCTGCCGCCGTCGCAGCCCTGGCACTGACCGCCGGCAACGCCGTCGCGCAGGACACTTCGTCCGAGAAGGGCAAGCTGAGCTACGCGCTCGGTTACGACCTCGGCCGCAACGCCGTGGAGAGCGGCGAACAAGTCGATGTGAACACGATCGTCAAGGGCCTGCAGGACGGCTATGCGAAGAAGCAGCCGTCGGTGCCGGTCGACCAGCTGCGCACCGCGGTGCAGAACATGCAGAAGCGCCAGCAGGACAAGGCCAAGGCCGAGTGGGACAAGGCCGCCGCCGAGAACAAGACCAAGAGCGACACCTTCATCAACGCCAACAAGGCCAAGGCCGGCGTGAAGGTGCTGCCGAGCGGCGTGCAGTACCGCGTGATCGACGCGGGCAGCGGCGCCAAGCCGACCCAGGCCAGCACCGTCGCGCTTGAAGTCGCGGGCCCGTTCCCGTTCGGCGAGCGTCCGGCGCAGGCGCGTCCGGCCAATGCGATTCCGTCGATCAAGGTCAGCGAGATCGAAATGGCGGCGATGCGCGAAGTGCTGCTGCAGATGCCGACCGGCGCGAAGTGGGAAGTGACCCTGCCGTCGGCGCAGGCCTACGGCGCCGATCCGCGTACCCCGTATCCGCCGAACGTGGCGGTGCAGTTCGAAATCAAGCTGGTCAGCGTCAAGTAAGACCGGCGCGAACGAAAGTGTGATGCGCTTGCGCCGGCTTGTCCGGCGCAAGTCGTTTCTGGGATCTGTCGGCGCGCGGACGGTCAGCCGCTCGCGCGCCGCGCCGATATTCCGATCTGCTTGCCGGCCTGCCGGTAAGGCTTTATCCCGCCATGACGCCAGGCACAATGGCGGCATGGCCTCGGTGGACGATATGACGACTTTTCGCGCGGTGCTGAGCCCGTGCATCGGCATTTGCCAACTCGGCGACGACGGCCTGTGCGAGGGCTGCCTGCGCACCACCGCGGAAATCGCGCGCTGGTCGCAGATGAACGACGACGAGCGCCTGCGCCTGATGGAGGATGTGTTGCCGCTGCGCGAGTCGAGGGTTCGATGAGCGACGCCGCATCCGGTGCCGGCTTCGGCGGAGCTTTTTTTGACAAGAATTTCCTCGACGGCGATTCGCGCGCGCGCACCCGCCTGATCGCCGCGCTGCATCCGCTCGACGCCGCGCCCGAAAGCGACGGCTGGAATCTCGACGATCTGACCGACCTGCTGCCGGCCGACGCGCTACGCGCGCAAGCCGCGGTGCTGGTCGGCCTGGTGCCGCGCAGCGACGGCGTGCAGGTGCTGCTGACCCGCCGCACCGACGGCCTGCGCCAGCACGGCGGCCAGGTCAGCTTTCCCGGCGGCCGCATCGAGCCCGACGACGAGGACGCGGTCGCCGCGGCCTTGCGCGAGACCGAGGAAGAGATCGGCGTGCCGGCGGCGTTGATCGCGCCGCTGGGTTTTCTCGATCCGCTGGTGACCATCACCGGGTTCCGGGTGCTGCCGCTGGTCGCGGTGATCGATGCGGACTATGTCGCGAGGCCCGATCCCAACGAGGTGGCGCAGGTGTTCGAAGTGCCGCTCGATTTCCTGCTCGATCCGGCCAACCTGACCACCCGTACCCTTGATTACAAGGGCCGCGCACGGCATGTATTGGAGTACCGCTATCCGACCCAGCGCATCTGGGGCGCGACGGCTTCGATGCTGTTGAATCTGCGACAACGACTGGAGGCGACGCGATGAGCGACTGGACCACGCTGGTATCGGCCGAGGATCTGGCCGCCGCGCTGGGCAACGACGACCTGATCGTCGTCGACACGCGCACCTCGCTGACCGATCGCGCCGCGAGCGAGCAGGCTTATCGCCAGGCGCATATCCCCGGCGCGCGTTACGCCGATCTGGATCGCGACCTGTCCGATCACCGCAAGACCACCGGCGGCCGCCATCCGTGGCCGGACGCGGCCGATTTCACCGCCACCCTGGGCCGCTGGGGCATCACCCCTCAGCACCAGGTCGTCGTCTACGACAGCGCCGACGGTGCCCTGGCCGCCTCGCGGCTGTGGTTCCTGCTACGTGTGCTCGGTCATCGCCGCGTGGCCGTGCTCGACGGCGGCTGGCAGCGTTGGAGCGCGCTCGGTCTGCCGAGCGATGCCGAGATTCCCATGCCGCAACCGACGCAGTACGAAGCCAGTTTCGATGCGCGCCGCCTGCTCGACGCGCAGGACGTGCGCGGCCTGCTCGATTCGGGCGGGTTGTTGATCGATGCGCGCGCGGGCGAGCGCTTTCGCGGCGAAGTCGAGCCGCTGGACCGCGTCGCCGGCCACGTGCCCGGCGCGCGCAACCGCGCCTACGCGCTCAATCTCGCCGACGGCCGCTTCAAGTCGCCGGAGCTGCTGGCGGCGGAATTCGCGCCCTTGTTCGACGGCCGCGAACCGTCGCAGGTCGCGGCGATGTGCGGGTCGGGCGTCACCGCCTGCCACCATCTGCTGGCGATGTCGCATGCCGGCTTCGATGGCGCGGCGTTGTACACCGGGTCGTGGAGCGGATGGATCGAGGATCCGCGGCGGCCGATTGCGACCGGCGACGATTGAGCGGGCTTGGTAACGCACCGCGATCCGATCGAAAACAATCTTCCAGACCCATCGTTGCGACGAACGCTCCCTGTAGGAGCGGCGCAAGCCGCGACCGCCATGCGGCCGTTCGCGTCGTCGTTGATCGAGGGGTAATTGCCGCGACTGCGCGATAGCGATTTGCGCCGTGATTGCGGGTTCGCGGTCGCGGCTTGCGCCGCTCCTACAGCGTGGAGTCGGACATGCGTCGGGTTCGAGTTGCGAGCTTGGCCATCGCTCATGCGATTTGCGCAATGTGCTAATTCCATTGCGTTACTGAAGTGACGCGCATCGCGTAATGGCGCCGTCACAGGCCGCACCCATCCTTGCGCGAAATTCGCACAGGGGGAGTGCGCACCATGTTGCGTGCCGTGGTTTTGCCGTTGTTGTTGCTTGCGTCGCTGTCGTCCCTGTTCGCCGCGCCCGCCCGGGCCCAGGATGCCGAACGCGTACGCATCCATGGTTCCAACACGCTCGCGCATGCGCTCGTGCCCGCCGTGGCCGAAGCCTGGCTGCGCGATATCGGCTACACCGGCATCCGCGGCTCGCATCCGCGCGCGACATTGACCGAAATCCACGCCAGCCGCGATGGTCTGCCCTTGGTGGTGGAGATCGACGCCAGCGATTCGGCGCAGGGTTTCGCCGATCTGGTCGAGGGCGAAGCGCAGATCGCGATGATGACGCGGCGACCCAGCGCGGCCGAACTCGATGCGGGCTGGCAACTCGGCGATCTGGGGTCGCAGGATCAGGAGTTCGTGGTCGCGCTCGACGGCGTCGCGGTGGTGGTCAATCGCCGCAACCCGCTGCTGCGCCTGGATCTGGAGCAACTGCGCAAGCTGTTTTCCGGGCAGTCGCGCGACTGGAGCGAGCTCGGCGGCGCGGCCGGCGAAGTGCGCGTGCATCTGGACCCGAACGCAGGTGCGGTGCGCGACCTGATGAACGAGCGGGTGATGCGCGGCGCGGCGTTCGCCGAAGCGCAACTGCACGCCAGCGCGCGCGAACTGGTCGCCGCGGTCGCGGCCGATCCGCTGGCGATCGGTCTGATCCCGATCGGCGAGCATTACGGCGACGGCACCCGGCCGCTGGCGATCGCCGACGGCGGCCGCGCGATCGTGCCGACCCGCACCGAGGTGCTTGGCGAGGACTATCCGCTGAGCCGGCGTCTGTATCTGTACGGCGGCCAGATGATGGGCGCGCTGAGCCGCAGCTTCGCGCTGTACGCGATGACCCGCGCCGGCCAGCGCGCGGTCGCGCGCAGCGGCCATGTCGCGGTGACCCTGGTGCCGGGCCGCGCGCGCGCGGCGACCGCCGGGCCGGTCGAGTACCGGCAGCTGGTCGAAGGCGCGGTGCGCCTGCCGCTGAGCCTGCGTTTCAACTTCAACGGCGCAGGCGAAGCCGGCGTCGCCGCGAGCGTCTACGACAGCCGCGCGGTGCGCGATCTCGACCGCCTGCGCGCGTTCATGCAGTTGCGGCCCAATCGCGGCCGCCGTCTGCTGGTGATCGGTTTCGCCGACGCCAGCGCGGGTTCGAGCATGGCCGCGATGATGATGAGCAACGACCGCGCCGACCTGGTCGCGCAGGAACTGATGTCGCGCGGGCTGAAAGTACAACAGGCGCGCGGCATGGGCACGGCGCTGCCGCTGACTTCGAGCCGAAATGCGGGAGCGCGTTACCGCAATGAACGCGTCGAGGTGTGGTTGTTGTGATGCGGGCTGTGCCGACGTGTCGGGTTCGTCGTTCCTGAAACTACGCGGTCGCGGCTCGCGCCGCTCCTACAGGGAGCTTATGTAGGAGCGGCGCGAGCCGCGACCGTGAATCAACAACGACGACGCAAGTCGCTAATCCGAGCGACGGTATCGGCGGCTTACTTCCCGAGCTTGGCCACCAAGGCTTTCAACGCTCCCTGGGTATCAGGCGAATACCACGCATCGATGAAACGATCGAGTTCGATGTGCTCCGGACGCAACGCTTCGACCAGATCCGCGCGCGCCAGCAAGCGCGTCTGCAGCATCGCGCTGCGCGGCAGGGTCAGCAGTTGCGCCAGCCAGGCGCGCGCGCGTTCGCTGACCGCGTCGATTTCGACCAGTTCGTCGACCAGGCCGATCCGCAGCGCGATGTCGGCGTCGACCATCTCGCCGGCGATCAACAGGCGCTCGGCGCGGTAATGGCCGATCACTCGGCGCATCAGGCGCTGGATGCCTTCGGGCGCGACCAGGCCGACCTGGGTTTCGTTGAGGCCGATGCGGTAATTGCCCGCGGCCATGACCCGGTAATCGCAGCACAGGGTCAGCACGCAGCCGCCGGCCGGGGCGTGGCCGGCGATCGCCGCGACCACCGGCACCGGCGAGGACGCCAACGCGCGCGCCAGACCGAAGAACGACTGCCACGCCAGCAGCAGATGATCGCGTTGCTCGCCGAGCGACAGCAGGTAGGGCACGTCGAGGCCGGCCGAGAATACCTTCGGCCCGCCGCTGAGCACGATGCCGTGCGCGCCGTGATGGATCGCGCTTTCCAGCGCCTCGCGCGCGGCGTTGCACAGCTTGGGATCGAGCGCGTTGACCGGCGCGCGCGCCAGCTTGATTTCGACGATGTCGCCGTGGTGTTGGGTTTCTACGCAATTCATGGTTTGACGTCCTGGGGCCAGCGATAACGCACGGTGTAGGTCAGCTTGGTTTCGCCGTCGGCCGGCACCGCCACGTCGAACTCGGCATGGCGCGCGTCCTTCTTCTTCGACGGCAGACTGGACGACACGATCTCCCAATCGGCCCAGCGCGGCAAGGGCTCGGTGACTCGAACCGTGGCCGGATGCTTCTTCGCATTCTTGAGCGTGATCGCGAACGATTCGGTGATGGTGCGTCCGGTACGGTCCAGCTTGAACGCGGTCGCCTCGCGCTTGCCGCTCAGGTCGAACACTTTGCCGAGTTCGAGCTTGATCGGGGCGTTGGCCGGGGTGTGGCCGAGCGCCGACTCGCCGAGGAAATCGCCGCCGTCGAACACCCGCACGCGCCCGGCCGGCAATGGCAAGCCCAGCCCGGAGGCCTTGTCGTTGGTGAACTCGACCTTGGACATCACCGGCAGTTCGCCGGTCGGGCCGTGGTATTCGCGGTCGATCAGCGGCCTGGGCGGCTGCCAGTCGTTGTCGGCGCTGGCGAAGGAATAAATGCGTTCGCAGGCGACCGCGCCGTTGCGCGGAAACAGCGCGATGCGCTCGGTGCTGCCGTCGGCCAGGGTGACCGTCTGCGGCAGATCATAGGCGTGGTATTCGCCGGCGGCGCGTTCGACCGGCATCGGCGGCGGCGCGGCCGCGATTCCGGCGTAGCTGTCGGACTGGACCCTCGCGGCGGTCAGCTGAATTTGATCGAGACCGGCGTTGCCGCTGCGGTTAGGCTCGCCCGCGACCAGACTCAGACGCGCGCCGTTGAACGCGCCGCCGGAGCGATTGGCGATCAGCGCGGCGCCGTCGAGCGCGAGCTTGCAGCCGCCGCCCGGCGCCAGCGTGGCGAGGTATTCCGCGCGCCAGGCCATGCCGCCCATCGGGTACGACAGCAGGAATTCGGCGTCGCCGGCCTGGTCGGCGTTGACTGTCCATTGCAGCGAGGACTGGCGCGGCAACAGGTTGTCGTTGTCGATCAGGCTGAAGCTGTCGTAGCTGCGGATCACCTTGATCCGGCCGTCGTCGAGGGCGAGGGTGAGGCCGTTGTTGGCCGAGATCAGCACGCCGCTGTCGGTCTGCTTGGCGCCGCCGGCGGTGTGTTCGACCGAGACCTTGCGCCCGATCGCGACCACGATGACGTTCTGCGCGCCCGCGACCGCGGAGACGTAACGCTGGCCGATCACGCTCACGCCGCTGCCTTGCGGTTGCAGCAGCGCCGCTTCGATGTCCATCGCTGGCGGCAGCGATTGTTCCGACACGTCGTTGCGGCCGTTCTTGAGCTTGAAGCGCAGCGGCCGTTCGACCAGCGCATAACCGGGCATGCCGACGCTGGCGCCCTGGGTGTTGGCCAGGGCTTCGTAGCCGCCGCTGTAGACGGTGAGCTTGGTGCTGGCGCCGTTGGCGGCGCTGCCGGACTTGTCGGATGGCGCATCGGCGCCCGCGGATTTGGCGCTGCCGGTGCCCGAAGGCGCGGCGGAGCAGGCGGCCAATGCGCAGGCCAGGGCGAGCAGGCTCAGTGACTGTTTCATCGTCAACTCCGTGAAGGCTCGGGGGTATGATAAGGCGATGAACGTATCCGCCATCCGAATGGGGTTGACGCTCGCCGCCGCGCTGGGCGCGGCGTGCGCATTTCACGCATCGGCGAAGGACCGGCCCGCGCCGCCGGCCGCGACCGCCACGAGCGCGTGCATCGCCAAGGGCCAGATCGCGGTGCGCGATGCGTGGGTGCGATTGCCGCCGATGCAGATGCCGATGATGGCCGGCTTCGGCCGGATCGAGAACCGCTGCGCGGCGCCGGTGGTGATCGTCGCGGCCAAGAGCGCGGCATTCGCCGACGTGTCGTTGCACGAGACCCGTATCGTCGACGGCGTCAGCAAGATGCGCGCGTTGCCGGAACTGCGCATCGCGCCCGACGGCGCGGCGGTGCTGAAGCCCGGCGGCATGCATCTGATGCTGATGCAGCCGCATGCGCCGCTCAAGCAGGGCAGCCGGGTGGCGATCGAGTTCGAACTCAAGGGTGGCGGTTCGCTGCTGGGCGAGTTCGAGGTGCGCAAGGCCGCGCCGTGATCGTGGCGTTTCGATGAAGGCGACCTTGAGGTAAGCCGCGGCGGATATCGCGTTGGCTCCCTGTAGGAGCGGCGTGAGCCGCGACCGCGCAATTTCGTTTATGACGCGGGCCGCGATGTCCTGCATGCAAATGATGCGTACGACGTATTCGCGGTTTCTCGCGGTCGCGGCTTACGCCGCTCCTACATGGGGACGGCGTGCGAGCGTGCGGTAGGCGACATTCGCATCCGCGACGCCGCGCTTGCGTCGTCAGCGTAGTTTCGCGGTCGCGGCTCGCGCCGCTCCTACAGGGGCTGCGTGTAAGAGCGCCGACGCGTCAGGCGATGCGCGTCGGTTGTTGACGTTCAGCCGGCCGAACAGGCCGAGCGCACCGGTTCGGGCAGGGCCGCCGGCTGGCCGGTTTCGCGATGAATCCACACCAGCACCACGTTGCCGTCGCAGTACAGCGCGCCGGGATCGTTCGCGCCGACGATGCGATGGCCGATGCTCAGGCTGGTGGTGCCGAGGCGTTCGACGAACAGTTCGATGTCGAGTTCGTTCGGCCATTCGATCGGGCGGCGATAGTTCAGATGCGCGGCGGCGACCACCGGCGCGACATGATCGTCCATGCCGTGGCCGGGCAGGGTCACCATCCAGCGCAGGCGCGCTTCCTCGAGGTAACTGAGGAACTTGGAATTGTTGACGTGGTTGAACGCGTCGAGATCGCGCCAGCGTACCGATAGCGGCACGCGGATCAAGGCGGGGTTCGGCGCCGGTTCGGGTGTTGCCGGCGCTTGCGGCGCGGTGGCGTTTTGGCTGCCGGCCGGGCCGTGGTCCTGCGTCGCGATGGTCTGCTGCTTCACTGCGCCGGATTTCGCGAGTGCATGCTGCGAAGCGGACGGCTTCGAACCACGGCCTTTCGAAGCAGCAGGTTTCGAATCGGCTGGCTTTGAGTCGGCATGTGTGGCCGATGCGGCCGACGCATCATTGGCGCCAGTCGCGGCGCCTGCGGCCTTGCGCGAACGCGGCTTGCGCTTGCGCGACGCCGGCGTGGCCTCGCCGGCAGTGGTTTCCACTGCCGGCGTCTTCTTCTTGCTGCGATCGGTCATGCGGCGGATTTCTTCTTGGCGCGCGCGGCCGGCGCGGCGGCCTTGGCGGCGGGTTTCTTCTTCGCCGGCTCGGCGTCGGTCTTGGCTTTCTTCGGCGTGCCGAGCAGCGGCGCGAGGAAGTGGCCGGTGTGTGAGTGCGGCAGCGCGGCGATCTCTTCCGGCGTGCCGGTGGCGAGGATGGTGCCGCCGCGATGGCCGCCCTCCGGACCCAGGTCGATGACCCAGTCGGCGGTCTTGATCACGTCGAGGTTGTGTTCGATCACCACCACGGTGTTGCCGTCGTCGCGCAGGCGATGCAGCACGGCGAGCAGGTGTTCGATGTCGTGGAAGTGCAGGCCGGTGGTCGGCTCGTCGAGGATGTACAGCGTGCGCCCGGTGTCGCGGCGCGAGAGTTCCTTCGACAGCTTCACGCGCTGCGCTTCGCCGCCCGACAAGGTGGTCGCGCTCTGGCCCAGCTTGATATAGCTCAGGCCCACGTCCATCAGCGTTTCGAGCTTGCGCGCGATGGTCGGCACCACTTCGAACAGGTTCAGCGCCGCCTCGACCGTCATTTCGAGCACGTCGTTGATGTTGTAGCCCTTGTACAACACCTCCAGCGTCTCGCGGTTGTAGCGCTTGCCGTGGCAGACGTCGCAGGGCACGTACACGTCCGGCAGGAAGTGCATCTCGACCTTGATCAGGCCGTCGCCCTGGCAGGCTTCGCAACGCCCGCCGCGCACGTTGAAGCTGAAGCGGCCCGGCGAATAGCCGCGCGCGCGCGCTTCGGGCACCTGCGCGAACAACTCGCGCAGCGGCGTGAACAGGCCGGTGTAGGTGGCCGGGTTCGAACGCGGCGTGCGGCCGATCGGCGACTGGTCGATGTCGACGACCTTGTCGAACAGTTCGATGTTCTCCACCGACTTGTACGGCGCCGGCGTCTGCGAGGCGCCGTTCAATTCGTTGGCCGCGATCACGTACAAGGTGTCGTTGATCAGGGTCGACTTGCCCGAACCCGACACGCCGGTGACGCAGGTCAACAACCCGGCGGGAATGGCGAGATCGACATTCTTGAGGTTGTTGCCGGTCGCGCCGCGCAGGTGCAGGGTGGTCTTCGGATTCGGCTTGTGCCGGGTCTTCGGGATTTCGATCTTGCGCTTGCCGCTGAGGTACTGGCCGGTCAGCGAACGCGGCGCCTTGAGGATGTCGGCGAACTGGCCCTGGGCGACGATTTCGCCGCCGTGCACGCCGGCGCCGGGGCCGATGTCGACGATGTAGTCGGCCAGGCGCATTGCGTCTTCGTCATGCTCGACCACGATCACCGTATTGCCCAGATCGCGCAGACGCGTGAGCGTGCCGAGCAGACGTTCGTTGTCGCGCTGGTGCAGGCCGATCGACGGCTCATCGAGCACGTACATGACGCCGACCAGGCCCGCGCCGATCTGGCTGGCCAGACGGATGCGCTGCGCTTCGCCGCCCGACAGCGAGTCGGCCTTGCGTTCCAGAGTGAGGTAATCCAGGCCGACGTCGACCAGGAAGCGCAGGCGATCGACGATTTCCTTGACGATCTTGACCGCGATCTCGCCGCGCCAGCCCGGCATTTCCAGGGTCTTGAAGAAGTTCAGCGCTTCGTCGACCGGCAGCACCACCAGTTCCGGCAGCGGACGCTCGGCCACGAACACGTTGCGCGCGGCGCGGTTCAAACGCGCGCCGCCGCAATCGGGGCAGGGGCGCTGGCTGATGAACTTGGCCAGTTCCTCGCGCACCGCGGCCGATTCGGTCTCGCGGTAACGCCGTTCCAGGTTCGGCACGATGCCTTCGAAGCGATGCTTGCGCTGGCTGCGGCCGCCGCTTTCGGTGATGTAGTTGAAGCTGATCTGCTCGTCGCCGCTGCCGTACAGCACGGCCTTCTGCTGCGCCGCGGTCAATGCCTGCCACGGGGTGTCGACGTTGAACTTGTAGTGCTTGGCCAGCGACTGGATCAGCTGGAAGTAATACGCGTTGCGCCGGTCCCAGCCGCGCACCGCGCCGGCCGAGAGCGACAGCTCCGGATGCACGACCACGCGCGCGGGATCGAAGAACTCGGCCACGCCCAGGCCGTCGCAGGTCGGGCAGGCGCCGACCGGCGAGTTGAACGAGAACAATCGCGGTTCGAGCTCGGGCAGCGAGTAGTCGCAGACCGGGCAGCTGTACTTGGACGAGAACAGCAGCGGCGCGGTCTCGGCGTTGTCCAGCGACTGCACCTGGGCCATGCCGTCGCCGAGCTTGAGCGCGGTCTCGAACGATTCGGCCATGCGCTGCTTGATGTCTTCGCGCGGGCGGAAGCGGTCGACCACCGCCTCGATGGTGTGCTTGACCCGCAGCGCCAGCGGCGGCACCGCGTCGATCTCGTACAGCTCGCCGTCCACGCGCACGCGCACGAAGCCCTGCGCGCGCAGTTGTTCGAACACTTGCGCGTGCTCGCCCTTGCGTTCGCGGATCACCGGCGCGAGCAGCATGTAGCGCTGTTCGGGATCGAGGGTCATCACCTGGTCGACCATCTGGCTGACGGTCTGCGCTTCCAGCGGGTAGTGATGGTCCGGGCAGCGCGGCGAGCCCACCCGCGCGTACAGCAGGCGCAGGTAGTCGTAGACCTCGGTGATGGTGCCGACGGTCGAACGCGGGTTGTGCGAGGTGGATTTCTGCTCGATCGAAATCGCCGGCGACAGGCCTTCGATGTGATCGACCTCGGGCTTCTCCATCACCGACAGGAACTGGCGGGCGTAGGCCGAGAGCGACTCGACGTAACGACGCTGGCCCTCGGCGTAGATGGTGTCGAAGGCGAGCGAGGATTTGCCCGACCCGGACAGGCCGGTGATCACGATCAGCTTGTCGCGCGGCAGATCGAGATCGATGTTCTTGAGGTTGTGCGTCCGCGCGCCGCGGATGCGGATGTAGTCCAGCGCCATCGGGTGCCTGCAAGGGGGGAGTAGAGCCGCCGGCGCGAAACGCGACGGCGAACAGGGGAGCGTATCGAGTGGGGAAGGTGGGGGCAAATCCCGGAAACGAAAGCGCCCGCGGCGGGCATGAGGGATGTCATCCCAGGCCCGTGGCGCTTGGGGTTCAGGCGATCGCGGGGATTGCGGCCGGGCCGGGGCTCGAGGCCATCGCCCGCTTCGGCAAAGCCGAGTGCGCGAACCCGCTGTGGGGCCACGGCGCATCGGGGTGCGACAGGCCTCGCCGATGTAGCGAGAGGCGACGCGGGCGACGCGATTGTGGCCAGAGCGACTGTGGGTGGGCCTTCAGCGTCGGCGCTGAAGCCCCACCCACATCGAAAGAAGCACAACTTGTTCAGGTTCGGACGCGTTACCGCGCCCGGATGCTCATTTGACCGTGTTGAACTGCAGTGGCGTGGTCGCCGCGCCGCTCGCGGCCTTGGTGTCGAGCGCGCCCGGATTGACCCCGGCGACGATCAGCTGGACCTTGACCGCTTCGGCGCGCTGGCGCGACAGGGTTTCGTTGTCGCTGGGCTGGCCGGCGCCGCCGCCGGGACCGACGATCTCGTAGCGCGCGTCGGCCGGGCCGGCCTGGATCGCCTTGGCCGCGCGGCTGAGGATGTCGAGGCTGGCCGGGGCGATGCGGGCGCCGCCGTCGTCGAAGCGCAGATTGATCTGATTGAGCGCCTTGACGATCTCGGCCGGACCGGCCTTGCCCGGCTCCAGCGCCGCCAGCGCCTGCGCGGCGGCATCGGTGGACGCCGCCGCGCCGCCGACGCCTTCGAACAGGCCGCCGTATTGGTAACCCGGGAACAGGGTCTTGGCTTTTTCCAGCAGGATCGCGCGGTCGGCGTCGGAGGCCTGGCCGCTGAGTTCGATCTTCTCGCCTTCGAAACTCACCGCCGCGCCGGACATGCTCAGCGCGGCGGCGAACTGCGGCAGCTTGTCCAGCCACGGCGCCGGCTTGGCGGCCTTGTCGACGTTGAGGTTGCCGCTGATCTGGCCGCTGTAGGCCTGGGCCAGGGCGATGCTCAGCGCCTTGCGGTTGGCCTCGCTGTCGAGGGTGCCGTCGTAGCGGATCGCGCCGTTGTTGTTGACCAGGCTGAGCCTGGCGTCGAAGCGCGCGACCGGCGCCGGCGTGGCGGTGGCGGCGGGATTGGCGGCCGCGGCATCGGGCGATGCGGCGTCGCGCTTGCAGGCGCTCAGGCCGGCGCTGAGCGCCACAGCGAGGGCCAGCGAGGGCAGGCCGATGCGGCGGCCGAAGGCGAGGGCGGGCGGGTTGGCGCGGGCGGCGGGCGGGATGGTGCGCATGGATTCTCCGCTGGGTGGGAACCGGGGTCGTGAGTGTGCGGCGCTGGTCGAGATCGGGCAAAGCGTGTTGGAGCAGGCGATGGATCGAGGCCAGGCGACGGATTGCGGGGCATCGCGATGCGTCGGTGGCTAATGGAGTGCGGTTGTCCGGTGGAGTTCCCGGTTGGGATGGTTGCGGTGGTTGTCGATGCGTCGCTCAAGCTCTTGAGCATGCTGCGACAAGATCGTGATCCCACCAGAACGTCATTCCCGCGAACGCGGGAATCCAGTGACTTTGAACGTCGCTGCAAGAAAGCTGAAAACTTCCCCGCGTCGCTGTAACGACTTCGTCAGGCATCAGTCGCGATTGAACCTTGCGCCAAAGTCACTGGATTCCCGCGTTCGCGGGAATGACGAGCAAAAAAGCGCCAAGCGAAAATCGTAAGTCGTAGTCGTAAGTCGCATCGTCGAGTCCCACAAAAACGAAGGGCCCGGCAACCGGGCCCCTCGTGGTTACGCGAACGCTGCGATCAGCGGCTGGAGTTGTACGTGATCGAAACCGGATCAGCACATTCCTGCGTACCGTTGTTGCACAGCTTGTAGCTCATGGTGCCGCTGCCGATGATGCGGAAGGTATCGGTGTTGGCGCCGGTGTTGCGCACGGTCTTGAGGATCGCGCCGTTGCGGTAGATGTCGATGTTCTTCTTGCCCTTCTCCCACGACAGGTTCACCGAGGTGCGGTGATTCGGCAGCGCGCTGGCCTTGGCTTCGACGCGACGCGGATAGTTGGCGTCGACGAAGCTCGGGTACAGCGACATGCCGGCGGAAGCGCGGTAGCCCTTGACCTGGACGTACCACACGCCGCCCTGCGGGGCCGGGAAGAAGCAGGTCTCGTTGTTGGACGAGGTGAACGGACGGCAGTCGTAGGACGTGCTGGTCGGCTCGGCGCCGTACTTGACGTAGATGTCCGAATCGCCGGTGCCGCCGTACAGCGCGAACAGCAGGTTGGACGCGCCGTTCGGAACCAGCAGCTGGTACTTGATCACGCCGTTGGCGGCGACTTCGATGTTGGTGACGGTGACGCCGTTCTCCAGCTCGATCGCCGGCTCGGGTTCCGGCGCCTGCGGATCCGGCGGCAGCGCTTCGGTGCCCTTGGCCACGGCGACGGCATAACGCGCGTCGACGATGCCCGAGCCGCACCAGTTGCTGAAGCTGCAACCGCCCGGCTGGCCGCCGACATGCGCGGTGTTGACCAGGATCTTTTCGATCTGGGCCGGCGTCAGCGGGCTCGGCGCGGCGGACTGCATCAGCGCGGCGACCGCGGCCACGTGCGGCGCCGCCATCGAGGTGCCGGCCATCCACGCATAGCCTTCGCCTTCCTGGCCCTGCAGGCCCAGGTTGAGGGTCGACAGGATGTTGTCGGCCGCCGGCGTCACGCCCGAACCGCCGGGCGCGGCCACGTCGACCTTGTCGCCGAAGTTGGAGTAATCGGCCAGCGTGCCGGTCGGGCCCACCGCGGACACCGCGATCACGCCGTCGCAGTTCGCCGGCGAGAAGCCGGACACGTCGGCGCTGGAGTTGCCGGCGGCGATGACCACGGTGGTGCCGCGGTCGCGCGCGCCGGTGAAGGCGAGCTGTTCGGCCGCGCTGCACGCGCCGCTGCCGCCGAGGCTGAGGTTGATGACCTCGGCCGGGGTCGCGTTGGCCGGCACGCCGGTGACGGTGCCGCCCGAGGCCCAGGTCACCGCGTCGATGATGTCGGACTCGTAACCGCCGCACTTGCCGAGCACGCGCACCGGCTGGACCTTGGCGCCGAACGCGACGCCGGCCACGCCCTTGGCGTTGTTGGCGACCGCGGCGATGGTGCCGGCCACGTGGGTGCCGTGCCAGCTGCTGTCCTCGGGAATGCCGAAGATGTTGCATTCGCCGTCGTGCCAGTCGCCCGGATCGTTCGGATCCGCATCGCGGCCGTCGCCGTCGACGCTGACGTCCGTATCGACGATGAAGTCGTAGCCCGCGACGATGTTGGCGTCGAGGTCGCTGTGCGGGGTGATGCCGGTGTCGAGCACGGCGACCACGATGCCGTCGCCGTTGGCGATGTCCCAGGCCGGTTCGACGTTGAGGCCGCCCGGGCCGTTCTTGTAGTGCCACTGCTGGGCGTAGCCGGGATCGTTGGGAACCAGCAGCGGCTTGTAGAAGCGGTCGGTGCTGACTTCGACGATGCTCGGGTCGAGCTTCATCAGCTCGATCGCCAGCTCTTTCTGGGCGGCCTTGTCGAGCGCGGTGTCGGTCTTGATCAGGCTCGAGCCGGTGGCCAGCGTGCGCAGCGGCAGAATGCCGACGCCGAGGGTGGTCGCCGCCTTGGCGTACTGCTGATTGAGCGCGGCCGGAGCCGGCTTGGCCGCGGCGCCGGGCGCGCGGGTGATGATGAAGCGGTTGCTCTTCTCGGCCGCGGCCGCCTTCACCGCCTTGGGCGAGGTCGTGGCGTTGGCGGTGTGTACTTTCGAGAACGTCTGCAATTTGCTGCCCGAATAGGCCACCGGCGCGACGACTACGGCCGTCGCGAGGGCCAGTGCGGTCCATTTCAATGAACGTGCTTTGCGAGTCATGACAAACATCCTTGATCCTTCGTTGCGCATGATCCCCTTCGCATCCCCTGTTTAGCGTCGGGCCTTAGGTCCGCGACGGCTGTGTCGTCGTGCCGTCGCGGGACTTCCTTGCGCAGTCCGCCGCGTGCGTATCGCGACGCGCTCGAACTGCAGGGTGCTGTGACAGACGCGCGCCGCCGTCGCCGCGCGCGAAGCGCTGCACGGACGAGAAGAGGAGTGCGGCTGATGCGCGAGGGCGAACCCTGTGCGCCGAAAACCGATGTGAACTGACGACTGCGAACCACATGCACGGAGCCCCCGGATACAACGCGACCGCTGCATCGTTGCGCGTATGCGTCGCACGCGTTGCGCTTCGATGTCGCCGTTCCTTGTCGCGCGACCCCCTGCAAGTCGCTCACAACCGAAGCTAAATGAGCGCACCCATCGCATGCAAGTGTCATCAAAGCTGTGATAACGACATGAATGCGACTGAGCGCACAAACACGCGCGATGCGCATCGATGGTGAGGGTAGGGTGGCGGGCGCCAAGGCCCGCGAATACAGGGATTTTCAGTCCTTATCGCGATCGCCGAAAGCGGCGCGGTTATTTTCGCTTCGAATCGAGTTTCTTCCGGAACTGTGAACTGAGTCGATCTATATTTCGCCGCGCCACGCGCGATTTGTATGAACTGCCGCACGATTCTTCGCCGCGCATGCGACGCGGCGCGACTTCGCGCCGATGGCGGTTCGATCGTTTTCGTGCGTTTTCGCTGTTGCAGGTTCGCAACATCGGCGGTGAACCGCGTGTTCGCGATGGGGTTGCGCGAATGCGCGCGGATATTTGCGTTCGCGCAAATCGTTTTGATCCGCGGCGTATTGGCGTATTCAAGCCGCGTAGCGCCGAGATTGTTTGATGGCTGTTGTCTCGTCGGGTCTGGCGAGTCGACGAGTCGCCAGGCATGCGGAAGATCGGCGAAGAATCCGGTGGTGCGATGCCGTCCAGCGCGGGACTCGGGCTAGCCCCTGTAGGAGCGGCGCGAGCCGCGACCGCGACCTCACGGGGGCGACGTCGGCGTGGGTTCGCGGTCGCGGCTCGCGCCGCTCCTACAGGGGGCACGGGACGGCGCGGCAGGCCAAGATTCGCCTAAATTATTAATTTTTATGGAAAAATGACCTGTTGGCGCCGGATTCGACCGGGATGCTTCACCGCCCCGGGGTCTCCAAGCCGGTCCGGTCAGGGGCCATAGTTGCCGTAACCCGCTGAATCCCCTAAAATTCCGCTTCTGTCCGCCCGGTTCGGGTGCGGCAGGACCAAAAATAACTACAGAGGAATCTGGTCATGTACGCAGTACTGGTCACCGGCGGTAAGCAATACCGCGTGATGCAAGGCGAGACGCTCCGCGTCGAGCTGCTCGATGTCGAAGCCGGCAGCGAAATCAAGTTTGACACCGTCCTGATGCTCGGCGACGGCGAAGGCGTGAAGCTCGGCGACGCGCTCAAGGGCGCCAGCGTCACCGCCAAGGTCGTCGGCCACGGCCGCGCTGACAAGGTGCGCATCGTCAAGTTCCGCCGCCGCAAGCACCACCGCAAGCAGATGGGTCACCGTCAGCACTACACCGAAATCGAAATCACCGGCATCGCCGGTGGTGACAACAAGTAAGGAGCAGCAGCCATGGCACATAAAAAGGGCGTAGGTTCCACCCGCAACGGCCGCGACTCCAACCCGAAGTACCTGGGCGTGAAGATCTACGGCGGCCAGTCGATCGAGGCCGGCAACATCATCGTGCGTCAGCGCGGCACCCAGTTCCATCCGGGCGCCGGCGTCGGCCTCGGCCGCGACCACACCCTGTTCGCGCTGGTCGACGGCAAGGTCGAGTTCTCGACCAAGGGCCTGAAGAAGCGTCGCACCGTCAGCGTCGTCGTCGCCGAGTAATCGCGCCGCCACGCTGTACGAGGAGCCCCGCTTCGGCGGGGCTTTTCGTTTGGGGCCGGGATTCGGGATTGGTGATTCGGGATTCGCAACAGCGAAAACCCGATTCGCCACTCCCGCTACAATCCTCGGTGGCCCCGTTTTTCAGCTTTTGCCAATCCCAAATCCCGAATCCCAAATCCCGGCTCTTATGAAACTCGTAGACGAAGCAGAAATCAAAGTGATCGCCGGCAATGGCGGCAACGGCTGCATCGGCTTCCGTCGCGAGAAGTTCATTCCGCTCGGCGGGCCGGACGGCGGCGATGGCGGCGCGGGCGGCAGCGTATGGCTGGTCGCCGACGAAAACGTCAATACCCTGGTCGACTTCCGCCATCAGAAGCAGTTCCGCGCCCAGCGCGGCGAGAACGGCATGGGCCGGCAGGCCTACGGCAAGGGCGGCGAGGACATGGTCATCGTGGTGCCGGTCGGGACCGTGGTGACCAACGTCGAGACCGACGAAGTCATCGGCGACCTGGTCGCGCACGGCGACCGCCTGCTGGTCGCGCACGGCGGCAAGGGCGGCCTGGGCAACATGCATTTCAAGAGCTCGGTCAACCGCACCCCGCGCAAGGCCCTGCCGGGTCTGCCGGGCGAGGAGCGCGAGCTCAAGCTGGAACTCAAGCTGCTGGCCGACGTCGGCCTGCTCGGGTTCCCGAACGCCGGCAAGAGCACCCTGATCCGCGCGGTCTCGGCGGCGACGCCGAAGGTCGCGGACTATCCGTTCACGACGCTGTATCCGAACCTCGGCGTGGTCAGCGTGGAAGCGCACCGCAGCTTCGTGATCGCCGACATCCCGGGCCTGATCGAGGGCGCCGCCGACGGCGCAGGCCTGGGCGCGCAGTTCCTGCGCCATCTGCAGCGCACCCGTCTGTTGCTGCACTTGGTCGATATCGCGCCGATGGAAGGCGGGGTCGACGGGGTGAGCCCGGCCGAGCAGGTGCGCGCGATCGAGCGCGAGCTGCTCAAGCACGATCCCGAGCTGCTGGCCAAGCCGCGCTGGCTGGTGCTCAACAAGGCCGACCTGCTGCTGGAAGAAGAGCAGCAGGCCGCCGCGCAGGCGATCATCGACGAACTGGGCTGGAAGGACCGCTGGTACCTGGTGTCGGCTATCGGCCGCGACGGCACCTTTCCGATCATGCAGGACGTGATGGCCTTCTTCGACCGTCAGCGCGCCGAGGCGCTGGAAGCCGCGCATGCCGCCGGCGACCATGTGCCCTGAGCCGCGGGCTCGCCGGTCTTCGAATGCAATCCCCGGGCGCCGCGCGATGCGGCGCGGCCGGCGTTTGCGCGCCAGTTCGCATGCCAACGCGCGCGCCTGTTTGCGCGTCGACTTCAAGCTGACTTCACCGGTCGCCTCGATGATGCGCGGCATGCCCTGCGCGCGCGCCAGCGACCGTGTGTCCGCCGATGTCTTTCGCGGCGATGGCTTCGGCGAGGTTTCCCTTCGCCCAAACAAAAGCCCGGCCGAAGCCGGGCTTTTGCATGTCGCCGCGAACGATCTTGCAATCGTGCGCGACGCTATGTCGTCGCAAGACTCAGGCCGCGGCCAGCGCCTTGATGCGGGCCGACAGGCGGCTCTTGTGACGGGCGGCCTTGTTCTTGTGGATCAGGCCACGGGAGCTGAAACGGTCGAGGATCGGCTGAGCGACGTCGAACGCGGACTTGGCACTCGCGGCGTCGTTCTCGCCGAGGGCCTTCAGCACCTTCTTGACGGCGGTACGCAGCATCGAACGCTGGCTGGCGTTGCGGGCGTTACGCACGACAGTCTGCTTGGCGCGCTTCTTGGCGGACTTGATGTTTGCCACGGTGGATTCCTGGAATTTTGGTTGAAAGCGTTAATGGAACTGGACGAAGAGATGCTGCTAGAAACGAAATTACGGAAAATCAGACCGAAAAGTATGGCCGATTCAGTGGGTTGCGTCAACTGGCTGGGGACGCGCCGATGAGCAAGGGCGGTTTGCTGCGTTCATCGGTGATTTTCAGCGCCATGACCCTGATTTCCCGGGTCACCGGCCTGGTCCGCGATCAGGTCTACGCCTGGCAGTTCGGCGCCAGCCCGGCCATGGACGCGTTCTTCATCGCGTTCAGGATTCCGAACTTCATGCGCCGGATCTCCGCCGAGGGCTCGTTCTCGATGGCGTTCGTGCCGGTGCTGGCCGAGTACAAGGAAAAACAGGACCACGCCGCGGTCAAGGCGCTGGTCGACCGGGTCACCGGCACCCTGATGGCCGCGCTGCTGGCGATGACCGCGGCGGTGGTGATCGCCGCGCCGTGGATCATGCAGTTGTTCGCGCCGGGCTGGGACCCGTTGAGCGAGCAATACGCGCTGGCGACGCAGATGCTGCGGATCACCTTCCCGTACGCCTTGTTCATTTCGCTGGCCTCGCTGGCCGGCGGCATCCTCAACAGCTACGAGAAATTCGCGATTCCGGCCTTGTCGCCGGTGCTGCTGAACGTGTCGATGATCGCCGCGGCGGCGTGTGCGACCCCGCTGATGGAGCCGCTGAACCTCAATCCGGTGCTGGCCCTGGCCTGGGGCGTGTTCTTCGCCGGCATCCTGCAACTGGCGTTCCAGTTGCCGGCGCTGAAAAAGCTCGGCCTGTTGCCGCGGCCGCGCTGGGGCGGGGCGCATCCGGGCGTGCGCAAGATCATGCGGCTGATGGTGCCGACCCTGTTCGGCTCGTCGGTGGCGCAGGTCAATCTGCTGCTGAACACCGCGCTGGCTTCGTTCCTGATCGTCGGCAGCGTGAGCTGGCTGTACCTGACCGACCGTCTGCTCGAATTCCCGCTGGGCATGTTCGGGGTGGCGATCGGCACGGTGATCCTGCCGCATCTGTCCAAGCGCCATGCCGCGACCGATGTCGAGGGCTATTCCAAGGGCCTGGATTGGGGCTTCCGCCTGTGCCTGCTGATCGGTATTCCGGCCTGCCTGGGCCTGGTGCTGTGCGCCGAAGCCTTGATCGCGGCTTTGTTCCAGTACGGCAAGCTGACCCCCAACGACACCGCGATGATCCGCCTGAGCCTGATGGCGCAGTCGACCGCGGTGCCGGCCTTCTTGCTGGTGAAAGTGCTGGCGCCGGCGTTCTATTCGCGCCAGGACACCAAGACCCCGGTCAAGTCGGCGGTGGTGTCGGTGGTGGTCAACCTGGTCGCGACGGTGGCCCTGCTGCTGGCGGCGTTGTACCTGACCGATGTCGGCCGGGCCGCGTTGGCGCGCACCGGCGACCTGCGCGAAGCGCTCGGCGAAGTGCCCGGCGCGCATGCCTGTCTGGCGCTGGCGATCGCGATCGCCGGCTGGACCAACGCGCTGCAACTGGCCTGGTATCTGCGCCGGGCCAAGGTCTATCGGCGCCAGCCCGGCTGGGGCCGGTTCCTGCGTCAGATCGCGGTCGCCAGCGTGGCGATGGCGGCGGTGGTGCTGAGCCTGCTGTGGCTGTGGCAGGGCTGGACCGGCTGGCCGTGGTGGGAGCGTCTGCTCAAGCTGGCGGTGGTGGTCGGCGCCGGTGGCGCGGTCTACGGCGCGGCGCTGTGGCTGCAGGGCATCCGTCCGCGCGATCTGCGCGGGCATTGACGGCCGGGCCGCGCGGCAAACGCGAGGCCCGGCGGTCGCCATCGCCACGGCAACGGCATCGAACCGGCGGGGTTGGATGCCGTTGAGACGCGCGCGCGGCGGCTATACTTCCTTATTCATCCTTTCAGCAGGCCCGGCCCGTCCGGGTTTCCATTACCGACCCAATGAGCAGGCTGTTTCGTGACGTCGAGGGCGGGCCGCGGTGCCCGCACGGCAGTGTGGTCTGCATCGGCGCCTTCGATGGCCTGCATCTCGGGCATCGCGCGCTGGTGCGCCATACGGTGGAGCGCGCTCGCGCGCTGGATCTGCCCGCGGTGGCGCTGAGTTTCGAGCCCTTGCCGCGCGAATTCTTCGCCCCGCAGGCGCCGCCGCCGCGGTTGCTGTTGCCGCGGGCCAAGGCCGAAGGGCTGCTGGCGCTGGACGCCGATCAGGTCGGCCTGCTGCGTTTCAACGGCCGGCTCAGCGGACTGAGCGCGGAGGATTTCGTGCAGCGCGTGCTGGTCGAGCGGCTGGCCGCGCGCGAGGTCTGGGTCGGCCCGGAATTCCGTTTCGGCAAGGCGCGCGGCGGCGACATCGCGCTGCTGCGCCGGCTCGGCGAACAGGCCGGTTTCAGCGCGCACGAAATCGAACCGGTGCATCTGGACGGGCAGCGCGTATCGAGCACGCGCATTCGCGAAGCGCTGCTGGCCGGCGATTTCGCCAGCGCCGGGCGCTTGCTCGGCCGGCGTTACGCGATCGGCGGCCACGTCGTGCATGGCAAGCAACTCGGCCGCACCCTGGGCTTTCCGACCGCCAATCTGCGTTTCGGCGGCAAGACCCCGGCCTTGTCCGGGATCTACGCGACCTGGGTTCACGGCATCGGCGAGCAGCCGCGCGCCTCGGTGTCGAGCCTGGGCACGCGTCCGACCGTCGCCGGCGTGGAACCGCTGCTCGAAGCGCATCTGTTCGATTTCGACGGCGACCTGTACGGTCGCCGCATCGAGGTCGAATTCGTCGCCCATCTGCGCGCCGAACTCAAGTTCCCCGATCTGGATTCACTGACCGTGCAAATGCATCGCGACGCCGAACAGGCGCGCGAACTGCTGCAACTCGATCCGCGACGCCCGACCGCGTCGCCAGCCCTGGGCGCCGACGCGACCCAAACTGCCTGAGACCCGCTGTGACCAACGATTCGAGCCAATCCGCACCCGCCAATCCGTACAAGGCCACCCTGCTGCTGCCGGCCACCGATTTCCCGATGCGCGGCGATCTGCCCAAGCGCGAGCCGGAAACCCTGGCGCGCTGGGAGAGCGAGGGCCTGTACCAGCGAATTCGCGAGAAGGTCGGTCAACGCGAGCGCAGCTTCATCCTGCACGACGGCCCGCCGTATGCGAACGGCGAGATCCACATCGGCCATGCGCTCAACAAGGTGCTCAAGGACATCGTGGTCAAGTCCAAGCTGCTGGCCGGCTTCGACGCGCCCTACGTGCCGGGCTGGGATTGCCACGGCCTGCCGATCGAGACCAAGGTCGAGAAGGCCTACGGCAAGGTCGGCGACAAGCTCGACGCCGCCCAGTTCCGCGCCAAGTGCCGCGAATACGCCGCCAGCCAGGTCGACCTGCAGCGCCGCGATTTCAAGCGCCTGGGCGTGATCGGCGATTGGGAAAATCCGTACCTGACCATGGATTTCCGCTACGAGGCGGACATCATCCGTTCGCTGGCGAAGATCGTCGAGCGCGGCCATCTGGTGCGCGGCTCCAAGCCGGTGCATTGGTGCTTCGATTGCGGCTCGGCGCTGGCCGAGGCGGAGATCGAATACCAGGACAAGGAATCGACCCAGATCGACGTGGGCTATGTCGCCAAGCATGCGCGCGGGCTCGCGGCGCTGTTCGGCGCGGCGATCGACGACGACACCCTGATCGCGATGCCGATCTGGACCACCACGCCGTGGACGCTGCCGGCCAGCCTGTCGGTGACGGTCGGTCCCGAATTCGATTACGTGCTGGTCGAAGGCCCCAAGCGCGCCGACGGCGGACGTCGCCTGCTGGTGATCGCCGAATCGCTGGCCGAGAAGGCGCTCAAGCGCTACGGCGTCGATGAAGTAGTGGTGCATGGCCGCGCGCGCGGCGTCGAACTCGAAGGCCAGCGCCTGCAGCATCCGTTCTACGCCGAACGCGAACTGCCGGTGCTGGTCGACAGCTACGTGTCGGCCGAGGACGGCACCGGCATCGTCCACAACGCGCCCGGCCACGGCCAGGAAGACTATGCGGTCGGCCTGAAGTACGGCCTGCTCGATCAGTACACCGCGGCGCAGATCAATCCGGTCGACGGACGCGGCCTGTACCTGCCGTCGACGCCGCCGGCCGATCAGCACACCCTGGCCGGCGTGCATATCTTCAAGGTCGATCCGATCATCCTCGAGGTGTTGAAGGCGCACGACGTGCTGCTGGCTTCGGGCCGGCTCAAGCACAGCTACCCGCATTGCTGGCGGCACAAGTCGCCGGTGGTGTTCCGCGCCACGCCGCAGTGGTTCATCTCGATGGAGAAGGCCGGCCTGCGCCGCGACGCGCTGGCCGCGATCGGCGGCGTCACCTGGATCCCGGGCTGGGGCGAGGCGCGCATCTACAACATGATCGAGAGCCGCCCGGACTGGACGATCTCGCGCCAGCGTTACTGGGGCGTGCCGATCGCGCTGTTCTTCAGCCGCGAAACCGGCGAGCCGCATCCGCGCTCGGTCGAGATCATGCGTCAGGTCGCCGATGTGGTCGAACGCGAAGGCGTCGACGCCTGGTACGCGATGACCGCCGAACAACTGCTCGGCGACGAAGCCGCGCAGTACGAAAAGGCCACCGACATTCTCGATGTGTGGTTCGACTCGGGCGTCAGCCACGAATGCGTGCTCGCGCAGCGTCCACAGGATGGGCTGCGCAAGCCGGCCGACCTGTACCTGGAAGGCTCCGACCAGCATCGCGGCTGGTTCCACAGCGCGCTGCTCAGCGGCGTGGCGATGGACGGCGCGGCGCCGTACCGGCAGGTGCTGACCCACGGCTTCACTGTCGACGAAAACGGCAAGAAGCAGTCCAAGTCGCTCGGCAACGTGGTGGTGCCGCAGACCGTGATCGACGCGATGGGCGCCGACGTGCTGCGCCTGTGGGTCGCCTCGACCGACTTCAGCGCCGAAATGTCGGTGTCCGACAAGATCCTCAAGCAAAACGGCGAGGGCTACCGCCGCATCCGCAACACCGCGCGCTTCCTGCTCGGCAACCTGAGCGGGTTCGACCCGGCGCGCGATCTGGTCGCATTGGACGACATGGTCGCGCTCGATCGCTGGATCGTGCATCGCGCCGCCGAACTGCAGGACCGCATCGCCTCGGCGTATGAGCGTTACGACTTCGCCGAAATCGTGCAGCTGCTGAGCAACTTCTGCAGCGTCGACCTGGGCTCGTTGTACCTCGACGTGACCAAGGACCGCCTGTACACGATGCAGGAGAACTCGCGCGGCCGACGTTCGGCGCAGAGCGCGATGTACCGCATCGCCGAAGCCTTCGTGCGCTGGATCGCGCCGATCCTGAGCTACACCGCCGACGAAATGTGGCGGCATCTGCCGGCCGGCACCGACAGCGGTCCGCGCGAGGGCAATGTGCTGTTCGCGACCTGGTACGACGGCCTGGCCCTGTTGCCGCCCGACGCGGCCTTGTCGCCCGAAGACTTCAAGCGGCTGCTGGCGCTGCGCGACGACGTGGCCAAGACCCTGGAACCGATGCGCGCGGCCGGCCAGATCGGCGCCGCGCTCGAGGCCGAGATCTCGCTGCGCTGCGGCGTCGCCGATCAGAACTGGCTGGCGCCGCTGGCCGACGAACTGCGTTTCCTGTTCATCAGCGGCGACGTCGAAGTGATCGCCGACGACGCGATCCAGGACATCGCCGTGCTCGCGGTCAAGACCGGCAAGCGCAAGTGCGTGCGCTGCTGGCATTACCGCGCCGACATCGGCGTCAGCGCCGAGCATCCGGACCTGTGCGGCCGCTGCGTCGACAACATCGCCGGCGAGGGCGAGGACCGTCGCTGGTTCTGATGCCTTGATCGCTGCGTGCGGCATCGCGCCGCGCGCAGCGATCCGCTTCTCGCGCCATCCCTTTCGCAAGTACAGATCCGAGCCACGATGACCGATATCGCAAGCAAACCCGGCCGCAACGCGCTGCCCTGGCTGATCGTCTCGGTCGTGGTGATCGCACTCGACCAGCTCAGCAAGGCCTGGGTGCTGGCCTCGCTGCCCGAGTACACCGCGGTGCCGGTGATCGACGGCGTGTGGAACTGGTATCGCAGCTACAACACCGGCGCGGCCTTCAGCTTCCTCAGCGACGCCGGCGGCTGGCAGAAGTATTTCTTCCTGGTGCTCGCGGTCGGGATCAGCGGCCTGCTGGCCACCTGGCTGGCGCGCACCGAGCGCGGCGACTGGAAGACCGCGCTGCCGTACGCGCTGGTGATCGGCGGGGCGATCGGCAACGTCATCGACCGCATGGTCCACGGCCACGTGGTCGACTTCATCCAGTGGTACTGGCGCGATTACCACTGGCCCTCGTTCAACATCGCCGACTCGGCGATCGTGGCCGGGGCGGTCGGGATCGCGGTGTATGGGCTGTTCAGCGGCAAGTCTGAGGAACGTTCGAGGCCCGGTGGATGAGGGCAGGAACGAGTTCAGAGGAGTGAGGAGTGAGTTAAAGCGGCTTTTTACTCATTTTTCACTCCTCTGAACTCATTTCTCCGCATCAGCCAGCCGTCCACCACGAGAGTACAATCCCCCCATGGACGTCCTGCTCGCCAACCCCCGCGGCTTCTGCGCCGGCGTCGATCGCGCGATCGAAATCGTCAAGCGCGCCATCGAAACCCTCGGCGCGCCGATCTACGTGCGCCACGAAGTCGTGCATAACCGTTTCGTCGTCGACGACCTCAAGCGTCGCGGCGCTATCTTCGTCGAGGAACTCGACGAGGTCCCCGACGGCGCGACCGTGATCTTCAGCGCCCACGGCGTGTCCAAGGCGGTGCGTCAGGAAGCCGAACGGCGCGCGCTCAAGGTGTTCGACGCGACCTGTCCGCTGGTCACCAAGGTGCATCTGGAAGTCTCGCGCCACTGCCGCGCCGGCCGCGACGTGATCCTGATCGGCCACGAAGGCCACCCCGAGGTCGAAGGCACCATGGGCCAGTGGCGGCGCGAAGCCGGCACCGGCCGCATCTACCTGGTCGAGGACGCCGCGGACGTCGCCGCCCTGCAGGTGGATCAGCCGGAAAACCTGGCCTACACCACCCAGACGACCCTGTCGGTGGACGACACCCGCAGCGTGATCGAGGCCATGCGCGCCAAGTTCCCGGCGATCCAGGGCCCGCGCCACGACGACATCTGCTACGCCACCCAGAACCGCCAGGACGCCGTACGCGAACTGGCCGCGCAGTGCGACCTGGTGCTGGTGGTGGGCTCGATCAACAGCTCCAACTCCAACCGCCTGCGCGAGCTGTCCGAGCGCGAGGGCGTGGAAGCCCACCTGATCGACGGCGCGGTCGAAATCGACCCCGAGTGGGTGCGCGGCCGCAAGCGCATCGGCGTCACCGCCGGCGCCTCCGCGCCCGAGGTGCTGGTGCGCGGGGTGATCGACCGCCTGCACGAACTGGGCGCCCAGGGCGTGCGCGAACTCGAGGGCGAGCGCGAAGACATGGTCTTCGCCCTGCCCAAGGAACTGCGCCTGCAGCTGGTCGGCTGAGCATTGGTCGGCTGAGCCCGCGCCGGACCGGATCGAATTGACCGCCCGGCCCCGTCCCGCCTAGAATTGCCGTCCTCGCCGGAATAGCTCAGTTGGTAGAGCGGCGCATTCGTAATGCGTAGGTCGTAGGTTCGATTCCTATTTCCGGCACCACGTAACCCCGAGAAGAAACAACCGCCCGGCCACCGATCCAACGGCCGGCAAGCTTCCCGGAAAAGAAAGGCCTCGCATCCGCGAGGCCTTTTTGTTTTTGTTTGCCGCTCAACCGCTTCCGCTCACCCCATCGCGCCGCACTCGCCTCGCGCACACGACAACACCTCGCCCAACCTCGTCAGCGACGTTCCACCACGCGCCGCGATGCCCGCGCACCGATCATTCGCCGACCTGACCAGACTTAAGGCGAGGTCCTCAAGGCGAGGCCTTGGTTTCGATCTTCTCGTACCCCGGCAAGTAATACCCGCCGCCGCCATCCGTCCCCGTCAGTGTCCGGCCTTTGCACGCGTACCGTTTCTCGTTGTACGAGTAATTGGTCTGGATGTAGCCGCGTTCCTCGTCGCGGCTGCGGATCTGCGCGCCAACTCGCGAGGAATAGGTCGCTTGCTCCGGGCCGGCTTCGACCACGCCGTCGGTTTCCACCAGCATCTGTCGAGTCACGCCTGGGCGGATTTCCTCGGGTGTGTCGGTAGCGGTGGCCAGGTCGCCGCGATGCAATTCCTGCAGATGCGCCTTGCAGGCGGCGAAGTCGGCGAAGTCGCGTGGCGGTACCGGCATGCCGGGCAGGTGGCCGCTAGCTTGCGCGGCGCTTGTCGCCAGGAACAGCGCGATCAGCGCGACGCGCGCGCCGATTGCTCGCGTGCCGATGCGAACGGCGGCGTACAAATAACGTTCTTCCATAACCATCGTTCCCGGTTCGACAGGCGCGTGCGCACCGCTTGGCCTGCAATGTAACTCCGACGCGACGCCAATGCATGCCTCTGGCCGGATGCGAGTAAAGCGCCGCGGTATTAAAGCCCCTGGTGCCGGTTGCGACGGCCCTGAGGTAGAGTCGGCGCGGGAATAGCGCATCGGGTTCGGGGATGGACGAGCATACGGATATCGCGGCGGCGCAATGGGAAGTCCAGCGATGGTTGGGGCGCTGCGTGCTGGTGCTGCAGCAATACGAAGGTTTGATGAAGAGCGTCATTGCCCACCATGAGCTCTCAGGTCCCGCGTCCGAGCTTTCACGGCTAAAGCAGACGCGCGTCGAGGCAGTGGCGGCGAATACGCTAGGTCAATCTGTGGGCAAGTTTGTCGGTTCATTTCTGGTCAACGGCGACCGTGCTTCGGTGGAGCCGGCCATCTGTTCTGGAACGAGCGATGTCGTTTCGATCAGCTTTCGAATCAATGTGTCCATGTCCGAAACGGATTACGTCCAGACTCAAGCCTCATTGAAGGAACTTGTCGACCTGCGCAATGGGCTTGTGCATCACTTCATCGAGCGCTTCGACCTGTGGTCCATCGAAGGGTGTGAAAAAGCGCGCGCTTATTTACAGGGGGTGTATGCGCGCATCGTCGAGCATTTCGAGCAACTGCGTGTCTTCGCCGGTGACATGAAAGAAGCGGTGGATCAGGCGATATCCTTCATGCAGTCAGACGCGGGCATCGATTTATTCGTCAACGGAATTTCTCCCGATGGACAAATTCGCTGGCCCACCTCCGGTATCGTGCGAGCATTGCGCGATGCGGCGCATGCGTTGGCCATTGATGGTTGGACCGCGCTCGTCGCCGCGAAGTCTTGGCTCGCTGAACATCATCCAGAGCAACAGCCCGTCAAGTACCGCTGCCGCAGTTGGCCGCAGGTATTGCACGAGTCGCGGTGCTTCGAATTGCGTTATCGCATCGCTGAGGATGGCGCGCGTATAGCCTGGTTCAGGCCAAGGTAGCAACGACTTCAGTCCCGCGTGTCGCGCATGGCCACGCTGAGGCTTGATCCGCGTAATGCTCGTGAGAGCTGCCGCTCCGCATCGAATTCGATCGTTGGTTCGTATGGCGCAGTCGTGCTCGGATAAACGCTCGGCCGGCTTTCATTGCCTGCCGTGCAAGCCATGCCCATATCCAGGAGCGCCGTTGCGACCAAGCCGGTTACCGTCAACGATAAAGTCGTGGATTCAGTCACCATCACCAGCGGCAAAGTGCTGGTAGAAGCACCGAGCATGGCGTTGGGGTCGATCTTCCAAAGGCAGGCGCATTCCCTCGGCATAGTGCATGCGAATGCCCCGTCGCGTAGCAACAGCGGAACACCGTAGCCCTAGCGGTGGTGCACCGCTGCGTCACCCAACTTATCGATATCGGCCGGCCGCTGACTGCATCGGTTGCGGCATCGGCGAAGACCGACACGTCATCCGTCGACCTGACCGCCGCGCTCAGCCGCCTGGCCGATGCGATGGGCGATGCGCGCGATCGTCCCGATGACGCGGATCAGGCCCCGGTCTTTACCCAGTTGCTGGCCGAGATACAAAGCCCGGTTTGACGGCGATTCGATGATGCGATCGCGCCAGGATCATGTTGCGTCGCAGCGAAAGGCGTCGGGCGCGATCGGGATTTCACGCGTGCCGATGCGTGAATCCGGCCTCTCGGTCGCAGGCCTTGCGACCGTCGCTGTGCAAACTGTGCTCAATGCGGCGCTTGTCATCCGCGTGCATAGAACGTGAACCCACACTGCGCATCGGCGGCGTCTTCACCAATCCGCCATCCCTTTTTCACTATTTTTTATCGGGCCGGTCGCCACCATGCGCCGGCTTGCGGATCAACAGCGAAGGCACTGACGAAAATGCGCGTAGACGTATTCGTGGTAGGGAACGAGGAAGGGTATGTGGTGGCGCCGGCGGACAGCTGGCTGCCGCTGGACGAAATGAAGGCGCTCGGCGCGCTGCGCTTCGGCTGGACCATCGATACCGCGATGGCCATGCCGAAGCTGGACTGGCATGCGATCGCCAAGGACATCGACGCGCGCGGCTACAGCATCGTGGCCAGCGACGATGTCGGCGGGCTGCTGGCGCAGCCGCAGCAGACGCTGTATGCGATCTATCCCGAGCAGCATCGGCCGATTGCGGCGTGATGGCTGGCATCTAGGGTGCGCCGACGCCAGCGAGGCGGCGGGCCTGGCGTTCCGCGGAAATTATCTTGGTCATAAGCCGCGATGGTGGACTCGGCCTGCACGGCAGGCGTGTTTCACGATCGCGGCTTATCCGATGGTTTGAACGGATGCGACGCGGCTTCGGTGCGTGCCTGCGCAGGTCGGTTCGCGGTCTGGCCAAAGCCCTGTAGGAGCGGCGTGAGCCGCGATCGCGACCTCTCACCCACGACGGCAAGCCTGTTTCGCGGTCGCGGCTTGCGCCGCTCCTACAGGTAGCGGGCGAGGAGCGGCGGTGGCTGATGGCCGACTTTGCCGCGATCACGTACTCGCATTTCGCACGATGCAGCGGTTGCTCGGTGGCCCCCTGTAGGAGCGGCGCGAGCCGCGACCGCGACCTGTCGCCCACGACGCAAGCCTGTTTCGCGGTCGCGGCTCGCGCCGCTCCTACAGGTAGCCGAAAGGGGATAGCCGCGACTCGTGGTCGGACTTTGCCGCGATCGGCGGCGGCGTCTCGCACGATGCGACCGGCAGCCGCTACAGTGCGGTTCCGTTCCGTTCGCAGTGCCCGCACCCGTGTCCAATCTGTCCAAATCCCCCGGCAAGTCCGCCGCGTCCAAGGCCCGCACCGCCTACGTGTGCTCCGAATGCGGCGCCGATTACAGCAAGTGGCAAGGGCAGTGCGGCGAGTGCGGGGCCTGGAACACGCTCAGCGAGTTCGTGGTCGAGCCGGCCGCCAAGGCCGGGGCGGGTGGGGTCGCGGCCAGTCGCCGCAGCAGTTGGGCCGGGCGCGCCGACGCGCCGGCGGTGACCGCGCTCAAGGACGTCAGCCACAGCGAGGAGTCGCGGGTCAGCACCGGCATCGGCGAATTCGACCGGGTGCTCGGCGGCGGTCTCGTGCATGGCGCAGTGGTGCTGGTCGGCGGCGACCCGGGCATCGGCAAGTCGACCCTGCTGTTGCAGGCGATCACCCGCATGGCCCAGACCTTGCCCGGCCTGTACGTGACCGGCGAGGAATCGCTGTCGCAGGTCGCCGGCCGCGCCTCGCGCCTGGGCTTGCCGCTGGACGGCGTGCATGCGCTGGCCGAGACCGGGGTCGAACGCATTCTCGAACACGCCTCACGGATGAAGCCGGCGCTGATCGTCGCCGACTCGGTGCAGACCTTGTGGACCGAACAACTCGCCGCCGCGCCGGGCTCGGTCAGCCAGGTGCGCGAGAGCGCGGCGCGGTTGGTGCGTTACGCCAAGGAGACCGGCACGGCCGTGTTCCTGGTCGGTCACGTCACCAAGGAAGGCGGCATCGCCGGCCCGCGCGTGCTCGAGCACATGGTCGACGCGGTGCTGTATTTCGAAGGCGAGAGCGGCAGCCGCTTCCGCGTGCTGCGCGCGTTCAAGAACCGCTTCGGCGCGGTCAACGAGCTCGGCGTGTTCGCGATGAGCGACAAGGGCTTGCGCGAAGTGCCCAACCCGTCGGCGATCTTCCTGTCCGGCAGCCGCAGCCCGCAGCCGGGCAGTTGCGTGATGGTGACCCGCGAAGGCACCCGGCCGCTGTTGGTCGAAGTGCAGGCGCTGGTCGATTCCTCGCCGCTGTCGAACCCGCGCCGGGTCGCGGTCGGCATGGAACAGAACCGCCTGGCGATGTTGCTGGCGGTGCTGCATCGGCATGGCGGCATCTCGGTCGGCGACCAGGACGTGTTCGTCAACGTGGTCGGCGGCATCCGCGTGCAGGAAACCGCGGTCGACCTGCCGCTGCTGCTGGCGGTGCTGTCGTCGCTGCGCGATCAGCCGCTGGCCGAGCAGACCGTGGCGTTCGGCGAGGTCGGCCTGTCGGGCGAGATCCGCCCGGTGCCCAACGGCGAGGATCGTTTGAAAGAGGCCGCGACCCATGGTTTCAAGCGTGCCATCGTGCCCAAGGGCAATGCGCCGCGCGGCGGCAAGATCGGCGAGATGGAAGTGATCGCGGTCGAGCGCTTGTCGGAAGCGCTGGAGGCGGCGTGATCGGGCTGAGCGCGCTCAATGCAGGATGGCCGGTTCGGCGCCACGTTACGGCCGATGGCGCCTGCGCAAGCGAAACCACGATGCGGCCGCGAAGATCCTCGACCGGCACGGGGCGGTAAGCGCGAATGTTGAATCTTTCGCCGCGCGAACCGGGCGCCGCGCCGACGACGACGGGCCGTGCGTTCGCGCGCTGGGTCTCGATCGCGCTGCATCCGTTCGCGGTTTTCATCGCGCTGACCCTGGTCAGCGTGCGGATGCTCGCGCCGCAGGCGCTGGGGCATGCGTTGATCGGTGTGTCGGCGGCGGTGCTGGCGTGCTGGGCGTTCGTGCTGCAGCGGCGCCGGGCCGGGCATTGGTCGACGGTCGATGCGTCCAAGGCCAGCGAGCGGCCGCTGTTGTACGCGGTGCTGCTGGCGATTCTGGCGATCTGTTGGTGGTGGATGCGCGGACAGGCGGCGCCGCTGGCGCAGGGCATCGTCGCGGTCGCGGCGATGCTGGTGGCGGCGGCGGTGCTCAATCGCTGGATCAAGCTGTCGCTGCATATGGCCAGCCTGGCGTTCGCGGCGGTGTCGTTGTTGGCGTTGTGGCGGGTGGCCGGGATCGCGGCCGCCTGCGCGTTGCCGCTGCTGGCCTGGGCGCGCTTGCGCATGGCGCGGCATGCGCCGGCCGAGGTGATCGGCGGCACGGTGTTGGGGGCGTTGTTCGCGTTGGCGCTGCGGGTGTGGGCGGGGTGAATCGGTGTCGCAGGCAGGTTAGCCGATTGCAAGTCGATGCCGAATTGCATGGCGACTTTGATTGCGCTGCAGGAAGTCTGTGTGGGAAGGCTTCAGTCCCGACACTTTTCGCTCAGGCGCCGGCGAACGTCCCATCTATCTGATCGAAGACCGTCGGGGCTGAAGCCCCTCCCACAAAAGACTTCGTGGCGTTCGATCAGGTTGTTTCCACAACCGCGATTCGACCCAGGCTCGCAAGCTTGTTGTCGGTCGACATTCAACGAACGACCGGCGTCGCGTTGGAACGCAGCGCCGGTCGTGGAGTTGGCTCGGCCCAATCCGGTCTTGCTGGATGCAGCAAGACCGGATCGTGAAAGCCGATAGAAACGATGCAGGTCCGATAAGACCTGAAAACGCGGTGGGACCCGAAAGCTCCGGAAAACCCGCGTTACGCCGCCGGCTTGCCCGCCTTGGCATGCGCATTGAGCAGTTCGACCAACTTGGCTTCGTCAAAGCCCTGCATGCTCTTGTCGCCGATGTAGATCACCGGGACGCTGTTGATCTTCAAGCCGTCGGCTTCCTTGCGCGCGGTCTTGTCCTTGTCGATCACGCGCTCGACGAAGCGCACGTTCTGCTTTTCCAGCAGCGCCTTGGCCTTCACGCAGAACGGGCAGGTCGACAGGGTGTACATCACCACTTCGCCGCCGCTGGCCTTGGCGTTGGCGTACACCGCCGAGTAGTCGCCTTGCGTCACTTGCGCGCCGCCACCGCCGCCGCCGATCAGTCCGCTGTTGCGGACCAGATAGCCCGCGCCTACGCCCAGGCCCAAGGCCAGGGCCACGACCAGGATGGTGGTCAGGATCGACTTGAAATTCATTCCTTGTCCTCTTTGAGTGGTGCGCCATGAATCATCGCGACCGCCCGTGCCAGGCGGTCGCGATGATGGAATCGGGTTCAGCCCCGGCAGCCGCAGCGGTTGACGCAGGCCTGGCGTTCGCGGAAGCACGCGGTTCCGCCGCCTTCGGCGCGGCATTGTTCGAAGATCGCGATGCAATCGTCCCAGCAGCGGGCGCATTCTTCGGGCGTGCCGCCGCTGGAGAAGGCGCTGAGCGACATCGCCAGGCCGAAGCAGAACGCGGCGCCGATCGACAGCCGGCGCGTGGTTAGTCTCAACATCACTGTTCCTCCTTGTGCCCGTCACTGGGCCGCTAGGGTTATATCACCGGCGCGGTGCCGGGCCACTGCTGTGAAGTCATGGCGGATGTGACCGGCGTTGCGGAATCCGGCGCCGCGGGTCGATGCGACGGCGCTTGCGAAGTCGCCCGGGTGTCGTCGGCGGTGCGGCCATGCATGCGGACTGCCGGTTCGCTGCACTGCGGCACGAATCTGCGCGATTGCGCGAGGTCCGGAGGAGCCTGCGCTCCTCCGGATGCGCCCGATCGGATCAGGGAATCGGACAGCCGCAGATATTGCCGCAGAAGTTGAAATTCTCCTGGCACACGCTGGCCGGTTGTCCCGACGCGCGACAGGCGCGGCGCTCGGCGAAGCAGCCGTCCCAGCAGTCCGCGCAGCTTGCCGCGAATGCGTTCATCGAAAAGGCCAGGCCGAAACAGAAGGCGACGGTGGCGGAAATGCGGTTGCGCTTATCGAACATGGCGATGCTCTCCTTTGATGGATCGGTGACGATCGGTTATCGGCGGTATCACGGAATCTGGCAGCCGCAGCGACGCCCGCAGGCGTTGTAGTTGGCCGTGCACACCGACGGCGGGTTGCCCGCCGCGCGGCAGATCTGACGTTGGGCGAAGCAGCCTTGCCAGCACTCTTCGCAGGTGGCGGCGAACGCGCTCATCGAAAATGCGAGGCCGAAACAGAACGCACAGGCGGCCATTACGCGGTTGCTCTTGCTGATCGACATCAGACTTCTCCTTGGTCTGGTGACACCCACGCTCGTCATGAGCGCGTGGCGATGGACGCCGATGCGATGCGCGAGGCCTGCGTCCAGAGGCGCCGCGATGGGCGATGCATCGTGCCGCGAGCATGCCCGGCTTGCGTCGGCGGCTCGATCCAACGCAGTACAGCGCACTCAACGGCCACCGAAATCGGATTGGAATCGGCTGCGTTGACGGAACGGCGATAGCCGTCGAAGAAATGCAATTCCGCTGCGGTGCAGCAGGAATTTGTGATCTCCGCTCAGGTTTATGAACACGCCTTGGCACACATTCGAGGCCTTGGCCGTAACAACCTTCGTGACAAGGAGCGTGCGATGGCGCTGCGTATCCTGTTCCTGTGCACCGCCTACAACGGACTGGCGCAGCGCGCCTGGGCCGAGTTGAGCGAACTGGGCCACCAGATCGCGGTGCAGGTCGCTTCCGATGCGGACACCATGCGCGCCGCGGTCGCGCGCGAACGGCCGCAACTGATCGTCGCGCCGATGCTGAAGTCGGCGATCCCGGACGACATCTGGACCCGACACACCTGCCTGATCGTGCATCCGGGCATCGTCGGCGATCGCGGCCCCTCGTCATTGGACTGGGCGATCCTCGAAGGCGAACCCGATTGGGGCGTAACCGTGCTGCAGGCGGCGGCGGAAATGGACGCCGGCGACATCTGGGCCAGCGCCGGCTTCGCCATGCGCGGCGCGTCCAAGAGCCAGCTGTACCGGCACGAGGTCACCGACGCGGCGGTGCGCGCTTTGTTGCAGGCGGTGGAGCGCTTCGAATCCGGCGATTACCGACCGCAACCGCTGGACTACACGCGCGCCGACGTGCGCGGCCGTCTGCGCGCGAGCATGCGTCCGGCCGATCGCAGCCTGGACTGGGCGATGGACGACGCGACCTTGCTCGCGCGCATCCGCAGCGGCGACAGTTCGCCCGGCGCGCGCGGCGAAATCGCCGGCCTGCGCTGCCATGTGTTCGGCGCGCATGTCGAACCGTCGCTGCGCGGTCGCCCCGGCGAATTGCTCGGACAGCGCGACGGCGCGGTCTGCATCGCCACCGGCGACGGCGCGCTATGGCTCAGCCATCTGCGCGAGAAAGACGGAATCAAGCTGCCGGCGACGCGGGTGCTGGGCGAACAGCGCCTGCACGGCATCGTGGCGCGGGCGTCGAAACCGGCGACCTCGGTGGCCGGACGGCGCGACCACGGCTATCGGCAGATCCGTTACCGCGAAATCGGCGCGGTGGGTTATCTGCATTTCGATTTCTACAACGGCGCGATGTCGACTGCGCAATGCGATCGCCTGCGCACCGCGTTCCTGCAGGCGCGCCGGCGGCCGACCCGGACCATCGTGTTGATGGGCGGCAGTGATATCTGGTCCAACGGCATCCACCTCAACACCATCCAGGCGGCGGCCGACCCAGCGCTGGAATCGTGGCGCAACATCCTGGCGATGAATGCCTTGGTGCGCGAGATCGTGCTGACCGATTCGCATCTGGTGATCTCGGCGATGCAGGGCAACTCGGGCGCGGGCGGGGTGATCCTCGCGCTGGCCGCCGACCAGGTGTGGGCGCGACGCGGCGCGGTCATGAACCCGCATTACAAGGGCATGGGCGGCTTGTACGGTTCGGAGTATTGGACCTATCTGCTGCCGCGCCGCGTCGGCGAGACGCTGGCGCAGGAACTGACCGAAGGCCTGCGCCCGATTGGCACCGCCGGCGCCGAGCGCATCGGCCTGATCGACGCCGCTTTCGGCGCCAGCGGCGCGGATTTCGTCGCCCACGTCGAACAGCGCGCCGAGCGCGCGTCCGATCCGGCCAGCGTGCGCAAGGCGCTGGCGAGCAAGCGTCGGCGCCGCGCGATCGACGAGCGTCGCAAGCCGTTGGAGAGTTATGGGGCGGAGGAGTTGGCGCATATGTATCGCAACTTCTTCGGGACCGATCGCAGTTATCACGAGGCGCGGCATCGGTTCGTCCACAAGTGTTGTGTGGCGCCGAGTTGTGAAGTTGCGCCGGTCGAGGCGGTGGTCGATCGGGATCGGGCTACCGCCTGAGGCGAATCGGTCGATTCTGGAATCGATTTAGATCTCGATGCCAGTCGAGGTCTTGCTTTGCCATGACTGTGACTGTGCTGTGGCTTGGCCTGTCCAGCTTTTGCTCAAGCCTAAATTCGCGCAGTTCACCCAGCGCTGCGAAGCCCCTGACTCGCGTTAGCAAAAGCACACCCGTAGGGCGGCGTGCAGGATGCACGCCGTGCGCCACCGGGACATGGATGTCCCGTGTGGCGCATGCCTGCGTCAGCACCGATCTTGCGGGCACTTGATTCACAAAAAAGCATTTTTCTTTGGTTACCTTTCTTTTGTTGCTTTAGACAAAAGAAAGTGACCCGCCGCTTCAGCGGCGGAACGCTTTTGATCCTGCTTGCAGCTTTAAAGGCTTCAAAGCTTTTTTGAAGCTCCAGAGCTTTTGAAGCCAGAGGCAAGATCAACAGCTTTCGTCCGCAAGCGGCCGAGTTACTTTCTTTTGTCAAAAGCGACAAAAGAAAGGTAACCAAAGAAAAACGCTTTTTTGTGAATCAAGGGCCCGCAAGATCGTTGCCGACGCGGGCATGCGCCACACGAGACATCCTGTCTCGGTGGCGCACGGCGCACATCCATGTGCGCCGCCCTACGGGTGTCCTTTTGTTCTCGCGAGTTACAAGCCTCGCAGCGCTGGATGAACTGCGCGGCTTCAAGCGAAAGCGGCATGGCCTACCTGTAGGAGCGGCGCAAGCCGCGACCGTGGAAATACAACTACGAGGTGAGCCACGACGCTGTCGAAATGCCGCGGTCGCGGCTTGCGCCGCTCCTACAGGCGGGCCATGGCGCCGCGCTGTCTCGTGCCCAGCTTGGCTGATGATGTCGGGAATCAGGCGAAGGACAACCGCCAAAGCGAAGCCAACGCCAAGCGCTGGCCACGCCCTCGATCATCCTGTCGCGATCAGGGAATTTCGCAACCACAGGAGATGCCGCAGGACCGATAGGTCGTGCCGCAGGTGTACTCATTGCCGACCACCTGCATGCACTCGGCGTACTCGATCTCGCAGGTACGCCAGCACTGGTCGCATGATCCGCCGGCCGTCGCGCTCAGCGACAACGCAAAGCCGAAACACGCCGCGACCAGTGCGCCGATGCCGAGCTTCCTTGATTTCCTGCTCATGATGTCGTCCTCATCGCCCCGGAGCGGGGCGCGTGCATCATGCGAAGCATCGCGTATCCGGGTCAATGCGCCGGCGAGGGGCGTGCGACGACGACGCGCACGGACGAGCGGGGCGTGTGCGCGAAAAGCATCGGGCCTGGAAGTCCCCACAAGAGACCTCGTCGACGCGAAGTGCCCTGCAGGGGCTTGCAGGCCCGATGTTGTCTGGTCTGATGCGACGGACCCCGCATCCGATCCCGATCCGACCGAACCGGGATCGAACGCCGCGCCAGGATCAGTGCCCGCCCGCCGCCGCCGCGCCGCCGCCCGCCTTGGCGCTGAACGGGGGTTTGGCGAACCACACGAACACGGTCACCACCAGGAACAGGATGCCGATCAGATGCAGCATCTCGTTGAAGCCGAGCTGCGCGGCCTGCTGCGAAATCATCTGGTTCAAGGCCAGCGCGCCACGGGTGGCGTCGCCGTTGCCGAGCGTGTTGACGGTCTGCTGGATCGCCGGATCGTTGGCGGCGATGTGTTCGGTCAATTGCGCGTGGTGGATGGTGCTGCGCTGGCTCCAGGCCCAGGTGGTCAGCGAGGCGGCGAAGCTGCCGCCGAGCGTTCGCACGAAGGTGGCAAGGCCGGAGCCCGCGGCGATCTCGTGCGGCTCAAGATCGGACAGCAGGATCGTCAACACCGGCATGAAGAACAGCGCCACGCCCAGGCCTTGCCACAGCTGCACCATGGCGACGTGGTGGAAGTCGACGTCGAGGTTGAAACCCGATCGTATGAAGCTGGTGAAGGCCATCACGATGAAGGCGGCGCTGGCGACCAGGCGTAGGTCGAAGCGCGCCGCGTACAGGCCCACGAACGGCGTCAGCAAGACCGGCAATATGCCGATCGGCGCGGTCGCCAGGCCCGCCCAGATCGAGGTGTAGCCCAGATTGCGTTGCAGCCACAGCGGCACCAGCAGGCTGATCGAGAAGAACGCCGCATAGGCCAGCACCATCGCCGCGGTGCCGGCGGCGAAGTTGCGGTGACGGAACAGGCGCAGGTTGACGATCGGATCGCGCTCGGTCAGTTCCCAGATCACGAACACGGTCAGCGCGACCACCGCGACGAGGGTCAGCACCACGATCTTGGTCGAGTTGAACCAGTCTTCGTCGTTGCCCAGGTCGAGCATGATCTGCAGCGCGGCCACGCCGAGCACCAGCATCGCCAGGCCCATGTAGTCCATCTTCGGGTTTTCCAGCCGCTCCGGCCGGCCGCGCAGCTGATTGCCGACCACCAGGCAGGCGAAGATGCCGATGGGGATGTTGATGAAGAAGATCCATTCCCAGCTGTAGTTGTCGGTGATCCAGCCGCCGAGAATCGGGCCGGCGATTGGCGCGACCACGGTCACCATCGCCAGCAAGGCGATGGCCTGTCCGCGTTTATGCGGTGGGTAGATCGAAATCAGCAGCGCCTGGGTGACCGGGTACATCGGTCCGGCGACGAAACCCTGCAACGCTCGCGCGGTGACCAGCAGGCCCATGGAGTTGGCCAGGCCGCACAGGAACGAGGCGATCACGAACAGCATCGTCGCCCACATGAACAACCGGCGTTCGCCGAACTTGCGGGTGAAGAAACCCGTCAACGGCAGCGCGATGGCGTTGCTGACCGCGAACGAGGTGATCACCCAGGTCGCCTGGCTGCTGCTGCCGCCGAGGTTGCCGGAGATGGTCGGCAAGGACACGTTGGCGATGGTGGTGTCGAGCACCTGCATGAACGAGGCGAGCGCGAGGCCCAGCGTGGTCAATGCGAGATTGGGTGGCCGGAAGCCGGCTTGCGGCGCGGGCGCGGCGGCGGCATTGGCGGTGGTGGCGGACATCGATCGGCCTGTCGGTTCGGGTGAGCCGCGCGTGGGCGCGGAACCAAGAGCGGAGGTGAAGCCTTCCGGTCCCCGTCATTGCGGCTTGCGCCGCAATGACGGTTTCGGAGTTCGCGCTGCATCGCGGGGGGAGGGGAGGCGGCGCGCAAAGCGCGGCCGCTTCGAAACGATGCAGGACGAACGACAGACGAAGAACGACGTGGGGGAGGTGCTTCGTCTTTGCTGCGCGGTGTCGCTGAAACGATTGAATCGGATAAAGCCGAAATCGGTGGAACTCAAACCGGTGAAACGGATCGGACGGATGCGACAGCGATCTGCGATCAAACCGACCGGCCCGATCGCCGCTCGATCAGCCGTGCTGCATGCCCGGCAGGTTGTCGCGCACGATCTTCTCGATCATCGCGTCGGCCTCGTGCAACTGCTTGGCGTAGGCGTCGGTGACCAGCACCGGCTTGGCCGGCGGCGCCGCGGCCAGGACCGCGCCGGTCTGCTCGCGGATGCCGACGTCGACGTGCATGCTCAGGCCCAGGCGCAGCGGGTGTTCGACCAGTTGCTTGGGTTCGATCTCGATCCGCACCGGCACGCGCTGGATGATCTTGATCCAGTTGCCGCTGGCGTTCTGCGCCGGCAACAGCGAGAACGCGCTGCCGGTGCCCATGCCGAGGCTGACGACCTTGCCCTGATAGGTCACGTCGCCGCCGTACAGATCCGAGTGCACGTCCACCGACTGGCCGATGCGCATCTTGGCGAGCTGGGTTTCCTTGAAGTTGGCTTCGACCCAGACCTGATCGAGCGGAATGATCGTCATCAGCGCGGCGCCGGGCTGCACGCGCTGGCCGAGCTGCACGTTGCGCTTGCCGACATAGCCGCTGACCGGCGCGACGATGGCCGAGCGTTGCAGGTTCAAATACGCCTGACGCAGCTGCGCGGCGGCGGCGGCGACCTGCGGCTGCTTGGCGACGGTGGTCGCGTCGACCAGCGCGCGATTGCGCGCCAGCGAGCCGCGCGAGGACGACATCGCCGCTTCGGCCGAAGCCAGTTCGTCGCGCGCATGCGCCAGTTCCTCGGCCGACACCGCGCCGCTGGCGACCAGGCCTTCGCGGCGCTTGACGTCGGCGCGGGCCTTCTGCACCGCGACTTCGCGCGCCGACAGATCGGCCTGACCGGCGTCGACCGCGCTGAACAGACCGCGCACCTGACGCACGGTGTTGGCGAGATTCGCGGTGGCCTGGTCGTAGGCGACCTGCGCATCGTTCGGATCGAGCTGCACCAGCACCTGGCCGGCGTTGACCTTCATGCCGTCGTCGGCGCCGATGCTGACCACGGTGCCGGTCACCTGCGGGGTGATGTTGACCACGTTGCCCTGCACGTAGGCGTCGTCGGTGTCCTGATGCCAGCGCAGCACGAGCATGTAATACGCGGTCCACGCGATCGCGGCGATCACGATCACGGCGAGCAGGATCGTCAGCGCCTTGCGGCGGTTGTTGTTCTTCGGCGGCGCGGCCGGCGCGACCGCGGCTTGTGGATTGACTTCGGTGGTCATGGCGTCGGGGCCTTCGCGATAACTTGGGTATTGGAGGATTCGTTGGGAACGGTGGACGCGACCGGGTCGGGCGAACTGAGTTCGAGTCCGCCGCCGAGCGCGCGGTCCAGGTCGATCTGCGCGGCGTAGCGCTGCGCGCGCAGGCCGGCGAGTTGTTGGTCGAGTTGCAGCAGCGGGCGCTGCGCCGAGAGCACGTCGAGCTGGGTGCCCAGGCCGGCGCGGTAGCGGCTGCTGGCGATCTGCCAGGCCTGCTGCGCGGCATCGCGCGCCTGCTGCGCCGAGGCGATCTGGCCGTCGAGCGAACGCGAGCTCTGCACCGCGTCGGCGACTTCGCGCAACGCGCCGATCAGGCTCTGGTTGTAGTTCGCGACCGCGAGGTCGTATTCGGCATCGGTCTCGGCCAGGTTGTTGCGCAGACGGCCGCCGTCGAAGATCGGCATGCTGAAGGCCGGTCCGCCCTGCAGCAGTTTGGCTTCGCTGGTGAACAGGTCCGACAGGTGGCCGGTGGCCAGGCCGACGATCGCGCTGAGGTTCACGGTCGGATAGAACTCGGCCTTGGCCGCCTTGATTCCATGCGAACTGGCTTCGACCCGCCAGCGCGCGGCGACCACGTCGGGACGATGGCCCAGCAATTCGCTCGGCAGCACCGACGGCACCGCCGGGTTCTTCGCCGCGAGCAGGGTCGGGCGGGCGATCTCGAGGCCGCGATCGGGGCCCTTGCCCAGCAGCGCGGCGAGCGCGTTGCGGGTGGCGTCGATCTGCTGCTGCGCGGCCTGGATCTGCTGATCGGCGCTGGCGCTGGCGCTCTGCGCGTTGCGGATCTGCAGTTGGTTATCCAGTCCCGCCTTGACCCGCTGCTGGCCGAGGCCGAGCAGGCGATCGGAGCGCTGCTTTTCCGAACTCGCCACGTCCAGTGCTTCGAACGACTGCGCCAGCGACACATAGGCGCGGGCGATGTTCGACGACAAGGTCAGGCGCGCGGCCTGCGCTTCGACTTCGGCCGCGCGAGTCTGGCCGAGCGCGGCCTGCCAGCGCGCGCGCTTGCCGCCCCACAGGTCCGGGCTGTACTTGAATTCGAGCATCAGCACGTGCGCACCGAGGTACTTGCCGCCGATCGGATCGGGGGCGAGGGTCTCGGGCAGTTCCACCCCGGAGTACTGGGCGGCGGCGCCGACGGTCGGCTTACGCGCGGCATCGGCCAATCCGGCCTGGGCGACCGCCTGGCGCACGCGCGCGTCGGCGGCGTCGAGGCTGGGCGTGCCGGTCAGGGCTTCGTCGATCAGCGCATTGAGCTGGGCGTCGCCGAGCGAGGTCCACCAGTCGCGCTTGGGAAATTCGGCCGCCGAGACCTGGGCGAGGCTGCGGGTGGCCTGCAGGCCGTCGGCGTCGAGCGCGTGGCCGGACGGCTCCAGGCCGCGGGTGCTGGCGCAACCGGCGAGGATCAGCGCGGCGGCCAGCGGCGTGAGCACGTAAAGCAGCCCGCGGCGCGGGCGAGGGTCGAGAGAGGACATGGCTCAGGAACCGGAGAGTGAGAGGTTGTCGCGAACTTGTTCGAGCAGGCGATACAGCTGATCGCGATCGCTGTCGCTCAGGCCGGCCATGGCGCGCTCGCGCACGCGCTTGCCGCACTGGTCGATGTCTTCCCAGATCGCGGTGCCGGTTTCGGTCAGGTGGATGTTGAGCGCGCGGCGATCGTCGGGATCGGCCACGCGCACGACGAAGCCGCGGCTTTCCAGCTTGTCGAGCAGGCGGGTCATGGCGCCGGGATTGAGCTGGGCGGCGCGCGCCAGTTCGGTGACCCCGGCGGTACCGATCGCCAGTTCCTTGAGGGTGATGAACTGGCTGAAGGTGAGGTCGTGGCCGGCCTGCGCCAGCTCGCGTTCCATCTGCGCCCACATCGCGTCGCGCACCTGGCGGAACAGCAGGCCGAGGTTGGAGGTCGAGCAGGGCTGGTTGGGGGTCGAGGTCGTCATGGCGCGGCATGGTGCTCGCCCGCGCAATAGTTGTCAAGGCAAATATTGTTCTAGCAAGGACCTATTCAGGCAGTCGCCAGCGACGTGTGGAAAGTGTGTAGAGCGTTGCCTGGCCTGGGTTGCAGGCGATCGGGCCGGACCTTCAGGGCGCGGGCGCCGGACACGGCTTGCGCTTGCGCGAGCGGCCAGAAGTGGCCGCTGCGGGGCAAGGACGCGGATTCAAGGTCGGCTTTTTGGTGCCGGGACGACCATTCAGTCGTCCCCGGCAACGGCGCCCGAGGCGCCGCTCAGACCCGCCGCAGGATCACTTCGAGCACGAACTTGCTGCCGAAAAAGGCCAGGATCAGCAAGGCCATCGCGGCCAGGGTCCAGCGCACCGCGACCACGCCGCGCCAGCCGTAGCGCCAGCGGCCCAGCAGCAGGCCGCCGAAGGCCAGCCACGACAGCACGCTGAGCACGGTCTTGTGCACCAGGTGCTGGGCCAGCAGGTTCTCGACGAACAGCACGCCGGTCAGCAAGGTCGCGGTCAACAGAATGAAACCGACCGCGATGGTGCGAAACAACAGGCTTTCCAGCTCGACCAGCGGCGGCAGCGCGCGCAGCCAGCCGTGGAATTCGCGCCGGCGCAGCGCGCGTTCCTGCAGCCACAGCATCAGCGCGAACAGCGCCGCTACCGCCAGCGTGGCGTAGGCGAGCAGGGCGAACCACGCGTGCAGCTGCAGGCGCCAGTCCAGCGGCTCGGGGTGCTGGACGTGGCCGTACAACTGGTACGCCACCAGCATCAGCGCGGCCAGCGGAAACACCACCACGCCGAGCGCGGCCATGCGCCCGGCCGCGCCGAAGATCGCGGTCAGCACCGCCATGCCCAGCCCGACCAGGGACAGGGCGGCGAAGAAATGCAGGTCGGCGCCGCCGGCGATGCGCCAGGCGATGAAGTGCGCCGCACCGTGCAGCAGCACCGCCAGATTGGCCGGCAACAGCCACAAACGCGCCTCGCGTCCGCGCTCGCGGCGCACCGCGGCGACCAGCAGACCGGTCGCGGTCAGGTAGAGAACGACGGCGATGAGAACGATTGTCATCGACGAAGTGTGGCATAGGCGAGGAATGAGTGGAGAGGAGTGAGGAACGAGTAAGAGCCGGGACCGACGCAGTTTTTTTACTCACTCCTCACTCCTCTCCACTCGTTCCTGCCCTCCCGCCCCTGCCGCTATACTTGCCGCCCCTGTCGTTTCGCCCTGCCGACCACGCCATGTTCGAATCCCTGACCCAACGCCTGTCCGGCACCATCGAGCGCCTGCGCGGCCGCGGCCGTCTGACCGAAGAGAACATCCGCGAGTCGCTGCGCGAAGTGCGCATCGCCCTGCTCGAGGCCGACGTCGCCCTGCCGGTGGTGCAGGCGCTGATCGAACGCATCAAGGTGCGCGCGGTCGGCCAGGAAGTGCTTAAGTCGCTGACCCCGGGCCAGGCCCTGATCAAGGTCGTGCGCGACGAGCTGACCACGGTCATGGGCTCGCAGGCCACCGACCTGAACCTCAACGTGCCGGCGCCGGCGGTGATCCTGATGGCCGGCCTGCAAGGCGCCGGCAAGACCACCACGGTCGGCAAGCTCGCCAAGCACCTGAAGGAACGGCGCAAGAAGAAGGTGATGGTGGTCTCGGCCGACGTCTACCGTCCGGCCGCGATCGAACAGCTCAAGCAACTGGCCGGACAGATCGACGTGCTGTTCTTCGCCTCCGACGCCTCGCAAAAGCCGGTCGACATCGCCCGCGCCGCGATCGCCGATGCGCGCAAGTCCTACGTCGACGTGTTGCTGATCGATACCGCCGGCCGCCTCGCCATCGACGAAGCGATGATGAGCGAGATCAAGGCGCTGCACGCCGCGGTGTCGCCGGTCGAAACCTTGTTCGTGGTCGACTCGATGACCGGCCAGGACGCGGCGACCACCGCCAAGGCCTTCAGCGAGGCATTGCCGCTGACCGGCGTGGTGCTGACCAAGACCGACGGCGACGCGCGCGGCGGCGCCGCGTTGTCGGTGCGTTACGTCACCGGTCGCCCGATCAAGTTCATCGGCGTCGGCGAAAAGCCCGACGGCCTGGACGTGTTCCATCCCGACCGCGTCGCCAGCCGTATTCTCGACATGGGCGACGTGCTGTCGCTGGTCGAGCAGGTCGAGCAGCAGGTCGACAAGGACAAGGCGCAGAAGCTCGCCGAGAAGGTCGCCAAGGGCAAGAAGTTCGACCTCAACGACATGAAGGACCAGCTTGAGCAAATGCAGAACATGGGCGGCCTGCACGGCCTCATGGACAAGCTGCCGGGCATGGGCCAGATTCCCGACGCGGTCAAGAACCAGGTCACCGGCAAGGAAGTGCCGCGCATGGTCGCGATCATCAATTCGATGACCAAGAAAGAGCGCCGCAACCCGGCGCTGCTCAACGGCTCGCGCCGCGCGCGCATCGCCAAGGGCTCGGGCCTCACGCCGGCCGACGTCAACAAGCTGATGAAGCAGTATCAGCAGATGGAGAAGATGATGAGCAAGCTCTCCGGCGGCGGCATGAAGGGCCTGATGCGCGGCATGAAGGGCATGATGGGCGGACGCGGCGGCATGCCGTTCCGCTGAGCGCGGCGAGTCTGAGCGTAACCATCGAACGGCGGCCACTGGCCGCCGTTTTCGTTTGTTTGCAACAGATCGCACAGACTTGCAGGTCGCGCAGGCTTCACGCCATGCCGAGGTGAAGCCCGGGATCCCCACCTTCGCGGGGATGACGAGCAAGAGCAAAAGCGTTTTTCCTCGCGGCCGCGCGCAGCCGCTCCACCCACTGCGACCTTCCGATTGCTCCCTGTAGGAGCGACGCGAGTCGCGACCGCGCAATCCCGAAAGCCGCGAGGCCATCTTTTCCAGCGGCTCGTCCAGTAGCGGCGCAAGAAGCCCGCAGATACGTCGAGGCATTTTTAATCGACGCATGCCACGCGATACCGCGTACACCGTCGAACCCTATTTGTACTTGTGCCGTCGAATACTCGAACCTCGTGTGTCTCAACAGATCGCACAGACCTCACGCCGCACCGAGGTGAAGCCCTGGATCCCCGCCTTCGCGGGGATGACGAGCAAAAGCAAAAGCGTGTTCCTCGCGGCCACAAAAAGTATCGCCACCCACCGCGCGCGCTCAATCGCCCCTGATCCTCCCCTGTAGGAGCGACGTAAGTCGCGACCGCGCAACCACGCCAATCGCACAGCCGCTTTCCCGACAAATCATCCCGCCACAACTCACAAAACCCACCCACACGCCCGTGCCCGTTTTTCAAGCACCGCCACTCGCCGACCAACGGCGTCGCGCGTTCTCGGGCTGAGAGACGGCGCCGGGCGATTCTGTATTCACGCAGCGGCGAGGCACGGGGCGAACAGACGGAAAGGCACGCAATCCAATCCAGGGGGGGGGCAGGGCCTCACCCAGGCGACGGTCATCAGGACGGACCTGCCGTCCCCCGCAAGTGGCCGCAAGCGACAGCAACAGTCCGCAGACTCGAGGCCACGGCGGAAGGCCAAGCGGGCAGAAGGCCGCGGGCAACAAGGTTCGGGGAAGACCGGTTCCGGGGGGCGGAACCGGCGCAAGGGCGGGCGGCGACAGGACGGCGCCGCCCGCCAGGCGGCATCCGAGGGAAGCGGGTGCCGGCGCCAGGGACGGCGCGGCAGGGCAGGGAAGCGCGGGAATCCGGGCCCGTCAGGGGCCCGGGTTTGCCCAAGCCACGGAATCGGTTAAACTTTCCGGCTTACCCCGTCATTCCGACGGCTGGGCAACACAGGAAAACAGACCCCATGGTCAAGATTCGACTGACCCGCGGCGGCGCCAAGAAGCGTCCGTTCTACCACATCATCGTCACCGACAGCCGTAGCGCCCGCGATGGCCGCAACATCGAGCGCGTCGGTTTCTATAACCCGGTCGCCGCCGGCGCCGAGAAGCGCGTCGAGCTGAACATCGATCGCGTCAAGCATTGGGTCGCCAACGGCGCCCAGCTGACCGACAAGGTCGCCGACCTGTACAAGCAGGCCGTCAAGGCCGCTCCGGCCGCCTGAGCCGGCGGGCCGCGCAGGTTCGCCTGCGTGGCCCTTCCAACGCACCCATGAGCGATTCCTCGCGCCGCCTCCTGCTGGGCAGGGTGCTCGGCGCTTTCGGCATTCGCGGCGAAGCCAAGCTCGAGTCCTGGACCCAGCCGCGCGCCTCGATCTTCCGCTACCAGCCCTGGATCGTCCGCGACCCGCAGGGCCGCGAGCGCGAGCTGTCGGGCGTGCGTGGCCGCGAAAGCGGCAAATTCCTGATCGCCACGTTTCCCGATGTCAGCGACCGCGACACGGTCGAAGCCATGCGTGGCACCGAAATCTACGTTCCGCGTTCGGCCCTGCCGCCGCCGAGAGACGGCGAGTACTACTGGGTCGATCTGGAAGGCTTGCGCGTGGCCACCGTCGACGGCGTATCGCTGGGCACGGTCTCGCACCTGTTCTCCACCGGCGCCAACGATGTGCTGGTCGCCCGCGACGACGAACGCGAGCGCATGATTCCGTTCGTGATTCCGCAGTACGTGCTGTCGGTCGACTTCGAGGCCAACCTCGTGACGGTCGATTGGGACCCTGATTTCTAGAAAAGAGCCAAGAGGAGTGAGAAACGAGTAAAAAACCAGCTTTACTCGTTTCTCACTCCTCTCAACTCACTCCTGCATATGCGTATCGACCTGATCAGCCTGTTCCCCGAATTCGTCGCGCAATGCGCGGCGTTCGGCGTGGTCGGCCGGGCCGGCGAGCGTGGGCTGCTGTCTTTGCATGGCTGGAATCCGCGCGATTACGCCGAGGGCAATTACCGCCGGGTCGACGAGCGTCCGTTCGGCGGCGGGCCGGGCATGGTCATGCTGATCGATCCCTTGCGCGCGGCGATCCGCGCCGCGCGCAAGGCCGATCCGGCGCCGGCCCGGGTGATCTACATGAGCCCGCAGGGCGCGCGTCTGGATCAGGCCAAGGTCCGCGAACTGGCCGGGCACGAACGGCTGATCCTGCTGTGCGGCCGCTACGAAGGCGTCGATGAGCGGTTGATCCAGGCCGAGGTCGACGAGGAAATCTCGATCGGCGACTACGTGCTGTCCGGCGGCGAGCTGGCCGCGGCGGTGATCGTCGACGCGGTCGCGCGGCTGCAGGACGGCGCGCTGGGCGATGCCGAGTCGGCGGTCCAGGACAGTTTCCAGGACGGCCTGCTCGATTGCCCGCATTACACCCGCCCGGTCGAGCACGAACTGGGTTCGGTGCCGCCGGTGCTGATGTCGGGCAACCATGCCGAAATCGCCAAATGGCGCCGCCAGCAGTCGCTGGGACGGACCTGGCAGCGGCGCCCGGACCTGTTCGACGAGGCCGCGCTGTCCAAGGCCGACCGCAAGCTGATCGCGGCCTACCGGGCCGAATTGGCCGCGGCCCAGGCAGCTGAGCAAGGTGCCCAGGCGGCGGCTGGAAGCGTTTCCAGCCCGCAATCGCCCGTTCAGCCAGCCCCGCAGGCTGGCGAAACGCCCTGAGCCTCTAGCGCCGCGGGGAAAAAGCTCGTTATAATTAGTCGCTTAGCTGTACCCCTTTGCTGTACCGATGCCATGACGCGGGTCCACGTGCACTCGCGCAACAACTAATCCAACAGGCCGTAACCATGAACAAGCCCTCGCTCCACACCCTGCTGCAGAATTTCGAAGCCGAGCAGATCACCCGCAAGCTGCCCGACTTCAGCCCCGGCGACACCATCGTCGTCAACGTCAAGGTCAAGGAAGGCACGCGCGAGCGCGTCCAGGCCTATGAAGGCGTGGTCATCGCGATCAAGAACGGCGGCCTGAACTCCTCGTTCACCGTGCGCAAGATCTCGCACGGCTTCGGCGTCGAGCGCGTGTTCCAGACCCACAGCGCGATCATCGACTCGGTCGACGTCAAGCGCCGCGGCAAGGTCCGCGCCGGCAAGCTGTACTACCTGCGTGGTCTGCAGGGCAAGAAGGCGCGCATCAAGGAAGATCTGGCCGCGTACGCGCGCGCCAAGAACGCTTCGGGCGCCGCCGCCGAGTAATTCCCGCATCGCGCGCCCGGCGCGCAATGCCACGAACGGCCGCCGCGAGGCGGCCGTTTGCGTTTATGGCCGGGTTGATCGAATGGACCGGATGGTTCGAACCCGGCGGGTCGAATCGGATTCGCCCAATTTCTTGATTGCGCCGATCCTTACCCGCGCGGAGACAGCGGCATGCGCAATCTGTACCGATTCGCCGCGCTGCGCGCCTGCGCCGATAGCGCGCTCGTATCCGACGAAACGGCGAGCGCGCGTTTCTTCGCCATGCTCGCGATCATCCACCAAGCAAACACGAACCGCTCGCCTCGAACGCTCGATGCGCTGGCGGCCGAACTCGCGGACGGGCGCTACTGGCTCGCGCAAAAACTGGTCGTCGCCAAGGGCCGCACGCGCCGGTTCGCCGGTGCGTTCGCGATCGCGCGCAAACCGGAGTTGATCGAATTTCTCGCCGGCGCGATCGACCAGGGCGACTTGCGTGAAATGCTGATCGCCGCCGAATGGACCGACGGCGAGCCGAACCTTGTCGTGCATGTCGGCGAGGACGGAAGTTTCGCTATCCATACGCCGGCGTCGGCGCGCATCGGCCCGTAGCGACGAGGGGATGACCGCGATCGCCCCGGTATCTGGCCGCATCCGGCGCTGTGCGCCGCGCCCGGTTCGCGCTAGATTCCCGACGCGGCGTAGGCCGCCGGCAGTGCCGCCCCCGCGGCAGGAGAGCGCAACGTGAATCCGGGTTTGTCCGAAGGCGATATCTGCACCTATCAGCGCAGCGACGGCGCGTGGGGCTTTTTCTGGGTCCAGCGCATCGACGCCTTGCCCGACGGCCGCGACGCGCTGTCGCTGCGCAAGTTCGACACCCATACCGCCGAGGAAGTGCTGCGCGAGCATGTCGCCGACGTCAACGAGCTCAAGGCGCTGCGCCTGCTGGGCCACTTCCCGATCGTCGGCACGCGCGTGGCCGAAGTCGAGCCGCGCGTGATCGGCCACATGCCGGTGCGCGACGCCGACCTGGAGGGCTACCGGATCTGGCGCGAGGCCTTCGACAAGGGCGAGGCCGGCGTGTTCACCGTGGCGCTGCAGGACATCTGAGCGCTCCGATGGCCGCGCAACGCGGCCGCACGGCTGGCCTGTCTCGAAGCCGGCGACGTATCAGCGCGGCGGCTGTTCGCTCCCGTCGTCGTCGATGTCGCGCGCCATCTCGGCGATCTGTTCCGGACTCGCATCGGCCACCGGCGCCGGCGGCTGCGCGCCGATTTCCGCCGGCGTGGCGATGGTTTGCGTGGCGATCGGCGCGACCGCGCGCTCGACCGGGCTCATCATCCGCGAACGCCGCCAACCGCCCCAGCGGTAATACGCCAGCGACATCAACATCGCGCAGAACGCGCTGACCGGGAAACTCCACCACAGCGCGTCGGTGCCGATCACCGGCTGCAGCAAGGTCGCGAACGGCACGCGCACGCCCCACAGCGCGAAGCCCAGGATCAGCAGCGGCGGCACCACCGCGCCGGTCGCGCGGACCACGCCGGAAATCACGAAGGTCACCCCGAAGAACAGGAACGACCAGATCGAAATATGGTTGAGGTGGCGCGCGATTTCGAACGACGCGCTGCCCTCGGGCAGGAACAGCGCGAGCGTGTAGCGGTCGAAAAAAATCAGCGGCGCGATCAGGGCGCCGGTCATCAGGAAATTGAAGCCGGTGCCGGTGCGCGCGGTCGCGTCGACCCGGTCCCAGCGACCGGCGCCGACGCTCTGCGCGGCGATCGAGGAACACGCCGCGCCGATCGCCATCGCCGGCATCTGCACGTAAGTCCACAGTTGCAGCGCCGCGCCGTAACCGGCGGCGGTGCCGGTGCCGTGGGCGTTGACCAGGCTGATCATCGCGATCATCGCCAGCGAGATCAGCACCATCTGCAGGCCCATCGGCACGCCCTTGACGATCAGCGCGCGCAGCACCGCCGGATCGATCTTGAGCAGATGCGCGTCCTGCCGGCCGAGCCACAGCACGTGACGCTTGCGCCGCAGGTACAGCAGCATCGCCAGCAGGCTCAGGCCCTGGGCGAAGAAGGTCGACGCGGCCGAACCGGCGATGCCCATCGCCGGCACCGGGCCCCAGCCGAAGATCAGCAGTGGATTGAGCACGATGTCGAGCGCCACCGACATCAACAGGAACCGGAACGGCGTGCGCGAATCGCCGGCGCCGCGCAGCGCCGCGGAGAAGAACGCGAACGCGTACAGGAACGGCATCGACAGGAAGATCACCCGCAGGTAGCTCTCGGCCAGCGCGAGCGCGGGCGCCGGCGTGCCCATCGCGCGCAGCACGGTGTCGGCCGTGAACCAGCCGGCGATCGCGATCAGCGCCGACAAGGCGATGAAGAAGCTCGCGCTGGTACCCATGACCCGGCGCGCGCGGGCGGTGTCGCGCGCGCCGATCGCCTGGCCGATCAGGATCGTCGCGGCCATGCCGATGCCGAAGATCGAGCCGATCAGGAAGAACATGATGTTGTTGGCGTTGGCCGTCGCGGTCAGCGCCGCCTCGCCGAGGTAGCGGCCGACCCAGATCGAATTGATCGAACCGTTGAGCGACTGCGCCGCGTTGCCGGCCATGATCGGTAGGGCGAAGGAAATCATGGTGCGGCCGATCGGGCCTTCGGTCAGCAGGTGGCTGCCGCGCGGGGTGCTGGGGGCCATGGCGGGGTCCGGACGGGGATGGCGCAGTATGCCGCCGCGCGGGGTGAGCGGGCCGTGGCCGAGTGGTGTGAGGCTTGGCGGGAGCGGTGTCGGGTCTGGCGGGAGTGGTCGGTTATTGCACGGGTTGGGTTGCGCGGGCGCGGGAAAGGGGCCTGGGACTGAACAAGCATTTGGTCGGAATGGAAGAGGTGTTCGCCGGAAAGGCGGGGCTCTTTTTCAAAGTGGACATGATCTTCGAAGGGCGCGACGCAATGCTTTTCCCCCCTTTGGAAAAGGGGGGTAGGGGGATTCGCTTTTGCCTAAGGCACGTGGCGATCTGTACACAAAAAGCGAATCCCCCGCGCGAAAGCGACGCGATGACTGCGTGGCTGTGCCGGGCGCTTGCCCCCTTTTACAAAGTGGGCATGATTTTCGCGGGCGCGATGCGGTGCATTCCCTCTTTCCCAAAGTGGAGATGATCTTCGGTGGGCGCGACGCAATGCTTTTCCCCCCTTTGGAAAAGGGGGGGAGGGGGGATTCGCTTTTGCCTACGGTACGCGGCGATCTGCACCAAAAAGCGAATCCCCCGCGCGATAGCGACGCGATGACTGCGTGGGTGCGCCGGGCGCTCGCCCCCTTTTACAAAGTGGGCATGATTTTCGCGGGCCGCGATGCGCTGCATTCCCTCTTTCCCACAGTGGACATGATCTTCGGTGGGCGCGACGCAATGCTTTTCCCCCCTTTGGAAAAGGGGGGCAGGGGGGATTCGCTTTGCCTTCGGTACGCGGCGATCTGTACCCAAAAAGCAAATCCCCCGCGCGAAAGCGACGCGATAGCTGCATGGCTGCACCAGGCGCTTGCCCCCTTTTACAAAGTGGGCATGATTTTCGCGGGCCGCGATGCGGTGAATTCCCTCTTTCCCAAAGTGGACATGATCTTCAGTGGGCGCGACGCAATGCTTTTCCCCCCTTTGGAAAAGGGGGGCAGGGGGGGATTCGCTTTGCCTTCGGTACGCGGCGATCTGTACCCAAAAAGCGAATCCCCCGCGCGAAAGCGACGCGATAGCTGCATGGCTGCGCTGGGCGCTTGCCCCCTTTTACAAAGTGGGCATGATTTTCGCGGGCCGCGATGCGCTGCATTCCCTCGCCCCCACAGTGGACATGGTCTTCGGTAGGCGCGAAGCAATGCTTTTCCCCCTTTGGAAAAGGGGGGGCGGGGGGATTCGCTTTTGCCTTCACCGCATCGCGCCCAGTTCGCGCCTCCCGTCGTATCCTTCGACAACGCACCGCTATCTTCCGTATCGATGAGCAAGCAAGCCGAAACACCCGTTGCGTCGCCGACCGCTTCGGTCCGCCTGGACCTGTGGCTGTGGGCCGCGCGGTTCTTCAAGACCCGCAGTCTCGCGCGGCAGGCGGTCGACACCGGCAAGGTCGAGGTCGGCGGTCAGCACGCCAAGGCCTCGCGCGCGGTGCGGGTCGGCGACGGCCTGCGCATCGTGCGCGGCGAGGAAGTGTTCGAGGTCACGGTGCTGGCGCTCAGCGACGATCGCGGGCCGGCGAGCGTGGCGCAGACGCTGTACGCCGAAACCGAAGCCTCGCGCCTGGCGCGCGAACAGCTGCGCGCGACGCGCATCGCCGAACGCAACGGCTACCGCGCGCCGGAAGGCAAGCCGGACAAGCGCGCGCGGCGCCTGATCAAGGCCTTGGGCGATATCGACGCGTTGTAATCGCTGCCGCGTCGCTCATCGCTTTCACGCGTGTGTGCCGGCAGTCCGGGATTACAGCGCAGCTGGAAGATTCAGCCACGGCTGAGGCTGCACGGCACGCGTTGGCGGCATCGTCATTTCGTATACCGGCGCTCGTGTTCGCGGATACGTGCTCGCGACTTGCGATGTCCGATCACGCCGCGACGCATTCGCACTGGGGTAGGAGCGGCGTAAGCCGCGACCGCGCATCCGCGTGCCGCTGCGCAAGTCCCGCCGTACCTGCGCTCATCCGAATATCCCCTGCCGAGATCGCCAAAAACGACGACGGCCGCGCCGAAGCGCAGCCGTCATCCACGAACCTGGCAAACGCCGCATCCGGCCGAAGCCGAACGCGGACGCAACCTCAGCGCTGACCGCCGAGCAGGCCGCCGCCGATCTTGAGCAGGTCGCCCAGGCCGAGCTGGCCGTCGCCGTCCTGGTCGAGCACCGAGCTCAGCAGGCCGCCGGCCGAACCCTGTTGCTGGATGCGCTGGTGTTCCTGACCGAGCACGTTGCCGAGCTGCTGCGGCGAGGCCGCGGCCTGGCCGCCGCCGGAAAACATGCGCTGGGCCAGATACGACAGCACGATCGGCGCGAGCATTTTCAGCAGCGCGTTGGCCTGGCCGCCTTCCAGGCCGGTCGCCTGGCCCAGGCCCTGCGCCGCGGTTTCCTGACGGCCGCCGAAGATGTGGCCGAGGATGCCGGCGCCGTCGGTCTGCGGGCTGCCGCCACCGCCGCCGAGCACCGCGCCGAGCACGCTGCCCAGGTCCAGGCCGCTGCTGGCCGCGGGCGCGGCATGGTCGCGCTGCAGCGCGCCGAACAGCGCTTCGGCGCCCTGCGGCTGGCTGGCGTTGCGGCCGAGCGCGCCGAGCAGCAACGGCAGCGCCGCGCTGACCGCGTTCTGCGTCTGCGGCTGCGACAGGCCGAGCTGGCTGCCCAGTTGCGCCAGCGGCTGGCCCTGAAGTTGGTTGAGAAGATCGTCGGTCAGCGAGGCGCTCATGGCGGGGATTCCGGGTGCGAGGAAAGCAGATGCTAGCGCCGAATCGTGAGTGGCGGGTGATGCTGGCGGCCGCCAATTGCGCGATGGCATCGCGGTCGTGCAGGCGATGTGGGCGCGCGGTGCGATTGAGGCACTTGGGCGTTCGTGGCGCGGGTCTGAAGCGCCCGCCCGCGAACGGCGCGCCGCGCCGGGGCGGTCGGGCCCGCCGTGATGGGCCTGACTGTGTATCGAGACCCCGGCTTTCCCGGCGCGGTGGCGGCAAGGGCGGGCGCCGAAAAAAAGCCCGGCTGAGGTCGCCGGGCATAAAGTCACACAGGGTCTGTTGTCGGCGAACGTTTCGCCGGCCGATCAGTTCAGATCGAAGCGGTCCGCGTTCATCACCTTGTTCCAGGCCGCGACGAAGTCGTTGACGAATTTTTCCTGTGCGTCGGAACTGGCATAGACCTCGGCCAGCGCGCGCAACTGCGAGTGCGAGCCGAAGATCAGATCGGCGCGGGTGCCGGTCCACTTGAGTTCGCCGGTCTTGCGGTCGCGTCCTTCGAACACGTCCTTCGCATCGGAGTTCGCCTTCCACACCGTGCCCATGTCGAGCAGGTTGACGAAGAAGTCGTTGCTGAGCGCGTCGGCCTTGCGGGTGAACACGCCGTGCTTGCTCTGGCCGGCGTTGGCGCCGAGCACGCGCAGGCCGCCGACCAGCACGGTCAGTTCCGGCGCGCTGAGGTTCAACAACTGCGCGCGGTCGATCAGCAGCGATTCGGCGGTGACGTCCAGCTTGCCCTTGACGTAATTGCGGAAGCCGTCGGCGATCGGTTCGAGCACCGCGAACGAATGCACATCGGTCTGTTCGGCCGACGCGTCGGTGCGGCCCGGAACGAACGGCACCGTGACCGGGAAACCGGCGTTCTTCGCCGCCTGTTCGACCCCGGCGGCGCCGGCCAGCACGATCAGGTCGGCCAGCGACACTTTCTTGCCGCCGCTTTGCGCGTCGTTGAATTCCTTCTGGATGGCTTCGAGCGCGGCCAACACCTTGGCCAGTTGATCGGGCTGGTTGACCTCCCAGTCCTTCTGCGGGGCCAGACGGATGCGCGCGCCGTTGGCGCCGCCGCGCTTGTCGGAACCGCGGAAGGTCGAGGCCGAGGCCCAGGCGGTGGACACCAGCTGCGACACCGGCAGGCCCGAGGCGAGGACCTTGGCCTTGAGCGCGGCGATGTCCTGCTCGTCGATCAGCGCGTGGTCGACGGCCGGCACCGGGTCCTGCCAGATCAGCACTTCGGCAGGTACTTCCGGGCCGAGGTAGCGCGCGCGCGGGCCCATGTCGCGGTGGGTCAGCTTGAACCAGGCGCGGGCGAAGGCGTCGGCGAACTGATCGGGGTTTTCGAGGAAGCGGCGCGAGATCTTTTCGTAGGCCGGATCGAAGCGCAGCGACAGGTCGGTGGTGAGCATGGTCGGCGCGTGGCGCTTGTTGGGATCGTGCGCGTCGGGGATCTTGCCCGCGCCGGCGCCGTCCTTTGCGATCCACTGATGGGCCCCGGCCGGGCTCTTGCTCAGTTCCCACTCGAAACCGAACAGGTTGGCGAAGAACTCGTTGCCCCAACGCGTCGGCGTGCTGGTCCAGGTGACTTCCAGGCCGCTGGTGATCGCATGGCCGCCGACGCCGCTTTCGAAGCTGCTGGCCCAGCCCAGGCCCTGTTCGGCGATGTCGGCGCCTTCGGGTTCGCGGCCGACGTGCGATTCGGGACCGGCGCCGTGGGTCTTGCCGAAGGTGTGGCCGCCGGCGATCAGCGCCACGGTCTCTTCGTCGTCCATGGCCATGCGGGCGAAGGTTTCGCGGATGTCGCGGGCCGCCGCGATCGGGTCGGGGTTGCCGTTCGGGCCCTGCGGATTGACGTAGATCAGGCCCATCTGCACCGCGCCGAGCGGATTTTCCAGCACCCGGTCGCCGCTGTAGCGCTTGTCGCCGAGCCAGGTGGTTTCGCTGCCCCAGTACACGGCTTCCTCGGGTTCCCACACGTCGGCGCGGCCGCCGGCGAAACCGAAGGTCTTGAAGCCCATCGACTCCAGCGCGACGTTGCCGGTGAGGATCATCAGATCGGCCCAGGAAATCTTGTTGCCGTACTTTTGCTTGATCGGCCACAGCAGGCGGCGCGCCTTGTCGAGGTTGCCGTTGTCCGGCCAGCTGTTGAGCGGGGCGAAGCGCTGCTGGCCGGCACCGGCGCCGCCGCGGCCGTCGAAGGTGCGATAGGTGCCGGCGCTATGCCAGGCCATGCGGATGAAGAGCGGGCCGTAATGGCCGAAGTCGGCCGGCCACCACTCCTGCGAGTCGGTCATCAGCGCGTGCAGGTCGCGCTTCACCGCGGCCAGGTCGAGGGTTTTGAACGCCTGTGCGTAGTCGAAGTCGGGGTCCGGATTGGACGGCGGCGCCTGCTGGTGCAGGACCTTGAGGTTGAGCTGGTTCGGCCACCAGTCGCGGTTCGATGTGCCGCCGCCGGCGGTGTGGTTGAACGGACACTTCGATTCGGTGTTTGACATGGGTTCTTTGCCTTGTTGTTGACGGTACGGATTCAACGACTGGGTATCCGGACGAGTGCGCGGATCGATGCATGCACGGTGGCGATACTGTCGCGCAGAGCGTTTGTGGTGACGTGACGCATTGCCCGCACTGATGACGCGTGGCGCCGTCGGCGAGGGCGATTGAGGCAGGTGGCGAGGGCGGCGGGTCGGTCCTTGCGATCGAGTGTCGTTGAGGGAGCGTCGGTTGCGGTATCGGTACCCAGGGACGATAAGTCGGATCGAACCGCAAGTTAAATCGATCCTTTCGACGTAACCGATAGGATTGGGCTATGGAAGCGGCTTCGTCGCGATTCGGGCCGCGCGGCTCATCGCAGCGGCCCGAGACCGTGATGCGGCCGCGCCGTGATCGAGTCGACCTTGCGCGTCTGGTGCTGCTTTGCAGCACGGCGCAGGGTGTTCGCATCGCTTTTTATACTGACGGCGAGCGCCGGCCGCATGGCCGCCGCTCACACGACGATGCAGGAGTTGTCCGCGCACTTTCAGGGAGAGATGGAATGAAACGGATCGATCTACGTTGGGCGGCGATGGCCGCGCTGGTGTTCGGCCTGGGCTTCGGCGCTTCGGCGGCGGCTTCGGACCCGGGCTGCTACAGCACCTGCCAGGAGCTCATGAACGACTGCCGCGCTCAGGCGCCTCCGGGCAATCCGGGCGACACCCAGCATTGCAATCGTCTGTATCGCGAGTGCCTGGCGGGTTGCGAAGTGAACTGACCCGAGTCGTTGCAGGGTGGGGGCGCGGCGGCATGCCCGTGGCCGATTCGTGATCGATGTAACAAACGCGCCGGTCGGGCGTCGCGGCTTGCCGATCCGCGCGCGGATGCTGCTTTGCAGCAGCGTTTGTGCATGCCGGCACCGGCCCATACTCGCCGCGAGCGCCGGCCGCAGCGCCGTGGCGCTCATCCATTCGACCAAGGAGGGAAACACGATGAAGGCAAACACGATGGGCAAGAGCGCGGGCCTGCGGATCGCCGCGGCGACGGCATTGGTGTTCGGTCTGGGCCTGGGCGCCTCGGCGTTCGCGGCGGATCCCGATTGCATCAACACCTGCCTGGAGATCAAGCGCGACTGCATCGCCCAGGCCGGCGGCGGTTCGATCCAGCACTGCAATCGCGCCTACCGCGAGTGCGCCGCGGATTGCGAGTTCTAAGCGAAGTGCATTGCGACGCGACAGGCGCCCGAGAGGCGCCTGTCGTTTTTTTATGCGGGGACCGGTTTGGCGCGCTTGCATCGCGCAGCGCGACGGGCGCAGATGGCCGGCGCGCGCGGGTGGATCATCAAACCGCCGCGTGCGCGCGGCGATGGACCGGCGACGACGCCAGTCGAGGGGCGACTTAACCGCCCTGGATCACGTCGAATTCGCCGCCGAGCACGCGATCGAGCCGGCCGCTGCGCCAGCCGCGCACGCCGTCGCGCACCAACGGCGACGGCGATTCGCGGTAGCGACGGCAGATCCGGCGTTCGCCGTCCGGCGCGGCCTGGGCCACGCGCGCGCGGCCGGGCAGGTCGGCGGCGACCTGCACCGACAGCGAGGCGCGACGGGTGACGCCGTCGTCGAGTTCCTCGAACACATGCAGGCCCGATTCGCCCTGCAGCAGGTCCAGCGCGCCGAAGCCGCTCACCGCCAGCCACGCCTTGCAGTGTTCCGGGTCCTGGCGCAGCACGTCGACGCGCATGTTGCGGCGTTGCGCCCAGGCCAGGTACATCGCCAGCAACTGTTGCCACCACAGGCGCAGGTCGGCGCCCGAACGCAGCGGATCGGCGTCGCCGGTGTCGATCTGGATCAGCGCGTCCTGCGGGCGTTGCTCGCGCACCGCGTCGATCGCCAGCCCGAGCAGGAACAGCAGTTGCGCGATGCGGCCGGCGAACTCGCCGTTGCCGCGTTCCTGACGCAGGCGCTGCTGCATGCGCTGGGCGGTATCGAGCGCGCTTTCGATGCGGTCGCGGCGTTCGATCCGGTCGAGCACGCCGTGACGGTCGCCGGCCGACCAGAAGTCGGACTCGCTCATGCGCGCGTAGTCGGCTTCGCGCGCCCGCACCCAGTCGGCCGATTCGATCGACGTGTCGAGTTCGCGCAGGCGCGCGTCCAGGCGCGCGATCGCCTCGGCGTCGGCCGAGGGCGCGTAGACCAGGTCGCGCAAATCGCCGGCCGCCGCGGGCGCGGCGGCATCGGCAGTCGCGGCTTCATCGGTCGGCGTGACTTCGCGCGCCTGCGTCGCATCGGGGTCGATGAACACCACATCGAGCTTGTCGCCGGCGCTGCGCACGAACAGGAACTGATCGCCGCGCGGCGCGCGGTGTTCGACGATGCTGCGCGCGAGCGGCGCGAGCAGGTAGTGCTCGATGGCGCGGCGCAGCGGACGCGCGCCCAGGTCCGGGGTGAAGCCGCGGTCGAGCAGGAACTCGATCGCCGAGGGCTCCCATTCCACCGCCCAGTCGCGATTGCGCAGGCCGCGCCGGGTCAGCACGCGGCCCAGCTCCTTGTGCAGGATCTCGCGCATCAGGTTGCGGTCGAGCGGGTTGAACAGCACCACCCGGTCCAGGCGATTGATGAATTCGCGGCGGAAGGTTTCGTACAGCGCCTTCTCGACCGCGCTGCGCGAATAGCCGCCGCTGACCGAGTTGAAGCCCGGCCCGGCGGTGCGCGAAATGGTCGAGCCGACGTTGCTGGTCAGGATGATGATGCTGTGGCGGAAGTCGGCGGTGTGGCCGCTGCGGTCGCTCAGGCGCGCGTCGTCGAACACCTGCAGAAACAGGTCCCACACCTTCGGATGGGCTTTTTCGAATTCGTCCAGCAGCACCACCGAGAACGGTTGCTCACGGATGCGCGAGGTCAGCGAACGCACGCCGCCTTGGCCGCCTTCGTCGGCGGTCAGGCGCCAGGCCGAGTCCTCGGACTGGAACTCGCTCATGTCCAGGCGCAGCAGGCGTTCGTCGCTGCCGAACAGCAATTCGCCCAGCGCCTTGGCCAGTTCGGTCTTGCCGGTGCCGGTGGGGCCGGCGAACAGGAACACGCCGATCGGCCGGCCGTTGTCGGTCAGGCCGGCCTTGAGCATGGCGATGCGGTCGAGCAGGGCATCGACGGCTTCGTCCTGGCCGATCACGCGCTGGCGGAAGAATGCGCGCAGGCGATCCAGGTCCAGGCTCTGGCGATCGTCGATCACGTCCAGCGGCAGGCCGCTGCGCTGGGCGATGGTCGCCAGCAGGCCTTCGGCGTCCAGCGGCAGGGCCGGCGGCTCTTGCGCGCTCGCGCTTTGCAGGCTGTCGCCGAGCAGGCGCAGCAGGCGGCCGGGTTCCTGTTGTTCGGGAAAATACTGCGCGGCCATGCGCGCGGCCTCGGCCAGCACGCGCGTGTCGGCGACCGGGCGGCCGAGGCGTTCGGCTTCGATCCGCGCCCATTCGGCCGCGATCGGTTCCAGCGCGAGCGGGTCGACCGGGGCGAGGTTGAGGATTTCGAAATGGTGCTTGACCACCGGCCGCGCGATCAGCAACTGCGCCAGCTGGCGCGGGGTGATTTCGCCGATCACCCGCAACTGGCCGCGTTCGATCGCCGGCAGCATCAGGTCGAGCAAGCCGCGCGGATCGCGCGAGTGCGAGCCCTTGGCCAGCAGGTCGAAGAAATCGGGCGCGCGCCACAGCGCCTGCTTGCGATCGAGCACGGCGAGCATTTCGCGCACGCGTTCCTCGAGTTCGCCGATGTAGCTCTGCCCGGACAGGATTTCCGCGGCGCTGGCTTCGAACACCAGCCAGCCTTCGCTTTGCAGGCGCTGGCTGAGCAGATCGATCAGCACGCTCTTGCCGACGCCGTGTTCGCCGGCGACCAGGACCGAGGTCGTCGCCTCGTTGCTCAGCAACTCATGCATGCGTTCGAGCTGTCGCGCCAAGGTGTCATGCACGATCCGCGTCTGCGGCTTGATCGCCGCGTTGACCCGGCCGAACGCGCCGAGCACGCGGCCTTCGCGGCGCGCGTTGGCGGCGCGTTCGACCTGCGCCAGCAGCGGATCGAGCAACGGCGAGGCGAAGCGCTTGAGGGTGTCGCGCAGCTGGCTGGCCTGGGCTTCTTCGAGTTCGTCCAGCGCCGGCGCGGCCGGCGCCTCGCCGAACTGCTGCGCCCATTGCAGGTAGTCGCGCAATTGCTGGCGCACCGGCGCGAAATCCCACCACCACGGCTGCGCGTGCCGCATCAGATGCGGCAGCGCCTGCGCGTCGCCGCGGGTGCGCAGGTAGTCGATCAGGAAATGCAGCGGGTAGCCGCCGAACTGGGCGGCGTGTTCGAGCACCGGGGCGAGCGCGATGTCGCCGCGTCGCGGCAGCACCCGGGTGATCATCGACTGCTGCACGTAGCCGGTGCCGCCGAGCTGGCGGACCAGTTCCTCGGCGCTGAAGGCCTCGCCGGCGAGCAGGTCCACGCCCTGATGGAATTCGGGCAGGGCCAGTAGGTCCTGCGGGCGCTGGATGCGTTCGTCGACCGCGTCGATCGCGCGGATCAACCGCAGCAGTTGATCGGCGGGCGTTTCGTCGGTGGCCGCAGAGGTTTCAATCGGCGCCTTGGCTTCGCTGTTGTCCGCTTCATCGGCCGCTGAATCGACCTGCGGCGGAGAAGCATCGGCAATAGCGGCCGGGGCCACCGGCGTGGCCCGATAAAGACGGGCGAGGATCAGACCGGCGACCACGCCGACGACGAATAGCAAGGCTTCCACGGGGGCTCCGGTGTCCATTCCGGGCGACAGTTTAGCGGGTCGGTCGCCGTGGGCAGTGCGATGCGGGTAGCGCACTGCGATCTCGGCCGTCGTTTCAGCGGCCGTCATCCCCGCGAAGGCGGGGATCCAGAGACTTCACAGTCCTGTCGCGGTGAAGCCCTGGATCCCCGCCTTCGCGGGGATGACGAGCATGGGCAAACACCGGGATGACGAGTACCGGCAAATGCAGGCGTGACGAACAGCAGCTGTTACGAGCAAAGCAAACGTGGGATGGCGAGTACAGGTTTCGTATCGGTCAGCTATTTGCGCGGACTTTGCGAAACCCGGCCCGTTTCCAGGCTTCGCATCAAACCAGCGCCTTGATCCGATACAAGGCTTCCAGCGCCTGCTTCGGCGTCAACTCGTCCGGGTCGACCTCGGCCAGCGCATCGAGCGCGGCCGACGACGGCGGCGCGAACAGGCCGAACTGTTGCGGCGCGTCCAGCGCGGCCTTGGCGAACGACGGCTTGGGCGTGTCGCGGCCTTGTTGCTCCAGTTCGATCAGCCGCCCGCGCGCCTGCTTGACCACCGACTTGGGCAGGCCGGCCAGCGCCGCCACCTGCAGACCGAAGCTGCGATCGGCCGGGCCGTCCTTGACCGCGTGCATGAACACCAACTGCTCGCCGCCGTTCTTGTCGTGATGCTCGACCGCGTCCAGATGCACGTTGGCGATGCCGTTGCCCGGTTCGGCCAACGCGGTCAGCTCGAAGTAATGCGTCGCGAACAAGGTGTAGGCGCGGTTGTTGTGGGCGAGGTGGCGCGCGCAGGCCTCGGCCAGGGCCAGGCCGTCGTAGGTCGAGGTGCCGCGGCCGATTTCGTCCATCAGCACCAGCGACTGGTGGGTGGCGTGATGCAGGATGTAGCTCGTCTCGCTCATCTCGACCATGAAGGTCGATTGGCCGCGGGCGAGGTCGTCGCCGGCGCCGATGCGGGTCAGGATGCGGTCGATCGGGCCGATCACCGCGCGCGAGGCCGGCACGAAGCTGCCGATGTGGGCCAGCAGCACGATCAGCGCGTTCTGGCGCATGTAGGTCGACTTACCGCCCATGTTCGGGCCGGTGATGACCAGCATGCGGCGGCCGTTGTCCTCGTCGAGAATCAGGTCGTTGGGTTCGAACGGTTCCTTGCGCACCGCCTCGACCACCGGATGCCGGCCGCGTTCGATCCGCAGCCCCGGCGCGTCCGACAGTTCCGGCCGCGACCAGTCCAGCGCGGCGGCGCGTTCGGCGAAACCGCACAGCACGTCGAGCTCGGACAAGGCCGCGGCGCAGCGCTTGAGCGGTTCCAGGCGCTCGTTGAGCGCGTCGAGCAATTGCTCGTACAGCAGCCGCTCGCGCGCCAGCGAACGTTCGCGCGCCGACAGCACCTTGTCTTCGAACTGCTTGAGTTCTTCGGTGATGTAGCGCTCGGCGTTGCTCAGGGTCTGGCGGCGGGTGTAGTGGGTCGGCGCCTTTTCCGCCTGCGCCTTGCTGATTTCCAGGTAATAGCCGTGGACGCGGTTGTAGCCGACCTTCAGCGTCGCGATGCCGCTGCTGGCGCGTTCGCGCGCTTCCAGGTCGACCAGGAACTGATCGGCGTTGGTCGACAGCGTGCGCAGTTCGTCGAGCTCGGCGTCGTAACCGGTCGCGAACACGCCGCCGTCGCGCGCGAGCACTGGCGGCTGGGTGACGATGGCCTGGGCCAGCAGGTGCGCGTGTTCGTCGTGTTCGCCGAGCGAAGCGCACAGCGCGTTGAGCCGCGGCGAATCCAGCGGGCGCAGGATCGTGCCGACGTCGGGCAGCAGGCCCAGGCCGTCGCGCAAGGTCGACAGGTCGCGCGGACGCGCGCTGCGCAGGGCGATGCGCGAGAGAATGCGTTCGAGATCGCCGAGCGCCCGGAAGCGTTCGCGCACCTCGTCGCCGCCGCCGCTGTCGATCAGGGTCGACACGGCGTGATGGCGATGGCGCAGCACGTCGCGGTCGCGCAGCGGCCGGTGCAGCCAGCGCCGCAGCAGGCGTCCGCCCATCGGCGTGACCGTGCTGTCGAGCACGCCGAGCAGGGTGGTGCGGCTGTCGCCGTCGACGCGGCTGTCGAGTTCCAGATGCCGGCGGGTGGCCGCGTTCATCGCGATCGCGCCGTCGCCGGATTCGACCGCGATCGAGGTCAGATGCGGCAGGCGCTGCTTCTGGGTTTCTTCGACATAACCCAGCAACGCGGCGGCCGCGGCGATCGCCAGCGGCTTGTCTTCCAGGCCGAAACCGCTCAGATCGTGCAACGCGAAGAAGCGCAGCAACTGACGCCGGCCGCTGTCGACATCGAACAACCACGGCGGCCGCCGGCGCATGCCGTTGCGTTCGGCCACGAACGGCGCCCAGCCGTCTTCGTCGGCGACCAGCACCTCGGCCGGCTCCAGGCGCGCGATCTCGGCTTCGAGCGCGTCTTCGGTCGCGACTTCGTTGACCAGGAAACGGCCGGCGGCCAGATCGGCCCAGGCCACGCCGTAACCATGCTTGCCGCGCGAGATCGCCAGCAGCAAGGTGTCGCGGCGTTCGTTGAGCAGGGCCTCGTCGGTGACCGTGCCCGGGGTGATCACGCGCACCACCTTGCGTTCGACGATGCCCTTGGCCAGGGCCGGGTCGCCGATCTGTTCGCAGATCGCCACCGATTCGCCCAGCGCGACCAGCCGCGCCAGATAGCCTTCGGCCGAATGGTGCGGCACGCCGGCCATCGGGATCGGTTGACCGGCCGAATTGCCGCGCTGGGTCAGGGTGATGTCGAGCAGTCGCGCCGCCTTGCGGGCGTCGTCGTAAAACAGCTCGTAGAAATCGCCCATGCGGAAGAACAGCAGCACGTCCGGGTGCTCGGCCTTGGCGGCGAAGAACTGACGCATCAGCGGGGTGTGCTCCGGCACGTCTTTGTCGATACCGGATTTGTCCTTCGTATTCAAAATATATACGCCAAATTCAGGGGCGGCATGTTTGCCGAGTGAGGAGAGATTAGGGGGGCTTGAGCGCCTGGTATAGCGCCTGCGTAGTCTACTGCGTTATTTTCCGCCGACGTAGCCAGGACGGGCTCGGCGAGCGAAGTAGCCGCGCAACTGCCTGGGCGGCTCGATTTCGCGATGCGGGCCGGCACAGGATTTCGATGAACGCAAGGAGCGAGCGGTGGGGAGAATCACCAGGATCCAGTACAAACCCGAGAAGGGCAGGTACTGGATATTCATCGACGGAAACTACTGTTGCAGCATCCGCGAGCGCACCTTCCCGGCCATGGAACTATCGGTCGGGATGGCCTTCACTTGCGATGAATTGCAAGAGCGGGAGAAGTTCTTCTGGAAACGGCACTACGATCGAGCCGCCTGGGAAAAGGAAGCAGTGCGGCTCGGCAAGGTCAAGGGCTTGATCGACGCCATCGATCCGCGCGCCGCGGCTCAGGTCGTGGGCTTCGGCGCGGGCAGCACCGAGTTCATCGCGGAGCATCCAAAAGAAGCCGGACGGCCCGACATCGAAGTGGTTACGACGGATGCACGTCAACTGCCCTTGCTTGCGGTGGAAGTCACCGGCACCGAGCAGATGCGCGGCAGCAGCTATTGGGTCAGGCCCGACAAGCTCGAGTACGTGCGGGCGCATCCCGAGCAGGAGGTCTGGCTGATCCTCCATTATGCCGAGCCGCAGGAGCGATTCGTGTTCATTCGTCCGTCTCGAAGCAAACACTACCAACCCGTGGAAAAAGTGATTCGCGGCGCCAAGGAGCACTACGTGGAGTTCACCGACGACAGCCCCGAGGTCGTCCCGTGCGAACTGTTCGGCAGAAGCGTGATCGAGCAGATCGAAGCCGCGACGAGTTGATCGCGTACGCCATTCACCCAACCGCGCCGCTCCAGGCGGCAAGGGACATCATGACGACTGCACGCAAGCGCGTTGCCGATGCCGCACTGAAAATAATCACGGCCACGCCCACCGGCATCCGCTGGGCGGATCTGTCGCGGGCGGTGGCCGCGGCGCTTCCGGACGAGAACAGGAACACCATCACCGGTTCGCTCCACCACTTCCGCAACCACCTGCCGCCCGGCGTCACGCGGCCCGATCGGGGCGTTTACGCCCTGGGCGACAGCGGCAACCGCGAGCCTGCGCCGACGGTCGCGGTCGCCAAGCATCGCGAGGCCGACTTCTACCAGCCGTTCGCGGAATGGCTGGAAGTCGAGCTGGAGGAAGTCACCGTCGCCAAGCCCATCGGCGGCAACGGCGCGGGCGGGAAGTGGGGGACGCCGGATGTGATCGGTCTTTACGCGGCCAAGCCCAGCGACCCGATCAAGTTCACGACCGAGGTGCTCGCGGTCGAAATCAAGATCGACACTCAGAATCTGATCGTCGCCTTCGGTCAAGCCTGCGCTTACAAACTTTTCGCGCATCGGGTTTATATCGCGGTGCCGCGCAACTCCAATCCGTCCGACCTCAAGCGCCTGGATGCGCTGGCCGGAGTGGTCGGGATCGGCCTGGTGAAGTTCAACTCCGAAGACCCCGAGGCTCCGGACTTCCAGGTGATGGTCCGCGCGGCCAAGCACGAGCCGGACTACTACTACACCAACGAGGTTCTCTCCAACTTCAAGCGCGAGTTCGGGCTGTAATCCACCACGGGACGGCGGCTTGTCGCGAGGCCCTCGTTCGCACTCGCTCACGATTTTCCGACGGGCACCTCGCGTCCATGCAAGGCCCGGTAATCGTCCGACATCGAGGCGAGGTATTCGCTGACGATGATCCGGCCCAGCCGATCGATTTCAATCAGGCCGCAGTCCAAGGCGGCGTGCAGGTCGCGGCGCAGCAGCACGCCATGATGGGCTTGGTTGTCGGTGCGCCAGTCGGCCCAGGGAAAATGGGCCGCGTCGCAAACCTCTTGCGGCGCGCCGGACAGGGCGCAACGGTTGCCGGTCTTGGCGGCGACACGCTGGCGGAATTTGCCTTGTTCGGGACGGGTTTCGCGAAGCGCGAACGAAGGCGGGCGAGACGGCATGGGCTGGCCGTCGACGGAGACGTCGCGGCGGCCCGGCAGCGAACCGCGCTGCAGCAGCACGGTGTCGCCTTCGACGAGGGGATACCAGGCAACCGGGTCCAGGCCGCGCGCCTGCGACAGGCCCGAGCGCCACTTGGAGCGGTCCGCCTTGCGTTTCTGCAGGATCACCCGCACCGGCCGACCGGAATAGCGCACCAGGATCGAATACAACTCGGCGGCTCGGGACCCGCGCTGGCCCGCGAGGTCGTCCCTGAGCGAGGGGTCGCTCTGGCTCCACTTCGGAATGCCGTGGGGATCGTGGATGTCGTGCATCCACAGCGTCACATAGGCCGATGTCCCGTCGTCCCAGCCCCAGTTCGAGGCGAACGCGCGGTGATGCTGTATCGACTGCGGGGCCATGCCGGCGCGCTGCAGGAACGAGACGACGCTTCCTTGTTCCAGGTATTGCTCAAGGTTGGGCATGGGGCCGTAGGGTCCGAGTGCTCGTTGCGATCGTGGCCAATCGTAGCGCCGAACCGGTGGCGTCGATCCCTTGCCCGGGCGACAGGCCTGATTCTCGCGAAACCGGCGCATCGAACAGGCGCGCGACCTGGTCTTCGCAGCGCCGACCGCCTTTTGCGCTCGTGCATGGATCGTTGCTTGCTGCTGCCCGCATGCGGCGTTCGTCCCGCCCAAGTGCGAAAACGTGATGCAGCCCCCCGTGGCTGTTGCAGCGCACATTGCGTGCCACCGGAACCGTACGCTAGCGTCCGGGGGCGTTGGCAGGGGGAGCCATGCCGGAAACTCAGGGCGTGCTCGCCGTCAGTCGGACTTCGCGTTTTTATCGACTCATTACATCGCACGACATTCTCATCGGACACCAGCAGGTGTTCGCAGCGCACATCATCTCGAAGGGGAATTAAGGATGAAGACTCTGTTCCGCAACAAGGCGGGGCGGTTGCTTTCGGCTGTGGCGCTGATCGCGCTCGCGGCCCCCGCGATGGCCAATACCCTCAACCAGAACGTGTCGTGGACCATCGACCGGGCCGGCACCACCGCCAAATACCGGACCGTCGCCTACGGCGATTCGATCTTCGCCGGCTACAACGGCTCGATCAGCAACGCGGGCAAATACTCGGCGCCGACGGTGGACGCCGAATACCTGTCGGCGCGCTGGAACGCCGATATCGAAAGCGTGCGTCGGGCCAAGTCCGGCGCGGTGGCGCGCGACGTCTACGAAAACAAGATCGTGGCCGAGCGTTCCTACATGCAGGCCGCCTCGACCCGGGTGGTGAGCTTCGAGATGTGCGGCAACGACGGCCTGCAGGCGCGTTCGGCGTTCAAGGCGCAGACCGGCACCTGCGATTACAGCGGGCTGGATGCGGCGATCAATTCGTGCAAGACCTACGTCGCGGCGGCGATGGATTACATCAACACCAACGCGCACGCCAACACCCGGCTCAAGGTGATTTCCAATCTGCACTATCCCGGCTACAACACCGACAACGTGCAGAGCGCCTGCCGCGACGCCGGCACCGGCCAGACGGTGAACATGCGCGACCGCTTCCTGCCGGCGATCGCCAAGATGAACTACTGGATGTGCGAATACGCCCGCCAGAAGGGCTTCCAGTGCGCGGACAGCTTCGCCCAGTACATGGCCGCGGATTACGACAGCAACGGCGACGGCCTGATCGATTCCGACGCGCTGCGTTACGTGTCCGGGGAGAGCGAAGCCAGCTATGTCACCCGCACCTCGGTGACCCTGCGCGCGACCTTGCGCGATGCGAACACCAAGTTCGTTTCGTCGTCGAGTTCGTTCGACTACATCCAGTCCGACGACACCCATCCGACCTACACCGGCGGCACCGTGTCGGCGGGTCTGTGGGGCGGCACCACCGGCACCGGCGCGCCGCGCTATTCCAGCTTCACCAACGGCCGTAACCCGATCTGGAACCAGTACGGGCACGAGCGCATGGGTTGGGCGTTGTCGGTCTATCAGCCGGCCAATCCTTGATCGCGATTCGCGCGGATAAGCGACCGTGAGCAAGCATGGTCATGGCGATGCCCCGTCGTCCCGAGCGGACGGCGAGGGCATGCGCGTGATCGCGAAACCCGCCACGCGCGGCGGCAGGCTGCCGTGGGTGGTGGGTGTCCTCGCGGCCGCGGTCGCGCTGATCGGGTGGTGGTGCCTGCGTGAACCTGCGCTCGGTTCGAATAGCCCCGCCGCGCAGGCCGGCGGGGATCGCGCCACGATGGCCGCGGCGATGGACGATCGGTCCGCAGCCACCCATCCCGCACGACGAGTCGCATCGCCACCAGCAGCGCAGGACATGCCGAGCAACGATCCCGACGATCTGGCCGCTTACTTCCAGCCCGGCGATCCGGAGCCCACCGGCGCGCAGGTGATCGAGGCCTTGCAGCAGGCCGGCGTGCGCACCGGCCTGGGCGCGTTCAATCCGCCCGGCACCAGTCCGCCGCTGGTCGGGCTGGCGGTGCCGGAAGGCTATGAACTGCCGCCAGGCTATGTTCGCCATCATCAGGTGACCGACGAGGGCGTTGCGATCGAACCGATCCTGATGTTCTCGCCCGATTTCGTCTTGCACGACGCCCAGGGCCGGCCGATCGCGATGCCGGCCGACCGGGTGGTGCCGCCGGAACTCGCGCCACCCGGCATGCCGCGACGGCAGATCCAGATTCCCCCGCGCTGATTTCCCGCGCTCACCCCGCGACACGGAGTGTTCGACTTGACCCATGAGCGGTTGTCCCGCTGGCGCAGCCTCGCCGGCATTCTCGCCACCGCCGCGTTGCTCGGCGTGTACGCGCTCGGCGGCTTCGCCTGGATGCTGGGCTTCGTCGCGCTGGTGCCGTGGCTGCTGACGCTCAATACCGACAGGACGACGCCGCGCGTGCTGATGAACGCCGCGCTGATGAGCGTCGCCTTCGTCGCGGCGGTTTTCTACTGGTTCGGCGCGGCGATCGGCGCCTACACCGGCGTGGGCGCGTCGACGGCGACGCTGGTGCTGCTTGTGTTCGCGCCGCTGGTGCAACCGCAATTCATCGCCTTCGCGCTGGTGCGCCAGTGGGCCGGACGCCGTTACGGACCGGTGCTGCGCGCGCTCGCAGCGACCTGCGCGTGGGTGGCCTGCGAATGGCTGGTGGCCAAGCCCTTGGGCGATACCTTGGGGCACGGCTTGTTTCCGTCCGCGGTGCTGCGTCAGGTCGCCGATCTCGGCGGTGCCGCGGGCATCACTGTGTTGCTGTTGCTGGTCAACGAAGCGATCGCCTTCGCCATCGTCAAATATCGCGAGCCAGATCGCAGCATGCGCGTGCTGCTGCGGCCGCTCGCGCTGGCGGCTGGCATCGTGGTCTGCATGGCCGGTTACGGCGGGTTGCGGCGCGCGGCCTTGCAGGCGCCCGCGCTCGCCGACGCGCCGACACTGCGCGTGACTATGGTCCAGGCCAACATCACCGACTACGAGCGGCTGCGCAAGGAAATCGGCGCATACGGCGTGGTCCGGCATGTGCTCGACACCCATTACGCCCTATCGTGGTCGGCGATCCGCGATCATCGGGCGGACGTGCTGCTGTGGTCGGAAACCGTGTATCCCACCACCTTCGGCCATCCGCGCAGCGAGGACGGCGCGGCGCTGGACCGAGAGATCCAGGGCTTCGTCGATGCGGCCGGCGTGCCCTTGGTGTTCGGCACCTACGACCGCGATGCGCAGGGCGAGTACAACGCGGCGGTGTTTCTCGAACCCGGCAAGGGCCTGCTCGGCGTCTATCGCAAGACCTATCCATTCCCGTTGACAGAACACGTGCCGCGCTGGCTGGACGGCCCGCGCTTGCGCAGCGTGTTGCCGTGGACCGGCAGCTGGAGCCCCGGCGACGGCGCGCGCGTGCTGCCGCTGCGCAGCGCGGACGGGCGCGAGGTCAACGTGGTGCCGCTGATCTGCCTGGACGACGTGCATCCGGTCCTGGCCATCGACGGCGCGCGGCTCGGCGCCCAGGCCATCCTTGGTATCTCCAACGATTCGTGGTTCACCGCGTACCCGGTCGGCGCGCGCCTGCATCTGGCGGTCGCCGCGTTTCGCAGCATCGAAACCCGATTGCCGCAGGTGCGCGTCACCACCAACGGCTTCAGCGCGATCATCGACGACACCGGCGAGGTGCTCGCGAACACCGCGATCGGCGATCAGGCCGTGCTGACGGCCTTCATCAGCGCGCGCGATCCGTCGCCGACCTTGATGGTGCGCTGGGGCGATTGGGTGGGCCGCGCGGGTGCGGTGTTTGTGCTGGCCTTGGCCGCGCTGGCGGCATGGCAGGCCTTGCGTCGGCGTGCTTCGGCCGCGCCGCGGGTGGAAACGGTCGTCGAAGTGGCGATGCTCACGCCGCTGTGGCGCGCAGTGACCGGCGCGCTGCGACTATTAGCGGGCATGGGGCTGCTGTGGCTGGCCTACGACATGCTGGCGCGCACGGGCCTGCAGATTCAGTCCTTGTCGCAACTGTGGCTGTTCGCCGCGGCCGTGTTGGCGCCGGCCGTGGCCGCGTGGGCGATCGAGCGCGCGTTCGTCGCGCAGGCGCGCGTCGAAGCTTCGCTGCTGGTGCTGGACCAGCGCCGGCGCAAGATCGAACTTCCGGTCGCGTCGATCGCCGCGCTGCGGCCCTGGCGCATTCGGTTGCCGGGCAGCGGCGTCGATGTGCGCCTGGCCGCAGGCCCGTGCTGGACCTGGAGTCTGGCGTCGACCCGTCCGCGCGCATTGCAGCGCATGTTGGCCGCGACCGGCGTACCGATCCGGCTGGAAGGAAGCTTCGCGAACGCTCTGGCCGATCTGGCCCAGAGCCGCGCCGACGCGCGCCGGCGCCGGCTCGATCACCCGCTGGTGAAATTCGCCTTGTTCGCGCTACTGCTGGCGCTGGTCGCGTTCCGTTTGCACCAGATCATTGCGTTCGGCGGTGTGTTCGGCGAGTACTACAGCTATGGCCTGGGTGCTTATCTCGCCGGTTTGCTGATCTGGTGGGCGTCGTGGTCGATCGGTTTGATGCTGTTCGACGCGGTGCTGCGGGTCGCGATCGAAACCGTCGTGATACTGGCCCTTGTGTTGCGCTCGGTGCACGTTGCCGCGGTGCGCGATGCGCTGGAATGGCTGGGCCGTTTGGCGTTTTATATCGGCGTGCCGGCTTGGCTGGCGATGCGGTTGTTGGCTGCGGGATGACGGCGGATGACGCTAAAGCTTGTGCCGGTGCCGGTGCCGCGGCTGCCCGGCCGCGTGTATCAGGCAATCGACTTCGCATGAACTGATTCGCCGCCCGAGGACAATGCCTGCCGCGTGCGCTCGCGACGCTCAACGCGACGGGGTCGACAGCGCCTGTTGCTTGCGCCTGGCGGCTTTCGCATCGGCGAGGTCGCCCTTGGCCTCGTAGGTTTCGGCCAGGCTGTCCCAGGCATTCGCCGATTTCGGGAACAGCCGCGTATTGAGCAGGAAGGCGCGCAAGGCGACATCCGCGCCGTGGCTTTCGCGTAAGGCGTAACCGGTGTTGTTGATCGTTCGCTCGAGCTGCTGTTTTTCGACGCTGCGATCCGCGCGCAGGCTGTCGGCGAATGCCTGCATCCGCGCATCGTCCGGCGCGCGCAGCGCGAATGCGGCGATGCGGTCGGCCAGGGCCTGCGCCGGGAAACGCTGCGGCGCCAGCACGCCCATCAGATCGTCCACCAGGGTGCGCGACCACACGTTGCGGGCGCTGCCGTTGGTCAGGTAGACGATGGTGTAGACGTTGCGGTCCAGCGAGTCGTTGAACAGGATGCGCGCGCGCACCACGGTGCCGCCGTCGTGGCCGACGTTGCGATAGCTGCCGCTGTCGCCGCTCTCCCAGCCGCTGAGGAATTCGCCGCGTTGGCCGCCCGACAGCGTCAGCGGTTGCCACAACTGCATCAGCGTGGCCTTCGACACCAACTCGCCGGCGGCGACCGCGCGCAGGAACGCGGACAGGTCGCCGCGGCTCATGTACAGCGCGCTGTGGCCCACGGCATACGCGGGCCAGGCCACATCCGGCATCGGCTGCGCTTTGCCGTCCTGGCCGCGATAAGCGAAGACCACGCCGCGCGCGGGCAGGCCGTCGCGGCCCAGCCAGGTGCGTTGCAGCCCCAGCGGGACCAGGATGCGTTCGCGCGCGATCCGCGGATAGGGCTGGCCGTAGTGGGTTTCCAGCAACTGCGTGAGCACCAGGTAGTTGGTCTGGGTGTAGCGCGTGCGGCTGCCGGGCGCGAACTGCATCGGTCGGGCGGCGGCGACGGCCAGGGCCGCCGGCAGGCTCGCGGGGAAGGAGGCGTTGGCTTCGGCGGTGCCGGCCATCTGCTCGGGCGTGTAGTACTCGGCGACGCCGGAGGTGTGATTGAGGAACTGGCGCACGCTGATCGCCTTCCAGGGTTCGGGCAGGTCGCGCAGGTAGGCGCTCGCGGGCCGGTCCAGGTCGACCTTGCCTTGTTCGACCAATTGCATGAGCAAGGTGGAGACGAACAGTTTGGCGAGCGAGTACACCGGGAAGATGTCGTCCGCGGCCACGCGTTGGCCGCTGTCGAGGTCGGACGCCCCGTCCACGCCCTGGAACAGCGGCTTGCCGTCGTGGCTGATTTCGACCGACTGGCCGACGATGCCGTAGCGCTGCTGTTCGATCCGCAATTGCTGTTGCAGGCGTTCGGCCGGGTCGCGCCGGACGGTGGCGTCGCACAGGCCGGGCGCGAAGGCGAGCAGGCAGAGCAGTGCGTGGCGGAAGCGTCGATTCATCGCGGTGCGGCTCGAAGGCGTGGGCGGAACGGCGCGGTGCGCCGGGCTGTCGAACAGGCGCGAACCCAGGCGCGAACCGGCCGGGACGCATGGTAGTCGATGCCGTATCGCGGTCGCGCTGTCGCGCCGCGGGCGGGCCCGGTCAGGACGCGACGATACCCGGGCACACAGGCCGCGATGCCCCGATTGTGCGGACTTCCGCGTCCAAGCCGGGCAAGCGCGACTAGTCCGGCGCGCCGCGCCGGTGCGAGCATCGGCGAGGTCTGCCGACTTCGCCGCTGGAGCTTCGATGAACCTCACCGCCCGCATGTTGCGCCGCAAGTCCGTCGAGCAATTGCAGCGCGAGGCGCTGACCCGCGGCGAACTGCGCCGGGTGTTGGGGTTGTGGCATCTGACCGCGATCGGCCTGGGCGGGATCATCGGCGTGGGCATCTTCGTGTTGACCGGCACGGTCGCGGCCGGCACCGCCGGGCCGGCGGTGGTGCTGTCGTTCGTGCTGGCCGGCATCGCCAGCGCGGCGGCGGCGCTGTGCTACGCCGAGTTCGCCGGGCTGATTCCGGTGTCGGGCAGCGCCTATACCTACGGCTATGCGGTGCTCGGCGAGTTCGCCGGTTGGTTGATCGGCTGGGATCTGCTGCTGGAGTTCGCGCTGATCGCGGCGGTGGTCGCGGTGGGCTGGTCCGGTTACGTGCAGGCCTTGCTCGACGCGGCCGGGGTGGCGCTGCCGGTGTGGGCGCAGGGCGGCTGGTTCGGCGGCAAGGCCGGGCAGGTGGTGAATGTGCCGGCGGTGTTCGTGTCGCTGGCGATCACCGCGCTGCTGGCGTTCAAGACCGAATGGGGCGCGCGCTTCAACACCGTGGTGGTGGCGATCAAGATCGGCGCGGCGGTGCTGATCATCGTCGCCGGCGTGGCCTATGTGGACCCGGCGCGCTGGCAGCCGTTCATGCCGTTCGGCGTTCACGGCGTGGTGGCCGGCGCCTCGATCGTGTTCTTCGCGGTGTTCGGCTACGAGATGATGACCACCGCGGCCGAGGAAGCGATCGACCCGCAACGCGACCTGCCGCGCGCGGTGGTGCTGTCGCTGGCGATCGCGATGACCCTGTACATCGGCATCTGCCTGGTGCTGACCGGGATCGTGTCCTACACCACGCTCGGCAACGATGCGCCGGTCGCCAACGCGTTCGCGGCGATCGGCATGCCCAAGGTGATGGTGGCGATTTCGCTGGCCTCGATCTGCGGCATCACCAGCGTGATCTTCGCCAATCTGCTGGCCGGCGCGCGGATCTGGTTCGCGCTGTCGCGCGACGGGCTGCTGCCGGGCTGGTTCGGAAAGGCGCATCCGCGCTGGCGCACGCCGTGGCGCACGACCTGGCTGGTCGGCGCGGTCGCGGCGGTGGCGGCCGGGCTGTTTTCGCTGGAGGAACTGGCCAAGCTGGTCAACATCGGGGTGCTGTGCGCGTTCGTGGTGATCTGCAGCGCGGTGCTGGTTCTGCGTTACCGCTCGCCCGAACTGCCGCGTCCGTTCCGTACCCCGTGGTCGCCGCTGGTGCCGCTGATCGGCATCGGTTTCTCGCTGTGGCTGATCAGCGGATTGCCGTACCTGACTTTCGAGCGGTTCGCGATCTGGCTGCTGATCGGCTGCGCGGTGTATTTCGGTTACGGCATTCGCCACAGCAAGCTGGCGCGGGACCCGGCCGAGCCGGCCTGAGCCGACCCGGCGCGTCGTCGCGGGTCAGCGCTGGCCGCGCGCGCTGTTGCCGGGCTCGGGCGTGGCCGCCGCGCGCGAGGGCTCGGCCCCGGCGATCGCGCTGGCGGCGGGCTTGGCCTGGATGGCTTTCAGGCCGGCCGCCCGGGCCGGTATCGCATGCGGTTTGGGCAGTTCGATCGCGGGCGGATTGGCCACGATCGGAGGAATGCGCGTCTGGTCGGGCACGCAGGCGTGGTAGGTAGGCAGGAACGCGGCCGCGAGCACACACGCGCCGGCGATCAACGCAGCCGCTGTCGGAGGCGTAAGCGCTACGCCGAGTGTCGTTTTCATGAAGTCCCGAATCAATCTGCCGCACACGGCGGCGGTGCGCGCGTAGGCGCTAATCGTTATGTGGTGCGTACCGCGGGTGCTGCCGACCGGGCGAACCGGTCCGTCTGGCGCCGTCCTCGCGCTAACTCGGTCACGATGCGTCGCGGCATTGCACGATACCGCAGCGTCCGGCGCTAGCTAGTGGTGACCCTAGCAAGGTCCGGGCCGTGACGCTGTATCCAAAATTGTGAAATTGTATTTTTGCGTGACGCACGTCTACATCGAAGCGCCGCGCGGGAGGCCGCGGTCGGGGCAATCGGTGATCGCGCGGCTCGCGCGGCCGTCGGGACGCGGCCGCCTGGGCTCAGGCCTCCGCCGCGGCCGCGCGTTGCGGCTCGGTGCTGACCCGCAGATGGCGCGAGCGGATGCTCATGAACACGATCGCCGCCAGCAACAGCCCCGCGGCCGCCGCATAGAACAATCCGCCGAACGCGGCGCGGAACAGTTCGCGCGCCGACGGCGACAGGGCCTGCGCGGCCAGCTCGCTGAGGCTGCGCGCGCTCGCGCCGTCGTGGGCGGTGCCGATGCCGGCCTGGGCCAAGCGCAGCAGGATCAAGGCCGAGCCGGCGGTGGCGACCACCGCTGTCCCGAGCGTGCGCACGAAGGCCATGGCGCCGGTGACGCTGCCGAGTTGGCGCGCCGGCGCGGCGTTCTGGGCGACGACGTTGATGATCGCCGTGCTCGGGCCGATGCCGAAGCCGACCGCGCCCAGCAGCAGCGACGCGCTCAACGCAGTCAGCTGTTCGGCGAACAGACCCATCGCGAACAAGGCCGCGATCGCGATCGGAAAGCCCAGCAGCACCGGCCCCTTGAAGTCGCCGCTGCGCGCGGCGTGGCGGCCGCCGAGCAAGGCGCTGATCGCGCCGCCGACCAGGGCCGGGATCAACAACACGCCGGCGTGCGAGGCGCTCAGGCCCAGGCCGATCTGGTAATAGGCCGGCATCAGCACCGCCACCGCGATGTAGAAACCGTAGGTCAGCAGACCGACCAGCAGGGCCGGGCCGATCACCGCGTGGCGCAGGAACATCGGCGGCAGCACCGGATCGGCGACCCGGGTCTGGCGCAGCGCGAACGCGAACCCGACCACCGCGGCGAACGCGAACAGGCCCAGCACCTGCGACGAGGTCCAGGCGTAGCGCACGCCGCCCCAGGTCAGCGCGAACAGGAAGGCGGTGGTCGCGATCGCGAACAACAGCGTGCTCAGGTAATCGATGCGGCCGCTGTGGCCGGCGGCGACGAAGGCGCGCATGCCGGGCCAGGCGATGGCCAATGCGAGCAGACCGATCGGCAGGTTGATCCAGAAGATCGCGCGCCAGCCCAGCCAGTCGGTCAGCGCGCCGCCCAGCAGCGGACCGATCAGTCCGGCCACCGCCCAGACGATGGCGAAGTAGCCGGCGAAGCGGCTTCGATCGCGCGGCCCGGCGATTTCCGCGACCGCGGCCTGGGCGACGATGATCAGGCCGGCGCCGCCGACGCCCTGCAAGGCGCGCGCGGCGACCAGCATCGGCATGCTGCTCGCCAGCGCGCACAGCACCGAACCGAGCAGGAAGCCGCCCATGCACACCAGCAGCATGATCCGGCGTCCATGCAGATCGCCGAGCTTGCCGATCACCGGCGTCGCCGCCGCGCTCGCGAGCAGATAGGCCGACACCGCCCAGCCCATCAGGTCGAAGCGTTGCAGGTCGCCGACGATCGCGGGCAGGGCGGTGGCGACGACGGTTTGTTCGATCGCGCCGAGGAACAGCGCCAGCATCAGGCCGGTCAGTACGCGCCTGGAGCCACGTGAGTTCGCAGCCAGTTGGGTGACGGTGGACCGATCAGGATTGGACTGATGAGGGGTGGCTTGATTGAAGCCGGCTTTATCGATGCCCGCTTTTTCGGTGCTGGATTGATCGAAGCCGGAACGATCGGACGGAGCAGGGGACATGAGCATTCTCGTGGCGCGCGCCGTCCATGCGCGCCGCCCATGGCTCGGGCGGCGCGCGCGACTGTCGCAATCGATGGGCTTGCGATGCAACGTGGCGAACGAGCGACTACAGCTTGACCAGCACCTTGCCGCGGTTGTCGGCGCCGCCGACGAACAGGCTTTGGTAAGCCTGCGGGATCTCGTCGAAGCCGTGGCGGATGGTGTGGGCCGAACTCAGTTCCTGACGGCGGATCATCCCGCCCAGATCGCTGTGCAGGGCCTGCCAGTTGGAATCGGTGAACCACTCCAGCGAGAAGATCCCGCGGATGGTCGCGCGCGGAAACATGATGTACGGCAGCAGCCGCGGCCCGGTGTAGTCCTGCTCGACCTGGCTCGCCCACTGCCAGCACACCGCGACCTGGCTGTCGACGTTGAGCATCGAGAACACCACGTCGGTGACCATGCCGCCGATGCTGTCGAAGTATTTGTCGACGCCGTCGGGCGCGGCCTGTTGCAGCGCCTCGCGCATCTTGTCGGCGGTGTCGTTGGCCTTGTAGTCGACGATCGCATCGAAGCCCAACTCGGTGAGGTACTGCGCCTTCGCCGGCGAGCCGGCGGTGCCGACCACGCGCGCGCCGGCGCGCTTGGCCATCTGCCCGACCAGGCTGCCGATCATGCCCGAGGCGCCACTGATGACGATGGTGTCGCCGGGCTTGACCGCCATGAACTTGGTCAAGGTGCCCCAGGCGGTCATGCCCGGGCCGCCCATCACGCCGAGCGCGGTCGACAGCGGCAGGGTGTCGTCGTAATTGGCCGGATCGAGTTTTCGATAGGCCGGAAACACCATCGGAAACGTACCGGTCTGCCACAGCGCCGGCTTGCCGTCGCTGACCAAATGCGTGCGCCAGCCGCCGAATCCCTGCACCAGATCGCCCGGCTTGAACGGCGCATCGGGGCCCGCGTCGAGCACCTCCATGATCGAATCGGCGCCCATGTGGTTGCCGATCGGCGTGTCCAGGCAAATGCCTTGCAGATAGGGATCGACCGACACGTACAGCGTCTTGAGCAGCATCTGCCCGTCGCCGAGATTCACGTCGAGCTCTTCCTCGACCTTTTCGTAGATGCGGCCGGCATCGGGCACGCCTTCGACATGCTCGCGCACTACCCATTTTTCGATCTTCATGTGCTCAAGGTCCTGGTGGTGATCAATTGCGGGTAAGCGCCGGCGGGTCGATACGCGGGCGCGGCCGGGCCGACCGGATGGATCAGATGGGTCGGCAGCGGCTTGTGGTTGTCGATGCTGGCGGTGAAATCCTTGCCGTCGTCCTTGCAGATGAACTGCATGACATGACGGCCCGCGGCGGCGGCGCGGATCAGCCCGCCGGTGGTGGCCCATACGCCGGATACGTAGAAATTCGACAGGCCTTCGAGCACCGGGCCGTTCTTCTTGATTTCCTCTTCCAAGGTCTCGCCGCTTTCGACGAACGGCTGCCAGCCGAGCACGGTACCGTCGTAGTTGCCGGTGTAGCGCACCTGGGTCAGCGGGCTGGACACGTCGCGCACGGTGATCGAATCCTTCAGCCCCGGATAGCGTTTTTCCAGGAACCGGATCATCGCGTTGCTGACCTTGCGCTTGGCCGCGTGATACTCATGGCCGCGTCGCACCGGCAGGGTGTGGAACTCCTCGCCCTTGCGCTTGCGGCTGACCTGTTCGGGGCCTTCGTTGAGCGCGCGCCACGGCGCGATATCGCAGAAATAAGTCGCGTAGACGATGGTGGTCTCGCCCGGCGCGAGTTCGGGATAGTGCTGGCTGCGGAACTGCACGTTGATGCTCGGATGACGGATGCCGACCATCTCGGCGGCTTCTTCCTCATCCAGCAGATACGTGGTGCACGGTTCGCCTTCGGGGAAGGGCTTGTCCAGGCCGAGGAAGGTGATGAAGTACCCCGGGAACACCATGTGCGGTTCGGTGATCGTCTCGGTGTAGAGCTTGCGATAGGTCTCGCTGAGGTACTTGCCCTTGAGGAACTTCATCATCGTGGTGTGGCCGTCGGCGGCCGAGACCACGATGTCGGAGAACACCTCGCGCCCGTCGCTCAGGCGGATGCCGATCGCGCGATCGTTCTGGACCAGGATCTCCTCGACCTTGGCGTTGTAATTCACCTCGCCGCCCAGGCGGCGGAAGCGTTCCTCGATCGACTTGGCCAGGCCCAGCGAGCCGCCCTCGGGCACGCCGGCCGACAGATTGGCGTGCGAGGCGAGCTGGAAGTAGAACGGCAGCACCGGGAAGTTCTGATGCTTTTCGTACAGGATGAAATTGAACGCCTCGCGCAGGAACGGGTCCTTGAACTGCGCCGAGTAGTCGGTCATCAACACGCTGATCGACTTGCGGATGGTGTTGAAGTAGGGGATGAACGATGCCAGCATCTTCCAGCGTTCCCAGCGGCCCATCAGCCCGACCGGCTTGAGGAAGGGATACACGTTCAAGGCCTTGCGGAACTTGCGCAGGCCGCCGACGAATTCGCGGATCAGCTTGGTGTCGGCCGGCGAGATCTCGATCAGATGAGCCTCGAGCCGATCGGGATCGGAATAGAAGTACACCTCGCGGCCGTTGGCGCCGCGCACGATGTTGAACACGTCGAAGTGGCGCATCTGCTTGCCTTGCAGCGCGCCGAGTTCCAGCCAGATCTGGTGCATCTCGTTGCCCGGGCCGTTGCCGAGCAGCCAGCTGATGCAGCAGTCGAAGGTGAAGTCGCCGCGTTCCCAGGCGGTGCAGCAGCCGCCGGGGATTTCGTGCATCTCGAAGATCTGCGTCTTGTATCCGTTCATTTGCGCGTAGCAGCCGGTCGACAAACCGCCCAGCCCCGCGCCGATGATGATCATGCTTTCTCTGTTGCCCAGCGTATGCGACATGGTCCTGGCTTCCTTGGAGGTCAGACGGCGGTGGCTTGTTCGAGCGCGACGGGCGCATCGACGAGGCGCAGCTTTGCGGGCCGTTCCGATGGGGTTTTATCGAGTTGCGGGAAATGGCCGAGCTTGCCGGTGTGCCAGGGCGCGGCGCCGCCGCTTTCCCAGGCCTTGAATTCGCGGCCGAGCTCCTTGCAGATGAACTGCATGACGAAGCGGCCCGACGAGGCGGCGCGGATCAAGCCGCCCAGGCCGACCCATTGCCCGGCCATGTAGAAACCGCCCAGCCCCGGCAATTGCATGCGGCCCTTGTTGACCAGCTTGTTGGCGAGGTCTTCGGCATCGCTGAAGGCTTTCCAGGCCAGGATGCTGCCGTTGCTGTTGCCGGTGTAGCGCTTGGTCGTGGCCGGCGAGGCCACGTCGACCAGTTCGATCCGCTCGCCGATGCCCGGATAGAGTTTTTCCAGGAAACCGCGCACGAATTCGCCGACCTGCTTCTTCTCCGCCCAATAGCGTTTGCGATCTTCGCTGCGCAGCTTGCGCCAGTAATTGAAGTCGCTGAAGTAGGTGCAGTGGATCACCGAGCGTCCGGCCGGGGCGAAGCCGTCGGAATAGCGCGAGCGCAGTTGCACCACGATGCTGGCCTGCAGGGCGCCTGGCAGTTGCTTGGCTTCCTCTTCGCTCAGCATGTAGGTGGTGCTGTGCGAATCGTTCGGGTCGAGATCGCCTTCCAGGCCGACGAAGGCCGAGACCACCGCCGGGAACAGAATGCCCGGTTTGTTGAGCATCTCGTCGTACAAGGTGTCGATGGTCTTGTTCTTGTACTTGCCTTCGAGCATGCCGTAGATGGTGGTGTAACCGTCGGCGGCCGAGACCACGAAGTCGGCGTAATGGCGCGCGCCGCCCTTGAGTTCGACCCCGACCGCGCGTCCGTCCTCGACCAGGATGCGGTCGACGCGGGCGCGGTAGGTCAGGATGCCGCCGAGGGCGGTGTAGCGCTCCTCGATCGAACGCGACAGGCCTAGCGAGCCGCCCTGCGGAAAGCCGGCGTTGTTGTTGTAGGCGCAGGCCATGTTGTACAGGTACGGCAGCAGCGGGAAGCATTCCGGATCTTGATAGAAGATGTTGCGGAAAGCGCGCTTGAGCAGCGGGTCGCGGAACTTGTCGGCGAAGTCGTGCATCGGCGTGGCCGCGTTGCGCCAGAACAGCCGGAACGCGGGCAGGATCTCGAGCATGGTCTTGATCTTTTCGCCGGCGCTCTTGAGCGGATCGGGCTTGAGGAACGGATACAGCTCGATCTTGATGAAGCGGCGCAGGTCGGCGCAGAACGAACGGATCAGCGCTTCGTCGGCCGGCGAAATCTCCAGCAGATGGCGTTCGAGCCGGTCGGGATCGTTGTAGAAGGTGACCGAGCGGCCGTGTTCGTCGACGACCTTGTTGAACATGTCGAAGTCGCGCACGGACTTGCCGTCGAGCGCGCCGAGTTCGCGCCAGATCCGGTTGGCGTCGTTGCCGGCGCCGGTGCCGATCAGCCATTCGATGCAGTAGTCGAAGATGTAGCCCTTGCGGGACCACGCGGTGCAGCAGCCGCCGGGCAGTACGTGGGTTTCGAAGATGCGCGTGTCCATGCCGTTCATCTGGCCGTAGACGCCGGTGGCCATGCCGCTGACGCCGCCGCCGATGACGATCACGCGTGGTCGGCCGTTCGCGCGCGGTGCGCGGTCGCTCCAGTCCGGGCCGGTGTCACGCGACATAGGCGGCCTCCGCGGATGGCTGCGCGTATAGCCGCGCTGCGATGGCGTGGGTGTTTGCTGTGTAGCCCGAGTCAGTCGTCATGGTCGTGGCTTCCTTGCGGCTCAGGCGGCGGGCGCCGGCGACAGCGTCGACAGCGGTGGGGTTTCGACCAGGCGCAACGGTCGGGCGGGGCGTTCCAGCGGCGGGTCTTTGTCGAGCTGCGGCAGCTGGCCGAGCTTGTCGCGGTGCCAGGGCTCGCGGTTGCCGCTTTCCCAGGCCTTGAACGGCACGCCGAGTTCCTCGCACAGGTATTGCGCGGCGAAGCGTCCGCTCGATGCGGCCTTGATCAGGCTGCCGCCGTTGATCCAGTGGCCGGCCATCGAAAAACCGCTGAGCCCTTTGAGGCGCATGCGGTCCTTGTTGACCAGGGCGGCGAGCAGGTCGTCGGCATCGGGCGATTTCCAGGCGAGGATCGCGCCCTTGTGATTGCCGGTGTAACGCTCGGTGGTGGCCGGCGTGCCCACGTCGACCAGTTCGATCCGCTCGCCGATGCCCGGATAGAGCTTCTCCAGGAACCCGCGCACGAACTCGGCCACTTCGCGTTTCTTCGCCCAGTACTGCTTGCGGTCGGTGCTGCGCAGGGTCTTCCAGTAATCGAAGTCGCTGAAGTAGGTGCAATGGATCACCGACTTGCCTTCCGGCGCGAAGCCGTCGGAATAGCGCGAGCGCAGTTGCACCACCAGGCTGCCCTGATCCGCGCCCGGCAGCCTGGCCGCATCGGCCGCGCTGAGCAGATAGGTCGTGCTGTGCGATTCGCTGGCCGGTACGTCGCCTTCGAAACCGACGAAGGCCGAGACCACGCCGGGATAACGTTCGCCGGGCCGGTGCAGCACGTCGTTGAACAATTTGTCCAGGCGCGGATTGGTGTACTTGCCGTCGAGCAATCCATGCAGGGTGAACATGCCGTCGCAGGCGGCGACCACATGATCGGCGTAATGCTTCTCGCCGTTCTTGAGTTCGACCCCGACCGCGCGTCCGTCCTCGATCAAAATGCGATCGACCCGGGTGCGGTAGTTGATGATCCCGCCCAGGCCGAGGTAACGCTCCTCGACCGAACGCGACAGCCCCAGCGAGCCGCCCTGCGGAAAGCCGACGTTGTCGTTGTGCGCCTCGGCCAGGTTGTACAGATACGGCAGCACCGCGAAGTTCTGCGGGTCCTGGAAGAACATGTTGCGAAAGCCGCGGCGCAGCAGCGGATCGGCGAAGCGATCCGCGTACGGACCCATCTGCGCCGCGCCGGTGCGCCAGAACAATCGGAACGCCGGCAACACCTGACGCATCATCGCCAGCTTCTCGCGCCAGTTCTCCAGCGGCGCCGGTTTCAGGAACGGATGCAGGGCGAGCTTGGTGAAGCGGCGCAAGTCATCGCAAAACGCCTTGATCAAGGGCGCGTCGACCGGCGAGACCTCGATCAGGTGCTTTTCCAGGCGATCGGGATCGTTGTAAAAGCGCACCTCGCGGCCGTGCTCGTCGACCACTTTGTTGAACAGCTCGAAATTCTTGACCGTCTTGCCGTCGAGCGCGCCGAGTTCGCGCCAGACCTGGTTGGCGTTGTTGCCCGGCGCGGTGCCGTTGAGCCACTCGATGCAGTAATCGAAGATGTAGCCCTTGCGCGACCACGCCGTGCAGCAGCCGCCCGGCAGCACGTGCTTTTCGAAGATGCGGGTTTCCAGGCCGCTCATCTGCGCGTAGCTGCCGGTGGCCATGCCGGCCACGCCGGCGCCGATGATGATCACCCGCGGCTTGGCCCCTGCAGCGCGCTCGCGCGCGCTCCAGTCCGGGCCCGACTTCGACGGTCTGGCCGCATCGAGGTCAGGCGACATTGGTCTCGTCTCCCACCAGGATGCCGCGCGCCAAGGCCGCGTTGAGCGCGATGTAGTCGTGGTCGAGCATGTCGGCGTGCTTGCCGAAGCCCTTGAACACCTTGGTGTGGGTGGTCGAGCTGCCATGCCAGGTGCCGCGGTGGCCGGTGCCGTAGAACACCAGCTTGTCTTCGTCGGAAATCACGCTCACCGGCGCGGCGATCTTGCCGACGTTCGGGGTCTGGCTGCAGAAGCGGATGTAGTCCTTGGCCTGCTCCATGGTTTCCTGGGCCACGATCGCCGAGCCGGTGTGCTTGCGCAGATGCTCGGTGAGTTCGCGTTCGAAGGCTTCGAAGTGCTCGTTGCCCAGCTCGAAGGATTCCGGAATGCGGTAGGAATCCATGATGACCACGTTGGGCACTTCGCGGCCGCGGCGTTCGAGTTCCTTGGCCACTTCGAAGGCGAGATTGCCGCCGAGCGAATAACCGAACAGGGTGCAATGGCCGTCGGGCGCGTGGATGCTCTCGATCAGGTCGGCGTAGTTGGCCACCTTCTCGTCGCCGAGGATGTAGTTGAACGAAACGAACTCGTACTCGGGCATATGCACCGCGAGCTGGCGATAGACCAGGCCGTGGCCGCCCGCGGGCGGGAAGCAGAAGATGGTCTGCTCGTGCTGCTTGCCCTGGTTGAAGCGCAGATAGGGTTGCGCGCCGGCCACGCGACCCAGGCTGATCGCCTCGACCGTCTTGGCCATGCCGTGCAGGGTGGTGACCTTGAACAACTGGCTCACCGCGATGGCGATGTTGAACTCGGTCTGCAGGTTGTAGATCAGTTCGATCAGCTTGATCGAGCTTCCGCCGACTTCGAAGAAATCGTGCTGCAGGCCCACCTGTTCCAGTCCGAGCAACTGCTTCCAGTGTTCGGCCATGCGCACTTCGTACAAGGTCACCGGTGCTTCGAACTCGGCCTGGCCGGCGTCGAAGTCCGGCGCCGGCAACGCGGCCAGATCGACCTTGCCGTTGGCCGACAGCGGCAGCGCGTCGAGCTGAACGTAGTGAGCCGGGATCATGAAGGTCGGCAGGTACGCGGCCAAGTGTTCGCGCAGCGCGCGCCAGTTCAGGCGTTCGCCTTCCTCGGCCGCCACGCAGTAAGCGCACAGCGCCGCTTCGCCGCGCGCATCCTCGCGCACGGTCAGCACCGCCTGCCTGACCGGTTCCCAACCGGCGAGCTGGGATTCGATCTCGCCGATCTCGACCCGATGGCCGCGCACCTTGACCTGGGTGTCGACGCGGCCGATCAGCTGCACTTCGCCGTCGCCGCTCCAGCGTGCGAGATCGCCGGTGCGGTAGAGGCGTTGCGGTTTCGCGCCGGGGCTGAGGGTGAGCGAGACGAAACGCTGCGCGGTCTGTTCCTCGTCGCCGACATAACCGGCGCTGACGCCGCCGCCGCCGATCCACAATTCGCCGGGCACGCCGGCCGGCAGCGGCTGCCTGTGTTCGTCGAGGATGTACAGCGCGCTGTTCGGGAACGGCCGGCCGATCGGCACCATGCGGCTGGGTTCGAGGTGTTCGGTCGCGCCTTCGAAGTAGGTGCTGTCGATGGTCGCTTCGCTCAGGCCATAGGAATTGATCACCCGGCTGCGCGGCCCGGCCAGCGCGCGCAGGCGCTGGTATTCCTCGACCTTCCACACGTCCGAACCGACCACCAGCAAGCGCATGAAGTCCAGGCGCTTGCCCTCGCGATCGCAATAGTCCATGACCCCGCGCACCACCGCCGGCACGAACTCGGCCGCGTCGACCTGTTCGTCGAGCATCACCTGGTACAGGCGCGCGGTATTGAACAGCAGTTCGCGGGTGACCAGCACCAGCTTGCCGCCTGAGCACAGGGCGCGGACCAGGTCGCCTGCGAACACGTCGAACGAGAAGCTCGCCATCTGCAGATGCGCATTGGCTTCGTCGAGCCGGTATTCGCGCTCCCAGCCGGCATAGGCCGAGGCGAGATTGGCGTGGGTGACGCGCACCGCCTTGGGCTTGCCGGTCGAGCCGGAGGTGTAGATCACGTAGGCGCTGTCGTCCAGAAGCACCGGGAAATCGACCGGCGAGGCATCGGTTTCGGCATCGGCGATCAGATGCAGTTCGTCCAGGGTCAGCACTTCGCCCGACCACGAGGCCAGACGTTCGCGCCGGTCTTCGTCGATTACCGCGAACTTCGCATCGGCGTGGCCGACCATGTAGGCGAGACGTTCGGCCGGGTATTCGGGATCGAGCGGCAGATACGCGCCGCCGGCCTTGAGCACCGCGAGCAGGGTGACGATCAGTTCCGGCGACTTGTCCAGGCACAGCGCGACCACCGCGCCGTCGCGCACGCCCAGTTCGCGCAGTTTGCGGGCCAGGCGATTGGAACGGCGTTCGAGTTCGCCATAACTCAGCTGCATGGCCGGGCCGGTTTCGCCCGGCGCCGCCACCGCGATCGCATCGGGCTTGGCCCGGGCTATGTCGGCGATCAGCTGATGCACCGGGCGCGTGGCCTGCGCGGTTTCGCTGGCGCCGCTCCACTGTTCCAGCACTGACACGCGCTCATCAACGCCGAGCAGTTGCAACTGCGCGATCGACTGCGTCGACGGCACCCGGGTCAGTTCGTCGAGCAGGTTGACGTAGTACGAAGCCAGCCGCTGCATGGTCTGCGGCAGGAACAGGTCGGTGTTGTACTTGAACACGCAGTGGAAACGCTGGTCGGCTTCGTCCTCGTACGCCGACAAGGTCAGATCGAACTGGCCTTCCTCCTCGGGCAGTTCGATGTATTCCAGACGGTAGCCGTACTTCTCGGTCGCGACTTTGTGCGCGAGCAGGATGAACATCGCCTGGAACACCGCCGAGCGGCTCGGGTCGTGCTGCAGGCCGAGCTTCTCGACCAGCAGCACGAACGGATACTCCTGATTGTCCAGGCCGTTGAGCACGATCTGCTGCACCTGCGCGAGCATCTGCGCGATGCTCGGCTGCTGCGACAGATTGACGTGCAGCGGCAGCGGGTTGACGAAGTAGCCGTAAACCTGGGCGAACTCCTCCTGGGTGCGGCCCATTACCGGGCTGCCGACGATCACGTCGTCCTGGCCGGTGTAGCGGTGCAGCAGGATGTAGTACGCGCTAAGCAGCACCATGAACACGGTGACGCCGTTTTCGCGCGCCAGCGAGTGGATGCGCGCGCTCAGTTCGGGTTCGAGCACGAAGAACTGCGAGGCGCCGTTGTGGGTCTGCACGATCGGCCGCGGCTTGTCGGTCGGCAGATTGAGGATCGGCACTTCCTCGGGCAGCGCCGACTGCCAGTAGTCGAGCATCTTGTCGGCGTCGCGGCTGGCCAGGAACTTGTTCTGCCAGTTGAGGAAGTCCAGATAGCGCGCGCGGATCGGCCCCAGCTCGGTCTTCTCGCCGCGGCGCAGGCCTTCGTAGATCGACAGCAGTTCTTCGATGAAGGTGAAGGTCGAGATCGCGTCCGAGATGATGTGGTGGACGGCCTTCATGATCACCCAGCGATCCTTGCCGCGCTTGTACAGGCGGAAGCGCACCAGCGCGTCGTGTTCCAGGTCGTAGGGCTTGCGGTACTCGCGGATGATGTGCTGGTAGATCTCGTCCCAGCTCTTGTCCTGCGCATCGATCAGGGCGATGTCGTGCTTGCCCTCGGCCGAGATCTTCTGCACCGCATGGCCTTCGTCAAGCATGAAGTTGGCGCGAAGGCTCGGGTGGCGCGCGATCAGCGCGCGCACCGCCTCGAACATCAGCTCGGGTTCCAGTTCGGCCCGCACCTCGACCGCGCCGCCGATGTTGTAGGCGAAGCCGTCGGGATTGAGCTGCTTGAGGAACCACAGCGCGTTCTGGTTCTGGGTCAGCGGGTAGCGGGTGTCGTCGGTGTGGGCGATGAACTGCGCGCCGCCGTCGTCTTCGCCTTCGGCCGCGACCAGGTCGATCAGCGCGGCATGCAGTTGCTCGCTCAGGGTACCGATCGAGGAACTGCTCAGCAGCGTGACGACTGGCAGCGCGACCTTCAACTCGGTATGGATGCGCGCACGCAGCTCCATCGCCAGCAGCGAATCCAGGCCCAGCGCGTTGAGGCTGGCGTCGGTGTCGATCTGCTCGTGCTTGATCCGCATGACCTGGGCGATCAGGCCGTGGAAACGTTCATTGAGCAGGTTCCAGCGGGTCTGCGCGTCGCCGTCGCGGAAGGCGTCGACGAAGCTGCCGTGTTCGGCATTGCCCGCGCCGGCGTTGTGCTTGGCCAGCTCGACCACCAGCGGCGGCGGCGAGGCGTACCAGGCCAGGAAGATCGGCCAGTCGACCACGGTCGCGACCAACAACTGCGCACGATCCTGCCCGATCACTCGTTCGAGCACGTCCATGCCCGCATCGGGCGACAGCGAACTCATGCCGCGGCTGTTGCGGTAGTGATCGATCAGGCCGAGTTCCTCGATCATGCCGGTCGCCCACGGGCCCCAGTCCAGTGCGAGCGCGGGCAGGCCGCGCGCGCGGCGGTGATGGGCGAGGGCATCGAGGAAGGCGTTGCCGGCGGCGTAGTTGGTCTGGCCGGCGGTGGTGACCAAGGAGGCGATCGAAGCGAACAGCACGAAGTGTTCGAGCGGCTGATCGGCGAGGTACTTGTGCAGCAGCCAGCCGCCGACCACCTTGGGTTCGTACACCGGATCGAAGCTGTCGCGCTCCATCTCGGCCAGCAAGGTGTCGCGCACTTGGCCTGCGAGGTGGAAGGCGCCGCGGATCGGCGGCAGTTCGCGCTGGCGATAGTCCGACAGCCAGCCGTTGAGCGCGCCTTCGTCGGTGATGTCGAGCTGGGCCAGGATCGGCTCGGCGCCGAGGGTTTCCAACTCTTTCAGAAAACGCACGTTGCGGCCGACCGGGCTGTTCGGGTCGGTGTCGCGCCATTGCGCGCGTGGCGGCAGCTTGCTGCGGCCGACCAGGATCAGCTTGCGCGCGCCGCGCTTGACTAGGGTGCGGCAGAGCAGGCGGCCGAGCGCGCCGAAGGCGCCGGTCACCAGGTAAGCGCCATCGGCGCGCAAACGCAGCGGTAACGGCTTGGTCAGCCCGGTCGCCGGCATCAAGCGGCTGGTGTAGCGCTTGCCGTCGCGCAGGGCGATTTCGTCTTCATCGACCAGCAGCACTTCGCGGCGCAATGCGAGCGCTTCGGCGCGCAATGCGGCGGCATCGTAATGGCCCGACGATTGCAGATCGATCAGCTTGCCGCGCTGCGCGACCAGTTCCTGATACCACAGCACCCGGCCGATGCCCCAGGCCGGCGCGCCGAGCGGTTCGACCGCGTCAAAGCGCCGCACCGCCTGGGTGCCGCGGGTGACGATGTGCAGCTTGCCGTGCGGATGCGCGCTCTGCAGCGCCTGACTCAGCGCGATCAGCGCATACGCGCCGCGGCTGTTGCCGGACTGCAGGCCGGGCGCGTCGATTTGATCGAGGGTGGGATGGTCGAGATTCCACAGATGCACGACCGAGCCGAAGCGGCCCTGATCGTGCTTGGCCAGATCGGCGAACAGACGCTGCAAGTCCTTGACCGAACCGGGAGCGACGGTGGATTCGCGCAGGTCCTTTTCCAGCTTGTAGCGCTTGCCCGGACGCACCAGATGCACGCGCTCGCCGCGATGGGCCGCCAGCGCGGCCAGTTCGTCGCCCACGCCTTGCGCGTCGGCGAAGATCAGCCAGCCCTCGCTTTCGCCGGCCAGCCCCGGTTCGGCGATCGCCAGACCGGTTTCGACCTGCGCGGCTTCCTCGGCCTTTTCGACCCAGGTGGTTTCGGCCAGCCAATTGTCGATCGTGTTCAAGCCGACCTTGGCGCTGGCGTTTTCGACGTTGGCCGCGCGGAAGCCGCCGACCCGGCCCAGCGGCGCGCCGTGTTCGTCGTAGACGAAGATGTCGCCGATCAATTCGTCGCCGCCGTCGAAGGTGATCACCGCATGCACCCACAGCGCGCGGTCGCCGATCGCGTCGGTGCGCACTTCCTGGATCGACAGCGGCAGGCGGATGCCGGTGTCGCTGGCGTCGTCGCTTTGCTGCTTGAGGATCTGCGGCGTCAGCAGCGCCTGGAAACAGGCATCGAGCATGGCCGGATGGAAATGGTGATCGGCGGCGCCGCCGAGCAACTGCGCAGTCGGCGCGATCCGCGCCAGCGCTTCGCCGGGCGCGACCCAGACTTCCTCGATGCCCTGGAACGCCGGGCCGTAGTGGTAGCCCATCGACGCCAGCGCGTCGTAGCAGGCCGAGCGCGCCAGATACAGCGGGCTGCGTTCGCGCACCGCGGCCACGTCCAGCTTCGGACCGCTGCGGCGGCCCTGGCTGGCGCGGATGCTGCCGCTGGCGTGCACGGTGCGGTCGTTGCCGTCGGCCGACACGGTCGAGACGTTGAAGGTCGCGCCGTCGGAGGCGAACGACAGCTGCACCGTCGCCGCTTCGGCGTCGGGCAGGAACAGCGCCTTGCGCAGTTCGATGTCGGCGATCGCGGCCGACGCGCCGCCGGTCATCGCGCGCACCGCCTGGGTCGCCATTTCGATGTAGCCCGCGGCCGGGAACAGCACATTGCCCTGGATGCGATGGTCTTCGAGATACGGCTGATGCTCGACGTCGAGCTTGGCTTCCCAGGTCGGTTCGGCATTGGCCATGCGCCGGCCCAGCAGCGGGTGATCGAGCTGGCCCAGGCGAATCTGTTCCACCGGACGCGGTTCGATCCAGTAGCGATCGCGCTTGAACGGATAGCGCGGCAGGGTGACGTGGCGGCCGCGCGGATGCAGCGAGGTCCAGTCGATCGCCAGGCCGAGGTTGTGCAGGCTCGCCAGCGAGGCGGTGAAGCGCGCGGCTTCGTCTTCCTGGCGGCGGATCGACGGAACGCTCTTGGCGCTGCCGCCGCGCGCGGCGAAGCATTCCTGGATCGAGTGGCCCAGCACCGGATGCGGGCCGATTTCCAGGAACAGATCGTAGCCGTCGTCCATCAGCTGATCGATCGCGGCGCGGAAGCCGACGCTGTTGCGCACGTTCTCCCACCAATAATTCGCGTCGAGCTCATGGCCCTGGGCGATGCCGGGACGCGCGGTCATGTACAGCGGCACCCGCGCCGGATGCGGCGCCAGGCCGTCGAGGCATTGCAGCAACTCGTCCTTGATCAGGTCCATCTTGGCGCTGTGATAGGGCACGCGCACGGTCAGGAACTTGGCGAACAGTTGTTCGGCCTGCAGCTTGGCGGCGAGTTCGGCCAGTGCGTCCTGATCGCCGGCCAGGGTGATCGCGGTCGGGCTGTTGACCGCCGCCACCGAGACCCGATTGCCGTAAGGCTTCACCCGCTTGAGCGCTTCGGCTTCGCTCAGGCTGACCGCGAGCATGGTCCCGGTGTCGACCAGCTTCTGCTGCAGGCGGCTGCGATGCACCACCACCTTGACCGCCTGTTCCAATGTGTACACGCCGGCGGCGTAAAAGGCGGCGACCTCGCCGGTGCTGTGGCCGACGATCGCATCGGGCACGATGCCGCGCGCGCGCCACATCGCCGCCAGCGCGATCTGCACCGCGAAGTTGGCCGGCTGCGCCAGCCAGGTGTCGCTCATCTTCGAATCGGCTTCGGCCGCGTTCATTTCCTCGATCAGCGACCAGTCCACATGCTTGGACAACTCGCGGTCGCATTGCTCGATCACCTCGCGGTAGATCGGATCGTGTTCGAACAATTGCCGGCCCATCGCCCACCACTGCGGGCCCATGCCGGTGAACACCCAGGCCAGTTTCGGCGCGGCGGTGCCGCGGCGTTCGTCGGCAAGGATGTGCGGATGCGCTTCGCCGGCGGCGTAGGCGCTCAGGCGTTCGAGCAGCGCTTCGCGGCTGTCGTAGACGAACGACAGCCGCGCTTCCAGATGCTGGCGGCGGTGGGCGAGGGTGTAGGCGAGGTCCTTCAGCGACACCGCGTCGTCGCCGCCGCGTTCGAGCTCCTTGCGGATGCCCTCGACCAGATCCGGGAACGCGGCCGAATCGCGCGCGGTCAGCGGCAGGATGTTGTAGCGCGGCGCGGCCTCATCGGCATCGTCGGCCTGCACATGCGCGTCCTCGCGCGGCGGCGCTTCTTCCAGCAGCACGTGCGCGTTGGTGCCGCCGAAGCCGAACGAATTGACGCCGGCGCGCGCCGGGCCGTCGTGCGCCGGCCACGGCGTGACCTGGGTCGGGATCTCGTACGGCATCGAGGCCAGATCGATGTCCGGATTGACGGTGTTGAGGTTGATGTGCGGCGGGATCAACTTGTGCTTGAGCGCCAGCGCGGTCTTGATCAGGCCGGCGACGCCCGCGGCGGCTTCGGTATGGCCGATATTGGTCTTGACCGAACCTACGAAGCATTTGTCGCCGGGCTTGCGGCCGATGCCCAGCGCGCGGCCGAGCGCCTTGGCTTCGATCGGATCGCCGACCGGGGTCGAGGTGCCGTGTGCTTCCATGTACTGCAGGCTGCCCGGTTCGATTCCCGCTTCGGCGCACACCCGCTTGATCAAGGTCACCTGCGCATCGGGATTGGGCACGGTGATGCCGTTGCTGTGGCCGTCCTGATTGACGCCGGTGCCGACGATCACCGCGTAGATCGGATCGCCGTCGCGCAGCGCATCGTCCAGGCGCTTGAGCGCGACGATGCCGACGCCCTCTGCGCGCACGTAACCGTTTGCGGCGGCGTCGAAGGTGCGCGACTTGCCTTCCGGCGACAGGAACCCGCCCTTGGTTTCGGCGATGGTGTACTGCGGCGTCATGTGCAGCAGGGTGCCGCCGGCCAGCGCCAGGCTGGTCTCGCGCCGGCGCAGGCTGTGGCAGGCCAGATGCACGGCGACCAGCGAAGAGCTGCAAGCGGTGTCGATCGACAGGCTGGGGCCGCGGAAGTCGAAGCAGTACGAGATGCGGTTCGACGCCATCGTCATCATCGTGCCGGTCGCGGTGTGCGCGGCCAGGGTCTCGAAGCTCAGATCGGCGAACTGCACGATCTTGTAGTCCAGAGTGAAGGCGCCGACGAATACGCCGATCTCCTGGCCGGCGAGTTCGGCGGGCTTGAGGCCGCCGTCCTCGAGCGCCTCCCACGACACCTCCAGCAACTTGCGCTGCTGCGGGTCCATGTAGTCGGCTTCGCGCGGGCTGATGCCGAAGAAGGCCGGATCGAATTCGTCGAAGCCGTCGATGTAGCCGCCGCGTCCGCCGACCAGGCGGCCGGGCTTGCTCTTGTCCTTGCTGCCGAGCGTGCCGACGTCGTAGCGATTGGCCGGGGTCGCGGTCAGGCAGTCCTTGCCCTCGATCAGGTTCTGCCAGAACGCGCGGTGATCCGAGGCGCCGCCGGGCAGACGGCAACCGATGCCGACGATGGCGATGCGGTCGTCGCCCACGCCCGCGGCCGATGGCGTGGATGCGGCGTGCGCGCTGGCGGCGTGGTGGGCCGCCTCGTCGCTCGGAGTCTCGCGGGTCGAGGCCTTGCTGCTGGAATCCGTCATGATCGAGTCCTTGTTGTTACATCGCCGGTACGTGGATGTGGATTGCGAGGGGAGGCTTGCGATAAGTGCGAGGCTTCGGCTCCGAAGCCCGGGGAAAGGCTCAGGGCGGCGTCGGCGCGGGTTTCTTGCGCGGCCGCAGCGGGTGGACGAGGGTCGAGAAGATCGCGCCGTTGCGCGGGAACGAGCCCGGATCGAACAGGCCGATCGCGCGCGGCTTGCGATCGGGCCGCCAGGTATAGCTGCCGAACAGGCGGTCCCAGATCGACAGGTCCGAGCCGAAATGCCCGGCCTCGGCCTTGTCGGCGCTGTGATGCATGCGGTGCAGCTCGGGGCTGGCGAGGATGTGGTTGAGCCAGCCCAGGCGCACGTCGATGTTGGCGTGGACGAAATAGCCCTGGGCGATGATGAAGATGCCGACGGCGAACACCGCGTGCTCGGAAAAGCCGATCAGCGCCAGCGACACCTGCACCAGGAACTGGGCCAGGACGATGTCGAACACGTGGTTGACGCCGTTGTTGCCGACGTTGACCTTGTCGGGCACGTGATGCACGCCGTGCAGCCGCCACAGCAGCGGGATGTCGTGGCCGGCGCGATGCACCGCATAGCTCGCCAGCGAGCTCAGCAGCAGCGCGAGCGGGATCTGCGCCCACAGCGGCAACAGCGGATGCAGCGGGGCGACCATCGACACCACCGCCATCACCGGCAGCTGCGCCAGCGCGCCGCCGATCATCGTGATCACGAAGTAGACCGCGTACAGGCCCCACTCGCGCCGCGAGGGCAGCCATGCGCGCTCGTACGGAATGATTAATTCGAGCATCGCCAGATAGAAGACGGTGGCGAGCACGAAGCCGAGGCTGGCGGCGCCCGGATCCCAGTCCAGGCCGATCGCGGCAATTACGTAGATAACCACGGAAATTAATAACAGCGGGTGCGCGATATAACTAATAAAGCTCAATGGATTTATCCGGGCGGGCGTGACCTGGGTTGGGTTTTCAACCCCGTCGGCGGCGCCGAAAGATAATCCGGCGATATTAAGCGGGTCGGGGTCACGGTCGGATTGAGCAGTGTCCGTCAGGTTTGAACTGCGACCGGCGTCCGTGTTCATGGCCGGCCCCGGCGAATATTTACGCGCGCGCGGATATTTTCCGGATCGGCGCGGCCCGGGCGGATCTGGAAAATGGCCCGCGGCGATAGCCAGACGCCGTTCGCGGCCGCGCCAAGCCTTGCGGTTGTTGACGCGCAGAAGAAGACCGAATCGTCCATGCGACCCTCGTGAGTGACGTGGTTGGTCAGCTGACATAATGCGTCACCGCATCCATGCCGGCGGATGAAAAACGCTTGGCGGCGTCTTCGAATATCTCGGCGCTAATATTCGGGGCAGGCGGAGGCCGCAGTCAAAGGCGCAAGCCCGATTTGGCAGTGACGCGGATCATTCTTCCGAACATTGATTCCCATGCGGGAAAGATAATGTGCTGGTATTGGCGCGCCATTCCGCCGCCCGCCACGGCGAGCCGCGACGCGATGGCACTTATTAATTACAGGCGCGCGTCGGCCGGATGACGAATATCCCCGGCCGGCGCGCGCGAACGGAATAAGCCCATAACTACTAGGAGTCACGACGATGCAGTTGGCGACCGAGCGCGTCATCGAAGTCAGGCACTGGAACGACAGCCTTTTCAGCTTCCGCACCACCCGCGACCCCGGCTTCCGCTTCGACAGCGGACACTTCGTCATGGTCGGGCTGGAGGTCGACGGCAGGCCGCTGATGCGCGCCTACTCGATCGCCAGCGCGCACTACGAAGACCATCTGGAGTTCTTCAGCATCAAGGTGCCCGACGGCCCGCTGACCTCGCGCCTGCGCCACATCAACAACGGCGACCCGGTGCTGGTCAGCCGGCGGCCGACCGGCACGCTGGTACTCAACGATCTCAATCCGGGCAAGCGGCTGTACCTGCTCGGCACCGGCACCGGCCTCGCGCCGTTCCTGAGCATCATCCGCGACCCGGCGACCTACGAGCGCTTCGAAACCGTGGTCCTGGCCCACGGCGTGCGCCACGTCAGCGATCTGGCGTACGCGCAGTTCCTGCAGGAAGAACTGCCGAAGCACGAGTTCCTCGGTGAGTCGATCCGCAGCCAGTTGATCTACTACCCCAGCGTGACCCGCGAGCCGTTCCGCAATCAGGGCCGGATCACCGATGCGATCGCCGACGGCCTGATGGCGCAGACCCTCGGCCTGCCGCCGCTGGATCCGCGCGAGGACCGGGTGATGCTGTGCGGCAGCCCGCAGATGCTCGAAGACACCGCCGCGCTGCTAGAAGGCCGCGGCTTCAAGCCGTCGCCGCGCACGCGCGAACCGGGCGATTACGTGATCGAGCGGGCGTTCGTGGAGAAGTGAGCGGGGACTGCCGGGAATCGGGAACAGGGAGTCGGGAATCGGAAAGCGCAGCGCTGTCGCTTCGTTGCCGCCGGTCCCGTCGCATCGCTTTTCCGGTTCCCCATTCCCGATTCCCCATTCCCGATTCCCCATTCCCGCAATTCAAAGAGACCACACATGAGCACCTGTCAAACGGCCGTAACGCTGATCGGCGCACCGACCGACATCGGTGCGGGCTACCGCGGCGCGCGCCTGGGACCCGAAGCGCTGCGCATCGCCGGACTCACCGAATCGCTGAGCGCGCTCGGCCTGGACGTCGCCGATCGCGGCAATCTGGAAGGCCCGCCCAATCCCTGGACCGAACCGGTCGACGGCTATCGTCATCTCGACGAAGTCGTGGTCTGGAACCAGCGGGTGATGGAAGCGGTCGGCAAGGAACTGCGCGGCGGCCGCATGCCGATCCTGCTCGGCGGCGATCACTGCCTCGGCCTGGGCTCGATCACCGCGGTCGCCAGGCATTGCCGCGAGCAGGGCAAGAAGCTGCGGGTGATCTGGCTGGACGCGCACGCCGATTTCAACACCCACGACATCACCCCGACCGGCAACATGCACGGCATGCCGGTGGCCTGCCTGATCGGGCTGGGGCCGCAATCGCTGACCCATCTGGGCGGCTCGGCGCCGGCGATGCAGGTCGACGAGATGCGCCAGATCGGCACGCGCTCGGTCGACGCCGGCGAGAAGCAGTTGATCAAGCGCCACGGCCTGCCGGTGTACGACATGCGCAAGATCGGCGACATCGGCATCAAGAAGGTCATGGAGCACGCGCTGGAAGGGGTCGACGAAAACACCCACATCCACGTCAGCTTCGATGTCGACTTCCTCGATCCGAGCATCGCGCCCGGCGTGGGCACGGTGGTCTCGGGCGGGCCGAATTATCGCGAGGCGCAACTGGCGATGGAGATGATCGCCGAGAGCGGCCGCATGGGCTCGCTGGACATCGTCGAACTCAATCCGATCCTCGATCGCGACAACGGCACCGCGCTGGTGGCGATCGATCTGGTCGAAAGCCTGTTCGGCAAGTCGACCTTGGTGCGCGAGTGAAGTGGATCGCTGTTGTTGTTGTCCGGCCGGGCTGATCGGCTGGATCGGCGAGTGAGGTGATGGACGTCTGATGTTCTCAACGATCGATGCGTATCGTTCCGGCATTGTCGGGGCGATACGCATGGGTTGTGTTTGCGTGCGCGAATCGATGGATGGTTCGTCGCGTGCGGTCGTGCCGCAGCCTGATCGCTCGGGTTGACGCGAAGTCTCGTGGCGGGGCTTTCAGCGCCGGCCTCATGCGCTCGCCTTGTACCTGCAGGTCGATTCGCCGCTTCGACCGCCGAGGTTGAAGTCGCGTCCACAAAAACCTCGCGGCGCTGCACCGGCTTTCGGCTCGCAGTTGTCGGTTATCGGCTGGCGGTGAGGCGGATACAAGTCCGCAGCCAACAGCCGACGAACGAATCGTATCGAACTAAAACCCGAACGTTCGTTCGTTTATCGCCCGCGCATCGGCGAGGTAATTGCTTGCCCGCACAAAGGTGCTGCGACGCCGCATGACGTGTGCAAATGGCGTGTTAAGTTCCGACGGACGATTCACAAGCTCACACGCCAAGGCCGCAATCGTTCCCGTATTGCGTATCGAATCAGGATGCGTCGCGCACAGGGGAAGTGCGCGCGACGCCGACACCGGCCGCAGGCAGCACCACGCGTCGCCCTTGCACCGCCCAGCCGCATGCCGCATCGGTTCGGGTTCGCCATCGCCGCAGCAGACATTGACGTCAGCCACGTTGCAACGAAACGCTTCAATACAAAGGGGGAAATCACATGATCGCTCGCCAGTCGAGTCGTAAAGCGTTGTCCTGGGCCATCGCATTGAGCCTGGCCTCGCTCGCCGCGAGCGCGCAGGCGCAACAAGCCGCCGCACCCGCGCAGGAAGAGGAAGCCAAGACCCTGGCCGGCCTCACCGTCACCGCGCAAAAGCGCGAGGAGGCGATGCAGGACGTGCCGATCTCGATCACCGCCTTGCCGCAGCAGTTGCTGCAGGACAGCGGCGTGCGCGACGTCAAGGACGTGCAGGTGCTGGTGCCCGGCCTGACCGTCAGCAGCACCCAGAGCGAAGTGCAGACCGTCGCGCGCATCCGCGGCATCGGCACGGTCGGCGACAACGCCGGCCTGGAATCCTCGGTCGGCGTGGTCGTCGACGGCGTCTACCGTCCGCGCAATGGTGTGGGCTTCGGCGACCTGGGCGAGATCGAACGCATCGAAGTGCTCAAGGGCCCGCAGGGCACGGTGTTCGGCAAGAACACCTCGGCCGGCGTGATCAACGTGATCACCCGCCGCCCGACCTACGACACCACGGTCGAGGGCGAATTCACCATCGGCAATTACGGCGCGCTCGGCGCGGCCGGCTCGCTCAACACCACCATCGGCGAGAACGCCGCGTTCCGCATCTATGGCGCCAAGCGCAAGCGCGACGGTTTCACCGATGTCGAGATCGGCCGCGGCCCGCGCGCCGAACGCGAAGACGGCGACCAGAACTTCCACACCCTGCGCGGCCAGTTGCTGTTCGAGCCGACCGAAAACCTCGACATCAACCTGATCGCCGACTTCACCAGCCGCGAAGAAAACTGCTGCGTCGGCCTGACCACGGTGCGCGGCCCGACCTCGGCGATCATCAACGGCCTGGTCGGCGGCATCGGCGTGGCGCCGGTCGCCGATCCGTTCGCGCGCCGCGCCTGGAGCAACCGTCCGACCACCCAGGACATCAAGGACAAGGGCCTGTCGGCCGAGGTCAACTGGATCACGCCGTGGTTCAACGGCGCGACCCTGACCTCGATCACCGCCTCGCGCGACTGGCAGGCGATCAACGGCCTGGATTTCGACTTCACCACCGCCGACATCATCTACCGCAATCCGAACCCGAACGAATCGTTCACCGGCTTCAAGCAGTTCAGCCAGGAATTCCGCCTGACCGGCTCGACCGACAAGGTCGACTGGATGTTCGGCCTGTTCTATGCCGACGAAGACCTCAAGCGCAACGATTCCTACAGCATCGGCGCGGCCTACGAGCCGTATCTGTCGACCGCGGTGCTCGGCCAGATCGCCTCGCGCTTCCCGGCCGGCACGGTCAACATGGCCAACGCCGCGACCTTCCTGTCGCAAGCCGCCGGCCGTCCGTTCGGCAGCAGCTTCGCCGGGCTCGGCGCGCTCGATCGCTACAAGCAGAACAGCAACAGCGTCGCCTTGTTCACCAACAACACCTGGCATGCGACCGACAAACTCGACCTGACCTTGGGCCTGCGCTACACCAAGGAAAACAAGGAACTCGATTCGGTCTACAGCAATCCCAACGGCGGCCTGGGCTGCGGCGCGGCATTGGGCAATCCGGCCCGGGTCGGCCAGGCGCTGGCCGCGCGCGGCGTGCCGGTCGCGGCGCTGGGCGCGCTGGTGCCGCAGGTGGTCGGCTTCATGTGTCTGCCGTGGGCCAACAGGCTGCATAACGGCCGGGTGACCAACCAGGAACGCGACGAGAAGGAATGGTCGGGCACGATCAAGGCCGCGTACCGCTGGAACGAACACGTCATGGGCTACGCCTCGGCCGCGCGCGGCTACAAGGCCGGCGGCTTCAACCTCGATCGCGTGCAGTCGTCGAACGGTTTGTCGGCCGGCACCGCCGGCATCACTCCGGTCAACGACACCTCGTTCCCGGGCGAGTTCGTCGACAGCTACGAGCTGGGCGCCAAGACCACCTGGGCCGGCGGCAACCTGCTGCTCAACGCGACCTTGTTCCATCAGACCTACAGCGACTTCCAGCTCAACAGCTTCCTGGGCACCAGCTTCGTGGTGCGCTCGATTCCGGAAGTGGTCTCGCAGGGCATCGACACCGAAATCCTGTGGCAGCCCGGCATCAAGGGCCTGATGCTGCAGGGCGGGGTGATGTACGCCGACACCAAGTACGGCAACGATCCGCTGCCCGATGCGGACCTGGCGAAATTGCCGGGCGCGCGCGCGAGCTTCGCGCCGTTGTGGTCGGCCTCGGCGTCGGTGACCTATCAGTGGGATTTCGGTTCCAGCCTGATCGGCCGCGCCAACATCGGTGCGAAGTATTCCTCCGACTACAACACCGGCTCGGACCTGGACCCGGAGAAGGGCCAGGAGGCCTACACCGTGGTCAACGCGCGCGTCGGCATCGGCGCCAAGAGCCGTCGCTGGATGGTCGAGGCCTGGGCCTTGAACCTGTTCGACGAGGAGTACAAGCAGGTCGGTTTCGACGCGCCGCTGCAGACCGGTTCGTGGAACGCGTTCCTCGGCGCGCCGCGCACCTATGGCGTGACCTTGCGGGTGATGTACTGACCGATACGGTTCGCGCTTGCGTCTTCGCCGCATCGCCAGATGCGGCGCAGAGCGGGTGGCGTGATGCTCGTTATCTCCTACGGGAGTGGGGCAGAGACTTCACAGTGATGTCACGGTGAAGCCCTGGATCCCCGCCTTCGCGGGGATGACGGGTAAGCGTTTGTATTTGCCTTCGGTGGACAAGCTCGGCGTAAGCCGCAATCGAGCAGCCGCGGCATCATCGAAGCACCCGACAACGCGCATCTTCGCCAAGGCAGCCCCTGATCTTGCTCGTCATCCCCGCGAAGGCGGGGATGACGGCCCTGGCAACGTCGCCGCGTGAGCCTGATCAACGCTTGAGCCCGATTAACGCGTGAGTTCGATCAACTGGGTATCCAGGCGCCCGATTTTCCGCCAGGCCCGAGCCGACGGTTCCAGCGACGACCGATGCCAAGGTCGCCAAACCCAAACCCAAACCGGCTGAGCGAGGTCCCCCTCATCCCGACCACCCATGCAAAGCCCGCCCCCCGTCGCCGGCTATCATGGGCGCCATGATCGAAGACACCTCCGACTCCGCCCTGCAGCGGCTCGCCCAGCAGATCGGCGAATCCGCCCGGCTCAACCACCACATGCTGGTCACCGCCGAAAGCTGCACCGGCGGCTGGATCGCCAAGACCCTGACCGACATCGCCGGCTCCTCGGCCTGGTTCGAATGCGGACTGGTCGCCTACAGCTACGAGGCCAAGCAGGCGCTGCTGAGCGTACGCCCGCAGACCCTGGAGCAATTCGGCGCGGTCAGCCGCGAGACCGTGATCGAGATGGTCTCCGGCGCGCTGGCCAATACCGGCGCCACCATCGCGGTCGCGGTGACCGGCATCGCCGGCCCCGGCGGCGGCACCGATGACAAGCCGGTCGGCACGGTCTGGATCGCGTGGAAACGCCGCAACGGCTACCCGCGCGCCGAGGTCTTCCACTTCGACGGCGACCGCGAGGCGGTGCGCCGGCACAGCGTGGCCGCGGCGCTGCGCGGGATGCAGGCGCTGACGGCCTGAGTTCCGGCGGCGGCGAGTGCGTTCGCGCCCTGCGCGCCGTGCGTGGTGAGGTTGCGTTACCTCGAAGCTGTCGCGTCGTGATCCGTCCCCCGCGATCCCCAATCCGCCGCACACCGCTTTTCCCCCCTTTGGAAAAGGGGGGCAGGGGGGATTCGCTTTTGCTCTTGCCCTGAAAGCGCCGGCAACAAACACCATCGCCAAATCAGGTGTATCGGCGCGCGCCCCGCAATCGCCGAGCATCAAGCCCGAAGCTCGCTCGAATAAGCCATCCGCGCGCGCCAAGCCAAGCTCAATCGAACTCGCGCCGCCAGACCTGCCCAACCAGATCCTGCCCGAAGCTGTGATGGCGCTCTTCCTCGGTCAGGACGAAACCGCAGCGCTCATAGATCCTGCGCGCCGTGACCAGCACATCGTTGGTCCACAGCATCATCCGCCGGTAACCGGCCTCGCGCGCGAACTCGATGCAGGTCTCGACCAGGCGCCGCCCCAGGCCCAGCCCGCGCGCGCGCGGATCGATCAGCAGGCAACGCAGCTGCGCCGCCTGCGCATCGTCCTGATTGCGCACCACGAACACGCAGCCGACCCGTTCGCCGTCGAGCTCGGCGATCCAGCAACGTTCAATCCGCGGATCGTGCTCGCTGGCGAAACGCGCGAACAAACCCGCCACCAGCGCCTCGAATTCCTCGTTCAAACCGTATTCGTCGGCATACAGGCGAGCGTGGCGCTCGATCGCCCAGCCGATGTCGCCGATCCGGTGGGTGCGCACCAGCAGCCGCTGCGCCGCCGGCAGGGCAGGCGGCGACAGCGCCTGTTCGGCCTCGCCGAGCGCCCGCAGCAGGCGCTCGCGCTGCAGCGGCGGCAGCGCCGCCAGCAGCTCGGCGGTGGCCTGGTGCGAGGTGCGGTCGAGCCCGGCGAAGGTCGCGCGCCCGGCCTCGGTCAGGCTCAGGGCGAAACTGCGCCCGTCGTGTGCCGAGCGGGTTTTCTCGACCAGTCCGGTGTTGACGAAGCCCAGCAGAATGCGGCTCAGATAGCCCGGGTCCAGCCCCAGCGCATCGCCGATGGTGCGCGCCGAGACCGGTTCGCGCTGGGCCAGCTCGAACAGCACGCGGCCCTGGGTCAGGGTGAACGGGCTGTCCAGCAAGCCCTCCTGCAACACCCCGATCCGGCGGGTATAGAAACGGTTGAAGGCGCGGACGGCATCGACCTGGGCGGTCTGAATTTCGGTGGCCATGGGCGGCATCGGCGATCGCGGTGGGCTCAGCCGCAGCCTCGGGCAATTATTTGACTTAGTCAAACAAATTCCGGACGAGCGGCCTTGCCGGTCCGGCGTCTTAGTAGTATTACTACTAACTTCGAACATGACGTAGTAATACTACTAACCATGAACCTGACCGACACCCAGCAAGCCATCCTCGCGCTGATCGCCGAGCGGATCGACGCCGAAGGCCTCCCGCCGTCTCAGGCCGAGATCGCCAAGGCCTTCGGGTTCAGGGGCGTGCGCGCGGCGCAGTACCACCTCGACGCGCTGGAGACCGCCGGCGCGATCGAGCGCATGCCGGGCCGCGCCCGCGGCATCCGCGTGCTGCAGCCGCCGCCGCAGGCCCAGCGCGAGCTGGGGCTGGCCTCGGCCAACGAGGACGCGATCCGTCTGCCGGTGCTGGGCCGGGTCGCGGCCGGCTCGCCGATCGGCTCGGGCGCCGGGGTGGAGCCCGACAACTACGTCCTGCTCGATCGCAACATGTTCTTCCCGTCGCCGGACTACCTGCTCAAGGTCAAGGGCGACTCGATGCGCGACGAAGGCATCTTCGACGGCGACCTGATCGGCGTGCACCGCACCCACGATGCGCGTTCGGGCCAGATCGTGGTCGCGCGCATCGACGACGAGATCACCGTCAAGCTGCTCAAGATCGGCAAGGACCGTATCCGCCTGCTGCCGCGCAACCCCGACTACGCGCCGATCGAGGTCCAGCCCGATCAGGATTTCGCGATCGAGGGCCTGTATTGCGGCCTGGTCCGGCCCAATCGCTGAGATGGGCCGCCGACTCATGGATCGCACCAATCGCGCGCAAGTACAGCTCGACCGCTACGGATCGGTGCGCAGCTGCGCGCCGGTCCACGCCGCGCAGGCGGCTTTGCAGGGATTGGCCGCTGCGGTGCTCGGGGCGGTTTCCGCGCCGCCGACAGGGAAAAATCCGACACCGGCGCAGGCCGTCGCCCGGCTTTCGCGATCCGCCGGCGCAGATAATTTGATTCCAGGCGCGACGGTCTCAACCTCTGCGATCCGCGTCCTCTAACTTCCCCTCACCACGACACGACTTAAGGAACACCACGATGGACGAGAACAAGAAGCGCGCCCTTACCGCCGCTCTGAGCCAGATCGACAAGCAATTCGGCAAGGGCTCGGTGATGCGCATGGGCGACCGCGCGGTCGAGATCACCGAAGTCATCGGTACCGGCTCGCTGATGCTCGACATCGCGCTGGGCATCGGCGGCCTGCCCAAGGGCCGCGTGGTCGAGATCTACGGTCCGGAATCCTCGGGCAAGACCACCTTGACCCTGCAGGCCATCGCCGAATGCCAGAAGAAGGGCGGCACCGCCGCCTTCATCGACGCCGAGCACGCGCTCGACCCGATCTATGCCGCCAAGCTCGGCGTCAATGTCGACGACCTGCTGCTGTCGCAGCCCGACACCGGCGAACAGGCGCTGGAAATCGCCGACATGCTGGTGCGTTCGGCCGCGGTCGACATCGTCGTGATCGACTCGGTCGCCGCGCTGACCCCGAAGGCCGAAATCGAAGGCGAAATGGGCGACCAGCTGCCGGGCCTGCAGGCCCGTCTGATGAGCCAGGCGCTGCGCAAGCTGACCGGCAACATCAAGCGCTCGGGCACCCTGGTGGTGTTCATCAACCAGCTGCGCATGAAGATCGGCGTGATGATGCCGGGCCAGAGCCCGGAAGTGACCACCGGCGGCAACGCGCTCAAGTTCTACGCCTCGGTGCGCCTGGACATCCGCCGCATCGGCGCGATCAAGAAGGGCGACGAGATCATCGGCAACCAGACCAAGATCAAGGTCGTCAAGAACAAGCTCGCCCCGCCGTTCAAGCAGGTCGTCACCGAAATCCTCTATGGCGAAGGCATCTCGCGCGAAGGCGAACTTATCGACATGGGCGTGGAAGCCAAGCTGGTCGAGAAGTCCGGCGCCTGGTACAGCTGCGGCGACGAGCGCATCGGCCAGGGCAAGGAAAACGCCCGCCAGTACCTCAAGGAAAATCCCGAGATGGCGGCCCGCCTGGAAGCGACGCTGCGCGAGAAGTTCGTGCCCAGCGACGCCCCGCGCGAAGAAGTCATCGAGGACTGATCCTCCGCAAGCGGCGATGACCGATGAGTTCCGATCGGGACGAACGCAAGCGCCGCGATCGCGGCGCCGACGACACGACCGGGCCGGGCGGCGAACCGTCCGCCGGTCGTGCCGGCGATCGTCTGGCCGAATTGCGGGCAAGGATGCTCGCGATCGAAGCCGGGGCGAAATCGGCATCGTCTTCGGACGATGGCGTCATGGACGGCGACGTCGTCGGAAATGCGTCTGGGCAGCCAGACTGGCGCGACCGTTCCGGGACTGGCGACGCCGGTGATCGCGGCGACGCGGTCCAGCGTGGGGGGCAGGGTGCGGAGCGGTCCGCGGCACGCACAGGCTCCGACGCCCGGGCCAGCCAACGGCAGCGCCCCGTGCCGGATACCGGGTCATCGGCGGGTCCAGAACGCCTCATGGCAGCCCATTTCGCCGAAGCAACGCCCACGGCCAACCCGGCCGACGATCGCGCCAGCGCCGGCCCGTTCACCGGCCCGGACAGCGATCCGCCCGCCGAAGACGACGACAGCCCGCTATTCGAAGACGGTCGGGTAAGCCCGGCCCGACGCGAGCGCCGCCGTGGACGCCCCGAACAAACCCCGACCCAGCGCGCGCTCGGCCTGCTGACCCGGCGCGAGCATTCGCGCAAGGAACTGACCCGGAAACTCACCTCGCGCGGTCTGGATCGCGAGGAGGTCGTGGCTGCCGTCGATCGGCTCGCCGATGCCGGCTGGCAGAATGACCACCGCTTCGCCGAAAGCCTGATCCGCAGCCGGGCCGGCAACGGCTATGGCCCGGTGCATATCCGCGCCGAACTGAACATGCATGGCCTCGACAGCGAGGCCATCGCCCAGGCGTTGGCCGCCTATGAAGGAAATTGGCTGGAAAACGCCCGGGATTTGCTCCGGCGCCGCTTCGGCGAGGACTTCGCCAGCGACCCGGCGCTGCGCCGCAAGGCCGCCGACCTGCTGATGCGGCGCGGCTTCGACGGCGATACCGCGCGTAATGCGAATCGTTTTTGCGCCGAGGACTGAACGGACGGGCACTTTTACCGCATGGCCTTGCGCATAAGACCCCGGGGCCTGCTAGGCTACGCGGCTTTCGGGTCCCGGGTTGCCTGTTCCAGTCGATGCCCCCATCTGGTGGCATGGGTTCGGTCGAGCGCTCCGCTCCCGACCAGGCAAATCAATCCCAGGCATGAAGACCACCACTGAAATCCGCAGCGATTTCCTCGAGTTTTTTCGGGGCAAAGGCCACACCATCGTGCCGTCGGCACCGTTGGTGCCTGCCAACGACCCGACGTTGCTGTTCACCAACTCGGGCATGGTGCAGTTCAAGAACGTATTCCTCGGCAGCGAAAAGCCGGGCTACGTGCGCGCGTCCGACGTGCAGCGCTGCTTGCGCGCCGGCGGTAAGCACAACGACCTCGACCAGGTCGGCTACACCGCGCGTCACCACACCTTCTTCGAAATGCTGGGCAACTGGTCGTTCGGCGACTACTTCAAGGACGACGCGATCGTCTGGGCCTGGGAGCTGCTGACCAAGGTCTGGGGTCTGGCACCCGAGCGCCTGCTGGTCACGGTCTACCAGACCGACGACGAAGCCTTCGAGATCTGGAACAAGAAGATCGGCGTGCCGGCCGAACGCATCGTTCGCATCGGCGACAACAAGGGCGCGCCGTTCGCTTCCGACAACTTCTGGCAGATGGCCGACACCGGCCCCTGCGGTCCGTGCACCGAGATCTTCTACGACCACGGCGATCACATCGCCGGCGGCCCGCCGGGTTCGCCCGACGAGGACGGCGATCGTTTCATCGAGATCTGGAACCTGGTGTTCATGCAGTTCGATCGCCAGCCCGACGGCACCCTGCTGCCGTTGCCGGCGCCGTGCGTCGACACCGGCATGGGCCTGGAACGTCTGGCGGCGGTGCTGCAGGGCGTGCACGGCAACTACGAGATCGACCTGTTCCGGCATCTGATCGCCGCGGCGGCCAAGTACACCCACACCGACGACCTGGACAACAAATCGCTGCGCGTGATCGCCGATCACATCCGCGCGTGTTCGTTCCTGATCGTCGACGGCGTGCTGCCGTCGAACGACGGCCGCGGCTACGTGCTGCGCCGGATCATTCGCCGCGCCTTGCGCCACGGCTGGATGCTCGGCCAGAAGGGCGTGTTCTTCCACAAGCTGGTGCCGGCGCTGGTCGAGGTGATGGGCGACGCCTATCCCGAACTGACCGCCAAGCGCGAGTTCGTCGAAGCCGCGCTGGCCGCCGAAGAGGAGCGCTTCGCCGCGACCCTGGATTCGGGCATGCGCATCTTCGATGAGATCGCCGCGCGCTCGCAGGGCGTCATCGCCGGCGCCGACGCGTTCAAGCTCTACGACACCTACGGTTTCCCGGCCGACCTGACCGCCGACATCGCGCGCGAGCGCGGCCTGTCGGTCGACATGGCCGGTTTCGAAGTCGAGATGGAAGAGCAGCGACGCAGAGCGCGCGAAGCCGGCACATTCGGCAACAAGACCTCGATGCCGGCCGAACTGGCCGCGCAGCTCGCCCCGACCGAGTTCCTCGGCTACGACCGCCTGACCGACGGCGGCCTGCAAGTGGTCGCGCTGTTGCGCGACGGCGTGCCGGTCGACGAGTTCCGGGTCGGCGACGAAGGCGTGGTGATTCTCGACCGCACCCCGTTCTACGCCGAAAGCGGCGGCCAGGTCGGCGACAGCGGCGAGCTCGACGAAGCCGGCACCCGCTTCGTGGTCGACGACACCCAGAAATTCGCCGGCCAGTTCCACGGCCACATCGGCAGGCTCACCGCCGGCATCCTCAAGCGCGGCGACCGCGTCCTGGGCGCCGTCGACGAAGCCCGCCGCAGCGCGACCGTGCTCAACCATTCGGCGACCCACCTGCTGCACGCGGCCCTGCGCCGCCTGCTCGGCGACCACGTGACCCAGAAGGGCTCGCTGGTCGCACCGGACCGCCTGCGTTTCGATTTCTCGCACTTCAACCCGCTGACCGACGCCGAGCTCGCCCAGATCGAGCGCCAGGTCAACGCCGACGTGCGGCGCAATTACGAAGCCGAAGTCCACCAGATGGGCATGCAGGAAGCCATCGACTTCGGCGCCATGGCCTTGTTCGGCGAGAAGTACGGCGACCGCGTGCGCGTGCTGCGCATGGGCGAGGCCTCGACCGAGCTGTGCGGCGGCACCCACGTGTCCCGCACCGGCGACATCGGCCTGTTCAAGATCGTCGCCGAAAGCGGCGTCCAGGCCGGCGTGCGCCGGATCGAGGCGCTGACCGGGCAGGGCGCGCTGGACTACGTCACCCAGGAGGAGCAGCGCCTGGAGCAGGCCGCGCGCCTGCTGGGCGGCAATGCCGGCGACGTGGCCGACAAGCTGCGCGCGCTGCTGGACCGGCAGAAGAAGCTCGAGCGCGAGCTCGAGTCGATCAAGGCCAAGGCCGCCTCAGGCGCCGCCTCGGACTTGGCCGGCTCGGCGGCGGACATCGGCGGGGTCAAGCTGGTAGCGACCCGGCTGGAAGGATTTGATGCCAAGGCGTTGCGCGAGGCGGTGGATCGCCTCAAGCAGCAGCTTGGCGACGCGGTGATCGTGCTGGCGGGTGCCAGCGACGGTAAGGCGGCCCTGGTCGCCGGAGTGAACGGAAGCGCGGTTGGCAAGGTCAAAGCGGGAGAACTACTCGCGCATGTGGCCGGTCAGATCAATGGTAAAGGCGGCGGCCGCCCGGACATGGCGCAGGGCGGTGGCGATGACGGCCCGGCCCTGGTCCAGGCTCTTGCGGGCGTTGCGCAGTGGGTTGAGAGTAAGCTTGTGTGAATGGCGAACAGTGACTTCTATCGCTTGCGACCGGGTTTGACCGGTCGCTAAGATGGTTCACGTTTGTGTACAAATTGAAGCATTCTTCCTGATGGAAAAGAATGCCAACGCCGGTACTACGGTCCCGGCTCGAGGAGGTTTTCAATGCTGATCCTGACGCGTCGCGTCGGCGAAACCCTGATGATCGGCGACTCGGTGACCGTCACCGTGCTCGGCGTCAAGGGCAACCAGGTGCGTATCGGTATTACCGCGCCCAAAGATGTCGCAGTCCATCGCGAAGAGATCTATCAGCGCATCCAGCGGGGTGAGGACGCGTCGGACGATTCTGGTAAAAACGCGGGCGGCTGATAAAAAAAGTTGGCCGCAAGCGTTGCTGTAAAACGGGTGAGCCGTTATGCTTCCCGCCCGCATTGCTTCATCGATGCGGAGAGTTGCCCGAGAGGCTGAAGGGGCTCCCCTGCTAAGGGAGTATAGGGTCAAAAGCTCTATCGAGGGTTCGAATCCCTCACTCTCCGCCAGTTGTAAAAGAAGCCGCCAACGGCGGCTTTTCTTTGCGGATTCGTCGAATTCGGTACCGACGGAAAAGCAAAAAAACGGTTTGAAAAATGTTGACGATGTGCGGTTTTATCGTCATAATTTTCCAACTAGGCGCCCGTAGCTCAGCTGGATAGAGCACCAGGCTACGAACTTGGGGGTCGGAGGTTCGAATCCTTCCGGGCGCGCCATTACAAAGAAACCCGGCAATCGAAAGATTGTCGGGTTTTTCTTTGCGTCGAGTCCTTATCCAGGACAGCCGTTCTTTGTTTGCGCCGGGTTTCTCCGCGCCGGGTTTCTGTGCGCGTCCGCGGGATCCGCGCGTCGGCCGAGCATCGCGGTCGCGGGACTTCGACGCCGTATCGCACGCGTGTTCATCCTCTGTCGTTCTCGCGCGTTTGTCGTTCTCGTGCGTTCGTTGCGATGGTGACCGTTTGATCTCACTGCCTCGAACGTTTGTCGCAGCCGGGAATTCGCGGTCGCGGCTCGCGCCGCTCCTACAGTCGCCCCCTGTAGGAGCGGCGCGAGCCGCGACCGCGCTGCTGCGATGACGTCGAAAATCTGTCGTGGCTGCGGCTTGGCGATTCCAGCGCATCGAGTGTTCGTCGCGGTCGTGAGTTCGTGGTCGCAGCTCACGCCGCTCCTACAGTCGCACCCTGTAGGAGCGGCGTGAGCCGCGACCGCGCTGCTGCAATGACGTCGAAAATCTGTCATGGCTGCGGCTGGGCGATTCCAGTGCATCGAGTGTTCGTCGCGGTCGTGAGTCCGTGGTCGCAGCTCGCGCAGCTCCTACAGTCGCCCCCTGTAGGAGCGGCGTGAGCCGCGACCGCGCTGCTGCGATAACGTCGAAAATCTGTCGTAGCCGCGGCTTGGCGATTCCAGCGTATCGAGTGTTCGTCGCGGTCGTGAGTCCGTGGTCGCAGCTTGCGCAGCTCCTACAGTCGCCCCCTGTAGGAGCGGCGCGAGCCGCGACCGCGTTGTTGCGATTACGTCGAACAGCCGTCGCGGCCAGGTGATTTCAACCGCATCGACGATGCGTCGTAGTCGCGCACTCGTGAATGCGGCCGCTGTTGCGGCGGCCGCAGGTACAAAACAAGGCGACAGCTCACGCCGCGCCGCCACCGCTCACCTGGTCTCGATAAACCGCAATCCCACCCCAGGCTCGGTCGCGATATAGCGCGGCGCGGCCGCGTCGTCGCCGAGTTTGTGGCGCAGTTTGCCGACCAGGATGCGCAGGTAGTGGGTGTCTTCCTGATGGGTCGGACCCCATAGCTCGCGCAGCAGTTGCGGCTGGGTGACCACGCGGCCGGCGTGCTGGACCAGCATCGCCAGCAGCGCGTATTCCTTGCGCGCGAGCACGACCGGTTCGCCGTGCAGGTGGACTTCGCGCCGGGCCAGGTCGATGCGCAGCTGGCCATCGTCGAACACCGGCAGGATTTCGCCCTGCGGGCCGTGCGCGCGCAGCAGGGCACGCACCCGCGCCATCAGCTCCTGCACGCCGAAGGGTTTGGTCACGTAGTCGTTGGCGCCGCCGTCGAGCGCGGCGACCTTCTCGGCTTCGCTGGAACGCACGGTCAGCAGGATCACCGGCACGCTCGACCACTGGCGCAGTTCGCGCAACACGTCGAAGCCGTCGCGATCGGGCAGGCCCAGGTCGAGGATCACCAGGTCGGCGCCGCGCGTGGCCAGGCTCTCCAGGCCGCCGTTGCCGTGCTCGGCCAGCTCGACCGCGTAGCCCTGCGCGCGCAAGGCGATGTCGAGGAACTTGCGGATCTGCGGTTCGTCGTCGATCACCAGCACGCGCGCGGGCGGCGTGCTCGCCGGCGGTTGCGGGTGCGGAGCGTGGTCTTCGATCATGGGGTGGCCGCGACGGGTTCGATGGGCGGCAGGGTAATGCGGATCGTGGTGCCGCGGCGACCTTGCTCGTCGGCCAGGCCAGGCAGGGCGACCACGCTGCCGCCGTGCGCGCCGATCATGCCCTGGCAGATCGCCAGGCCCAGGCCGGTGCCCTGGCGGCCGCGATCGCCGCGTTCGACGCTGTAGAACATGTCGAAGATGCGCGCGCGTTCGTCCTCGGGAATGCCAGGGCCGCGATCGCTGACGTCGATGCGCAGGACCTGCTCGGTGGCCGCGCCGGGCTCGGCGTCGACCCGGCGCGCGTCGATCACCACCGCCGCATCGGGCGGCGAGAACTTCACCGCGTTCTCGAGCACGTTGAACAGCGCTTGTTCGATCAGCGCCGGATGCACCCAGATCGGGCCGAGCCCGGCCTGCAGGCGCACGTCGAAGCGCGCGTGGGGTTCGTAGCGTTGCAGGCGCGTCACCGCCGAGCCGATCAGTTCGTCCACGCCGATCCAGTCGCGATTGAGCGCCAGCCCGCCGTGGCCGAGCCGGGTCATGTCGAGCAGGTTCTGGATGTAGCGGTCCAGCCGCTCGCCTTCGATGCGGATGGTTTCCAGCAGGCTGTGGCGGTCCTCGCGCGGCATCGCCTCGGCGTAGTGATCCAGGCTGCTGGCCGCGCCGATGATCGAGGCCAGCGGCGAGCGCAGATCGTGCGAGACCGACGACAGCAGCGCCGAGCGCAGCCGCTCGGTCTCGCCGCTGACCCGCGAGTCCTCCAGGTCGGCGACCAGGCGAGTGCGCAGAATCGCCTGCGCGATATCGTCGGTCATCGCTTCGGCCAGGCGGCGCTGTTCCGCGCCCAGTCGCGTCAACGAAGCCGGAAAGCGCAGGCCGACCACGCCGGCGGCCGGCGCGTCGGCCGAGCTGTCGCCTTTAAGCGGCAGCAGCCACCACTCCGATCCGGCCAGAGTGTCGGTATAGCGGCCGGCGGATTGGCGATGTTTCAAGCTCCAGTCGGCCGCGGCGCGATCCTTGTCGCTCATCTCCGGCAACTGCTCGCCGCGCAGCGGCGCGGCGCCGATGTAGACGAAGGCTTCCACGCCGAGCGAACGCTTGAGCGCTTTGCGTCCGGCATGCACGACCTGGCCCACGTCGGCGGCCGTCGCCAGTTCGCGGCCGAGGGTCTGCAACTCGGTCGCGTGCGCGTTGGACGCACGCAGCGCCAGCACCTGCATGCGCAGCTTCGAGGCCAGGCGTCCTGCGACCAGCGCCGCGGCCAGGAACAGCAGCACCGTCGCCACGCCCTGGCGCGCGCCGATCAGCAAGGTGTAGCGCGGTTCGATGAAGAAGAAGTTGTAGGCCAGAAAGCACAGCACCGAGGCGATCACCGCCGCGGTCATGCGGGTGCGCGCGGCGACCACCACCACCGCGACGATGAAGATCAGCGACAGATCGCCCAGGCCGATCCAGCGTTCGGCGACCCAGGCCAGCGCGGTGGCGAAGGTCGCCGCGACCACGGCCAGGCCCGCGTCGCTGCGGGTCAGCAGGCCGCGCAGCCGGCCGCCGCTGTCGCGCAGCGAGCGGCGCGCACGCGCGCGCGCTTCCGGGGTGCTGACGATGGTGAGTTCGTAATGCGCGCCGCGCTGGATCAATTGCTGGGTCAGGGTGCGGTTGACCATGCGCGCGAGCGGGCGCTCGCGGGTGCGGCCGAGCACGATGGTCGACACGCCGGCGCGTTCGGCATGATCGAGCAGGGCATCGACCACGCTGTTGCCGTGCAGCACCACGGCCTCGCCGCCGAGCCGGCGCGCGAGCGCGAAGGCGCGGTCGAGTTCGGACTGGCGCGCTTCGGCGGGCGCATTGCCGGCCTGCACCGTCGCCACGATCCACGGCGAATCGCGGCGTTCGGCGATGCGGCGCGCGACCCGCACCAGGTATTCGGATTGGCCCAGGCCGTCGATCGCCACCAGCACCGCGCGCCGCAACGGCACCCCGGGCAGGCCGCGCGCGGTCTGCGCCTCGCGTAGATCGCTGTCGACGCGATCTGCGGCGGTTTGCATCGCCAGTTCGCGCAAGGCGGTCAGGTTCGATGGCGAGAAGAATGCCTGCAGCGCATGCGCGGCCTGTTCGGGAACGTAGACCTTGCCCTGTTGCAGGCGTTCGATCAGTTCGCGCGGCGGCAGATCGACCAGCACGATGTCGCGCAGCCGATCGAACAGCGCATCGGGCACGGTCTCGCTGACCCGCACGCCGGTGATGCGGTGGATGACGTCGTTGAGGCTTTCCAGGTGCTGGATGTTGATCGTGGTGTAGACATCGATGCCGGCGTCGAGCAGTTCGAGCACATCCTGCCAGCGCCGTTCGTGGCGGCTGCCGGGCGCATTACGGTGGGCGAGTTCGTCGACCAGGGCGACCTTGGGCTTGCGCGCCAGCAGCGCGTCGAGGTCCATTTCCTCGAGCGTGCGATCCTGGTACTCCAGCCGCTTGCGCGGCAGTACGTCGAGGCCTTCGACCAGGGCGAGGGTTTCGGCACGGCCGTGGGTTTCGACGATGCCGACCACCACGTCGATGCCGCGGCGCTGCAGTTCGCGGGCGCGGCCGAGCATGGTGTAGGTCTTGCCGACGCCGGGCGCGGCGCCCAGGAAAATGGTCAGGCGACCGGCGCCCTGGCGTTGCAGTTCGCCCATGAGGGCATCGGCTTGGGCGCTGCGGGGGTCGGTCATGGGGGAATTGTGCGCTGGGTGGGTGAGGGGTGTGTAGTGATGGGATGTGGGGTTTGGGGGCGGGCCTTTCGGTCGGGAACTGGAATGTCGTTGCTTGGCCTTTGGTTGGCTGCCCCGGCCAGGAAAAATGTCTTGTTGCCGTTGCCGTTGCCGTTGCCGTTGCCGTTGCCGTCGCCGTCGCTTCAGCTCTAAGCCTGAAGCCGCGCAGTTCATCCAGCGCTGCGACGCCTGGAACTCGCGAGAACAAAAGCACACCCGAAGGGCGGCGCACATGGATGTGCGCCGTGCGCCACCGAGACAGGATGTCTCGTGTGGCGCATGCCCGCGGAAGCTCCGCACTTGCGGGCCCTTGATTCAAAGAAAAGCATTTTTCTTTGGTTACCTTTCTTTTGTTGCTTTAGACAAAAGAAAGTAACTCGGCCGCTTGCGGACGAAAGCTGTTGATCTTGCCTCTGGCTTCAAAAGCTTTAGAGCTTCATAGCTTTCAAAGCTGCAAGCAGGATCAAAAGCTTCCGCCGCTGAAGCGGCGGGTCACTTTCTTTTGTCTAAAGCAACAAAAGAAAAGTAACCAAAGAAAAATGCTTTTTTGTGAATCAAGGGCCCGCGTGTGCGGTGCTTGCGCGGGCATGCGCCACACGGGACATCCTGTCCCGGTGGCGCACGGCGCACATCCATGTGCGCCGCCCTTCGGGTGTCCTGTTGTTCTCGCGAGTTACAAGCCTCACAGCGCTGGATGAACTGCGTGGCTTCAGGCTCGAGCCAAAGGCCGAAGCAAAAGCCGTTATGAAAGCCGTAACAAAAACTGCCATTGGAACCGGTTGTGAGTCGCAATGATTAAAACAGCAACGCCCCGCATCGAAGCGGGGCCTGCCGAAACCCATCGAAACTCAACGCGCCGCGTCCAACGCCAGATTGAGTTTGAGCACGTTCACGCGCTCCATGCCGAGCACACCGAACTGCGGCGCCTCGGTATTGGCCGCGATCAGGGCTTCGACCTGCGCCACACTGAGACCACGCGCCTTGGCCACGCGCGCCGCCTGGATCAGCGCCGCGCGCGGAGACAGGTGCGGGTCCAGACCGCCGCCGGATTGGGTGGCCAGTTCGGCGGGGACGTCGGCGATGGCGATGCCTTCGCGCTGCGCGATCGCCGCGGTGTCCTCGGCGATGCGCTTGCGCAGGTCGGGATTGCTGCGCGCCTGATTGCTGCCGGACGCGGCCGTCGGGTCGTACTTGGCCGCCGACGGGCGCGGCTGGAAATACTTGGCATCGGCGAACGGTTGCGCGATCAATTCCGATCCGACCGCATGGCCGTCGTGCTGGATGATCGAGCCGACGGCTTGCGCGGGAAACGCGAGGCGGCCCAGCGCGGTGCCGGCGAGCGAGTAGAGCAGGCCGAAGCCGAGCAGGGAGATCGCGGCGAACAGCAATGGGGCGCGTATGGAAACGCGGTCGTCGAGGGTTAGCGGTTGAGTGGTTTGGGTGGTCATTGGCGTGTCCTGTGAGGTCGGTGCGGGCGGTGGCCCTCACCCAACCCTCTCCCGCAGGCGGGAGAGGGCTTCGTTGCGCGGGCGGTGTTAGAAAATCGCGACCAGCGCCATGTCGATCAGCTTGATCGCGACGAACGGCAGCAGCACGCCGCCCAGGCCGTAGACCAGCATGTTCCGGCGCAGCAGCGCGACCGCGGTGGCGGGCTTGAAGCGCACGCCGGCCAGGGCCAGCGGAATCAGCGCGGGGATGATCAGGGCGTTGAAGATCAACGCCGCGAGCACCGCGTTGCTCGGGCTCGACAGATGCATGACGTTGAGCGCGGCCATCTGCGGAATCGCCGCGGCGAACAGCGCCGGCAGGATCGCGAAGTACTTCGACACGTCGTTGGCGAGCGAGAACGTGGTCAGCGCGCCGCGGGTGATCAGCTGTTGCTTGCCGACCTCGACCACCGCCAGCAGCTTGGCCGGATCGGAATCCAGATCGACCATGTTGCCGGCTTCCTTGGCCGCTTGCGTACCCGAGTTCATCGCCAGACCGACGTCGGCCTGGGCCAGCGCCGGGGCGTCGTTGGTGCCGTCGCCGACCATCGCCACCAGGCGGCCGCCGGCCTGCTCGGCGCGGATGCGCGCGAGTTTGTCCTCGGGCCGCGCTTCGGCGATGTAGTCGTCGACGCCGGCTTCGGCCGCGATCGCCGCGGCAGTCAGCGGGTTGTCGCCGGTGATCATCACCGTGCGCACGCCCATCGCCCGCAACCGCGCGAAACGTTCCTTGACCCCGTGCTTGACCACGTCGGACAACTCGACCACGCCGAGCACATGGCGACCTTCGGCCACCACCAGCGGGGTGGCGCCGTTGCGCGCGACCTGTTCGATGCGCGCGTTGAGTTCGGGCAGCACTTCGCCGCCGAGCGCGCGCACGTACTGAGTGATCGCATCGCCCGCGCCCTTGCGGATGGCGCGCGCGCCGCCGGGGTAGTCGGCCGGCAGGTCGACGCCGGACATGCGCGTCTGCGCGGTGAACTGCAGATAATCAGCGCGTTCGGGTTCCGGCGTGGTGCTGTGCTGCTCGCGCGCCAAGCGCACGATCGATTTGCCTTCGGGGGTGGGATCGGCGAGCGAGGACAGCAGTGCCGCATCGCGCAACTGCGAATGGTCGATACCGGCGATCGGATGGAACGCGGTCGCCTGACGGTCGCCGAAGGTGATGGTGCCGGTCTTGTCGAGCAGCAGCACGTCGACGTCGCCGGCCACTTCCACCGCCTTGCCAGATTTCGCCAGCACGTTCGCCGACAGCGCGCGGTTCATGCCGGCGATGCCGATCGCCGGCAACAGGCCGCCGATGGTGGTCGGGATCAGGCAGACCAGCAGCGCGATCAACAGCAATGGATCGAGTTTGGCGCCGACGAAACCGGCGAACAGCGGCAAGGTCGCGACCACGATCAGGAAGGTCAGGGTCATCGCCGCGAGCAGCATCGTCAGCGCGATTTCGTTCGGCGTCTTCTGCCGGTTGGCGCCTTCGACCAGGGCGATCATGCGGTCGAGGAAGCTGTGGCCGGGTTCGGCGCTGACTTCGATCACGATCTCGTCGGACAACACCTTGGTGCCGCCGATCACGCCGGAGCGGTCGGTGCCGGCTTCGCGCAGCACCGGCGCGGATTCGCCGGTGACCGCCGATTCGTTGATCGTGGCCATGCCCTTGACGATTTCGCCGTCGGCCGGGATCAGCTCGTTGGCCGAGACGATCACCCGGTCGCCGGGCTTCAAGGTCGACGCGGCGACGCGGGTTTCGTTCTTGCCGACCGTATCGAGCTTGCGCGCGACCAGATCGCGCCGCGCCGCGCGCAACGAAGCTGCCTGACCGCGGCCGCGCGCTTCGGCGACCGCTTCGGCGAAGTTGGCGAACAACACCGTCACCAGCAGGATCACGGTGACCGCGATACCGAACACGGCGTTGCCGGGAACGAAGATCGTGATCAGCGCGGCCAGCACCGTGCCGAGCAGGACGATGGCCATGATCGGGCTGCGCAGGGCATGCCGCGGCGAGAGCTTGACGAAGGATTCGAGCATCGCCGCGCGCAGGCCGGCGGCGTCGAGGCCGGCCATTGCGGTGTTGCGGCGTTGCACGCGCGGATGAGTTTGTTCGGTCACGTGGGCGTACCTCAAAGAGCGGGGCTGCTGAGCGCCGGGGCGCTCGCAGACAGCGTCAGGTGATCGGCGATCGGGCCGAGCACCAGCGCGGGCATGAATTGCAGGACGGTTAGGATCACGATCACCGCGATCAAGGTCATGGCGAAGGTCGGCGTTTCGGCGTGCAGGGTGCCGGCGCTTTCCGGCGCGACCCGCTTGCGCGCGAGCAAGCCGGCGACCGCGAGCGGAATCAGCAGCGCCGGATAGCGGCCCAGGGCGAGCACCGCGGCGCAGCTGAGGTTCCACCAGTAGGTCGCATCGCCCAGGCCTTCAAAACCCGAACCGTTGTTGGCGAACGCCGAGGTGTACTCGTAGAACACCTGGCTGATGCCATGGAAGCCGGGATTGGAATTGCCGGTGATCGAGGGAACGCCCAAGGTGATCGCGCTGAAGCCGAGCACCACCAGCGGTTGCAGCAGGATCAGCAGCGCCAGCAGTCGCACTTCGGGCGCTTCGATCTTGCGGCCGAACAGCTCCGGCGTGCGTCCGGTCATCAGCCCGGCCAAAAACACCGACAGCAGCAGATACACCAGGAACTGCTGCAGACCGCAGCCGATGCCGCCCCAGATCGCGTTGATCAGCATGTTGATCATCGCCATCGCGCCGGTCAGCGGCGCCAGCGAATCGTGCATGCCGTTGACCGAGCCGTTGCTGCTCTGGGTGGTCAGCGCGGTCCACAAGGCCGTGTCGCTGGCGCCGAAGCGGGTTTCCTTGCCTTCCATCAACGCGGCGTCCGTGCGGGTGGACGAATACGCTTCCGAACCCACGGTCAGGCCGGTCGACAGCACCGACATCAACAGCATGCTGCCGAACACCAGCGCGGTGAGTTTGCGCCGGCCGGTGAACGGACCGACCATGAAGGTCACCGCGACCGGAATCAGGATCAGCGCGAGGGTTTCGAGCAGGTTCGCGAACGGCGTCGGGTTTTCCAGCGGCACCGCGCTGTTGGGGCCGTACCAGCCGCCGCCGTTGGTGCCGAGTTGCTTGGCTGCGACCATGGCCGCGACCGGGCCGATCGGAATCTTCTGTTCCTTCATCTCGACGCTGTGGTCGAGCGGCGTGGCGCTGACCGCGCCTTGCAAGGTCGACGGTACGCCCTGCGAGGTCAGCAGCACCGCCCACACCAGGCACAGCGGCAGCATGAAACGCAGCGTGGCGCGGGTGACGTCGACCCAGTAGTTGCCCAGGTCGCGCGGCGCGCCTTCGGCTTGAACACCGGCGTCGCCGGTATGCGCCAACGCTTGACGGCCGCCGAACAGACCGCGCAGGGTCGCGACCACGATCGCCAGCCCCATCATCGGCGTCACCACCTGCAGGCCGACGATGCCGACCATCTGCGACAGATAACTCAACTGCGCCTGGCCGGAGTAATGCTGCTGGTTGGTATTGGTCAGGAACGACACCATCGTGTGCAGCGCGGTGTCCCAGCGCATATTGGGAATGGCGTCGGGATTGAACGGCAGCCAGGCCTGGGTCATGAACAACACCCAGACCAGCACCGCGAGCACGAGGTTGCTGAGCGCGAACGCCAGCGCGTAACCGCGCCAGCTCATGCCGCGCGCGGGGTCGACGCCGAGCACGCGGTAGATCGCGCCTTCGACCGGTGCGAACACCGCGTCCAAGCGCGAGCGATCGCCGCGCATGACCCGCGCCAGGTACAGGCCGAGCGGCCATCCCAGGCCGACGGCGAGCGCGAATACGAGAAAGATTTCGATCATGGTGAAGCACCGGGCGGTGAGAGATCCGCACTGGCGCGTCCGGCGCCGTTACGGATCGCGCGGCGACGAGAGGATCGTCGACGCGCTGGGGGAAGTTGGCGCGGATCGTTCCGTGATCCGCGGTGCGGCTGCGCGGACTAGAAGTCCTCGGGGCGCAGCACGACGTAGAGCAGGTAGGCGGCGGCCACCAGGACCGAGATCGCGCACACCAATGAAAGCCAGCCGGGCATAGTCGTTGCTCCTGTCAGAAGGACGCCTGCACGGCCGCTTCGATGCGCGAGCCGGCAAGCGAGTCGCCGAAGATCCGTTCGGCGTTGTGATCGGTGGCGTGCGCGCTCAGGCGCAGCTCGAACGGCGCTTTCACCGCCCAGATCGCGCTGAGCTGACCGTGGCTGTAGCTGCGGTCGTAGACGTCGTCGAGAAAGTAGTGGCCGAGCGCGGCTTCGAAACGCAGCGCATCGTTGACCGGCAAGCGCGCGCCGATCTGCGAGTAGATGCCGCGATCCTTGCTGCCGAGCGCTTCGTTCGAATAGCCCAGCGACAACCAGTAGTTGTCGCGCCAGGTCAGCGTGCCGTTGAGCTCGGTCCAGTTCAGATCGGTGGTCGTGGACGGATAGCGGTAATGCAGGACGTTGACGTCCAGGGCCCAATCCTGGGCGATCTTTCCGGCCCAGCCGACGGTGAAATCGAGTTCGCTGCTGGCATGAGTTTCGGGGGCGAACTCGACGTTCGAGCCCCAGATCGAGCCGTAGAAGCCATTGCCGGCGGCGGCCTTGAAACCGACCTGCACGGCCGGGTCGCCCTGGGTCTGCGAGCTGCCGCGCCAGACGTAATCGCTGGTCAGCGCGGCCGAGCCGGTGAAGCTCGCGCCGGTGGATTCGGCCGCGTGCGCGCGGGTGCCCAGCGCGAGCAGGCCGATGCCGGCGCAGACCGCCAGGACCAGCGGAAGGGCGGCCTCGCGGCTGCGGAACAGGTGATGCGACGACGACATGTGAGGTATCCGGGAATGGGCAACGAGGCCGGTCTGGCCACGGCGTCATTCTCGGAAGATGGGGCGTAAAGCCGCTATTTCGTGCGGGCGGTCACGGCGTAAATTTGTCGTAAACAATTGGCGCTGGGGCGTAAAGCGCCGTTGCCCGGCGCCATCGCCATCGCGAAAGCGTCGTGCTTTTTTTGCCGGAATCGTGCAGTTCATCCAGCGCTGCGAGGCTTGTAACTCGCGTTAGCAAAAGCACACCCGTAGGGCGGCGCACATGGATGTGCGCCGTGCGCCACCGAGACAGGATGTCTCGTGTGGCGCATGCCTGCGAATGCACCGATCGCGCGGGCCCTTGATTCACAACAAAGCATTTTTCTTTGGTTACCTTTCTTTTGTTGCTTTAGACAAAAGAAAGTGACCCGCCGCTTCAGCGGCGGAAGCCTTTGATCTTGCTTCAAGCTTTGAAAGCCTTCAAAGCTTTAAAGCTCTGGAGCTTTTGAAGCCGAAAGCAAGATCAACAGCTTTCGTCCGCAAGCGGCCGAGTTACTTTCTTTTGTCAAAAGCGACAAAAGAAAGGTAACCAAAGAAAAACGCTTTTCTTTGAATCAAGGGCCCGCGCGTGCGGTGCTGACGCGGGCATGCGCCACACGGGACATCCATGTCCCGGTGGCGCACGGCGTGCATCCTGCACGCCGCCCTTCGGGTGTGCTTTTGCTAACGCGAGTTACAGGCCTCGCAGCGCTGGATGAACTGCGCGGCTTCAAGCCCGAGCAAAAACGACATGGCCTACCTGTAGGAGCGGCGCAAGCCGCGACCGCGTCGTGGCCGATTGCGTCGCCACTGCGAGGTGATTGTGATGTCACGCTAGCCGCGACGATTTGCGCCGTGGTCGCCGTGGTCGCGGTGTCGCGATGTCGCGGTCGCGGCTTGCGCCGCTCCTACAGGGGGATACGCGACATAGCGGACGTGTTGGTGGCGCGCGGGCGCGGCCCCGCGGGAAACGACGGCTCACGCGGAACGACGCTCATCCTGCACGCCGCCCTTCGGGTGTGGCGTTGCTAACGCGAGTTACAAGCCTCGCAGCGCTGGATGAACTGCCCGGCTTCAAGCCCGAGCAAAAGCGACATGATCTACCTGTAGGAGCGGCGCAAGCCGCGACCGCGCTGTGGCCGATTGCGTCGTCGCTGCGAGGTGGTGGTGATGTCACGCTAGCCGCGACGATTTGCGTCGTGGTCGCTCTGTCGCGGTCGCGGCTTGCGCCGCTCCTACAGGGGGATACGCGACATAGCGGACGTGTTGGTGGCGCGCGGGCGCGGTCCCGCGGGAACCGGCGGCTCACGCGGGACGGCGATCAGTCGCGCAGCAACGCCTTCACCACCGCCTCGGGCTGTTTCATCCAGGCGAAATGATCGGCTCGCACGCCCAGGTCGTTCGCGCCCAGTTCGATCGCTTCGACCTGCGCGCGCGGCAGTTTCGACAGCAGGAAGTCCTGCGAAGCGCGCGGTACCAGCCAGTCGTTGACCATGCGCACGACGCGCAGATCGACCTCGACCTGGGCCATGCCGGCTTCCATGTCGGCGTCGATGCCGGGCGCGGCGTAGCGGCCGCTCAAGGCGGTGCGGGCCCAGTCCGCGATCAGGCTGCGCGCTTCGTTGCCGCCGAAGCCGATGCGGCGGCCGGGCAGGGTGCCGTTGACCTGCGACAGCCACGGCAGGAAGCGGTAGATCATCGGCATCGCCAGGCGCCGCGGCATCGGCCAGGTCGGCCAGTACGGCGCGCCGCTGGCGGTCAGCCACAGGCGGGTCGGGATCGTCGGGTCGTTCTGCAGCTTCGCCAAGCCGAGCCGCATGCAGGCCATCTGCCCGCCGAGACTGTGGCCGCCGATGATGCGCGGCACGCCGGGCAGCGCGCGCGCGACCGCGGCCTCGCTGACCGGCAGATCGTCCAGCAGCAAGTTGCGATAGCCCCAGTCGCTGCGGCGGCTAGCGCGCTGGTTGCTGCTGCCGTTGCCGCGCCATTCGTGGACGAACACAGCGATGCCGCGCGCCGCCAATGCGTGCGCGAACGGCAGGTAGTGGCGCGCGGCGACGCCGAGCGCGGGCAACCACAGCAGGCTCGCGCTGGGACGCGGCGGGATCGAAGCGATCAGCGACCAACGATGGCCGTCGGCCGCGCGCAGCGAGCGTTCTTCGGCGACGGTCGACTCAAGCACGCGGCGCGGCTCCGAAGTGATCGAGCACCAGCACCTCGCTGCGGCCGGGTCGATAGCCCAGGCGTAATGCGTCATGCACATAGTCGGCCGCGGCGACGCAACTGTCGGCGAGCGTGCGGCCCAGGCATAGATTCGCGGCCACCGCCGAAGCCAGGGTGCAGCCGGTGCCGTGCGCGTCGAGTTGCAGGCGCGGATGCGCGATCTCGCGCGCTTCGCCGGGGATGGCGAACAGGTCGACCACGTCGGCCACATCGTCGCGGTCGGGCAGGTGCCCGCCCTTGAGCAGCACCGCGCGCGCGCCGAGCGCGAACAGGCCGTCGAGCGCGCCGTGCATGGCCGCGCGATCGGCGATGGCGCGGCCGAGCAGCAACTCCGCTTCGGGCAGGTTCGGCGTGATCACGCTGGCCAGCGGCAGCAGCCGCGTGCGCAGCGCGTCCAGTGCGGACGGTTCCAGCAGGCGCGCGCCGGAGGTCGCGACCATCACCGGGTCGAGCACGATATGCGCGGGCCGGTAGTGCTCCAGCGCATCGGCCACCGCTTCGATCACCTCGGCGGTGGCGAGCATGCCCAGCTTGACCGCGCCGATCTCGAAGTCGTCGAAACACGCGTCGATCTGCGCGCGCAGGAAGCCGGTGTCGGGCACATGCACCGCGCTGACTCCGCGGGTGTTCTGCGCGGTCAGCGCCGCGAACGCGCTGAGCCCGTGCACGCGATGCGCAGCGAAGGTCTTCAGATCGGCCTGGACCCCGGCGCCGCCGCCGGAATCGGAACCGGCGATGGTGAGGGCGGAGAGAACGGGGATGCGATTCATCGCGCAAGCCTAACCAAAACGGCCTTATATGGAAGTCTTGACGTTTTTGCGCCGTCGATGGGCTTGCGCCGCGCGGCTCAGGATCGTTGCGCGCTCGCAGGCGCGGCGCTTTCGCCGGCACGATCGGTATTCGCCGCGGTGGCCGCGGCCGACCGGCCGCGACCATCGCAGCGCACGCTCATGCCTGTGCTTGCGCCTGCATGCGCCAGCGCGAACGGCCCAGCGCGAACGCGCGCCACAACAGGAACAAGCCCAGCAGCACCAGGCCCGGATCGATCAGGAAGAACGACAGCAGACGCCCGTCCCAGACCCGGGAGGTCTGCCAGCTGCCGACCGACTTCGGATGCAGGCGCGCGACCATGTGGGCCTGGATACCGGCGAATTCAGGAACTGCGCGGGTGATCCGCGCCTGGAAACGGTATTCGCCGGGCGGTACGCCGAAGCGGTCGAAGTCGCGGCTGATTTCGCCGCTGGACCAGCTCGACGAGCCGAAGGTCTCGGTATCGCCCTGAGCCACGATCTTCCCGCTGTCGGCCTCGCTCAACGACCACCGCACCGGGATGGGCACGCCGCTGGGAATGCGCTTGTGCTGAGCATCGTAGCTGCCGTCGCCGACCAATCCGCGCAGGTGATCCATGCCGCGCGCATCGGCGCGGAAGGACAGATCCAGGCCATAGCGGTCGGGCGCGCGGATGCGGATGCGCTGGTCGAGGCCGCCGCCGGACGACACCGCGATCGGCGCGTCCAGCGGCGGCGCGCTGATGCCATCGGCCCACTGGTCGAATCCGATCCGCGCCAGCACCACGACGATCAAGGTGACCAGCGCGAATCGGTTGTCGCGAACGAACTGTTTGAGCATGGCGACCGGGTTACAGCACTTCCGACGCGTAGTCGGCCAGACGCGAACGCTCGCCGCGGCGCAAGGTCACGTGCGCGCTGTGCGCCCAGCCCTTGAAACGATCCACCGCATAGGTCAGGCCCGACGTCGTCTCGGTCAGATACGGCGTATCGATCTGCTCGACGTTGCCCAGACAGACGATCTTGGTGCCGGGACCGGCGCGGGTGATCAGCGTCTTCATCTGCTTCGGCGTCAGGTTCTGCGCCTCGTCGAGGATCAGCCAGCGGCTCAGGAAGGTGCGGCCGCGCATGAAGTTCATCGAGCGGATCTTGATCCGCGAGGCGAGCAGGTCGTTGGTCGCCGCGCGGCCCCAGGCACCGCCGTCCTGGTTGTGGGTCAGCACTTCCAGGTTGTCGGTCAGCGCGCCCATCCACGGGGTCATCTTTTCTTCTTCGGTGCCGGGCAGGAAACCGATGTCCTCGCCGACGCTGACCGTGGCGCGGGTCATGATGATCTCGCGATAGCGCTGCTGATCCATCGTTTGCGCCAGGCCCGCGGCGAGCGCGAGCAAGGTCTTGCCGGTGCCGGCGGTGCCGAGCAGGGTGACGAAGTCGATCTCCGGGTCCATCAGCGCGTTGAGGGCGAAGTTCTGCTCGCGGTTGCGCGCGATGATGCCCCACACCGCGTGCTGGTTATGGCGGAAATCGTCGACGATCTGCAGGGTGACGCGTTCTTCGCCGACCTTGGTGACCTTGAGTTCGGATTCGTCGTCGCCGGGCAGGTACAGGAACTGATTCGGGTACCAGTCGTCTTCTTCGGTGCGGGCGATTTCGTAATAGGTGCGGCCCTTCTCGGTCCACGACTTGAGGTCCTTGCCGTGCAGGGTCCAGAAATCGTCCGGCAGCGCGGTCGCGCCGGTGTAGAGCAGGCTGAAATCGTCGAGCGCGCGATCGTTTTCGTAGTCCTCCGACACGATCCCGGCGATCGAGGCCTTGATCCGCAGGTTGATGTCCTTGGACACGAACACCACCGGCACGCCGGGTTCCTGCTCCTGCAGCGCCAGGATCGCGCCGAGGATCTGGTTGTCCGGGATCACCGCGCTGAAGCGCTTGCCCGCGTCGAACGAGTTGGTCTGGAAACGCAGCTTGCCGATGCTCTGCGCGCCGCGCAGCTGCAAGCCCTGCGGACGGTTGAGGGTGATGCCGGTGCTGATCTTGTCGGTGCCTTCGATCTGGATCAGCTCGTTGAGGAAGCGGCTGACCTGACGGGCGTTGCGGCTGGCTTCGGAGGTGCCTTTCTTGCCGTTGTCGAGTTCTTCGATGACCTGCATCGGCAGGTAGACGTCGTGTTCCTGGAACTTGAACAGCGCGGTCGGGTCGTGCATGAGCACATTGGTGTCGAGCACGTAGATCCGCTTGCTTCTGGTCATTGAGAAGTCTCGTCTCGGATGGGGGTGACGTCGTTACGTTGCGGCGCGAACACAACAGCGGGCAAGCCGTGCGTTCGCGGTCTTGAAAGCCACGATCGCGCACGACTCGATAGTGCGGAACTCGATGGTGAAATCCGCGTGGGCGCGATCGGCGCCAGCGCAACCGGCGATTGCGCCAAACGCATCCACCGCAGCGCCGCCGTGGCCCGCGGGGCGGGACGGCGAGGGGACGGGGCGGGTGGGCGCCTCACTGAGCGGCGGAATCCTTGAGGGCGTCGAGAACGGCTTGGGCATGCCCGGCGACTTTCACCGGACGCCATGACTGCACGATGACGCCCTTAGGGTCGATCAGGAAGGTGCTGCGCTCGATGCCGAGGTACTTGCGGCCGTACAGGCTCTTTTCCTTGATCACGCCGAAGGCGTTGCACAGCGTTTCGTCCTTGTCGCTGACCAGGTCGAATTTGAAGCCCTGCTTGGCGCAGAAGTTCTGGTGCGACTTGATCGAGTCGCGCGATACGCCCAGCACGGTGGCGCCGAGCTTCTTGAATTTCGGCAGCAGCGCGTTGAAGTCCAGACCCTCGGTGGTGCAGCCGGGCGTGCTGTCCTTCGGGTAGAAGTACAGCACCAGCCATTGGCCGGCGTAGTCCTTCAGCGCGACCGTCTCGCCGCTGGACAGCGCCAGACTCAGCGCGGGCGCTTTCTTGCCGTATGCGTGATCGCCGGTATCGAGCATGGTCAGAACTTCATCGGGTCCATGATGGCGTCCAGGTTCAGATGGTCGCAGAACTCGAGGAAATCGTCGCGCAGCGCGGCGATGTGCATGCTCGAGGGGACGCCGATCGTGATCTGGGCGGAGAACATATCCGCGCCGGTCTGCATCGCGCGGTAGCGCGAGCAGTGCAGGCTTTCGATGGTGATGCCCTGGCGGTCGAAGAAGTCGGCCAGCTGGAACAAGATGCCGGGCTTGTCGGCGGCGACCACTTCGACGATGTAGGGCAGCAGGTTGGACTGCACCTGCTTGGCGCCGGTGCGGTACCACACCAGCTTGAGCCCTTCTTCGCGCTCCAGGCGCGTGAGCATGGCTTCGAGCTTGGCGACCGCGTCCCAGGAGCCGACCGCCAGCGCGGTCACCGAGACGTCGCGGCCGACCGTGGACAGGCGCGCATCGACCAGATTGCAGCCCGAGTCGGCGATCCGGCGGGTCACCGACAACAGCGGCGACTCCGGATGCGTCGTATAGGCGTTGATCAGGAGGTGGTTTTCGTTCGGCGACGGCCGGGAAGCGGAATCGGTCAAGGCGGCGCCTGCAAGGGGAGCGTAATGCTCGGAAATGAACGGCGGCCCGGGCCCGGGCCGCGCTGTGAGTCAGCATACTTGCCCGCGCTTTCGGGCCGCAAGTAACATCGTCCCCTGCGTATAGGCGGCAAAGCGCGTTTCCGTGTCCTGCCGCCCGCTTTAGAATTCACGCATCCAAGGTTCCGCGATCCAACCGGCATTCCCGCTAAGCGTTCCACAGGTTCCACGTTCCTCTCGGCCACGACCGCTCCGCAACCGCTGCGGCGGCGACTTCTCACTCAATAGGTCTTCACTTGCGACTTTCCGGCAGCATCACCGCGCTGGCGACGCCATTCACCGCGTCCGGCGAACTCGATCTGGACGCCTGGCGCAGCTTGCTGGCGCGACAGCTGGAAGGCGGCACCCAGGCGGTCGTGGTAGCCGGTTCCACCGGCGAAGCCGCGGCGCTTTACGACGCCGAATACGACGCCTTGCTGCGCAGCGCGGTCGAACTGATCGCCGGCAGGATCCCGGTATTGGCCGGCACCGGCCTGTCGAACACCGCCAAAACCATCGAACTGACCCGCCACGTGGCCGCCCTCGGCGCCGACGCGGCGCTGGTCGTGACCCCGCCTTACGTCCGCCCGACCCAGGCCGGCCTGATCGCGCATTACCAGGCGATCGCCGACGACGGCGCGCTGCCGCTGGTGCTGTACAACGTGCCCGGCCGCACCGGCGGCGACCTGTTGCCCGACACGGTGGCGCAGCTGGCCGCGCATCCGCGCATCGTCGGGATCAAGGAAGCTGTATCCGAACCCGAGCGCATGAATGCGCTGCTGGCGCTGAAGGCCGAGGGCTTCTGCGTGCTCAGCGGCGACGACCCGACCGCCTGCCGGGCCATGCTGGCCGGCGCCGACGGCATCGTTTCGGTCGGCTCCAACGTGGCGCCGGGCGCGTTCCGTCGTCTGGCCGACCTCGCCCGTGGCGGACGCCGCGCCGAGGCCGAGGCCTGGGACGCGCGTCTGCGTCCGGCCTACGATTTTCTCGCCCTGGAACCCAACCCGATCCCGGTCAAGGCGCTGCTCGCCGCGCAGGGGCTGGGCCATGGCCTGCGCCTGCCGTTGCAGTCGCTCTCGGCGCCCCACCATGAGGCCGCGCGGCATGCCGCCGGCCTGATTGTCGAACTCGAACACCTCTGCCGCGATACGCTCGCGGCCTGAACCCCTGCAGGAGATGCTCATGCGTTCCAACGTTACCCTGTCCCGTGCGGTTGTCGCCGGTCTGTTGTTGGCCGTGGTCGCCACGTCGGGCTGCAGCTGGTTCCGCAAGGGCAATAAGCTGTATGCCGAAACCCCGGAAAACCGTCCGCTGGAAGTCCCGCCGGACCTCGATCAGCCGCGTACCGACGGCGCCATGGCGGTGCCTGCCGGCGGTTCGGTGACCGCTTCGGGCCTGGCCGCGTCGCGTCCGACCCAGGCCGCTCCGGGCACCCCGGCGTCCTCGGCCAACGGGTTCACCGTCAGCGGCAACCGCGACGACGTGTTCACCAAGGTCGGCGACGCGCTGGGCAAGGTCGAAGGCCTGACCATCGCCAGCCGCGCGCAGCTGCTCGGCGCGTACGACGTCAATTACGAAGGCGGCAACTTCCTGGTCCGGATCAGCACCTCCGAAGCCGGCGCCTACGTGTCGGCGGTCGATCCGCGCGGTCTGCCGGCGACCGGCGCCGCGCCGGCCAAGCTGATCGCCAGCCTCAAGAGCACGCTCGGCGGGCGTTGATCGGCGACAAGGCCGGGGCCAGTTTCGACCGGTCCTGGCGAGCGAAAACGGGCGCCTGGGCGCCCGTTTTTCGTTGCGGTGGTTGAGAAAGCTCGCGCTCAGCGCGAGAAGCCGCGCGCCAGGCCTTCGTTCAACAGCAGCCGGGTCGCGGCCGCGCGCTGCGCCAGTGGCAGATCGGCGAGCGCATCGAGCATCCAGCCCAGCGAGCGGCAGCGCGCCTGGCGCGCGTTCGGGTCGCTGGCCTCGGCGTTGAGGCCGGCGGCGAAGCCGTCGTGCAGCAGCATCGCGGTGGTGCCGGCCGACTTCAGGGTTTGCCTGGCCGCCGCCGCGTCGTAGGGCTGGCGCGGGTTCTGCAGGCCGGTCGCGGCGATCGTGATCAATGCATTGCTGAAGCCCTGGCGGCTGTCCGGGCTGAGCCGCTGCGCCGCCGCGGCCAGCGCCTGCGGGCTGCGGTCGGCGTCGGGATCGAACAGCCCGCACAGCACGTCGGCATCGCGCCGCGCGCGCGAGGCCCGATGCACGGCCTGGAACAGCGGGTCGATCGAGCTGTCCGGCGCGCGCATCAAGGTGTCGCTGGCGCCGGCGGCGATCGCCGCGGGGTCGAGTTGGGACAGGTCCAGCTGCGACAGATCGATTTGCGACAAGTCCAGCTGCGACAGATCGAAACTGGACGACTGCGCCGACACCGTCAGCGGCGCCAGGCACAGCGCGAGCAAGCCTGCGAGTGAAGCCGGATGCGGCATGGTGAGCGGTCCGAAGCGGGCAGGCCTGGAGTTTAGGCGCGGGCGGATGAACCGTTTCGGGACTGGCGGACAGCGCGCTTCCAGACTGCGCCGATTCGGATTGTGGCGAATTCGTTCGCGCTTCCGCCTGCGCTTGCTCCCTCTCCCGCTTGCGGCAGAGGGCCGGGGTGAGGGCGCTTATGTCGCGATGCACTCGATCCCCGCGCCCCTCATCCTCAGTCTGCGCGGCAAGGGCAAACAATCCGCCAGTGAATCAACGCCTGGCGCGCTCGCCAAAAACGCCTGCGAACCCCGCGTATCAAGCCGTGTCCACCGGAGCCGCGCGGACGCCACGCCGATGCCGGACTCGATATGCGTCGCTCAAGCGCCGCGCGGCCTCAGGCGCGCGGCCTCAACGTTCCAGCTGATCGATCTTGCCGGTCTTGCCTTCCCAGTCCTTGGCGTCGGGCAGGGCGTCTTTGCGCGTGGTGATCACCGGCCAGGCCTTGGCCAGCTCGGCGTTGAGCGCGACGAAGCTTTCCTGCCCGGCCGGGACGTCGTCCTCGGGGTAGATCGCATTGATCGGGCACTCGGGCTCGCACAGGGTGCAGTCGATGCATTCGTCCGGGTCGATCACCAGGAAGTTCGGGCCTTCATGGAAACAGTCGACCGGGCACACCTCGACGCAATCGGTGTACTTGCACTTGATGCAGTTCTCGGTGACGACGAAGGGCATTGGCTGGGTCCTGGAGGTGGTCCGGTACGAAACAGGCCGGGCGGGCGATAGTGTAGCCATACGCATCGTCGCGACCCAAGACGAAGCTTGGCCTCTGCGACGCGGGTAACGGCGAAAACGGAACCGGCGCGGCCGCCGCGGCCGCCCATGACAGGACGGCAACAGGCCGGCGACAGCGCCCGCGGCATGCCGCGGACAAGAAAAAGCCCGCGGTTGCGCGGGCTCTTTCGTGCGACGGATCGCGTGTTTGGCGCTCCCTACGGGATTCGAACCCGTGTTTTAGCCTTGAGAGGGCCACGTCCTGGGCCTCTAGACGAAGGGAGCAAGTTGTACGACTCTGTCCGATTGAAAGACCCTGGACGGGGCCTGGACAGACCGCTCAAGCTCTCAACTCGACGCGGCCTGCTAGTATATGCGCCGCCGTTGCGCTGGGCAACGGCTGTATTCACGAACTCATAAGGCGGCACGCCCGCTCGATGCAATCCGATAACCTTTCTTCCATCCAAACCTCGCTGCGGGTCATTCCGCGCGACCAGCACAATGTCTCGCGCAAGGAGATCAGCCCCAACGCGTTACGGGTGCTGTACCGGCTGCGCGACAGCGGCTTCGGCGCCTATCTGGTCGGCGGCGCGGTGCGCGACATCCTGGTCGGCGGCCATCCCAAGGACTTCGACGTCGCCACCGACGCCACGCCCGAGCAGGTCAAGGGGCTGTTCCGCAACTGCCGCCTGATCGGCCGGCGCTTCCGCCTGGCCCATGTGGTCTACGGTCGCGAGATCATCGAAGTGGCCACGTTCCGCGCCAATATCGACGACGGCAGCGGCGACCGCGAGACCGACACCGGCGGCCGCCTGGTCCGCGACAACGTCTACGGCAGCATCGAGGACGACGCGGTCCGCCGCGACTTCACCGCCAACGCGCTGTATTACGCGGTCGAGGATTTCTCGGTGCGCGACTACGTCGGCGGCTTCGAGGACGTGCAGAACCGGCTGATGCGGCTGATCGGCGATCCGGTCACCCGCTACCGCGAGGACCCGGTGCGCATGCTGCGCGCGGTGCGCCTGGCGGCGAAGCTGGATTTCGAGATCGAAGCGGCCACCGCCGCGCCGATCCCGCAGCTGGCGCCGTTGCTCGCCGAAGCCGCGCCGGCGCGATTGTTCGAGGAATGCCTGAAGCTGTTCCTGTCCGGGCATGCGGTGCAGAGCTTCCTCGGCCTGGAACGCTACGGCCTGCTCGGCGCCTTGTTGCCCGAAAGCGCCAAGGCGCTCAAGTCCAACCGCAGCGGCGCGTTGCGCCGGATGCTGCTGGAAGGGCTCAAGGGCACCGACACGCGCGTGGCCAACGACGAGCCGGTGTCGCCGGCGTTCCTGTTCGCGCTGCTGCTGTGGCCGGCGTATTGCCGCGAGCTGATGAGCCTGCAGGCGCAGGGCACCCACACCGTCGAGGCGCAGCGTCGCGCCGCCGACCGGGTGACCTTGCACCAGTTGTCGATGATCGCGCTGCCGCGCCGGTTCTCGCTGCCGATGCAGGAAATCTGGCTGCTGCAGTCGCGGTTCCAGCAGCGCCAGCGCAAGCGGGTGATGCGATTGCTGTCGCATCCGCGTTTCCGCGCCGCCTTCGATTTCCTGTGCCTGCGCACCGCGGCGTCGGAAGAGCATATGGCCGACGTGGAATTCTGGTTCGAGGCGCAGCAGCATCCCGATGCGATCGCCCATCAGGAAGCCAACGCGCATTCGGAAGACGGCGAAGATGGCGGCGACGAACGCGCGCCGCGCAAGCGCCGTCGCCGTCGCCGTGGCGCGCCGGTGGCCGAGGGCTGAAGCCCGGGCATTGAAGAACGCATGACGGGTCTGCGTCCGCGACGCAGGCCCGTTGGTTTTTCTCGATCCTCTGTTCGCTTGCCCGCAAGGTCGGCAGATGCGCGGATGGCCGACGAACGCGAATCGCCGCGCATCCTCGACTGCTCGCTGCATGGCCCGATTTCCGACTCTTTCATCCGCGCATTCGCATTCAATGTCCGCGTCCACCGCCATCACCACCTACATCGGCCTGGGCAGCAACCTCGGCGACAGCGTCGCGGTGTTGCGCGCGGCGCTGCGTGCGCTCGACAGCCTGCCGCGGTCGCGCTTGTTGCGCGCTTCGCGGCTGTACCGCACCCCCGCCTGGGGCGTGCGCGAGCAACCCGATTTCGTCAACGCGGTGGCGATGCTCGAGACCGACTTGCCGGCGCGCGAACTGCTAACGGCGATGCTGGAGATCGAGCGCGAAGCCGGACGCGCGCGCCGCGCCGACGGCAGCGACCGCTGGGGTCCGCGCACGCTGGATCTGGACCTGCTGCTGTATGGCGAAGCGAGGATCGACGAACCCGGCCTGCACGTGCCGCATCCGCATCTGCACGAGCGCGCCTTCGCCCTGGTGCCGTTGCTGGAGATCGCCCCGGATGCGCGCATCGCCGGCATGGGCGCGGCGAGTCAGGCGCTGGCGCGAATCGCCCCGGCCGAGATCGAGGCGCTGGTCGCGGTCGATAATTGACCGACGCGGCGTGCTGACAGGCCGCGATCATGATGTGAACGGGCGAAACGACGATCGTCGCGTGGCGAACCGACCGCGTTGCGCGCGCGGCGCTGGCGGGGCGGGGGCAACCTGCTAAGTTATGGCGCCCTCCCCAAGAGCGTCCGTTCGCCACCGCTCGGACGAATCCATCATGTACACCTCGGCCCCCACCGACGCGCAAGCCAATGACAAACGGGCTGCCAAAGCCTGGACCGTGCCCATGCTCGCCGACGCCAAGCGCGACGGCCGCAAGCTGGTGATGTTGACCGCGTACGACGCGAGTTTCGCCCGCACCATGGACACCGCGGGTATCGACCTGATCTTGGTCGGCGATTCGCTCGGCATGGTTTCGCAAGGCCACAACAGCACCTTGCCGGTGACGGTCGCCGACATGGCGTATCACACCGCCTGCGTCGCGCGCGGCCTGTCCAAGCCGCTGCTGATCGCCGATCTGCCGTTCCAGTCCGACGCCACGCCCGAGCGCGCGCTCGATGCGGCCACGCGGCTGCTGCAGGCCGGCGCGGCGATGGTCAAGCTCGAAGGCGCCGGGCATAAGCTGGAAGTGATCGAATTCCTGGTCGCGCGCGAGATCCCGGTCTGCGCGCACCTGGGCCTGACCCCGCAGTCGGTGCTGCGCCTGGGCGGCTACAAATTGCAGGGCCGCGACGACGCCACCGCGAGCAAGCTGCGCGCCGACGCGCGCGCGGTCGCGCAGGCCGGCGCCGCGCTGCTGGTGCTCGAATGCGTGCCCACGCCGCTGGCCGCGGCGATCACCGCCGATCTGGAAATTCCGACCATCGGCATCGGCGCCGGCCCGCAATGCGACGGCCAGGTGCTGGTGCTGCACGACCTGCTCGGGGTCAACTCGGGCCATCGCCGGCCCAAGTTCGTCAAGGATTTCCTGGTCGAAGGCGGCTCGGTCGAAGGCGCGTTCCGGGCCTACGCGACGGCGGTGCGCGACGGCAGTTTCCCCGGCGAAGAGCACAGTTACGCCTGAACCCGTTCTGCTGCGCGCGGCTGCGGCGCCTGTCCGGCGCGCGGCCGGCCGCGTCGTTTAAGATGCCGCGCACCTTCTTCAGCCGATGCCCGGGCCGCCGACGCGGCCGGCATCGAGCGCTTTCTTTCGAGGTAAGCCCATGATCGAGATCGTCAGCGACCTGGCCGCATTGCGCGCGCGGGTCCAGGCCTGGACGCGCGAGGGCCTGCGCGTGGGCTTCGTGCCGACCATGGGCAATCTGCACGCCGGCCATCATTCGCTGATCGAACTGGCGCGCCGCCATGCCGATCGCGTGGTCGCCAGCGTGTTCGTCAATCCGACCCAGTTCGGCCCGAACGAAGACTTCGCGCGCTACCCGCGCACGCCCGAGGCCGACGCCGCCGGCCTGCACGCGGCCGGCTGCGATCTGCTGTGGTTGCCGACGGTGGAGACGATGTATCCCTTTGGTGTCGACGGCACCGTGCAGATCCGCGTGCCGCGGGTCACCGAAACCCTGGAAGGCGCGCACCGTCCCGGCCATTTCGACGGCGTGGCGACCGTGGTCGCGCGTCTGTTCCATCAGGTCCGGCCCGATGTCGCGGTGTTCGGGCGCAAGGATTATCAGCAGCTGGCGGTGATCCGTTATCTGGTGCGCGATCTGGCGTTCCCGATCGAGATCGTGGCCGCGCCGACCTTGCGCGAAAGCGACGGTCTGGCGATGAGTTCGCGCAATCAGTATTTGTCGGAAAGCGAGCGCCCGCAGGCCGCGCGGATCCAGCAATGCCTGCAATGGATGCGCGAGGCCTTGCGCGCCGGCGAGGCGCGCGAGGTGGTCGAGGCGCAGGCCGCCGCGCGCCTGACCGAAGCCGGTTTCGCGGTCGATTACGCCGTCGTGCGCGCGCCCGACCTGAGCCTGCCCGAGGCCGGCGCCGACGGCGCGGCGCGGGTGGCCCTGATCGCGGCCAAGCTCGGCCGCACCCGCCTGATCGACAACCTTGAATTCGAGCTGTGAAGGCCGCACGAACGGCCAGGTGCCCGGCCCGAATCTGACCCGGAACCCGACATGCAAGCGGGCCGCTGAACGGGAAAGCTCCGTTCCGCCCGCCACGCCGCCGGACCATGTTGCAGCGCGCCATGCGCTGCTAGACTTCAGCTCTTTCGCGCCCGCGCGTCTGCGGACGGAGTAACCCGACCATGCAACTGAACCTGCTCAAGGCCAAGATCCACCGCGCCACCGTGACCCACGCCGAGCTTCATTACGAAGGCTCCTGCGCGATCGACGGCCGTCTGCTCGATATCTCGGGCATTCGCGAGTACGAGATGGTCCACATCTACAACATCAACAGCGGTCACCGCTTCTCCACCTACGCCATCCGCGGCGAAGAGGGCAGCGGGGTGATCTCGGTCAACGGCGCGGCCGCGCACAAGGCGCAGCCGGGCGATCTGGTGATCATCTGCGCGTACGGCATCTGCGACGAAGCCGAGGCGGCCAAGTACAAGCCGACCCTGGTCTACGTGGATCGCAACAACCAGCTCACCCACACCAACACCTCGATGTCGGCCCAGGCCGCCTGAGTCCGATCGCCCGAGCGCCAACCCCTTGAGAGCCGCCCCCCGATGAGCGATGACGTCCGACTTCACGAGCTGCGCGCCGAGGTCGGGCGCGTCGTCGTCACCCCGCTGGCGCAACTGATCGCAACCGATCCGTCGCGCGCGGCGGATTTCGCGCTTCAGGTCGGCCCGCTCTACGCCAGTTTCGCGCGTCAGCATTACGATCGCGACGCGCTGATCTGGCTGCGCAAGGCGGCCGAGGCCGCCGGTAGCGTGCAGCGCCTGCGCGCATTGTTCGACGGCGAGATCGTCAACGTCACCGAAGGCCGCCCGGCGCTGCACACCGCGCTGCGCGGCGACTTGTCGCCGACCCAGATCGCGCGCGACGCGCACCAGCAGGCCTTGGCCGCGCGCAAGCGCATGCGCGAGGTGATCGAACGGCTGAGCGCGAGCGAAGTCACCGACATCGTCAGCGTCGGCATCGGCGGGTCCGATCTGGGTCCGCGCCTGGCCGTGGATGCGCTCAGCGGCGCCAGCCCGGGCCGGTTCCGCGTGCATTTCCTGTCCAACGTCGACGGCCACGCCGCCCAGCGCACTCTCGCCGGGCTCGATCCCAAGCGCACCGCCGCGCTGCTGATCTCCAAGACCTTCGGCACCCAGGAAACCCTGCTCAACGGCGGCATCCTGCGCGACTGGCTCGGCGACGACTCGCGTCTGTACGCGATCAGCGCCAACGTCGAACGCGCCGCCAGTGCCTTCAATATTCCCGACGAACGCATCCTGCCGATGTGGGACTGGGTCGGCGGCCGTTACTCGCTGTGGTCGGCGGTCGGCCTGCCGATCGCGCTGGCGATCGGTATGGACGCGTTCGAAGACTTCCTCGCCGGCGCCGCGCGGATGGACGCGCATGTGCTGGAAACGCCGCTGGAACGCAACCTCGCCGCCTGGCACGCGCTGACCGCGATCTGGAACCGCAACGGTCTGGGTTACGCGACCCAAGCCGTGCTGGCCTACGACGATCGCCTCAAGCTGTTGTCGAATTATCTTCAGCAGTTGGTGATGGAAAGCCTCGGCAAGTCGGTGCGTCTGGACGGCTCGCCGGTGGTCGGCGACACCGTGCCGGTGTGGTGGGGCGGTGTCGGCACCGACACCCAGCACAGCTTCTTCCAGGCGCTGCATCAGGGCACCTCGATCATTCCGGCCGACTTCATCGGCGTGATCCACTCCGACGCGCCGTACCCGCAGAACCATCGCGCGCTGCACGCCAATCTGCTCGCGCAGACCGAAGCCTTCGCCAACGGCCAGCGCAGCGACGACCCGCACCGCGCTTATGCCGGCGGACGGCCGAGCACCACGATCCTGCTCGATTCCTTGACCCCGCAATCGCTCGGCGCATTGCTGGCGATGTACGAGCACAGCGTGTATCTGCAATCGGTGTTCTGGGGCATCAACGCCTTCGATCAGTTCGGCGTGGAGCTCGGCAAGCAGGTCGCCAGCACCTTGCTGCCGGCGCTGGCGGGCGAGGCGCAGGCCGACGACCCGGTGACGCGCGAGCTGTTGCGCAAGTTGCGCGGCTGAGCGCGCGGACCGAGCGATGAGTCGAGTGCGAACGGCGCCGCGGCGCCGTTCGCTTTTTCTGCGGCGGGTTGCGATCGACGGCTGCGATGGCGCGGCCAGATCGCGGCTGTCTTGGTCGTTATCGGGATTTCGCGGTCGCGGCTTGCGCCGCTCCTGCACACGGATGCGCGGCATTCGCGGATCGGCTGGGTGAAGCCGTTGCAGGAGCGGCGCAAGCCGCGACCGCGTAGCGACCGTTCGCGCCGCCATTGCGAGGTCGCAATCGGCTTGAAAATCGTCGTGATTGCCAGATTCCGTCGCTTCGTCGCGAACGGAGATTCACGCCGCGTCGTGCCGCGCCAACGCCCACGCCACATGCTCGCGCACGACTTCGCTCGCATGCTCGCTGCGCGTGCGCAGCGCCGCGATCACTTCCGGCGTGGCCGGCGCATTGCCCAGCGCCACCGCGATATTGCGCAGCCAGCGTTCGTGCCCGCTGCGGCGGATCGCCGAGCCTTCGGTGCGTTGCAGGAATTCGGCCTCGTCCCAGGCGAACAACTGGCTCAGGCTGGCGCGGTCGAGGTCGTTGCGGGCGCGGAAATCCGGCTCGTCGGTGCGCTGGGCGAACTTGTTCCAGGGGCAGACCAGCTGGCAGTCGTCGCAACCGAAGATGCGGTTGCCGATCGCCGGACGCAGTTCGATCGGGATCGCGCCCTCGTGTTCGATGGTGAGGTAGGCGATGCAGCGGCGCGCATCGAGCCGATGCGGGGCGATGATCGCCTGGGTCGGGCAGATGTCGATGCAGCGCGTGCAGGTGCCGCAATGCGCGGTCGCTGGCGTGTCCACCGGCAGCGGCAGGTCGACGTAGATTTCGCCGAGGAAGAACCACGAGCCGCCGTCCTTGTCGATCAGGCAGGTGTGCTTGCCGATCCAGCCCAGCCCGGCGTTGCGCGCCAATGCGCGTTCCAGCACCGGCGCGGAATCGACGAACACGCGATGGCCGAACGGGCCAACCACTTCGGCCAGGCGCTCGGCCAGCCGTTGCAGGCGCTGGCGCATCAGCTTGTGGTAATCGCGACCCAGCGCATAACGCGCGACGTAGGCGCGTTCGCCGTCGGCCAGGGTGATCCAGGCGTCCTCGTCGTCGCGGCGGCCGTAGTCCAGGCCGACCGAAATCACCCGCACCGTGCCCGGCAGCAGATCGTTCGGACGCGCGCGCAGTTCGCCGTGGCGGGCCATCCAGTCCATCGAACCGTGCAGGCCCTGCGCCAGCCAGTCGAGCAGATGCGCTTCGTCCTGGGCCAGTTCGATCCCGGAAATGCCGCAGCGCTGAAAGCCGAACTCGCGCGCGATCGCGCGGATGCGCGCGGCCAGCGCGACGTAGTCGGGCGCGGCCGGCGGCGGATCGGGCGGGGTGGGGCGGGCGGTTGGCGGGCTCACGATGCGGCAAGTATAGAATCGACCCATGTCTGCGACCGCTGAAACTTCCACGCCCGCGCCGCCGCGCGGCCTGTTCGACGCGGCCGGGCTGCGTGCGATCGAAACCGCGGCCGCGGCCGAACTGGGCGACAGCTACGCGCTGATGCGCCGCGCGGGCGAAGCGGCCTGGCGCGAATTGCTGAATCACTGGACCCGCGCCTTCCATCTGCTGGTCGTGTGCGGCCCCGGCAACAACGGCGGCGACGGCTACGTGCTGGCCACCCACGCGCTGTTGTCCGGACGCCAGGCGACGGTGGTGCGATTGCGCGACCACGCGCCGCGCGGCGAACTGGCCCAGCGCGCGGCCGCGGCGTACGCGGCGGCCGGCGGCAGCACGCTCGAATTCGACGGCGAGCTGCCCAAGGCCGATGTGATCGTCGACGCGCTGTTCGGCATCGGCCTGTCGCGCGCGCCCGATGCCGCGGCTGTGGCGCTGATCGAAGCGGTCAACGCGCACGCCGCGCCGGTGCTCGCGCTGGACGTGCCCAGCGGCGTCGACGCCGATCGCGGCTTTGCGTATCCATCGGCGATCCTCGCCCAGCGCACGCTCGAATTCATCGCGCCCAAGGCCGGTCTGGTGACCGGCGCGGCGCTCGATCATGCCGGCGTGTTGGCGCTGGCGAGTCTGGATCTGCCGCAGACGCTGTATCACACCCCGCCGGTCGCCGAACTGCTGCGCGCCGAGGATCTGCCGCGTTGGCTGCGACCGCGCCGACGCGACAGTCACAAAGGCCGCAACGGCCGGGTGATGTGCATCGGCGGCGATCACGGCCACGGCGGTGCGCTGTTGCTGTGCGCGCAAGCCGCGTTGCGCAGCGGCGCGGGCTTGCTGGATGCGGCGACGCGGCTGGCGCATGTCGCGCCGATGCTCGCGCGTCTGCCCGAGGCGATGCCGCGCGCGATCGAGCATGCCGACGAATTGCACGACGCGATCGACAGCGCGAGCGTGATCGCGATCGGTCCCGGCCTGGGCCAGGAAACCTGGGGAAAACAGCTGTTCGAGCGCGCGATCGCCAGCGCGAAACCGTTGTTGCTCGACGCCGACGCGCTCAATCTGCTCGCCATCGATCCGCGGCCGTTGCCGGCCGATTGCATCCTGACTCCGCATCCGGGCGAGGCCGCGCGTCTGCTCGGCAGCGACAGCGCGCGCGTGCAGGCCGATCGTTTCGCCGCGGTGCGCGCCTTGGTCGAACGTTATCGCTGCGTGGTCGTGCTCAAGGGCGCCGGCACTTTGGTTGCCGCGCACGGTCGCGGCGTGCAGGTGATCGGCGCGGGCAATCCCGGCATGGCGGTCGGCGGCATGGGCGATGTGCTCAGCGGCGTGATCGCGGCGTTGCGCGCGCAAGGTCTCGATGCCTTCGACGCGGCCTGCGCCGGTGCGTTGCTGCATTCGGTGGCCGGCGACGAGGCCGCGCGCGAGGGCGGCGAACGCGGCCTGTTGCCCAGCGATCTGATGCCGTGGCTGCGACGCCGCGCCAATCCCGTCAACGGCGCGCGTTGAATACGCGCGCTGTGATCCGATGAACTCTGATTTCGTAACCGCGTCCACGATGCCCAACGATTCGATCCAACTTCATCTCGGCGACGCCGACGCCACCGACGCGCTCGGCGCCGCGCTCGCCGCGGCGCGCGCGAACGCAGCGCAGGCCGGCGTTTTGATCGTGCATCTGCATGGCGATCTGGGCGCCGGCAAATCCACCCTGGCGCGCGCCTTGCTGCGCGCGCTCGGCGTGCAGGGCGCGATCCGCAGCCCGACCTACACCCTGGTCGAGCGTTATCCGCTCAGCGACGGCGGCGAAGCCTGGCATCTGGACCTGTACCGGATCGGCGATGCCGGCGAGCTGGAGTTCCTCGGCCTGGACGGCGGCGAGGCCTCGTTGTGGCTGATCGAGTGGCCCGAGCGTGGGCTGGGCTGGCTGCCGGCACCGGATTTGCGCATCGATCTGGCCCAGGACGGCGCCGGCCGACAGGCCCGCCTGAATGCGCTCAGCGAGGGCGGGCGGGCCTGGCTGGTCGCGCTGGCCGACGCGACGGGTGCCCGTGAGGTTGCGGCCGACTCCTGAACGATTCCATAGGAAGTCGCCCCAGGTCCCGGATTTGCAAGGGAAAAATGCTTGCAATTCGGGTGGTCCGGTGCTTGACTTACGCCCATGCGAGTCAAAGGGGCCACTGTCCAGAAATTCCTGCTCGGCCTGGCGCTGCTCGCGGCGCTGGCCTGGAATCTCGCGCACGCCAGTGAAATCAAGGGCTTGGAGCTGCGCAACGGCGCCACCGGGACCCGCGCCGAAATCGCCCTCGATGGCGCCGGCGAATACAAAGTCATCAGCCTCAAGGGCCCGGATCGGCTGGTCGTCGACCTGCCGGCCTCGCGCCTGGGCAAGAATCTCAAGCTGCCGGCCGCGACCGGCATCGTCAAAGCCGTCCGCACCGGCGAGCCGCAGCCCGGCACCGCCCGTGTGGTGTTCGACCTCGCTCAGCCGATCGCGGTGCTCAAGCCGCATATCGAGCAGGGCACCTCCGGTCCGCGCCTGATCCTGGAATGGCCGGGCGACGGGTCCGAGCCGGCGCGCGTCGTTGCGCCGGCGGCCGTGGCCGCCGCGGCTGCGGCGAATGTGCCGCCGCCCGCTGCATCCAATCCGGCGCCCGCGCCTGCCGCGACTTCCGCCGAGCCGGCGGTCGCTTCCAACGCCGCGACCCAGCGCCTGATCGCCGAACTCGCCGCGCGTGGCGCCGCGGGCAGCGCGCCTGCGCAGACCAACGCGGCGTTGCCGGCGGTGCGTCCGCCGCAGAATTCGGTGCCGTCGGTGCCGGCCGCGAACGCGCCCGCTCAGACCACGACCGCGCAGACCGCGTCGGCGCTCGCCGCCGCCGCGCCAGCCGCTACCCATCCCGTGTCGCCGCCGCCGAGCGCCACCCAGCAGGCCGCCAATCAAGCCGCCAGCCAGGCCGTGTTCGAACAGGCAGCACAGGCACCGGTGGCGACCACGGTCGCGACCGGCGTGCCGACCCGCATCGCCACCGGCGTTCCGACCCGGGTAGCGACCGGAGTGCCGGCGCCGATGCCCGGCGCCAGCGCCGCCGTGCCCGAGTCGGCGCCCGAAACGATGCCGCCGCCGGGCGCGACCAAGACTTTGAAAGACGTGATGCGCGGCCGCGGCATGCGGCCGTTGATCATCGCCATCGATCCCGGCCACGGCGGCCAGGATCCGGGCGCGATCGGCTTGACCGGCAAGCGCGAAAAAGACGTGACCCTGGCGATCGGCCGCGAACTGGCGCGCCAGATCAACGCCACGCCCGGCCTCAAGGCCTACATGACCCGCGACAGCGACGTGTTCATCCCGCTGCCGCGCCGTGCCCAGCTGGCGCGTCAGGCCAAGGCCGACATGTTCATCTCGATCCATGCCGACGCTGCCGAAAACCGCGCCGCCAAGGGCTCCTCGGTGTACGTGCTGTCGCTCAAGGGCGCGTCCTCGCAACGCGCGCGCTGGCTGGCCGACAAGGAAAACTCCGCCGACCTGATCGGCGGCGTGCGCCTGCAGCAGACCGACAACACCCTGGCTTCGGTGCTGCTCGATCTGACCCAGAGCGGCCACATGAAGGCGTCCGAAGACGCCGCCGGGCATGTGCTCGACGGCCTCAAGGATGTCGGCAACAACCACAAGCCGCATATCGAGCGCGCCAACTTCGCGGTGCTGCGCACCTCGGACATGCCAGCGATGCTGGTCGAGACCGCGTTCATTTCCAACCCGGAAGAAGAGCGCCGCTTGACCGATCCCTCGCACCAGCGCGCCCTGGCGCGCGCGGTGCTGTCCGGGGTCAACACCTATTTCACCCGCCAGCCGCCGCCGGGCACGATGTACGCGGCGCGCGCCGAGGCCCAGCAGGCGCCGTCGGGCGGGTTCGGCGGCGGCGGAAGCCCCTGATCGCTCACGCGGGGGTTCGGGCTGATTCGATCGCCGCGTGTTTGCTTCGTCTGCCTGTTCGGCGCCTTGAGTTTGATTCGATGAATACCGCTGCCGTGCCCGGTGCCGAGCTGGTGGCCGCGGTGCGTCGCTGGCTGGCAGAGCGACGCGCGTTGTGGATCAATCTGGCGTATCTGCACGAGGGCGAGCCGGCGCAGCGCGAATATTTTCTCAAGCCGCTCGGCGGCGGCGCGATCCAGCTCGGTTTCGACGATTGGCTGGATCGGTACGAGGACGCGACCGACCTGTATTTTCGTCATGAGCGGCGGGGCTTCGACAGTCTGGAGCGGGCCTTGGCCTATACCTTCGAGCAGTTGCCGTTGGGGGTTGGGGATTTCGGTCGCGCGATGGGGTTGCGCTAGTCCAGGCTGGCCCTCACCCCGGCCCTCTCCCGCAAGCGGGAGAGGGAGTAGGGGCGGAGTCCTTCTCCCGCTTGCGGCGACCGCAGGCAGTGCAAGGCTGAGAAGGCGCCCGCAGGGCGGATGAGGGCTGCCGCCCGCAGGCCCGGAAACGGCCCCCTCCAAACCGCAACCCCTCAAACCGCAAGCTCCGGATCGCGGCGACCCGCACCCAGCGGCTATCATCGATCCCCATCCCCCAACGGTGCCGCGCGCACCGAAACGCCGCCTGTGAGCATCCGCCAACTCCCCGATACCCTCATCAACCAGATCGCTGCCGGCGAAGTGGTCGAGCGGCCCGCGTCCGTGGTCAAGGAACTGGTCGAAAACGCGCTCGACGCCGGCGCGCGCCGGGTCGACATCGACCTGGAAGAAGGCGGCGTGCGCCTGATCCGCATCCGCGACGACGGCAACGGCATCACCCCCGAGGAACTGCCGCTGGCGGTGTCGCGCCACGCCACCAGCAAGATCGCCTCGCTGGACGATCTCGAAGGCGTCACCACCCTCGGGTTTCGCGGCGAAGCGCTGCCCTCGATCGCCTCGGTCAGCCGCTTCGCGCTGTCCTCGCGCCGGATCGGCGAAGACCGCGGCGCGGTGCTGGAGATCGACGGCGGCCGGCTCGGCGAAGTCACGCCCAAGTCGCATCCGCAAGGCACCACGGTCGAAGTGCGCGATCTGTTTTTCAACGTGCCGGCGCGGCGCAAATTCCTGAAGGCCGAGCGCACCGAACTGGGCCATATCGAAGAATGGCTGCGCCAGCTCGCGCTCGCGCGGCCGGACGTCGAACTGCGCGTGTCGCACAACGGCAAGGCGACCCGGCGCTGGAAAGGCGAGGGCGACCTGATCGACATGGGCCTGTCGGACGTGCGCATCGGCGAGGCGCTGGGCGAGGAATTCGCCAAGAACGCATTGCGCGTGGATCACAGCGGCGCCGGGCTGCGCCTGCACGGCTGGATCGCGCAACCTGCGTACAACCGCGCCAGCGCCGATCAGCAGTATCTGTATTGCAACGGCCGCTCGGTGCGCGATCGCAGCATCGCCCATGCGGTCAAACAGGCGTATGCCGACGTGCTGTTCCATGGCCGCCAGCCGGCGTACGTGCTGTTTCTCGAACTCGATCCGCGCCGGGTCGACGTCAACGTGCATCCGGCCAAGCACGAGGTGCGCTTCCGCGATGCGCGGCTGATCCACGACTTCGTCTACCGCACCCTCAACGATGCGCTGGCGCAGACCCGCGCCGGCAGCCTGCCGTCGGCGCAGGTGCCCGGCGGCGGCGATCCGTTCGCTGCGGCCAACGGCGAAGTCGCCGCGCCGTCGAATATGTACCAATACCGGCCGACCGCGCCGTTGGGCCTGCAGGTCAGCGAAACCCGCGCCGGGTATGCGGCCTTGTACGGCAGCGGTGGCGGTTCGGTGTCCGGTCCGGCGCCAGGCGCCGGGCTGTATGCCGGCGCCGGCAGCGCTTATGCCGGCCCCGCGCCGGGGATACCGCGACCGGCGCTGCCGCACAGCGACGACGACACCCTGCCGCCGCTGGGTTACGCGATCGCGCAACTGCACGGCATCTACGTGCTGGCTGAAAGCGCCGAAGGCCTGATCGTGGTCGATATGCACGCCGCGCACGAGCGCATCGGTTACGAAAAACTCAAGAGCGCGCACGACGGCGAAGGCCTGCGCACCCAGCCGCTGCTGGTGCCGGCGACCCTGGCGGTGTCCGAACGCGAGGCCGAGGTCGCCGAGCGCGAGGAGGCCACGCTGATCGCGCTGGGTTTCGAAGTCACCCGTAGCGGCCCGCAGTCGCTGACCCTGCGCGCGGTGCCGGCGCTGCTCGCCCACGGCGACGTCGAGGCGCTGCTGCGCGACGTGCTGGCCGACCTGCGCGAACACGGCGAATCGCGCCGGGTCGCCGCCGCGCGCGACGAACTGCTGTCGACCATGGCCTGCCACGGCGCGGTGCGCGCCAATCGCCGTCTCACTTTGCCCGAAATGAATGCCTTGCTGCGCGAGATGGAAGCCACCGAACGCTCCGGTCAATGCAATCATGGGCGTCCCACCTGGGCACGCTTCAGCCTGCCCGAAATCGACCGCTGGTTCCTGCGAGGGCGTTGAGATGGCTGCTGCTTGTGCGTTGTTGCGACTGATCCCCAGGCCGCTGTTGTGCGCGGCCTTGTTGTTGCCGGCGCTGGCCGCCTGCGATTCGCCGCAGCAGCAGGCGCAGGCCAAGCGCGAGGCCGAGCAGGTCGCCGCGGCCAGCGAAACCTTCGCCCGCGACGAACAGCTGTGGCGCGAACACCGCCGCGAGGAACTGCTCAAGCCCGACGGGTGGACCAGCCTGATCGGCCTGCATCCGATCGACGAGGGCTCGCATTATTTCGGCAGCGATCCCGACAACGGCATCCGCGTCGGCGCCGGCCCGGAGCATTTCGGCATGCTGACCCTGACCCGGGGCAAGCTGCGTTTCGTGCCCGAGCGCGGCGCGCAGTTCACCCTCAACGATCAGCCGCTCAAGGGCGCGGCCACGCTGCTGGCCGACGACTACCCGGCCGGGCCGAGCAAGATCGGCTTCGACGACGGCAAGGGCGTGCTGACCGTGATCAAGCGCGGCGACCGGTATCTGCTGCGGGTGCGTCATTCCGAAGCGCCGACCCTGACCGGATTCAAGGGCATCGACTACTGGCCGGCGCAGGAGGACTGGAAGATCAGCGGCAAGTTCGTCGCCCATCCGGCCGGCAAGACCATCGACATCGCCAACATCATCGGCACGATCGAGGCCACGCCCAACCCCGGCGCGATCGAGTTCGAGCGCGACGGCCAGACCTACCGCATCGAAGCGCTGGACCAGGGCGGCGACGAACTGATGCTGGTGTTCGCCGATCGCACCAGCGGCCATACCAGCTACAGCGCCGGGCGTTTCCTCGACGTGGCGCGGCCGAACCTGCAGGGCAAGGTCATCCTGGATTTCAACAAGGCCTACAACCCGCCGTGCGCGTTCACCGCGTACGCGACCTGTCCGCTGCCGCCGCCGGAAAATCGCCTGAACCTGGAAGTGCTGGCCGGCGAGAAGACCTACAAGCCCAGCGCCGCCGCGGCGCCGGGCGGCGATACGCAGCACGGCGCCAAGCCCGAAACCGCCGCCGCGCCCGCGTCGTAACGAATCTTTCTTATCCTCGGGCGTTGTCGCTCGAGTCCACCGAGACACTCTGCCGATGCGGTTCATGAAGTTGTTCGTCCTGCCCTTGTTCGTCGCCAGCGCCCTGAGCGTGTCGCTGACCTCCGCCACCGCGATCGCCGGCGATGAGCAGGCCGCGGTCGCGGCGACCAAGACGCCGCCGGTGCCGCTGCTGTGGAAGGTGTCCGACGCCGACAACGCGGTGTACCTGCTGGGCTCGTTCCATCTGCTGCGCGCCGACGACTACCCGCTGTCGCCCGACATCGATCAGGCCTTCGCCGGTTCCGACAAGCTGATCTTCGAGGTCTCGCCGCAGGAGATGTTCGATCCGGGCGTGCCGCAGCGTTTCATGCAGCGCGCACGCTACGACGACGGCCGCACCCTCAGCCAGGTGCTGCCGGGCGATCTGCGCGAAAAACTCAACCGCGTGCTGGCCAAGAACGGCCGCTCGCTGAGCCAGGTCGACGCGCTCGAGCCGTGGTTCGTCAATCTGTCGCTGGTGCTGGGCGTGTCGCAGTCGATGGGCTTCAGCCCGCAGCTCGGCCTGGACCAATACCTGATGCGGCAGGCGGCCGAAGCCGGCAAGCCGGCGCTGGGCCTGGAGAGCATGGACAGTCAGCTGCAGATCATGGACTCGGGCCCGCTGCCCGAGCAGATCAAGGCGCTGCGCGAATTCCTCGACAAGCCCGAGGACGTGCCGGGCATGCTCGACGACATCCACAGCGCCTGGCGCAATGCCGACATCGCCAAGCTCGACGAAAAAGCGCGCGTGGAGATGAAGGAGAAGACGCCCGAGACCTACCGCATGGTCAATCTCGAGCGCAACGAAGCCTGGATTCCACAGATCCAGAAACTGCTCGACGAATCCAAGAAAGGCGACAGCCTGGTGGTGGTCGGCACCATGCACCTGCTCGGCGACGACGGCCTGATCGAACGTCTGCGCGGCAAGGGTTACAAGATCGAGCGTATCTGCTCGGCCTGCGCGATCGGTACGCCGGATGTGGCGTTGCCGATTGAGGTTCCGACGTCGGAGGGCACGCCCGCGCCGAAGTCCGAAAAGCCGGCTTCCGACAAGCCGGCCTCTGAAAAGCCGGCATCAGGCAAATCCGTTCCGGCCAAGGCATAACCGCCATGATGCAGGTTGCGATGTTGCCGCGATGGCGTGGTCGCGGCTTGCGCCGCTCCTACAGGTAGGCCATGCAACTTTGCTTGACCTTGAAGCCGCGCAGTTCATCCAGCGCTGCGAGGCTTGTAACTCGCGTTAGCAAACGCACACCCGAAGGGCGGCGTGCAGGATGCACGCCGTGCGCCACCGGGACATGGATGTCCCGTGTGGCGCATGCCCGCGGAAGCACCGAGCTTGCGGGCACTTGATTCACAAAAAAGCATTTTTCTTTGGTTACCTTTCTTTTGTTGCTTTAGACAAAAGAAAGTGACCCGCCGCTTCAGCGGCGGAACGCTTTTGATCCTGCTTGCAGCTTTAAAGGCTTCAAAGCTTTGAAGCTCTAGAGCTTTTGAAGCCAGAGGCAAGATCAACAGCTTTCGTCCGCAAGCGGCCGAGTTACTTTCTTTTGTCAAAAGCGACAAAAGAAAGGTAACCAAAGAAAAACGCTTTTTTTGAATCAAGTGCCCGCAAGTGCGGTGCAGACGCGGGCATGCGCCACACGGGACATCCATGTCCCGGTGGCGCACGGCGTGCATCCTGCACGCCGCCCTTCGGGTGTGCTTTTGCTAACGCGAGTTACAGGCCTCGCAGCGCTGGATGAACTGCGCGGCTTCGTGCCCAGGCAAAAGCGGCTTGGCCTACCTGTAGGAGCGGCGCAAGCCGCGACCGCGCCACTACGACAGCAGCGAAACCCACGTCAGGCCCGCAGCATCGCCGGGACCGCGCGAACTTAAATCTCAAACAAAAAACGGTTCTAAACCGAAGCCCCAGCCGACGCAGTCGCCGGCACCAGCACGATGCAATCCACCGGACACGCCGGAACGCACAACTCGCAGCCGGTGCACAGCGGCTCGATCACCGTATGCATGTGCTTGGCCGCGCCGATGATCGCGTCGACCGGACAGGCCTGGATGCACTTGGTGCAGCCGATGCAATCGGCTTCGACGATCAAGGCCACCGGCGCGGGCTTGTGCTCGCCGCGACCGCGGTCGTAGGGCCGCGCCGGCACGCCGAGCAAGCGCGCCAACGCGCGCGCGCCGGCGTCGCCGCCGGGCGGGCAATGATCGACACCGGCCTCGCCCCGCGCCATCGCTTCCGCATACGGACGACAACCCGCGTAGCCGCACTGGCCGCATTGGGTTTGCGGCAGCAGGCGGTCGAGGCGTTCGGTCAGGTCCATGCGGGGTAGGAGTGAGTTCAGAGGAGTGAGGAGTGAGTAAAAGCGAAGGAGCGGCAGTGCGTGCTTGAGCTCTTACTCGTTCCTCACTTTTCTACACTCGTTTCTCGTCTCACCGAACCGGCATGCCCGGCGCGGCACCGTCGTCCGCATCGAGCAGAGCCAGCGCGCCGCCGTCGAAACCGGCCGACAAAATCATGCCTTCGCTCAGGCCGAAGCGCATCTTGCGCGGGGCGAGGTTGGCGATGAAGACGACTTTGCGACCGACCAGTTTTTCCGGCTCGGCGTAGGAACCGCGGATGCCGGAGAAAATCTGGCGCGTGCCCAGGTCGCCGGCATCGAGTTCGAAACGCAGCAGCTTGTCGGAGCCTTCGACGAATTCGCAGGCCAGCACCTTGCCGATGCGCAGGTCGAGCTTGGCGAAGTCGTCGATACCGATCGTCGCCGCGCCAGCGGTTTCGGACTTCGCGGCCTCGGGCTTCACCGCGGCAGCCGGCGCGGCTTTCGCGGTCTCGGTCGCGACTACGGCGGTCGGTGCGGTCGGGGCGAGGGATTCTTTGCTGGCTTCGATCATGGCGTCGATGAGTTTGGTGTCGATACGGGTGAACAGCGGCGTGTAAGCGCCGATGGTGTGGGCGGTCAGCGGCGCGGCGAGATCGCCCCAAAGCGCGACCGGCGCGGCGAGGAAGGCTTCGGCTTCCGAGGCGACCCGCGGCAGCACCGGCTTGAGCGCGGCGGCGAGTACGCGGAACAGATTCAGGCCCTGGGTGCACACGGCCTGCAACTGCGCCTCGGCGCCTTCTTCCTTGGCCAGCACCCACGGTTTGTGTTCGTCGATGTACTTGTTGGCTTCGTCGGCCAGCGCCATGGTCATGCGCACCGCGGCCGCGGCTTCGTTGCGGTCGTAGGCGTCGGCGATCGGGCCGAGCTGGGCGACGAAGCGCTCGTACATCGCCGCGTCCGGCAAGTGCGCGGCGAGCTGGCCGCCGAAGCGCTTCTCGATGAAACCGGCGCAGCGGCTGGCGAGGTTGACGAACTTGCCGACCACGTCGGAATTCACCCGCGCGACGAAGTCGGCGAGGTTTAGGTCGATGTCCTCGACGCCGCCGTTGGTCTTGGTGGCGAAGTAGTAGCGCAGCGCTTCGGGGTCCAGGCCGACGTCGAGGTAGGTGCGGGCCTGGATGAAGGTGCCGCGCGCCTTGGACATTTTTTGTCCATCGACCATCAGGTAACCGTTGACGTGCAGCCTGGTCGGCGCGCGGAAACCGGCGCCGTGCAGCACCGCCGGCCAGAACAGGCCGTGGAAGGTGACGATGTCCTTGCCGATGAAGTGGTGCAGTTCGGCCTGGCTGTCGCGCGCGAGGTAGGACCAGAAATCCAGGCCCTGGCGCTCGGCCAGCGCCTGGAAGCTGCTGAGGTAACCGATCGGCGCATCCAGCCACACGTACAGGAACTTGCCCGGATGGCCGGGAATCTCGAAGCCGAAGTAGGGCGCGTCGCGCGAGATGTCCCAGGCGCGCAGGCCGCCTTCGACATTCAGCCATTCGTGCAGCTTGGCCTTGACGCCCGGGGTGGCGACATCGCCGGCCATCCACTCGCGCAGGAACGCGTCGAAGTGGCCGACTTCGAAGAAGAAGTGCTCCGACTCGCGCAGCTCCGGCGTCGCGCCGCTGACCACCGAACGCGGTTCCTTGAGCTCGGTCGGCGCGTAGGTCGCGCCGCAGTGTTCGCAGTTGTCGCCGTACTGGTCGGGCGTGCCACAGTTCGGGCAGATGCCCTTGACGTAGCGGTCGGGCAGGAACATGCCTTTGACCGGGTCGTACAGCTGCGCGACCGAGCGGCGGCTGATGTGGCCGGCGTTGTCCAGGCGCGCGTAGAAGCCTTCGGTCAGACCGCGGTTGCCGGCCGAGTGGGTCGAGTCGTAGTGATCGAAGGCCACGCCGAACGCGGCGAAGTCGCGCTCGTGGCTGACCTGGATCGCGGCGATGAAGGCTTCCGGGGTGACCCCGGCCTTTTCCGCGGCCAGCATGATCGGCGTGCCGTGGGTGTCGTCGGCGCAGATGTAGTGGACCGTGTTCGCGCTCATGCGCTGCGCGCGGCACCAGATGTCGGCTTGCATGTAGCCGACCAGGTGGCCCAGATGCAGGTGACCGTTGGCGTAGGGCAGGGCGTTGGAGACGACGATTTCGCGAGACATGGGCGGGGTGGCCGTGGGTGGTCGTGAATTATGGCATGGGGCTGCGCGGGGGCTGGCGCAGGGGATGGGGGACTGGGACTTGCTGGGCTTTGTCTTGCTTTGTCTTGCTTTGGTCTTGCTTTGGCTTTTCTTTGGTTTTGCTTTGCTTTGGTTTTGCCTTGCTTTCGCGCTTGCTTTTGCTCGTCATTCCCGCGAACGCGGGCTCTGCTTCACTTCGGCGCAGCCGAACATCCAGGGCCTTTCGTGCGAGAACGTTTGAAGTCGCTGGATTCCCGCGTTCGCGGGAATGACGTTCTGGAGGGAGGACTCTGAAGTCTCTGGATGTCCGGCGTCGCCTAAGTGAAGCGGAGCCCGCCTTCGCGGGAATGACGAATCGAAGATGACGCGCGAGGCCGGTACGTACGGGTGGCTAAAAACAAGAAACCCGGCCAAGGCCGGGTCTCCGTGTAACCACACCGGACCGGCCCAGGCTTATTCGTGGCGCATCCAGGTCTGGGTGCGGCCGATCAGCGAGAAGCCCATGAAGCCGCGCACGTCGAGCTTCTTGCCGCTGTCGGTGGGGGTGACCTTGACCGAATAGACCTTGCCGCTGACCGGATCGAGGATCTGGCCGCCGTCCCAGGTGTCGCCGTCCTTGCGGATGCCCCACAGGATGACCATGCCCTTGACCGGCTTGTTCTTGCGCTCGCCCGAGCACTTGTCGCACAGCGGGTTCGGGCCGCGCTCGGATTGCAGGATTTCGGTGACCCGGCCGGCGAGGCTGCCGTCCTTGGCTTCGTAGATTTCGACCACCGACTTCGGCTTGCCGGTCTTGTCGTCGATCGTGGTCCATGAGCCGACCGGCGTGGACTGGGCGAACGCCGCGGTCGGCAGCGCCAGCAACAGCAATGCAAGCAGTTTGATACGCATGTGTCCCCTCCCAGGGATAAGGCGTGATTCGGACCGCGCCGGCCGGGCCGGGTGGCGGTTGTGATCTTTATACCGCATCCGCCGGGGTATGGAAGTCGCGGCGCGGTGGAGCGCGGGCAAAAAGAAGCCCGGCTTGCGCCGGGCTTCGGGTGCTCGATGAACGGCTCAGTTGAAGTTGTATTCCAACTGCGCCGAGATCTCGCGGCCGATCGGGCTGTAGGCGCGATAGAAGTACGGATACGAGTCGTAGCCGTCGTCGCTCGGATGGAACTTGTTGAACACGTTGTTGACGAACACGGTGACCTTGGCCCGGTCGGTGATCTGCTTGCCGAGGTTCAGGTTCCACTGGAAGTACGGGGCGATGCGGCCGGTTTCCTGCCAGTTCGGCAGGCTGCCGTAGCGGGTCATGAACACGGTGGCGTTCCAGGCGTCCTTCTGCCACGACACCGAGCCGCGCACGCGGCTGCGGAAGTCGAAGTTGCCCGGATCGTCGCGCCAGTCCTTGTCGACCGGATCGGTCGCCAGCAGCTGGCGTTCGCTCTTGAGCGTGTGGGTCCAGCCCAGCTCCATGCGGTAGTCGCCGAAGCGCTGCGTGCTAAAGCGCCAGTTCATCGCCGCGTCCAGGCCGGCCACGTGCAGCAGCGACTGGTTGACCGGGCCGCTGCGGATGTTGGTCACGCGGTCGGTCAGTTCGCCCGGCGCGGCCACGCGGGTGACGCGGCTGGTGATCTCGCGGCAGAACGCCGAATCGGCGGCGAACTGGAACGGCTGGCGGGTACGGGTCAGGCCGGTGCGGCAGCCGCCCTCGTTGTCGAGGATGTAGGTGCTGCTCAGGGTGGTCACCGCGTCGTCGAGCTTGATGTCGTAGTAGTCCACCGACATCGACAGGCCGTCGGTGAGGTCCCAGACCAGGCCCGCGCCCCACGACTCGCCGGTTTCCTCGGTCAATCCCGGCTCGCCCTTGCTGGTGGCGAACATCGAGTAGTTGTAGACCGAGCCCGTGCACGACGCCGCCGTCAGGTTGGCGTTGAGGCAGCGGTAGGTGTCGAGCGGGCTGCTGAAGCTGCCGCTGCCTTCGTTGAACACGAAGTGCATGTCCGGCGCCTTGAAGCTGGTCGAGTAGTTGGCGCGCAGCAGCAGGCTGTCGAGCGGACGCCACTCCAGGCCGGCGCCCCAGGTCTTGGCGTCGTCGACCGCGGTGATGTCGTCGTACTTGTCGAAGCGGCCGGCCAGGCTGGCCTTCAACGACGGCAGGATGGGAATGCTGAACTCCAGGCCCGCGGCGTAGCGGTCGCGATCGCCGCCGCCGTTGGTGCCGGTCAGGCCGTAGGCCTCCATCACCGTGGGCAGGATGGCCGGCGGCGATTCCAGGTCGTAGCCCTGCGAGGTCAAGTCCAGCACTGCGGCGAAGCCGAGCGGGCCGGCCGGCAGGTCGAACAGTTCGCCCGACAGGGTCGCGCTGCCCTGGTTGACCCAGGACTTGGACTGGTACTTGAGGATGGTCGACATCGACTGGTACTGCGCCGGCGTCAGCGGCGTGTACAGGCGATCGAGGTTGATCCTGTAGCGCGGCGTGCCGGTGGTGTTCAGACGCGGGCCGAAGAACCAGTCGGTGACCTTCGAGCCGTCCAGGCGCGGACGGGTGCGGTCGGCGCGGTATTCGGCGCGGCCGACGGTCACGTCCCAGTCGAAGCGGTCGCCGATGGTGCCGCGCAGGCCGAAGGCGACGTCGAGCGACTTCTCGGTGAAGCGCTGGTACATCGCATCCAGGCCGCCGACTTCCGCCGGGGTGAAGATGCGCTGCATGTTCATGTTGGCGTTGAGGCCGGTGTCGAACCAGGTGGTGACCCGGCCGGTGCCGTCGATGTGCGGGCCGCTGATCGCCTCGGTGCCGCCGGACAGCTTGGACTTGGAGTAGAAGCCCTGCAGGCTGGTCCAGGCCTCGATGCCGTTGGCGAAATCGTAGGTGGCGTACAGATAACCCGACCAGTCGCTGTTGCCGTTGGCGATGGTCTGGTAGCCCACGTCCTTCCACGAGCCGCAGCCCTGGCCGAGGTTGACCACGGCGCGCGTGCCGGCGGAGACCGAACGGAAGTTGAAGGGCACCAGCTCGCCGCCGAAGCGGTCGCAGGCGCCCGGCGGCGGCGCGATGTAGGAGTTGGCCGCGCCGCCCGGACGATTCAGGCGGATCGAGGCGCTGGGCTGGTTGACGCCCAGCTCGGGCACCGGACGCGGGTTGTCGTCGGTGGAATCCATGAAGTCGCGCTGGAACGCGAACACCGGTTCGTCGGCGAAGTATTCCAATGCATAGGTCACGCTCCAGTTGTCGCCGGAACGGCCGCCCACCCACTGCAGGTTGCCGAAGTCGCCGCCGCCGGTGGTCGAGGTGCCGCCGCGCAGGGTGACCTTGTCGCCGCTGAAGTTGGTCTTGAGCACCACGTTGATCACGCCGGCGACCGCGTCGGAGCCGTAGATCGCCGAGGCGCCGCCGGACAGGATCTCGATCCGGTCGACCGCGGCCGATGGGATGTTGCCGAAATTCTGGAAGTTGCTCTGGCCGTTGTACGGGAACGGGTAGTCGGCGGCGCGGCGGCCGTTGATCAGCAGCAGGGTGCGGCCCGGGCCGAGCCCGCGCAGGTTGACCGGGCTGCCGTTCGGGGTGAAGCCGCCGGCCGAGTTGAGTTCGTTCTGGGTCACGCCGCCGTTCTGGGTCAGGGTGGTCAGCGCATCGAACACGGTGACGAAGCCTTCGCGCTGGATCTGCGCCGAGCTGATCACGGTGACCGGCGAGGGCCCTTCGATCTGGGTGCGCTTGATGCGCGAGCCGGTAACCACCACGCCGCCGATGTCGGTGGTCTTCTTGTTGCTGGTGGACAGCTCGTCGACCGAAGCCGGCGTCTGGGCGAACGCCGCCCCCGCGGCGCTTACGAAAATCGCGGCGACAAGCGCCCGCGACAGCCTGCTCGGGCGCAGGCCGCTGTGATGGTGTGGCATCGGTTTGAATCCCCTGGAAGCGTCGAAACGTGCGTGGCTGGTTTCAGCCTGTTTGCCGATCCTGGCGGTTGATCATTCCTTTCGAGCTGGAACTTAACATGCAGTTAACCGAAATGTCATCCAAATCCAATCTGTTCGTGTGTCGGTCTTGTCAACCGACTGTAGGTGATTGATTTTTATTGTTTAAATTTCGAATTTCAGGTCGATTTGCGTGTTTTTATCGTCTAATAGACCTGTTAAGCATGTCGTTCTGCGCCGTAAATACGTCGTTTGGTCGGAAAATTTGCCAATTTCAGATTGTATTTTGTTCGGAGCCAGAGGCCCGACTCGAGCGGCTCGCGCCCGCGACGGATCGCGGGCGCGCCGCCGGGTCCGGATCGGCGATCGCGCCGCGCGCGGACCGCGCCGGACTGCGTCGGCCGGGCGGGTCGCCAAGCCGACGCGGGACGCGCGAACCGGCAGGCTTTACCATGTGGTCCGGCCGCCCCGCGGCGCGTTTCCCCTATCAGAGCTTCCATGCGCAACCACACCCCGCGCCCGGCCGGATCGCCGGCATGAGCGACAGTCTGCAAGCCGCGATCGCGGCGATTTTTCTTCCCGATACCGAACTGAGCCTGGCCGACAGCGAGGCGCGCGTGCGCGCTGGCGCGGCCGAGGGCCGGGTCGCGGTGTCGATCACCGCCGGCTACGCGCTCGAAGGCATGCGCGCCGCGCTCGAAGCGGCGATCGGCGCGGTGCTGGCGCCGCAGGGCCTGAGCCTGGCCAGCCTGGAACTGATTTCCCGCATCGTCTCGCACGCGGTGCAGGCGAAGCTGTCGCCGCTGCCGAACGTGCGCAACCTGATCGCGATCGGCTCGGGCAAGGGCGGCGTCGGTAAATCCACCACCGCGGTCAATCTGGCCTTGGCGCTGGCCGCCGACGGCGCCCGCGTCGGCGTGCTCGATGCCGACATCTACGGCCCCAGCGTGCCGATGATGCTCGGCCTGCACGGCCGCCCCGACAGCCCCGATGGCAAGAGCATAGAGCCGCTGCGCGCGCACGGCATCGAGGCGATGTCGATCGGCCCGCTGGTCGAGCAGGACACGCCGATGATCTGGCGCGGCCCGATGGCGACCTCGGCGCTGACCACCTTGCTCAATGACACCCAATGGAGCGAGCTGGACTACCTGATCGTCGACTTGCCGCCGGGCACCGGCGACATCCAGCTGACCTTGTCGCAGAAGATCCCGGTCGCCGGCGCGGTGATCGTGACCACGCCGCAGGACGTGGCCACCCTGGACGCGCGCAAGGCGCTGCGGATGTTCGAAAAGGTCGAGGTGCCGGTGCTGGGCCTGATCGAAAACATGGCGGTGCACGTGTGTTCGAACTGCGGCCACGCCGAGCATCTGTTCGGCGAAGGCGGCGGCGCGCGCATGGCCGCGCAGTACGGCGTGCCGCTGCTCGGCAGCCTGCCGCTGCAGATCGCGATCCGCGAGCAGGGCGACGCCGGCGTGCCGGTGGTCGTCGCCCAGCCCGATTCGGCCGCGGCCCGCGCCTACCGCGGCGCGGCGCGGCGGCTGGCCGTGCAGCTGGCGCGGCGGCCGCGGGTCAGCCCGTCGATCTCGGCGTCGTTGCTGGGCTGAGTCGTCGGGTGGAAATCAGCCGATAGAACAACCGGGTAGAAGCGGGTCGCCGCATCCACCTCTTACAATGCGCGGCTACGGCCGCCTACCACTGGAACACCGCATGAGCATCAAGTCCGACCGTTGGATCCGCCGCATGTCCGAGCAACCCGGCGGCATGATCGAGCCGTTCGAAGCCGGCCAGGTCAAGCACGCCGCCGACGGCCAGCGCATCGTCAGCTACGGCACCTCCAGCTACGGCTACGACGTGCGCTGCTCGCGCGAGTTCAAGGTGTTCACCAACATCAACTCGACCATCGTCGACCCGAAGCATTTCGATCCGGGCAGCTTCGTCGACATCGAGAACGACGTGTGCATCATCCCGCCGAACTCGTTCGCGCTGGCGCGCACGGTCGAGTACTTCCGCATCCCGCGCGACGTGCTGGTGGTCTGCCTGGGCAAGAGCACCTACGCGCGCTGCGGCATCATCGTCAACGTGACCCCGCTGGAACCGGAGTGGGAAGGCCACGTGACCCTGGAATTCAGCAACACCACGCCGTTGCCGGCGCGCATCTACGCCAACGAAGGCGTGGCGCAGATGCTGTTCTTCCAGTCCGACGAAGTCTGCGAGACCTCCTACAAGGACCGCGGCGGCAAGTACCAGGGCCAGACCGGCGTGACCCTGCCGCGGACCTGATCGCGGCGCCGGGCCGGTCGGCGACGACGCGGCCGGCACGGCGGCGCGCGGCGTGGCGCCGGGCGATTCGACCCGTGCCACGGCGGTGATCGCGCGTTCGCGGACGAGCGGGCGCCTGCGCGTGCGCAGCGGTGTGCGGCTGGCACGTCCGGCCTGATATCGTCTCGCGGCAACTCTTCTCAACGGTGCGTCGCGGCGGGGAGCCGCGAGCGTCGCCCTTTCGCGTACGGAGCAGGCATGGACCCGCAGCAGAACCCTTATCAGACGCCGCAATCGGCCTTGAACGAATTTCAGTACAGCGGCGGCGGCGACGAGCCGGCCGACCGCGGCATCCGCCTGGTCGCCTCGCTGATCGACGCGGCGATCATGTTCGCGGTGATGGTGCCGATCATGCTGGTCGGCGGTTACATCGACCAGGTGATACAGGCCTACCAGACGGGCGAGAGCACCTTGGGCCTGCAGTTCATGTGGGGCTTGATCGGGATCATCGTGTCGTTCCTGATCCAGGCGTATCCGCTCAACGCGACCGGGCAGACCTGGGGCAAGAAGGTCATGCGGATCAAGATCGTCGACATGGACGGTCTGCAGCCGAGTCTGGCCGAGTTGCTGGGCAAGCGTTATGGGTTCGCGCAGGGGATCGGGTTGATTCCTTGTCTGGGCGCGGTGGTGCAGTTGGTCGATGTGCTGATGATCTTTCGCGACGATCGGCGTTGTTTGCACGATCATGTTGCGGGCACCAAGGTGGTGGTGGCGCGCTGATCGGGTGGTTTGGTTTGGTTGTTGGATTTGGTTGTTGGATGAGGACGCGTCGGTGCTGAGCATCGGCGCGTTTTCTTTTTTGGGGCGATGAGACAATGCGATAAGGCGATAACGCAATTGCGCAATGGTGCAATTGCGCCGTGGCACATCGCGGAGCGATGACCGTGCTGAGCGGCCGGAGTGCTTTACCTGGTTCCATCGGACAAACGCGCGGCTTTTGCTGTTCCCCCCTTTGGAAAAGGGGGTAGGGGGATTCGCTTTTACCCGACCCCATGTTCCGCGGCGCAGCCGTAGGTTTTGAAGCTCCTAAAGCTCCTAAAGCTCCTAAAGCTCCTAAAGCTCCTGAAGCTCCTGAAGCTCCTGAAGCTCCTGAAGCTCCTGAAGCTCTTAAAGCCTGAAGCAGGATCAAAAGCTTCCGCCGCTGAAGCGGCGGGTCACTTTCTTTTGTCTAAAGCAACAAAAGAAAGGTAACCAAAGAAAAATGCTTTTTTGTGAATCAAGAGCCCGCGCGATCGGTGCAGACGCAGGCATGCGCCACACGGGACATCCATGTCCCGGTGACGCACGGCGTGCATCCTGCACGCCGCCCTTCGGGTGTGCTTTTGCTAACGCGAGTCAGTGGCTTCGCAGCGCTGGATGGACTGCGCGGCTTCAAGCTCAAGCAGCCTGGGCCTACCTGTAGGAGCGGCGTAAGCCGCGACCGCGTCATTGCGACAACCTCGAAACCTTCATCGCAACTGCATTCCCGCGGTCGCGGCTCGCGCCGCTCCTACAGGGTTACGGCGAACCATGCGTATACGGACGTGCTGTTGCTAACGCGAGCTGCAAGCCTCGCAGCGCTGGATGTGACGAATGGAATGCGGCACAAGACCGCGCGGCTGGGTTTTTTGCTGTTCCCCTTGGAAAAGGGGCGAGATTCACTTACGCGACAAAACGTCCCGTGGCGTAGTCATGAGCCCAAGCGGCCTTTGCTGTTCCCCCCTTTGGAAAAGGGGAGGGCAGGGGGATTCGCTTTTACGCGACCCATCAACTTGCAGCGCGGCCGCCTCAACGTCCCTGCGGCTTCTGATACGTCACGAAGAATCCCTGCAGATCGCCGTTTTCGATATACGGCGCCACGCTGAGCACGTCATAGCCCCGTGTGGTGAACGCTTGATGCGCGCGGCTGAGTGCGTTGGCCGCGCCCTGGTTGCGGAAGCCCCAGCTGGCGTCGACCCACACAGTGACCGCGCGCAGGCGCTGGGTCACGGCTTCGTCGGCGACTTTGTCGGGGTTCTTGTCGAACAGGCCGGCGTGGGCGGGCGCGGTGACGGCGGCGGCGGTGAGCAGGGCGGCGAGCAGCAGGCGGTGCATGGGGGGCTCCGGGATTGGGCGAAAACGAGGTGTCAGTGTTCGGCGCCGGCGGCGATGCGGCGGTCGGTGTGGGTGGTCAGCGCGGCTTCCAGCGCCACGCGCAAGCCTTGCGCGACCGTTTCGATCGCCAGGCTCGCCACGCCGGGATGGCGCGCGGCCTGCGCCGGCGAATACGGGATATGCACGAAGCCGCCGCGCACGCCGACGGTGTCGTCGCGTTCGTGCAGCCGATGCATCAGGCCGTAGAAAACGTGATTGCACACATAGGTGCCGGCGGTCTGCGAAATCTCCGCGGGGATGCCGGCCGCGCGTACCGCGGCGAGCATGGCCTTGATCGGCAGGTCGCTGAAATAGGCGGCCGGGCCGTCGGCGGCGATCGCGCGGTCGATCGGTTGCGCGCCGAGGTTGTCGGGAATGCGCGCGTCGTCGACGTTGATCGCGATGCGCTCGATCGACAACTGGGCACGGCCGCCGGCCTGGCCGACGCACAGCACCAAGGCGGGACGCAGCGCGCTGATGGCGTCGTCGAGTTCGCGCAAGGACTGATCGAAGGTCACCGACAGGCAGCGCGTGGCGATGCGATGGCCGGCGATGATTTCGCCGTCCAGCAGGCGCACCGCGTCCCAGCTGGGGTTGCCCGACTCGCCGCCGAACGGCGCGAAGCCGGTCAGCAACACCGTGCGCGGCGCGTCGCGTCGGCGCGTCGATTCGGTCGCGCTCGAAGTCGGTTTCGAGGCCGATTTCGTCGTTTTCTTGGTCGCGGCGCGCTTGCGCGTTGCCGCGGATCCGGCAGCGGTCGGCTTGTTCATCGCAGTGCGATCCAGTACATCAGCGCGACATTGCAGGCCAGCAATACCAGCCCGGTCGGCCATTGCGCGCGGATCACGCCGTAGGGGTCCTTCAACTCCAGCAAGGCCGCCGGCACCAGGTTGAAATTCGCCGCCATCGGCGTCATCAGCGAGCCGCAATAGCCCGAGAGCATGCCGATCGCGGCCAGCGGCGCGGCATCGGCGCCGTGGTGCTGGACCAGCAACGGCAGCGCGATGCCGCCGGTCATCACCGGGAACGCGGCGAAGGCGTTGCCCATGATCGCCGCGAACAAGGCCATGCCCAGCGCGTAGGCCATGACCACGACGAAGGCGTTGTCGACCGGAATCACCGCGCGCACCACGCCGGCCACGGCTTGGCCGACACCGCCGGCTTCGAACACGCTACCGAGCGCGGCGAGCAGCAGCGGCAGCAACGCGGCCCAGCCGATCGAATCGACCAGACGGCGCGATTGCTCGACCCCGCTCCACGGCGTCTGCCGGGTCAGCCGGCATGCGGCGACCAAGGCGACGATGCAGGCGATGGTCAGCGCGATCAGGGTGATGTTCTTGGTTTCCAGCAACGGCTGCTCGCCGATCGATACATATTTCAATCCCAGCGCGCCGATCAGGGTCACCGCCGGGATCAGCAGCGCGGGCCAGAACAAGCGATTGCCGAGCCGCAGCGATTCGGCCTGTTTCTCCTCGCCGGTGGTTTCGGCGTAGCGGCCCTTGCCGAGCCCGCCGAAACCGGCGAGCACCGCGAGCACCACCACGCAGCCGCCGACGACTTTGTTCGGCAGGTGTTCGGCGGCGAACATCAGTAGCGCGATCAAGCCCCAGAACAGCGCGGTGGTGTAGCGGCGCGGGTTGGCGGCATCGCGCAGGCCACGCCAGGCGAGCGCGGCGAAGTACGCGCCCATCAGCCAATAGACGAAGGTCAGGGTGATCATGGCGACGGCGGTTCCGCGTTCGCGTCGGCCGGTTCGGTTTGCGCGTGTCCGGCGGCCTGGTGATCGCGCGCCAGCTTTCGTTCGAACCGCAGGATGCGCACGGCGTGGATGACGAACGCACAGATCGCGGTCGGAATGCCCCACAAGGCGATATGCCATGGATCGAGCGCGATCCCGTGCTCGGTGAAGAAGCTCTGGATCAACAGCACCGCGCCGAAGGCGATGAAGATGTCTTCGCCGAAGAACAGGCCGACGTTATCGGTGCCGGCGGCCATCGCGCGGATGCGCTGGCGTTCGTCGTCGTCGAGTTCGCCATGAGTGGTCTGCGCCGCGCCCTCGGCCATCGGCGCGAGCAGCGGACGCACGGTCTGCGGATGGCCGCCCAGGCTGGTCAGGCCGACCGCCGAAGCGAGCTGGCGCATCAGCAGATAGGCGATCAGCAGCCGGCCCATGGTCGCGCCGCGCAATCGCGCGATCCAGTGCTGCGCGTGCTCCTTCAGGCCGTGGCGTTCGAGCAGGCCGATCACCGGCAGGGTCAGCAGGAACAGCAGCAGGAAACGTTTTTCGGTATAGGCCTTGCCGAGCACTTCCAGCACATCCAGCGGCGACAGTTGCGCGGCCAGTCCGGTGATGAAGCCGGCCACGACCACCACCAGCGCCGGATTGAGCCGCAGCGCGAAACCGAGCACGACCGCCGCGACGCCGATCAATGGCCAATAGTTCATATCGCCTCCTCGAAGAAACGTGGCGGGGTCGTGGGTGTCATGTGCGGGACTTCATGCGGTTCAAATTCCGCCGCGCAGGCGGATCGCGGAGGACCGTATCGAAGCCGTTGCGAGCTGGCGCAGCGAACGCGTCGATGCGATGCGTCCTCACAACGCCGCGATCCGTATCCCATCGGCTTGCAGCGCCTCATGCACCGCGCGCGCGAACGCCGGCGCATCGCTGCGGTCGCCGTGCAGGCACAAGGTGTCGGCGCGCAGCGCGATCTTTCCGCCGCCGGCGACGGCGACTTCGCCGTGCAACACCAGGTCGCGCACTTGCTGGATCGACTGCTCCAGCGATTCGATCACCGCGCCGGCTTGTCCGCGCGGCAGCAGGCGGCCGTTGGCGGCGTAACCGCGTTCGGCGAACACTTCGTGGGCGACGCGCAGCCCGGCGGATTCGGCCGCGTCGGTGAGTTGCGACTGGGCCAGGCCGTACACGATCAGGTTCGGATCGAACGCCGCGACCGCAGCGACGATGGCGTCGGCGACGATGCGGTCGTCGGCGGCCAGGTTGTACAGCGCGCCGTGCGGCTTGACGTGAGTGAGCCGCACGCCTTCGTCGGCGGCGATCGCGGCCAGCCGCGCCATCTGCCCGAGCATCAGCATGCCGATCTCGTCGCGGCTCAGCGGCAGGGTGCGGCGGCCGAAATGTTCGGGGTCCTCGAAGCCTGGATGCGCGCCGGCGGCGACGCCGTGCTGGCGGCACAGGCGCAGGGTCGCGCGCATGCTCGCATCGTCGCCGGCGTGGCCGCCGCAGGCGATGTTGGCCGAACTGACGTAGGGCAGGATCGCCGCGTCGTCGCCGCAGCCTTCGCCCAGATCGCAGTTGAAGTCGATGCGGTCGCGCATGGGCCGGCGCGGGGCTAGTTGCGCTTGAACAGCAGGCCCAGGCCGACCACGACCAGCGCCGCCGGCCACCAGGTCACCAGGACCTTGGTCAGGCTGAGGTTGGTGTAGCCCAGGTTGTTGAGCAGGAACAAGGTGCCGATGACGATCAGGATCAGGGCGCCGACAACGTGGGATTTCATCTGGGACGGGTCTCGGTTCGAAGCGGTGGGCGACGCGGGTGGGCGTCGTCGGGACAGGGGGTGAGTCTAGTCGGGTTGGGTGGGTTTGCCCAAGGGGATGGGGGGCGCCTGAGGTGGGGCGATCGTGGGTGGGGATGTTGCGCTGCGGCGTTGTGGTGGGTGTCGGTAGTTCGCCTGTTCAGGCAGTCTTTCGAGGTATTTGATTTTTTCCCGCGTCGCCGTTGGCGGGGCGCATGGATTCACGTCGTGAAGCCCGAGGCAACGTAGCGACATCGCAGCCCCTGTAGGAGCGACGCGAGTCGCGACCGCGCCAGTTCGACGACGCCGAAACCTGCGCCGTGGTTGTGTTTCCGCGGTCGCGGCTTGCGCCGCTCCTACAGGTAGGCCATGCCGCTTTCGCTTGAAGCTGCGCAGTTCATCCAGCGCTGCGACGCTAGTAACTCGCGAGAACAAAAGCACACCCGAAGGGCGGCGCACATGGATGTGCGCCGTGCGCCACCGAGACAGGATGTCTCGTGTGGCGCATGCCCGCGTCAGCAACGCACGTGCGGGCCCTTGATTCAAAGAAAAGCGTTTTTCTTTGGTTACCTTTCTTTTGTCGCTTTTGACAAAAGAAAGTAACTCGGCCGCTTGCGGACGAAAGCTGTTGATCTTGCCTTTGGCTTCAAAAGCTCTAGAGCTTCAAAGCTTCAAAGCTTTGAAGCTTTGAAGCTTTGAAGCTTTGAAGCCTTTAAAGCTGCAAGCAGGATCAAAAGCGTTCCGCCGCTGAAGCGGCGGGTCACTTTCTTTTGTCTAAAGCAACAAAAGAAAGGTAACCAAAGAAAAATGCTTTTTGTGAATCAAGTGCCCGCAAGATCGAGGCTGACGCGGGCATGCGCCACACGGGACATCCATGTCCCGGTGGCGCACGGCGTGCATCCTGCACGCCGCCCTTCGGGTGTGCTTTTGCTAACGCGAGTTACTAGCCTCGCAGCGCTGGATGAACTGCGCGACTTCAGGCTCGAGTCAAGTCAGAGTCAAAGCCCAAGCCCAAGCCCAAGCCCAAGCCCAAGCCCAAGCCAGGTTCGAATGGTAGTCACTGCCGCACGCGCACAAAAAAACGGGGCCGCGAACGGCCCCGTTTTTTGGCGAATCTTCGTTCGCGAATCAATTCGCAATGGTACGAATCACATCGCGCTCCTGGGCGCCGCCTTGTCCGGCGAACCGGTCGCCGGCGGCAACGCGGTGTTTGCCGCCGGCGCGGGCGCCGCGGCCGGCTTGGGCGCCGTCCACAGCTTGGCCTGCGCCGGAACGTTCATCATCTGCCCATATACCAGCGGAATCGGCGGGCCGCCGTAGCTCAGGAACTGATCGTGGAACGCCTTCCAGCCGCCGCGGCCGCCATGGCCCGCGGTCCAGTCCTCGCGCAGCTGCATGATCATCAGCTTGCCCAGGGTGTAGTTCAGATACGCCGGGTCGTAGGTGCCGCGCGCGGCCTGCTGGCGCGCGTTGCCCGGGTCCTGGAAGGCCTTGTCCTTGAACATCTGCTCGGACTGCGCGACGGTCATGCCGCCGGTGTGCAGGCCGATCGCCGACAGATAACGCACGTTGCGCAGCAACGCATTGGTCAGCTGGCCGATGTGGATTTCCGGGCCGGCGCCGTCGAGGCCGGCGTCGAACATCATCTCTTCGGTGTAATGCGCCCAACCCTCGGCATAGGCGTAACCGACGAACAGCTGGGCGAACTTCCACTGCGAACGGTTGGCGTGCAGGAACTGCAGGAAATGCCCCGGCCAGACTTCATGCGCCGAGGTGAACAACAAGTCGGCCTTGCCCGGCACGTAGGCGTCCTGCTCGGCCTTGGGCCACTTCGGATCGGGCGGGGCGATGTAGTAGACCGAGGGCAGGTTCTTCTCGTACGGGCCGGGGATTTCGATGTAGGCGAAGTTGTTGCGGTTGAACGGCGGCGCTTCCTCGACCAGCGCCTGCTCGGTGCCGGGGATCGACACCAGATCCTTGTCGACGATGAACTGACGCAGCCCGGCCAGTTGCTCGCGCGCGCCTTCGACCGCGCCGCCCTTGGGCTTGTCGGCGTTGGCCTTTTCGATGCATTCGACGATCGGCCGGCCCTTGGCGTATTGGTCGCAGGCGGATTTCAACGCGGCCAGGTTGCGTTCCAGGTCGGCTTCGCCGGCGGCCTTGAGCTGATCCAGCGGCAGGTCCACGCCCTCGGTGGCCTTGAGCATCTTCGAGAATTTTTCCGCGCCCAGGGCGAAGTCCTGGGTCGCCTGCGGCTTCTGCGCGGCCAGATAGTCCGACAAGCCCTGCATGGCCTCGATCGCCTTGGCGTTGGAGGCCTTGAACCGCGCCTGCAGCGCTTCGTCCTTGACCTCGGCGAAGGCCTTGGGCACGTCGTTCTTGAAGAATTCGGCGAAGCCGCCGAACACCATCGTGCCCAGGTCGATGTAGCTCGCCGGCAGCGGGCCCTTGAGATTGGCGCGGATCTGCTCGGCGGCCTTGGGCAGGTTGTCCTGATAGCTCACGAACGCGGCCATGCGCTGCGGCAGCGGCGCGTACGGGCGGGTCAGGTACATGCTCGGCGACAGGTCGCTGGCGTAGAAAGCCGGGTTCTTGCTGGCGAAGCCGGAGTCCTCCAGCCAGAACAACTGGCCGTCGATCACCGCGCGCACGTAGTCGCGCTGGTAACGCTGCGGCGCGGTCAGGCGATCGTCGCCGAAGGCGTTGATTGCATCGCGCTGCTGGTGCAGCCACTGGATGTTGCGCTGCAGGCCTTCGGGCGAGTAATCGGGCAGGCGGCCGTCGAATTCGTGCTTGCCGGCATTGGCGCCGGCGACCGGGAAGTGTTCGAAGAAACCTTGCAGGAAGCCGTCGACGGCGGCGTCCCATTGCGCGCCGGCCGGCTGCGCGGCGGCGGCCGGCGCGGGATCGGCCGACGCGGCGGGCGGCGCGGTTTCGGACTTGCAGCCGGCGGCGAGCGCGGCGGCGACACAGGCGGACAACGACAGCAGACGCAGGCTACGCATTGCGTTTTCTCCGGGAAGCGGCGAGGACGTGCATGGCCGCGACGACGAGACTGGGGCGGCCCGACCGACGATCCTGAGTCGGGCCGCGACGGCTGACCAGTGCCTTTTGCCCTATGGCTCGCGGCCGCTCCACTCGCGCGCCGCGGCCGCGGCCCGCTCAGCCCGACCCGGCCGCGCAGGCCTGCGCGCGGCGGTTGGTCTGCTCGATCGACAGGTGATTCGCGAACAGGTTCGGCGCGAGGGCGTCGAGCGGCAAATTCCGTCGGGTCTGTTCGCGGTACTCGCGCACCACGCCGATCAGGCCGGCGTCCGCGGGCGAGGCGGTCTCGGCGAGTTGCTGCGCCTGGTCCAGCAGCGATCGGGCTTGTTCGCGCCGGCAGGTCTGGAGCGCATACAGGGCGCGATAGACCAGGGCCTGCGCCGCCATGATCGAATGCGCGCGGCGATTGCGGTCGTACTTCGCCTGATCCGCCGCGCCCGCGCCGGTGCGCGCCAACTCGGCTTGCGCCAGCTCGGCGAATCCGCGGTCGGCCTGGGGCTGGTCGTCGCGCCGGAACCGCAGGACGTTGCGGTAGAACTCCGCCTGCGCGGGCGGGATATCGCCTTTCGCGTAGTACAGGCGGGCATCGGCGGTGCTTTCCTCGATCAGGCGCGCGGCCTGATCCAACTGCGCCTCGCCGCCGTAGCGCAGCAGCGCCTGGATCAGATTGATCCGGTCGCCCGGCGCGGGCACGCCGATCCTGCGTTTGTCGTCGATGATTTTTTCCAGCAGGGCGATGCCCTCGGCGATATCGGCCGCGGTGCGATAGGCGTCGGGCAGTTGCAGCAGGTCCTTGCCCAGATTGCCCTTGGCGCTGAGCGCGAGCGGCCCGAGCGGGCCCTGGTTGCGTTCGAGGATGGCGACGGCTTCGCGAAGCAGGCGCACGTTCTCGCGCGGATCGCGCGCGATCGCCCACGAGGACACCGACAGCGCCCAGCCGTAGTCCGGATGCTCGCGGCCGTAGGCCGCGGTGATCGCGTCGAGCGCCTGTTTGATCTTCTGCGGCGAATCCGCGCGTGGGTATTCGCTCAGCGCGAGCAGCACGCGGGCGCGCGCGGTGACCGGATGGGTCGGGCCCAGGCTGGCCTCGCGTCCGCGCAGAAGTTGCTGCGCCAGCGCATGCTCGATCGGGCTGCGCCGGCGGCCGTGAATCCAGACCAGCAGTTCCAGCGCGTCGTCGGCGAGCACCGGATTGGTCCGGCGTATCAGCGCGATGGCTTCGCGCGTATCGGCTTCGGCCGCGGCGAAGCGGAACAGGCGGGTGAGAAATCCCGCGCGCAGGATCAGGACTTGCGCCAGCAGATCGGTATCGACCGGGCGCAGATCGCGGGTGCGGCGCAATAATTTATCCGCGGTGTCCAGCGCGGTCAGGGTGTCGCCCATGTTCCATTGCGCCTTGGCGAGTTCGGCGCCGAAGGTCACCCGCGCCAGTTGCGCGGGCCGGTCCTCGCGCTCGCCCAGGCGCTCGAGTTGCTCGCGCGCGCTGCGCTCGGCCTGGGCATGGTGGTTCTGGGTGTTGAGCATCGCCACCCGGGTGGCGGCCACGAAACTGTATTCGTCCTCGGCCGAACCCAGCACCCGCTGCGCCTGCACGGCCAGACGCTCGGCATTGCGGTAGTCGCCGATGATCGCGTAGCCGCGCGCCAGGGTCGCCAGACTGCGCGCGTGCAGGCCGGGTTGCTCGTCCAGCGGCAGGCGCTGCAATTCGTGTTCGGTCTTTTCCAGCAAGGTGCGCGAGGAAAACCGCGAGCTGCCCAGTCCGGATAGGGTCGCGGTGCCGAGCGTGGTGGCGAACAGGTTGCCGACCGTATGGGTCGCCTGGGCTTCGCGCGCCGCGCGGCTTTGCTGCCACAGCGACACGCCCAGCGTCGCGCACAGGGCCAGCACCAGCGCGGCGGCGAGCAGCGCCGCGGCCGGGCTGCGCCGATGCCATTTGCGCGCGCGCGACAGCCAATGGCCGGGGTTGACGCTGACCGGACGGTGCTCGCACCAGCGTCGCAGGTCGTCGGCGAATTCGTTGACGCTGGGATAGCGGTCCTGCGGCCGCGTCGCCACCGCCTTGAGCGCGATCGCGCTCAGGTCGCCGGCCAGTTGCCTGCGCAGCGCGCTCGCGTCGGCTGCGCCGCGTTGGCGGGCGATGAGGTCGGCGCTGTCGCCGGTCGCATCGGTGGCGTTGTCGCGGGCGTCGAGCAATCGGTCCATCGGCACCGGTTCGCCGGACGCGGCGATCGGGATCAGATTGCGCAGGCTGTGCAGCGGCGCCGGCCATTGCGCGCACAGCAGGCGATAAGTGAGCACGCCCAGCGCGTACAGATCGGTGGCCGGGCCGTGCGCGCCGTACTCGCGCGCTTCCGGCGCGGCATAGTCGGGGGTGATCGCGATCTGCTCGCGCGGCGCGGCCTCTTGCGCGGTGAAATAGGAGGAGATGCCGAAGTCGACCAACTGCACGCGGCCGTCCTGGGTCACCAGCAGATTGGACGGCTTGATATCGCGATGCACGATGCCTTGCGCATGCGCATACGCCAGCGCTTCGCAGACCTGGATCAGCAGGCCGACGCGTTCGCGCACGCTGGCGCGGCGGTGGTCGCACCACGCATCCAGGGCGATGCCGTCGACGAAGCGCATCGCGAACCAGGGGTGCCCGTCCTCGTCGACACCGCCGTCGACCAGCGCGGCGATGCCGGCATGGTCCAGGCGCGCGAGCAGATTGCGTTCGTCGCGGAAGGCGGCCTGCAGCTGCGGCGTGGCCAGTTCGGTGCGGATGCATTTGAGCGCGACGCGTTGCTGATATTCGCCGTCGTCGCGATGGGCTTCATAGACCGTGCCCATGCCGCCGTGGCCGATCACCCGATCGATCCGCCACGGCCCCAGACGGGTGCCGAGGCGGACGTCGGCGCGTTCGTCCTGCTCGGCCTCGGATTCGTCGGCGTCGCCGCGTTTGCCGGCCAGAACCTGCGCCGGCGAACGGTCGAGCAGGTGGTCGTCGTCGTGGCGTGCGTCGGCGTCGAGCAAGGCGCACAGCGCGGCGTGCAGTTCGGGTTCGCGCGCGGCCAGCGCGGCCAGGGCGCGTTTGCGCTCGGCTGCGGGCAGGTCGACGTAATCGTCGAACAGGACAAGTGCGCGCGCGACCGGGTCGTTCATGCGCGCTCCCGTCGTGTCTGCCGATGACTGCGCGCATGGCCGTGGCCTCGGCGGCATGGGCCGATCGAATCAGAGCCGGTCGAAACCGGGCCGGTCGGAGCTAGCGCGAGCGATGCGATCGGCATGTCTGCTGCACCTGTCGGTTGAAGCGTTCGAGTTCTTCGGGCGGTAATCCGGTCGAGCCGGCGCTATCGATCATCCGGCCGTGCCTGCGCAGCTGCTCCAGATTGGCGGTCGCGCTTTTGGCCGCCGGGCTATCGGCGCCCAAGGCGCGTCGGCTGAAGCTGACGGCTTGTTGCAGAAAGACTTCCGTCTGTGCGTTGTCGCACTGCTGATAAGCGTAGAGCGCGCGAAACAGCAGCGATTGGCTCAGAAAGCTGCTGCGCAGCAGTTCGAAGCTGGATTGGCCAGGATGCGCCGTGCGCATGAACTCGCTGCTGGCCTCGATGCGTCGGGCGAAATTGCGATCGGCCTGAGCGTAATGGCCTTGACGGTAGAGCAGCCAGTCGGCGGCGTATTCCAGATACTTCACCTGGTAGTCGTCGGGGCTGTAGTAGCGCAGCGCGTCGCCGCGATTGTTGTCCACCAGGGTTTGCACCAGCGCCAATTGGCGAGCGTCGCCATGGGCCAGCAGGCCGCCGATCAGATCGTTGCGCTCAAGCACCGACGGAATGCCGCTTTTGCTTCGTCCGTCCACCGCCTGCCGCACCAGCGCTACGCCTTCGGCGAATTCCGCCTCGGTGCGCGCGTCCTCGGGCAGATACATCAGTTCCTTTCCGAGGATGAATTGGGCCGTCATGGTCGGTTCGGCGTGCGGCCCCATCGTGCGTTGCAGGGTCGCCAGGGCCTGTCGCAACAGGACGATCCTTTCAGTCGGATCGGGGGCGGCCGCCCAGGCGCCGGCGCTCAAGGCCATGGCGTAGGCCGGATTGTCGCTGCCGTAGCTGGCCTTGAGCACGGCCAGGGCCTTGGACACGTCGTCGTTGGAAATGCTCGGGTAACGCGCCAGCGCCAGTCGCAACTTCGCCTGCGCGGTTTTCGGATGCGATTCGCCCAGGGTATTGCGGCGATTGCGCAGCAGTTCCTGCGCGAGCGGCAACACCTCGGGCGAACCGCGCCGCGAGACCAGGTTGATCAGGGCGACCAGTCCGTCGTCGGCCAATATGGGATTGGATGTCCGCACCAGCGCGATCGCCCGGCGAGTGTCGGCTTCGGCCTGCTCGGAGCGCAGCAATCGGTTGAGGAAACCGGCGCGCAGCATCAGCACCTGGGCGACGATTTCCTGATGTTCGCTCCCCAGTGCGCGGGTCTGCTCGACCAGCGCATTCGCCGTGCGCGTGGCTTCCTCGGTGCGGCCCATGCCCCATTGCGCCCTGGCCAACTCGGTGGTGTAGGCGATGCGGGTCAGCCGGGTCGGTTCGTCGTCGCGGTCGCCGAGCGCTTGGAGCTGTTTCGCGACCAGCGCGCCGGCTTCGCGGTAGCGGTTGCTGAGGTTGAGGATCGACACCCGCGCGCTGGTCACGAAGGCATCGTTTTCGCCGGCGCGGTCGAGCACGCGCTGGGCCTCGTCGGTCAGGCGATTGGCATGCGGATAGTCGCCGGTGAGGGTGTAGCTGCGCGCCAGCGTCGCCAGGCCGCGCGCCAGCAATCGGGGCTGATCGCGCAGCGGCAGCTGGCGCAGTTCGCGCTCGGTCTGGTCCAGCAGCGCTTTCGACGAAAACGCGGTGGTGCTCAGTCCGGACAGGGTGGCGGTGCCCAGGGTGGAGGCGAACAACTGGCTGACCGCGGCGGTGGCCGCCGCTTCGCGCTGGGCGCGTCGTTGCTGCCACAGCGTCACGCTCAGGCCGAGGACCAGCACCAGCAACAGGCCCGCGCCGATCGCCACCGCGCCGGGATTGCGGCGCTGCCATTTGCGCGCGCGCGACCAACGGCTGCCGGGATTGACGCTGACCGGCCGGTGCTCGCACCAGCGTCGCAGGTCGCTGGCGAATTCGCTGGCGCTGGAATAACGATCCTGCGGCCGCGTCGCCACCGCCTTGAGCGCGATCGCCGACAGGTCGCCGGCCAGTTGCCTGCGCAACGCGGCCGCATCGGCAGCGCCGCGTTGGCGGGCGATGAAGTCGGCGCTGTCGTCGGCCGCATCGGCGTTGCCGTTGCGATCGTCGAGCAGGCGGTCCATCGGCACCGGTTCGCCGGAGGCGGCGATCGGGATGAGATTGCGCAGGCTGTGCAGCGGCGCCGGCCATTGCGCGCACAGCAGGCGATAGGTGAGCACGCCTAGCGCGTACAAGTCGGTGGCCGGGCCGTGCGCGCCGTATTCGCGCGCTTCCGGCGCGGCGTAGTCGGGGGTGATCGCGATCTGCTCGCGCGGGGTGACGCCCTGCGCGGCGAAATGCGAGGAGATGCCGAAGTCGACCAGTTGCACGCGGCCGTCGTCGCTCACCAGCAGATTGGACGGCTTGATGTCGCGATGCACGATGCCCTGCGCATGCGCATAAGCCAGCGCTTCACAGACCTGGATCAGCAGGCCGACGCGTTCGCGCACACTGGCGCGGCGATGGTCGCACCACGCATCCAGCGCAATGCCGTCGACGAAACGCATCGCGAACCAGGGCTGGCCGTCCTCGCCGACGCCGCCGTCGACCAGCGCGGCGATGCCGGCATGGTCCAGCCGCGCGAGCAGATTGCGTTCGTCGCGGAACGCGGCCTGCAGCTGCGGCGTGGCCAGCTCGGTGCGGATGCATTTGAGCGCGACGCGCTGTTGGTATTCGCCGTCGTCGCGATGGGCTTGGTAGACCGTGCCCATGCCGCCGTGGCCGATTACCCGGTCGATCCGCCATGGGCCCAGGCGGGTGCCGATGCGGGCGTCGGCGCGTTCGTCCTGCTCGGCCGCGGTCTGCGCGGTGTCGCGGTGTTTGTCGGCCAGCAGGTCGGCCGGCGAGCGATCGAGCAGGTGATCGTTGGCCTGCGCATCGGCGTCGAGCAGCGCGCGCAAGGCGTCGTGCAGCGCCGGTTCGCGCGCGGCGAGTTCGTCCAGTTTGCGTTCGCGTTCGCTCGCCGGCAGTTCGACGTAGTCGTCGAACAAGGACATTGCACGCGCAGCCAGGTCGTTCATGAGGCGCCGCGATGGCTGGACCTGAGGGTCAGGGCGAGCTCGGACCCGGCTCAGGCCCGGCGATGCCGGGCGCGTGGCGCAGGTGCGCGGCCAGGAAGGCGCGCGCCTTGCGCCAGTCGCGGCGGATGGTGCGGTCGGTCAGGCCGAGCACTTCGCCGATCTCGATGTCGCTCATGCCGGCGAAGTAGCGCATTTCGACCAGCTGGATCAGCCGCGGTTCGACCGCGCCGAGCGCATTGAGCGCATGGTCGATCGAGATCAGTTGCTCCAGATCCGGGTCGTAGCTCGGCTCGGCATGCTCGGCGCCGTAACTTTCCTCGAGCTTGAGCTGGTTGAGCCGGCGCGCTTCGTCGATCAGCGCATAGCGCATCGCCCGCGACAGCACGGCCAGCAGGTGCTGGCGGTTGTTCAAACTGAGCTTGTCCTGGTTCAGACGCAGCCAGGTGCGATTGATCAGCGAGGTCGGCGAGCGCTTGCCGCGGCCCCAGCGGCGGCGGATCTGCAAGGACGCCGCGTCGTGGAGTTCCTTGTAGAGCAGCGCGTAGACTTTGTCCCAGGCGCCGGTCTGGCCGCCTTGAGCGGCCACGATCAATTCTGTGACCGAATCCAGGGTGTATTGGCCGAATTCAAACTCCGCCGGACCGATGGCCGGGACGGGAGCGGGAGACTCGAGGCGGGAACTGTCGTGAGTCATGTCCGGGAGGCAGCGGTCTCTACGATATAACCAGATTAAGCGTTTGATACGTCAAACGGTACGGCTTGTCGATTGGTCTGGGTGCCTTGGACGGTGGCGCTATTCACGTTGCGCAGAATATTTACCTATAAATAGCATGTATTTCGGGTATTAACTCCCTCACGCTGTCTCACCCGGCACGGTTTTTCCGCTGCGACGCCGGTTCGGTATCGGGCGCCGCCGGAGCCACGGCCAAGCGCTTTGAGCTAGTCCGATCCTGACGACCGTCAACGCCGCAGGCGCGCGTCGATCGCCAGCCGCAAGCGCGCGATTTCGGCCCGCGCGGTGCGCGCCGCCATCGCCGCCTCGGCCGCGTCGCAGGCGCGAAAGCGCAGGCCGGCGTTCGGCCCGGCCTGGGCCAGTCGCGGCAGGTCCGCGGCGATCACATGGCCCAGCCGCGGATAACCGCCGACGGTCTGCGCGTCGGCCAGCAACACGATCGGCTGGCCGTCGGGCGGCAGTTGGATGGTGCCGGGCGCGACGGGTTCGGACAGACCGCTGCCAGCCGCATCGGCCAGCGCCGCGCCGGACAGGCGCAGGCCCTGGCGATTGCTCGCCGCATGCACGCGCCAGACTTGTTCGCCCAATTGCCGCGCGGCCTCGCGCACCGTCGGCGCCTGGCTGGCGCGGTAACGGATCGGCGCTTGCGGCTCGTGTTCGCAATACGGGTCGATCCACCAACGCGGCACCTGTGGCGTCGTCGCGTCGATGCGCGTATGCGGACCCAGCGGCAGTCGATCGCCGGCGCGCAACGCGCGGCCGTCGAGCCCGCCGAAGCCGCCGCGCAGATCGGTGGCGCGGCTGCCGAGCACGCGCGGCAGATCGAAACCGCCTTGCACCGCGAGCCAGGCGTACACGCCGTCGCGCATGCCGCCCAGGCGCAGATCGCCGGCCGGCAGATCGATCGGCCGCGCCTGCGGCAGCGCCTGGCCTTCGAAGCGCACATCGCAAGCCGCGCCCATCACCGCGATGCGCAGCGGCCGCGGCAGGCGCAGGCTCGGGCCTTGCAGGGTGAATTCCAGCACTGCGGCCTCGTCGTCGTTGCCGACCAGGGCGTTGGCGAGCGCGGCGCAGCCCGGGTCGAGCGCGCCGCCGCGGGCGATGCCGAGGTGTCGCCAACCGTCGCGGCCCAGGTCCTGCACATGGCTCAGCGGGCCGGGTGCGATCACTTCGATGTAACCGGCGCTCATGCGCGCGCCTGCAAACGCGCGAATTGCGCCGCGTCGATCGCGAGCAAGCGCACGCGGTCGCCGGGCAACAGCAGGCTCGGCTGCGCGCGCGACGGATCGAACAAGGTCAGCGGCGTGCGGCCGAGCAATCGCCAGCCGCCCGGGCCGGGCCGCGGATAGATGCCGGTCTGGGCGCCGCCGATGGCGACGCTGCCGGCCGCCACCTGGGTGCGCGGCGTGGCCAGGCGCGGCAACGTCAGTTCGGGATCCAGGCCGGACAAATACGGAAAGCCCGGGGCGAAGCCGATCATCGCCACGGTGTAGACCGCGTCGCTGTGACGCTGGATCAGCGCCGCCGGCGACAGGCCGAGTTCGGCCGCGCCGCTCGCCAGATCGGGACCGAACTCGCCGCCGTAGGCGACCGGGATTTCCACCGTGCGCGCTTCGAGCGATGCGAGAGGATCGACGACTTCAGGCGTCTGCGCGCAACGCGCCTGCAACCAGTCGCGCACCGCATCGGCATCGATCGCGCGGCTGTCGAAGAACACCGCCAGGCTCGCGTACGCGGGCACCAGATCGCGCAGCCATGCCGGCGCCTGCGCGCGCAAACGCGCGGCCAGCGCATGGATGCGCGCGTTGAGCGCATCGTCGATGACCTCGCCCAGGCGCAGCAGCCAGGCGTCGTCGGCCAGCGTTTCGAACTCGATCGCCGCGTTCGCCGCGGCCGATTGCGCGCCCGGCTTCACGCGTTGAGCGCGTCCTGCAATCGGCGGATGCGTTGCACCAGCGCATCGGGCGAATACGGCTGGGCGGTCGCCATGCCCCAGACCGGGCGCGGCCAGGCGATGTCCTCGCGATAGCGCGCGATCACATGCACGTGCAACTGCGGCACCAGATTGCCGAGCGCGGCGACATTGAGCTTGTGCGGCGCGAAGGCGGCCTGCAGCGCGCGGCTGGTACGGGCGATTTCGCGGGTCAGGGTGAGTTGCTGATCCTCGTCGAGATCGATCAGCTCGACCGCGCCGTCGACCCGCGGCACCAGGATCAGCCACGGATGGTTGGCGTCGTCCATCAGCCGCAGTTCGCTCAAGTCGAATTGCGCCAGCGGATGGGTGTCGTCGGCGAGTTGCGGGTGCAGGTGCCAGGGGTTCATTTGAGGCTGTCCGCGAGAAAGGCGAGGGTGCGGGTCCAGGCCAGCGCGGCGCTGTCGGCGTCGTAGTCGGCGCGCAGATCGCAGCTGAAACCGTGGCCGGCGTCGTACACGTAGATCGGCGCGTGCGGCAGCGCCTGGCGATGCTGTTCGATCGCTTCGGGCGGAATGCTGCCGTCGTGGCGGCCGAAGTGGAACATGATCGGCGCGCGCGCCGGCTCGCCCAGGAACGGCAGGGTGCGCGCGCCGTAGTAACTCACCGCCGGCAGGCCGTGGCGGGTATTGGCCAGAAACGCCAGCGACCCGCCCCAGCAGAAACCGACCGCGCCGGTGCGCAGCCCTTCGTGTTGCAGCAACTGCGCGGCCGCGCCGACGATCTCGCTGGCGCGGTCGAACCCCACCGCGTTGCGCAGTTCGACCCCGCGCGCGGAGGCCGACTGGTCGTAGCCCAGTTCGACCTTGCGTTCGACCGGATCGAACAAGGCCGGCGCCAGCGCGACGTAACCGGCCCGGGCGAAGCGCTCGGCGATATCGCGGATATGCGCGTTGACACCGAAGATCTCCTGAATGACCACCACGCCGCCCAGCGGCACGCCGGTCGGGTCGGCGCGCCAGGCCTGGACGGGGCCGGCGGGGGTGTCGAGATCGATCCAGCGAGCCATCGGCTACTCCTCATCTGCGAAAAACCCGCGGCATTCACCCGCAAGGCAGGGTCAGTTTAGCCCCGGAGGCTATAATTCGCGCCCCCGGCCGCTTCGCCGGTTCCCGGCTCGCGTTTCGCGGCCGGATTCCCTTGTTCAGGTCTCTTCCCGCATGTCTTCCGCCAGCAGCGTCTCGCCAGCCAATCCCAAAGTCGGTTTCGTCAGCCTCGGTTGCCCGAAGGCCCTGGTCGATTCCGAGCGCATCCTCACCCAGTTGCGCGTGGAGGGCTACGACATCGTCCAGACCTACGACGATGCCGACGTGGTGGTGGTCAACACCTGCGGCTTCATCGATTCGGCGGTGACCGAATCGCTGGACGCGATCGGCGAGGCGATCGCCGAGAACGGCAAGGTCATCGTCACCGGTTGCCTGGGCAAGCGCTCGGAACTGATCCGCGAAGCGCACCCGGGCGTGCTGTCGATCAGCGGCCCGCAGGACTACGGCAGCGTGATGAGCGCGGTGCACAAGGTGCTGCCGCCCAAGCACGATCCGTTTATCGACCTGGTGCCGCGTCGCGACGACGGCATCGGGGTCAAGCTCACCCCGAAGCATTATGCGTATCTGAAGATTTCCGAAGGCTGCAATCACCGCTGCAGCTTCTGCATCATTCCGTCGATGCGCGGCGATCTGGTCTCGCGTCCGGTCGATCAGGTGCTGCGCGAAGCCGAAAAGCTGGCGATGGGCGGGGTCAAGGAACTGCTGGTGATCTCGCAGGACACCTCGGCCTACGGCGTCGACGTGAAGTACGCGCAGCACGAATGGCGCGGCAAGCCGTACCAGACCCGGATGAAGGCGCTGTGCGAGGGCCTGAGCGAACTGGGCATCTGGACGCGCCTGCATTACGTGTATCCGTACCCGCATGTCGACGAGATCATTCCGTTGATGGCCGACGGCAAGCTGCTGCCGTACCTGGACATCCCGTTCCAGCACGCCAGCCCGCGCGTGCTCAAGCTGATGAAGCGTCCCGGCGCGGTCGACAAGACCCTGGAACGCATCCAGCGCTGGCGCTCGATCGCCCCGGACATCGCGATCCGCAGCACCTTCATCGTCGGTTTCCCGGGCGAGACCGAGGACGAATTCGAAGAACTGCTGGATTTCCTCGACGAAGCCCAGCTCGACCGGGTCGGCGCATTCGCCTATTCGCCGGTCGACGGCGCCCGCGCCAACGATCTGCCCGATCCGGTCGACGAGGACGTCAAGCAGGAGCGGCTGGCGCGTTTCATGGAGCGTCAGGCCGAGATTTCGGCGAACAAGCTCGAAGCCAAGGTTGGCAGCGTGCAGCGCTGCATCGTCGACGCGCTCGACGGCGACCTGGCGATCGCGCGTTCGATGGCCGACGCGCCGGAGATCGACGGTCTGGTGCAGATCCAGAACGGGTTAGAAGCGCAGTTGCGCGTCGGCCAGTTCGTCGACGTCGAGATCATGGGCAGCGATGAGCATGATCTGTTCGGCGAGGCGGTGCTCGAGGATTGAGTTGGTGTCGGTGTCGCGGCACCGGATGGTGCCGGCCCGATCGCCTCGCAACTGCGTGCGCCGACTGTAGGAGCGCCGCAAGTCGCGACCGCGTGATTTCAGTTGCGTCGAAACTTTCGCAATCGGTGCGGACTCGCGGTCGCAGCTTGCGCAGCTCCTACAGGGGCTTCGGGATGATGCGTCGAAGGTGGCGAGAACGCGCTGATCGCAGCGCAGGTGGGTGTACCGACTGTAGGAGCGCCGCAAGCCGCGACCACGTCATTTCGGCTGCGTCGAAAGGTTTGCATGCCTGCGTTCCTTCAGACGAGCAAAAGCAAAACAGCACCAGCAGCGCCGCACCCTGACCCTAAACCGCCACCCCAGCCGCATGCCCCGACGCCCAGGCCCACTGGAAGTTGTAGCCGCCCAGCCAGCCGGTCACGTCGATCACCTCGCCGATGAAATACAGCCCCGGCACGCGCTTGGACATCATCGTGCTCGACGACACTTCGTCGGTGTCGACCCCGCCCAGGGTGACCTCGGCGGTGCGATAGCCTTCGGTGCCGCTGGCGACCAGCGGCCATGCGCTCAAGGTCGCCGCCAGTTGCTTGAGCTCCGGCGCGTTGTACTGCTTCATCGGTTTGTTGCTCAGCCACAGCTCGCACAGCCGCTGCGCGAAACGCTTCGGCATCGCGTCGCCGAGCACGGTCTTGAGCTCCGCCGCGGGCCGTTCGCGCTGCTGCGTCAGCAGCCAGTCCATCGCGTCGCGTCCGGGCAGCAGATCCAGGCGCAGATCGTCGCCGGGTTGCCAGAACGAGGAAATCTGCAGGATCGACGGGCCGCTCACGCCGCGATGGGTGATCAGCAGCTGATTGCTGAAACTGCGCCCGTTGCAGCTCGCGGTGACCGGCAGCGCCACGCCGCTGAGGTCCTGCAAACGTTCTTGATGCTTGCCACTCAGGGTCAACGGCACCAGCCCGGCGCGGGTCGGCAACACGGTGTGGCCGTAGCCGCGCGCCAGTTCGTAACCGAAGCCGCTCGCGCCCATGCTCGGAATCGACAGGCCGCCACTGGCGACGACCAGGGATGCCGAGGACACCGCGCCCTGGGTGGTATGCACGCGAAACCCGCTGTCGCCTTCGCCACGCACGATGCGCTCGATCGAACAGCCGGTATTGATACGCACGCCGGCCGCCGTGCATTCGTCGACCAGCATCTTGACGATCAGCTTGGACGACTCGTCGCAAAACAGCTGGCCCAGTTCTTTCTCGTGGTAGGCGATGCGATGGCGTTCGACCATCGCGATGAAATCCCACGGCGTGTAGCGCGCCAGCGCCGACTTGCAGAAATGCGGATTGGCCGACAGGTAGTTCGCCGGGGTGGTGCCGGTGTTGGTGAAATTGCAGCGCCCGCCGCCGGACATCAGGATTTTCTTGCCGACCTTGTTGGCGTGCTCGATCACCAGCACGCGCCGGCCGCGCTGGCCGGCGGTCAAGGCGCACATCAGGCCGGCGGCGCCGCCGCCGACGATCACCGCGTCGAACGTTTCGGCCACTTCAGGCCGCCCGCGCGTCCGCGCTCTGACGCACCGTCGGGGTGAAGGTCAGGGCGAATTTGTCGTTGCTGAGCGCGACTTCCTCGTCGGCGATCTGGCAGTCCAGGCGGAAACTGCGCTCGACCATCGCCGCCATCGCCTCGACCGAGGCCGGGTCGATATCGAGCACAGTGAGGTTCTTGAGCCGGCGCAGGATCGCGACGTTCTTGTCCCACCAAATGTTCGCCGCGTTGCCGCCGTAATTGACCACCACGACTTGCCGCGCCCGCCCGCAGGCCTTGCGAATGCGAGATTCGTCCGGCTGTCCCACATCGATCCACAACTCGATATCGCCGGTGTAATCGCGCAGGGCGATGTCCGGTTCGTCCTCGCTGCTCAGGCCGGGGCCGAATTCCAGGCGTTCGTGCGCGTTCAAGGCGAACGCCAGCATGCGCACCATCAGCCGCTGCGGGGTTTCCGACGGATGCTGGGCCAGGGTCAGCTGGTGCGCGGCGTAGTAGTGCCGGTCCATGTCGCTGATTTGCAGTTCGATCTTGACGATGGTGGCATTGGGCGCCATGGGGGATGCCTGCAGGAAAACAGCGCGCATTCTAGACTTTGCCGGCGCGCGCTGCCGGTTCGGGCGGATTTGAGTTGATTCGCGCCGATTTGAGCCGATTGGGGTCGATCGCCGAAGTCCCATTCACACCGGCTGCGCGACCCGCGCTGCGATTCACAGCGGCAAACGACGGCGACGGACCCCGCATCAAAGCCGTTCCTGCCGCCATGACCGAGCCGACGCGGACGCGATCGCCATGGCTGCGTTCGCAACAGGCAACGATCGGCGAAGATAGGCCTATGTCCGCCGCCGATACCCAGCCCGCGCCCGCCGCGGTCCCGCCGAGCCGCCTGCAACTGCCGCCCGGGCCGTGGACGAGCTTGCTGGACGGGCTGTGCGCGCGGTTTCCGGCGATCGATCGCGCGACCTGGCTCGATCGCTTCGCGCGCGGACGCGTCCACGACGCGCAGGGCCGGCCCTTGGCCGCGGATACGGCCTATCGCGCCGGCATGGAGATCCGCTATTTCCGCGAGGTCGCGCGCGAGCCGGCGATCCCGTTCGCCGAACGCGTGCTGTACCGCGATGCGCGCTTGCTGGTGGTCGACAAGCCGCATTTCCTGCCGGTCGCGCCGACCGGCGCGTTCGTCCAGGAAACCCTGCTGGGACGTCTGCAGCGGCAGTTCGGCGAACCCGCGCTGGCGCCGTTGCATCGGCTCGATCGCGGCACCGCCGGCGTGGTGATGTTTTCGCGCGAGCCGGCGACTCGCGACGCCTATCAGGCCTTGTTCCGCGAACGCCGCATTTTCAAGCGTTACGAAGCCTTGGCGGCGCCGTTGCCGGGGCTGCGGTTCCCGTTGCTGCATCGCTCGCGATTGGTGCCGGGCGAGCCGTTCTTCCTGATGCGCGAGGTCGAGGGCGAGGCCAACAGCGAAACCCGGATCGAGGTGATCGCGCGCGACGGGCCGCTGTGGCGGTATGGGCTGGAGCCGCTGAGCGGGCGCAAGCACCAGTTGCGGGTGCATATGGCTTCGCTGGGCGCGCCGATCGCGAACGACGGGTTTTATCCGTTGGCGGCGCAGGCGCAGGACGATTTCGAGCGGCCGTTGAAGTTGCTGGCGCGGTCGTTGCGGTTCGTCGATCCGCTAGATGCAGTGGAGCGGTGTTTCGTCAGCGGCTTCGAGCTTTGAGCTCCGGCGCGCGTGGCCAGACCGCGCTTTGGGCTAGACCCATTCCCGCGAGGGCAGGGTGTAGCGACGCTGCGGCCGCCCGATCAGGTCGAGGAAGTTGTTGAACACCGCATCGGCGCGCAGCTGCATGGCCTGGATGTGCTCGGCCGTCTGCGCGCGGATCACCGCCTCGCTGGTGTCGTGGCCGAGTTCGGCCAGTTCTTCGCGGTAGACCGGATTGGCCAGCCAGCGTTCGATCAGCGGCACGTCCATTTCCAGGTGGAACTGGAAACCGTAGGCGTTGTCGCCCCAGCGGAAGGCCTGCTGTTCGCAGCTGTCGGTGCAGGCCAGGTGCCGCGCGCCCTGCGGGATCTCGAAGCTGTAGCGATGCCACTGGAACACCGGCGCGGTTTGCGCGAGCGGCGCGAGCACCGGGTCGTCGCGGCTGGCGTCGGTGGTGCGCAGCGGGTACCAGCCGATCTCGGGCCGATGGTGCTTGCGCACCGGCGCGCCGAGCACGTGCGCGAGCAACTGCGCGCCCAGGCAGATGCCGAGCACCGGCTTGCCTTGCTGCAGCATGCGTTCGATCGCCAGCAGCTCGGTGCGCAGATGCGGGCGCGCGGCCTGGTCCTCGACGTTCATCGGCCCGCCGAGCACGATCAGCCCGCGGTAGCGGTCGACATTGGGCTGGGCGTCGGGGTCGCGGTCGAAATTGGTGAAGCGAATGCGATGGCCGCGCCGCCGGATCAACGGATCCAGCGTACCCAGCGGTTCGGCGGCGACGTGTTGGAAGACCAGAATGCGGGACATGAGGGGCGGCGTTGCGGCTTGCGCTCACGACTATGCCAAACCGCGGCGCGCCTGTGGGTGCCGGGGCTTATGAATTTCGGTGTGATTGTTTCTGTGCCGATAGGATGCGGCGATCAGGCTCCCTCTCCCGCTTGCGGGGTGAGCGGATGCCGCTTGCGAGCCATCGGCTCGCGCATCCGCGAACGCCCAAGCGCTGGTCGCTTGGGCCGGGGCGGGTTGGGGTGAGGGTGTGCGTGGTGGCGACGTAGTCACGAGGCCGCGCGCCCTCATCCGGTCCTTCGGACCACCTTCTCCCGCGAGCGGGAGAAGGATTCATCATCGAACTTGAATCTCTAATCCCGACTCACCGCGGCTTGAACGGCTTCCTCGGCCCGGTATGCGCACCGCGCGGACCACCGGGACCACCCGGGCGCGGGCCGCCATGCGGCTTGTGGCCGCCCGGACGCGGTGCGCCGGGGCCACCCGGACGACGCGAACGGCCGCCTTCGAGGTCGCCCGGCGCGGCACGCTGGATGCGCAGCGGATGACCGGACACGCGCACCTTCTTGAGGTGCTCCATCAATTCGCGCGGCATGCCCTCGGGCAGGTCGACCAGGGTGTAGTCGTCGCGGATGTCGATGCGGCCGATGTAGCGGCTTTCCAGATCGGCCTCGTTGGCGATCGCGCCGACGATGTTGCCCGGCTGCACGCCGTGGCTGTGGCCGACTTCGATGCGGAAGGTCTCCATGCCGACATCGGACTCGCCGCGCGGCGCGCGCTCTTGCGAGCGTTCGTGCGAACGCTCCTGGCGCGGCGCCGGTGCTTCGTCGTCGAAGAAGGCTTCGGCGGCGTTGGCCGGGCGCGTGGCCGAGGGCGGGGTGTACTGGCGCTGCTCATGGCGCGGCGTCGGCGCGGCGCGCTCGTATTCGCGCGGCGGACGCGGGTCGGCGCGGCGCGCATCCGGGCGCGCTGCGTCCTGACGGTAGTCCTGGCGATGCGCGCCGGAGTTCGAGGCGTTGTCGCGCTCGTTGAACTTGCGCGTGGCCTGGCCGCGATGTTCGCGCGGGCCGTCGCGCTCTTCGCGCGCGTACTTCGGCGGCGCCGGCGGCGGGGTCAGCAGCAGCGGGTTATCGCCCTGCACCAGCTTGGCCAGGGCCGCGGCGATCTCGACCGCGGGCACGTTCTTCTCGCGCTCGTAGCGTTCGACCATGTCGCGGAACAGGCTCAGGTCGCTGCTTTCCAGCGCGTCGCTGATCTTGCCGAGGAAGCGCGAAACGCGCTGCTCGTTGACCGTCTCCACGCTCGGCAGCTCCATCGGCTCGATCGGCTGACGGGTGGCGCGTTCGATCGCGCGCAGCATGCCGCGCTCGCGCGGAGTGACGAACAAGATCGCCTCGCCCTTGCGCCCGGCGCGGCCGGTGCGGCCGATGCGGTGGACGTAGCTTTCGGTGTCGTAGGGAATGTCGTAGTTCAGCACGTGGCTGATGCGGTCCACGTCGAGGCCGCGCGCGGCGACGTCGGTGGCGACCAGCACGTCGATCTTGCCGTCCTTGAGGTTCTGGATGGTCTTCTCGCGCTGCTGCTGCTGCACGTCGCCGTTGATCGCGGCGGCCGAAATGCCACGCGCCGACAGCTTCTCGGCCAGTTCGTCGGTGCCCAGCTTGGTGCGCGCGAACACGATCATCGCGTCGAAGGATTCGGCTTCCAGGATGCGGGTCAGCGCATCGAGCTTGTGCACGCCGCTGACCGACCAGTAACGCTGGCGGATGTTGGCGGCGGTGGTCGTGGTCGACTTGATCGCGATCTCGACAGGGTCTTTCAGATAGGTCTGGGCGATGCGCTTGATCTGCGAGGGCATGGTCGCCGAGAACAACGCGACCTGACGCGTTTCCGGGGTCTTCTTGAGCACGTTCTCGACGTCGTCGATGAAGCCCATGCGCAGCATTTCGTCGGCTTCGTCGAGCACCAGGCAACGCAGCTCCGACAGGTCCAGGGTGCCGCGGTCGAGGTGATCGATCACCCGGCCCGGGGTGCCGACGACCACATGCACGCCGCGCTTGAGCGCCTGCAGCTGCGGGTAATAGCTCTGGCCGCCGTAGATCGGCAGCACGTGGAAGCCGGGCAGATGCACGGCGTACTTCTGGAACGCCTCGGCGACCTGGATCGCCAGTTCGCGGGTCGGCGCCAGCACCAGCGCCTGCGGCTTGAACTGCTTGGGATCGATCTGGGCCAGGATCGGCAGCGCGAACGCGGCGGTCTTGCCGGTGCCGGTCTGGGCCTGACCGAGCAGGTCGCGGCCTTCGAGCAGCGGCGGAATGGTCGCGGCCTGGATCGGCGAGGGCGACTCGTAGCCGACGTCGGCCAGCGCGCGCAGCAGCGGCGCGGACAGGGCGAGGTCGGTGAATTTCGTGGTGGCGGGGGAGTCGGTGGGGGTATTGGGCATGTCGGCGCTCATGACGAGGCTCCAGCAGCGCCGGCAGGGCCGGTCGGGAAGACCGACCAGTTTACTCGCATGCGTGTGGAGCGAAGGCTCTTGCGGTCGGGGGAGTTCAGGCAGACAGCGGAATCGGACGGTGGATTGAGGCGATCTGGCGGGTTTCGGGCCATCGCGGGCGCGGCGGCCGGGGCGTCATGCGCGCTGTACGGTCATCGCGCCTGCTGACTGCTTGCGCGCGGCAGGCGTGCCCTTTGTGGCGATGATCGGCAAAAAACAGCTTGATTAACGCGACCGGCGCGGTGCTTTTCGGATGCCGCGAGGGCATGCCGAATCGGCCCGCCGACGCCTGTTCATCATTTTGGCCAAGTGTTCGTGCTGATCCCGCCGGCGCTTATGTGCCGCATCGGGCCGTTAAGCCACGGGCCGTATTCGTGCTTGCAGCATTTGCACGATTATGCACAATTGCACTCAATCACTAACGATTGAGCCCGGTCATGTCCGCCGAAGAACTGCTGCCGCAGCAGCGCCACCGCCTGATCCTCGAGCGATTGCTGGCCCAGGGCCGGGTGATCGCGGTCGATCTGGCGCGCGAACTGGAGGTCTCGCACGACACCATCCGCCGCGATCTGCGCGAAATGGCGGCCGCCGGGCAATGCCGGCGCGTCTACGGCGGGGCCTTGCCGCTGGCGCCGGACAACGGCCCCATCGCGCTGCGCCAGACCCAGGCGCCGGGCCGCAAGGCCGCGCTGGCGCGCGCCGCGATCGGGCTGATCGAACGCGGGCAGGTGATCTTTCTCGACGCCGGTTCGACCAACATCGCCATCGCCCAGGCCTTGCCGCAGGGCTACGGCCTGACCGTGGCGACCAATGCGCCGGCGATCGCGGCCGTGCTGGCCTTGCGCGAGGACCTGCAACTGATCGTGATCGGCGGCCGGGTCGATGCGCGGATCGGCGCCAGCCTGGGCCGGGTCGCGATCCGCGATGCGCAGGCGATCCGCAGCGACCTGTATTTCGTCGGCGTATGCGGCGTCGATGCGCAGGCCGGCATCAGCGCGCTCGATTACGAGGACGCGCAGTTCAAGCAGGCGGTCGCGGCGGCCAGTCGCGCGGTGGTGGCGGTGGCGGCCGACGAAAAGCTCGGTACCGCCGCGCCGTTCGCGGTGGCGGCGACCGACGATCTGCATGCGCTGGTGATCGAGCACGGCGCCGACGCGGCGCAGGCGCGCGCGTTCGAGGGCCTGGGCGTGCGGGTGGTGCGGGCGGAGGCGGTGGCGTGAGGTCGCTGTTGTCGGATTCGGCGGCGCCGAGGTCGAAGTCGCTCCCAAAAAAGCCGAAGCCTTTTCGAAACATCCCGGACTGAAGCCTTCTGCCAATAAATGACTATTTGGTTGAAGCCATGTCGAAAAAGTGGCTTCGCATTCTTCAACTCAACTCAACTCAATTCGAATCTGGTGATTCGATTCGATCCGATATCGCGGCGCACGCGGTTGTTTCCGCCTGATCCCCACCTGTCTGTCTCCGGAGTCCCGACCCCTCATGAGCGAATCCGAGTCCCGCGCCGCCGTCGCCACGGCCGCCGCATCCGGTCTTCCACCCAGCGCCGCGTCGCAGCGCGCAGCGATCGGCGCGGTCGAGCGCCTGTCGACCCGCGTCGCCTTCTTCATCGCCGGGCTGGCGATGGCCGCGTGGGCGCCGCTGGTGCCGTACGCCAAGGCGCGCACCGGCGTCGACGACGGCACCCTGGGCCTGTTGCTGCTCGCGCTGGGCGCCGGTTCGCTGGTGACCATGCCGCTGACCGGTGCGATCGCCGGCCGCTACGGTTGCCGGCGGGTGATCCTGCTGGCCAGCGCGGTGGTCTGCGCGACCTTGCCGCTGCTCGCGCATTTCTCCGGCGTGCCGGCGATGGCGCTGACCTTGTTCGTGTTCGGCGCGGCGATCGGCACCATCGACGTGGCGATCAACATCCAGGCGGTAATCGTCGAAAAGGCCAGCGGCCGCGCGTTGATGTCGGGCTTCCACGGCTTCTTCAGCGTCGGCGGCATCGCCGGCGCGGGCCTGGTCAGCGCGATGCTGTGGTGGCAGGTCTCGCCGTTGAACGCGGCGCTGAGCGTGGCGGTGTTGCTCGCGCTGCTGATGCTGTTCGGTGGCCGCGGCCTGCTGCGCTACGGCGACGACAGCCACGGCGGCGGCTCGATGTTCGTGTTGCCGCACGGCATCGTGATCCTGCTCGGCGCGCTGTGTTTCATCGTGTTCCTGGCCGAGGGCGCGATGCTCGACTGGAGCGCGCTGCTGCTGGTGTCGCAGCGCGCGGTCGACGCCAGCGTGGCCGGCATCGGCTATGCGGTGTTCGCCGCGGCGATGACCATCGGCCGCTTCAACGGCGATCGCATCGTGCAACGATTCGGTCCGCGGCCGATCCTGGCGGTGGGTGGTGCTTGCGCCGCGGCCGGGTTCCTGTTGGCCGCGCTGATTCCATCGGCGGCCACTACGTTGATCGGTTTCGCGCTCGTGGGCTTCGGCTGCTCCAACATCGTGCCGGTGCTGTTCACCGCCGCCGGCAATCAGAAAGCGATGCCGTCGGGTCCGGCGATCTCGGCGATCAGCACCTTGGGTTATGCCGGCATCCTGACCGGCCCGGCCGGGATCGGCTGGATCGCCAAGATCAGCAGCCTGCCGCTGGCGTTCGTGGTGCTGGGCCTGGCCTTGATCGCGGTCGCGGCCAGCGCGCGGATCGTCGCGGCCAGGCGCTGAACTGGTCTGGCGCGGCGCTCAGCGCGGGCGTCGCGCCAGCCAGCGATCGAGCTGCGCGGCGAAGGCTTGCCGGTCGCGCGCGTGAAACGCCGGCGGGCCGCCGGTCTGGATGCCGGCGCCGCGCAGTTCGTCCATGAAATTGCGCACCGACAAACGTTCGGCGATGTTGTCGCGGGTATACAGATCGCCGCGCGGATTGAGCGCGAGCGCGCCTTTTTCCAGCGCCAGCGAGGCCAGGGGAATGTCCTGGGTCACCACCAGATCGCCGGCCGCGAGCCGCTGCACGATTTCGTTGTCGGCGCTGTCCAATCCGCCGAGCACCTGGATGGCGCGAATGAAACGCGACGGCGGCGTGCGCAGCCACTGATTCGCGACCAGGGTCAACGGCAGTTGCGCGCGTTCGGCGGCGCGGAACAGGATTTCCTTGATCACGACCGGGCAGGCGTCGGCGTCGACCCAGATCTGCGGCGAAGCGGTGGCGGTCATGGCGTGGCGAAGCCGGTCCTGGCGGGCGAAGCCGGCAGTGTGACCGCGTTGGCCGGGCGCGTCATCGGCTGGAGTCGCGGGCCGACTGCCGCCGCGAATCCCCGCTACCATGCCGCATCGCCCACGCCGGACGCGCCTGATGATCAAGGTCCATCACCTCAACAATTCCCGCTCGCAGCGCGTGCTGTGGCTGCTGGAGGAGCTCGAGCTGCCGTACGAGGTGATCCGCTACCAGCGCGATCCCAAGACCATGCTGGCGCCGAAGGAATTGCGCGCGATCCATCCGTTGGGCAAATCGCCGGTGGTCGAACTCGATGGCCAGGTGCTGGCCGAATCGGCCGCGATCATCGAAACCCTGACCGAGCGCTACGACAGCGAACACCGGGTGTCGCCGCCGCTGCAGCCGCTGGAGGGCGAGGAGCGCATGCGCTATCGCTATTGGCTGCATTACGCCGAGGGTTCGGCGATGCCGCCGTTGCTGCTCAGTCTGGTGTTCTCGCGCCTGAAGCAGGCGCCGATGCCGTTCTTCGTCAAGCCGGTCGCGCGCGGCATCGCCGACAAGGCGCTGTCCTCGTTCGTCGGGCCGCAGTTGAAGCTGCATCTGGACTACATCGAAAGCGAACTGGGCCAGCGCGCGTGGTTCGCCGGCGAGCGCTTCACCGCGGCCGACATCCAGATGAGCTTTCCGGTCGAAGCGGCGATGGCGCGGGCGAAGGACGGCCAGCGTCCGCGCATGCAGGCTTTCGTCGAGCGCATCCAGGCCCGGCCGGCCTATCAGCGCGCGCTGGAGAAGGGCGGGCCGTATTCGTTGCTGAGCTGAGCCGGGTTCAGCAGCGATCGATCCATGGGCGACCGCTGCGGGCGGCGACTTGGATTGCCGGGTCCGCGCACCCATTAAACCGGTGCCGTCGCTTCGACGGGTTTCGCCATCGGCTTTCAGGTCAGCATGCACGCACTGCGATTCGACAACGCCTTCGTCCGCGAACTGCCCGGCGACCCGGACATCGCGTCGGGCATCCGTCAGGTGCACGGCGCCTTGTACTCGCGGGTCGAACCCACGCCGGTGCAGGCGCCGCGGGTGCTGGCGTATTCGGCCGAAATGGCCGCGACCCTCGGCCTCGACGCCGCCGACGTCGCCAGCGAAACCTTCGCCGCGGTGTTCGGCGGTAATGCGCTGCTGGACGGAATGGAGCCGTACGCGGCCAATTACGGCGGCCATCAGTTCGGCCAGTGGGCCGGACAACTCGGCGACGGCCGCGCGATCTCGCTCGGCGAAACCGTCAACGCCGCCGGCGAGCGCTGGGAACTGCAACTCAAGGGCGCCGGCCCGACCCCGTACTCGCGCAGCGCCGACGGCCGCGCGGTGCTGCGTTCGTCGATACGCGAATTTTTGTGCAGCGAGGCCATGCATCACCTCGGCGTGCCGACCACGCGCGCGCTGAGCCTGGTCGGCACCGGCGAGTCGGTGGTCCGCGACATGTTCTACGACGGCCATCCGCAGGCTGAGCCGGGCGCGATCGTGTGCCGGGTCGCTCCGTCGTTCATCCGCTTCGGCAATTTCGAACTGCCGGCCTCGCGCGGCGAAAACGAGTTGCTGCGGCAATTGCTCGATTTCTGCATCCGTCGCGATTTCCCGCATCTGTCGGGCGAGGGCGAGGCGCTGTATGCGCGCTGGTTCGTTGAGGTGTGCGAACGCACCGCGGCGCTGATGGCGCACTGGCAGCGGGTCGGTTTCGTGCATGGGGTGATGAACACCGACAACCTGTCGATTCTCGGCCTGACCATCGATTACGGTCCGTATGGCTGGGTTGACAATTACGATCCGGACTGGACCCCGAACACCACCGACGCCGGCCGTCGCCGCTATCGCTTTGGTCAGCAGCCGCAGGTTGCGTACTGGAATCTGAGCCGGTTGGCCGGTGCCTTGTCGCCATTGATCGCGGTCGAGCTGTTGCAGGACGGGCTGCGCCGTTTCGTCGAGGCCTATAACCAGGCCGAGCGCGACAGCATCGCGCGCAAGCTCGGCCTGCGCGATTGCGGCGACGAGGATGTCGCGCTGATTCAGGAATTGCGCGAGTGGCTGCAGGCCTATGAGGTCGATATGACGATCTTCTTCCGTGCGCTGGCGTCGGTTGAGATCGAGCGCGAGGCGCCCGATCCGGGCGTATTCGCCGATGCGTATTACGACCCGGACAAGGCAAGCGCCGGCGAGTCGGCCTTGCGCGCGTGGCTGACGCGTTATGCCGCGCGTGTACGCGAGGATGCGACGCCGGCGGCGCAGCGGGTCGAGCGCATGAACGCGGTGAACCCGCGCTATGTGCTGCGCAACTATCTGGCCCAGCAGGCGATCGATCGGGCCGAGCAGGGCGATTTCGATGGCATCGCCGAATTGCTGGAGGTGATGCGGCGGCCTTATCAGGATCAGCCCGGACGCGAGGCGTTCGCGGCGAAGCGGCCGGATTGGGCGCGGGAGAAGGCGGGGTGTTCGATGTTGTCTTGCAGTTCTTGAGTCGGGTTGCGGGGTGCGGCGTTTCTACGGGCGCCGGGCGCTGTCGTTCTGGTGGGGTGCGTCGTGGTTGGGGGTTCGCGGTCGCGGCTTGCGCCGCTCCTACAGTCGCTTTCGTGGTGCGCGCTTTAGAACGGATTTCGAGGCGGCGACTCGAGCACACTGAGCCATCTCAACTGTCTGCGATCGCTGCATGAATCCCGCACCGAGCCTGCGCGTGCTCACCCACCGCGATACCGATCTTCACGCCGCGTACTGCGATTATGTCGCGCAGGTCTTCACCCAGGCCGACTTCCGTCGCTGGTGCGAATGGGGGCAGTGGAGCGAGGACTATCTCGCGTTCTGCCTGTTCCAGGACGGGCGCGTGGTCGCCAATGCCTCGGCGATGCGCATGCGGCTGGTGATCGAGGGCGCGCAGGTCGACGGTTGACAGTTCGGCGCGGTCGGGTGTCTGCCGGAATTGCGTGGGCGCGGTCTGGCGCGCGCGGCGATGCAGGCGGCGTTGGCGCATTGCGGCGACGCGCCGATACTGCTGTTCGCCAACGAGCGGGTGCTCGATTTCTATCCGCGCTTCGGTTTCGCGCCCGCGCCGCAGAGTCTGTTCGCGCTCGACTGGTTGGCGCATCCCGAGCCCACGCAAGCGCCGGCGCTGGATCTGGCCGATCCGTCGGTGCGCGCGGCGTTCCTGCGCGCCGCCGCGTCGGCGCGGCCGGTCAGCCAGCGCTTCGGCGCGCGCGACTACGGCCGCACCGCGACCTGGTATGCCGCCAACGGTTACGCCAGCCCGCTGCACCGGCTGGACGAGGATGTCTGGGTGTTCGCCCAGACCGAGGACGGGGTGTTGACGATCGAGGACGTGTTCGCCGCGGCGCCGGTCGATTGGCCGGCCGCGATCGGGCGATTGATCGACCAGCCGATTCGCGAGCTGCGCTTCGGCTTTACTCCGCAACGCGACTGGCCGCGGGCGCGGGTGCTGGGCGAGGAGGCCGATGCCGGCCTGTTCGTGCGCAATCTGACGACAGGCTCGTTGCCGAGCCGATTTCCGCTGCTGGCGCGGACCTGAGTCCGGCCGGCGCGGTGGTTGCCGCGGCCGCGGTCCCGGTGGTTGCGGCCGTCGCGGCAACCGCCGGGCAGGGCGCTCAGACCGGGGCGAAGCCCTTGGTGGTCTTCTTTTCGTTCTTCTCGGTGCGCTTTTCCTTCATGGTCTTGGCCGGTTTCTTCTTGGTTTCCTTCTTGCGGTCCATGCCCTTGCTCATGACGTTTTCCTCGCTGGATGACGGTGCGGCGCGGCGGATGCCGGGCGCCTGGGCGCAGTATGCGCCCGCGCAGGCGTTCGTGTGAGTGGACGACGGTCGCCGGCCTGCGCGGCGCGGGCTAATCTGCCGGCTCGGCGGCAAGCCAGGGCGAGGGCATGAGCAAGAACACGGTGATCAAGAACAGAGTCGTCGATTTCGAGTCGTTGTCCGCCCGGATCGAGAAAGTCCGGGCCGCGCCGGACAGTCGCCATTTCATAATCGATCTGGTCGCGATCACCCGTCCGTCCGGGCAGCGGGGTTGTTTCGTGTGCGGCTTTCCGTTGTGGGACAGCGGCGGGTTGGCCGAGGACGCGACAGCGATCTGTATCGATTGCTCGTACTCGTACGTAACCGCGCCCGATTACGGACCGTCGCTCGCGCAGTTCAGGCTGCGCGTGGAAAACGCCAATCGGCAGGCGCAGATGCTGTCGGTCAGGATGAATAACCGGCAAGCCATCGATGCCGCGACGCTTTCGGCCTTGGTCGTGGGCCTGCCCTTGAGTGAGGTGGAGTTCTATCTCGGGCTACCGAAGGAAGACCTCACCAGTCTCGATTACGGCCTGGAAGTGGCCCGTTGGCGGGTGGCCGGCGCCGAATTCGAGCTTTGGTTTCAAACCCAGGTCTGCATATCGGTGAAGTAGTTTCACCGTTGCGCCGCCGGGCCGGTGGGTCGTGGCCGCGGCGTCCGCCCTGGAATCGGCCCGACGCCGGAGCGGCAGCGCCTGATACCATGGGCGGATGCCTTTGATCACTGTCCAAAACGTCGACTACAGCGTCGGCGGCCCGCTCCTGCTCGAAAACGTCGAATTGTCCATCGAACCGGGCGAACGCATCGCCCTGATCGGTCGCAACGGCGCGGGCAAGTCCACGCTCATGAAACTGCTCGCTGGCGAAATTCACGCCGACGACGGCGAGATTCGCCGCGAAGGCAACGTCCGCATCGCCCGGCTCGAACAGGAGGTCCCGCCCGGCGCGACCGGCACCGTGTTCGACGTGGTCGCCGACGGCCTGGGCGAACTCGGCCACTGGCTGGCCGAATACCACCACCTCACCCACGCCGACACCTACGACGCCGATGCGGTCGCCGACGTGCAGACCAAGATCGAGGCCGCCAACGGCTGGGGCCTGGATCAGCGCGTCACCGAGACCCTGGAACGCCTGAGCCTGGACGGCGAAGGCCTGTTCTCCGGCCTGTCCGGCGGCATGAAGCGGCGCGTGCTGCTGGCGCGCGCGCTGGTGTCGTCGCCGGACCTGCTGCTGCTCGACGAACCGACCAACCACCTCGACATCGAAGCCATCGACTGGCTCGAACAGTTCCTCAAGTCCTGGCAGGGCGCGCTGCTGTTCGTGACCCACGACCGGCGCTTCCTGCGCGCGCTGGCGACCCGCATCGTCGAAATCGACCGCGGCCAGGTCACCAGCTGGCCCGGCGACTGGAACAACTACGTGCGTCGCCGCGAGGAGCGGCTGCACGCCGAGTCGCAGGAGAACGCGCGTTTCGACAAACTGCTGGCGCAGGAAGAAGTGTGGATCCGCCAGGGCATCAAGGCCCGACGCACCCGCGACGAAGGCCGCGTGCGCCGGCTCAAGGCGATGCGCAACGAACGCCAGGCGCGGCGCGACACGGTCGGCAACGTGCGCATGGAATTCGCGCAGTCCGAAGCCTCCGGCCGCAAGGTCGTGGAAGCCAAGGAGGTGTCGTTCGATTACGGCGGGCGGATCATGCTCGACAACATCTCGACCACGATCTTCCGCGGCGACCGGATCGGCCTGATCGGCCCCAACGGCAGCGGCAAGACCACCTTGCTCAAGGTCCTGCTGGGCGACCTGCAGCCGACCGCCGGCGAAGTGCGCGAAGGCAGCAAGCTGCAGATCGCGTATTTCGACCAATACCGCGCGACCTTACGCGAGGACTGGAACGCGATCGAGAACGTCGCCGAGGGCCGCGAATTCGTCGAGGTCGGCGGCAAGCAGAAGCACATCATCGGCTATCTGCAGGATTTCCTGTTCACGCCCGAACGCGCGCGCGCGCCGATCACCCGCCTGTCCGGCGGCGAGCGCAACCGCCTGCTGCTGGCCAAGCTGTTCGCCCAGCCGTCGAACCTGATGGTGATGGACGAACCGACCAACGACCTGGACGTGGAAACGCTGGAGCTGCTCGAAGAGTTGCTCGGCGACTATCCGGGCACCTTGTTGCTGGTGAGCCACGACCGCGACTTCCTCGACAACGTGGTCACCTCGACCCTGGTGATGGAAGGCAACGGCCGGGTCGGCGAATACGTCGGCGGTTACAGCGACTGGTTGCGGCAGCGGCCGGTGGCGTCGATCGGCGCCAGCAAGGGCAGCCTGGTCGCCAAGGGCGCGGGGGCGAAATCCGAGCCCGAACCGGCGGCGCCGACGCCGGTGGTGCCGGCGGCGCCCAAGCGCAAGCTCAGCTACAAGGACGCGCGCGAACTGGAGCAACTGCCGCTGAAGATCGAACAACTGGAAACCCGGTTGGCCGAACTGACCGCGCAGATGAACCAGCCGGCGTTCTATCAACGCGACGCGGCGGCGATCAATGCGCACAACGCGACCTTGGCGCAGACGCAGGTCGAGCTGGATGCGGCGTTTGCGCGCTGGGCGGAGTTGGATGGGTGAGGGTTGCGGCGCGGCTTTGTTTGCGCCGCGTTGCCATAGATCGCCATTTTCGTGAAAGGGGCGGCGGAATGAAGGTCGCGTCGGCCATGGTTCATTCCGGACTGCGTCCTCACCAGCCGTCATCCCCGCGAAGGCGGGGATCCAGGGCTTCACCGATGCATTGCTCTGAAGTCTCTGGATCCCCGCCTTCGCGGGGATGACGGAATGGAAGTTGCGTTGATCTTCCGTCCGCGCTCTACGTACTAAACCGCCAGCACTTCTTGATCTTCCAGAACGTCATTCCCGCGAACGCGGGAATCCAGTGACTTTAGAGTAGGCACCCGCGCTACGTATCATCTAGAAGTGACGGACAAAGTCACTGGATTCCCGCGTTCGCGGGGATGACGGGGGTAATAGGCGGCCTGCGGTCTGGTTGCGCTCTGTCCGCGGTCAATCCTTCAGCCCGCAAGCCACCGCGAACAACGTTCACTGATATCGCTTCGATGCGCCGCGATCAGATCGGGTGGTTACGACCCCGGCCAGGGCTGGTCGCCCTGGCGTTCGCGGACGCGCGAGCCTGTGGCTCGCGAGCGCGTCCGCTCACCCCAACTTCCTTCCCTTGCGGCTCTCGCGGCCACGGTCCCTAATCGCGCCATGAGGCCCCGGACCGGGCCGGCGCGGGAGAACGGCGATGGCTCGAATCACAACCACGGTGGCCCTGGCGGCCGGTCTGTTCGCGGTGTGCACGGCCGCCCCGGCCGCGGTCAAGGACGTCGCCGCGAACGGCTTCACCATCGAGAACGAACAGACGGTGCCGGTCGATCCGGCCACCGCCTGGAAAGCCCTGGTCGGCGAGGTCGATCGCTGGTGGCCCAAGGACCACACCTGGTGGGGCGCGGGGTCCACCCTGAGCATCGACCCGCGCGCCGGCGGCTGTTTCTGCGAGATCGGCCGCGACGGCAAGCAGCAGGCGCTGCACATGACCGTGGCCTTCGTCGATCCCGGCAAGACCCTGCGCCTGCTCGGCGGGCTCGGCCCGCTGCAGGGCATGGGCCTGAGCGGGGCGATGGAATTCCGGCTCGCGCCGGCCCCGCAAGGCGGTACCCGCATCGCCTTGTACTACCGCGCCGGCGGTTACACCCCCGACGATCTGAGCAAGTTCGTACCGGTGATCGACAAGGTCCAGGGCCTGCAACTGGCCGGGCTCGCCGATTACCTGCGCAAGCCGGCGGACACGGCCAAACCAAAGGCGGACGCGACCCCATGAGCGACGGCGGCGCCTACCGCACCCGCCATGCGCGCGGCGCGACCCTGGCGACCCATCGCCACCGCGCGCCGTACGCGGCGTTGGTGCTGGACGGCGATTACACCGAATCCAGTCTCGACGGCCCGCTGCCGTGCCGGCCCGGCACGCTGGTATTGCATCCGGCCTATCACGCCCACGGCGATCGCTTCGGCCGGCTCGGCGCGAGCGCGCTGAACATCGAACTGCCCGAGACCACGCTCCAACTCGCCGCCAGCGCCTGGCAGGTGCACGACCTGCGCGAGGCCAGCGAAGTGTTCGCGCGCTGTCCGCAGCGCCTGCCCGAATTGCTCGCCGTCGCCGTTCCGCAGGCCGCCGCGGAACAACCCGACTGGCAGCCCGCGCTGCTGCGCGCGATGGCCGACAGCGACGACGACATCGCCGTGCTCGCGCGGCGCCTGGGCGTGTCGGCCGAGCACGCCAGCCGCGCGCTCAGCCGCAGCTACGGCATGTCGCCGCGCGCCTTGCGTCGCGAAGCGCGCTGGCGCCGCGCATTGCATCTGCTCGCCGGCGCGCAGTCGCTGGCCGAGGTCGCCGCCGCGGCCGGTTTCGCCGACCAGAGCCATCTGCATCGCGTCGTCGTCGCCCATGCCGGCTGCACGCCGATGCAATTGCGGCGGCAGATCAAGTACGTACAAGACCGGCGCCCCGCGCTCGCCGCCTAATGACTCCAACGCGCCGCCCGGCGCCCACGGAGCCTTCCCCATGAATCGCTTGTTGCCCGTTGTCACCACATTGCCGGTGCTGATGGCCTGGGTCGTCGGCGGTTCGGCCGCGACCCTGCCGCCGCCGCGCGACAGTGGCCCCGAAGCCGCCAAGGCGGTCAGCGATGCGCTCGGCGCGGTGCTGCGCGCCGATGTGCCGACCGCGCTGACCGTGTTGAAAGCCGCGCCGGTCGAACAATTCAACCAGAAGGACGCGACCTTCCGCGGTTGCATGCTGGCCCGCCACGACCGTCGCGCGCCGCCGTACCTGGCCGATACCACCACCGATCCGCTGGCGCGTCAGGTGCTGGAGATCTACCAGCGCTATTGGTGGAATGCGGTTCGCGATCCGGCCGCGCGTCCGGCCTTCGATGCGAAACTCAAGGCCGAACTGGCCGCATTGACCGGCCAGCCGCCGCCGGCCGATGGCGACGACGCCTTCGATGCGATGATCGAACCGCTCAACGTCGAACTGCGCAAGCGCGGCTTCCATCCGCTGCAGGGCCGCACGCCGCCGTTGTACGACCTGTTCCTGTGGGGCAAGCAGGAGGAGCGCGATTACACCGTCGACCTGCCTGGCGGCGAGAAACAACCGGTGCGGGTGTTCCTGATGGACGACTGGCTCAGCCGCGGCTGGAGCCATCACAGCGCCTGCGGCGCCACCGGCGCGGCCGGTTGGGCCAAACCCGAGGGCCTGTATGCGGTGCGTTCGTCCTACGGCGACCTCAAGGGCGAGGATTTCCGGGTCAGTTTTCTCGGCCACGAGGCCCAGCATTTCGCCGACATGAAACGCTGGCCGGACATGCCGTCGTGGACCTTGGAATACCGCGCCAAACTGGTCGAACTGGCCAAGGCCGATGAAACCCGGATCAAGCTGCTGGACAAGTTCTACCGCAGCCAGGACGACGAACCCGATCATCCGCATCCCTACGCCAACAAGCGAGTGATCGCGGCGGTGACCAGCCGGCTCGGCCTGGCCGCGGATGCCGACTTGCGCAAGGCTGATCCTGACGCGGTGCGCAAGGCGGCGAGCGAGGTGTTGATCGAGGACACGCGCAAGCGCGAGGCGGAAACACCGCCGGTGAGTGGAGCCGGGACAGGCAAGCCAGCGGGGTGAGTTCGGAGGTTTCCGGCCTCGCCGACTTGGAGCGGAACCTGGCCGCCGATAGCGTCGGCGTTTGGTTGATCGCGGTTGAAGTTTCTTATATCGAGCGTGGTGCCACATGTCTGGAAGCGGCATCGCGATCTTTTGATTGAGGAGCTTCAGCCGCGACGCACTTCGCTGCGATCGGGGCGCAGCCGGCCATGGATCGGTCGACAAAAAGTTGCAGCGGCCGCGCGGGCTGCCCGTCCGCGCGGGTAAACTTCGCCCATGCATCAGGACTCTCTGTTCGGCGCCGCGCCGCCCGTTTCGACCGACATCCACCGCCTGTTCTTCGCGCTGTTGCCCGACGACGCGACGCGCCAGCGCATGGCGGGCGCGGCCGCCGACATCCACGCGCGTCACGACGGCGGCGGCCGCCTGATCGGCGCGCATCGCTATCACCTGACCTTGCAGTTCCTCGGCGACGCCCACGAATTCCAGGCCGAGCGCGCGCAGGCGGCGCAGGCCGCGGCCGCCGAGGTGGTCGCGAACGCATTCGAACTGCGCCTGGATCGCGCCGGCAGTTTCCGCAATCGTTCGATCCCGTGGTGGCTGGGTTGCGAACACACGCCGGCCGGATTGCAGGCCTTGTTCGATCGGCTCGGCGTCGCCCTGGCCAAGCGCGGCGTGCGGGTCGAAGGCGGCCACAGCCTGACCCCGCACGTGACCATCGTGCGCGATGCCGCCGCGGCGCTGCATCCGCCGATCGCGATCGAGGCGATCGACTGGTGGGTCGCCGACTTCGCCTTGATCCACAGCCAACTCGGCGCACGCAACGCCTACACCGTGCTGGGGCAGTGGTCGCTGCGCGAGTGAGCGGAGCACAATAGGCCGGTATCCGTCCCGGAGGCCGCCATGAGCCAGACCGATCCGCGCATCGATGCCTATATCGCCCAGGCCGCGCCGTTCGCGCAGCCGATCCTCGAACACTTGCGCGCCGTCGTCCACGCGGCCTGTCCGCAGGTCGAGGAAACGATCAAGTGGGGCATGCCGAGTTTCGTCTACGGCGGCAAGATCCTGTGCGGCATGGGCGCGTTCAAGCAGCATGCGACCTTCGGTTTCTGGCAGGGCGCGAGCGTGGTCGGCGCATCGCAGGAACGCAGCCGCGAGGCGATGGGCCAGTTTGGCCGCTTGACCAAAGTCGGCGACCTGCCGGGCAAGCGCGAGCTGTCGAAACTGCTCAAGCAGGCGATGGTCTTGATCGATGCTCGGGGCAAGAAAACCGCCGGCAAGCCCGCGGCGAATAAGGCGCCAGCGGGTCGGACTGCGACGAGCGATGTGCCCGCGAGCAAGACCCGCGCGCCCAAGCCACCGGTGGTGATTCCCGACGACTTGGCCGCGGCCTTCAAGAAAAATGCCAAGGCGCGCGCTACGTACGCCGCGTTTCCGGTCAGCCAGCAGCGCGAGTACGTGGAGTGGATCGAAAGCGCCAAGCGCGAACAGACCCGCAGCAGTCGCGTCGCTCAGGCGGTGGAGTGGATGGCGGGGGGCAAGATTCGCAATTGGAAGTATGTGGCGAAGAAGTAGGTTGTCAGGTGTTTGATGAGTTGTTGCGTGTCGTGTGCTTGCAATCGTTTTGGCGCAACGATTGTGGGTGATTGCGATGAAGCATGTCGCTCATGCGGGTTCGCTGAGAGCCGCATGCCGCCGATGATGCCGCGCAGACTCGATCCCGATTCCCGATTCCCGATTCCCGATTCCCGATTCCCGAATCCCGAATCCCGAATCCCGAATCCCGAAGCTTAATTTCGATTCCGCTAAGAAGCGCCGTCAATTCGCCCCCTTTGAAAAAGGGGGCTGGCGCCCGGCGTCGCTTGTAGAAGCGTAATAGGTGCGTGCGCCGGGGGATTTGCTGTTGCTTTTGCTTTTGCTGGTTTCGTTGCGCTAGCCGAAGAGCAAAAGCAAATCCCCCCTAGCCTCCCTTTTTCAAAGGGGGGAACTGTTGCGCGGAGGCTGGGGCCATACGCTCGATGCCAGCGTAAGCGCCTCGCCTCAGCGCCTAAAATCCACCGCGAACGCAATCAACGTACCCGGAATGCGATTCATGCCGCTCGGGCAATCGCCATCCAACGGCACCTGCGCGCGTTCGCCGCTGCCGCGGTTCACGCAGACTTCGAACTGCTCGCCGGCGCCGGTCTGGGTCACGCTGTAGTCGTTGTCGCTGCCGATCAGCACCAGGTGCTTGCCGTTGCGCAGGCGCGGGCCGATCGCCAGGCCTTCCAGTTTCTCCGGGATATCGCGCGCGCCCGCGTCGCGCAGCGCGGCGAGGATGTCGAGCTCGGGCGCCTTGGCGACCGGGCGCACATCGGCGGGCAAGTCGTTGCTGCCGGCCAGCGAACGCTGGGCGACATTGCTCGCGCCGCGCAGCGAGATGCGGTACACGCGCTTGTGCAGCGGCGCGGCGGTGACCTCGACGCCGAGGCCGCGGTTGTCGCGTTCGAGCACCAGGAACTCGCGATCGCTGAGCGCATGGATCGCGCTCAGGCCGATGCTGCGGCCCTGATTGGTCGCGGAGAAATCGTCGTCGCTGGACGGGTCGATCGCGTTCAAGGCGGCGATCGGTTCGAGCTGGTACACGTACTGCGCCTGCGAACGGCCGCTGCGCGCATCGAACTCGACGATGCGCACGTTGCGGCCGCGGCGGCCGTCGTTGCTCGCGCCGTCCTGGGTCAGCGGGTCCTGCATCACCGCGTACAGCTTGTCGCCCGAGGCGTTGAAGCTCAGGCCTTCGAAACCGCGGTTGTCCTGACGGCCGCTCACCACCGACTTGCGGTCGCCGACGTAATCGAGCGCACCGGTCGCGTTGCGCGGTAACAGGTTGTCGGGCGTGGCGAACGCGCGCAGGAAACGGCCGTTCGGGGCGAACTCGTACACGCTCGGCCCGTATTCGTCGGCGACGTAGAAATGGCCGTTGCGGCCGATCGCGAAGCCTTCCGGATCGAAGCTCATGCCGAGTTTGGACGCATCGCCGTTGAGCAGCAGCGGATTGAGGCCGTTGAAGGTCTCGCCGCGACCTGCTGTGAACAAGATGGTCTTGTCGACGACGGGCTGGCCGATCCGGCCGCTGCGGCGGTCAAACGGAATACGCAGACGCTGCACGCGGGTGGCGTAATCGATCACGCCACCGCCGGGGCCGCGGTCGGACAACGCATACCAATAGCCGTCGCGCGGGTTGTAGGTGAGGTCGGAGTAGAAGCCGAAGCGGTTGAGATTGGCCTGGTCGGGCGTGCCCGGCGGCAGACGCACCGCGTCGCGGGTGGTCGCCGGGGTTTCTTCGATATCGGTCAAGGTCCACTGCGCCGCGGACGCGTGGCCGGCGAAAGCGGGCGCGGCGCAGGCGAGCAGCACGGCGGTGAGGGCGGAACGGATCATGCGGGGCTCCAGGCGCGACGGGGGAACCCGCCACGCTAGGGCTGGCGTATTTCAGTTCGGTGACGGCGCCGGTCAAACCCTGGAATCGGGCGCAGCCGGACGTACAGTCCGAAATGGTCCGACGCCCAGATTCCGTCGCGCGGGTGGTTGAGCACGATGCGCGCTTCGAGCAGATCGAACCCCGCCGGATCGTAGAAAACGTGGTCGATGCGTTGTGCGGGCAGATACGCCGGGTTGAGCGTGGTGCTGCGCGCCGCATCCTTGGCGAGGTCGGGGTGCGCCTGTGCGTAGGCATCGCGATAGCGCGCGGCGAGCGCCTTGAGTTCGGGCGAATCGGCATCGCTGTTGAAATCGCCGGCGATGATGACGTCGCTCGGGGGGCGGGTGCCGTCGAGGGTATCGTTTGGGGGGCTGGTGCCGTCGATGAAGTCGAGCAGGCTGGCGATCTGGCGCTGGCGGATCGCGCCGCCGTCGCGCTCGTTATGCAGATGGGTGGCGTAGAACGCCACGCCGTTGTGCATCGTATCGAATATGAACCGCGCATACGCGGCGGTGCGGTAATCGTTCAAGGGTTCGAGCTTGCGCATGTCGCGCGTCATGGTCGGATCTTTGGACAGGATCGCATTGCCGTAGCGGCGCTCGGCCTGCGGCGGATCGACCGAAACGAAGCGGACGTGGTAACCGGTCGCCTCGGCGAGATCCTCGGCCTGATTGCGCAGGCCCGGACGTTGCAGCACTTCCTGCAGGGCGATCAGGTCGGGTTTCAGGCGCTGGATCTCTTCGACGATCAGCGCGCGGCGTTTCGGCCAGTCGCCCTTGTCGTGCCACAGGTTGAGGGTGAGCACGCCGATTTGCGCGCCTGAGTCCTTGCTTGCTGGCGGGGATTGCGGCGAGGGCGGCGCGGCCATCGCGAAAGTGGCGAACGCGAACAGCGTCGCGGCCAGCATGGTGCGCATCGGCGCAGTACGAGCCAGCGCGGCAAAGGCCGGCCAACGCGCGGTGCTCGCCGCCGCGCATCGCGATTGGGTCGCGGTCATGGCGTCGGAAACTCCGCGCAGCCCAGATACTGCTGATCGCCGACCTGCAGGGTCACGCTGGCCGGGTAATCGCGATCGCTCATGCCGTCGCTGCATTGTTCGCGCTTGTAGGTCAGCGAGACCGCGGTGCCGTCGGCCGTGTCGCCGGCGAAGCCGTTGCTTTCCTCGATCACCGTGGCCTGGGGAACCTCGAGCTTGCGCTGGCCGTAGTCGAGCTGCAGCGAGATCTTCGGTTGCGCGCCGGCGCCGACTTCGGCGACCCAGCCGGGCTCGGTGCCGATGGCGCGCAAGGCCAGGCCGGTTGGGGCGGGGGCCGCGGCGGCGGGTTTCGGTGTCGCGGTCGGTGCGGTTTTATCGGCGCAGGCGGCGAGCAGCAGCGCGGGCAGGGTACACAGCAGGATCAGGCGCGAACGCATGCGGTGTCTCTCGGTGGTTGGACGCTTGAGGCAGGATAACGCGCGGAAGGTTAGTGGCGTGTAGGGCGATGTCCGTGAGTTGCGCGACGTTGCGCAGTGGTTCGTCGTGGGCGCAGGTTCGCGGTCGCGGCTTGCGCCGCTCCTACAGGGGGCGACCGATGAAGCGCGGCGGCGTGTATCGGACCCGCCGAAAGCGACTGTAGGAGCGGCGCAAGCCGCGACCGCGAAGCCTCGCCCGCGTCGACAGCGCGAGGTCGCGTTCGCCATTTGTAATCGAAGAAAATCTCCGTGGGACGTCGCTTCTACAGCAGGCGCTTACGTGATTTGTCGTTCCGAAAACAAAAACACGCGCGAAGTCGGAGCTTCGCGCGTTCGAGGTGTGCAGGGCTCGCCTCGTAGAAATCAGCGCGGCGTCGATCTCAGCGCGGAACCGACTCGATACGCAGCACCGGATACTGGTTGTAACGCGTATCCCACGCCGAATGCTTGCGATAGAAGAAATCCAGACGCTGCTGCGGGCTCTTGGCGAAGGCCGGATCTTGCAGTCTGGCGTCGAATTCGGCCTTGACCTTCGGGTCCTTGAGCATCTCGCGGGCCACGTCTTCGGCGACATAGTCCTCCATGTATTCCTTGCGTTCGAAGGCGTTGTTGAACTCGCCCCACGCGGCCAGCGAGTCGGGCGCCAGCGGTTCCAGGATCGCCATCGCCAGCCGCGCCTTGGGCTGGGCGATCGGCACGAACAGCGCGCCGGCGACCAAATCCTGCGGTTCGGATTTCCAGGCGCCGGTCAAAGTCGCGCGCTGATGGCCTTCGACCGAGGTCGCCGCGAATTCGGCCTTGTCGGCGCGGAAGCTCTGCACCGGCGCCTGCTTGAGGGCGTGATCGAGGCGGCGATAGCTCACCCCGTGTTGATCGAGCTTGGTCGCGACCCAGGCGGCCTGCGCGGCCGGCACCAGATAGCCGCCGCGCGGCGCGTCGACCACCCGGCTGGGCTGGATGTCGTACTTCAGCGGGATGTTCCAGATCTGCGGCTTGGTTTCGTCGTAACGGGTCATCAGCGCGCCGGACACGTCCGACGGCGTGCGCGTGTAGGCGTAACCGCGGAAGGCGACGGTGCGGGTCTTGTCGCTGGCCTTGTAGTCCAGCGCGACCGGCTGGCCGCCGAGCGACTGCGCGCGCTGGTCGGCGGCGAGCGCCTGTTCGCGCCATTGCGCGCCGTGGGCGGCGATCAGTTCGAGCAGGTCGACGATGGTGTTGCGGGTGATCCGCACGCGGGTCGGGTAGTCCTTCCACGAATGGGTCTCGACCAGCATGCCCAGGCGATTGCGCAGCAGGAAATAGCCGTGCGAGAAACGCGGCGGCGGCACGCTGTCCTCGAAACCGGAGGTCGGATCGTCGGATTCGACGAAGGAGGGGTAGTACGACAGCGGCAGCGAACCCTGGGTCGACAGGCGTTCGATCACGCCGTCGCGCCATGCGGTGCCGGCCGCGCGCAGCGCTTCGTCGCCGGCATGCACCGGTTCGACCTGGATCGAGACGTCGTGTTCGAACTTGGCGCCGTCGGTGACGTGCAGGTCGACGTAGGCCAGCGGGTCCCAGCGCTGGACCAGCTTGAGCATGGCCTGCATCTCGGGCGCATCGGCCTTGAGGTAATCGCGGTTGAGGTTGTAGTTCTGCGCGGTGGTGCGCCAGCCCATTTCCTCCGGGCCGCGTTGGTTGGGGCGATTCCAGCGGCCGAAGCGCTCATGACCATCGATGTTGAACACCGGCACGAACAGCAACACCTGCTTGTCGAGCGCGTCCTTCGCCGCTTCGCCGTCGAGGATCTGGCGCAGGGCCAGGAAGCCCGCGTCCTTGCCGTCGATTTCGCCCGAATGGATGCCGCCCTGGATCAGCGTCACCGGCAATTGCTTGGCCTGCGCCTGTTGCGGGGTGAACGCGCCGCTGCGGGTCGCGATCAGCATCTTCATCGGCCGGCCTTCGGGCGTGGTGCCGAAGTCCTCGCAGCGCACCGCGTCGGGATAGCGCTGGGCGAAAGCTTTGCACAGCGCGACGACTTCGTCGTAGCGGCCGGTTTTCACGAACCCGCTGCGTTCGGACACGGTGCTCAGCGCCTGCGGCGCGGCGGCGGTCGCGACGGGCGCGATGAGTGCGGTGGTCAGCGCGAGACACAACGCGGCGGTGGCGTGCGGTAGAGCGAGGGGCAGGGACGAGCGGGTGTGGGTCATTACGGACATCCAGCGAGCGGAAGGGGAGGCGATCAATCGAGATTGCAGGGCAGGCCGGCGCAGGTGCGGGTGTTGAAGTCGTAGATCACCGAGTGGCCGAGTTCGCCGGTCGGACGCGGCACCCCGCGCGGCACGTAGAACGTGGCCGAATGCGCGCCGTACAGGCCGCTCGGGACTCGATACGGTTTGAGCACCACGTAGGCGTTATGCATCGCGAACGCGGACGAACCACCGCGCGCGTCGCCGGGTTTCTGAGTGGCCAGCCATTCGTTCCGGTCGCTGTTGCGCGCTTCGCGCAGATAGCCCTCGCGCACGCCGAGCGCGAGCCCGGCTTCGCCGCCGGGGCGGGTGTCGGGCGCTTCGACCGGGACGACCGGAACGATCGGCACCACTGGCTCGACGCCCCGCGGCGGCGTCGCGCGGCGCGCACCGGCGATCGGTTGCGTCGGTGCGGATGCGCCTGTGTCGGGCGCACCGGTGTTCTGCGCGGTCGGCCGCTGCGCGGCCGGCGTCGAGCGGTCGGGCGCGGCCATGGTGTCGGCGGGCGGCGGCGTCTGCGCGGACTTGTCGTCGGCGGGACGCGAGGCGTATTCGAATGCGCGGTTGATCGAATCGCAGCCGGCGATCGCCAGGCTCAGACCGATGATCAGCAGCAAGCGGGAAAGGCGTGGCGACATGGGAGCGGTTCCTGAGCGAGGGCAGGCGCGCCGTCGGCGATGGGCGCGTGGCGTGGGCTAATTTACGGGATCGCGCCCGGCCGCGCCTGTGCAGCTCTAGCGCTGCCGCCAACAGGTGACAGCAGTCATGCCGCGTCGCCTCGCCGCCGCGCCGCCGGCGATGGCCTAAACTTGCGCATCGCCTCGTGCTTCGAATCGTCCGGACGGCCCCGCATGTATGCTTTGTATTACTCACCCGGCACCGCCAGCCTCGTGGTGCATTGGTTGCTGATCGAGATGGACCTGGCACACGAACTGCGAACGGTCGATATCGACGCGCGTGACCACAAGCGCGCCGAGTACCTCGCGCTCAATCCCAACGGCGTGGTGCCGACCCTGATCGTCGACGGCGAGCCGCGCTACGAAGCCGCGGCGCTGGCCATGTACCTGGCCGATCGCCACCCCGAGGCCGGTCTGGCGCCGGGCGTCGCCGATCCGCGGCGCGCGCAGTACAACCAGTGGATGTTCAACCTGACCAACACCCTGCAGGCACCGCTGCGGCTGTGGTGGTATCCCTCCGACCTGCAGGCCGACGACGAGGCCGTGCGGCTCGGCGCGCAGGCGCGGATCGAGGCCGCCTGCGAGCGGTTCGACGCGCAACTGGCGCAGCACGGGCCGTACCTGCTCGGCGAGCGTCTGAGCGTCGCCGATTTCTACCTGACCATGCTGATGCGCTGGACCCGCAAGATGCCCAGGCCGGCGCACGACTGGCCGCATCTGGGCGCGTTCGCCCAGCGCATGAAGGCGCGTCCGGGGTTCGCCACGCTGTATCAGCGCGAAGGCTTGAGCGAGTGGGCGTGAGCGGGGCGCGGATGCCCGGCGGAACCCGCGCGGACAAGGACACCGATCGGATGGACGCCAACACAACCGATGCGTCGTCGCGTGCGAACGCCGTGATCGCGCCGCGCGACGGCGGCGTCAGACGCCGAATGGCCGCGTTCGCGATCGCCGTGGCGGTCGCCTGCGCGGCGAGCCTGCCGATGGCCGTTGCAGCCGGCGCGTCCGCCGAGGCGACGCCCGCGAAGGCCCGCGTGGTGGCGGTCGGCGCCGCGGTCGGCGGCCTCAGCCCGGCCGAATGGACCGTGCGCTGGTGGCGTTGGGCCCACAGCTTCGACGATGGCGCGCGGCCGTATCAGGACCCCGACGGCAGCCGTTGCGCCTTGGGCCAGGACGAAGACGGCCCGGTCTGGTTCCTGGCCGGCACCGACGGTCGCTCCGAGGTCCGGCGCCGCTGTCAGATACCGGCGGGCAAGCACCTGCTGGTGCCGGTCATCAACATGTACTTCCACGCGCCGCGCATCGGCGAGTACGCGCACGACTGCGATCAGGTCAAGGCGCAGGTCATGGTCAACAACGACGCGCTGGTCAGCGCGGTGGCCGTGCTCGACGGCAAGGCGCTGCCGCGGCCCGCGCGGCTGACCTCGCGTTGTTTCGACCCCTTTCCCGACGGTGACGAAGACCGCAAGCATCCCGGCCCCTATCACGCCGCCGCCGACGGCTACTGGCTGCTGCTGCCGCCGCTGGCGCCGGGCAAGCACCGGCTGGTGATCGGCGCCAACTACGGCAACGACACGGATGCGGACTTCGGCCGGATGATCCAGAACTTCGAATACGAGCTGCAGATCGGCGAGCCGGCGATTTAATCGGCTGAATGGGCGGGCCCACCCTGGCGCCTGTCCGGGCCAAGCCGGGCGCGCGGTCGATCGGTTAGGCTGTCGGGCTGGACCGCCCCGGCCCTGTTGCGTCCGCGCCTTGCGCGGGGCGATGCCGCGACGGCTCCAGGCCGCGCGCCTGACGACGCGCCCGACCGCCCCCGACACACCGCCGAGGACCGTAGATGAGCCAAGCCGCCACCGCCACCGTCGATTCGCAGGGCCGCATGCCCCGCCAGATCGGTTTCATCATCGGCAACGAGGCGGCCGAGCGCTTCAGTTTCTACGGCATGCGCAACATCCTGACCTCGTTCCTGGTCGGGACCTTGCTGCTGGCGTCCACCTCCGACCTGGCCGAGCGCGAACACCTGGCCAAGGAGGTGTTCCACAGCTTCATGATCGGCACCTACTTCTTCCCGCTGCTCGGCGGCTGGCTGGCCGACCGCTACTTCGGCAAGTACAACACCGTCATCTGGTTCTCGCTGATCTATTGCGCCGGTCATGCCTGCCTGGCGCTGTTCGAGCACAACCAGACCGGCTTCTACACCGGCCTGTTTTTGATCGCGTTCGGTGCCGGCGGGATAAAACCGCTGGTGGTGTCGTTCTGCGGCGACCAGTTCGACCAGAGCAACAAGCACAAGGCCAAGCTGGTCTTCGACGCGTTCTACTGGACGATCAACTTCGGCTCGCTGTTCGCGTCGCTGTTGATGCCGATCTTCCTGCGCGAGTACGGCCCCAGCGTCGCCTTCGGCATTCCCGGCGCGCTGATGTTCCTGGCCACCTTCATCTTCTGGCTGGGCCGCAATCGCTACGTGCGGGTGCCGCCGACCCGTTACGCGCCCGATCCGGATTCGTTCTTCAACGTCGCCCGCACCGCGCTGACCGCCCAGGCGCCGGGGCAGGGCAATCCGGGCCTGATCGTGGCCGCGCTCGGCGTGGTGCTGGCGGTGGCGGCGCTGTCGCTGACCGTGCTGCCGGCGATGGGCTTCGTCAAAAGCGCCTGCCTGGCGCTGGGGCTGCTGATCGGTTTCGGCGGCTACGGCATCTCGCTGCAGCTCGACCGCGCCCGTGGCAAGCACCCTGACGCCGCGGTCGACGGCGTGCGCGCGGTGCTGCGCATCCTGATCGTGTTCGCCTTCGTGACCCCGTTCTGGTCGCTGTTCGACCAGAAGGCGTCGACCTGGGTGCTGCAGGGCCAGAAGATGGTGGTGCCGACCGACCTGTGGTGGTGGCCGACCTGGCTGATTTCCGGCGAAGGCGGCGCGCGCGCGGCGGCCTCGCAGATGCAGGCGATCAACCCCTTGCTGGTGATGCTGCTGATCCCGTTCAACAACCTGCTGCTGTACCCGGCGCTGCGCCGGATCGGCCTGAACCCCACGCCGCTGCGGCGCATGGGTTTCGGCATCGTGATGGCCGGCCTGTCGTGGGTGATCGCCGCGGTGCTGCAGTTGTATATGGACGCCGGCCACCCCATGTCGCTGGCATGGCAGATCCTTCCCTACATCCTGCTGACCCTCGGCGAGGTTCTGGTCTCGGCCACCGCGCTGGAGTTCGCCTACAGCCAGGCGCCGCCGGCGATGAAGGGCGTGATCATGGCCATGTGGTACCTCACCAGCACCTTCGGCAACCTGTGGGTGATGCTGACCAACGCGGCGGTGCGCAACGAGACGGTGATCGGCCATATCGCCGCCACCGGCCTGAGCGAGAACGCGTTCCTGATGTTCTTCTTCGCCGGTTTCGCCTTCGCCGCGGCGGCCGCGTTCGGCCTGTACGCGCGCAATTATCCGATGCAGGACCATTACCGCGCGGTCTGACCGCCGCCGTCCACGATTGATGCCCCGATCCGATAACAAGAGCCCGACCCGACCATGATCACCTATGTCCTGATCGCCGTGACCGTGCTGGTGTCGTGGCAGGCGTTCGAGAAGCGCCGCCTGTACGAACGCCTGGTGCTGTGGCCCCCGGGCGTGGAGCGCTTCCGCCAGTACGACCGCCTGCTGACCCACGGCTTCGTGCACGCCGACTGGATGCACCTGCTGTTCAACATGATCACGCTGTATTTCTTCGGCCGCGCGGTCGAGAGCGTGTTCAGCCAGCTGGTCGGGCCGGTGGTGTTCGCGTTCTTCTACCTGTCGGCGATCGTGGTCGCGATCCTGCCCAGCTACCTGCGTCACCGCAAGGACAGCGGCTACGTCAGCCTGGGCGCGTCCGGCGCGGTCTCGGCGGTGCTGTTCGCGTTCGTGCTGGTGTCGCCGTGGAGCTGGATCATCGTGTTCGTGATCCCGGTGCCGGCGGTGGTCTATGCGATCGCCTACGTCGCCTATTCGTACTGGATGGACAAGCGCGGCGGCGACAACATCAACCACAGCGCGCATCTGTCCGGCGCGATCTACGGCCTGCTGTTCATGCTGCTGATGGAGCCGCGCATGGGCCTGGTGTTTCTGGAGAAGCTGGCCAGTCCGAGCCTGCCGAGCTTCTTCGGCTGAGGCTCGCGGCCACGCGGCCGCGGCCGGGTGACGTCTTGAATGCGAAAACGGCGGCCAGAGGCCGCCGTTTTTCGTGGCGCGCGCGCTGTCGCGGCGCGGCCGGATCGGTTGCAGCGGCTCAGGCGGCCATCGAGTGCTCGGGCAGCGGCTCGCTTTCGCCGTAGGCGGCGGCCAGGCCGGCCTGGATCTCGGCATCGAGTTCGCGCAGTTCGCTGCCATCGGTGTCGCCGTTGCGGGCGATGTCGTAAAGACGGGCAATCACCGCCTGGGCATGGACGTTGTCGCTGTATTGGTCGATGTGGCGAGTCATCTGGAATCCCCTTCTCTGTTTCCATGTGGACTTACTCACAGTTCTACGCATCTTTCATGCCAGCGGTTTCGGCGGTTTTCGAGGGGTCGAAGTGACGCACGGCGTCAACAGCGGTCGGGCAGGATCAGGCGCGTGACGCGATGCGGCGACTCTCACCGTCGCTCACCCGCCATGAAGGTGATGCGTGCTAACACGACACTGCGTACGCACGCAGGCTGATGTGTTGATGGGGGCAGCCGCTATCATTCGCGCATTCGTAAGACTCGATGAGGAGTGAAGTATGGCGACCAAGAAAACCGGCAAGTCAGTAGCCAAATCAGTTGCAAAATCCGCGGCATCCACGAGCAAGCGCGCCGCGGTCGGCAAGACCGCGCGCAGCGCCGCCGGCAAGGCCGCGAGCAAGAAGACCGTGGCCAAGGCCGCGGGCAAGAAGGCTGTGACCAAGAAGGCTGTGGCCGAGAAAGCTGTGACCAAGCCGGCGCTGAAGAAGACCGTCGCCAAGGCGGCGGGCAAGAAGGCCGCGGCCAAGAAAATCACCGGTAAAAAGGCCGTGGCGAAGAAGTCGCCGGCCAAGAAGCCCGTCGCCGGCAAGGCCGCGGCTGGCAAGAAGACCGTCGCCAAGGCGGCAGGCAAGAAGGTCGCGGGCAATAAGGTCGTCGCCAAGAAGGTCGCGCCGGCCAAGAAGGGGATCGCCAAGACCGTCGCTTCGAGCAAGGCGGTCGCCAAGAAGGCGGTCGCCAAGAAGCCCGCAGCGAAAAAGATCGCGGTGAAGAAGGCCGCGCCGAGCAAGGCGACCGCCAGCAAAGCCGCGCCGCGAAAGGCTGCCGGTGGTAAAGCGGCGTCCAGCAAGCTCGTCAGCAAGCCGATCGCCGGCAAGAAGCCGTCGAGCAGGCAGGCCGCGCCGCAGAAGGCGGTACGCACCGCGAAGCCCGCCGTCGCGCGCAAGCCGGCCGCGGCGCTGGTAATCGTCAAACCCGCGGCGGCCAAGAAGTCGACCGCGCCGGTGAGCAAGCCGGCGGTTTCCAAGCAGGCCGCCTCCAAGCCCGCGGTCGCCAAGCAAGCCGCGCCCAAACAAACCGCAGCGAAGCCTGCGGGCAAGCCGGCGACGACCCCGTCCACGGCGAGCGCGCCCAAGCCGGCCGCACCGGCCAAGCCGCAGCGCGCGAGCGCGCCGGCCGCCGAGTCCGCGCCGAAGGCTGCGACGCCGGCTGTCGCGGCGCCCAAGTCGGATTCGATCTCCGAATCGAAGCCGAAGGCCGCGCCCAAGCGCGCAGCCGCCAAGCCGGCTGCCGCCGCGGTGACCGCGGCGCCGGAGGCTCAGGCGCCGGCCGAGACGAAGGCACCGGCCGCGGCGAAGCCCAAGGCCGAACGCAAGCCGAAGGCCGCGCCGAGCGTGGAAGCGCCGTCGACGGTGCCGGCCGGTTCGCTGGTCGCCGCCGCATCGGCCAGCGAAGCCGCCGCGCCCGCGTTGCAATCCGAACGTCATCAGACTCAGTCGTCGGGTGCCGCCGGCAGCGTCGCCGCGCAGGGCGCCGCCCAAACCGCGGTCGAGGCCGAGACCGCGGCGTCCGAGCGCGACACCGCCACGCCGCCGCAGCGCGAAGACGAGGCCGCCAGCGACGCCGCCGATGAGGCCGCGCCGGCCGCTTCGAGCGACGACTCCGACGATGAAGATTCCGGCGAAGGCGATGCGGGCCAGGCCGAGCGCGAGGGCCACATCAGCGCCGAGCAGGCGCTGGAAAACACCCGCCGCCTGCTCGAAGCCAAGCAGGAGCAGGCGCGCACCCCGCAGCCGTGGCAGCAACTCGACGGCAGCCACGGTGGCCACGTCCCGCAGCCCGGTCCGCAGTCCGACAGCGCCGCGCAGAAGGCCGGCGAACTGCATGCCGCCGAGAGCCGGATGGATGCGATCCAGGGCTCCAACAGCACCCAGGACCGCCACAACCAGGGCAAGCGCGACAATCGCGGATAAGCCGTGCGGCCGGGATCGTCGCCTCGCGGCGATTCCGGCGACCGCGGGCCTCGTCATGGCGAGGCCCGATGCCCGCGGGCTTCGCAATCTTTTGGTGTGGTGCCCGATGCATGCCGGTTTCGCCGCCTTGCAGCGATCTGCGCGCATGCGGACATCGCCAACCGCGGCACGCGCCGACAGCCGCGTGTTTCGCCGTCTCTTACCGCACAGGACCGTCCGATGACCGCCTCCGTACAGCACGAATCCCGCCAGCAGCGCTTCACCGTCGTCGTCGACGGCGTGCAGGCCCTGCTCGAATACCAGATGCGCGACGACCAGCTCGTCATCACCCACACCGGCGTGCCCGAAGCGATCGGCGGCCGCGGCATCGCCGGCGACCTGGTCAAGGCCGCGTTCGAGTACGCGCGCAGCAACGGCTACAAGGTGCGTCCGGCCTGTTCGTACGCCGCCGCCTGGGCCGAGCGGCATCCTGAGTATTCGCAGCTGTTGGCGTAACGGCTCGGTTCGGCTTGGCTTGGCTCGACTCGACTTGGCGAGAGCAGTGTTGAAGACGGGGGGCTGCGAGCGCCCTGGTCCAAACGCCTTCGATTTCAAATTCCGATGCTGATCCCGCCACACCCAAGCACGTTAACCGTCGCCCACTTTGAAAAAGGGGGCGAGCGCCCGGGGTCAATCGAGGTGGCGCAGTGCTTCAGCGCGGGGGATTTGCTTTTGGCGAATTGCGTTGCGATCCGAGGCTAAGAGCAAATCCCCCCTGGCCCCCCTTTTTTCAAAGGGGGGGGAACGCTTCGGGGTAGCGGCATCTTGAGCGGGCAGGGCAGCGCTCGGTGAAATTCCGGTACTTGATCCCGCCACACCCAAGCGCGCCAACCGTCGCCCACTTTGAAAAAGGGGGCGAGCGCCCGGGGTCAATCGAGGTGGCGCAGTGCTTCAGCGCGGGGGATTTGCTTTTAGCTATCGCCGCGATCCGAGGCTAAGAGCAAATCCCCCCTGGCCCCCCTTTTTCAAAGGGGGGGGGACGCTTCGGGGTAGCGGCATCTTGAGCGGGCAGGGCAGCGCTCGGTGAAATTCCGGTACTTGATCCCGCCACACCCAAGCGCGCCAACCGTCGCCCACTTTGAAAAAGGGGGCGAGCGCCCGGCGTCAATCGAGGTTGCGCAGTGCCTCAGCGCGGGGGATTTGCTTTTGGCGAATTGCGGTGCGATCCCAGGCTAAGAGCAAATCCCCCCTGGCTCGCCTTTTTCAAAGGGGGGAATGCTTCGGGGAAGGGCATCGGAAGCGGGTAGGACCATGCCCACAGCCGCGAAGTTTGCTGAATCGGACAAGGCGCCAGCGCCCCGGCCCGACCCGCCGCGCTCGCCAATCCGCGGCGTCTGTGCCAGCCTACGCGCCCCTCGTCACCCGCCAGCCGGTTTTCCGGCATGCTTGCCTCATGCGTCTGAACAAACACATCAGCGACACCGGTTTCTGCTCGCGCCGCGAGGCCGACGGGCTGATCGCCGAAGGCCGGGTTACCGTCAACGGGATCCGCGGCCGGGTCGGCAGCGAGGTCGGCGAGGGCGACGAGGTCCGCATCGACGGCGAGATCGTGCGCGCGCGCGTCGCGGTCAAGGGCAAGCGCCAGCATGTCTACATCGCCTTGAACAAGCCGGTCGGCGTGGTCTGCACCACTGAGTCCGGGGTCAAGGACAACATCGTCGACTTCGTCGGCCACGACCGGCGCATCTTCCCGATCGGCCGCCTCGACAAGGACTCCGAGGGCCTGATCCTGCTGACCAGCAACGGCGATATCGTCAACGAGATCCTGCGCGCCGAGAACAAGCTGGAAAAGGAATACTTGGTCGCGGTGAACCACGAGGTCACCCCCGAATTCCTGCGCGGCATGGCCCGTGGCGTGCCGATCCACGGCCAGACCACCCTGCCGTGCAAGACCGGCAAGCTCGGCCGTTTCGGTTTCCGGATCGTGCTGGTGCAGGGCCTCAACCGGCAGATCCGGTTGATGGCCTCGCACTTCGGTTTCCGGGTCAAGCAGCTGCTGCGCGCGCGCATCGGCAACGTCAAGCTCGGCCACCTCAAGCCCGGCCAATGGCGCAACCTGACCGATCCGGAACTGCAGGGGCTGCTGCCGCACCGCACCGAGTGGTGAACCGGCGCACAACCGCCACCGGCGCGCGCGCGACCTGAGCGAATTCGCTCGGCGATCTAGATGTCGGCGTCACGCTTTGCGCGATAATGTCGCGCGAAACATCCATGGACGTCAGTCAAAAGGATTGCTGCATGAAGCGCGTCACCGCCGTCTGTCTGCTTGCTCTGGCCCTGGCGGCCTGCAAGAAGGAAGCCACGCCGCCGCCGGCCGCCGACGCGCCGGCCACCCCAGGAACGACGCTGCCCGCGCCGGTCGCGACCGACGACGGCGCGGTCGAACTCAAGGAAGTGGTCGAGACCACGCCCAATTACGTGGTCGGCATCACCTACGACACCCAGGCCGCCAAGTACCCGGGTCTGGCGCGCGAGCTCAAGCGTTTCGCCGACGGCGCGCGCGCCGAGCTGGTCGAATCGGCCAACGGCCGCACCGCCAAGGAAAACCCCTCGCCGTACGAACTGTCGCTGACCTTCAACGACGTGCTCGACTCGCCCGAGATGGTCGCGGTGTCCGCCGACGGCAGCAGCTACACCGGCGGCGCCCATGCCGCGCCGCTGATCGCGCGCTTCGTCTGGCTGCCCAAGCAGAACAAGCTGCTCAAGGCCAACGAACTGGTGCCGCAGAAGGCCGGCTGGGACGCGATCTCGCGCTACGTGCGCGAGCAGCTGCATTCGGCGCTGTCGCAGCGCATCGACGCCGACGATCCGGAGCCGGCGGTGCGCGCCGAGCAGATGGAAACCGGCGCGCGCATGATCGACGACGGCACCGGCGCCGACGCGGCCAATTTCGCCATGTTCGAGCCGATCAAGGCCGCCGACGGCAAGCTCAGCGGCTTGAAGTTCGTGTTCGCGCCGTACGAAGTCGGCCCGTACTCGGACGGCACCCAGATGGTCGAAGTGCCGGCGGCGGTGTTGCTGCCGCATGTGGCGCCGGAGTACCGGGCCCTGTTCGTCGGCGGGGTTTGAGCGGCCCTCACCCCGGCCCTCTCCCGTGAACGGGAGAGGGAGAACAGCGAAAAACCGCGTCACCGCCATGGCCTGCCTGTAGCAGCGGCGCGAGCCGCGACCGCGGCAACGCGCCCACCGCGACACTTGCATCGGTCTCGAAACCGGCCGCCAAACCAGCCCCGTAGCGACACTGCGCAAGGCTCGTCCCACGCAACTCAGTGTTCAGCCCAAACAGCGCGATCGGGCACATCGCGCGAGCAGCGGTTTGCTATCGTGCCGGCAAGCGCGACGCACCCGCGCCACTCGGGCGAACTGCCCGGAAAACCGTCTCAGGATGAGCCCCGGCGCGCCGCGCGCGGTTTCACGCAGGGCGCCGCGAAACGTTGACCGACCGAGCCCACCACGCCGAACGAGGCCGAAATGTCCGTTGCGTCGCTGCGTAAACGAGTCGAAGGCTTGCTGGCGCTGGCCGATGTGCGCATCGGCGGCGACCGGCCCTGGGATATCCAGGTCGAAGACGACGAATTCTATGCGCGGGTGATCGCGCAGGGCTCGCTCGGCCTGGGCGAAACCTATATGGACGGCAGCTGGCATGCGGCCTCGCTCGACGGGATGCTGGTGCGGCTGCTGCGCGCCCACGTCGACGAGCAGGTGCACGGCTGGGCCGCGATCCTCGACGGCCTGCGCGCGCACCTGATCAACCTGCAGAGCCACCGCCGCAGCTTCACCGTCGGCGAGCGCCACTACGACCTCGGCAACGACCTGTATCGCGCCATGCTCGGCAAGCGCCTGGTTTACAGCTGCGGCTATTGGCGCGACCGCGACGGCCGGCCGTTGGCGGACCTGGACTCGGCCCAGGAAGCCAAGCTGGATCTGGTCTGCCGCAAGCTCGGCCTGAAACCCGGCATGCGCGTGCTCGACATCGGCAGCGGCTGGGGCGAGGCCTTGAAGTTCGCCGCCGAGCGCTACGGCATCGTCGGCGTCGGCGTGACCGTGTCGCGCGAGCAGGCCGACTTCGCCCGCGAGCTGTGCCAGGGCCTGCCGATCGAATTTCGCCTGCAGGATTATCGCGACCTGAGCGGCGATCACGCCGACGAACGCTTCGACCGGATCTTTTCGCTCGGCATGTTCGAGCACGTCGGCTACAAGAACTACGCGACCTATTTCGACGTCGCGTTGCGCTGCCTGGACCGCGACAGCGACGACGGCGGCCTGTTCCTGCTGCACACCATCGGCGGCAATAAATCGGTGACCCACACCGACCCGTGGATCGCCAAGTACATCTTCCCCAATTCGATGCTGCCCTCGGCCCAGCAGATCGCCGAGCAGGTCGAAGGCCGTTTCGTGATCGAGGACTGGCATAACTTCAGCGCCGACTACGACCTGACCCTGCAGGCGTGGCGCGACAACATCGAAGCGGCCTGGGAGCGGTTGGACGCGCGTTACGACGAGCGCTTCCGGCGCATGTGGCGGTTCTACCTGGCCGCGTCGATGGCGACGTTCCGCAGCCGCCATGCGCAGCTGTGGCAGGTGGTGTTGTCGCCCGAGGGCGTGCCGGGCGGGTATGTCGCACCGCGGTGAGCGGATGTGCGCAAGGATCAGGGTTTCGCGGTGAGTGAGGTATGGCGGTCGCGGCTCGCGCCGCTCCTACAGGGGCGAGCCCGCAACGACATGGCCTACCTGTAGGAGCGGCGCAAGCCGCGACCGCGAATTCACGATAACGACGATCGCTTCACGAAGGCGACGACGGCCTCAGCGCCGCCACCGTCGCGTCGATCTCAGGTCTGCTGTTCCTGCGCCAGCTTGCTATGGCGAATGCCATACCCGAAATACACCAGCAGCCCCAGGCTCAGCCAGATCAGGAAGATCAGCCAGGTGATCGCGGCCAGCTCGGACAGCAGCCAGATCGAGAAGCCGATACCGATGATCGGGATCAGCGGCACCAGCGGGGTGCGGAAGGAACGGAACAGGTCCGGCTTGCGCACGCGCAGTACCCACACCGACGCGCAGATGATGATGAAGGCCGACAGCACGCCGATGTTGACCAGCTTGGCGACCTCGCCGATCGGCAGGAAGCCGGCGACCAGCGCGGTGAACACGCCCAGCACGATGGTCGGGCGGTGCGGAGTGCCGTACTTCGGATGGATCTTGGCGAACCAGCCCGGCAGCAGGCCGTCGCGCGACAGCGAGAACCAGATCCGCGCCGCGCCCAGCATGAAGGCGAACAACACGCTGGCGATGCCGATCACCGCCGAGAACGCGATCGCCTTGGCGATCCACGGCAGGCCGAGCGCGGCGAACGCGTCCGACACCGGCGCGTCGCCGCCGAGGGTGGAGTAGTGGGCGATGCCGGTCAGCACCAGCGACACCGCCAGGTACAGCACCATCGACACGCCCAGCGACAGCAGCACCGCGCGCGGCAGGTCGCGTTGCGGGTTCTTGGATTCCTCGGCCGCGGTGGTCAGGGTGTCGTAACCGAACACCGCGAAGAACACCACCGCCGCGGCGGTGCCGACGCCGGCGAAGCCGAAGTGGCCCACGCCGTTCGCGTCGATCACGCGCTCGGGAATGAACGGCGTCCAGTTGGCGGTGTTGATGTAGAACACGCCCACGCCGATCACCAGCAGCACGGCGAGGACCTTGATCGCCACGATCAGGGTGTTGAAGCGCGCGCCCCATTCGGTGCGGAACACCAGCAGCCCGGAGACCGCCAGGGTCACGCCGGCGGCGATCACGTTGAACACCCGGCCTTCGCCGGTGCCGATCGCGCCTTGCGCCCACACCGGCAGATGGATGCCGACGCCTTCGAGCAAGACCTGCACATAGCCCGACCAGCCGATCGCCACCACCGCGACGATCAATGCGTATTCCAGTAACAGGTCCCAGCCGATCAGCCAGGCCGCCAGTTCGCCCAGGGTCGCGTAGCTGTAGGTGTAGGCGCTGCCGGTGACCGGGATCATCCCGGCGAACTCGGCGTAGCACAGCGCCGCCGCGGCGCTGGCGATGCCGGCGATCAGGAACGCCAGCGCGACCGCCGGGCCGGCGTTCTCCGCGGCCTGCTGGCCGGCGAGCACGAACACGCCCACGCCGATGATGCCGCCGATGCCGATCGCGGTGAGCTGCCACAGCCCCAGCACGCGGCGGAAGTCCGAGCGCTTGCCGGCCTCCGCCTGCAATTGTTCAACCGATTTGTGCCGCAGGATCTTCGCGACCAGGCTCATCGAATGCTCTCCCCGAGTGACGCCGCATCATAGCCGCTGCCGGGCCGGACGGTGGCGCATGGTCCGCAGGTCGCGACGCTCACAGTTTCGAAGTCGGTTCGTTTTGTACCTCGCAAGTCCAATCAACATCACAGGAGCGAGTAATGAACGAAAAATGGAACCGATCTTTTTCCGAGCTGATCCGGCGCAGCCGCCCGGCCTATTGGGGCAATTGGGCGCTCAACGCGCAGGTCCAGCCCGGCGCGATCGGCATCGTCGACCCGCACTCGGGCGACTTCCGCCTGGTGGCCGAGACCTTGCCGAACCTCAAGGTCAAGCGTCTGCCGGTGTCCAACTCCTGGCAGCTGCTGTCGGAAAAGGTCTCGCGCACCGAGGCCAAGACCGACGTCAGCGGTGAAATCACCGATCCCGAGTCCGGCGTCAAGGGCGAGGCGGGCGTCGAGGTCAGCTGGTCGATGTCGCAGGAAGGCTCGATCGCGTCGGAGTTCTCGCTGCGCGAAGAGGCGTATCTGGAAGAGCTGACCCAGGTCGAGAAGAACCAGGCCTGGCTGGCCCAGCAGGCGGCCGGCGTGGGGTTCGGCGGCAACGGCGAGATCGCCCAGGGCTTCGGCGTGATCACCGGTGTGCTGTACGCCAACAGCGGACTCAACGTGGGTTCGCAGTCGAAGGACTCGGCGTTCGCGATCGCCGGCCGCGCCAGCGCGGTGCATGAAATGCTCGGCGGCGCGACCGCCAAGGGCTCGTTCACTTCGGTGCGCAAAGCCAAGAGCATCGACAAGCACCTGTGGCCGGATCACGCCAACACGGTGGCGTCGGGCCCGGTGCCGATCGCGTATACCTTCGCCTCGTTCGAAGGCAAGCTGCTGATCCCGAACTGGGTCAGCAAGATCGGCGGGTTCGAGATCTTCTTCAGCAACCAGCTCGGCAGCACCTACATCGTCGCGATCGAGCTGAGCTACAAGGTCGGCGACAAGACCCACAACGACTCGTTCGAAATCAGCGGCGGCCTGTCGCGCACGGTCGGCAACATTCCGTTGAACGCGACCGACATCAAGGTCAAGGCGCGTTTCAAGGGCGTGATCAACAGCGACACCTACGAACGCAGCTGGGCGCGTCCGCTGGGCCAGTGGCTGACCGGGCAGCGCCATATCGACATGTACGGCGTGTGGCCGGGCGCGACGCATTTCTCGGTGCGCGAAGAGCCGCAGAGCGGCGGCTGACACCACCTCAACCACGTAGTGCCCCGGCGCGCGACGCGCCGGGGCTGGGAGTCGACATTCATGCCGTACGAATACGTAACCAGTTTCAACCCGAAGAAGCTGCAGAAAATGCAGGACCCCGAGGCCACTCAAGCGGTGCTGCAGGAGATCGAGACCCTGGCCGGCCAGACCGCGCCGGTGGCGGGCGATCAGATCAATCAGTGGCTGGGCCTGCTCGCCCAGAGCGAGATCATGGCGCAGAAGTGGAAGGGCGGCGGCAACCTGATCGAGGTCTATCCCAGCGGCAAGAAGAACGAGGACCGGATCATGATGTCGGTGTCCAACGGCGTGGTGGACATCCAGGACGTCGGCATCAGCCGGCACTGACCGGTTCGGTCCGTATGCCGCACCGCGCGCGGATGCTGGGTAGCCGCGGCGCGTAAACCATAAGCAGGGCGATGCATCCTCAAGATCGCTCAGATCGGCTCCCCTCTTTGTAAAAGAGGGGTTGGGGGAGATTCGCTTTTCAAGCGCCGACACAGTTCCGATAACCCCCGGCTCATCGCGTGAGCCCGCATCGGAAACTCCACGGCGACAACGTCACCGGCGCATCCCGTCGATGCGCCGATTGTCATCCAACCCGGCCAAACTGGACGCGCGGCGCCGTCGCCGCGCGTCCTTCGCCTGTCCGAGTTAGGATTCCCGCATGCCGCTTTCCCATGCACCGCGCCGGGCCCTGGCCGCGTTGGCGCTGTTGACCGCCAGCCTGGCCGCCGTCGCCCTCGACCGGACCCCCGCCATGACCGACGCTCCGCCGTCCGCCGCCGCGCTCGGCCAGCACGGACTGATCGTGATCGCCCACCGCGGCGCCAGCGGCTATCGGCCTGAGCACACGCTGGAGGCCTACCGCCTGGCGATCCAGATGGGCGCCGACTTCATCGAACCCGACCTGGTCGCCACTCGCGACGGCGAACTGGTGGTGCGTCACGAGAACGAAATCTCCGGCACCACCGACGTCGCCGACCATCGCGAATTCGCCGCGCGCAAGACCACCAAGCTCATCGACGGCGAAACCCTGACCGGCTGGTTCACCGAGGACTTCACCCTCGCCGAACTCAAGACCCTGCGCGCCAAGGAACGCATCCCGCAGATCCGCCCGGGCAATACCCGCTTCGACGGGCAATTCCAGATCGCCACGTTCAAGGAAGTGATCGCGCTGGCGCGGCAGGAAAGCCGCAACGGCCGCACGATCGGCATCTACCCGGAAACCAAGCATCCGACCTGGTTCGCCAGCGAAGGCAAGCATCTTGACGGCACGCGGATCGGGATCTCGCTCGGCGAGAAACTGGTGGCGACGCTGGTCAGCGAAGGCTTCACCGATCCGCGGCGCGTGTACATCCAGAGTTTCGAAGTCGCCAACCTGATCGAACTCAAGCAGCGCATCCTGCCCAAGGCCGGCATCGACCTGCCGCTGGTGCAGTTGTACGGCGATTTCCAGCGCGACCGGCCCTACGACTTCGTCTACAACGCGCGCCGCCATGCCGATCTGAAGGCGATCTATGGCGGCCTGATCCAGGCGATCCCGGGCGGCGTCGACGACAAAACGCCGTTCGCGGCGCTGACCGAAGCCGATGCGCTGGCGTGGATGAAGCAGCACTACGTTTCGGGCCTGGGCCCGTCGACCGCCAGCCTGATGCCGCGCGCGCCGCTGCCGGCCAAGCGCGACGCCGACGGCGACGGCCGCGCGCTGCTGAGCACGCGCAACACCGGCTTCATCCATCCCGTGCTCGGCCGCGCGCTGGCGCTGGGATTGCAGGTGCATCCCTACACGGTGCGCGCCGAAGAGCCGTTCCTGACCCAGACCGCCAACGGCGTCGACCAGAGCGCGCTGGCGCAGGCTTTGCAGTTGTATGGTCTGGGCGTGCAGGGATTCTTTATCGACCAGCCCGATATCGGGGTTGAGGCGCGCAAATTATTTCTGCAGCAGAATCGGATCGTCGCACCGGCATCGCATTGATCGCGGCGTGATCGCCACGCCTTACCGAAAGTCGCGCTCGCCCCCTGTAGGAGCGGCGCAAGCCGCGACCGCGTACAGACACGTTCGCTGCGCTCGCTGGATGCGCGGTCGCGGCTCGCGCCGCTCCTACAGGGAGCCGATGTCGCTATCGCCGCGATGTGGCGTCCGGCGCGGACGAGAGTTGGCTGGGTATCGCATTGATCGCGGTGTGACCGTCACGCCTTAGCGAACGTCGCATATGCCCCCTGTAGGAGCGGCGCAAGCCGCGACCGCGTACTGACACGTTCGCGGCGCCTGCTGGATGCGCGGTCGCGGCTCACGCCGCTCCTACAGGGAGCTGATGTCGCTATCGTCGCGATGTGGCGTCCGGCGCGGACGAGAGTTGGCTGGGTATCGCATTGATCGCGGCGTGACCGTAACGCCTTAGCGAACGTCGCGCTCGCCCCCTGTAGGAGCGGCGCAAGCCGCGACCGCGTACTGACACGTTCGAGGCGCCTGCTGGATGCGCGGTCGCGGCTCACGCCGCTCCTACAGGGAGCCAATGTCGCTGTCGCCGCGATGTGGCGTCCAGCGCGGACGAGAGTTGGCTGGGCATCGCATTGATCGCGGCGTGACCGTCACGCCTTAGCGAACGTCGCATACGCCCCCTGTAGGAGCGGCGTAAGCCGCGACCGCGTACCCACACGTTCGCGGCGCCTGCTGGATGCGCGGTCGCGGCTCGCGCCGCTCCTACAGGGAGCCAGTGTCGCTGTCGCCGCGATGTGGCGTCCGGCGCGGACGAAAGTTGGCTGGACATCGCATTGATCGCAGCGTGATCGCCACGCCTTAGCGAAAGTCGCGCTCGCCCCCTGTAGGAGCGGCGCAAGCCGCGACCGCGTACCGACACGTTCGCTGCGCTCGCTGGATGCGCGGTCGCGGCTCGCGCCGCTCCTACAGTCGGCTGACGTGGCTCTGCCGCGATATGCGGCTCACCCCAACGCAGCCTGCAAGGTCGCGCCGCAATCGGCCTGCAGCTTCAAGGTGGCGATATCGTCGGCGCGGGTGACGCCGCGGTTGAGCAGGGCCAGCGGCAAACCGGCCTCGCGCGCGGCGCGGGCGAAGCGGAAGCCCGAGTAGACCATCAGCGAGGAGCCGACCACCAGCATCGCATCGGCCTGGGCCAAGGCCTGTTGCGCCGCGGCGACGCGCGCGCGCGGTACGTTTTCGCCGAAGAACACCACGTCGGGTTTGATCAGCCCGCCGCAGTGTTCGCACACCGGCGTGGAGAAGCGTTCGAACGCCAGGCCTTCCAGATCGGCGTCGCCGTCGGGCAGCGCGGCGGCGCCCAGGTCGCGCCAGTCGGGATTGCGCTGCGCCAGTTCGGCCTGCAAGGACTCGCGCGCGCGTCGCGCGCCGCAATCCAGGCAAACCACTTCGTCGAGCCGGCCGTGCAGGTCGACCACATCGCGGCTGCCGGCGCGCGCGTGCAGGCCGTCGACGTTCTGGGTCACCAGGGTGTGGGCGTCGTCGCGTTGCTGCCAGCGCGCCAGCGCGGTGTGTCCGGCATTGGGCCGCGCGCTGGCGAAGCCGGGCCAGCCGACGAAACTGCGCGCCCAGTAGCGGGCGCGGGCGCGCGCATCGCCGACGAAGGCGCGAAAGTCGATCGGCGGCTTGCGCTGCCAGGCACCGCTTTCGTCGCGGTAATGCGGAATGCCCGAATCGGTGCTGATGCCGGCGCCGGTCAGCACGAACACCCGCCGATGCGGACGCAGCCACTCGCGCAGCGCCTGCGCGGCGTCGGTGTCGATGGGTAAAGCGGATGCGTCGGTGTTCATGCGCGGGACGGCCGGATCGTGGCGGGGGGCTGTGTCCGAAATGGTGGCGTTCCCGACCAATCCAAGCCATCTGGACCTGGCGCGGCCTGGGACTCGGCCATTGCCGGTGGCCGCGCGCGGCCGCTTACAGGTCGAGCGGACGAATCAGCTTCACCGGTCCCAAGCGACTGCGTTCGTCTTCGCTGTCGTCGTCGCTGTGATCGAAGAACACGCTGCCGTAGTCGTCGCCGAGGAAGGCACGGCCTTCGATCCAGACGATGCACCAGCCGGGCGCCTGGCTCGGACCGTGGAGGGTTCCGTCGCAGACGGTCGAGCACTGCAGGGCGATCGACAGCTCGCGCGCCAGTTGCAGGCCCAATTCGTAGGCATCGCGGCCGGACATGTCGTGGATGTCGAGGCGGAACGGGAACTCGCTGGGGTTGGACCGCACCGTCAGGAATACGTCGGCGGCATCGTTCTCGCCCAGGCGCTCCCATGCGGGCTCGCCCCATTGCAGCCGCGCATCCGGCGCATGCCGCGCGAACGCGGCCTCGACCGCGGCGCGGTCCGCGGGCTTGGACAATCCGACGTACATCATGGGCTGAACATGGCGGTCGCGATGCCGTCGATCATAGCTCGGCGACACCGGGCGATAAAAAGGCCGCCCGGATCGCTCCGGGCGGCCTGGCGACCGCAAAGGGGTGTTCGCGGATCGCCGGGGGGAGGTCCCGCGCCGGGCGCGCACCAGGCGCGTGCCGGCGCTCACCGGTCCATATCGCTTACTGCACTACGTCGCTCACCACACCAGGCCCGCGCCTATCGTCACGCCGACATCGCCGCGCGAGTTGCTGTTGCCCGACAGCTTGTACACATAGCGGCCGTCCTCGGTGATGGTCGAGATGCCGATCGCGAAGCCGCTTTCGCCGCGGAACGAACTGGCCGCGATCGCCGCCATGCTCTTGCCGGGCATGTACGACTGCGGCAAGCCCGCGACCGCCATCGCCGACGCCACGCCGGCGCTGGCTTTATCGTCGAGCTGGCCGATCTCGCGACGCAGGGTGTTGCCCCAGTTGTCGGTGTACTGGTTGGAGGTGTTGATCGCCCGGTTCACGCCCTCGTTGAGCTGCTGCACGTTGACCGCGTCGGTGTTGGCGGTGCCGGCGCGGACGTTGCGGATGTTGACCGACGCGCCGCCGTTGTTGAGCGTGACCTGGGTGTTGTTGACGCTGCCGTCGACGTTGGTGTCGTAGCGCACGGTGCCCGACTGCGAGGCCTTGAGCTGGGCGACGTTGACCGCATCGTTGTCCTGCGCGCCAGCGGCGACGTTGACGATCTGCCGTTGCTGCCCGGCATTGCCGACCGAGACGGTGTTGGCGCGATCGGCGAGGGCGCCCTGGCCGAGCGCGACCGCGCCCGATGCGGTGACGCTGGCGCTTTCGCCGACCGCGACCGCGTTGGTCGCGCCGGCGGCGATGTTGCTGTTGGCGCCGACCGCGGTGCTGCCGTCGGCTTCGACCCGCGCATTGCCGCCGATCGCGGTGTCGTTGGCGCCGGCGGCGTAGCTGTCGCCGCCGATCGCGGTGGCGTGGCTGCCGCCGGCGTTGGCGCTGGCGCCGACCGCGACGCCGCGCGAGCCGGCCGCGACCGAGGCATTGCCGGTGCCGTCGATGGCGATGCGCGGATCGGCGGCGGGATTGCCCGGCGGCAGGTTGTCGATGCGGTTGTTGATGTTGGTCAAGCTGGCATCGACCGCGGCGAAGGCGGCGCCGACATTGCTGTAGTTGCCGCCCTGGACGGTGAAGCTCGGCGCGCCGAACACGCCGCCGTTGAACAGCGAACCGCCGCCGAAGATCGAGGCGACGGCCGCGCCGATATCGTGGATCTGGCCGCCGTTGACCGCCTGCAGGCTGCCGGCCGCTATCTGGCCGTTGGCGAGATTATCGAGCGTGGTGCCGGTGCCGGCCGGCCCGCGCAGGGTGATCGCGCCGTAGTCGGGATTGCCGGTGCCGTCGTCGTCGTACTGCACGGCGAAGGCGTTTCCGGCGTTGATGTTGCCGTCCAGCGCGCTCAATGCCGAACCCACGTCGTTGTAGGTGTTGCCGCCGATCAGATAATTCGGCGCGGTGAAGCTGCCGCCGGCGTTGAACACCGAGCCGCCGCCGAACAGGTTGGCGATCGAGGTGCCCAGGCCGAATATCTGCCCGCCGTTGACGCCCTGCAGACTGCCGGCGGCGATCTGGCCGGCGGCGAGGTTGTCGAGCACGGTGCCGGTGCCGGCCGGGCCGGCGAGGGTGATGTTGCCGTAGTCGGGATTGCCGGTGCCGTCGTCGTCGTAGCGCACGGCGAAGGCGTTGGCGCCGCTGACGCCGCCGTCGAGCGCGGCCAGCGCGGCGCCGACGTTGTTATAGCCGGTGCCGTCGATGATGTAGTTCGGCGCGGTGAAGGTACCGCCGGCGTTGAACGCCGCGCCGCCGCCGAACACCGCCGCGGTGGCGCTGCCGACCGCGAAGATCTGCCCGCCGTTGACCGCTTCCAGGCTGCCGGCCGCGATCTGGCCGGCGGCGAGGTTGCCGATCAAGGTGCCGGTGCCGGCCGGGCCGCGCAGGGTGATCGCGCCGTAGTTCGGATTGCCGGCGCCGTCGTCGTTGTACTGCACCGCGAACGCGTCCGCCGTGGCCAGGCCGGTGTTGATCGCCGCCAGCGCGGAACCCACGTTGTTGTAGCCGTTGCCGTCGATGACGTAGTTCGGCGCGGTCACGGTGCCGTCCGCGGCGACGCCCGCGCCGCCGCCGAGGCGCTGCGCGTTGGACTGGCTGATCGTGAACACCTGGGCGCCGTTGATCGCCTGGGTGCTGCCGGCGTTGACCAGGCCGGCGCGCACGTTCGAAATCGTCGTGCCGCCCGCGCCTTGCAGGGTGACGTTGGCGAAGTCCGGGGTACCGCCGAGGTCGTCGTACTTGACCGCGAACGGATCGGCCGCCGCGGTCGACAACGCGCCCTGCAACTGGGCCAGATTGACCGCGTCGGTGCCGTTGCTGCCGGCGGCGACGTTGGTGAGCTTGCGGGTCGCGCCGGCCGCGCCGATCGAGACTTCGCCCGAGGACGTCTGCGGCGCGACCAGGCCGAACGCGGTGTAGCCGGTCTGCGCGCCGACCGCCGTGCTCGAACCGGCGCCGAGCGCGACGCTGTTGGCGTGGGTGGAGGTCGCGCCGAAGCCGAGGATGGTCTGGCGATTGGCGTTGCCGAAGCTGTTGTCGCCGATCACCACCGAATTGCCCAGGCGCGCGGCGTAGTTGGTGTCGGGACCGCCGGTGAAGCCGGCCGCGGCCGCGGTGATGGTGGGCAGTTGATGGCGCGCGTTGGTGCCCATCACGATGGTGTTGGAGCCGTTGGCGTAGCTGCCGTCGCCGATGATGGTCTGGTTGTTCTGCGCGGCGTTGGTGCGCCAGGTGCAGGCCAGGCCGATGATCACGCACGAGGCGCTGTTGTTGTTGCCGGTGTAGTTGCTGTCCTGGAACTGGATGTAGCTGTCGGACTGCACCGCGCCGATCAGGGTCAGATGATTGGCCGGCTGGTTGCCGTCCAGGTCGAGCACGTTCGGCGCCTGCACCAGGTTGAGGATCAGCGACAGATACGAGTAATTGAAGTTCGCCCGGTCGATGGTCAGGCAGCCGCTGCCGAGCAGGCCGCAGGCTTGATAGTCGTTGCCCAGCAGCCAGTTGCTCAGATAGGCGCTGATGCCGGGCAGGGTGTTGTTCAACGCCGGCGGCGGTTCGATCACGCTCATCGGCGAGACCATGCCGCCGTCGTCGAATGCGCTGGCCGAACTCCAGGTGGAGCGGTTCGGCATGCCGTCGAAGACCAAGGGCAGCAGCGGCGCTTCGCTGTCGAGGACCGCGTCGCTGGTGCTCGCTTCGGACGTGGCCGCGTCGTCGGCCGCGATCTTGGACGCGGAGGTTTCGACCTCGGCCTTGACCGCGGATTCGGGTTCGGCCGCGCTCGCGGCGATGGGCAACAACCCCATCAGTCCCACGGCGATGCATCCGCTCAACAGACAGATGCGCATGTGTCGCGCGCGTTCCGGCGCCGGGTAGGCGAGGGGCGTTTGCTTGCCGTGGTTCGGGTTGCGTCTGGTCATGACAGCCTCCGTCATTCGATTGCGGTAGGCCGATCGACATCCGGGGCGGAACGGGTGGTGGTCGAAGCGGTGCAAGCGTGCCGTGAGGCCGCGATGATGTTCCCCTTTCCCCCTGATGCCGTGACTGCCGTGTTCGCTGGCACGGTCGGTACGTCGGCGAATTCAGGCTAGGCGCGGCTCGGGGTGCAACACACTCACCTCCGCTCACGCTTCAGCTTGATGCTCAGACAACGAAAAACGGCGGCCGTAATGGCCGCCGTTCCGCGTTGCGCGCGTCGCGATCGACGCGATGCGATGTCAACTCAGTTGTTCGATCTCACGATCGTGCACAGATAGCCCATGCCGCGCACCGCGCGCAGCGGCAACGGCAACGGGCTCATCAACGCGACCTTCTTGCGCAGGCGATAGATCAGCATTTCCAGCCGGTGCGGATCGAAGTCGTAGACGTCGCTGGTCAGCGAACCGATCAGGCTGTCGTGCGAAACCGGATGCCCGCCCGCGCCGGTGTTGACCAGTCGCAGCAGCACGTTGCGTTCGGGCGCGCTCAGGTCGATCGACGCGCCCTCGGGCGTGCGCAGGGTCCAGCCGTCCAGCGCCAGTTCCCATTCGGGTTGGCCGGCGCCGGCGCGCGCCGGCATCGCGCGCATGTGGTGCTGCAGGCTGTGCATGGCGGTGACGACGGCGGCGAGTCCGTCCAGGTCGACCGGCTTGGCGAAACAGGCGTCGGCGATCTCGTGGTACGAATCGGCTTCGCCATGGCAGCCGGCTTCGGCGTCGAGCACGATGATGCCGATGTCGGAGTGCTGGCGCAGATGCAGCGCGACCGAGCGCGGGTTGTCGTCGGGCAGGTCGCTGGCGATCACCGCGATGTCGCACGGCGCGGTCAGCAGGTTTCGGTACAGCGCGGTCGCGTTGGCGCATTCGACGATCGCGAACTGGCGCGTCTGCAGCGAATGCAGGATCTGCTGGCGAAGGTCGGGATCGCGCTCGACCACGGCGATGCGCCGGGCGTTGCGGTTATCGGCGCCGGCGGCGCCTGAACTGGTGGAACTGCTGGCCTGAAACGCGCTGATTGCGGCCATCCTGGTGTCCCCTGTTTTGATCGAACTACCAACTGTTTCTTATGTAGAAACAGTGCCGGTCGATGTCCAATATCAGGTTACGGGCTCCCTCGAAATCTAATGTGACATAGATCGGGGTTTATACAAAGTATTGAATTAATGAGGAAATGAGTCCTCATATTTAGATCGAGATAACAGATTTTATGTGCCTTGTTGAGCCCTGAAACGCAGAAAAGGCCGCCCACCGGACAGGTGGACGGCCTTTGGGGTTATTACCGTCGCAGCGGGGCTGAACTATTTACTCTTTCGAGCCCTTGGCCGGAGCGACCGGGGCGGTCAGGCCGCGGCGTTCGAGCAGCGGCTGGATCTGCGGATCGTGGCCGGAGAAGTCGCGGAACAGCTGCAGCGCATCCTTGCTGCCGCCGCGCGAGAGCAAGGTGGCGCGGAAGCGGTCGCCGTTTTCGCGGGTCAGGCCGCCGTGCTGCTTGATCCACTCCACGGTGTTGGCGTCGAGCACCTCGGACCAGATATAGGCGTAATAACCGGCCGCGTAGCCGCCCATGATGTGGCTGAAGTACGGGGTGCGGTAACGCGGCGGGACCGGCGGGTAGAAAATGCCGTCTTTCTTCAGCGAGGCGGTTTCGAACGCCATCACGTCCTTGGGCGCCGGGACCTTGGAGGCGTCGCCGATCTGGTGGTAGTTCTGGTCCAGCATCGCCGCGCCGAGGTATTCGGTGGTGGTGAAGCCCTGGTTGAACTTGGACGCGGCCAGGACCTTGTCCAGCAGTTCCTTCGGCATCGCCTCGCCGGTCTGGTAGTGCTTGGCGTAGTTGGCCAGCACCGACGGCCAGTCGGCCCACATCTCGTTGACCTGCGAGGGGAACTCGACGAAGTCGCGCGGCACGCTGGTGCCGGAGAAGTAGGGGTACTTCACGTTAGAGAACATGCCGTGCAGGGCATGGCCGAACTCATGGAACATGGTGGTGACCTCGTCCCAGGTCATCAGCGTCGGCTTGCCGGCCGGCGGCTTGGGGATGTTGAGGTGGTTGGCCACGACCGGCAGCGTGCCGAACAGTTCGGACTGGTCGACGTAGGAGTTCATCCACGCGCCGCCGCGCTTGGAATCGCGCGCGTACATGTCGGCGATGAAGATCGCCAGCTGCTTGCCGTTGGCGTCGAACACGTCGTAGGCGGTGACGTCGTCGCGGTACAGCGGCAGGTCGGTGCGCTGCTTGAACTTCAGGCCGTACAGCTGGCCGGCGGCGTAGAACACGCCGTTCTCGAGCACGTTCTTCATTTCGAAGTAGGGCTTGAGCTGCGCCTCGTCGAACGCGAACTTTTCCTTGCGCACCTTCTCGGCGTAGAACGCCCAGTCCCACGGCTCGAGCTGGAAGCTCTTCTCGCCCTTGGCGGCCTGTTCCTTGTCGATCATCGCCTGCAGGTCGGCCGCTTCGCGCTTGGCGTTGGCGACCGCGGCCGGGGCGAGCTGGCCGAGCATGTTGTTGACTGCTTCGGGGGTCTTGGCGGTTTCGTCGTCGAGCACGAACGCGGCGTAGTTCGGGAAGCCCATCATCTTGGCGCGCTCGGCGCGCAGGGCGACGACCTTGGACACGATCGCGGTGTTGTCGTAGGCGTTGCCGCGGCTGCCGCGCGCGACCGAGGTCTTGTGCAGCTTCTCGCGCAGGGCGCGGTTGGTCAGGTCGGTTTCCGGCGGCTGGCCGGTGGTGTTGAGCAGGGTCAGCAGGTACTTGCCTTCGAGCTTGCGCGCCTTGGCCGCTTCGGCCGCGGCGGCGATGCGCTCGTCGGACAGGCCGGCCAGCTCTTCCTTGGTGTCGACCACGATCGCCGAATCCTTGACCTCGGCGAGCACGTTCTTGCTGAACTTCGCGCCCAGTTCGGCCAGTTCGGAGTTGATCGCCTTGACCCGGGTCTTCTGCGCTTCGGTCAGGTTGGCGCCGGCGCGGACGAAGTCGGCGTGGTAGCGCTCGATCAGGCGCACGCCCTCGGCGTCCAGGCCCAGCGTGTCGCGCTTTTCGTACAGCGCCTTGATCCGCGCGAACAGCTTCGGGTTCAGCGAGATCGCATCGCGGTGCGCCGACAGCTTGGGCGCGTATTCCTGCTGCAGGTTCTCGCGGGTCGGGTTGGTGTCGGTGCCGGTCAGGTTGAAGAAGGTCGACACCGAACGGCTGAGGATCTGGCCCGAACGCTCCATCGCGACGATGGTGTTGTCGAAGGTCGGCGCCTCGGGGTTGTTGGCGATCGCGTCGATTTCCTTGATCTGGTCGGCCATGCCGCGATCGAAGGCCGGGGCGAAGTCGCTGTCCTTGATCTTGTCGAACTGCGGGAACTGCAGCGGCAGCGGGCTTTGCTGGAAGAACGGGTTCGAAGTCGATGGGGCGTTGGTCACGGCTTTATCGGTCTTGGCGGCTTGGGGAGCCTGGGCCTGGGCATTGTGGGCCAGGCCGGGAACGGTGGCGATCAGGGCCACGGCCAGCGCCAGCGCGAGCGGATGCTTCATCGGTACGAACCTCGTCAAAAGGAATCCCGAAGCCTACCCGATGGGGCCGTGGCCAGCCCATGACGAAAGGCATGGGACGGCGAAGCCGGGTTTGGCGAGGACGCGCGGCCCGATGCTGGGCGGATATGCGCGGACCGGGGCATGACCATTCACCCACGGATACGCCGCCGCGAGCGGTTTACACTCCGGCGACCTTCACCCGGGGAGCGGGCGATGCGAATCCTTCACCGCCGATCCGCGAAGCGCTCATGACCACGCCGGTCGCGCGCGCCTTCGTGCCGATGCTGCACGTCGCCAGCCTGCCGCGGGCGATCGCGTTCTACGCGGCGCTGGATTTCCACGCGACCGAGCTGCACCAGCAGCCCGATCTAGACGACCCGACCTGGGCCTGGATGCAAAGCCCCGGCGGCGCCGAATTCATGCTGGTCCAGGCCGGCGCGCCGATCGACGACGGCGTCCAGGGCGTGCTGTTCTACGTCTATTGCGACGACGTGGTGGCGATGCGCGAGCGCGTGCTCGCCGCCGGCCTGGCCGCCGGCGAACTGACCTATCCGTTCTACCGTCCCAACGGCGAATTCCGCCTCAGCGATCCGGACGGTTACGTCCTGATGGTCACACACGCCGGCGATTGACCGTCCCCTTTCACACCCGTTCCTTTATCCGACACCGGAGCCGCACCCGATGAAATCCCCGCGTCCGCAGTCCGTTACCCGTTTCGCGCTCGCGCTGTGCCTGGTTCCCGGCCTGTCGGTGGCCTTCGCCGCGACCGCGCTGGCGGCGCAGACCACGCGTTACCTGGCCCTGGTCGACGGCGGCAAGCAGGCCGGCCAGCAGGTCGTGACCCGCGCCGACGACGGCACCACCACGGTCGAGTTCGTGTTCAAGGACAACGGCCGCGGGCCCGAGCTCAAGGAAAGCTACACCCTGGCCGACGACGGCACCTACCGCACCTACGCGGTGCAGGGCACCTCGACCTTCGGCGCCAAGGTCGACGAAAGCTTCCAGCGCAACGGCGATCAGGTCAGCTGGAAATCCAAGTCCGACGCCGGCCAGGAGACAGTGCCGGGCGTCGGTCTGTACGCGCCGCTTGGGGGCACCCCGGCCGGGATCTCGGTCGCGCTCGGCGCGTTGGCCAAGCACAACGGCAAGCTGCCGTTGCTGCCCAACGGCACCTTGAGCTCGAGCAAGCTCGGCCAAGCGCAGGTGCAGCGCGACGGCAAGACCCAGACCGTGCAGCTGCTGGCGCTGACCGGGCAGGGCTTCACCCCGAATTTCGTCTGGGCCACCAACGACGCGCAGCCGCGCCTGTTCGCCTTGATCTATCCGGGCTATCTGCAGTTGATCGAGGAAGGCTGGCAGGCCAACGCCGCGGCCCTGGAAACCCAGCAGAAAGCCGCCGAAGGCAAGCTGCTGGTCGACCTGCGCAAGAAGCTCGGCCATCGTTTCGCCGGCACCACGGTGTTGCGCGACGTGCGCGTGTTCGACAGCGAACACGCCACCCTCGGCGCGGCCACCGACGTGGTGATCGCCGACGGCAAGATCGTTTCGGTCGGCAAGGCCGATCCCAAGCTCAAGGCCGATCGCGTCGTCGACGGCGGCGGCAAGGTGCTGATGCCGGGCCTGTTCGACATGCACGGGCATGTCTCGCGCTGGGACGGCGGCCTCAACATCGCCGCGGGCGTCACCACCGTGCGCGACATGGGCAACGACAACGCGACCTTGCAGCAGATGATCGGCGAGATCGAAGACGGCACGCTGATGTCGCCGGGCGTGGTGCCGGCCGGTTTCATCGAAGGCGAAAGCCAGTACTCGGCGCGCAACGGCTTCGTGATCAAGAACCTCGACGAAGCCAAGAAGGCGGTCGACTGGTATTCCGAACACGGGTACCCGCAGATCAAGATCTACAACTCGTTCCCGAAGGCGGTGCTGGGCGACACCGTCGCCTACGCGCACAGCAAGGGCATGCGGGTGAGCGGCCACGTGCCGGCGTTCCTGCGCGCGCAGGACGTGGTCGATCAGGGTTTCGACGAGATCCAGCACATCAATCAGCTGATGCTGAATTTCTTCGTCGACGACAAGACCGATACGCGCACCTTGCAGCGGTTTTACCTGGTCGCCGACAAGACCGCCGACCTGGATTTCGATTCCAAGCCGGTGCAGGACTTCATCGCGACCCTGGCCAAGAAGCAGATCGCGATCGATCCGACCCTGGCGACGTTCGAGTTCCTGCACCAGCGCGACGGCGAGTTGTCGCCGATCGTGGCCGGCATCGAGGACCATCTGCCGCCGGACGTGCAGCGCGGCCGGCGTTCGGCCGAGATGAACATCCCCGACGACGCCACCGCGGCGCGTTACACCAAGTCCTACGACAAGCTGGTCGAATTCGTCGGCCGCGCCTACAAGGCCGGCGTGCCGCTGCTGGCCGGCACCGACGAAGTCCCGGGTTTCACCCTGCAGCACGAACTGGCCTTGTACGTACGCGCCGGCCTGACCCCGGCGCAGGCCTTGCAGGTCGCGACCTGGAACGCGGCGAAGGTCGCGCGCGTGCTCGACAACCGCGGCTCGGTGACGGTCGGCAAGCGCTCGGACCTGATCCTGATCGACGGCGACCCGACCAAGGACATCGGCGACATCCGCAAGGTCTCGCTGGTGCTGCGCGGCGACACCGCGTACTACCCGAGCGAGGTGCATGAGGCGCTCGGGGTGAAGCCGTTTGCTGCGGCGGCGAAGGTGACGGTCGCCAAGTAAGCGATGCAAAAGCCCCTCTCCCGCTTGCGGGAGAGGGGTTGGGGTGAGGGAACAATTGAGTCGCGGTGCAATTCGGCCGGACCGCGTGCCCTCACCCCGGCCCTCTCCCGCAAGCGGGAGAGGGAGAGGGCGGTGCCAGTGATGGAGGGCCGGGGCGATAGTTAGCGCCACCGCCCATTCGAGCACCGACTCTTTAATGATTTGGTAACATTCGCCGGTCAATGAGCCGACCACGGCGCGGGCAGCTCCGCGCCAGAACCGCCAAGGGGCGGTCCGATCGCCCATCGCCGTCAGCCCATGCCCGAGGGGAGCATGACGCCGCGGCGGTTTCCCAAGCACTGGCGCCCCACGCGCCGCGTCCACCGAGAAACCCCGACCATGTCCCAGCACGCCCGTGCTCCCCGTCGTCTTGCCCCGCGCAGCCACGCTCTCGCGCTCGCCATCGGCCTGACCCTCGTTTCCACCGCTGTGTTTGCCCAGGACGCCGCGCCCGCCGCGCCCGCCGAAGGCGACGCCAAGACCCTCGACGCGCTGATGGTGACCGCGCAGCGCAAGGTCGAACGCGCCAAGGACGTGCCGGTCGCGCTCACCACCGTCGATCGCGAGAAGCTGCACGTGCTCGGCTCCGGCGGCGGCGATATCCGCTTCCTGTCCGGCCGCCTGCCGAGCCTCAACATCGAGTCCTCGTTCGGCCGCGCCTTCCCGCGCTTCTACATCCGCGGCCTGGGCAACACCGATTTCGACTTGAACGCCTCGCAGCCGGTGTCGCTGGTGTACGACGACATCGTGCTCGAGAACCCGCTGCTCAAGGGCTTCCCGGTGTTCGACCTGGAAAATGTCGAACTGCTGCGCGGCCCGCAGGGCACGCTGTTCGGCCGCAACACGCCGGCCGGCGTGGTCAAGTTCGAATCGGCCAAGCCGACCCGCGAACTGGAAGGCTACGGCCAGATTTCCTACGGCACCTACGGCACCACCAACTTCGAAGGCGCGGTCAGCGGCCCGCTCGGCCCGAACTGGTCGGCGCGCGCTTCGGCGATGTACCAGCGCCGCGACGACTGGGTCGACAACACCAACCCGAACGCGCGCACCAACCCCAAGCTCGAAGGCTATGACGAGTCGGCCGCGCGCCTGCAACTGCAGTACGACGGCAGCGACACCTTCCACGCCTTGTTCAACGTGCACGCGCGCCATCTCAACGGCACCGCGCGCCTGTTCCGGGCGATGCTGTTCAAAAAGGGCACGAATGATCTGGTCGACGGCTTCGACGTCGACAAGGTCGGCATCGACGGACGCAACTTCCAGAAGCTCGACACCTGGGGCGCGAGCGCGCGCCTGAGCTGGGACCTGTCGAACGATCTGACCCTGTACTCGATCACCGGTTACGAAACCGCCGATTCGCTCAGCCGCGGCGACATCGACGGCGGCGTCGGCGCGGTGTTCCTGCCCGGCGGCAGCACCCCGGCCGGCATTCCGTTCACCGCCGAATCGGCCGACGGTCTGCCCGACCATCGCCAGATCACCCAGGAATTCCGCCTGGAATCGAACTACAGCGGCCCGTTGAACTGGCAGGCCGGCCTGTTCTATTTCGACGAAGACATCACCGTCGACAGCTTGAACTACGACACCCTGGCCGGCGGCGTGCAGGCCGGTCACGCCCAGCAGAAGCAGCGCAACAAGGCCTGGGCGGCGTTCGGTTCGCTCGAGTACGCGGTCACCGACCGCTTCAAGCTGCGCGGCGGCCTGCGCTACACCCAGGACAAGAAGGACTTCAGCGCCAGCGTGCTGCAGAGCGCGCCGTTCGGCGCGCCGGTGTCGGGCCCGTTCAAGGTCAACACCGATGTCGACGACGTCAGCTGGGATATCAGCGGCGTGTTCCAGGCCACCGACGATATCAACCTGTACGCCCGCGTCGCCAAGGGCTTCCGCGCGCCCAGCATCCAGGGCCGTTTGCTGTTCCAGGTGCCGCCGCAGCCGTCGGTCGCCGACGCCGAGAAGGTGATCTCGTACGAAGCCGGCCTCAAGGCCGACCTGTGGGACAAGCGCGCGCGCCTGGGCTTCGCGTTGTTCCGCTACAACGTCGACAACCAGCAGCTCAACGCGGTCGGCGGCGCGCTCAACCAGACCATCCTGGTCAACGCCGACAAGACCGTAGGCCAGGGCTTCGAAGTCGATCTCGACGCCTACCTGACCGACAACCTGATGGTCACCTTCGGCGCCAGCTACAACGACACCGAAATCAAGGACGCCAATCTGTTCGTCGCGCCCTGCGGCGGCGGCTGCACCGTGACCGACCCGACCGTGGTCCGCAACGGCGTGACCCTGGCGGCGATCGACGGCAACCCGTTGCCGCAGGCGCCGAAGTGGGTCTACAACGTGACCGCGCGCTACACCCTGCCGCTGGCCAACGGCAACGAGTTCTACGTCTACACCGACTGGGCCTACCGCAGCGGCGTCAACTTCTTCCTGTACGAGTCGAAGGAATTCCGCGGCAAGCCGCTGCTCGAAGGCGGCCTGCGCGTGGGTTACAGCTGGGACAACGGCCGCTACGACGTGGCCTTGTACGGCCGCAACATCCTCGACGAAGTGCGCGCGGTCGGCGGCATCGACTTCAACAACCTGGTCGGCTTCGTCAACGACCCGCGCATCGTGGGCGCGGAGTTCAAGGCGTCGTTCTGATTTGCGAGTGGGTTGCGATTTGACGGACGGCCCGCCTTGTGCGGGCCGTTTGTTTTTTCGGGATTGGGGATTGGGGATTGGGGATTGGGGATTGGGGATTGGGGATTCGAGATTTGGGAATCGGGAATTGGGAATTGGGAATGGCGGGCGCGCGGGGGCTGCGGCGCGATCGTTCGAACGTAAGTACGACGTGCGCCAGAGTGCGGCAGATCCGCTTTGGCTCGTCATCCCCGCGAAGGCGGGGATCCAGGGCTTCACCGCGACAAGACTCTGAAGTCTCTTGATCCCCGCCTTCGCGGGGATGACGGCAACAGCACAGGCCGAATCAACGTCGACGCCAAGGCCTGCCAACGCCAGTGCCAGTGCCAGCGTCAGCGACGACAACTGCGACGACAACAGGGGCCGAAGCCGCATTTAAACCGCTACCAACTCGAGCTCGCGCCCAAACCCGCACCCGACCCCACAACAACCGAGTCCGCCACCGCATATCCAAACCGTGACGGCCCCGCGAATCTTCGAACCCGGGGTGCGACGCCGGCCACCGATCCGGTCCCCTTGACGCCCGCCGTCACCGCCGACGCGCTATCGTTCGCCCAACCCACACCGAGCGCCGCCATGACCACCGCCTACGATTTTTCCGCCACCGACATCGACGGCCAGTCCCAGTCGCTGGACCGTTACAAGGGCAAGGTGCTGCTGATCGTCAACGTCGCGTCCAAGTGCGGCTTCACCCCGCAGTACACCGGCCTGGAGAAGCTCGAGCGCGAGTATCAGGCGCGCGGTTTCGAGGTGCTGGGCTTTCCCTGCGACCAGTTCGGCCACCAGGAACCCGGCGACGAGAACGAGATCAAGGAGTTCTGTTCGCTGGCCTACGACGTGACCTTCCCGATGTACGCCAAGGTCGACGTCAACGGCGACAAGGCGCACCCGCTGTGGAAATGGCTCAAGGACGAGAAGGGCGGTTTCCTCGGCATCGATGCGATCAAGTGGAACTTCACCAAGTTCCTGGTCGGCCGCGACGGCAAGGTGATCAAGCGCTATGCGCCGACGGATAAGCCCGAATCGATCGCGGGGGATATCGAGAAGGCGTTGGCTTGAGTGGTTTGAGCGGCTTGGATGGCTCGAAAGTTCAGCGTTGAAAGAAAGGCTTCGGCTCAAACAGCCGAAGCCTTTTTGTTTCAGTTCTGGTCGAACCCACCTACCGTCATTCCCGCGAACGCGGGAATCCAGTGACTTCAAACGTTCTCGCACGAAAGGCCCTGAATGTTCGGCTACGCCGAAGTAAAGCGGAGCCCGCGTTCGCGGGAACGACGGCCTGGAGAGAGCGCTGAAGCCTGTGGTGGCGTCACGAATCAAGCCCCGACTCAAGCCCCATCCGCAGCCGCAGGCCGAGCAACACCCATCGCCACACCCGCTGCATCAGTCGCGGCCCGCTCAGCACCACCGCGCGCCGTGCCACTGCGCTTGCCCTTTAACCCAAACACCGGCCGCAACAGCGGCACCCGCCGAATGATCTCGTGCAGCACGAAGCACCCCGCCACCGTTCCGAACAACACGATCGCCGGTTCGCCGATCGGGCCGAAATGCAGCGGCAGGATCCAGTACGCGATCAGCACGATCAGGCTCTGATGCAGCACGTACCACGGGTACACCGCCTCGGTCGCCCACGGCAGCCAGCGGAAAGGCCGGTTGAGCAGGGCGTGGCCCCAGCCCAGGATCGCGGTCAGCGCGAACCACACATACAGATTGCGCAGCAGCCACACGCTGTTCTGCAGCCAGTCGGGAATCTCCTCGGGAATCAGCAGCACCAGGCTCAGGTAGAAGCCGAACAGGCCCAGCGCCAGACTCAGGCTCCACTTGCGCAGCCGGGTCAGCTCGGCCCACAGGCCGGCGTCGTTGCCGATCCAATAGCCGTACAGAAACACGGTGAAGTACATCGCGTGGCGGTACCAGTCGTGGATCAGGTCGCCGGTTTCGTCGAACAGCGGCGCCAGGGTCATGGTGTACGCGGCCAGCGGCAGCGCCGGCAGGATCAGCAGCTTCCAGCCGCGCAGGCCGGTGAACAAGGCCAGCAGGCGCCGGCCCAAGCCGTTGCGGAACAGCGGAAGCAAGGCCGCGAAGGCGATCGTGTACACCCACAGGTAGGCCAGGTACCACAGGTGGTTCCAGGTGAAGCCGTATTCCCAGCCGTCGAACGCGCCCTTGGGCCACGGCTGGAACTGGTAATAGCGCAGCAGGAAATCGACGAAGCCCGGCTCGACCAAGCCGTTGGCCACGCCCTGCGCATACGGCTGGATCGGCACGATCACCAGGCAGCCGAAAGTCAGCGGCAGCAGCAGGCGCCAGCTGCGCTGGACCACGAAGCGGCCCAGCGAGGTGCCGCGCAGCAGGAAATGCACCGACAGGCCCGAGATCAGGAAGATCAGGTCCATGCGCCAGCGGTTCACGAACAGCATCGGGATCTGCAGCGGCTCGGACAGGTGGCTGCTCTTGAGGTGCCAGCCCCAGTCGGCGACGTACAACATGGCGCAGTGATAGAGGATCAGAAGGACGAAGGCGAGGGCGCGCAGGGCGTCGATGTCGTACCGGCGTTGCATGGGCGGGTCCGTGGCGGTGAGGTGGCGCAAAGCCTGTGGCGGCGCGCGTTTGCGCGACACCGCGGGGTGACCGGCGGCGGTCCGGCGGGGACGAATCGCGGCCCCCGGGGACGATCGGTTGCCGCCGACGGCGCCGCGCAGGCGAGAATGCGCGCATGAGCCACGACGTTTCCTCGCCCCCCTCGATCGCGCCCGCCAACGACCCCAGCGTCGCCGCCCCGGCCAGCGCCTGGGACCGCTACCAGCCCTGGCGCCGCACCGTCGAAGTGCTGGCCTGGGTGATCCTGTTCGCGGTCAACGCGATCGCCGGCACCCTGACCACGGTGATCGACATCCACCGCTTCGACCTGGACATCCCCCACTGGGCGCCGGCGGTGTGGGAGACCAGCAGCTGCGTGACCGCGCTGGCGCTGGCGCCGCTGCTGGTCTGGTACACCCGCAAGGTCCCGTTCCATATCGACACCTGGCGCCGCGCGCTGGCCCTGCACCTGCTCGGCAGCGTGGTCTGGTCGGTCGCGCACGTGGTCGGCATGGTCACGATCCGTAAGCTGGTCTACGTCGGCCTGGGCGAAAGCTACGATTTCGGCTCGTGGGGCATGAACCTGGTCTACGAGTACCTCAAGGACGTGCGCTCCTATACCTATATGGTGTTGTGGATCGAGGGCTACCGCCTGCTGATGCGGCGTTGGCAGGGCGAGGCCAGCGTGCTGACGACCCCGGACGACGTTCCCGAACCGGCCGTGCCCGAACGGCCCGAACGTTTCCTGGTGCGCAAGCTCGGCAAGGAATTCCTGATCGCCGCCAGCGAGGTGGAATGGCTGCAGGCCTCGTCGAACTACGTGAACCTGCACCTGCGCGGCCGCGACTACCCGCTGCGCACCACCATGGCCGCGATCGAGACCCAGCTCGACCCGGCGCGCTTCGTGCGCGTGCATCGCAGCTACATGGTCAACCTGGACTGCGTGGGCGAAATCGAACCGCTGGAAAGCGGCGACGCGCGCATCACCATGCACGACGGCAGCAAGATCCCGTGCAGCCGGCGTTATCGCGGCGCCTTGCGGCAGGAGCGGCGGGCGGCTTGAGTGCTGACGGGGTTGCGGTGCTCCCTGTAGGAGCGGCGCGAGCCGCGACCGCGAAACTTGCTTGCGTCGTGGCCGAGAGGTCGCGGTCGCGGCTCGCGCCGCTCCTACAGGTAGGCCAGGCCGGCCTGTCGCTCGGGCTACTGAGCTTGCTTGTCGGTAGCGGCCGGGCGCTTCAACGCCTCGGGCGGCAACAAGCCCGCGATCTCCTCGGCGAACTGCCGCAACTGCTGCGGCGAATATCCCCGATGCACTTGCGCGATCGCGCCGCGCTGATCGATCACGAACAGATTCGGCACCGCGGTGACGCCGTAATGGCGGGCGACGGTGCCGCTGTCGCGGATATGGCTCATCGCCAGCGAGGGATTGAGCTTCAGGAAGGCTTCGAAATCGCGCCTGGGTTCGTTGAGATTGATCGCGATTACTTGCAGATGTTCGCGACCGACCCCGGCCTGCAGCGCCGACAGCATCGGCAGTTCGCGCCGGCACGGCGCGCACCAACTGGCCCAGAAGCTGATCACCACCAGCTTGCCGCGGTAATCGCTGACCTTGACCGGACGCCCATCGCGATCCAGCCCGAGAAAATCCGGCGGAATATCGCCACGCTGCGGCGCGGCGCGGGCGGCGCGTCCGGATTTCGAATCGGGCGTTGCGGCCGCGGACGCACCGGAGGTCGCAGTCGGCGCAGCGGCCTGGGCGCTGGCGGTCTGCTGCGTTGCGGATCGATCGGCCGACCGCGCCGGCGCTGGGTCGGCGGCGAAGGCCGAAGACGTCGCGATCAGACTCAGCGACGCCAGCACGAATGCAGCCACCGCCGCGCCCGCGCGATACCGCGTCGACAACGCCATGACGATCCTCGCTCGCACCGCCCGCATCGCTCGCGGCCCGCTCACGCCCGGCCGCCGGCCACAGCGCTCATTTCTCGACGAACGCCCGTTCGAACACATACTGGCCCGGCGTGCCGATGCGCGGCGCGGCGGTGAAGCCGCGGGCGTCGAGGATCTCGCGGAAATCGGCCAGCATCTGCGGGCTGCCGCAGATCATCGCGCGGTCGTGCTCGGCGTCGAGCGGGGCGATGCCCAACTGCTCCATCATCCGGCCGCTGGCCATCATCTCGGTCAGGCGGCCGCGCTGGTCGCGCCCGGCGAATTCGAACGCCTGCCGCGACACCGCCGGGTAGTACTTGAGCTTGGCCGCGATCTGCTCGCCGAGGAACTCGTGATGCGGCAGCTCGTTGACGATGTAGTCGCGATAGGCCAGATCCTGCTCGTTGCGCACGCCGTGGCAGAGCACCACGTTCTCGAAGCGCTCGTAGGTTTCCGGATCCTTGATCACCGACAGCCACGGCGCGAAGCCGGTGCCGGTGCCGAGCAGGTACAGATTGCGGCCCGGGTGCAGGTCGTGGATCAGCAAGGTGCCGGTCGGCTTGCGCCCGATCAGCACGCTGTCGCCGGGCTGGATCGATTTCAGCTTCGATGTCAGCGGCCCGTTGGGCACCTTGATGCTGAAGAACTCGAGCTGCTCCTCCCAGTTCGCGCTGGCGATCGAATACGCGCGCAGCAGCGGCTTGGACGACCCGTCCGCCTGCTCGACCTGCAGCCCGATCATCACGAACTGGCCGTTCTCGAAGCGGAATCCGTCGTCGCGGGTGGTGGTGAAGCTGAAGTAGTCGTCGGTCCAGTGACGGACGTCCAGCACCGTCTCGGTGCCAAAAGCGGAGGACATTGCCGGAGTTTTCGGGTGGAGCGGGGCGGCTATTGTACCTGAGGGATGAGAGCGGTTCTTATCTGGGGGGCCGGGAATCGGGAGTGGGGAATCGGGAATCGGAAAAGCAGTCATGCCGCCTTCGAAGTCCCGTGAGACTCGACCGCGACGCCGCCGCTTTGCCGATTCCCGATTCCCCATTCCCGATTCCCGCCCCGTGTCAACGGGTTCCCCCTTCACCTCAGCATTGCGACAATCCCCACGTCCCCCGCCTGCGGGGCTAAACGATTGGAAACGATGCAAGTCAAGAACACGCAGTCCGCGCACATCGCGCAGAAGATCGCCCAACTCATCGCCGTCGAGATCGGCGCCCAGACCGCCCAGGCCCTGTCCGCGATCGCCTTGCTCGACGAAGGCTCGACCGTGCCGTTCATCGCGCGCTACCGCAAGGAAGTCACCGGCGGCCTCGACGACATCCAGTTGCGCGACCTCGAAACGCGCCTGCACTACCTGCGCGAACTCGAGGACCGCCGCGCCGCGGTGCTCGAAAGCATCGCCGAGCAGGGCAAGCTGAGCGACGAACTGCGCGCCGACATCGAAGCGGCCGAGACCAAGTCGCGGCTGGAAGATCTGTACCTGCCGTACAAGCCCAAGCGCCGGACCAAGGCGCAGATCGCGCGCGAAGCCGGCCTGGAGCCGCTGGCCGACGGCCTGCTCGCCGATCCCACGCGCAAGCCCGAGGAGTTCGCGGCCGCTTTCGTCAGCGAGGAAAAACAGGTCGCCGACGTCAAGGCCGCGCTCGAGGGCGCGCGCGCGATCCTGATGGAACGCTGGGGCGAAGACGCCCGCCTGGTCGGCGAGTTGCGCACCTGGCTCAGCGAAGTCGGGGTGATCCGCGCGCGCGTGGCCGAGGGCAAGGAGACCGAAGGCGCGAAATACCGCGACTATTTCGATCACAGCGAATCGCTGGCCAAGATTCCCTCGCATCGCCTGCTCGCGCTGTTCCGCGCGCGCCGCGAGGAAATCCTGTTCCTCGAACTCGACCCGGGCAGCGACGCCGAAGCCGGCCACGCCTACGGCGAAGGCCGGGTCGCGCTCAACGCCGGCATCAGCGATCAGGGCCGTCCGGCCGATCGCTGGCTGCTCGACGCCTGCCGCCTGACCTGGCGCGCGAAACTGCATCTGCATCTGCTGCTCGATCTGTTCGGCCAGGCGCGCGAAAAGGCCGAGGCCGAGGCGATCGACGTGTTCGGCGACAACCTCAAGGACTTGCTGCTGGCCGCGCCGGCCGGTCCGCGCGCGGTGCTCGGGCTCGATCCGGGCCTGCGCACCGGGGTCAAGGTCGCGGTGGTCGACGCCACCGGCAAGCTGGTCGCGCACGACACCATCTACCCGCACGAACCGCGCAAGCAGTGGGACCAGTCGCTGCACACGCTGCGCGCGCTGTGCGCGAAGCATCAGGTCGAACTGATCGCGATCGGCAACGGCACCGCCTCGCGCGAAACCGACAAGCTGGCCGGCGATCTGATCAAGCTGATGCCCGAAACCAAACTGACCAAGGCCGTGGTCAGCGAAGCCGGCGCGTCGGTGTATTCCGCGTCCGAATTCGCGTCGAAGGAATTCCCCGATCTGGACGTGAGCATCCGCGGCGCGGTCTCGATCGCGCGGCGCCTGCAGGACCCGCTGGCCGAACTGGTCAAGATCGAACCCAAGGCGATCGGCGTGGGCCAGTACCAGCACGATGTCGATCAATACCGCCTGGCGCGCGCGCTCGACGCGCGGGTCGAGGACTGCGTGAACGCGGTCGGCGTCTACGTCAACACCGCCTCGGCGGCGTTGCTGGCGCGGGTGTCGGGCCTGTCGAGCACGGTCGCCGAGAACATCGTCCGCCATCGCGACGAAAACGGCCCGTTCGCTTCGCGCAAGGCACTGTTGAAAGTGCCGCGCCTGGGCGACAAGACCTTCGAACAATGCGCCGGCTTCCTGCGCATCGTCGACGGCGAACAGCCGCTGGACGCCTCGGCGGTCCATCCCGAGGCCTACCCGGTGGTCGAGCGCATCGTCCAGCAGTGCGGCCGCGAGGTGAAGCAGTTGCTCGGCGATCCGCAATTCGTGCGCGGCCTCAAGCCTGAGCAGTTCACCGACGAAAAATTCGGCGTGCCGACCGTGCGCGACATCCTCAAGGAAATGGAAAAACCCGGCCGCGACCCGCGTCCGGAGTTCAAGGCCGCCAAGTTCGCCGACGGCGTGGAGGAACTGCGCGACCTCAAGGTCGGCATGATCCTGGAAGGCGTGATCAGCAACGTCGCCGCGTTCGGCGCCTTCGTCGACATCGGCGTGCATCAGGACGGCCTGATCCACATCTCGGCCTTGTCGGACAAGTACGTCAAGGACCCGCGCGACGTGGTCAAAGCCGGCGACGTGGTCAAGGTGCGGGTGTTGGAAGTCGACCTGCCGCGCAAGCGCATTGCCTTGACCCGCCGTCTCGACGACCCGGTGCCGGCGCCGCGTCCGCCGGGCGAAGCCGCGTCCCGTGGCAGCGACCGTGGCGATCGCAACGATCGCGGTGGCGCGCGTGGCAACGACGGCAATCGCGGTGGACGTCGCGACCAGCCGCCGCAGCGTGGTGGTTCGTTCGCGCCGCAGGGCAAGGCGGCGGCGCCGATCGGCGGGGCGTTGGCCGATGCGTTCGCTCGCGCGAAGCAGAAGTCTTGATGGTCGGCTGATCGGTTCAGCCGGATAAAGAAAGCCGCTTGCTCCGAGGAGCAAGCGGCTTTTTTATTGTCTGGCCCCTTACCGCAGCGACTTTATGTTGTTGCCATCGCCATCGCCATCGCCATCGCTTTCAGCTCTAAGCCTGAAGCCGCGCAGTTCATCCAGCGCCGCGAAGCGACTATCTCGCGAGAACAACAGCACACCCGAAGGGCGGCGCACATGGATGTGCGCCGTGCGCCACCGAGACAGGATGTCTCGTGTGGCGCATGCCCGCGGAAACACCGCACGCGCGGGCTCTTGATTCAAAGAAAAGCGTTTTTCTTTGGTTACCTTTCTTTTGTCGCTTTTGACAAAAGAAAGTAACTCGGCCGCTTGCGGACGAAAGCTGTTGATCTTGCTTTTGGCTTCAAGGGCTCTAGAGCCTCAAAGCTTTGAAGCTTTGAAGCTGCTAGCAGGATCAAAAGCGTTCCGCCGCTGAAGCGGCGGGTCACTTTCTTTTGTCTAAAGCAACAAAAGAAAGGTAACCAAAGAAAAATGCTTTTTTGTGAATCAAGTGCCCGCAAGATCGGTGCTTCCGCAGGCATGCGCCACACGGGACATCCTGTCCCGGTGGCGCACGGCGCACATCCATGTGCGCCGCCCTACGGGTGTCCTTTTGATCTCGCGAGTTACAAGCCTCGCAGCGCTGGATGGACTGCGCGGCTTCGGGCTCAAGCAAAAGCGGCATGGCCTACCTGTAGGAGCGGCGCGAGCCGCGACCGCGACAACACAACCACAGCGCAGGTTTCGGCGTTGTCGAAATACCGCGGTCGCGACTCGCGTCGCTCCTACAGGGCTGCAATGCCACTACGTCGTCTCGTGCATCAACGCCGAGTGACGTCGCGAAACTCGAACCCTCACTTCCCCGCAGGCGGATCGAGCCGCAATAACTTGCCCTGATCCTCATCGGTCAACACAAACACCTTGCCATCGCCGGACACCCGCACATCGCGAATCCGCCACCCCAGCGACCGCAGCAGCCGTTCCTCCTTGACCACCTTGTCCCCGTCCAGGGTCAGCCGGATCAGGCTGCCATCGGCCAAGGCCCCCAGAAACAGACTGTCGTTCCACGGCGACCCGGCATGACCGGTGTAGAACGCCATGCCCGACAAGGCCGGCGATACTTCCCAGACGTGATACGGCGACTCCAGGCCCGGCTTCTCCTTGCCCTGCGCCTCGGCGATCTTCAGCCCGCTGTAATCGATGCCGTTGGTGATCAACGGCCAACCGTAATTCTTGCCCGGCTGCGGCAGATTGATTTCGTCGCCGCCGCGCGGGCCGTGCTCGGCCTCCCACAGCGTGCCGGTGCGCGGGTCGACCGCCAGCGATTGCATGTTGCGATGGCCGTAGCTCCAGATCTCCGGGCGCGCGTCCTTGCGGCCGACGAAGGGATTGTCGGCCGGCACGCTGCCGTCGAGATTGAGCCGCACCAGCTTGCCCTGCAGTTTGTCGAGTTCCTGCGAGGCCATGCGCTGCTGGCGCTCGCCCTGGGTGATGAAGATATGTCCGTTCTTGTCGAAGGCCAGACGCGAGCCGAAGTGATTGGGGCCGACCAGTTTGGGCTGCTGCTGATAGATCACCTTGACGTCCGACAACGCGGCATCGCCCAGGGTCGCCGACGCCACCGCGGTGCCGGCGCTGCCGTCCGGGCCGGGTTCGGCGTAGCTCAGGTAGATGCGTTTGCTGGCGGCGAAATCCGGCGCGAGCACCACGTCGAGCAGGCCGCCCTGGCCCTTGGCCCATACCGCCGGCACGCCGGCGATCGGCGCGGAGATCGCGCCGTCGGCGCCGACGCGGCGCAGGCGTCCGGGACGTTCGGTGACCAGGAACGCGCCGTCGGGCAGCAATGCCACCGACCACGGATGATCGAGCCCCGAGGCGATCTCGTGCACGCGCACCGGCCCGGCCTCGCTGGGAACTTCGTGGGACGCGCGTTGCGCCGGCGCCGGCACGGGTTGAGCGGCGGCGGCTTCGGCCTGGCCGCCGCGCTGGCAGGCGCACAGGCCGAGCAGCAGAACCAGGGCCGGAATCGTGCGGGTGAGGGCAGTCGTCATGCGGTCGCTCCTGTGAGGGAAAAGCTTCGGCGAGCCACACCATAGCCGCTGGCCGCGGGTCGGACAAACGCATCGCGCGATGCGCGGGCTTGCGCGGCGACGCCGGCGAAAACGTGATCGCGCGCGGCGGCGGCTTGCCAGCCGCGGGCATGCGGCGGCATGCTCCGATCCGCGCCGGCAGCCGGCGCGGCCGCAATGATGCGTCGCCATCCGCACGGCGGTCCAACGAAAAGGAGTTCACCGATGCCGATGCCTATGCCGGCTCACCCCGTCGCGCGCGGTCTCGCCGCGAGCCTTGCGATCGCACTGACCGCGATCGCGACGCCGGTGCATGGCGCCGGGCATTCCTGCTTCATCGACCGGGTCGAGTCCGTGCCCGAGGGCGTGCGGGTGTATTTCGATACGGCGGCGGATTCGACCGTGTCGGTCCGGCTCAAGGGCGAGACCGCATACACCCGGAGCTACCGCACCCGCGACGGCAAGCTGCGTCCGGGCGACGACGATCAGGCGGTCGAACAGGCGTTCGTGCCGCTGGCCGAAGGCGACGGCATGAGCATGCTCAACGGCCCCTATGATCGCTGCACGGTCGAGGTGGCCCGGCATGGCGGCTACATCGGCGTGCTCGCGGCGAACGTCGTCAGCGAGCCAAGCGCGTCGCGCGTGCAGGAAGAATTCATTCCCGCGCTGGTGTCGGCGACCGCGCCCCACTGAGCGGCGCGGGTGATCGCTCAGCGATAACCGGCGGCCTGCAGTTCGAACAATTCGGCGTAGCGGCCGCCCTGCGCGAGCAGTTCGGTGTGGGTGCCGCTGGCTTCGAGCCGGCCCTCGGCCAGCACCAGGATGCGGTCGGCCATGCGCACGCTGGAGAAGCGGTGCGAGATCAATACCGCGGTGGTGTCGGCCGACAATTCCTTGAAGCGCTGGAACACTTCGAACTCCGCGCGCGCATCCAGCGCCGCGGTGGGTTCGTCGAGGATCATCACCTGCGCGTCGCGCATATAGGCGCGCGCGATCGCGATTTTCTGCCACTGCCCGCCCGACAAATCCACGCCGGTCTTGAAACGCCGGCCGATCAGTTGGTCGTAACCGCGCGGCAGGCTTTCGATCACTTCATCGGCCGACGAACGCCGCGCCGCGTTGCGGATGCGGTCGAGGTCGGTCATCGCATCGATCTGGCCGACGCCGATGTTTTCGCCGGCGGTCAGGTGATAACGCACGAAGTCCTGGAAGATCACGCCGATGCTCGCGCGCAACTCGTCCAGGTCGTACTCGCGCAGGTCGCGGCCGTCGAGCAGGATGCGGCCTTCGTCCGGGTCGTACAGACGCGCGAGCAGCTTGACCAGGGTGGTCTTGCCGGCGCCGTTCTCGCCGACCAAGGCCAGGACTTCACCAGCCCGCAGTTCAAAATCGAGACCGCGCAAAGCCCAACGCTCCGCATCGGGATAACGAAAGCCCACGTTCTCGAACACGAAGCCGCGCACGATCGGCTTCGGCACCGCGACCGGGTTGGCCGGCGAGGTGATCTCGGGCTGGATTTCGAAGAACGAGAACAGGTCTTCCAGGTACAGCGCTTGCCCCGCGACCTGCGAGAAACCGACCAACAGCCCCTCCAGCAACTGGCGCAGGCGGCGGAAGCTGCCTGCCAGGAAGGTGAGATCGCCGATGCTGAAATCGCCGCGCACCGTGCGCCAGGCGATATAGCCGTACGCGATGTAGTAACCCAGCGTGCCCAGCCCGGCGAGCACGGTTCCCCATAGCGCGCGCCGACGGGCGAGGGCGCGGTTGGCGGCGAAGAACTTGTCGGCCAGCTCGCGGTACTTGGCGATCAGGAAGCGGTGCAGATTGAAGATCTTCACCTCCTTCGCGGTCTCGACGCTGGCGCCCATCTGGCGCACGTATTCGAGCTGGCGCCGCTCCGGCGTCCAGGCGAAGTTGAGCGAATAGCCCAAGGCGTTGAAATGCGCTTCGCCGATGAAGGCCGGGATCAGCGCCACCGCCAGCAACAGGATCAGCCACGGCGCATACACCAGCAGGCCGACCGCGAAGCTGACCACGGTGATGGTGTCCTGCAACTGGCCGAACAACTGGCTCATCAGGCTCATGCGGCCCATGGTCTGGCGGCGCGCGCGGTCGAGCTTGTCCTGCAGGTCGGGGTCTTCGAAGTCCTCCAGGTCCAGGGTCGCGGCATGTTCCATCAGGCGCACGCTGGTGGCGTTGGTGAACAGCTCCGACAGCAGCGAGTCGCCGTAGTTGACGATGCGGCCGAGCAGGTCGGACCCGATCGCCAGGCCGAACTCCAACGCGAGCAGCGCCAATAACGTGTCGAGCTGGCCGCTGGCCCACGCTTCGGACAACGAACCGAAGCCATGCCCGCTCGCGACCAGCCGTACCGCTTCGTCGATGATCAGCTTGCCGACGTACAAGGTCGCGATCGGCAGCAGCGCGCGGATCAGGCGCAGCCCGAGCGTGAGCAGGGTCAGCGACGGACTGGTCGCCCAGATCTGCTTGAGGAACGGACGCAGATTGCGCAGCGCGTCGAAGCGCTCGCGCAGGGACGGTTTGCCGCCGTTGCCGGGGCTTGCGTTACGGGACGGCTTGGCGGCGTCGCTGGGAGTGCTCATGCGGCGATTGTGCCCAAGTCGCGGGTCAAGGTCGTGTTTCGGCGGTGGCCGTCGCCGCTCGGCCGGCGCCGGTGTCGCGCACGCTCGTGCTTATTGGCCGGCGAACACCGGCCGGAAGAAGCTGCGCTCGTAGCTGAGGATGCAACGGTTTTCGCGGGCGTAGGCGAATGCGGCCTGGCAGTCGGGATCTTCGAGCGAGCGCGTGCGGTAGTCCTCGTACGCGGCCAGGCTGGGGAAGGAGAACATCGCCAATGCGATGTTGCTGGCGCCTTCCGAGGGCATGAAATAGCCGTGATGGGTGCCGCCGAATTTCTCGACCAGTGGCATCCACAGGCGGCCATAGTGTTCGAATTCGGCCAGTTGATAGGGGTCGATGACATAGCGCAGATAACAGGTGATCACGGCGTGCTCCGCATTGAGGTTCGGATCAATCTAACCGGGGCCGCCGACGGCGCAAGTGATGTTTGAAACCCGCGCGCGCCGGCGGCCTCGGCGAGGAACTGCCCAGTGGCGCACAAACCGCCGCAACGACGCTGTCGCCAGCGCGGGCGCTCGCGTACCGTGGCCCGGCTCCGCGAGGAGCCCATGGAACTTGCAGTGCTGATCCATCCATCGAAAAGGAGAGTTCGAATGAAGATCCAGCCGTTGAAAGGCAAGCTGTCGAACCGTCGCTTCACCGTGGCCCTGGCCGCGTTCGCCTTTGCGTTCGCGTTCGGCGCCAGCGCGGCGCCGCGCGATCTGATCGTGTGCGCGGGCGGTGTCTACTGTTATTACGATGTCCTCGAGACCTGCCGCGAGTCCGGCCAGGACGAGCATTACTGCCAGATGCTGTGGCGCGGCTGCGTGCTGGACGCTTGCCCGCAGTAAGGCGTTGATGCCGGCCATCGGCGCCGGCGCGATCGCGGCCCGCGGTTCCCAGGCACGGGGCAGCGGGCCGCGCTCGCTCAGCGGGCTCGCCCGACCGGCTCGTCAGACCGTCGCGGCCAGCTTGAAGATCGGCAGGTACAGCGCCACCGCCATCAGCGCGAGCATGCCCAGCCCGCCGACCACGCCGAACACGCAGGCGGCCAGATCGCGCCGCGGCCGCGGCCACAGCCACCACAGCGCCAGCACCAGCAAGGGCAGCGCGCAGCCCAGCCAGGGCCGGGCGATCAGCAGCGCGGTCGCCCAGGGCAGGTCGGCGCCGAAGGCGGTGAAGGTCTGCGCGAACGCGGGCACCACCAGCAGCGGCAGCAGCCCGCACAAGGCCGATACGATCAGGCCGATCGCCAGCAGCAGCGGGCGCGATCGGCTCGCCGGCGGCGCCGGCAGTTCGGAACGAGGCGCGGTGTAGGGCATGGCGTCGGGCTCGCAAGCGCTGGGCAATGACGGCCTGGGCCGTGGGCGAGGCAGCTTAACCGGCGGCGCCTCGCCCGTCCGCGCAAGGGCCGGGAGCGGGCCGGGCGGGTAGAATGGCGATCCCCACCGCCAGCCTTGATGCCCGCCGTGACCGCCAGCCCGTCCCACGCCGCTTCCAGCGGCCCCGTCGTCATCCGCCAGGACGACCTGATCCAGTCCGTCGCCGATGCCCTGCAGTACATCAGCTATTACCACCCGGTCGACTACATCAAGAACCTCGCCGCTGCCTACGAGCGCGAGGAAAGCGCCGCGGCCAAGGACGCGATCGCGCAGATCCTGATCAATTCGCGCATGTGCGCCGAAGGCCACCGGCCGATCTGCCAGGACACCGGCATCGTCACCGTGTTCCTGGAAATCGGCATGGACGTGCGCTGGGACGGCGCGACCATGGGCGTGGAAGACATGGTCAACGAAGGCGTGCGCCGCGCCTACCTGCACCCGGACAACAAGCTGCGCGCCAGCGTGCTCGCCGATCCGGCCGGCAAGCGCGGCAACACCAAGGACAACACGCCCGCGGTGATCAACGTCAAGGTCGTGCCGGGCAACAAGCTCGACGTGATCGTCGCGGCCAAGGGCGGCGGTTCGGAAGCCAAGTCGAAATTCGCGATGCTCAACCCGTCCGACTCGATCGTCGACTGGGTGCTCAAGACCGTGCCGACGATGGGCGCGGGCTGGTGCCCGCCGGGCATGCTCGGCATCGGCATCGGCGGCACCGCCGAGAAGGCGATGCTGCTGGCGAAGGAATCGCTGATGGAGCCGATCGACATCACCGACCTGCAGGCGCGCGGCGCCAGCAATCGCGCCGAAGAGCTGCGTCTTGAGCTGTACGAAAAGGTCAACGCGCTCGGCATCGGCGCGCAGGGCCTGGGCGGCCTGACCACGGTGCTCGACATCAAGGTCAAGGATTACCCGACCCACGCCGCCAATCTGCCGGTGGCGATGATCCCCAACTGCGCCGCGACCCGGCATGCGCATTTCACCCTCGACGGCAGCGGCCCGGTGATGCTCGATCCGCCGTCGCTGGAAGACTGGCCGACGCTGACCTACGACGCCTCCAAGGGCCGCCGCGTCGATCTCGACACGGTCACGCCCGAAGAAGTGGCCAGCTGGAAGCCCGGCGAAGTGCTGCTGCTCAACGGCAAGCTGCTGACCGGTCGCGACGCCGCGCACAAGCGCATGGTCGAGATGCTCAACAAGGGCGAGGCGCTGCCGGTCGATTTCAAGGGCCGCTTCATCTATTACGTCGGCCCGGTCGATCCGGTGCGCGACGAAGTGGTCGGCCCGGCCGGTCCCACGACCGCCACGCGCATGGACAAGTTCACCGAACAGGTGTTGGCGCAGACCGGCCTGCTCGGCATGGTCGGCAAGGCCGAGCGCGGCCCGGCCGGTATCGATGCGATCAAGAAGCATCGCTCGGTGTATCTGATGGCCGTCGGTGGCGCGGCGTACCTGGTGTCGAAGGCGATCAAGGCCTCGCGCGTGGTCGGTTTCGCCGATCTGGGCATGGAAGCGATCTACGAATTCACCGTGCAGGACATGCCGGTGACGGTCGCGGTCGACAGCACCGGTGAGTCGGTGCACAAGACCGGGCCGAAGGAATGGCAGACGCGGATCGGCAAGATTCCGGTGGTGGTGGAATAAATCGCGTCGCCGCAAACAAAACGCCCGGTTATCCGGGCGTTTTTGTTTATAGCGAATGTTTCGATGCCTGCCTGTAGGAGCGGCGCGAGCCGCGACCGCGACATCGCGCTTGCGTCGTAACCGTGATGTCGCGGTCGCGGCTCGCGCCGCTCCTGCAGTGGGTTATCGCGGCTTTGATCGCGATCACGCAAGCGCGATCAAAGCCGCTTGACCAACTGCGCCAGCATCTTCTTGGTCGCCGGCCGGGTCAGATACTCCTTGGCCAAGGTCTCCAACCCCAGCACGTTGGTCTCGCTGGTGTCGTCCAGGTCGTCCAGCCCGATCAGCAACTCGGCCTGCATCCGGTAATAGCCGTCGCCGACCAATTGCCGCGCGATGTAATCGACCGAATCGGTATTGCCGTCGAACAACACGTCGATGATCGGCACCGCCCATTCCAGCGCGCCCCACGAGCGCGCCGAGTCCAGGTCGATGCTGCGCGTGCGTTCGCCGGTGCCGACCGACAGCACCACCAGATCGCGGCTGTTGTCGACCCGGGCGTCCTTGCGCAGCGCCTCGGCGATCGCGCACGCGGTCGGATTGTTGGCGACCACGCCGCCGTCGATCAGCGCGCAATCCTTGCCCTCGACCTTCATCGCATGCGCCGGGAAATACGTCGGCGCGGCGCTGGAGGCGCGGCAGACCTCCCACACCAGCAGGTCGCGGTGCTTCGCATCGAAGCTCTTGAAGATCACCGGCGTGCGCGAAATCGTGTCGTAGCTGGTGATCAGCACCGGCGCCTTGAGCTGCCCCAGCGTGGTCTTGCCGAACACCTTGCGCAGCACCTTCTCGATACCGACGCCGTCGTAGCGCGGCGCCGACATGCCGTCGCTGATCAAGCGATTGGCGCGCGACCACAAGCGTCCGGCGAGATCGGGGAAGATCACGTGGCGCTGCGCGCGATACAGCTGCGCCAGCGCGTCGGGGCTGATGCCGTGGGCGAGCCCGCACGCGACCAAGGCGCCGGTCGAACTGCCGGCGATCAGGTCGAAATGTTTCAGCAAGCCGGGTTTTCCGGCGCTGGCCAGCGCGCGTTCCACGCCGGCCAACCAATGGCAACTCACCAGGCCGCGGATGCCTCCGCCGTCCAGCGAGAGGATGCGCTGCATCTTCATCGGGTTCTCCGTCGAACCGGCGCAGGTTAACGCAGCCGGTCGACGTCGCGGGTCACACCCGGTCGCAGTTTCGCGTCGCGATCAATACCACTCCAGCAGCGACACGCCCAGGCCGATATAGGTCGCGCGATGGTTGTAGTCGATCAGGCTTTCGCCGTAGCCGTCGAACACCTGCAGATGGCCGCGCAACTGGTTGTAGATCGGAAAACCCCAGTCGAACTGCAGCGCGCCGTGCGAGCGATCGCCGCTGCGCAGCGAATGCCGCGCCATCAGCGAAAACTCGTGGCCGCCGCGGCGATGCACGATGGTGAGATCGCCGCGGCCCATGTAGTCCTCGATGTCCGGATTGTCGTCGTCGTTGCCGTCGGAGATGCGCCACCACGGACGCGCGAGGATCGACCAGTTTTCGCGGTCCAGGCCGACCTGGCCGATCACCCGGTTCCAGCTGCGCGACAGCGGATCGGCGCGGCCGTTGGACTGATGGTTGAGGCCGATCGCGGCCATGCGGCCGCTCCAGCCGCCGATGTGGTAGTTGTTGCGGAACACCAGCATCGCTTCGGGTTCGTAATTGGTTTCGCGGAACGGGCGCGAGTTGTCGCCGTTGTAGACCTGCCAGCGCGAGGACTGGGTGTAACCCAGCCACACATCGCCGTTGTCGCCGAACAGGTTTTCCACCGCCTTGGTCTTGAAGCTGATCTGGAACTTGGCTTCCACGCTCTGCAGCGACTGCGGTTCGGTCACGGTATTGCGCGGGTTGGGCGAATGCGGCAATTCGTTGGGGTCGCTGTTCCAGAACGCCGGCAACAGGTACACCGGCTTGTAGGCGCGGAAGTTGAACAGGCCCAGCTTGGAATCCTTGGCCAGCTCCCAGCGGCTGTCGAGCAGGCCACCCTTGCCGGCGTTGGCGATCGCATCGGCCAGCGGTTCTTCGTGACTGAACAGGTTGCCGGCCACCGCGCGGCGCGCGCGTTCGCGCACGCTCGGCTTGGCTTCGCCGGCGAGCTCATCGCTTACTTCCAGATTCTTGCGGATCGCCTTGGCCTCCTTGGCGGCGATATCGGCCTGGCGCGCGTCGCCGGCCTGGCGGCCGAGCGCGGTGTCGTAACAGGCCAGGCGGTCGGCATCGACGTTGATCGCCAGACAGGCTTCGGGCGTGGCCGGTTGCACGCCGGTCTGCGCGAACGCGAGCAGGGGCGTCGCGGTCGCGGCCAAGACCAGCGCGGCGCGGATGCGTAGCGAGGGAGCGGTGGGGGAATAGGGCATCAGGGCGACTCGTTGGTGAAGCCGAAGGCGGGTGGTTCGAAGCCGCAGCAGTCTTGCATTGCGCCGCGAACGAAGCGTGAATCGTGATCGGCGCGATCGGACTCCGGCCTGTGTGGCCGGAGCCGGCGTCGATCAGGGGCCGGTGTCGATCAGGAGCGGGGCGTCGATCAGAAGAACCAGGAGATCGCGAACAGGCCGAGCATCGCGAACGCCAGGCCGAGCTTGAGCACGGTGCCGACCAGGATGCCGACCCAGGTGCCGACCCCGACCTTGGTGGCCTGGTCGAGCTTGCGGGTATGGATCCATTCGCCGATCAGCGCGCCGACGAACGGGCCGATGAATACGCCGATGAAGCCGAACATCAGGCCGGCGAAGGTGCCGATGATCGAGCCGATGATCGCCAGCTTGCTCGCCCCGACCCGTTTGGCCCCCATCGCGGTGGCGGCGAAATCGATCACCATCGACAGCGCGGTCAGCAGGCCCAGCACGACCAGGGTGACCCAGCCCACTTTCTCGAATCCCGACGCCCACGAGGCCAGCAGCATGCCGCCGAAAACCAGGGGCAGGCCGGGCAGGGCGGGCAGCACCGTGCCGACGATTCCGAGCACCACCAGTACGCCCGCCAAGATGTAATAAAACGTAGTCAAATCCATGCGTAATCCCCGTCCGGACAGGCTGTCCGGGCTGTTTGCATTTTGGCCCATGTCGGGGTACGTTGCGGGCGCTTGGTTTGCCAAGGGTCACCGTGAATCGTGGCCCGATGCGGTTGATCCATCGATCTGCTACATCGTTGCACCTCGCTTCCTCCTTGCAACCAGCACGCGATGCTCGCGTTAACAACACCTCGTTCCAAGGAGAGAGTAACGATGTCCAAAGAAACCGGAACCGTTAAGTGGTTCAACGATGCCAAGGGTTTTGGCTTTATCAGCCGTGAAAATGGCGAAGACGTATTCGTGCATTTCCGTGCTATCCAGTCCCAGGGCTTCAAAAGCTTGAAGGAAGGCCAGAAGGTTTCCTTCACCGTCGTGCAGGGCCAGAAGGGCCTGCAGGCGGACGCGGTCGAACCGCTGTAATACGACACGGACAAGCCCGATCGCGACGCTTCGCCGCGCCGCATCCGCGTCAGAAGAACCCGGCTCAGGCCGGGTTTTTCTTTTGTGTATTTTTGATGCTTGTCACACTTCGAAATACTCATCCGCCGGCCGTCGCAAAAACGCTACGAAACGTGCCTGTGCGTCCCGCCGCCGGGCGCGAGCCAACCGATGTGCGTCGCGGCATCGGCGGCATATGAATTTATATCGATTTAAATTTTATCGATGAGCGGCGGCGGCCGATCCAGATCCCGACAGTCCGGTTGATTCGAACGATTTCGGCGTGGCCGGCGCGATCCGGACGCCATGACGAAAAAGGCCGGGGACTCCATGCCCCCGGCCATCCCGATCGCCTCGCCCGGCCGTCGCGCGTCCTTGCCGCGGCGGCGCTGTCCATGGCGATGCGGCTGCCGGCGCCCCGATCCGCCTCGCGCCGGTCCCGCGCTTGCGCCCGTCCGGGCGCAAGGAGCCTGCTTGCGCGGTACACGACGGGCCTCGTCTCCCATCGCGCGCCGCCGCGTCCTGTCTTGCGATCGCATCCTGCGCCAGGCTCGTGGGTATTCAACGCGTGGATCGCGGCGATGGGGTTGAGTTGCGCGGACGGATGATCGGCGGTGTCGATGCCGATGGCGGGCGCCGGGGCATGAGTAGCCGGAATCCGCGCCCAAGACAGGTACGCAACTCAGTCAGGCGAACCGTCGCGCAAAACCTCGCACGCAAAAATCGACGCGCAAAAAAACGGCCCGCCGAAGCGGGCCGTCGTCATCTGCCGTGTTGCGACGCGCGAGCGTCGCGCCGCGCCGATCAGTTCTGGAACGGCGTGTTTTCGGCGAAGTACTCGTGGTTGTCGGCGTTGTCGAGCGCGTTGGTCGGGTTGCTGATCGCCAGATTCTTCGCGCCGGTCTGGCCGTAGACATGATCGTCGGTGCCGGCGACCACGGTGAAGTGGCTCATTTCGTGGATCAGCGTGCCGGCCTTGGAGTCGGTGCCGGTCAGCGGCGCATTCCAGAACGCATTGCAGACATAGATCTGATACGGCTGGTTGGCGTAGACATACGCGTAAGCGCTGCTGGTGCAGCCGCAGTTGATGGTGATCTGGCCGTTGCTCTGGTCGATCGCCGAATCGATGTTGACGAAGTGGCTGCGCGCGGTGTTGAGGCGGCTGGAGGTGTAAGCGCCGAACCAGGTGGTGTAGCGCGGGCCGATGGTGCCGGTGTTGAGATAACCCTTGGCGTTTTCGGCGTAGGTGCGCGCGGCGTTGACCGCCTGGCCGGCGGTGCTGGTGCGCGCGGTGGTGCAGCCGACGTAGTTGACGCCGTTGACCACGGCGGTGGGGCCGACCGGCTTCTTCGCCACGGCGGACATCTTTTCGCCGCCGAGCTGATCCAGGCCGTCGACCCACAGGCTCAGCGGCGCGCTCTGCGCCGACATCGGCAGGCCGTTGTTCTGATGCAGCATCACCCGATCCGAAGTCGAGGCATGTTGCAGCGGGGTGTTGAAGGCGACCACGTACTGGCCGGTCTTGGACAGGTCGTAACCCGCCGACAGATCGATCACCCGGCGATAGGTTTCACCCGGCTGCAGGATCGCGAAGTCCTCGGCCTGCGGCAGGCCGCGCTTGACCATCGCGCCTTCGTACGCGACCGGCTGGCCGTTGTAGCTGATGGTGAACAGCTTGGAATCGAACTGGTCCGAAGGCAGTTGCCACTTCGGCAGGCGCACCGCCTTGCGGCTGGTGTTGGTGATGCTGACCTCGACCGAGCCGAGGAAATCGTCGGCGGCGCCGTTGACGGCGACCATGCCGACCCGCAGCGGATTGTTCTGCGCCGCGCCGGGCGCGGCGATGGCGGCGGCGATGGCGCCGGTCAGTACGGCACCCGCGGACACCACATGCACGAAGCGAAGGTTCATTCCACGATCTCCTGATCTTGCGTTGACGAGGCCCGCGAGGCGGACGCGAATGACCCTAGCGCAACGTCTTCGTCATGAAGACCCCAATAAGTGCTCCAGTTCCGTGGCTAATCGTGATGTGCGTTGTGGACTCGGATCGTGCTGGCGACAAACGAAAAACGGCCCGCGTGGGCGGGCCGTTTTTCTTCGTTACATTGTTTCAATAATGCCGGCGTCGCGAACGCCGCGATGCGTCGCGGATCAGCGCACGTAGGCGCGACCGTTGGTGACGCGCACGTAGGTGTTCTCGCGAATGCCGCCGAGGTCCTTCTGGGTGACGACCTGGGTGCGGCCATCGTCCATGCGCACATACACGTTGTAGCTCGGTGCGCCGACCCGGTTCTGGATCGCGTTGCCGGCGATGGCGCCGGCGACCGCGCCGCCGACGGTGGCGGTGTTCTTGCGGCCCTTGCTGTCGGTGTGATCGTCGGCGATCTTGCGACCGGCGACGGCGCCGACCAGGCCGCCCAACACCGCGCCGGTGGCGCTCGGGGCATTGCTCTGGGTGCTGATCTGTTCGATCCGGGTTACCACGCCGCAGTCGTAGCAGCTGTTGTTCTGGTTGCCGTAGCCGGACGGGGGCGGGTTGTTGTAACCGCCGTTGTTGTAGCCACCGCCGCCGCCGTAACCCGGCGAGGTCGCGCAACCGGCGAGCGCCAGCGAAGCCGCGGCGGCTACGGCCAGCAATCGGAAATTCTTGGTATTCATTCGAGGCTCCTGCGCTGTGAGCGAGTGGCGGAAGTCGCCACACGCTGGACACGCTATAAGCCGGTGCGTGAACACGTGTTCAATTTATGTGGCTGGCTGCGCTTTGTTTGCAGGCGCGTTCAGGTTGGGGCAGGGGCTGCGAACACCGCGATGGGACGCGGCGACGCAGCGGGTTCGCGTTTAACCCGCGATTCGCAGCCGGTTGCGTCGAACGCGATCGGAGCGCGAAGCGAGCAAGGAGCCGGCCCGCCGTTCGTCAGTGACGAACCGACACGATCGCCGCGGCGATTTCCGACTCCCGATTCCCCATTCCCGCCTTAGCCGCGGAAATCCTGATGACAGGCCTTGCACGCCTCGCCGATCTGATTGGACACCTCGGTGACCCCGGCGCAGCTCACCGGCGGACTGGCCAGCGCGCTGTCGAGGGCGGCGCGCATCTTGGCCGAATGCTGGGCGAAGCGCGTGTCGTCCTTGAGGTCGGGGAAGGCCGGGTCGAGGTCGTCGGCCAGCATGCGCAGCGACTTCAGATGCGGCAGGGTGTCGGTGGCGGCGCAACGGTTCTGCTCGGCCTTGCCCTTGAGCTGGCCCAGGTGCCATTGCTGCAGGTGCATGACGCTGTCGGGGAAATGGTCCTTGCGCTGCTCGAGCGCGCGTACGGCCATGACCGTGGCGACCGCGCCGCCGACCAGACCGAACAGAAACAGGAACAGGTACTTCGAACCATTGCCTTTGCGTTTGACTGCGGCATTGGTGGGCTGGGTTTCGCTCATTGCCTGGCCTCCATCCAAGATCGCGGAACCATAGCACGCAGCGATGTGAGGCCGGGGTCAGCGGCGCGGCGCGCGGGCGGCGGGCGAGGGCGCTGCCGGTCGGTGCATGGCGACCGGTTTGAATCGGCGTTGGTGGGGGTGGTTTCGGCGGATGTGACCGGGCCGCGGCCACTCGCTGCCGCGTTCGACCGCGCTTCTCGGTTGCGGCCATGAGCCGCTGCTTTCCATCGCCGCGGCCGGAATCGCCGGCCTTCGCCACTACAATAGGCGCGATGAGCGAATCCACTTCCGATACCGTCTGGCAAGAGCGTTTTGCCGGCATCGACCGACTGTACGGCCAGGGCGCCGTGACCCGTTTCCGCCAATGCCGCGTCGCCGTGGTCGGCATGGGCGGGGTCGGCTCCTGGGCGGTGGAGGCCCTGGCCCGCACCGGCATCGGCCACCTGACCCTGATCGACGCCGACGATCTGTGCGTGTCCAACACCAATCGCCAGTTGCCGGCGCTGGATGGAAATTACGGCCGCGCCAAGGTCGAGGCGATGGCCGAACGCTGCCGCGCGATCAGTCCGGCGATCGAGGTCGACGCGATCCAGAGTTTCCTGACTCCGTCCAATCTCGACGAGCTGCTCGACCGCGGCTTCGACCTGGTGCTGGACGCCTGCGACAGTTTCCGCAGCAAGGTCGAGCTGATCGCCTGGTGCCGGCGGCGCAAGCTGCCGGTGATCGCGGTCGGTTCGGCCGGCGGGCGCACCGATCCGACCCTGGTGCGGGTGCGCGATCTGTCGCGCACCGAGCACGACGCGATGCTGGCGCTGATCCGCAAGAAGTTGCGCGGCGAGTTCAATTTTCCGAAGAATCCGGATCGGTATTTCGGCGTGTCGGCGATTTATTCGCTGGAGAACGTGAAGTATCCGCAGGCCGATGGCACGGTGTGTGGGGTGCGGCCGAAGGTCGATGGGGATGCTTCGCTCAAGCTCGATTGTGGAGCGGGGCTGGGGGCGGCTACGCATATCACGGGGGTGTTTGCGTTTGCGGCGGTGGCGCGGGCGTTGGAGATTTTGCTTAAGCCGAAGGTGCCGGTGGCTTGATCGGGCTTTGTTGCTTCGTGAATTCCTTGCCTTGTTCTAACAGGTTTTAGCAAGTCGAAGCTCTGAGGCTCTGAGGCTTTTAGAAGCTTTAAGCAGGATCAAAAGCAAGCAGGATCAAAAGCTTCCGCCGCTGAAGCGGCGGGTTACTTTCTTTTGTCTAAAGCAACAAAAGAAAGGTAACCAAAGAAAAATGCTTTGTTGTGAATCAAGGGCCCGCAAGTGCGGGGCTTACGCGGGCATGCGCCACACGGGACGTCCTGTCCCGGTGGCGCACGGCGTGCATCCTGCACGCCGCCCTACGGGTGTGCGTTTGCTAACGCGAGTTACAAGCCTCGCAGCGCTGGATGAACTGCGCGGCTTCAAGCCCAAGCAAAGTCACATGGCCTACCTGTAGGAGCGGCGCAAGCCGCGACCGCGCCATTTCAACTACGTCGAATGCAGCTGTGTCGAATTCAGTCGCGCCGAATTCAACTGCGTCGAATTTGGCCGCGCCGAAGTTTTTTTTGCCGGAGCTTTCGCGACCTTCGCCAGAAAATCACATCGGCAAAATCAGCAAGCCGCGTCAAAACGCATCGACACCGTCCACGCATCCTCAAACCGTCATCCCCGCGAAGGCGGGGATCCAGGGCTCCATCGCGACATATCTATGAGGTCGAGCGAAGCGCGAGATCGCGTCGTCACGACGCGGTCGATTGCTCGCCACCGCAGCTGTAAAGGCCTTGCGATTCGCTGCATAGCCAAAAGTCTTTCGTAAGCGGGGTTTCGACCTCGACGTTTTTCGTTCCGTCGCCGCTCGCTCAATCCGCCAGAGCGAACAACCGTCGCGCATTGGCCGAAGTCGCCTCGGCGACTTGTTCGGCCGCTACCCCGCGCAATTGCGCGATGACCTCGCACACGCCGGCCAGACGCGCCGGTTCGTTGCGTTGTCCGCGAATGTCGGCGTCGGGCTGGTCCGGGGCGTCGGTTTCCAGCAGCAGGAATTCGATCGGCATCGCCGCGACGATGCGGCGCAGGCGCTTGGCGCGGTCGTAGGTGACCGGGCCGCCGAGGCCGATCAGGAAGCTGAGTTTCCACAACTGCTCGGCCTGTTCTTCGCTGCCGGAATAGCTATGCACCACGCCGCGCAGGCCGCCGACGCGGCGGATCGCGGCGATGGTCGCTTCGACCGCATGACGCGCATGCACGATCACCGGCAAGTCGAACTCGCGCGCGAGTCGCAACTGGCCGTCGAAATAACGCGACTGTTCGTCGCGATCCAGGCCCTCGACGAAGTAGTCCAGTCCGCACTCGCCGACCGCGCACGGACGTTCGCGCGCGAGCCATTCGCGCAGGTCATCCAGATGCTCCGGCCGATGCGAGGACAGATACATCGGATGCAGGCCGTAGGCCGGATGCAGGCCCGGGTCGGCCGCGCAGACCTCGCGCAGTTTCGGCCAGCCCGCGGCGTCGATCGCCGGCACGACCTGCCGGGTCACCCCGGCCTGGCGCGCGCGCGCGATCACCTGCGCGCGATCGGGATCGAATTCGGGCGCGTCGAGGTGGCAGTGGCTGTCGATCAGCGCGGACATGCGCTCAGCGCGACGGCGGCAGCACGGTCGGCGGCTGCGGTTCCTTGCGCTTCTTGAAGTTGGCCAGCAGCAAGGTGCCCAGGCCGAGCAGGATCTCGTCGGCGAACGGCACGATGTCCGGAATCACCAGATCGAACGCGAACAGGGCCGCGGTGAGCATGAACAGACGCGGATAGATCAGGCGTCCGAGAAAACCCATCAGGGGAGCGAGCAGCGGATTGGCCATGGCGATTGAGGTGTGACCGGGTTGGCAAACACGCTAGCACGTAGCCGCGTGACGGTTCAGACAGGGGACAGATTAGCGAAAATCAATAGGCACCGGTTCAGCATTCCGGTGGTGCAATGGCGACGTCCACAACGCGGTCCTGCATTGTCCGGCGACGCCTCGTTCGCGGCCGCTGTCGGGACCGAATCATCACCGCGGTGACCCCGCTGCAGGAGGCTCCAAATGAACAAGAACTTGATTGCAGTCGCGATTGCGTCGCTGCTGGTAGGCGGCGTGGCCGTCGCCGCGTTCCAGAGCTTCCGCGGCAACGATGCCGCCAACGCGCAGGCCGGCCTGGCGCCGAACGCGCAGTCGCCGATCAACGGCGCCACCGCCGAGGGCGACAACATCGCCGCCAACGGCGCGATCAACGCTCCGGCGCCGCAGCTCGATTACGCCGACGTGGTCAACGTCAAGCCGATCAACCAGAAGGAAAAGCTCTACGCGACCGTGATCGGCACCGATCCGGTGCGCGAGACCAATACCGTGTCGACCCCGCGCGAAGTCTGCAACGACGTGGTCGTGCAGGAACGCCTGCCCGAGCGCGACGGCAACGTCGGCGGCACCGTCGCCGGCGCGGTCATCGGCGGTCTGCTCGGCAACCAGGTCGGCGGCGGCAACGGCAAGAAGGCCGCGACCGCGGCCGGCGCCGTGGCCGGCGGCTTCATCGGCAACCGGGTCGACCGCAATCATGTCGGCGGCCGGGTCGTGAACCGCACCGAGCGCCAGTGCCACACCGTGTCCGACAGCTCGCAGTCCTCGCGCGTGGTCGCCTACAACGTGACCTTCCGCAACCCGGACGGCACCACCGGCACGATGCGCACCGAGACCAAGCCGGGCAGCCGCATCGCCCTGGGCAACGAGAACAAGGTGGTCGGCTACGACGTGACCTACCGCTATCAGGGTCAGGAACAGACCATCCGCATGGACGAGCGTCCGGCCCAGCGCCTGCCGGTCATCGACGGCCAGGTCGTGACCCAGACCGCGACCGCGTCGGTGCCCAGCCGCGGCTGATCCTTGCCTCGCATGCAGTTCCCGAACGGGGCCGGATCATCCGGCCCCGTTCTTTTTTGCGCGCGCCACCGCCCGGATGCGGGAAACTTGCGTAATGCGACGGGCCGGTCCGATAGGGCTACTCCGGCCCGGTCCGGCCATTACAATGGCGGTCTTTCTGCCCCACAGGTCTCCCAAAGCGCGCCATGGCCCTGAATCCCTACGATCTGTTCGACGTCCGTTCCCTGCTCAGCGAAGAGGAGCGCGCCGTACAGGACACCGTCGCCCGTTTCACCGACGAGCGCGTGATCCCGATCATCGGCGATGCCTTCGATCAGGGTCGTTTCCCCAAGGAACTGGTGCCCGAGATCGCCGAGCTGGGCCTGCTGGGCTCCTCGCTGCCGGAAAAGTACGGCTGCGCCGGCCTCAACGCGGTCAGCTACGGCCTGATCTGCCAGGAACTCGAGCGCGGCGACAGCGGCATCCGCAGCTTCGTCAGCGTGCAGTCCTCGCTGTGCATGTACCCGATCTTCGCCTACGGCACTGAAGAGCAGCGCGAGCGCTGGCTGCCCGGCATGGCCAAGGGTCAGATCATCGGCTGCTTCGGCCTGACCGAACCGCACGGCGGCTCCGATCCGGCCAACATGAAGACCAACGCCAAGAAGGACGGCGGCGACTGGGTCCTCAACGGCTCCAAGATGTGGATCACCAACGGCAACCTGGCCGACATCGCGATCGTCTGGGCGCAGACCGAGGACGGCATCCAGGGCTTCGTGGTCGAGAAGGGCATGCCCGGTTTCGCCGCCCAGGAAATCAAGCACAAGATGAGCCTGCGCGCGTCGGTGACCTCGTCGCTGTTCTTCGACAACGTGCGCGTGCCCGAGGCCAACCGCCTGCCGAACGTCAAAGGCCTCAAGGGCCCGCTGGGCTGTCTGACCCAGGCGCGCTACGGCATCACCTGGGGCCCGATCGGCGCGGCCATCGCCTGCCTCGACGAAGTGCTGGGTTACACCAAGGAACGCATCCTGTTCGATCGTCCGGTCGCGGCGACCCAGTCGGCGCAGATCAAGATGGCCGAGATGGCGCGCCGGATCACCCTGGCGCAGATGCTGGTGGTGCAGCTCGGCCGCCTGAAGGACGCCGGCACCATGCAGCCGACCCAGGTGTCGCTGGCGAAGTGGAACAACTGCCGCATGGCCATCGACATCGCGCGCGAATGCCGCGACCTGCTCGGCGGCGCCGGCATCACCACCGAGCATGCGGCGATCCGTCATGCGCTGAATCTGGAATCGGTGATCACGTACGAGGGCACCGAGACGATTCACCAGTTGGTGGTCGGACGTGAGTTGACGGGCATCAACGCTTTTTAAGTTTTGCTGCCGCGGGCAGCAGCAACTTTCTTCTCCCGCCTGCGGGAGAAGGTGGCCCGAAGGGCCGGATGAGGGCGCGCGGCCGCTAGTGGTCTGCGCAATGTGCGCATTCTCGCGTGCCCTCACCCCAACCCCTCTCCCGCAAGCGGGAGAGGGGCTTTCATCGGCGGAGAGAGGGGGGCTTCGAATGCGCAGCAGCAGGAGTACGCGACCTTGATGACGATCCCCGACATCCAACTGGAAACGCCGCGCCTGATCCTGCGTCCGCCGCGGCTGGAGGATTTCGACGCCTGGGCCGAATTCATGGCCGATGCCGAGCATGTGCGCTACGTCGGCGGCGCGCAGTCGCGGCCGCTGGCCTGGCGCGCGATGATGTCGGTGATCGGTTCGTGGGCGGTGCAGGGCTTCGCGTTCTTCTCGGTGATCGAAAAGAGCAGCGGCCGCTGGATCGGCCGACTCGGTCCATGGTGTCCGGAAGGCTGGCCCGGCACCGAAGTCGGCTGGGGCATCGTCGCCTCGGAAAACGGCAAGGGCTATGCGAGCGAAGGCTCGGCCGCGGCGATGGAATGGGCGTTCGAGCACCTGGGTTGGCGCGAGATCATCCACACCATCGATGTGGAGAATATGGGTTCCAAGGCTGTCGCCGCCAAGCTCGGCTCGCGTTACCTGCGTCAAGGGCGTTTCTTGCCCGAACCCCACAACGAGAAGGAAGTCGAGGTCTGGGGCCAGACGGTCGAACAATGGCGCGCGCGGCGCAAGGCCGGAGCGTCGGCGTGATCACCGTGCACGGCTTTTCCCCGTCGGGCAATTGCCACAAGCTGCGCCTGCTGCTGGAGCAGCTGGGCGAGCGCTACCGCTGGGTCGAAGTCGACAGCAGCCAGGGCCAGACCCGCACGCCGCAATTCCTCGCGCTCAATCCCAACGGCAAGGTGCCCGTGGTCGAGTTCGACGACGGCCGCACGCTCAGCGAATCCAACGCGATCCTGTATTACCTCGCCGACGGCAGCGAGTTCCTGCCCGCCGACCTGTGGCAGCGCGCGCAGGCGCTGAGCTGGATGAACTTCGAGCAGTACAGCCACGAGCCCTGCATCGCGGTGGCGCGCTTCATCGCCGGCTGGACCGAACTGGATTCGCCGCGCCGCGCCGAACTGCCGCGCTTGCGCGAACGCGGCCATCAAGCCCTGGGGGTGATGCAGCGGCATCTGCGCGACAATCCGTGGTTCACCGGCGAACGCTACGGCATCGCCGATATCGCGCTGTTCGCTTACACCGATGTGGCCGAACACGGCGGCATCGGTCTGTCTGCCTATCCGGCGGTGCAGGCCTGGCTGGCGCGCGTGCGCGCGACACCCGGCTTCGTCGCCTTGCCCGAGCCCGATGCGCAAGCCGCGCAGCGGATCGCTCTCACGTCCTGATCTTTCCTACCGATGAGCCGACCCGCATGCGGGCGGCGGAGCTTGCAATGTCAGCGCAACCGCAGTCTTCGATTTTCAGCAGCGTGCCCAACTTCAATCCCGTCGCGAGCCCGATTCCGGCGCGCATGAAGGGCCTCAACCGGGCCGAGATCTGCGACGTCAATTTCGTCGAGTTCGTGCAGGCCTGGAACGGCCGCGCCGATGCGCGTCCGGCGGCGGACGAGGCCATCCTCGACGGCAGCGCGCTGGATGCGCGCGGCTTTCGCGAGCTGTTCGAATCGCAGTTGATCAGCCGCCATCTCGACTTGATGGCGCGCGTGCTGCGAGTGCAGAACAAGGTCTTCTACACCATCGGTTCCAGCGGCCACGAAGGCAATGCGATGGTCGCGCGGCTCGCGCGCCACACCGATCCGGCGTTCCTGCATTACCGCAGCGGCGGCTTCATGGCCGAGCGTTTCCGCAAGCTGCCGGGCATGGACCCGGTGATGGATTCGGGGCTGTCGTTCGCGGCGAGCAAGGACGACCCGGCCTCGGGCGGCCGCCACAAGGTATGGGGCAGCAAACCGTTGTGGGTGCTGCCGCAGACTTCGACCATCGCCTCGCACCTGCCCAAGGCGCTGGGCACCGCGGTCGCGATCGAGACCGGTCGGCGTCTGGGCCATGCCTTGCCGATTCCGGACGACAGCATCGCGATCTGTTCGTTCGGCGACGCTTCGGCCAATCACGCTACCGCGCAGACCGCGTTCAACGCCGCCGCCTGGACCGCGTACCAGAAGCTGCCGGCGCCGGTGTTGTTCGTGTGCGAGGACAACGGCATCGGCATCTCGGTGAAGACCCCGGGCGGTTGGATCGGCAATCGTTTCCGCAACATGGACGGACTGGACTACTTCGCCGCCGATGGCCTCGACCTGGCCAACGGCTACGGCGACGTGCAGCGCGCGGTCGAGCATTGCCGCCGCACCCGTCGTCCGACTTTCCTGCATCTGCGCACCACCCGCATCATGGGTCACGCCGGCACCGATTTCGAAATCGAATGGCGTTCGGTCGAAGAGCTGTGCGCGGTCGAGGCCAGCGATCCCTTGCTGCGCTCGGCGGCGATCGCGCTGGAGTCGGGGCTGATGTCGAAGGCCGACGTGCTCGATCTGTACGAAGCCACGCGCAAGCGCTGTTTCGCCGCGGCCGAGGAGGCCGATCGCCGGCCCAAGCTCGACGACCTGGCTGAAGTGATCGCGCCGCTGGCGCCGTACACGCCCGCGGCGGTCGCCAAGGAAGCGGCGCGAGCCGATTTCGCCGAGCGTCGCCTGGAGGTGTTCGGTGGCGAAGCCAAATTGCCCGAGAATCAGCCGCCGCGGCATCTGGCGATCCAGATCAACAACGCGCTGCACGATATTTTCGCCAAGTACCCTGAAACGCTGCTGTTCGGCGAAGACGTCGCCCAGAAGGGCGGTGTGTACACGGTGACCAAGGGCCTGCAGAAAGCCTTCGGCCCGCGCCGCGTGTTCAACACCTTGCTCGACGAAACCATGATCCTGGGCATGGCCCAGGGTTTCGCCAATGTCGGCCTGCTGCCGATTCCGGAAATCCAGTACCTGGCGTATTTCCACAACGCCTGCGACCAGATTCGCGGCGAAGCGGCGTCGCTGCAGTTCTTCAGCAACAACCAGTACCGCAATCCGATGGTGGTGCGCATCGCCGGGCTGGGCTATCAGCGCGGCTTCGGCGGGCATTTCCACAACGACAACTCGATCACCGCGCTGCGCGATATTCCCGGCCTGGTGGTCGGCTGTCCCTCGCGCGGCGACGACGCGGCGACGATGCTGCGCACGCTGACCGCGCTGGCCAAGGTCGACGGCCGGGTGGCGGTGTTGCTGGAGCCGATCGCGCTGTACATGACCAAGGACTTGTACGAAGCCGGCGATGGTCGTTGGCTGACCCAGTATCCGTCGCCCGATCAGGCAATGACCTTGGGCGAGGGACGCGCGTATCTGCCGGAAAGCGGCGGCGACGGCGACGATCTGGTCATCTTCACCTATGGCAACGGCGTGCCGATGAGTCTGCGCGCGGCTCGGCAGATCGAGCAGTCGCTGGGCTGGAAAGCGCGGGTGATCGACCTGCGCTGGCTGGTGCCGCTCAACGACGCCTACATCGCGCAGCAGGCCGGCAGCGCCAAGCGCATCATCGTGGTCGACGAAGGCCGGCGCAGCGCCGGGGTGGGCGAGGGCGTGATCACCGCGCTGGCCGAAGCCGGATTCGGCGGTGTGCCGATGCAGCGCGTGGTCGGCGTGGACACCTACACCCCGCTGGCGGGCGCCGCGTTTCTGGTGATTCCGGGTGAAGAGGACATCGTCCGTGCGGCCGAGGTGTTGGCGAAGGGCTGAGTTGGTCGTGTTCGGACTGGGCTTGCGGGAGTCACGAGCCGCGCAAGCTGCGACCGTGTAGCGCCCAGATCGCTTCGTCACAGTTTGTGGTGTCGCGGTCGCGGCTCACGCCGCTCCTACAGTCGGCAATGATGCGTCGGTCGCTTGCTGTAGGAGCTGCGCGAGCTGCGACTGCGTAGCGCCCAGATTGCTTCGTCGCGGTTCGTGGTGTCGTGGTCGCGGCTCACGCCGCTCCTACAGTCGGGAACGATGCTTCGGTCGCTCGCTGTAGGAGCTGCGTAAGCTGCGACCGCGTAGCGTTCAGATCGCTTCGTCGCGGTTCGTGGTGTCGTGGTCGCGGCTCACGGCGCTCCTACAGTCGGGAACGATGCTTCGGTCGCTCGCTGTAGGAGCTGCGTAAGCTGCGACCGCGTAGCGTTCAGATCGCTTCGTCGCGGTTCGTGGTGTCGTGGTCGCGGCTTGCGCCGCTCCTACGGTCGGGAACGATGCTTCGGTCGCTTGCTGTAGGAGCTGCGCGAGCTGCGACTGCCTAGCGTTCAGATCGCTTCGTTGCGGTTCGAGCTGTCGTGGTCGCGGCTTGCGCCGCTCTTACAGTCGGGAACGATGCTTCGGTCGCTCGCTGTAGGAGCTGCGCAAGCTGCGACCGTGTAGCACCCAGATCGCTTCGTCGCGGTTCGTGGTGTCGTGGTCGCGGCTTGCGCCGCCCCTACAGTCGGGAACGATGCTTCGGTCGCTCGCTGTAGGAGCTGCGTAAGCTGCGACCGCGTAGCGCCCAGATCGCTTCGTCACGGTTCGTGGTGTCGCGGTCGCGGCTTGCGCCGCTCCTACAGTCGGGGATGATGCTTCGGTCGCTCCCGCAAGCGGCGCGGCGCAGTCGGACTCAGCGCGCCAATCCATCCAGCAGCGGCGTTTCCACCACCGCGTGCCCGTCGATGCTCGTCGCCGTCTCGTTGCGCTCCAAAGGCAGCACCGCCAGCGCGAGATGGGTCGCGTCGTGGCTTGCGCTCGCGGCGACCGTGCCCAGCACCGCCGCTTCGCCGCGCACGTCCGCGCCCGCGGCGATCGCCGCCGGACTTTCGAACAAGGCCAGGCCGCGCTTGGCCTTGCCGAGGAAATGCGTGCGCGCGACGATTTCCTGCCCGGGGTAGCAGCCCTTCTTGACGCTGAAGGCGCGCAGCCGATCCAGCGAAAGCTGCTGCGGCGTCCATTGCTCGGCCTGGCTCGCCGGCAGACGCGGCAGGCCGTGGCGCAGGTCGGCCTGGGCCCACAGCGCCACCGCGGCGGGATTTTCGGCTGCGGCCGGGCCGGCGTGGATGCGCACGCTGCGCGGGGATTCCGCGCTACTGAGGTCCAATTCGAGCCCGGACGCCTCGTCGCCGCCGATCGCGGCGTCGCGCGCCGAGGCCGGCGCGGCGAAACGTCCCTCGATCACGAGGTCTTCACGCAGCCCGATCGCGACCTTGCTGCGAAACACGAATCGCTTCAAGGATTCGGCCAAGGCGGCCGCGTCGGCGTCGGGCACGAGCAGCCAGATTCGCTGCTCAGACAGGCGCAGCAAGGCGAACAGCGCGATCACCCGGCCCTTGGGCGTCAGCCAGCCGTTCCATTGCCAGTGGCCGTCGGCCAGCGCCTTGACCTCGTTCATGAACTGCGAATGGGCAAAAGCGGCCGCGTCGCGGCCTTCCAGGGCGATCAGTTGTTGACCGGACAGGGCGAATGCTTGTCCGTACAAGGCTTGCGGGTTGTCAGGCATGGGGGGCGGGACTTAATATTTAACGCTGTGATGATAGGCGAAACCACCCCGGAAGCACGTTCGGACCTCGCGTCCGAGAACCCGGCGACTCCCGTTACCGAAACGGGAGGCCATTCGCCTTCCGCCAAGGACGCTCCGAAAGAGCACGGTGGTCGCGAGGGTCTCGAACCGACCCGCTACGGCGATTGGGAAAAGAACGGCCGCTGCATCGACTTCTAGTCCGGCTTGCATGATGTGTCTTGTACGAGGCGTGTCCTGCATGAGTGTCTAGATCCGATCCCCGGTCCCGCTTTTCAACACCCCACCCAGCGCTCCCACGCTTCCCGCCACGCGGCGCCGCCGCCCAGCCGAGATTGCCACGCTAATGGCGAACCGCGAACGACCCAAGTCACCGCATCTGCAGGTATATCGCTGGCAGATACAGATGGTGACCTCGATCCTGCACCGGACCACCGGTGTAATCCTTTCCGTCGGCGCCTTGCTGATCGCCTGGGCGCTGCTCGCCCTGGCGGCCGGTCCGCAGGCCTGGGCGAATTTCACCGCCTGCGCGCGTTCGCCGCTGGGCTTCCTGGTCCTGTTCGGCTGGACCTGGGCGTTCGCCTATCACCTGATCAACGGCATCCGCCATCTGGTCCAGGACGCGGGCTACGCCTACAAGGTCGATACCTTTGTGCGCAACGGCTGGATCAGCGTCATCGGCAGCCTCGTGCTGACCGCGCTGATCTGGATCGTGGCGATGATGTCGCGAGGTGGCGCATGAGCACGGCCAACAACAAGAACCTGCGCAACCCGCTCAAGACCGCGCGCGGCCTGGGCTCGGCGAAGGACGGCACCCACCACTTCATCGTCCAGCGCGTCACCGCGATCGCCTTGATCGGCCTGACCCTGTATGTGCTGGGCCTGATCGTGTCGTGGATCGGCGGCGATTACGCCAGCGTGCGCGCCTCGGTGCATAACCCCTGCAACGCCGTGCTGCTCAGCGCGTTCGTGATCGCGATGTTCTGGCACGCCAAGCTCGGCCTGCAGGTGATCATCGAGGACTACGTGCACACCCCGGGCCTGGCGGCCGCCTCGCAGATCGCCGTCGTTTTCGTTTGCGTACTCGCGGCTCTCGCCAGCGTGCTCGCCATCATCCGCATCGCGTTGGGAGCCTGAGTCGTGGCCTCTGCCTACAAGATTCAAGAACACAAGTTCGACATGATCGTGGTCGGCGCCGGCGGCGCTGGTCTGCGCGCCACCTTCGGTCTGGCCCAGAAGGGCCTGAAGACCGCGTGCATCACCAAGGTCTTCCCGACCCGTTCGCACACCGTGGCCGCGCAGGGCGGCATCTCCGCCGCGCTCGGCAACATGGGCGAGGACGACTGGCGTTACCACTTCTTCGATACCGTCAAGGGTTCGGACTGGCTGGGCGACCAGGACGCGATCGAGTACATGTGCAAGGAGGCCATCCCGGCCATCATCGAACTCGAACACCAGGGCGTGCCGTTCTCGCGCACCGACGAGGGCAAGATCTATCAGCGCCCGTTCGGCGGCATGACCACCAAGTACGGCGAAGGCCCGCCGGCGCAGCGCACCTGCGCCGCCGCCGACCGCACCGGCCACGCGATTCTGCACACGCTGTATCAGCAGTCGCTGGCGCACGACGCGCAGTTCTTCATCGAATACTTCGCCCTCGACCTGATCATGGACGAGACCGGCGCCTGCCGCGGCGTGCTCGCGCTCGACATGGCCGAAGGCACCCTGCACCTGTTCCGCGCCCAGGGCACGGTGCTGGCGACCGGCGGCTACGGCCGCGCCTATTTCTCCGCGACCTCGGCCCACACCTGCACCGGCGACGGCGGCGGCATGGCGCTGCGCGCCGGGCTGGGCCTGCAGGACATGGAATTCGTGCAGTTCCATCCGACCGGCATCTACGGCGCCGGCTGCCTGATCACCGAAGGCGTGCGAGGCGAGGGCGGCATCCTGCGCAACAGCAACGGCGAGCGCTTCATGGAGCGCTACGCGCCGAGCGTGAAGGACCTCGCCCCGCGCGACATGGTCAGCCGTTCGATGACCATCGAAATCCGCGAAGGCCGCGGCGTCGGCGAGCACAAGGATCACATCCTGCTCGACCTGACCCACCTCGGCCCGGAAGTGATCCACGAAAAACTCCCCGGCATCGCCGAGTCGGCGCGCATCTTCGCCAACGTCGACGTCGAGAAGGAGCCGATCCCGGTCATTCCGACCGTGCACTACAACATGGGCGGCATTCCGACCAACTACCACGGCGAAGTCGTGCAGTTGAAGGACGGCAACCCGGACGCGGTGGTCGAAGGCCTGTACGCGATCGGCGAAGCGGCCTGCGTGTCGGTGCATGGCGCCAACCGCCTGGGTTCGAACTCGCTGCTCGATCTGGTGGTGTTCGGTCGCGCGGTGGCCAACCGCTGCGCCGAGACGATCAAGCCCGGCGGCCCGCACGCCAAGCTGCCGGCCGACGCCTGCGACGCGGCGCTCGCGCGCCTGGACAAGCTGCGCAACGCCAGCGGCAGCACCCCGACCTCGGTGATCCGCGACAAGATGCAGCGCACCATGCAGGCCGACGCGGCGGTGTTCCGCACCGGCGAAACGCTGAGTGACGGCGTGCGCAAGATGCGCGAGATCCACGCGCTGTTCGCCGACGTCAAGGTCAGCGACCGTTCGCTGATCTGGAACTCGGACCTGATCGAGACCTACGAGCTGTCGAACCTGCTCAGCCAGGCGCTGGCGACGATCGTCTCGGCCGAGAACCGCACCGAGTCGCGCGGCGCGCATGCGCGCGAGGATTTCCCGACGCGCAACGACGACGAGTGGCAGAAGCACACCCTGTGCTATGTCGACGAGAAGGGCAGCACCAACATCGACTACCGTCCGGTGCACAACTACACCCTGACCGACGACGTGGCCTACGTGCCGCCCAAAGAACGCAAGTACTGACCTTTCGATCATGGCGCGCGGTTCGCCGCGCGCCGGCACGAGCCCAACTCAGTACAACGCAAGCCGAGAGATCGCCAGCATGGCTGAATTCGCCCTACCCAAGAACTCCCAGATCCAGAAGGGCCGCCACTGGCCGACCCCGGGCGCCAAGCAGCCGCGCACCTTCAAGGTCTACCGCTGGAACCCCGACGACGGCATGAACCCGCGCGTGGACACCTACGAGGTGGATCTCGCCGCCTGCGGTCCGATGGTTCTCGACGCGCTGATCAAGATCAAGAACGAAATCGATCCCACGCTCACCTTCCGCCGCTCCTGCCGCGAAGGCATCTGCGGTTCGTGCGCGATGAATATCGACGGCACCAACACCCTGGCCTGCACGCGCGCGATCGCCGATTGCGGCGACGCCAAGAACGACGTGCCGGTGTATCCGCTGCCGAGCATGCAGGTGGTCAAGGATCTGGTTCCCGACCTGACCCACTTCTACGCCCAGTACGCCTCGATCAAGCCGTGGCTGCGCACCCAGAGCGCGACCCCGTCCGACCGCGAGCGCCTGCAGTCGCCGGAAGACCGCAAGAAGCTCGACGGCCTGTACGAATGCATCCTGTGCGCATGCTGCTCGACCAGCTGCCCGAGCTACTGGTGGAACGGCGACCGCTACCTCGGCCCGGCGATCCTGCTGCAGGCCTACCGCTGGATCATCGATTCGCGCGATGAAGACACCGGCGCGCGCCTGGACGATCTGGAAGACCCGTTCAAGCTGTACCGCTGCCACACCATCATGAATTGCGCCCGCACCTGCCCGAAGGGGCTGAACCCGGCGCAGGCGATCGGCGAGATCAAGAAGCTGATGCTGGCGCGGCGGGTCTGATCCACAGCTCGCGTCACGGCCGCGGCCTCCCGCGTGGAGACGTCGGCCGGCGAGCGGGCATGGGTCTGGCGTAGTCCGGGTCGATTGGGTTGCCACGCAGAGGTGAAAACCGGTCGCATGAACAAGAAATCGCTGCTGCTCGTGCTGGCCGGCCTGCTTGTGTTCGTGATCGGTGGCTGGCTGAAATTCTCCGGCGGTCCGGCCGACGCGGACATCGCGGTGGTCGAAAAATGCCGCGCGGAAATGGACAAGCGCAACGCCGATGCGGCCATGCGCGACAAGTGCGAGGAGGCCGCGTTCGCGCATGCGATCACCGCGACCGATGCGGCCAGCGCGGCGCGGGCGATCAGCGCCGCGAACGAGAACGAAATCGGCGGCAACGGCCTGGCGATGTTCCTGTTGGGGCTCGGCGCCGCGTTGACGGTCGGCGGTGTGCTGGTGGGGCGTCGGCGCGGCTGAGGCCGCGGCGGCCGGCTCGGACGGGTTGCGCCGACGAATAGCGCAAGCGATTGCGATACCGCCGACGCCGCGAGCCGCGGAGTCGGATCGGCAGTCGAACCGCCGCGCGGGCGCGCGGCCTGCTCAGGAGCGAGGCGATCGATGGATTCGAAGGCGATATTCCTTCCCGCGTTGGCTATGGTCGGGTTGACCCTGGTCGTGTGGCTGCGCATGTACGTGGTCCGCATCGGCCAGATGCGCCGCGACCGCATCCATCCGCAGGCGGTGGCGACCTCGGCCCAGGCCAGCGCGCGGCTGACCCAGAGCAGCGCGGCCGACAATTTCCGCAATCTGTTCGAACTGCCGGTGTTGTTCTATCTGGGGCTGATCGTGGCCGCGTTCGCAAACTTGGCCGATGCGCTGACCCTCGGCCTGGCCTGGCTGTTCGTGATCACGCGCATCGTCCACAGCGCGATCCAGTGCGGCTACAACAAGGTCATGCATCGATTTTTCGCTTACGTCAGCGGCGCGTTCGCGCTGTGGGCGCTATGGATACGTCTGGGAACAGGACTGCTCGCATGATCACCTTGCTTGGAAATCGGCTTCGACCCTCGTCGTCGCTTCGCGTCGTTGGCGTATTGGCGCTGCTTGCCTTGGCCACGGGGGCGAATGCGCGCCCGGCCGAAGAGACCGCGGCCGCCGCGCCGCCCGCGGCCGACACGGCCAGCGTCGCGCAAGCCAGCAGCCTGCTCGAAACGATGGGCTTCGAGGACGTGCTGCGGCAGATGATGGTGCTGGTCAACGATCAGACCCTGCCGGAAGAGCCGCGCGAAGACGGCGACAAGGCCCTGCTGCAGCGCTGGATGGCGGCGACGAAGCTGCAGGCGGTCGCGGCGCAGACCGCGCAACGCCTGGCCGGCCAGGCCAGCACCGCGCAGCTCGACGAAGCACTGCGCTATTTCCGCAGCCCGGCCGGCCAGACCGAGTTGAGCTGCGTGCGCGATTCCGCCGCTACGCCGGCGGTGTCGACCTGCATCGAACAGCGCGGCGGCCAGGCGCAGTTGCAGGCGCATCGGGCCTTCGCCGAAAGCGCGATCGAGAACACCATCGGCGACGTGCTCGGCGATTCGTTCGGCCCCGAACTGTTCGCCGCCGCGTCCGCGGCGCTGGACGGCGATGCCGCGCTCAAGCGCGACGTGGCGCGGTACTGCAAGCGCCGTCCCACCGGTTTGTGCGCGATGGTCGGTGCCGCGCCGGCCGAGGCCGGCTCATGAGCGAGCCACTGTCGGCCGAGCAACGCGACGAAATCGAACTGCGCCGCCTGCGCTGGCGCTGCCGGCGCGGCATGCGCGAACTCGATCAATTGCTCGGTCGCTATCTGGACCGCGAATGGAAGCAGGCTTCCGAATCGCAGCGCGGGGTTTTCCTACGGCTGCTGGAAACCGAGGACGATAAGCTCTGGCACTGGTTCATGGGCCACGAGACCTCCGGCGATGCACAGCTTCAGCAACTGGTTGAGTCGATTCGCCAACTGCCGCCTTGAGCGGCCGTCGCAGAAATCTGGCAGCGGTGAGCGGCAGTTGGAGAACGCTCGCAGTCTTCGGTGGCGATCGACAACCTCGCCGTTGAAAACGAGCACATCCTTCCGCGGCCACGCCGTGGCCGATTGCGAACTGCAATGGCGGCCGTCGCGCTGGCTCGCATCGGCATTGGTCGTATTGGGCCTGCTCGGCGGCGTATCCGCGTGGGCGTGCGAACTGCCGCGGTCGCTGTCCCTGCCGATCGCCGGGCTCGCGCTGCTGTGGGCGATCGCGAGCGCGCGCCGGGAATTGCGGCGGCCGGCGCGGCCCCTGACCATCCGCGGCGGCCGCGCCACGCTGGCCGGCGAGGCGATCGCCGACCTGCGCCTGCACTGGCGCGGTTGGCTGGCCCGGCTGGATTTCACCGGTCCCGACGGGCGCCGGCAGCGGCTGTTGTGGTGGCCCGACACCCTGGACGCGGCCGCTCGCCGTGAACTGCGGCTGGCCGTCGCGGTCACAGCCCCTGCGCGCGATACGCGTTCGGTGGCACCATGAGACGAGGCCGGGATTCGGGATTGGAGATTCGGGATTCGCGCACAGCGAACCCACTTCCGACCGATCCGCCAACCCTTCCCGACACAGGCCCAAGACGATGAACCCGATCCCGAATCCCGAATCCCGAATCCCGGCTGCATAAATGTTCAAACCCATTTCAGTCGCCATCGGCCTGCGCTATCTGCGCGCCAAACGGCGCAACGGCTTCATCTCCTTCATCTCGCTCGCCTCGATCGGCGGCATCGCCCTGGGCGTGACCGCGCTGATCACGACCCTGGCGGTCATGAGCGGGTTCCAGCGCGAGATCCGCGACCGCATGCTGCAGATGGCCGCGCATGCCACGGTCAGCGCCTACGGCGAACCGATGACCGAATGGCGGGTCGCGGTCGACAAGGCCATGGCCGATCCGCGCGTCGCCGGCGCCGCGCCCTACGTCGACAAGGAAGCGCTGCTGTCGGCCACCCGCCAGCAACCGGCGATCGTGCGCGGCGTCGATCCGATCGAAGACCACAAGGTCTCGGTGCTCGCCGACAAGATGGTCGAGGGCAAGCTGAGCTCGCTCACGCCCGGCAGTTTCAACATCGTGCTCGGCAAGGAACTCGCCTTGTGGATGGGCGCGCAGGTCGGCGACAGCGTGGTGGTGATGACCGCCGACGGCCGCAGCACGCCGATGGGCGCGATGCCGCAGCTCAAGCGCTTCACCGTCAGCGGCATCTTCGAAGCCGGCTACAACGAATTCGACAAGGGCCTGGCGGTGGTCAACATCCGCGACATGCAGCGGGTGTTGCGCATGGGCGACGGCGTGACCGGCGTGCGCCTGCGCCTGCACGACATGGATCAGGCCTGGAACGTGGCGCGCGATCTGGCGCTGAGCCTCGGCGGGCCGTACCGGGTCACCGACTGGAGCAGCGACAACGCCAACATGTTCCGCGCGTTGAAGATGGAGAAGGTGGTGATGGCGGTGCTGCTGTCGCTGATCATCGCGATGGGCGCGTTCAACCTGGTGTCCTCGCAGGTGATGCTGGTCACCGACAAGCAGGCCGACATCGCGATCCAGCGCACGCTCGGTCTGACCCCGATGAGCGTGATGGCCGTGTTCGTCGTGCAGGGCACCTTGATCGGCATCATCGGCACCGTGCTGGGCGTCATCGGCGGCATCACCCTGACCTTGAATCTGGAACACATCCTCAAGGCCATCGAGACCGTGCTCGGCGTGCAGCTGCTGCCCGAGGACGTGTACTACATCACCGGCCTGCCGACCGACCTGCGCAGCAGCGACGTGATCGTCATCGCCTGTGTGGCGCTGGCGATGGCGTTCCTGGCCACTATCTATCCCGCCTGGCGCGCCGCGCGTACGGCTCCGGCGGAGGCGTTGCGTTATGAGTGAGGCTCACAAATCGAACATGGAACAGCGCGATCCCGCCAGTCACGGCGCCGACGATGTGGTGTTGAGCTGCACCGGCCTGACCATGATCTATTCGGAAGGCAAGCTGCGCACGCCGGTGTTCGACGGGCTCGATTTCTCGGTCAAGCGCGGCGAGACCGTGGCGATCCTCGGCGCTTCGGGCGCGGGTAAAAGCACCTTGCTGCACTTGCTCGGCGGCCTGGACACGCCGACCAGGGGCGAGGTCTATGTCGACGGCCATCGCATGAGCGCGCTGTCGAACCGGGCGCGCGGCATCGTGCGCAACAAGTCGCTGGGCTTCGTCTATCAGTTCCACCATCTGCTGCCGGAGTTCACCGCGCTGGAAAACGTGATGCTGCCGATCCTGTTGAGCGGACGCTCGATGCAGCTGCGGCAAGTGCTCTCGGGCGGCAGCCTGGTGTTCGGCCTGGCCCATTTCCTTTTCGTGGATATACCGCTGGCGATATTTCATTCGGTGGTCGATGAGATGTTCCAGGCGCCGTCGGTGGCGGAGGCGCGCGAGCGCGCGACCGTGTTGCTGGAATCGGTCGGGCTGGGGCATCGGCTGCACCACAAGCCCGGCGAATTGTCCGGCGGCGAGCGCCAGCGCGCCGCGGTGGCGCGCGCGCTGATCAATCGCCCGGCCTGCGTGCTCGGCGACGAACCCACCGGCAATCTCGACGAAAAAACCGCCGCGACCGTGTTCGAGCTGATGCTCGCGCTCAATCGCGAGCAGGGCACCAGCCTGGTGCTGGTGACCCACGACCGCCGCCTCGCGCGGCGCCTGGACCGCGTGCTGGAATTGCACGAGGGCAAACTGCGGCAACTGGACGCCGCCGAGGTGTAGACATGCTCGACGCGGCAAGGACGCCGCCCTTCGGAAAACTCATCGCGATCGCCTTGTTGGCCGGCATCGGTGCCGGTCTGGCCTTGCCGCGTGCGTGTCCGTGGGGACTTTCGTTACCGATTCTGATTCTGGCCGCGCTGATGTGGTGGCGCTCGCCGCGTTGGCGCGCGTTCGCCGCGGCCGGGTTCGGTTTCGCCCTGGTCAGTCTGCACGCGGCCTATGCGCTCAGCCTGCAACTGCCGCCGGAGTGGGAAAAGCGCGACGTGGCCGTGACCGGCCGCATCGTCGAACTGCCGGTGCACGAGCCGCGCCGCACCCGTTTCGAATTCCGCGTCGACGACGATGCCGCGCAACCGCCGCCGCTGCGCGGGCGTCTGCTGCGGCTGGCCTGGTACGACGAACGCATCGAGCCTCGGCAGGTGCTCGCCGCCGGTCAGCATTGGCGATTCGTGGCCCGCGTGCGCGCGCCGCGCGGCCTGCGCAATCCGGGCGGACCGGATGCGGAAAAATACGCGCTGATGCAGCGGCTCAGCGCGACCGGTTATCTGCGCGATCCTGAAAATGCCCAACGCTTGGCCGAAGCCCGTGGCCTGCAAGCCTGGCGCGAATCGATCAGCAATCGCATCGCCGCGCGGGTGAGCTCGGATGCCTCGCGCTTCGTGCGAGCACTCGCGCTGGGCGACACCCGCGCGCTTGGCGAACGCGACTGGAGCGTGTTGCGCGCGAACGGGCTGACCCATCTGATCGCGATTTCGGGGTTCCACGTCGGGCTGGTGGCGGGGTTTTTCGCCTTGTTCGTGCGCGGGTTGTGGTGGCTGTGGCCGGGGTTGGGACGGCGTCTGCCGGCCGCGGTCGCCGCTTCGGTCGCGGCGATGCTTGGCGGCTTGTTATATGCGGCTTCGGTGGGCTTCGCCCTGCCGACCGTGCGCACCTGGCTAATGATCGCGGTGATCGCCGGGCTGCGTCTGTCGCGGCGTCCCTTTCATGCCTTCGATGCCTTGGCCTTGGCGGCGATCGCGGTCTTGCTCGCCGATCCGCTGGCGGTGCTCGGGGCCGGGTTCTGGCTGAGTTTCCTCGGCGTGGCCTGGTTGCTGTGGTGCCTGCCGGACCAAACGGACACCCGCGGTTGGCGCGAACGGCTGCGCGCGTTCGTGTCGGCGCAGGGCGTCGCCAGCCTGGGATTGCTGCCGCTGGGCGTGCTGCTGTTCGGTCAGGCCTCGTTGGCGGGACCGTTCGCGAACCTGGTCGCGGTGCCGTGGTGGAGCCTGCTGGTGGTGCCGCTGGCGTTGATCGGTACCGGGCTGGAGGCATTGCATGCCGGCACGGGCGAATTCGCCTGGCGCTGGGCCGCGGCCTGCTTCGAGCCGGGCTGGCCGTGGTTCGAAGCGCTGGCCGACAGCGGCCTGGCCTTGTGGTGGCTGCCCGAAGCGCGCTGGTTTGCTTTGCCGCTGGCCCTGATCGGCGCGTTCTGGCTGCTGCTGCCGCGCGGCGTGCCGGGCAAGGCGCTGGCCATGCTGCTGTGGTTGCCGTTGCTGTGGCCGGATCGCCATCTGCCCGCGCACGGCGAGGCCGAGCTGGTGGTGGTCGATGTGGGGCAGGGGCTGTCGGTGCTGGTGCGTACCGCGCATCACGCTTTGTTGTTCGACGCCGGTCCGGCGGTGCGCGACGGCTTCGACGCCGGCGAACGCGCGGTGGTGCCGGCCTTGCATGCCCTGGGCGTGCGCAGGCTCGACCGCGCGGTCGCCAGCCATGCCGACAACGACCACGCCGGCGGCCTGGCCGCGGTGTTGCGGGCGTTTCCGGCCGGCGAGGTGTCGGCGCCGCCGGAGGTCGAGGGCGAGGCGCTGCAACACATCGCGACCCGGCCCTGCGAGGCCGGGCGCAGTTGGACCTGGGACGGCGTGCGCCTGCGCTGGCTGCATCCGCCGCGGCATTTCCCTTACCTGGGCAACGAGTCGAGCTGCGTGCTGCGGATCGACAGCCGCCATGGTTCGGCGCTGCTGACCGGCGACATCGGCGAGGTGATCGAACGCGATCTGGTCCGCCGCGCCGCGGTTTCGGCCGAGGACGACTTGCGCGCCGACGTGGTGCTGGTGGGCCATCACGGCAGCGGCGGCTCGTCCGATCCGGCCTTCGTCCAGGCCACCGGCGCCCGCCATGCGCTGGTCTCCAGCGGCCACGGCAACCGTTTCGGCCATCCGCGCGCGGACGTGCTCGAACGCTGGGCCCGCGCCGGCGCGCAAACCCGCGACACCGCGGCCGATGGCGCGCTGCGGGTCGGCCTGCGCGCCGGCGGCACCACGGTCGAAACGCGACGCCAGGCACACCCGCGTCTGTGGGATGCGACCCGGCGCACGGACCCTGGGCTATCCTATCGGCCGGATTGAAGTCGGCCACAGGCCGGAGGTTCGCGAGTGCTGGAACTGGTCAAGGCCGGCGGTTGGCCGATGATTCCGTTGTTGATCCTGTCGGCGCTGGCGCTGGCGATCATCATCGAGCGGCTGTGGACCCTGCGCCGGCGCGCCGTATTGCCGCCGCAACTGGGCCAGGAAGTGCGGGCCTGGGCGGCGACCGGAAAGCTCGACCCGGCGCATATCGAGTCCCTGCGCGCGACCGCGCCGCTGGGCGCGCTGCTGGCCGCCGCGCTGGACGTGCGCAACCGCCCGCGCGAGGAAATCCGCGAACGCATCGAGGACGTGGGCCGGCATCTGGTCCACCGCATGGAGCGTTACCTGAACACGCTCGGCACCATCGCCGCCGCCGGTCCCTTGCTGGGCCTGTTCGGCACCGTGGTCGGCATGATCCAGATGTTCATGGTCATCAACGACCACGGCATCGGCGACGTCAACCAGCTCGCCGGCGGCATCGGCAAGGCGCTGGTGTGCACCGCGACCGGCATGATCGTGGCGATTCCGGCGCTGATGGCGCACCGTTGGTTCCGCGGCCGCATCTCCGAATACATCGTCGCGATGGAGCACGAGGCCATCGCCCTGATCGACGTGTTGACCCCGGGCACCGCCGAAGCGCGCCAGGCCGAAGCGGCGCGCGCGCCGGTGCGGCTGGCCGGTCAGGCCGGCTGAGGCGCGCTCGATGCGTATCCGCGACCATCGCGCCGACGATGAGCCCGAGATCAACCTGGTTCCGTTGATCGACGTGATCCTGGTGCTGATCATCTTCTTCGTGGTCACCGCGACCTTCGACGCGCGCTCGGTGCTCAAGCTCGAGTTGCCGCGCGCCACCGGCGAACCGTCGGGTGACGCGAGCAAGGCGCTGATCGTGCTGGTCAACGCCGAAGGCCGCTATTTCGTCGGCGACCGCGAGGTCCTGCGCGACGATCTGGAATCGCTCAAGGCCACCATCGCCGAAGTCGCCGGCAGCGACCGCGACCGCAGCGTGATGCTGCGCGCCGATGCGCGCACGCCGTATCAGGCCGTGGTCACCGTCTACGACGCGCTCGGCCAGTTGGGTTTCCGCAAGATCATGAGCGCGACCGCGCCGCCGCAGAACACCGGCGGCGCCAGTAACGCCAGCGGCGGCGGCAAGCCCGCGGCGGGGCCGGCGCGGTGAGCGCGAGCGCAACCGCCTCGCCCTGGCAGACCTACCGCCGGCTGCTCCGATTCGCCCTGCCGTACCGCAACCTGCTGTGGCTGGCGGTGATCGGCATGCTGATCGAAGCCGCCGCCGGCGCCGGTTTCACCAAGTTGATGGAACCGGTCATCAACCAGACCTTCATCGTCAAGAACACCCGGATCGCGGTGTGGTTGCCGCTGGCGATCGTCGGCCTGTTCGTGCTGCGCGGCATCGCCGGTTACGTGACCGACTACTACATGGCCAAATCCGGGCGCGGCGTCGCCCGCGATCTGCGCGTGCAGGTGCTCGGCAAGTACCTGCGCCTGCCGGGCGCGCGCTTCGATACCGAACCGGTGCCGTCGATGCTGGTGCGGCTGGGCTCGGACAGCGATCAGGTCGCGCAGGCCTCGGTCGATGCGCTCAAGGTCATGGTCCAGCAGTCGACCCAGGCGATCGCCTTGCTCGCGGTGATGATTTGGACCAGCTGGCAGGTGACGTTCGCGGTGCTGATCATGGCGCCGCCGCTGGCCTGGGTGATGGACAAGGTCGGCCGCCGTTACCGCCGCATCAGCCATCGCATCCAGGAAAGCGGCGCGCAGTTGCTGCTGGCCGCCGATCAGGCGCTGTCGAACCAGCAGGAAGTGAAGGTCTACGGCGCGCAGACCTCCGAACTGGGCCGTTATCGCGAGATCGCCGACAACTACCTCAAGCTCAGCCTCAAGGTCGAATCCACCCGCAGCATCGCCTCGGCGATGGTGCAGTTGATGGGTTCGGTCGGTCTGGCGCTGCTGCTGTTCGTCGCCGGCTACGAGGCCTTCAACGGCCGTCTGGACGCCGGCGGTTTCGTAGTGCTGATGGTGTCGATGATGGCGATCATCCCGAACCTGCGTCAGCTCACCAACGTGCAGAACATGCTTCAGCGCGGCGTGGCCTCGGCCGAGCGCTTGTTCGAAGTGCTCGATGCGGTCGAGGAGCCCGACACCGGCACGCGCGAACTCGCGCGCAGCCAGGGCCTGATCGAATTCCGCGACGTCACCGCGCGTTATCCAGGACAGGCCTTGCCGGCCTTGTCGAACATCAGCTTCACCGCGCGGCCCGGCACGGTCACCGCGATCATCGGCCGCTCCGGCAGCGGCAAGTCGACCCTGATCAAGCTTATTCCGCGCTTCTACGATCCCGAGTCCGGACAGATCCTGCTCGACGGCCATCCGCTCGACGAGTACAAGCTGCTCGACCTGCGCCGCCAGATCGCCCTGGTCGGCCAGCAGGTGATGCTGTTCGACGGCACCGTCGCGGCCAACGTCGCCTACGGCGAAATGCAGCAGGCCGACGCCGCCGCGCTCGACAACGCGGTGCGCGGCGCCAACGCGGCCGAGTTCATCGAACGCCTGCCCGAAGGCGTCGACACTTCGATCGGCGCCAAGGGCGGCAAGCTCTCCGGCGGCCAGCGTCAACGCCTGGCGATCGCGCGCGCGATGCTCAAGGACGCGCCGATCCTGATTCTCGACGAAGCCACCGCGGCGCTGGATACCGAATCCGAACGCCTGGTGCAGGACGCGCTGGAACGGCTGATGCCCGACCGTACCACCTTGGTGATCGCGCATCGTCTGTCGACCATCGAACACGCCGATCAGGTGCTGGTGCTGGATCAGGGCCGCATCGTCGAGCGCGGTTCGCATGCCGAACTGCTGGCGCAGGGCGGCCTGTACGCGCACCTGCACCGCATGCAGTTCCGGGACGCCGAGTGAGCGCTGCGATGCAGGCGATCGCGATCGCGGCGATGATCGGCCGCGGCCCGATGCAAGGCCGGCGCGATCGCGGGAGCGCGCGATGAGCGGCGCGCCCGATCGTCGCGGCGGCGTGCCGGCGTACTGGTACGACGACAGCGCGGTGCCGATGCATGCGCGGCTGTTGTCGGGCGTATACGCCGCGGTCACCTCGTTTCGCCGCGCGCTCTACCGCAAGGGCCTCAAGCGCCGCCGCCATCCCGGCGTGCCGGTGATCGTGGTCGGCAACATCACCGTCGGCGGCGCCGGCAAGACCCCGTTGACCATCGCCCTGGTGCAGCGGCTCAAGCAGGAAGGCTGGACCCCCGGCGTCGCCAGCCGCGGCTACGGCCGCGACGACATCGCCACGCCGCTGTGGGTCGATCGCGATACCGATCCGCGTGTCGGCGGCGACGAACCGGTGCTGATGGCGCGCCGCACCGGGGTCAAGCTGCGCGCCGACCGAGATCGCGCCGCCGCGGCCAAGGCGCTGGCCGAGGCCGGCTGCGACATCGTCATCTGCGACGACGGCTTGCAGCATTACCGGCTGGCGCGCGACATCGAGATCGAAGTGGTCGACGGCCGCCGCCGTTACGGCAACGGCCAGCTGCTGCCGGCCGGTCCGCTGCGCGAGCCGCCCGAGCGCGCCGCCGATTGCGATTTCCGCGTGGTCAACATGCCGCAGGCCGCGTCCGGCGATCCCGCCGCGAGCAGCGGTTTCGGCGAGTGGCCGATGCGCCTGGTCGCCGATCAGGCACTGCCGCTGGTCGGCGCGCGCGCGCTCAAGCTCGAAGCCTTCGTCGGCCAGCGGGTGCACGCGGTCGCCGGCATCGGCGATCCCGAGCGTTATTTCGCCATGCTGCGCGGCCTGGGCATCGCGATCGTGCCGCACGCCTTTCCCGATCATCACCGCTACAGCGAGGCCGATTTCGCCTTCGGCAGCAAATTGCCGGTGCTGATGACCGAGAAGGACGCGGTCAAGATCCCGCTGACCGGCGAGGGCGCGTTCGCCTCGGAGTCGTATTACAGCGTGCCGGTGCGCGCGGAGTTGCCGGAAGCGTTCTGGGTGTCGTTGCTGGATAAATTGCAGGCGTTCGCCAAGCGCTGAGTCGCTGGCGTCGTAGTCGTAGTGACGCGGTCGCGGCTCGCGCCGCTCGTACAGGGAGCGATTGTAGGAGCGGCGCGAGCCGCGACCGCGAACCCGCACCCACCGCGTCCGCCGCGCAAGCCGTCGTCCTCACCAAATCCGCACCCGCATCACCTGTTTCGGAGCCCAACCATGAGCCAGGATTTCGTCGTCGCCATCCCCGCCCGCTACGCCGCCTCGCGTCTTCCCGGCAAGCCCCTGCGCGAAATCGGCGGCGAACCGCTGGTGCTGCACGTCGCGCGCCGCGCGCTCGCGGCCGGTGCGCGCGAGGTCTGGGTCGCGGCCGACGACGAACGCATCGCCCAGGCGCTCAAGGACAGCGGCGTGCAGGTCGCGATGACCTCGCCCGACCACGCCTCCGGCACCGACCGCCTCGCCGAATGCGCCGACCTGGCCGGTTGGCGCGACGACACCGTGGTGGTGAATCTGCAAGGCGACGAACCGTTCGCGCCGGCCGCCGGCATCGTCGCCACCGCGCAGACCCTGCGCGACAGCGGCGCGGAGATGTCGACCCTGGCCGTGCCGATCACGCAGGTCGAGGTGTTGTTCGATCCCAACGCGGTCAAGCTGGTGCGCGCCGGCAACGGCGATGCGCTGTATTTCAGCCGCGCGCCGATTCCGTGGCCGCGCGACGCCTTCGCCAAGGACCGCGAGCGCATGCCCGGCGGCGACGAATGGCTGCGGCATATCGGCATCTACGGTTATCGCGCCGGGTTCCTGCGCAAGTTCGCCAAGCTGCGCCCGGGCCGGCTGGAGCAGATCGAATCGCTGGAACAACTGCGCGCGCTCGAGGCCGGTTATCGCATCGCGGTCGGGATCACGCCCGAGCCGTTCCCGCCCGGCGTCGACACGCCCGAGGACTTGGTCCGCGCCGAAGCGTATCTGGCGCAGACGCGCCAAGGCGAAGCGCCGGCGAGCGGCGAGGGCGCCTGAGCCATGCGCCTGCTCGTGGTCTGTCTGGGCAACATCTGTCGTTCGCCGGTCGCCGAGGGTGTGCTGCGCGCGCGCATCGAGGCTTCCTCGCTGGCCGGTCGGATCGAACTCGACTCGGCCGGCACCGGCGACTGGCATGTCGGCGATCCGCCGGACCGGCGCGCGATCGCCAACGCGGCCGAACACGGCGTGGATATTTCCGGCCTGCGCGCGCGCCAGCTGGCCGCGTCGGATTACCGCGATTTCGACTGGCTGCTGTGCGCCGACAAGGCCAACCTGCGCGACGTGCGCGCGCGTGCGCCGAAGGGCGCCCGCGCGCGCAGCGCCCTGCTGCTGGATTGGTGCAATACCGTCACCGACGGCGAAGTGCCCGATCCCTACACCGGCGGACCGGCCCAGTTCGAGCATGTGTTCCAGTTGCTCGATCGGGCGGCGGATGGGGCGATCGCGCGCTTGCGCGAGGAACTGGGGTTGCGCGGGTAGGGCGTTGCCGGATCGCTGCGTGGGTTCGGCGCCCGACTGTAGGAGCTGCGCAAGCTGCGACCGCGCCACCACATGCAGCGGCGCAGCTTTCGGCGCGATCGGACACAGCGCGGTCGCGGCTCGCGCCGCTCCTACAGGGGGCCGCTGCACAGCGCGATGCCGGATCGCTTCGCACAATCGGAATCCGACTGTAGGAGCTGCGCAAGCTGCGACCGCGCCACCACATACCGCGGCGCAACGTTCGGCGCGACCGGACACAGCGCGGTCGCGGCTCGCGGCGCTCCTACAGGGTGCCGCCGTACAGCGCGATGCCGGATCGCTTCGCACAACCGGAATCCGACTGTAGGAGCTGCGTAAGCTGCGACCGCGACATCACACACCGCGGCGCAACGTTCGGCGCGACCGGACACAGCGCAGTCGCGGCTCACGCCGCTCCTACAGGGGTCGACGTACAGATCGACATCGGATCGCTTCGCACAGCCGGAATCCGACTGTAGGAGCTGCGCAAGCTGCGACCGAGCCACCGCACGCCGCGGCGCAAACTTCGGCGCGATCGGACACAGCGCAGTCGCGGCTCACGCCGCTCCTACAGGGGTCGACGTACAGACGGATATCGGATCGCTTCGCACAGCCGGAATCCGACTGTAGGAGCTGCGTAAGCTTCGACCGCGCCACCGCACGCCACGGCGCAACGTTCGGCGCGACCGGACACAGCGTGGTCGCGGCTCGCGCCGCTCCTACAGGGTGCCGCTGCACAGCGCGATGCCGGATCGCTACGCACAATCGGAATCCGACTGTAGGAGCTGCGCAAGCTGCGACCGCGACATCACACACCGCGGCGCAACGTTCGGCGCGACCGGACACAGCGCAGTCGCGGCCCACGTCGCTCCTACAGGGAGCTACCGTAGCAACGCGTTATCGGCCGGCTTCGCGGGTTTTACGCCGCATTCGGCCCCCGATCCCGGCCGCAAGCCTTGCGCTCGCGCATAATCAGCCCAATTCAAGCCTGGTCCCTCCATTTCGCCGGCCTCCGGGCCGAGAGCCGCCCAGCCGACCGATGCCCGTGACCGCGACGCCCGCCCTTTCGCCAGCCCGCCCACCTGATTCCGTCGTCGCCCCGGTGCATCCGCGGCGCATGGGAGGCCCGCGCGCATGACCGCCGCCGCGCCCACGCCCGCGCCGTTCGACGGCAAGGCCTTCGTCAAGAAGCTCAGCACCGCGCCGGGCGTCTACCGCATGATCGGCGCCGACGACAACGCCCTGTACGTGGGCAAGGCCGGCGCGCTGCGCAACCGGGTGTCGAGCTATTTCAACGCCACGCCCAAGTCGGCGCGGATCATGTCGATGCTGTCGCAGACCGTGCGCATGGAAGTCACGGTCACCCGCACCGAGGCCGAAGCGCTGATCCTGGAAAACCAGCTGATCAAGTCGCTCAAGCCGCGCTACAACGTGCTGCTGCGCGACGACAAGAGCTATCCCTACGTGCTGATGACCAGCGAGGCCTGGCCGCGCATCGCCATGCACCGCGGCCCGCGCGCGGTGCCGGGCCGTTACTTCGGCCCCTACGCCAGCGTCGGCGCGGTGCGCGACACGCTCAACCTCATGCACAAGCTGTTCCGCCTGCGCAGCTGCGAGGACAGCGTGTTCCGCAACCGCTCGCGGCCGTGCCTGCAGCACCAGATCGGTCGCTGCAGCGCGCCGTGCGTGGGCCTGGTGCCGGCGCGCGACTACGCCGAGAGCGTGCGCCGCGCCGGCCTGCTGCTCGACGGCCGCAGCGACGAGCTCACCGACGAACTCGGCCGCGACATGGAAGCGGCCAGCGCGCGCCTGGATTTCGAGGACGCCGCGCGCCTGCGCGACCTGATCACCGGCATTCGCACCCTGCAGGCGCGCCAGTACGTCGACGGCCGCGCCGCCGACCTGGACGTGCTCGCGGTGGCGATGCAGGGCGTGTCGGCTTGCGTGCTGCTGCTGGCGTTCCGCGACGGCCGCAACCTGGGCACCCGCGCGTTCTTCCCGAAGACCAACGGCAGCGACAGCCCCGAGGAAGTGCTGACCGCCTTCATTTCGCAGTACTACGGCGAACAGACCCCGCCGCGCGAGATCGTGCTCGACCGCGATCTGCCCGATCGCGAGCTGTTCGAGCAGGCGTTCTCGGCTTCGGGCGAACGCCGCGTGCAGATCAAGAGCAACGTGCGCGGCGAACGCGCCGGTTACGTCGACATGGCGCGACGCAACGCCGAACTCTCGCTCGGCACCGAGCTGACCAGCCACGCCGCGCAGCTGGCGCGCGCCGAGTCGCTGCGCGATCTGCTGCGCATGCCGGCGCTGCCGCAACGCATCGAGTGCTTCGACATCAGCCACACCATGGGCGAGGCCACCGTGGCTTCGTGCGTGGTGTTCGATGCCGAAGGCCCGGTGCGCGGCCAGTACCGCCGCTACAACATCACCGGGATCACCGAGGGCGACGACTACGCCGCGATGAACCAGGCGATCGCGCGCCGCTTCCGCCGCGCGGTCGAGGAGAACGGGGTCATGCCCGACATCCTGCTGATCGACGGCGGCGCGGGGCAGGTGGCCCAGGCGCGCGCGGCGCTGGCCGAGCTCGGGGTCGAGGGGCTGATCCTGGTCGGCGTCGCCAAGGGCCCGGCCCGGCGCCCCGGCGACGAGGAACTGCTGCTGCCCGACGGCCGGGTCGAGCGCCCCGGCGCGCAGTCGCCGGCGCTGCAATTGGTCCAGCAGGTTCGCGACGAGGCGCACCGTTTCGCCATTACCGGCCATCGGGGGCGTCGTCAGAAGACGCGCAACAGCAGTAGGCTGGAAGATATTCCGGGCATCGGCCCGCGTCGACGCGCTAGTCTGTTGAAGCATTTCGGCGGTCTGGGCGGCCTCAAGGCCGCCGGGATCGAGGAAATCTCCCGGGTCGAGGGCGTCAACGCGGCCCTGGCCGAGCGCATCTACGCCGCCCTGCACGGGCTGGATGCGCCGGCCGAGCCGTCCGTCGCACCGAGTACCCTTCCCAAGGCCGTGGCCGCGGGCAGCAAGAAAGCCGGCAACGGCCCAGCCGGCGCCGCCGAAACGGCGCCCGATCGCAAGCGGAGTGAAGGATGAAGTTGACCATACCCACCATGCTGACCCTGGCGCGGATCGTCCTGATCCCGGTGCTGGTGGTGGTGTTCTTCCTCGATTACCCCTGGACCAACTTCGCCGCCGCGTTCATCTTCGCCTTCGCCTCGGTCACCGACTGGCTCGACGGCTGGATCGCCCGCCGCTACAACCAGTATTCGGCGTTCGGCGCCTTCCTCGACCCGGTCGCCGACAAGCTGATGGTGGCCGTCGCCCTGCTGCTGATCGTGCAGAAACACCCGACCGTGTGGATGACCCTGTGGGCGGCGGTCATTGTCGGCCGCGAGATCGCCGTGTCCGCCTTGCGCGAATGGATGGCCGAACTGGGCCAGCGCGCGGCGGTGAAGGTCGCCTCGATCGGCAAGATCAAGACCATCGTGCAGATGGTCGCGCTGGTCTGCCTGCTGTATCAGGAACCCGCGTTCGGCCTGCCGGTGTTCACCATCGGCGAATGGCTGCTCGCCGCCGCGGCCCTGCTGACCCTGTGGTCGGGGCTGGCCTATCTGCGCGCCGCCTGGCCTATAATGCGCGCCGACGCGGACAAGCCCTCGACCTGATCGGCGACGAAACGGTCCACGCGAACCCAGCCTTCAACGGCGAGGAACGCAAGCGCGAATGTCGCGTAAGGGCCTGTTTCCGGCGCATTCACGGCCGGTTTTGCGAGGGCCCGGGTGTGAAGAAAAGAGTTGACACTTTTCTTTCGATGCCTAAAATATCGCTTCCCTCAGCGGGAATAGCTCAGTTGGTAGAGCACTACCTTGCCAAGGTAGATGTCGCGAGTTCGAGTCTCGTTTCCCGCTCCAGATTCCAGGCGCTTCGGCAACGAAGCCGCTTACGGACAAAACCCCCGTCGCGGGGTTTTGTTTTTTAAGACGAAGACCGCGATGCATTCGCAAGTCGACGTTGCAGTAGATGGGCAGTACCAAGTAAGGTTGTAGCAGTCATCGGCCGGGTGGCAGAGTGGTTATGCAGCGGACTGCAAATCCGCGTACGCCGGTTCAATTCCGACCTCGGCCTCCAATTTCGATAGCGGTGCAACAGGTCGCCATCGTCAGTTTCAAGCAGTGGTTCCAGCGGGAATAGCTCAGTTGGTAGAGCACTACCTTGCCAAGGTAGATGTCGCGAGTTCGAGTCTCGTTTCCCGCTCCAATTCCGCATGCGGCGCCACGCGCGGCATGACCGACGAACCCCGCGCAAGCGGGGTTTCGTTTTTTCGCCGCGGCGTGCGGCTCGGCACCATGCTCGTGCAGCGTGTTGCAAGCATGCGGCGGCGCGGTAAAGTAAGTGCGTCACCGGCCTGGTGGCAGATAGGTTATGCACCGGATTGCAAATCCGTAGAGATGGGTTCGATTCCCGTCCAGGCCTCCATCGATACTTCTTGTGATACCGCATGACGGTCGGCGCGAGCCGGCCGTTTTTGTTTGCGCGTGAGCGCGGCAACGGAGGAGCGATCGACGGCGCGCTACCCTCCGCGCATCCCACCCAGGAAGGCAAGGCATGGCCATCGCGAACGAACAACTGCAAGCCCACCGCTTCCTCGACGAAATGCAGCACGACAGCTACTTCCCGGCGCATCTGGTGCAAAAGGGCCAGCAGATCCTGATCCGCCTGTGCAAAACCATCGAAGCGCGGCGTCCCGACAACCTGGACGCGCTGTACGCGCTGACCCACGCCGCGACCGACGAATTCAACGCGCTCGCCGGCGAATTCGAAGACAACGACAGCGAAATCGAGACCGCCGCGCGCGAGAACATCGGCGCGGATTTTCGCGCCATTGCCGCCGCCTACGGCTTCCAGGCCGACAGCGAGGAACTGATCGCCACGCGCGATTGGTAAGCGCCGGCTGCTGCGGCCGGAGTACGGCCCCACGGCCTCTCGACGTCGGCCCGGAAGGCCGCTGAGGCGCCAGCGAAACCCGGATGCGGTAAGCTGATGCGGTCACCGCATCCTGCCCGGATGGCGAAATCGGTAGACGCAGCGGACTTAAAATCCGCCGGGGGCAACCCCTTGCCGGTTCGAGTCCGGCTCCGGGCACCACGGTCGAGTTCGCGCGAGTTCGCAGCAGTCCGCAGATGACTGATAAAGCCCCTGCCTACGGGGCTTTTTTGTTGCCTGCTGTTCGTCCGCGTCGACGACATGCCGCGGCGCAAGCACATCTGGGGCACGCGTTTCGAACGCGGCATCGTCTGCATGACCGGATGATGTGAAAGTTTCCGAATGCTATCGCCGCTGCAGCGGTCGAGCGTCACGAGGCGCCGATGAAGCGCCGATCGCGGGTCTGGAAGAGGATGCTGTGGCGCGCATGGAGTCGCACGCCAAACGGCTGGCTGGATGTTCGACCCGATGAGGCGAGCGATGACTCGGGCTTTGGTCCATGCGACACCGGCTGCTTAACTTCGCTGCGCCGACGGCGTATCCGGAGGCATTGCGGCAGAGAAGAGAAGGGCTCGATGTTCGTGGCGTTGCAGATCGCGAGATCGTCCCATCTGCGCCGATCACGCACACGCCATCGCGCCTGCGCCGCGTCTCAGGCCGCGATGTGCTTCTCGGGCAGCGAGTGCCGCGGCAAATCGATGGTGAAAATGCAGCCCGAGCCGGGCTTGTTGCGGGCGCTGAGCGTTCCGCTGTTGGCTTCGACGCTGCGCCGCGCGATGGACAGCCCCAGTCCCAGTCCGCTGCGGTTCTCGGCGCCCTGGGTAAACGGAACGAACATTTCCTCGGCCAGTCCGGGCGGCAGTCCGCCGCAGTGATCCTGCACGTCGATCAGGATGCGGTCCGCCAAGGCGTAGGCGTTGAGGATGACTTCGCTGCGCGGATGGGTGAACTTGAAGGCGTTCTGCAACAGGTTGCCCGCGGCGGACAGCAGCAGATCGCGATCCACGTCCACCGCCAGCAACGGGTCGACCTCCGATACGGTCAGCGTGCATCCCGATACCTGCGCTTCCAACGACGCGGACAGCTTGAGTTCGGCGATGAAATCGGCCAGCGAGAACAGGCGATGCTGGATCGGCATGCCGGCCTGCATGCGCACCTCGGCCAACGAACGGTCGATCAGGTTGCCCAGGCCCAGCAGCGCGCGATCGAGCACGCCGCCGGTCGCGCCAGACAGGCCGACGTTGCCTTCCTTGATGATCGAAAGCGCGAGCGTCGCGGTGCAAAGTTGATTGCGCAGCTCATGCGCGAAAAAGCCCAGGCGCTCGTTCAAGTGCATCGCCTGCTTGTCGGCGACGACGAAATCGCGCTGGTAGCCGAACTCGGTGACCGCGCTGGCGATGGCGTTGTCCAGGCAACGATTGAGGGTTCTGAATTCATCCACCTCGATGGCCTGGCCGCGCTCGACCGCCAGGTCCGAAATGGCCTGGCACAGATCGCCGTAGTCATGCACGACCTGTTCGGCGGTGAAGCCGTGCAGTTGCAGTTCGCGACCGTGCTGGGTCGCCGATTCGCCGATTTCGGAAAGATTGGGCTTGCCGCCGCCCGAGGGGCCGGAGACCTGACGGCTCTGCATCGGCGTCTCGGTGGTCTCCACGATCAAGGTCTTGATCAGCTGGTCTAGGAACTTGCTGATGCCGTGCTCGAGTTCCTCCTCGTTGGCGCCCGGCGCGCCGCGCTGCGCCACCTTCTCGCGACAGCGAGCGATCAGCTCGGTTCGGTTCGCCGTGAGAAATTGATGCATCATCGCCGCACCATACGCTATTGACAGCGGCGCTCTGTGTGGTCGGGGCTTATGCCTGACCCCATGCAAGGTCCGGTACAGGCCGGATCGGCCGCCTTCGGCTCGCACAGGGTGTTTCTGCCCGCGATGGGCGTGCGCAGTCGTGCCGGTGCAGGTATTTATCGCGATATAAATCAATGGCATGGGCGTGGAGTGCCGGCCGGCCATCGCAAAGGGGCAGGTCGTTCAGCCCGCGCACCAAGCCCTGCGAGTCTGAGTGGAGCAGCGAGACTCGGATGGCGATTCGCCACTCATACCCTGCGGACAGGCGCGATATCCGGCGCCGAGCGCCCACGCCCCTAGGGCACCCCCCAGTTGTTTCGCCGTGGCGCGGGGTTAGAGTCCAAACGATCTTGCATGCTGCGGAGTCTGGGGCCATGGGCATCTCTCCCGTCAACGACGCCGGTGCGGCCCGCTATTGGCAGCCACCGCCGCCGACGACCACCGCCACGCCGGCGCAGCTGCCGACCGGGCCGCTGCCGGGCCCGTATCGGCTCGAGCCGTCGTATCACCCGCAGTTGCCGGTCCCCAGCGCGCCGTCGCAGAGCCCGGGCGGTCCGTATGCCTTGCCGCCGGGCAGCACGCTGGCGCAGACCATCGGCGGAACCCAGGCGCAGCCGTTCGACGTGACCATGTCGCAATTGGCGACCGCGGTGTACGGCACGCGCGGCGATCCGCCGCCGGGCTGGAGCGCGGTGAGCGATCAGGACCTGAGCGCGCGCGGCATCCAGGACCCGCAGGCCTGGCGCCTGCAGTTCCTCGGCGCCAACGACGCGGTCGCGACCAATTCGCAGGAATACCGCGCCGAAATCTATCAGGACGGCGCCGGCAACTTCGTCCTGTCCTACCGCGGCACCGCCGAGGGCGCGGACGACTGGATGAACAACTTCGAGCAGGGCACCGGTTTCAAGACCGACCCCGCGGACAAGTTCAGCGAAACCTCGGTCAACACCGCGACCGAGTTCGCGGCGGTGTTCGGCGAACCCGGCGCGGACGGCACGTCGAGCAATCTGGCGATCACCGGGCACTCGCAGGGCGGCGGTCTGGCCACCGTGGGCTCGCTGGCCACCGGCATTCCGGCGGTGACCTTCGACGCCTCGGGCATCCATCCCAACACCCTGGAGCGCATGGGCTTCGCCGATCCGCAAAAGGCGCGCGACATCGCCGAGGGCGGGCAAATCCGCGCCTATTCGCTCGATTCCGATCTGCTGACCCAGACCCAGGAAGGCGGCCCGCTGGGCCTGCTCGCGCCCGATGCGCTGGGCACCAGCATCGTGGTCGAGCCCGGTCCGATCAGCGAGCACACCTTGCTGGCTCGCGCCGCGGCGGTCGAATTCCCTAATCTGCCGCCGGCCGCCTTAGCGGCCTTGAACGCGGTGGGCGAAGCCGCCCGCCATAGCCCGGTGCCGCTGTTCAACGGCGTCGGCGATCTGGCCTACAGCGCCTTGAGCCACAACCCCAACGTGCTGACCTCGGCGATGATCGAGCAGCAGCCGTGGCAGGCGGGGTATGAAAATCCGTCCGACTTCGGCAAGGATCTGCAGAACCTGGTGCCCGATCCGCTCAAGGACGATTTCGCCATCAACACCCACGATCTGATTTCCGATATCGGCGAGGTGGTCGATACCGACTTCAAGAACGGCGACTACGTGCAAGGCGGCTTCAGCATCTTCGGCGACCTCGGCGAGGGCGCGTGGAATTCGGTCGGCGATACCGCCAACCGCACCACCGAGGCCCTGGCGCAGACGGTCGACGACCATGTCGGCGGTCCGCTCGGCGATGTATTGTCCGGCGCGATCTCCGGCACCGGCGATGTCGCGCAGGTGGCTTCCGACGTTGCCGGGCAGGGCGTGGAAATCCTGGCCGACGGCGCCGGCGCGGTTGTGCAGACGGGCTCGGATTTCGTCGGCTGGCTGACCGGACGTTGATCCGGACATTCGCGCGCATCCGGTCGCTTCGTGGCGATCCCGCTGCGGCGACGCCGCGGCGCGCGGGTATGCGTTATCGTGCGGCTGTTCTTATCGGCCTTTGGGTCATCGGTCTTCCAGCATGCACACGGTCCTCCATGAGCAATGAGCCGTTCGCCAGTCCGACGCTTGCGCCCTTGGCCGATGCCGTGCGCAGCGGCGACGCCGCCGAGATTCGCCGCCAGTTGCAGAGCGTCGCGCCCGATACGCCGGGCGCCGACGGCACGACCCTGCTGATGCTGGCGATCGCGCAGGGCCACGCGGACAGCGCGCGCGCCTTGCTCGAAGGCGGCGCGGACCCGAATCGCGCCGGCCCCGACGGCAAGACCCCGGTGCATCTGGCCGCGTTCGCCGACGATCCCGAGTTGCTGCGTATCGTGCTGGCGCACGGCGGCAAGCCGGACGCGCGCAACACCCAGACCGACGCCACGCCGCTGGAATCGGCCTTGCTGGGCGGCAACCCGACCCAGTTGCGGATCCTGCTCGATGCCGGCGCCGATCCGAATCAGGTCGATCGCAACGGCGACACCGCGCTGCATGTGGCGGCGCGCACCAATGCCGGCGCCGCGCTGTTGCTGCTGCTCGAACGCGGTGCGAATCCGTTGGCGAACAATTCGCGCGGCGCGTCGTTCCAGTCGTATTACTTCAAGTTCCCGCGCAACGCGCTCAACGAGCGCGCGCTGGCCGAACGGCGCGCCATCGTGGCCTGGCTGAAGTCGCATGACGTGCCGTTGGAAGCGTCGGTTCAGGCCGATTATTGATCGGCGGAAACGCGGGCGCCGCTGCTTGCGCGGTCATCGGCGATTGCCGGTTGCGATGGCGAGCGGCGATAAGCCGATCACGGTGATTCCTGTCCCCCCGCGCCGCACGGGTAAGCGGCGTCGCGGGCTTTGGCCGCTATCGGCCGATGCGCTTTTAGAGAAAGTCCTACGTCGCCGCTGCGCGGCTTGTTAAACGCGTCTTCGCACGATGACGACATCGCATACATGGCGCCGAGCGCAACTGTGTGCGTGGACGCCGCGGATTGTTCCGCTGCGCTGCAGCGGGCATCGACACGAGCGGTACGACGGCGTGGAACGACGCGGACGCGCGTTTGTCCGGTCCGAACGCGGCCCGAGCGCCTTCAATCACGAGCAAGGGGCATCAGCATGGAAACCACCATCACCCACTATCGATGCGGCGACTGCGGTAGCGAACAACTCATCCAGCCCCAGGATCCGCATCCCGACGACATCATCACCTGCGCCCACTGCGGCGCGACCTGGACGGTGCGCGAGGTTCAGGAGGCCAGCCTGGAAGCGGGAACCCTGGCGGCCATCGACAAGATCGATGAAACCTTCGGCAAGGACTGATTGCCGGCGGCGTAGCTTGGACTACGCATGGCCGTATCGATCCAGTTGCGGCCGAGCCGCGCTCGCGCGATCGCGCGGCGCCGAATCATTCAGGCGACCGACACGCGCCTGATTCGCCGGGGCTTCACGTCCAGCAGTTCCTTGCGTCGCCGGTGGTGGTGAGTGGCCTGGAACTCATGCAGCACTTCGGTGCAATCGCCGCTGTCGATCGACCAGACCGAAGTGTCGGGCCCATGCGCGGCGAAGATCGATCGGCCGTCCGAGAACAAGGCGTGCGGCGCGGCGCTCATCGGCAGTTTGCGGTCGGGCGTCGCGCCTGGCTGGCTCAGGTCGATGATGCGTACGCCGGGCGGTGCCGGGTCGCTGGCGAATTCCTCGTCGTTCCAGTTGCTCATGTGGCCCAGCACGACGCGGTCGTCATCGATCCAGCAGGCCGGAAAATTCCAGTCGTCGCAGTAACTGAGCCAGCGCACGGACGGCCCGTCTTCGGACTCCCAGACATTTTCGATTAACCAAGCCGCGGCATCGAACACGCGCGGGATGCCGACCGGTTGCCAGGCCCAGCCGTCGTCGAACAGGCGCGATCCGGAGGGATTGGGCTGCAGCCGCCCGTGGAAATAATCGAGGTAATGCGGCGGCGCTTGGCCGTCGACGTAGGTGGTCGGCCCGCGTTGCGTCAGCAGGGCGCCGGTGCGTGGGTCCGATGCGTCGAGGCGATTCCAGGCGGTGCGATGGACCACGACCGCGGCGCCGCGCAGCGACAGGAAGCACAGCGAGAACGCAACCGTGTCCGGGTAATAGTCGCCGCCGTCGAGTTTCAGGGTGATCCTGAAATCGTCGAGATCGAGCACGAAGCCGTCGCTTCCGCCATCGAAGACGATCGCCGCGAACGCGCCGTCGGCGGACGCGTGCAGCCGCCAGCGCGAAGCGACGCCGTACCGGCCGTCATCTTCGATCGTCTGCTCGCGCAGAATCACCGTGCCGAGCAAGGCGATCGCGCCCGATTCCAGGTCGATGCATGAAATGCCGCCGGCGGCGTCGAGGACCAACAGATCGCCGTCCTCGCGTCGGACCTCGACGGCATCGAGCAGATCGGGGCCGGTCCAATCGAGGATCGTTTCAGTTACGGTCATCCTGTCCATTCGTCTTGCCCGATCGCCGGCAAGCCTATACGGAAAAATCGGATTCGTGCCGTGCGTGAACGTGAATGTTTGCCGCGACGCGGCGCATAGGATCGCCATGCCGGGCGGGAGATTCGCGCGGCGCGGTCGCGTCATGCAGGCGGATCATTGGGGCCATCGCCATTGAGCTTCACGATACGAATACAGAACGAAGCTCACCCGGCGGCTGTCGTTGCTTATTCGGTCTCAGCGAAGCCTCACATCAGCCAGTCACGAGTGGTCCGCGACCGCGTTCGGCCGCCGCGTCTAAATCCGATCCGGCATAAGCACATAACCGCCGGGCGGTCCGCCGCCGGCCGGCGCGCCTTACAATGCCCACGGCCCGCGATCGCACAGGCGATCCGCACAGGCGAATCGCGCCGGTGATAGGCTGGCGGCGCTGCATTCCCGCCCAGGTCCGACCTCGCGCCACGGCCCGTAGGGCGTTGTCCTTCCCCGCACCCAAGTGCTTACGCGACGGTCCATGATCGAATTCCAGCAGGTCCACAAATCGTTCCGCGTCGGCGGCAACGAGGTTTCGGCGTTGCAACCGCTCGATCTGCGGATCGTCGAAGGCGAGGTGTTCGGCATCATCGGCCATTCGGGCGCCGGCAAATCCACCCTGATCCGGATGATCAACGGCCTGGAGCGCCCCAGCGGCGGCCGCCTGCTGGTCGACGGCGAGGACCCGAGCGTGCTCGACCCCGCCGGGCTGCGCGCGCTGCGCCGGCGCATCGGCATGATCTTCCAGCATTTCAATCTGCTGTCCTCGCGCACGGTCGCGGCGAACGTGGCGTTTCCGCTCGAACTGGCCGGCACGCCGCAGGGCGAAATCGCCAGCCGCGTCGCCGAGCTGCTGGCGCGCGTGGGCCTGAACGATCACGCCAACAAATACCCCGCGCAATTGTCCGGCGGGCAGAAACAACGCGTCGGCATCGCCCGCGCGCTGGCCTGCCGGCCGCGCATCCTGCTGTGCGACGAAGCCACCAGCGCGCTCGATCCGCAGACCACCGCCTCGGTGCTGGCGCTGCTGGCGCAGATCAACCGCGAGCTCGGGCTCACCATCGTGCTGATCACCCACGAGATGGAAGTCATCCGCCGGGTCTGCGACCGCGTCGCCGTGCTCGACGCCGGCCATCTGGTCGAAAGCGGCACGGTCGCCGACGTGTTCCTGCATCCGCGCCATCCGACCACGCGCCGCTTCGTGTCCGAAGCCGAGCACGTCAACGAAGGCGCGCTGCACAGCGATTTCGCCGCGGTCGCCGGGCGCCTGTTGCGCCTGACCTTCCTCGGCCAGCACACCTACGAGCCGCTGCTCGGCCGCATCGCGCGCGAGACCGGGGTCGACTACAACATCCTCGCCGGCCGCATCGACCGCATCAAGGACATGCCGTATGGGCAACTCACCATCTCCCTGGTCGGCGGCGACAGCGACGCGGCGATCGCGGCGTTGAACGCGGCCGGCGTGCATATCGAGGAGATCGCGCGATGACGCCGAACACCGGTTGGTTCGCCCATCTCGACGCGGGCAAGTGGGCCGAGATCGGCCAGGCCACGCTCGACACCTTGCTGATGCTGGCCGGCGCGTTGCCGCTGACCCTGGCGATCGGCCTGCCGCTGGGCATCGCCTTGTTCCTGACCGCGCCGCGTCAGTTGCGCGCGCAGCCGCGCCTATACGCCGCGCTGTCGTTGGTCATCAATATTCTGCGCTCGGTGCCGTTCATCATCTTGATGATCGTGATGATCCCGTTGACCTTGTCGGTCATGGGCACCTCGCTCGGCGTGCGCGGCGCGATCCTGCCGCTGGTCATCGGCGCGGCGCCGTTCTACGCGCGCCTGGTCGAGACCGCGCTGCGCGAAGTCGATCGCGGCATCATCGAGGCCTGCCAGGCGATGGGCGCGACCACCCGCCAGATCGTGCTGCGCGCGTTGTTGCCCGAGGCCTTGCCGGGGTTGATCGCCGGCGCCACCGTCACCACCGTGGCCTTGATCGGTTATACCGCCATGGGCGGCGCGATCGGCTCCGGCGGGCTGGGCGATCTGGCCTACCGCGACGGCTATCTGCGCTCGCATACCGACGTGGCGTTCGTGACGGTGCTGTTGTTGCTGCTGCTGGTGCAGGCGCTGCAGACCCTGGGCGACAAGCTGGTCGCGCGTTTCAGCCGCCGCTGAGCCCGCATCACATCATTCGAAAGAGGATTACCCGATGAAAAAGCTTCTTGCGCTGTTGCTGCTCGCCACCGTCGGGCTCGGCGGCTGCGGTTCGTCCGGCACGGCGTCGTCGAAACTCACCGTCGCGGCCACCGCGGTGCCGCACGCGGAGATCCTCGAAGTGGTCAAGCCGTTGCTGGCCAAGGAGGGCGTCGAGCTCGACGTGCGCGTGTTCAACGACTATGTGCAGCCCAACGACCAGGTCGCGCAGAAGCTCATCGACGTGAGCTATTTCGAGACCGAGCCGTATCTGAACGCTTACAACAAGAGCCGCGGCACCCAGCTGACCACCATCGTCGGCGTGCATATCGAGCCGTTCGGCGCGTACTCGCGCAAGTTCAAGTCGCTGCAGGAGCTGCCCAGCGGCGCCGACGTGGCGATCCCGAACGACCCGAGCAACAACAGCCGCGCGCTGATCCTGCTGCACAAGGCCGGGGTGATCCAGTTGCGCGATCCGACCGATTCGCTGGCGACGCTGCGCGACATCACCTCCAACCCGAAGCAGCTCAAGTTCCGCGAACTCGACTCGGCGATGCTGCCGCGCGTGCTCAGCCAGGTCGACCTGGCCTTGATCAATACCAACTACGCGCTCGACGCGGGCCTGGACCCTACCAAGGATGCGCTGGCGATCGAGGGCTCCGATTCGCCGTACGTGAACTTCCTGGTCGGCCGTCCCGACAACCTCAAGGACCCGCGCGTGCTCAAGCTGGCGGCCGCGCTGACCAGCCCGCAGGTCAAGGACTTCATCACCAAGAAATACCGCGGCGCGGTGTTGCCGGCGTTCTGAGCCGCGGCGTTGTTGGTGGTGCCGATGTCAGTTTCAACCGCGATGCGGTTGGCGATATCGGGAGCAGCGCGAAGCTCCGAGGTTTTTTGTGGGCGGGGCCGAAGCCCCGCCCACACAAGCAAGCCTCAGCGCAGCTGATTGATGCGGATCAGATTGCCCGAGGGATCGCGCACCGCGCAGTCGCGCACGCCGTAGGGCTGGTCGATCGGCTCCTGCACGATCTCGGCGCCGCCGGCTTGCAGGCGGGCGAACGCGCCGTCGAGGTCGGGCGTGGCGAGGGTGATGATGGCGTAGGTGCCCTTGGCCATCATCTCGGCGATGGTGCGGCGTTCCTCGTCGGTGATGCCGGGGCTGGCCGCCGGCGGATGCAGCACGATCGAGGTGGCCGGCTGGTTGACCGGGCCGACCGTGATCCAGCGCATGCCGCCGAAGGCGACGTCCTTGCGGACCTCGAAACCGAGAATGTCGCGATAGAACGCCAGCGCGGCGTCGGCGTCGTTGTGGGGGAGAAAACTCGCGTGAATGCTGATGTCCATGGTCGTCGTCCTGTGTGTGGTGGGGCGAGACGTCATGCTAGGTCGAGCCGCCGCCGGGCGCTTCTCGATTCCTGATCGGTCGCGCCACCTGCTTCGCCACGCACGGCGGCAGGCCCTCGCTCGCGCGTTCCGCCCGCTGTTTGTAGACGCTGGGCGCCACCCCGACCAGTTCGGTGAAGCGGGTGCTGAAAGTGCCCAGCGATGAGCAGCCGACTTCGAAGCAGACCTCGGTGACGCTGAGGTCGCCGCGGTCGAGCAGCGCCATCGCGCGCTCGATGCGCCGGGTCATCAGATAGGAATAGGGCGATTCGCCGTAGGCGAGGCGGAACTGGCGGCTCAGATGCCCGGCCGACATGCCCACGCCGCTGGCGAGCGCCTCGACGTCCAGCGGTTGCGCGTAGTCGCGGTCGATCCGGTCGCGGACGCGGCGCAGCCGCGCGAGATCGCGCAGGTACACGGCTTCGGTGGGCGGGCAGGTCATCGGCGCGATCGTGCCATGTCGCGCCACAGGTGCCTAGCACCGTGGCGATACGCGCTCGTGCTTTGCCGGTTGCGTTTCACAAGTCGGTCGGCGCGCGCGTTATCCCGGGCAAGCCGTTGCGCGCTCGCCGATTCGCATCCGTCGATGCGTGGTGTTGCGCGGCGTCTTCGATCGCCGACTTCATCACCCGACCCACGCCTCGACAAGGAACCCGTATGAGCAGAATCATCTACACCGGCGCGCCCGGCAATCCTCGCTGGAGCACGGACCAGCCGATGTTCACCACCACCCAATACCAGGCCGGCGCGCTGGCGGTCCGGCAGGCCACCACCTTCGCCGGCACCTGCGCGTCGGCGGTGCTCGGGCCGGATCTGATCATGCCGGGACAGCAGGGCAGCAATGTGCCGACCGCGACGGGCGCGCCGTGGGATCGCCTGCTCAACGGCGGGCCGCCGGTCACGTTCGTGCAGGACGGCACGTACGTCTGGATTCGCGGCCATCTGGTCAACGGACGCTGGGCCGGGCCCGGCGGCTCCTGGAACAACCTGGTGCCGCTCACCGGCGTGGCCAACTCCAATCACGCGACGGTCGAAAGCTATATCGACGCCTATCTCGCGGCGAGCCATCAGTACGAGCACAGCGGCCAGCGCGACGCGTGGTACGGCGTCTACTACTGCGTGCAGGCCTCGGCGAGCCCGTTCTCGCACCCGGCGACGACCAACAACCAGAACCTGTATTCGTACGCGCCGGAATTCATCCGCATCCGCTGGCGCGCGGTGCGGATAGCCAAGCCGGTCAATGTGTCGCCTCAGGTCGCCGCGGCGAACATCGGCAATTACCCGCGACTGGCGGTGCCGGCCTTCCCGCCGGGTTTCGTGCGCCCCGCGTTGCCGCCGGCCATGAACGGCCGCCAGGCGCTGCCCGCCGGCAACGTCGCCGGAGGCGCGGTGCTCGGCGCGCCGCCGGCCACTTTCCCGGGCGCGCAGGGCAATGGCTTCGACGGCGAGATCGAGATCCATCAAAGTTGAGTCCGGGCGCGCGGCGGCGATGCGTGGAGCGAAGCGGCGATGCGAGGTCGCGGGCGCGAATGCCCGCGCGTTTGCCGGGCTGGCGCAGATACCGATACTTGATTGGATGAATCGCTACTTCTCGACAGCGCCATCCTCGATGAAGGATCGATCCGGCTGGATCGGAACGACGCATTCGTACCGTGGAAGATCGAGCCGGCCGAACACGGCTTGCAGGCCAGCCGCATCCTGTTCGACTTCAGCCTTGGCTTCGACCGCGCCGTCAACAACGCCGTTCGCCGTCGCATCGTCTTCAAGGCGAACTTCGATGGATTGATCGCCGATGTGATTCTGCGCTCGGGCAAGTGCCGTGAAGTGGAGCGCGCGGAGTTCGAGCGGGTCCAGGCCTGCCTGGACGACAAATCGCTGCAGCTGGAAAAGATCAAGCGGCGCAGGCGCGTTGTCGAAATCGAACACGGGATGGGCGAGGCACCGTTGCCCTGGCGCTTGGCGCCGATCGCGGCGAATCGCTTAAGCGCTGTCTTGCGAAGGCTGCCGCCGATGTTTCAGTTTCAGCGCCCAGGTGGCTCCGAGCCAGCCTTGCAGCGGCAGGCTAAGCAGCAGACCGATGCAGAACCATCGCGGAAAGTCGCCGCCCAGTTGCGTCACCGCATACACGGCGGCGAGCAGCAAGGCCGCGAAACAGACCAGCGCATGGCGTCGCGGGGCCGTGGGCGCACAGCAGGTCGCGGCCGCGATCGCGGCGGTGCCGCCGGCGATCGTCCAGGCCATATCCCAGGCCAGGCGACCGGTGCCGCCCGCCGGAAAACCGAGCCACGGCGCCAGCGCGCCGCCGATGAGGTTGACCGATATCAGCGCGAGCACGGCCGCGCCCATGGCCAGCAACGAGCCCAGGATCAGCCACGCGAAACGTTTGAACGACATGCCACCTCGATGAGAGTTCGGTTGCCGCGGGCGATGGCGCGGACGGCCGCGCTCGGCCCGCGAGCGCTCGCTGCGCGGTGAACTCTATCGCAACGCAAGGCCGGTGGAACCGGTCCGGCGGCCTGGCTCAAGGCGTCGGGCGAGTACGGCGATCGTTGCGTCGTGCTTGCGGCTCGACGCAGCTAGGGCGCATACACATCCATCGACCAGTAGGTCACCGCTTCGAAATCGTTGACGTACACGCCGGCCGATTTGGGCCGCAGCACCACGCCGCGGGTATCGCGAATCTGCAGCGACAGCTGCCTGATCTGTTCGCTGCCGTCGGGCAGGGTGGTGACATCGACCTGACGGATGCAGGTGAGCTGGCAAGGCCAGCCGTTCGAGTTCACCGCCGAGATGGTCCAGCCTGAGTTCCTGATGGCCATGGGCCTCCGGGATGCAGCTGTGTGTGGGTTGGGAGGCTAGGCGCGAGCTTGGCCCAGCCGCAGGAACGCCGAGAAACCGACATACGACCAGAACACGACGACCACGCCGAGCCAGGCGAAACCCCAGGCGAAGCAATCGCCGGCGAACGCGAGGAAGGGAAACGAATTGCCCGGGTATTGTTGCTGGAGCAGGGTCGGCCAGACTTCCTTGGTCCAGAACGAAAGACAGGTCGAAACCCCGAGCCACATCGGAAACAGCCATCCCGCCGACAGCAATGCGACCACGGCGCTGACGATGGTGGTTCGCGTCTTCATGGCGAAGCTCCTGGTGGCGATGCGCGTTGCCCGGCAGGCGCGCGATGCGCCGGGTCCGGATCGCTTCGACGGCGCGCGCCCGCCGGTCGAAGCGTCGGCGATCGCTCGCTTGCGCAGAGCGTAAACCCCAGGCCGACGGCTTGGAAGGTCGTCAACGATCCACCGCTGTGACCGGCGTCGCTGTAGCCATCGGCGACGGCGCGGCAGTGTCGTCGACGGACCGGTCGCGGCCCGCGTTTGCGCGTTCGGCGGGGCGCGCAGCGGTCGCGTTCGCGACGTTCCGCGGGTCGAGCACCGTGCAACGGATGGCGGCGGCGGTGGCTAGCACGGCGATGCGCCCGGCACGGGCCGCGAACGCGGTCGCGGCATTGGCGAGCGCGGCTTCAATGCGCGATCGACTTCGAGAACAGATTCATGACCATCACGCCGGACACGATCAAGGCCATGCCGACGCCGGCGGCGGCATCGAGTTTCTGGCCGTAATGGAACCAGGCGAGAGCGCTGACGAGCACCACTCCGAGGCCGGCCCAGATCGCATAGGCCACGCCGACCGGAATCGACCTCAACGCGAGGGAGAGAAAGTAGAAGGCCGCGATATAACCGGCCGCGACGATCAGCGATGCAACCGGCCTGGTGAACCCATCGCTGGCCTTGAGCGCGGACGTTGCCACTACTTCTCCGACAATTGCAATACCCAGGAAAATCCAATGTTTCATGAGGTTTCGCTCCGCACGGGGAGCTGGATTGTGTGGCTCGAAATCCGATAAAGACAGTCTTGTTGCGGCGCGGTTTTTCTGAGCACTCGCCGTTGTTTTTCATGATTCGGGCCGATGCGAGGGTGGTCGGCGATTCGACAAGGCCGAGTCGGGGCGACGGTGTCCGGATCGCCTTGCGTTGCGCGCACAGGCCGAACGCTTCTTGCAAAGAGCGAGGTGTTTCTTCCCGGCCATTCGCGAAACCTCGGGCTTGGTTCGACACGCGGCTTCGGATGCGCATTGCGACGATGGTTGCGTCCGGTTTCGATAACGATCGCTATTCGGATCAGTCTTCGTCGCGATCTCGATGATCCGCTTCGAACGAAAACGTCCGCGCGCCGCCTACAAGTTCTGTCATGGCCGGTTCGGGTACCACCGGGTAGAGCGAGCGCCGTGCGCTCGAGCCGTCGTGGGCGAGCGGCGTCGACGACGCAGCTTGGGACGCTCGCGGCGTCGAGCCGGATCGGGCCGGGATCGCCGCCGCTCGCTCGGGTACCAGCCTGTCCGCCGCGGCGACGGGATCGGCGTCGAAAAAGAAACGATCGTGAATGGCGCTGCCTTTGACGATGATGGCGGCCATGACCAGCGCGGACAGCGCGAAGGTCGTGGCTATCGCCACCATCACGATGCGATCGTCGCGGGTCATGCCTCGTGCCTTCGTCGCGCAGTCGTCCCTGCGCGGCCAGACTACCCGGGAGTCACCAAACTGAAACACGACCTGGCCGGCAAAAAAGCACGGCCGATGGCGCCGGTCGTGGCGCGGCGGTGAGCTTGCGTGAGTCTGTGGCGCCGTCCGCGGCGCGGCGGAGGCATCGCCCCGCGGCGACAGCGAGTGTCGAATCCGGTGCATGGCTGCCACCCGCCGCCAACGCCGATATCATGCCGCGCATGCAGCCCATCCTCGCCGCCCTAGCCGATGCCCTGATCTTCATTGCGCTGTCGTGGGGGATCTGGCGCGCGCTCGGGCGTTCGATCCCGCTGGCGGTGGTGCCGATCGTGATCGGACTGGTGTTGGCCGCGACCGGGTCGCTGCCCGCGGGCCTGGGCGTGCCGTCGAAGATCGGCGATCAGATCGGCTGGATCGGCGTGCTGCTGCTCGCCTTCACCGCCGGATTGGAGACGCGCCACAGCCCGGCCACGCCGACGCCCGAACTCGATTCCCGATCCGGCAGCGAGTCCGCCAGCGAACCACCGCACCGGCGCAGCGCGCTGTCACTGTCGAGGTTCACCCTCAGCGCCGCGCTCGCGCTGGTGCTGCCGTTCGTGGTCGGCACCGTTGCCGCGTACTGGCATTTCATCGGCCTGCCGGGCTGGGCCGCGCCGCGTGCGCCGGGTTGGCTCGGCGCGGTCGCGATCGGCCTGTGCGTGGCGGTCAGCGCCTTGCCGGTGTTGATCGGGATCGTGCGCGAGCTCGGTTCGCTGCATCGGCCGCTGACCCAGACCGCGGTCGCCATCGCCGTGGTCGACGACGCGGTGTTGTGGATCGGTCTGGCGGCCTTGTTGTTGCTCGCCGACGGCGGCGCCGGTCTGGCCGGCTGGTCGGGCCTGGACGGCGTGGCCATCGCGCTGCCGCTGTTGCTCGGCGCGTTGGGCGTGATGGCCGAACGTCGCGGCGTCGCCCCGCCTGTCGCGCTGGTGTGGCTGGCCTTGCCGGTCGCGCTGGCCGCCTGCGCCTGGGCGAGTTCGCAATTGGGGCTGCATGCCTTGCTCGGCGCGTATTTCGCCGGCGCGATCATCCCGCCGAGCTGGACGCGGCGGCTGCCGCTGCAGGGCATGGGTCAGTTCGCATTGATCGGCCTGGCGCCGCTGTTCTTCGGCCACAGCGGTCTGCGCATCGACGGCGACGCGCTGGGCTGGGCGTCGTTGCAGGCGGCGTTCGCGCTGCTCGCCTTGTCGGTATTGGCCAAGCTGGCCGCGCTGGTGCTGTGTCCGCCGTCGCCGCGGTTCAGCCGCAGGCAGGCGCTGGCGATCGGCGCGCTGTTGCAATGCAAGGGGCTGATGGAAATCGTCGCGGCCACCATTCTTCGCGACAAGGGTCTGTTGTCGGAGTACGCGTTCGCCGCGCTGGTCACGTTGGCGGTGCTGTCGACGGTGCTGACCGGGCCGTTGTTCCGCCTGATCCTGCGCGGCCGCGCGGCGGAGCGGCGAGTGGGTTACGAGTACAGCTGAAGCGGTTTATCGCGATACGTCGCGGTTGCGCGAGGTCAGGGCCTCGCCAAGCAGGCTCACGGCGTCGCCACGTTCGGCAGGCGATGCTCGCGGCAGCCTGCCCAGGAGCCCGCCATGCCCGACACCATCTACGACGCGCTGCGTGAAAGCCACGAAGTGCAACGCTCGCTATGCAGGAAACTGCTGCGTTCCAAGCCCGGCGAGGGGCGCCAGCAACTGTTCACCGCGCTGCGCATCGAACTGGCCGCGCACGAGGCCGCCGAAGAACGCTATCTGTACGTGCCGATGCTGATGAACGACGCCGGCCTGGATTCGTCGCGGCACGCCTTGCACGAGCATCACGAACTGGACGAACTGGTCGAGGACCTGCGCGAGCGTCCGCCGGGCGATCGCGGCTGGATGAACATCATGCGCAAGCTGTCGAAGAAGGTCCACCATCATCTCAAGGAAGAGGAAAGCAAGTTCTTCCAGGTGTCGGGCAAGCTGATCGGCGCGGGAGACAAGCTCAAGCTGGGCAAGCAGTACCGGCGCGATTACCAGCGCATGGTCGACAAGCTGCAAGCGGAGTAGGCCGCATACACGACACCCGCCATGGCGGCGGGTGTCGTTGGTTGCGGGCAGGCCCGCGAGGTCAACGAAGGTCGACGTTCGCGACCTTGTCCTCGTAGCTTTTCTTCGGGTCGATGCCGAGCAGCATCTTGACCCCGGCCAGCAGATTGTTCTCGTTGAGCCAGATCTCCGCGTGCTCCGCATCCAGCCGCAACAACGCGAGTTTCGGGTCGGTCTTGCCGCCCTCGTACCAGGCGGCGATGAACGGGTTCCACAGGCGCTCGATCACCGCGCGGTCGGTGTCCACGGTCAGGCGTCCGGACAGGCTGGCGAACAAGTCGTGGCCCTTGGACGCAAACGCGGCGATCGCGCGGCTGCCGGGTTTCACCGCCTGCACCAGGGCGTTATCGGTCGAAGTGAAAAACCAGATGATGCGGCTGCCGTCCTCGACGTTGGCCGTCATCGGCCGGGTGTGGCCCTCGTCGACGCCGTGCAGGCCCAGCATCAGGGTGCGGTCGGATTGCAGCGACTTCCACAGCTTGGTTTCGAGCTCTTGCGGTGTATGCATTACTTTCTCCAGAAAGCGGGTACGGACGAACGCGGCGCCGGCCTCGGCGCGGTGCGGGCATCAATGCGTCAACGCACGCGTCCGCGGCGGAACAGGTTGACGATGCCGAGCAGCACGATGGCGCCGAGCAGCGACACGATCAGGCCGCCGAGGCTGAAATTGCCGTCGTTGATGTCCGAGCCCCCCATGCCGAGCAGCGAACCGAGCCAGCCGCCGATGAAGGCGCCGACGATGCCGACGACAATATTGAGGAAGATGCCTTGCTGTCCGTCGGTGCGCATCAGCAAGCTGGCGATCCAGCCGATGATGCCGCCGACGACCAGCCAGATGATGATGCCCATCATGAGCGGGTCTCCGCGATGCGCCGCGTCGTTGCGGCAGGCCGACGTTGCGGTGCGCGGCGTGACGGCGACGTCTGATCCGCGGCGACGGCCGCGATCGCGCGAGCGGCCGTTAGGTTTTGTGTGCAGTTCGTAATAAGCCTGTTGTCGCGGTGTGTAGAGCGGTCGCGTCGTCGTCGAAGCATCGGCGCTGAGGTTGCCGCGTGCGTGACTCGTTGTTCACGCCGTTTGCGTTATCGCCTTGATGCGTTTCCACAACAGCGCCGTCAGGGTTCGCCCTAGAACGCGGCCGGCACTACGCGCTGCCCCGCGGCATCTCGACCTCGACGATCCCCACCGGTTGGTCGGCACGCAGGAACATCTGCCGGCGTAGCTAGCCGAAGCCACGACGGCCATCGCTGGATGACCACGCCGCGCACGGCGCGTTCGCATGCGCACGTCGCTGGCATCACCCGCGTCCGCGCGCCAGCAGGGATGACGCCACGCCCGCGCGCTTGCTAATCTGCGCGCCATCCACGCACGCGTTCGCCGACGTCGATCGACCTCGGCTCGTCACACTTTGCGGAGCCGCTCGAATGACCGTTCTCGTTACCGGCAGCGCCGGCCACCTCGGCGAAGGGCTGATGCGCCGTCTGCGCGCGCAGTCGCGCGCGGCGCGCGGCGTCGACATCAAGCCGTCCGCATTCACCGACCGGGTCGGTTCGATCGCCGATCGCGGCTTCGTCGACGAGGCGATGCACGGCGTGCGCTGCGTGATCCACTCGGCGACCCTGCACAAGCCGCATGTGGCGACCCACTCCTATCAAGACTTCGTCGACACCAATATCTCGGGCAGCCTGAACCTGCTCGAGGCGGCGTTGAACGCCGGGGTCGAATCGTTCGTGTTCACCAGCACCACCAGCACGTTCGGCGCGGCGCTGAAGCCGCCGCCGGGCGGCCCGGCGACCTGGATCACCGAGCAGGTCGCGCCCATCCCCAAGAACATCTACGGCACCACCAAGGTCGCCGCCGAAGGCCTGTGCGAATTGTTCCATCGCAAGCATGGCTTGCCCGTGCTGGTGCTGCGCACCTCGCGCTTCTTCCCCGAGGACGACGACGATGCCGCGGTGCGCAGCGTGTACGCGCCGGCCAATGTCCAGGCCAACGAACTGCTGTACCGGCGCGCCGACATCGACGACGTGGTCCAGGCGCATCTGTGCGCGATCGAGCGCGCGCCCGCGCTGGGCTTCGGCCGCTACATCGTCTCGGCGACCACGCCGTTCGCGCAGGCCGATCTGCAGGCGCTGCACGACGATGCCGCCGGCGTGGTCGAGCGCTTGTTCCCGCAGTGCCGTGAGTTGTACGCGTCCAAGGGCTGGACCTTGTTCCCGCGACTGGACCGGGTCTACGTCAACGACGCGGCCCGGCGCGACCTGCACTGGGAGCCGCGCTACGGCTTCGGCTACGTGCTCGACTGCCTGCGCGCGGGCCTGGATTTCCGCAGCCCGCTCGCGCACGAGGTCGGGATCAAGGGTTATCACGCCACCGCGTTCGAAGGCATGCCCTATCCGGTGGAATAGGCGCTCGCGCCGGGGCCTTGCGTTAAGGTATCGGCCCGGTTTTCACCCGCAGGCAATGCCATGCAGCCGATCGATCCCGCAGCCGAACCGATGACCCAGCAGCAGGTGATCGACGGCATCGTCGCGGCCTTCGATGCGGTCGAAGCGGTTCAATCGGCCGACAGCGGGGGCGGCGGCGACTGGTTCCTGTTTTTCGGCGCGGAGCGCCACTTTCCGTTCGCCACCGTGGTCGCGCGCGATAACGACTTCGATCACCTTTCCCGGCTCGACCGCGACGGCGTGTTCCGCCTGAATCTCGGCCTGAGCAAGCCCGGCTTCGCGGCCGTGTTCGAGACCGCGCGGGACGAGGCCTGGGACTACACCGCGCTCGACCGGCTGATGCCGCATCCGATGTATGCGCGCATGCACTGGGTCAGCGTGCTCAACCCGAGCCGGCTCACCTTCGAACGCCTGCAGCCTTTGCTGGCCGAAGCCTACGAGCTGGCGCAGCGGCAGGCGGCGCGGCGGCCGTCGCCGGAACGGCACTGACGCCGTCCGCGTCGCGGGCGATCGCCGGTTTGCCGGCTAGAATGCGGCCATCCCCGCGGCGATCGTGGCCGCGACGGCACGGCAGGCGAGTCATCAGAGGCGAAGCGTTGACGATCACGACCGACACGAGCACGCACGGCGGCGTCCACGCCGGGCCCGGCCGCACTGTCCGCGCGGCGGGCGGCGCATGAACTGGATCGCGCTGATCTGCCTGGGCGCGAGCGACGGCGCGCGGGTGGAGAATCTGCTGGATTCGGCGACCCAGTTGCTCGCTCTGCCGCAAGCGCGCGCGCTGCGTGGCTGCTCGGAATTGTTCGGCGATCGTCATCGCCCGCATCGCGGCGGCGCGACGGTCAATCTGATGCTGGCGCTGGAAGTCGAGGCGGGGCTCACGATCGAAGCGCTGGAACGCGAGTTCAAACGCATCGAAGCCGCCTTCGGCCGCCAACGCGATCCGCGCCGGGCGATGCCGGTGCCGCTGGACATCGATCTGCTCGGCCGCATCGGCGACGGCGTGCAATGGCAGCCGCGCTACGATCCCGGCCGGGCGTACCTTTATCACGGCCTGCAGCAGTTGCTGTTGCCGGTTCTGCAGCGCGAACTCGATCGCGTCGCCGCGAAGCGCGGCTTCGCGCCGGAACAAAACGCGAGCGGGTTCTATGGGCTGGCGAGCGCGGCGTTCGTCGAGCGCTATCTGGCCGCCTCGGCGACGCGGCGGTCCATGCAAACGGAGATGCAGCGATGACCCAACGCACGACCCTGGTGACCGGCGCCTCGCGCCGCATCGGCCGCGCGATCGCCGAAGCCTGCCTGGTCCGCGGCGAAACCGTGGTGGCGCATCGGCGCAGCGCGACCAGCGAATGCGCGCCGTATTCGGCGCCGGTGATCGACTGGTGCTGGGACATGACCCAGCCGTTACCGGGCTTGCCGGCGGCGCAGATCACCGACGTGGTGCTCAACGCCTCGCTGTTCGAGCGCGGCTATGCCTGGGGCGCGCTCGGCGCGGCCGAGGTCGGCGACGAGCGCGAGCGCTTGGAGCGTCACCTGCGGGTCAATCTGCTCGCGCCGTGGGAACTGGTGGTGCGCCTGCACGCGCAGCATCCGCTGCGTTCGGTGGTGATGCTGCTCGATACCTATCTCGACCGTTCCTTCGCCGGGCATGCGGCCTATCAGGTCAGCCGCGCCGCCGGCGCCGGCATGGTTCGCGCGCTCGCCGCCGAACTCGCGCCGGCCTGCGTCAACGCGGTCGCGCCCGGCACGGTGCTGCCGTCGGTGCGCGATCCCGCCGAGCGCGCCGAGCAGGAGGAAGCGATCGCCGCGCGCACCGTGCTCGGCCGCATGGGCTCGGTCGACGACGTGGTGCAGGCGGTGCTGTACCTGCGCGACGCGGCCTACATCACCGGCGAGATCCTGCGGGTCGACGGCGGGCGTTTCAAACTCTGAGCGGTCCGCGCCGGCATGTTGGCGGCGCGCATCGCATTCAACGACAAGGACGCACATGAAGATCGTCAAGGGCGACTTGCTGCAACTCGCGGCCGACGGGCATTTCGACGTGATCGTGCAGGGCTGCAACTGCCAGTGCCGGATGCGTCGCGGCATCGCCCTGAGCATCAGCGAACGCTTCCCGGCCGCGCGCGACGCCGACCTGCGCACCGAACCGGGTTCGCGCGCCAAGCTCGGCGGCTACAGCCAGGCGACCGTCAGCGAGAACGGCCACGAATTCGTGGTGGTCAACGCCTACACCCAGTTCGACTGGCAGGGCGAGGGCGTGCTCGCCGACTACGATGCGATCGAGCGGGCGATGCGCGCGATCGCGCGCGAGTTCCACGGGCGCCGGATCGGCTACCCGCTGATCGGCGCGGGGCTGGCGCGCGGCGATTGGGGCCGGATATCCGCGATCATCGACGCGGCCTTGGCCGGCGAGGATCACACCTTGGTCGAGTTCAACGGCTGAACCACTCTCGGGACACAGATGAAGATCATCCAGGGCGATTTGCTGCAGCTGGCGGCCGACGGCCATTTCGACGTGATCGTGCATGGCTGCAATTGCCAGTGCCAGATGGGCAAGGGCATTGCCTTGAGCATCAAGCGCCGGTTTCCCGCGGCGTATCGGGCCGATCTGCAGACCGAAAAAGCCTCGCGCGAGAAACTGGGCACCTACAGTCAGGCCAGGGTGAGCGAGAACGGGCACGAGTTCGTCGTCGTCAACGCTTATACCCAGTTTCATTGGCGCGGCGCCGGCGTGCGCGCCGACTACGATGCGATCGGGCAGGTAATGGCGTCGATCGCCAGGCAGTTTCATGGACAGCGAATCGGCTATCCCTTGATCGGCGCGGGCCTTGCCGGCGGCGACTGGGTGCGGATCGCGGCGATCATCGACGCGGCCTTGGCCGGCGAGGATCACACCTTGGTCGAGTTCAACGGTTGATTCGACAGGTCGGGCATCGCGCCTGATCGACTGGCGAACCGGACGAAACCCACGATCGATGCACAATCATGCCCGCGGCATTGCGCCGCGGGCGTCGGCTGTCGCGACGCGCGCTCAGGGCTGCGCGGCCAGTTCGGCCATGTGCCGCTGGATGCGGATGTGCGCGGCTTCGGCGTTGTCGCGCGCGCGCCGCCAGGCCGAGCGGGCGGCGTGTTCGGCGTGTTCCCAGTCCAGCGCCGAGCCCAGGCGCATGCGCTGGTAGCGGTCGCGCAGGTCCAGGCGCGGGTCGTCGAAATCGCGGTCGGGGTGTTCCAGTTGCGCGGAGATGCCGACGTAGAACGCCGGCGCGTAATCGCTGAAGCGCAGTCCGTCGCGGTAGAACTCGGCATCGCGGAAATGACTTGCCCAGTAGCTCAATCCGGGCGTGGTCGGGGCGGGGCGGCCTTGCAAGCGGGTCGTCATCACACAGGCTCCACTCGGGAACCCCCTGTGGCCGAATGGTGCCAAATTTTGGCGTTAGCGATTTGTGTAGGGAATGTTCAAGTCCCGCTATGCGCCGCAGCCCGCGCATGCCGACTCGGGCGGTTGGCGCGGCGCTGCGGAAACTGCGATGCAGGTCGTATGCCGACGCCCCGGCCGACCCCGTCCGGCCGGACGGAGGCGGGGTATGCTGTGCTCGCCGCAGGCCTTGCGGCACCTGCATTGTTGATCCAGCCCGTGGGGAGTGAGCGTGACGGGAATCGCCGACGGCCCGCTCGGACCGGACTCGTCCGGCGAGCACCTGCGCTTCGTGCGCCGCATCTACCAGATGCGCACTCTGGGCCTGGGGGTCGGATTCTTCGCCGTGGCCGGCGTGCTGCACGAACAGGGCGCCTCGCCGTGGTTGTGGGCGGCGCTGGTCTGCAACGGTTTCCTGTGGCCGCCGATCGCCTACCTGCTGGCCACGCGCAGCCGCGATCCCGAATACGCCGAGTACCGCAATCTGCTGATCGACTCCGCCCTGGGCGGGGTCTGGATCGCGGTCATGCAATTCAACGCGGTGCCCAGCGCGCTGCTCGCGGTGATGCTGTCGGCCGACAAGATCGGGGTCGGCGGCTGGCGCTTCTTCGCCCGTACCGCGGCCGCCCAGGTGGTGACCTGCCTGGCGACCTGGGCGGTGCTGGGCTTCGGCTTCCAGCCGCACAGTTCGATGCCGGTGATCCTGGCCAGCCTGCCTTTCATGTTCGTCTACCCGATGGCGATCAGCAGCGCCGCCTACGGCCTGGCGCGCAAGGTCGTGCGCCAGAACAAACAACTTGCCCATATCAGCCGCACCGACCCGCTGACCGGTCTGCAGAACCGCCTGCACTGGGACGATTCGGCGACCGCGACCATGACCTATTGCGCGCGTTCGTCCAAGCACGCGGCGCTGATCGTGATCGACGTGGACCGGTTCAAGGAGATCAACGATTTCCACGGCCATCTGGTCGGCGACGCGGTGTTGCGCCGGGTCGCCGGCACCTTGCGCACCGCGACCCGGATGACCGACACCGCCAGTCGCCTGGGCGGCGACGAATTCGTGCTGATCCTGATGGACCTGGATCTCGACGGCGCGCTGGCGATCGCCGAACGCGTGCGCCGCGCGGTCGAGGATGCGCGTTTCGAGGAAGCGCCGGCCTTGCGTTGCACGGTGAGCATCGGCGTGGCGAGAATGGGGCCGAAGACCATCAGCGCGGCGATGTGGATGCGCCATGCCGACGCGGCGCTGTATCGGGCCAAGCAACTCGGGCGCAACCAGGTCGCGGTGGCGGAGGATTGATGAGCGAGGAACCATCGCGGCCGACACAGTGGACCCAGTGGACACCGGCGCGGCCCTGGGCCGATTTCGACGCCCACCAGGCGCTGTCGGATGCGATCTGGGACAGCGTGTCCGAGCCAGAATGGCATTACCTCAATCCGGCCGGCGGCCTGTCGATCTGGGAAGCGCGCACGGACGGCAGCGCGATCGTGATCGAATACCGTGACGATCGCATCGTCGCCGTGCAGACCAGCGGTGGCGATGCGCAGCGGCATCTGCTCGACGTCACCGCGCCGTTCGGGTTGATCGCCGCGGCGCATGCCGATGCGTCGGCGCGAATTGCGACGACGGGCACGCGGCCGACCTGAGACCGCGTTCGCCCGGACAGGGCGCGAGCCTGGGCGAACTGCGCCGCCGGTATTTGCCAGTGCGCGACGCGGCTGCCTAGAATCCCCGCACCGGGGGTCCGGCCGCCCCGGCGCCCGATCCCGACATCAGGGCAGGGCATGACACAGCACGGCGACACCATTGCGGAAGCGCGCACCGCGCAAGCGAGCACCGCTCAAGCCAGCACCGCTCAAGCCGGCATCGCGCAAGCGCGCATCGGCGTGATCGGCCTGGGCTATGTCGGCCTGCCGCTGGCGCTGGAGTTCGGCAAGCAGTACGACACGGTCGGCTACGACATCAACGCCGTGCGCGTGGCCCAGCTCAGCGTCGGCGAGGATCATCATCGCGAGAACGATCCCGAGGAGATCGCCGCCGCGACCCGGCTGCGTTTCAGCGCGAGCATCGAGGACCTGACCGATCGCGACGTATACGTGATCACCGTGCCGACCCCGATCGACGAACACAAACGGCCCGATTTCACCCCGCTGATCGAGGCCAGCCGCGCGCTGGCGGGCTTGCTCGAACCCGGCGACACGGTGATCTACGAATCGACCGTATACCCCGGCGCGACCGAGGAAATCTGCATTCCCGAACTCGAGCGCGTCTCCGGCCTGCGCTGCAACGAGGATTTCTTCGTCGGCTACAGCCCCGAGCGCATCAACCCGGGCGATCGCAAGCGTCGTCTGGTCGATATTCCGAAGGTGACCTCCGGCTCGAATCCCGCGACCGCCGACCGGGTCGACGCCTTGTACCGCAGCATCATTCCGGCCGGCACCCACAAGGCCTCCAGCCTGCGCGTGGCCGAGGCGGCCAAGGTCATCGAGAACACTCAGCGCGATGCCAATATCGCCTTGATCAACGAGTTCGCGCTGATCTTCCAAAGGCTCGGCATCGACACCACCGAAGTGCTAGAAGCGGCCGGCAGCAAGTGGAACTTCCTGCCGTTCCGGCCGGGCCTGGTCGGCGGCCATTGCATCGGCGTGGACCCGTACTACCTGATCCAGAAAGCGCAGAGCGCCGGCTATTACCCCGACATCCTGCTCGCCTGCCGGCGCATCAACGATTCGATGGGCAGCCACGTCGCCGGTGAAGTGGTCAAGCGGATGATCCAGCGCGGCACCGCGGTGGCCGGCGCGCGGATCCTGATCCTGGGCATCACCTTCAAGGAAAACTGCGCCGACCTGCGCAACACTCGCGTGGTCGATCTGGCGCGCGAATTCGGCGAGTACCGCGCGCAGGTCGACATCCACGACCCCTGGGCCAACCACGAGGAAGCGCGGCGAGAGTACGGCGTGAGCATGGTCGAACACCCGCAGGCCGGCGCCTACGACGCGATCGTGCTGGCGGTGGCGCACGAACAGTTCCGCGCGCTCGGCGCGGGCGGCGCGCGCGCTTACGGCAAGCCGGGCGCGTTGTTGTACGACATCAAGAGTCTGTATCCGCGCGATGAGGTGGATGCGCGGCTTTAGTGGCGTCTTTTTTACACCCTTATTCCCGTGAAGGCGGGCTCTGCTTCACTTCGGCGTAGCCGAATATCAAGTGACTTCAGTTTCATCTTTAAAGCTCGTCATTCCCGCGAAGGCGGGAGTCCAGAGACTTCAGCGCAATCTTTCAGGTCGTCATTCCCGCGAACGCGGGAATCCAGTGACTTCAAGCGTTCTTGCACGAAAGGCACTGGATTCCCGCCTGCGCGGGAATGACGGTAGGAGAGGGCGTCGATGCTTGCTGTTACGAACCGCTTTGCTTCGTCGCAGCCGAATATCCAGCGACTTCAACCGTTCTCGCACGAAAGACAATGGATATTCGCCTGCGCCGAAGCAGGGCGGAGCCCGCCTGCGCGGAAATGACGGTAGGAAAGGGAGGCATCGTTTGCCGTTGCGGGCCAGCCACCCACCCCCGTACAGCCAATCCACCCCCGCAAGGGTATGCTCGGCCTCAGCTCGTGAACCCATTCCGATCGCCATGCGCTACGCCGCTTACCTCGCCAGTGTGATCCTGACCCTGATTTCCATCGTGCTGGTGTTTACCCACCACGTCGATTGGTGGTGGGGCGTGGCCGTGTTCGGCGCCATCGCCGCCCTGGGCACGGTCGACCTGCTGCAGACCCGCAGCACCCTGCGCCGCAATTATCCGGTGCTCGCGCATTTTCGTTACGGCCTGGAATCGATCGGCCCGGAGATGCGCCAGTACTTCATCGAGGCCGATACCGCCGAGGTGCCGTTCTCGCGCCAGCAGCGCGCGCTGGTCTATCAGCGCTCCAAGTCGGTCAACGACGTGCGCCCGTTCGGCAGCCAGGCCGATGTCTACAGCCTGGACTACGAATGGATCAACCATTCGCTCGCGCCGACCGCGCACCTCTCGCACGATTTCCGCGTGGTGATCGGCGAGAACAGCGCGCAGCCGTATTCGGCCAGCGTGTTCAACATCTCGGCGATGAGCTTCGGCTCGCTCTCGGCCAACGCGATCCGCGCCTTGAACAAGGGCGCCAAGCTCGGCAACTTCTATCACGACACCGGCGAAGGCTCGATTTCGCCGTATCACCGCGAAAACGGCGGCGATCTGGTCTGGGAAATCGGCTCGGGCTACTTCGGTTGCCGCGACGACAAGGGCATGTTCAGCGAAGAACGTTTCATCGCCAACGCGCGCGATGCGCAGGTCAAGATGATCGAGATCAAGCTGTCGCAAGGCGCCAAGCCCGGCCACGGCGGGGTGTTGCCGGCGGCCAAGGTCAGCGCCGAAATCTCGGCGACCCGCGGCGTGCCGATGGGCCAGGACTGCGTATCGCCGGCCGCGCACACCGCGTTCAATTCGCCGCAGGGGCTGCTGCAGTTCGTCGCCAGGTTGCGCGAGTTGTCCGGCGGCAAGCCGACCGGTTTCAAGCTCGCCATCGGCCATCCCTGGGAATGGTTCGGCATCGCCAAGGCGATGCAGGAAACCGGGGTGCTGCCGGATTTCATCGTCGTCGACGGCGCCGAAGGCGGCACCGGCGCGGCGCCGGCGGAGTTCATCGACCACGTCGGCGTGCCGATGCACGAGGCGCTGATGCTGGTCCACAACACCCTGGTCGGGTTGGAACTGCGCGACAAGATCCGCATCGGCGCGGCCGGGCGGGTGACCAGCGCGTTCGATATCGCCCGCACCCTGGCGATGGGCGCGGACTGGTGCAACGCGGGGCGCGGCTACATGTTCGCGCTGGGCTGCATCCAGGCGCAGAGCTGCCACACCGACCGTTGCCCGACCGGCATCGCCACCCAGGACCCGAGCCGCTGGCGCAAGCTCGACGTGCCGGACAAGTCGACCCGCGTGTTCCATTTCCACGACAACACGCTCAAGGCCCTGCGCGATCTGCTGTGCGCCGCCGGCCTGAGCCATCCCGGCGAAATCGGCCCCGAGCACATCCTGCGCCGGGTGTCGCCGACCGAAGTGCGCTCGCTGGGCGCGCTGTACAACTTCCTCGCGCCCGGCGACCTGCTCGGCAAGGTGCCCGACCACGCGGTGTTCAAGTCGTTCTGGGCGAACGCGCGCAGCGATTCGTTCGCCGCGCCGGAGCGCTTGCTGGCGATGCGGGCGAGCAAGTCGTTCTGATCGCGGTTGCGGCCTGGGATAAGACGGGAATCTTCCGGAGCCTTTCGGGCTGGATCGCGATACGCGGCGGCGGGTGCCGCTGACGCGAACTGGCGTCGTTCGCCGGCTTCAGAGCAGTTCGAGCACCCGTTCCGGCGGCCGCCCGATCACCGCGCGGCCGCCGTGCACGAAGATCGGCCGTTCGATCAGGCGCGGATGCTCGGCCATCGCGGCGATCAGCGCCTCGTCATCGAGGCTAGTGTCGTCCAGGCCCAGCTGACGGTACTCGTCCTCGCCAGTGCGCAGCAGCTCGCGCGCGGGCAAACCCAGCAGCGCGAGCAGGTCGCGCAATTGCGCCGCGTCGGGCGGGGAGTCCAGGTAGGCGACGATCGCCGGCTGCAGGCCGCGTGCGTGCAGCAGTTCCAGCGCGCCGCGCGATTTGGAGCAGCGCGGGTTGTGGTACAGCCGGGTCGGGGCGAGATGGGCGTCGGTCATCCAGCGATCTCCTGTGCGGTTTCGGCGGTGCGGGGACGGCCGATGAGGTGTTCGCGGCGCGGGTGCCGTCGGGGGCCGCGGGCTGGCGTATTCGGTCGGGCCCGGGCTTGCGGTGATCCCGTCCAGACGGCGCGGCGCCGGCAATCCGTTCGCGGCGTGCGTGTCGACAGTCGCCCAGCCGTCTCGAACGGCACCGCCCGAAACGAAAAAAGCCGGCTTTCGCCGGCCTTTCCGTGAAACTGGTGGGCGGTGCAGGGTTCGAACCTGCGACCCTCGCCGTGTGAAGGCGATGCTCTACCGCTGAGCTAACCGCCCGATGTTGAATCGGGCCGCAGATTCTAATGGGCCTGCGGGGAACAGGCAAGCCTTGTTCGGGATTCGGGATTCGGGATTTGGGATTTGGGAATCGGGAATCGGGAATCGGGAATCGGGCGGGATTGGGGATTGGGGATTGGGTCTGGGCGTCGCCTGCGGATCCAGCGCTCAGTCGTCGTGACAGGCGAAATGGGTGGGGTGTGCCTCTGATGGCTTTGACCTCGTCCATCTGATCCGTTCGCGCTTGAAGGCGGCTGCGCGCTTGCCCTTGCCGAGGAACGAGGCGTAGCTGTCGATGCCTCGGCCCTTCCCCATTCCTCGCGGAAGTCGGCGAACGCTTCGTGGTGGACATCGAAGATGCGCGGTCGCCCGATGTCTGCCGTCCGCCCCAGGCGTGGTCGTGCAGCGAGGCGTGATGGGCGCGGTTGGTGCAACGACGATGCCCGCGAGAGGTCGGGCGTACGGGCCGGGCGAGGGACGCGCCCCGATTCGGGCGGCTTTGGCGCAATGCGGCGGCAGGCCGCGTCGATCGCGGCCCGCCGGTTGTCAGCACGCGCAGCTTGTGCGAACGCGAGCGTCTCGCGTGCGCGCGTTTGCGTTTACCGCGCCGCGATCATTCCAGCTGTTCCTTCGCGTACGCCGCATCGAGCGCTTCCATCGCATCGAGCGGCTTGAGCTTGGCGGCTTTTTCGTACGCCGCGGCCGCCGCCGCTTCCTGCTTGTCGCCGTGCAACAGCATCAGCACGTTGCCGTGTTCGATGTGGGCGATCGGCGAATCGGGGGTCAGCTTGACCGCGTTCTTGATGTGCTTTTCCGCTTCGGCGGCCTTGGCGCCGTAAGTCAGCCCGCCGATCATGCCGCCGATCTTGTTGATGATCTCGGCGTGATACAGCGCCATCGCGGTATGCGCTTCGGCATGCTTGGGTTCGAGTTCCAGGGTGGTGTCGAGCGCGCTGCGTACCTTGCCGGCGATGCCGGCCTTGAGCGCCTTGGCGATGCTGATGCCCTGGCTGTAGCGGCCCAGCGCGAAGGCGTGGCGATAGTGGCTGTTGGCTTCGTCGGGCAGCGCCGCGACCGCGGCTTCAGCCAGCTTGGCGGCTTGTTCGTAGCGCTTGAGCTGTTCGGCTTCGTCGTCGACCAGGTAGGTCGCGTGGATGCCCAGGGCCTTGACCGCGACCGAGGCGCCGGCCGGACCGAGCGCCTGACCGGCATCGAACGCGGCCTTGAAATCGCCGCGATGGAACGCGCGCCAGGCGTCCTGCAGCGCGGTGGCGAGCGCGTCGGCGTCCAGGCCCTTGGGCGCGGCCTTGCCGGCGGCCTTGATCAGCGCGGCGGCGCGCTTGGCGTCGGGGTAGGGCTCGGCATCGCCCGCGTGCAGCTTGGGCCAGGCTTTCTTGAGGGCGTCGCCGGCGTAGGCGTAGCCCTTGGCATCGTGGGGAAAGGCGGCCCAAGCGGTTTTGGCGGCCATCTGCGGTCCTTGTCGACAGGTCGGGAAGGCAGCATCCCGCCGCGGCCGCGCGATGGCAAGGGGCAGCGCGAAGCTGTTGCCCGGCTGAAGCGCTTAGTGTGATTGCTCGATGGGGCGCGGCCACAGTGGCCTGGTGAAACCGCCCAGTCCCGGGCGGTCAGCGGAGCAAACGATGGCAGCTGTGAAACGCAAGAAGCAGGCGGCGGCGAGCGAAACCACGCTGCGTCATTTTTGGCTGGCCGGTCTGGGCCTGGCCGTGATCGCGCGCCGCGAGGCGATCGCCTCGGCCGGCCGCGCCGCCGGCAGCGTGCAGTCGCTGCAGCAGCGGGTACGCGATCTGGCCGTGGATGCGCGCAGCAATGTGCGCGGCGGCATCGAGACCGTGCGCGATCAGGTCGAGCCCAAGGTGGTGAAGTTCAGCGCCGACGTCGAGGCGCGTCTGGCCCCGGTGCTCGACAAGCTGGGCCTGAAGAAGGACGGCAAGGGCCGCGGCCAGCGCAAGTCGCGCAAGCCGGCGGCGAAGGCCAAGCCGCAGTCGCGCCGCGTCGTGCGCAAGCCGGCCGCGCGCCGCGCGCGCAAGGCCTGAGCGGCCCGGTCCTCGCGACCGCGGCGGCAGATCGAAACAAGGGGCGCCGATGGCGCCCCTTGTCGTTTCCCGCCCTGGGCGATGAGGATCGTCGCCGGCCCTCCGCGCCGACGGTGTCCTCGACCCGTTACGGGATATCGCAGCCGTTGGCGTACAGGCAGTCGTAGTACGCGAGCTCGCAATGGCTGCCGCCGCTGGCGCGGCACTCGTCGCGCGCGTTGATGCAATCGTTCGGCCGGCACTGCGCGTAGACAACGCTGGAACAGGCCAGCAGGGCGAGCGCGGCGAGCAGGGCGGTGCGGGTACGGGCGATGTTCATGCGGAACTCCTTTTCGTTGGATGTCGGTGGGGCGTGAGCGGCGGGGCGTGTGGCCCAAGGCCGTGCCCGGCGCGCGCCGTCGATTGGCCGTCATGCGCGCCGGGTGGACCGGCCTGCGCAGGTTGCGGCCGGCCACGACGGTTCACCCGCTGCGATCGCGGCGATCGTCGTGCCGCGCGTCGCCGCGAACCGCGGATTGCCCGGGATTACTTGTTGAAACCGCACAGTTCCTCGCAACGCTGCCGGCGTACCTCGCAGACCGGCACGTCGCCCAGGGTGCTGATGCAGTAGTTGTAGACCCGCTGGCATTGATTGACGTCGCAGCCGGCCGCGTCGGCGATCGAGGCGTAGGACAGGCAGACGGCAAGCACGGCGAACAACGGCAGTTTGTCGGCGATGGCGCGCATAGGTCGCTTCCTTGTGTGGTTGGCAGCCCGCCGCGGCGCGGTGGGCGTGCCCAGGCTAGCGCGAGTGGCTGTCAGCGTTGCTGGATCGGCGGCGCAGGCGCGCCAACCGTGATCGCTATCGCGCAACCGCGCCGCCAGGACGGCGTGCCGCCGGGATTTTTGATGCGCCGAAGCAGAGCGTTGCGCATGCGCGCCGATACGATCAGTCCAGGTAAGCCCGGATCAGCGTATTGAGATGCATCCGCTCGGCGTCGCGCAGGAACGGCGCCAGCAGCATCATCACCTGGACGATGCCGTCGCGGATCGCGGCGTGCTCGTCCTTGTCGCCGCGCGCGGCGGCGTAGTTGAGCCAGAAGGTCGCGATCACCAGCACGTTGGTCGCGGTCGCGGCCAGTTCGTCCCCGGACGCGCGCATGACCCCGGCCTGCGACAGCCCGCGCATGACCATGTGCGCCTGTTCATCGGCGCGCTTGAGGATGCGCGCGAAGCGCAGGCGCAGGCGGCGGTTGCGGCTGAGGATCTCGACCAGATCGCGGTACAGGAAGCGGTAGTCCCAGATGCACTCGAACACCAGGTGCAGCTGCAGCCAGATGTCCTCGAGCCCCGGCAGGCGGCCCTGCGGCGCGGCGAGCGCGATGTCCATGCGCTCTTCGTAGCGCGCGAACAGCTGCTCGATGATGTCGTCCTTGTTGCGGAAGTGGTAGTACAGATTGCCCGGGCTGATCTCCAGCTCGTCGGCGATATGGTTGGTGGTTACATTGGGCTCGCCTTGCGCGTTGAACATGGTCAACGCGGCATCGAGGATGCGCTGGCGGGTCTGTTTCGCCATTGAGCGGGCCGGGTCCGGAGGCGGCGCGGCTTAGCCGCGCAGCTTCTTGACCATGTCGACGTATTTCTTCTTCGCCTCGTCCTGGCTGGTGCCCTTGAGCTTTTCCCAGGCCTCGTACTTGGCCGTGCCGACGAAATCGAAGAACCCCGGCTTGGGGCCGCTGACGTCGCCGTCGGCGCCCTGCTTGTACAGCGCGTACAGGCGCAGCAGGGTGTCGTTGTCCGGGCGCTCGGGCAGGGCCTGGACGTCTTTTGCGGCTTGTTCGAATGCGGATTGAATATCGGACACGGGCTTCTCCTGGCGCCGGGCTGAGGCGGCATCACAGCATGCGCCCTCAGGACCGGTCAATACGGAAAGGAATTGTTACTCGGCGTGGGCTCTGGCACCGTAGAGGCTCGCCGCCGCACGTGGCGGCCGATCGGCCATCCAGGAGAGGGGTATGAGCTATTTCGTCACCGGCGCGACAGGTTTCATCGGTCGCTTCCTTGTCAGTAATCTCCTGAAACGCAAGGGCACGATCCACGTGCTGGTGCGCAAGGATTCGCAAAAGAAGTTCGACGCCACAGCCAAGAAGATGGGCTGGGATCTCAAGCGCGTGATTCCGGTCGCGGGCGACATGACCCAGGCCAAGTGCGGCCTGACCGCCGCGCAGATCCGCGCGTTGAGCGGAAAAATCAAGCATTTCTTCCATCTCGCCGCGATCTACGACCTCACCGCCAGCGCCGCCGCGCAGCGCGAGGCCAACATCGACGGCACCCAGCACGCGCTGGACCTGGCCGCCGCGCTCAACGCCGGCTGCTTCCACCACACCAGCTCGATCGCCGCCGCCGGCCTGTACTCGGGCGTTTTCCGCGAGGACATGTTCGACGAGGCCGAGGGCCTGGACGATCCCTACCTGCGCACCAAGCACGATTCCGAGGGCCTGGTCCGCAACGAGAAGCGGATCAAGTGGCGGATCTACCGCCCGGGCATGGTGGTCGGCCACTCGCAGACCGGCGAGATGGACAAGATCGACGGCCCGTACTACTTCTTCACCTTCCTCAAGAAGCTGCGCGAAATGCTGCCGCCGTGGATGCCGATGCTCGGCCTGGAAGGCGGCCGCATCAACATCATCCCGGTCGACTACGTGGTCGACGCGATGGACCACATCGCGCACAAGCCCAAGCTCGACGGCCACTGTTTCCATCTGACCGATCCGGAGCCGCAGCGCGTCGGCGAGGTGCTCAACACCTTCGCCCGCGCCGGCCACACGCCGGAGATGACCATGCGCATCGATGCGCGCATGTTCGCCTTCGTCCCGGCCGGCATCCGCGGCGCGGTGACCAACCTGCCGCCGGTCAAGCGCTTCATCGGCATGTTGCTGCGCGACTTCAAGATCCCCAAGGAGGTCATGAAGTTCATCACCTATCCGACCCGTTTCGACAACCGCGAAACCGAACGCGCGCTGCGCGGCAGCGGGATCAAGGTGCCGAACCTGGACAGCTACGCCTGGCGGCTGTGGGACTACTGGGAACGCCATCTGGACCCGGACCTGTTCATCGACCGCACCCTCAAGGGCAAGGTCCGCAACAAGGTCGTGGTGATCACCGGCGGTTCCTCGGGCATTGGCCTTGCGACCGCGGAGAAGGTCGCCGCGGCCGGCGCGGTCACGGTCATCGTCGCGCGCGGCGAGGACGAGTTGTTCAAGGCGCGCGACGCGATGAAGGCGCAGGGCGGCAAGGTTTTCGCCTACACCGCCGATCTGGCCGACATGGCCGACTGCGACCGCCTGGTCAAGCAGATCCTGACCGAGCACGGCCACGTCGACATCCTGGTCAACAACGCCGGCCGCTCGATCCGCCGTTCGATCGAACTGAGCTACGACCGCTTCCACGATTTCGAACGCACCATGCAGCTGAATTATTTCGGCAGCCTGCGTCTGATCATGGGCTTCATGCCGAAGATGACCGAGCGCCGCAAGGGCCACATCATCAACATCAGCTCGATCGGCGTGCTGGCCAATTCGCCGCGGTTCTCGGCGTACGTGGCGTCGAAAGCGGCGCTGGACGCGTTCAGCCGCTGCGCCCAGGGCGAACTGTCGGGCAAGGGCATCAGCTTCACCACGATCAATATGCCGTTGGTGAAGACCCCGATGATCGCGCCGACCAAGATGTACGACAGCATCCCGACCCTGAGCCCGGACGAGGCCGCCGATCTGGTGGTCAAGGGCATCATCGAAAAGCCCAGCCGCATCGCCACCCGCCTGGGCATCTTCGCCTCGGTGGTCAACGCGCTGGCGCCCAAGGCCTACGAGGTGGTGATGAGCACCGCGTTCGAACTGTTCCCCGATTCGGCCGCCGCCAAGGGCGATCGCAAGGGGCTCAAGGACGAACACGCGAGCAACGAGCAGATCGCGTTCGCGGCGTTGATGCGTGGCGTGCATTGGTGAGTTCGCGGCGGATGTCCGCTTGAGTCCGCTGCGGTAAGGGCATGCGTTCGGCTTCCTTGGTGGAAGCCGGACGGTGGATGCCCCGCGGATTTCGATCGCGCGGCCTTTTGCGGTCGCGCGACTTTCCCATTCGGCCGAAGCCGCGCAGCGGCTCGACCCTGCGATCCTTCGAGATGTTCCCCCCCCTTTGAAAAAGGGGGCCGGGGGGATTTGCTTTTGCTTTTGCCTTCGCGCGATTCCAGCTAAGAGCAAATCCCTCCGGCCCCGCTTTTTCAAAGGGGGGAGACTTCGAGGTTGCGTAGTGGCTCGTTTTGCCGGCGCGCAATCGTGCTTGTGGCGCCGGGCAGGGCGCATGCGTGCCGTGAGCGCGCGCGCGATCGCTGCGGCCTAAGCCGCGTATCTCATCCAAGGCTTGCGTCGCAAGCGGGTTTCGCGGTCGCGGCTTGCGCCGCTCCTACATTGAGCGTTCGGGCGTCGGAGGGATGACGCAGCAGGCTGTCGAAGCGATTTCTGATTGCCAGACGAATGCGGCGTCAATGCACGGAATTGGCCGAACCCAGCAAACCGGTCGAACTCGATACGCGCGATTTAGTACGCCCGACACTGGAAGAACCGCACCCGCGTCGTGCTGCCCGGCGGCGGCTGCAGCTGCACGCGCGAGGAGCGTAATTCCGGATAGCCGTCGAGCACCTGGCAGATACGGTCGACGTCCTGTTTGCTGGCCTCGGTCAAGCGATAGATCAGCAGATTCGACGGCGTCGACCACAGCGCGCGTTCGACCCCGTCCAGGGTCGCGATGGCGCGGATGACATGAGCGCGATCGGCGGAAGGATTGCCCGATGCGGCGTTTGCCGGCGTCGCTGTGGTGGGCGCCGGAGTCGCGGCTGGAACGGTCTCGCCGGTATTGGCCGCGGGCGCGGCGGGTTCGACGGCGGGGGGCGCAGTGGGTGCAGGCGCGGGCGCCGGCGCCGGCGCCGCAGCTGTCGGATTCACCGGTGCGCGAGTCGGCGCGGTGTCGTTGGGCGTGGCCGGAGCCGTGTGAGTCGCGGCCGGTACTGGTTCGGCCGGAGCGCGTGAGCTCAGCAGCGGCACCACGAAGCCCACGATCAGGGCCAGCGCGATCGCCCCGGCCCATGCCGCGACGATGGTCTGGATGCTGCGCTTCTGCGCGGCGGCGATGACTTCGTGCCGGGTCGAGGCCGGCAACTGCGGTTCGACCAGTTCCCACAGCGTCTCGCCGCTGTACAGGTCCAGGCCGTCGGCGACGCGTTCGGAGTGGCTGTCGAACCGGCCGGTGGTGACCAGCAGGCCGCCGGCGGCGCCGTTGAAGCGCACCGCGTCGGCCAGTTCGGCCACGGTCGCGGCGGAGACTTTGTAATCCGCGTCGCCGAGCTTGCAGGCCAGCAGCCAGGGCTTGCCGGCGCGTAGCAGGCGCAGCTCGGCCTGGGTGCCGCGGGCCAGCGATTCCTCCACCGATTCGGCCTCGAAACCGCGTTCGCGCAAGGCCTCGACGATCAGGCGCGCGAATTCGCGCCAGCGCATCTTGGACAGACCGGCGATGCCGGTGCTGACCTCAGTGCGATGGCGGCGATACGACCAAAGGTAGGCGGTGGACGCCAGGCCGATCGTCAGTGCGACGGCGGCGGCGGACCACAGGGAGAAACTCGACATGCAGCACGAAGCCCATAAAAGACGCTGAGGATATACGGCTTCATACACATGAAATTCACGAAAATTGAGACGTGTTTCGCGAATTCGATGTGTCCGTCATCAGCCGTTATTGATTCAACGTCCCAGATGCGGGTCTGTGAAGCGACGTTTGCGACTGCCGGGAAGTCACGGCCAGGGCACGGAAAGTCGGCGTGCAGTGTCTTTGCGAGGCCGTCGCGTGTCCGCGCGCGGCGGCGGCAATAAGAAAGCCCGCCAGTCCGAAACCGTAAGGGGAGGGGAGCATACGGAAGCGCGGACTGGCGGGCTTAAACGTCGCGTCGCCGATGCGCGGCGACGCGGTGAAACCGGTTCGCAGCCGATGCAGGGCTGCGAGGAACTGCGATCGGGCGGTATTGCGAACTGCCGGGTTGCTGCAACGGTTGAGCGTCGTTACTGCTAAGACTTGCTACTGCTGAGCATGTACCAATACCCGTTGTGAATCGCTTACGGTGCGACCGGCGGCTTGGGACGCGCGATCGACTTGCGCGCGGCCTTGGCCGGCTTGGCGGCCGACTTGGCCGCGGCCTTGCGCGGCGCGGCGGCCTTCTTGGCCGGTGCCTTCGCTGCCGGTGCCTTGGCGGCCTTGCGCGCGGCCGGGGCGCCGCCCTGGCGACGCAGCTCGGCGGTCAGCGCATCGACGCGATCGCTCAGGCCGGCCAGATCGTCGCGGCCCGGCACGCCGAGCTTGACCAGCGCGCGCTGGACGCGTTCTTCGAACACCTTTTCCAGACGGTCCCAGGTGTCGGTGGCGCGTTCGCGCGCCTGGCCGACCTTGGACTCGACCGCATCGCGCAACACGCTGGCCTGGCCGCCGGTGAACTTGCGCGCGGTCTGCTCGAGGTTGAGACCTTCCTTGACCAGGCCTTCGAACAGCTTGGTGCCCTCGGCCTGGGCGCGACCGAACGCGCCGACGCCGGCCAGCCAGATCTGCTGCGCGGACTCGCTCAGCGTCTTGGACAGGCGCTCGGCCTGTTCCTGCGCGCTGCCCTTGCCGGCGGTGTTGCTGGTCTTGCCGGAAGTCTTCTTCGCGGTCTTCTTGAACTTGGCGGCCATGGACATCCTGTAGTTGGGGTTAGTGCTGTGCCCCCACCATGGCGGTGCTGTCTAGAGTATTCACACCACAGGGCGAGGAACGAGTTCGCAGGAGTGAGAAGCGAGTAAAGCGGTCGTATCGACTCGTTTCTCACTCCTGTGAACTCATTCCTGCTCTAAGCCCGACGCGCCTTGCGCGCGGCGCCGGCATTGCCGGCCACCAGCAGATCCACATCGTCCAGCGCCCGCCGCAGCCGCGCCGTGGTCTCGGTATCGCGCTGCGGCGGCTCGATCCCGTCGAGGATCGAGCGCTCGGTATCGGCCAGCACGTCCTCGCGCAGGCGCAGGCCGTGCGCGGCCAGCATCGGCCCCAGCGTGTCCGCGCGCAGGCGCAGGTCGGCCAGGGTGTTGCGGTAGGCGATCTCGCAGATGCGCTTGCGCGCCGAGAAACTGAAGGCGTTGGTGAAGAACAGCTCGCGGTCTTCGGCGTTGGGTTCGAACACCAACTGGTCGACGTCCGGGTATTGCTGGGCGTAACGCGCCAGCCCGACCTGCATGCGCGATTGCAGCAGGGTGCGGAAGGTCTGCGACAGCACCGCCGGCAGGCCGCCCGCGGCGAGGCTGTTGTCCTCGGCCACCGGCACGCCCTGGGCGTGATTGAACGGCACCAGCGGATTGATCCCGATCAGCAGGTCGATGCCGCGTTCGAGCACCACCGAGGCGTGCATGGTCCGGCGCAGCGCGCCGTCGACGAAGTGGCGGCCGCGGATCTGCACCGGCGGGTACAGCCCGGGCAGCGCGGCGCTGGCCTGGACCGCCTGCGAGATCGGCACGTCGTTCCAGTTGTCGCCGCCGAAGCGCACCGCGTCGCCGCTGTCGATGTCGACCGCGACCACGTACAGGTCGGCGTCGAGTTCGCGGAAATCGTTGCTGCGGCCGCGGCGGGTGAACACTTCGCGCAGGAACAGCTCGACCTGGGCGTTGTCGAACAGGCCGTTGGGGATCAGCCCGCCGAAGCGGGTGATCAGGTCCGACCAGCGCGCTTCCAGCGGCGAGAACAGCAGCTCGCGCCACCATTCGGTGGCCAGGCGTGGAAAGCTCGCCGCGCGCTTGATGTATTCGAGGAAGGCCGGACGCATGAAGGTTTCGGGACGGAACTCGACATCGGCGCTGTCGCCGGTGACGAAGATCCGGCACATCTCGGCGGTGTCCATGCGATTGGCCAGGCCGGCGGCGAGAAACGCGCCGCTGCTGACGCCGACGTAGCAATCCAGCCGGGTCAGGTCCAGGCCTTCGATGGCTTCGTCTAGCGCGCGCAGGGCGCCAAGTTCGTACATGCCGCCGATCGGGCCGCCGCCGGCGATGGCCAGGCCGATCCGCGGCTTGGCGCTGGGCGCCGCGACCTTGGCGGCGCTCGCCTTGGAGGTGCCGGTTTTGCTCGCGCCGGCCTTGTATTTGCCGGTTTCGGACGCTGTCGGGTGGGAGGAGCCGTTGGCCGTGCGTTTGCGGTTCGCCCGATGCTGGGCGGCATGAAGTGACAGCATGTGATCGGCGGCACGTCCTGGGCGGAATCGGCCGAGTGTAGCCCAGCTGGGACACGCGTCCAGCGGGCTAGGACCAAGGTCGCAGGGCGGAGCAGGGGATTGGATACGGTGCGATCGGGCACCTTCGATGCGCCTGTCGGCTCAGCTGTCGGTCGCCGGGAGGGCGGCGCTTGCGGTACGGCGCGGACGTGGCGATCATCCCCGACGATGTCCAGAACGACCGACCTCAGCCAACGACTGGGCTGCCTGCTGGCCCGCCATCAGGCCCTGCACGACCCGCGCCGCGAGCCGCGCAACCAGTTGCGCTGGCTGCCGGAGCTGCGCAGTTGGCAGGCGCGGCGGCTGGAGGCCAGCTTCGACCGCTTCCTGCGCGACCCGCGCCGACGCCCGGCGGCGCAGTTCTTCCTCAGCGACGTCTATAACGACCGCGACTTCAGCCGTCGCGACGCCGACATCGCCAAGGTCCTGCCGATGATGCAGCGGCTGTTGCCGGGCGCGCTGCTGAACACCGTCGCCGACGCGATCGAGCTGGGCCTGCTGACCCACGCCTTCGACCTGCGCATCAGCCAGTGCCTGCACGAGATCGCGCCGCGCCGGCGCAAGCTCGACGGCCGCCTGTACGCGCAGGCCTATCGCGCCTGCGGCCTGCCGCGGCTGCGCGACCATCAGATCGACCTGATCGCCCGGGTCGGCCTGGGCCTGGGCAAGGCGCTGCGGATGCCGGGCATCATGACCTTGCTCAAACTCTCGCGCGGCCCGGCCAAGGCCGCGGGCCTGTCGGAACTGCAGGGGTTCCTGGAGCGCGGCTTCGCCGCGTTCTCGCAACTGGGCGACGTGCGCGAGTTCATCGCCGAGATCGAAGAAGACGAGCGCGAGGTGGCGCGGCGCTTGTTCGAGGAGGATGGCGATCCGTTTCCGCATTTGGAGTGATGCGGGGGAGGGGTGATGCGAGGGCGGCGGGTCCGTTGCGGGAACGCGTCGGGCGCTTGTGCTTCTCCTTGCCGCCGGGCTCAGCGCTGAGCCTGTTCGCGTTCTTCCAGAACGTCATTCCCGCGAAGGCGGGCTGCGCTTTACTTCGGTGCCGCCGAATATCCTGAGGCTTTAGCGCCATTCCTCCAGACCGTCATTCCCGCGAACGCGGGAATCCAGTGACTTCAAACGTTCTCGCACGAAAGGCACTGGATTCCCGCGTTCGCGGGAATGACGTTCTGAAGAAGACGTCGTGCTGGAGAGGTCGTGCTGGAGAGAGCGTCGGGTCTTCAAGAGCTTAGGCTTCGATTCCCGATTCCCGATTCCCGATTCCCAGCCTTACTTGAACCGCTCCTCCAGCACCCGCCGGATCTCCGACTCGATCGGCCCCTTCAGAGCGCCGAGCAAAAAGCCCAACTGGGCCGACACATGCAGTTGATTGGGCTGCAGCGCGATCTTGCCGTCGACGCCGCTGCGGCTGAAATTGAGGGTGTCGCCGACCCAGCCGTATTCGACGTCGAAACGTTCGGCGAGCTTCTTGGCGACTTCTTCGACGGCCTTGCGGGCCTTGGCCGGAGCCAGCGAGTGCGGGTGTTGGATATCGATACTGGACATGGTCGGGCTCGTCGAAGTCTGGGTTTCCCTGGAACCGGGTATTGTGCGGGCAGGCGGCGGCGCATCCAAGTCCGCGGGGCGGGGGGAGCGCCGGGGGAGAAACGAGTGCACAGGAGTGAGGAATGAGTAAGGCAGGGGCTCCGATTCACTCTTTACTCCTGAGCACTCGTTCCCGCTCCCCACCATCGTTCATGTAACCCCGCCGCACCCCGGATGTGCCTATCCCCACAACCTGCTAGATTCCTGCCGGGTGAGCGCACTCAAACTTCGATATCCCAACCGCGAACATGCCGACCTGCCGCTGAAACCCGGCGTGCATGCGATCGGCCGCGATCCCGCCGGCCGCACCGTCCTGGTCGAGGACGCCGGCGCGGCGATCGCACAGTTCAGCGTCGACCGGCGCGGCGTGTGGCTGCAGGTGCGCGAAGGCCTGCGCGGGCTGCACGTCAACGGCCGGCCGGTGAAGCGCATGGCGATGCTGCGGCCGGGCGATGCGATCTTTCTCGACGGGGTCGAGCTGCTGCTGGTCTCGGACAAGCCCGAAGCGGCGCCGCCGTTCGGGGTCGAGATTCCGGCCGATTCGCGCATGGTCGTGCGCGGCGTCGGCGGCATCCACCATGGCCGCTGCTACACCCTGGAGCAGCCGCGGGTGATCGGCCGCGCCGGCGACTGCGATATCCGCATCAACGAGCCGGCCTTCGCCGACCGCCACGCCCGCCTGGAGGCGCATGCCGACGGCGTGGTGCTGCGCGACGTGGGCTCGGTCGACGGCAGCGTGGTCAACGGCCAGCCGGTGCGGCATGCCTTGCTCAAGCCGGGCGATCAGTTGCTGCTCGACGGCCAGCACCGGTTCGTGATCGAAGCGCCGACCCGCCAGTTCAGCGCGGCCGAGGCCTTGCAGGCGCAACTGGCCCAGGAAGCGGCCGCGAACGAAGACCGTCCGCCGCCGCCGTCGGCCCTGCCGGCGTCGGTGCGGCGCATGCCATGGTTGCTGCTTGCGGCGGTGGTGATGGCGGGGTTGCTCGGGTTGTTGCTGTTGTACGGCGTGCGTTGAGCGCACGGGATTGGGTTAGCTCCCTGTAGGAGCGGCGTGAGCCGCGACCAACCGAAGCGACGTACGCAAGCGTCCCAGCCGACGCCCGGCAACTCTCATCGCCAAACACGAATGGCCGTCAGAAGTTTTCGCTTCGGCGGGTTGAGTGGTATTCGGCCTCTTCGGGTGGTCGCGGCTCACGCCGCTCCTACAGGGGCTTCGGCGAGCGCGCCGCGGCTGGGTGGGCACGGCTTCGTGTATCGGCCACTCCTCGTAAAGCCGCCAGACCCGCAACGCCGTCGCAATCGCTCCCTGTAGGAGCGGCGCGAGCCGCGACCGCGATACCGCGCCTTCGTCGTATCTGCCGTATCTAGCCGGCGTTACGGCCGCGCCCTTGTGCCTGCGTCGTAACCGCGATGTCGCTGTCGCGGCTTGCGCCGCTCCTACAGGGGCTTCGGCGAGCGCGCGGCGGCTGGATGGGCGCGGTTTCGTGTGTCGGCCACTCGCTTGTACAGCCGCCAGGCCAACAACGCCGCCAGAATCGCCGCATACAGCAGCGGCTCGCGGATGTCCGATTTCACCAGCCACCAGAAGTGCAGCACCGCCAGCACCGCGATCGCATAGATCAGCCGATGCAGCTTGCCCCAGAGCCGGCCGAGCCGACGCATCATGCCCTGGGTCGAGGTCAGCGCCAGCGGGATCAGCAGCAGCCACGCCAGGAAACCCACGGTGATGTACGGCCGCTTGGCGATCTCTTCGAAGATCTGGGTCCAATAACCCTTGAGGTCGAGCAGCAGGTACGCGGCCAGATGCGCGCTGGCATAGAAGAACGCATACAGCCCCAGCATGCGCCGGAACCGCAGCAGCACGGCCTGGCCGCTCAGCTGGCGCAGCGGGGTGATCGCCAGGGTGATCAGCAGCAGGCGCAGCGCCCACAGCCCCAGGCGATGCTCGATCTCGGCGATCGGATCGGCGCCCAGGCCGCCGCTGCCGGTGAGGAACTCCTCGCGGATCTGCCAGGCCAGGATCGCCGCGGGCGTCAGCGCCAGCGCGTGCACCGCGACCTTGGCGGCGATCACGCCCTTGGGCGTCTTGCGCTTGGGCACTGGCCGCGCCGCGCGCGCGGCGGCCGTGGTGGCGTCGCCGCCGGGAGTGCGGGTCGAATCGCTCATCTCAGAACCAGGTCTTGAGGTTCATGCCGGTGTACAGCCCGGCGACCTGATCGGCGTAGCCGTTGTACAGCCGGGTCGCGATGCGGTCGGCGAACAGCTTGCTGCCGGTGCCGGCGATGCGGCGCTCGGTCTTCTGGCTCCAGCGCGGGTGGTCGACGTTGGGGTTCACGTTGGAGAAGAAGCCATATTCGCTGGGCTGCAGCTGGTTCCAACTGGTCACCGGCATTTTTTCCACGAAGGTGATCGCGATGATCGACTTGATGCTCTTGAAGCCGTATTTCCACGGCACCACCAGCCGCAATGGCGCGCCGTTCTGCTGCGGCAGCGATTTGCCGTACAGGCCGGTGGCGAGCAGGGTCAGCGGGTGCATGGCCTCGTCGATGCGCAGGCCCTCGCGGTAGGGCCAGTCGATCGAGTCGTAGGCGATGCCGGGCATCTGCTTGCGGTCGGCCAGGGTGGTGAAGGCGACGTACTTGGCCTTGGACGTGGGCTCGAAGCGCTTGAGCACGTCGGCCAGCGGCACGCCCAGCCACGGGATCACCATCGACCAGCCCTCCACGCAGCGCAGCCGGTAGATGCGCTCCTGCGGGGTCAGGCCCTTGATCAGATCCTCCAGCGACAGTTTGCCCGGCTTGGCGCAAGCGCCGCCGACCGCGACCGTCCACGGGCTGGTGCGCAGGGTCTTGGCCGCGGCCGAGGGGTCGCCCTTGTCGGTGCCGAACTCGTAGAAGTTGTTGTAGCTGGTGATGTCCTCGAAGCGCGTGAGCACTTCGTCGGTGCGGAATCCGGCCTTGGCCTGCTCGGGGCTGACCGGCTTGGCGGCCGGCGGCGGCGGGGCCTCGGCCTCGGCGCAGCCGGACAGGCCCAGCGCCGGGGCCAGGGCCAGCGCGGTCAGCAGGCGGCGCCGGTCGCGGTAGACCGCCTCGTCGGTGATTTCGGAAGCGGGGATATTCAGCACTTGGCGCAACGACATGGGACGGCTCCGGGGCGGGGGACGAGCGGGATCTGCGGACGGACTTCGAGAACGGGACGCGGCTTGAGTGATACGAGACCGCATACCCACATAGAGGCAGCTGCCGGGGTAAAAGTTGCGCGAGTAACGACAGGTACACACGGTGTTGCACTGCGGCATACTTGGGGTCCACCCCACACCCCGGAGCCTCCCGATGTCCCGCGCCTTCAACTTTAGTGCCGGTCCCGCGACCCTGCCCGAATCGGTCTTGCTGCAGGCGCAGTCGGAACTGTTGGAGTGGAACAATGCCGGGGCCTCGATCGTCGAACTCAGCCACCGCGGCCCGGAGTTCATCCAGGTCGCCGCCGAGGCCGAGCGCAACCTGCGCACGCTGATGTCGATCCCGGACGATTACGCGGTGCTGTTCCTGCAGGGCGGCGCGACCGCGCAGCAGGCGCTGATCGCGCTGAACTTCGCCGACCCGGGCCAGACCGTCGACTACGTGGTCAGCGGCCACTGGGGCAAGACCGCATTGAAGCAGGTCAAGCCTTACGTCAACGCGAACGTGGCCGCCAACGGCGAGCCGGGCGGCTTCCGCGACATTCCCGCGCGCGACACCTGGAATCTGTCCAAGGACGCGGCCTATGTCCACTACACCGCCAACGAGACCATCCACGGCGTCGAGTTCCGCGACATTCCCGACACCGGCGACGTTCCGCTCGTCGCCGACTTCAGTTCCTCGATCGTGTCCGAGCCGCTGGACGTGTCCAAGTTCGGCGTGATCTATGCCGGCGCGCAGAAGAACCTCGGCCCGGTCGGCGTCAGCGTGGTCATCGTCAAGCGCGAACTGCTCGAACGCGCCGGTCAGCCGCGCGCGGAAATCTTCGACTACCGCGCCCACGTCAAGGGCGAGTCGATGCTCAATACGCCGCCGACCTACAACTGGTATCTGGCCGGCCTGGTGTTCAAGTGGATGCTGGCCGAAGGCGGCGTCGAGGAATTCGCCAAGCGCAACGCGCGCAAGTCGGCGCTGCTGTACGGCGTGATCGACAACTCCGGCGGCTTCTATCGCAACGAAGTCGTGGTGGGCGCGCGTTCGCGCATGAACGTGCCGTTCTTCCTCAAGGACGAAGCGCTCGACAAGCCCTTCCTCAAGGAAGCCGAAGCGGCCGGGCTGATCTCGCTCAAGGGCCATCGCGCGCTGGGCGGCATGCGCGCTTCGATCTACAACGCGATGCCGGAAGCCGGCGTGCAGGCGTTGGCGTCCTTCATGCAAGACTTCCAACAACGGCACGGTTGAGATGGCCAGCAAAGATACGAAGAAGCCGGCCAAGCCCGGCAAGCAGAAATCCGTCGCCGCTGCGAAGAGCGCGAGCGACAAGAAGGCCGCCGGCAAATCCAAGGCCGCCAAGCCCGAGGACGCCGCGCCCGTCGCGGCCGGTCCCGACCTGGCCACCTTGCGCGAACGCATCGACGGCATCGACCTGCATATCCAGCAGTTGATCGGCGAGCGCGCGCAGTTCGCCAATCAGGTCGGCAAGGCCAAGGGCAAGCTCGCCGCGGCGGTGGATTACTACCGTCCCGAACGCGAAGCGCAGGTGCTGCGCCGGGTGGTCGACCGCAACGACGGCCCGCTGCACGACGAAGTGCTGGTGCGGCTGTTCCGCGAAATCATGTCGGCCTGCCTGGCCCAGCAGGAGCCGCTGAAGATCGGCTTCCTCGGCCCGGAAGGCACGCATTCGCAGCAGGCCGTGTTCAAGCACTTCGGCCATTCGATCCACGGCCTGCCGCTGGCGAGCATCGAGGAAGTCTTCCAGGAAGTCGAAGCCGGCAACGCCGATTTCGGCGTGGTGCCGGTCGAGAATTCGACCCAGGGCACGATCCAGTCCACGCTCGACATGTTCCTGACCTCCAAGCTCAAGATCAGCGGCGAAGTCGAACTGCGCGTGCATCAGCACCTGCTGTCGCGTAGCGGCCGGATCGAGGACATCGAGCGGGTCTATTCGCATCCGCAATCGTTCGCCCAATGCAAGGCGTGGCTGCGCGAATACCTGCCGAAGGCCGAGAAGATCGCGGTGTCGAGCAACGCCGAGGCGGCGCGCCGCGCGCGCAATGCCGACGACGCGGCGGCGATCGCCGGGGCCAGCGCGGGCAATGTTTACGGGCTGCGCACGGTCGCTGGGCCGATCGAGGATCGCCCCGACAATACGACACGATTCTTGGTGATCGGCCGCGAACTGTTCACGCCCTCGGGCAACGACCGCACCTCGCTGCTGATCTTCATCAAGGACGAGCCGGGCGCGCTGTACAACGTGCTGTCGCCGTTCGCCAAGCGCGGCCTGAGCATGAACCGGATCGAATCGCGTCCGGGCCACACCGGCCGCTGGCAGTACGCGTTCTTCGTCGATATCGGCGGCCACGTGCAGGAGCCGGCGATGCGCGAAGCGCTCGACGAGCTGCAGGACCTCGCGCATGAAGTGAAGGTGCTCGGCTCCTACCCGGTGGCGATCGCATGAGTCAGGCGGCCGCGCAATCGCAGCAACCGGCGTCGTCATCGACCCCGGCCTTCGACGAAGCCTGGTTCGCCGCGCGCGCGCAGCCGGGCGTGCAACGCCTGAAGGCTTACGACCCGGGTCACGATCTGGTCGCGTTACGGCGCCGTTTCGGCGAGGCGAATCTCGCCGAACTGGGCTCCAACGAAAACCCGTACGGCCCGTCGCCGGCCGCGCGTCAGGCGATCCTCGAATCGCTGCACGCGCTGCACCGTTATCCCGATCCGCTCGGCGCCGACCTCAAGCGCGCGCTGGCGGCGCGACATGGCGTGAACGTCGCGCAGCTGCAGCTCGGCAACGGTTCGCACGAACTGCTGATGCAACTGGCGCAGGTATTCGCCGGCCCCGGCGACGAGGTGGTGTTCTCGCGTTACGGTTTCGCCGTGTTCGCCCTGGCGACGCAATGCGCCGGCGCGACCATGCGCATCGTCGAGGCGCTGCCGCGCGATGCGGCGATGCCCTGCGGTCACGATCTCGATGCGATCGCCGCGGCGATCGGGCCGCAGACGCGCTTGGTGTATCTGGCCAATCCGAACAATCCCACCGGTACCTGGTTCGGCCGCGAGGCGATGATCGCGTTTCTCGAGCGCGTGCCGCCGCAAGTGATCGTGGTGATGGACGAAGCCTATGCGGAAATGGCCGATGCGCCCGATTACGCCAGCGCGGTGTCCTTGCTTGATCGCTATCGCAATCTCGCCGTCACCCGCACCTTCAGCAAGGCCTACGGGCTGGCCGGCTTGCGGGTCGGTTATCTGATCGCGCAGCCGGGTTTGATCGCGGTGATGGATCGCGCGCGCGAAAGCTTCAACGTCAACGGCCCGGCCTTGGCCGCGTGCGAGGCCGCGCTCGGCGACGTCGCGCATCTGGACTGGGCCTGCGCGCGCAACGCCGAGCAGCGTTCGGCCCTGGCCGATGCGCTGACGCGGCGCGGGCTGCGGGTGTTTCCGTCGCAGACCAATTTCGTGCTGGTCGAATTCGGCGCGCGTACGTCGCAGATCGAAGCGGCCCTGGTCGAACTCGGGGTGATCCTGCGGCCGATGGGCGGCTACGGTTTGCCCGATTGCCTACGCATCAGCGTCGGTTCGCCCGATGAGAGCCGTCGTCTGTTGAGCGCATTGGATCAGGTGTTGGCATGAGCGGTTCGGCGGATACGCAGCACACCCAGGCGCAAGCGCAACAGGCCTGGAACGCCGGCACCGGCACGCCGCTGCGCGGCTCGCTGCGCGTGCCCGGCGACAAGTCGGTGTCGCATCGCGCGGTCATGCTCGGCGCGCTGGCCGAAGGCGTCACCCGCGTCACCGGCTTTCTCGAAGGCGAAGACACCCGCGCCACCGCGCGCGTGTTCGAACGCCTGGGCGTGCGCATCGAAACGCCGAGCGCGAGCGAACGCATCGTCCACGGTGTCGGCCTGCACGGCCTGCGCGGCATCGTCGAACCGCTGGATTGTGGCAACGCCGGCACCGGCATGCGCCTGCTCGCGGGCGCGCTGGCGGGGCAGGCCTTCGATAGCGTGCTGATCGGCGATGCGTCCCTGTCGAAGCGGCCGATGCGTCGCGTCACCGAGCCGCTCGCGGCGATGGGCGCGCATATCGACACCGACGAAGGCGGTCTGCCGCCGTTGCGCATCCGCGGCGGTCGCGCCCTGCGGGGCATCGAATACACCTTGCCGGTCGCAAGCGCGCAGGTGAAATCGGCGCTGCTGCTGGCCGGCCTGTACGCACAAGGCGACACCGTCGTCCATGAGCCGCACCCGACCCGCGACTACACCGAGCGCATGCTCGCCGCGTTCGCCTGGCCGATCGAGTTCTCGCCGGGTTACGCCAAACTCAGCGGCGGCCATGTGCTGCGCGCGGCCGATGTCGCGGTGCCGGCGGATTTCTCCTCGGCTGCGTTCTTCCTGGTCGCGGCGAGCGTGGTGCCGGGTTCTGAGCTGCTGCTCGAAGCGGTCGGCATGAACCCGCGCCGCACCGGCCTATTGTCGGCGTTGCGGCTGATGGGCGCGGACATCGTCGAAGAAAATCCGCGCGCCGAAGGCGGCGAACCGGTCGCCGACCTGCGCGTGCGCTACGCGCCCCTGCAAGGCGTCGAAGTACCCGAAGCCCTGGTGCCGGACATGATCGACGAATTCCCGGCCTTGTTCGTCGCCGCCGCGGTGGCGCGGGGACGCACCGTTATTCGCGGCGCGGCCGAGCTGCGGGTCAAGGAGTCCGACCGCATCGCGAGCATGGCGACCGGCCTGCGCGCGCTGGGCGCGACGATCGAGGAAACCCCCGACGGCGCGATCATCGACGGCGGCGCCCTGCATGGCGGCGAGATCGACAGCCATGGCGACCATCGCATCGCGATGAGCTTCGCGATCGCCGCGCAGCTGGCGAGCGGCGAGGTCCGCATCGGCGACGTGGCGAATGTCGCGACTTCGTTCCCGGGCTTCGAGGCCTTGGCGGCGAAGGCGGGGATGCGGGTCGACGCGGCGCGGTAAGCCGTGTTGCCCGATACGGTTGTACGACGGCGGCCTTGAGCCGCCGTCGTTGTTTTGCTGTTCGTCAGTCCCCGACCTTTCAAGCCGCCTGGGCGCCGCGATGCGTCTGTGGGATGGGCTTGACGCGTTTTGCGCAGATCACGACGCAGCCGAAGCATTGCGCTTATGACAAGGCAGCGGTTCGCGATACCGGTCGAACGCGTCGGTCCTCAAACCCCGCACAAGACCTCGTGTTTTCGCGGCCGTGAATCCGCGCGGCGGTGGTTCTATCCCATGTCCGAAACGGTCAGCGTGTACGACAAGGCCCGATTGCCGTAGCGGAACTCCTCGATCAGCGCGAACACGTTCTCGACCTGGCCATAGTGGTTTTCGTGCCCCGGCTCCTTGCGCCAGTCGAGCTGGAAACGCAGGCCTCGGTGCTTCGCCGCCAGTGCGTCAAGGTCCGGCGGCCCGATCAGTTCCAGATACTCCGCTTCGCTGATGCGCCTGGACCAGTCCAGCAGCGCGTGAGGCGGGGACACCCGCGGCAAGCGGTAGCGATCGATGAGCCCCAGGGCGCCGCCCGGCAAGGTGAATCCGCAGTACGACAAGTCGAGCGACATCGTGCGCGGATAGTCGGGCGATCTGTGCCTGCGGATCGCGATGGGCTCGGCGAACTCGATGGCGATGTAGGCGCTGACGGACAAAGGCGTGCTTGCGTGCGGGTGTTCGAAAAACGATTGCATGCGGTGGAGCCTGAGACAAGTCGTTCCGGCCGGCGCCGCGGCGCCGCGGCGGTCGCTCGGCGACCGTCATGCCGCAATCGCACGACACCGCTTCACCGAATCCATCCGGCCGCGACCGCCGCGCTCATGGCCTCGGCTCAGTTCGGACCGGCCTGAACCCGACAACCTGCCAATGCCACGGTGCCTTGAAGCCGCGCTGGCTCGCGCGGGAGTTTCAGCCAGACGCTATTGGTCGCGAGTTCTCGAAGGCAAAGCGCCAAGCCGTCCCAACAAAGAACGGCGGCCCTCGCGGGCCGCCGTTATTCGTTCAATCGCTTTGCTTTCGAATCGGCCAGCGTCGCATCGGGCGAGCCCCGCATCACACCGCGGGCGCCGCATGCGAGCTTTCGCCCTCATGGCCGCCTATCACGGTCAGCCACCTCGATGCTTACTGGAGTGGACGAAACTCCACCGGCTGCTCCACCACCGAGGCCACTTCGCGGCCGTTGCGCGTGGCCGGCTTGAAGCGCCAGTCGCGCACCGCGGTCATCGCGGCGCGGTCGAGATCGCGCGAACCGCTGCGGCGGCTCACCGCGATATCGTCGGGCACGCCGTCGGCGCCGACGTTCACTCGCAACACCACCGTGCCGCCTTCGCCGCGACGCAGCGCCGCGGCCGGATAACGCGGTTCCGGGCTGCGGCTGGCGATCGGGCGGGCCTGGGTCGCGCGCGGCTTGGCCGCGACCGGCTTGGCGCTGGGCGTGGGCTTGGCGGCATTGGGCTTGTTCGCCGTGTTCGCCGTGTTCGCGGCGTTGGCGATCGCGCCGGCATCGTTCGCGCCGCGATCGAGCGGCGGCAGCGCCACGATCGGCGGCAACGGCGCCGGCGGCGCGACCGGAGCGCGCTTGCCGTACAGATACCAACCCAGGAAGGTCGCGCCGAGCAGGATCATCAGCAGCCACAGGCCGGTGCGGCTGGGCGCGGCCTGGATCGCGGCGGCCTCAGGGGCCGGCGGGGTGTCGCGATCGGGCGCGTTGGGATCGATGGAATGTGATGTGGTGCTCATGTCGGCCTCCTTCTGACCGTCCCCGGGGGATGGGATCGGAGGCCGAGCTTCTTAGCGCTGTCGTTAGCCGGTGGTGAACAGCGCGCACATGCGGTTCAGTCGCGCGACAGGCTTGTGCAAATGCAGATACGCGCGATCCGCGAGTTGGTGCTTCACAAAACGTAGAGGACGGCATCGAGACGGGGACGAGACGCTTCTCCGATTCCCGATTCCCGATTCCCGATTCCCGTCCCGAGCCTCACTGATTGGGATTGAACGTGATCGGCACGATCACCGCGCCCGCCACCGGCTGGCCGCCGCGCATCGCCGGCTTGAAGCGCCAGGAACGCACCGCGCTCAGCGCCGCGCGATCGAGCGCGCGCGAGCCGCTGCCTTCGACCACGTCCACGCCGTCGACGCCGCCTTGTTCGGTGACCTCGACGCGAACGCGCACCGTGCCGCCTTCGCCGCGGCGCAGCGAGGCCGGCGGATACTGCGGCGGCCGATTGCCCGGCAGCGGCGAGGCCGCGGTCTGCGCGCCCGAGGCCGCGTTCGACGCGGCCGGCGCTTGCGGAGCGTTCGGCATGCTCTGCGGCGGCGCCGGCGGGTTCGGGTTTTCGACCAGTTGCGGGGTGTCCTGCGGCTCGTCGCCGGCCGCGGCGGGCGAGGGCTGCGGCGACGGAGCCGGCGCCACGCCCTCGCCATCGGCCGAGGCCGGCGCGGGCAGCGGCGCATAGAACGGTTGCGCGCTGGTCGGCGGGGTGTCGCCGCTGCGATAGAAGCCATCGCCGCGATTGCGGTTGCTCGACCAGACCCAGGCGAACAGGGCCAGGCCGATGGCGAACGCGCCCACGACCCACAGCCACGCCTTGCCCGACGGCAGCCAGGCGGCGAAATTGAAGGAACGGCGAGGTGCGGGGGACGGTGTCGACATGGGGCCGGCTGCTCGTGGATCTGATTCGTGATGCTCCGCATTCTGCATCGAAACGCCGCGCCGCGCCGAACGCGGGTGGCGCGGGTTCGCGGCGCGGCGCCATGAAGTTCGCTAAAAACCCCGCCAGCCGCGATAATCTGCGGTTCTCCCGCCACGTCCTCCGGCACCGCCATGCTCGATCCGACCCTGCTGCGCCAACAGCCCGCCGAACTCGCCGCCCGTCTGCACGCCACCCGCGGCTATCTGCTCGATCCGGCGGCGCTGGCATCGCTGGAAAGCGAACGCAAGATGGTCCAGGTGCGGACCCAGGAACTGCAGGCCTCGCGCAACAAGCTGTCGGGCGAGATCGGCAAGCGCAAGAGCAAGGGCGAGGACGTTTCCGATCTGATGGCGCAGGTGTCGAGCTTCGGCGACGAGCAGAAGCGCGGCGAAACCCGTCTGGATGAAATCAAGGCCGAGATCGAGGCGATCGCGCTGGGCATCCCAAACCTGCCTAACGATTCGGTGCCGCTCGGCCCGGACGAAAGCGGCAACGTCGAGCAGCACCGCTGGGGCAGCCCGCGCGAGTTCGACTTCCAGGTCAAGGACCACGTCGAACTGGGCGCGCGCAACGGCTGGCTCGACGGCGAGACCGCGGCCAAGCTGTCGGGCGCGCGTTTCACCGTGCTGCGCGGCGGCCTGGCGCGGCTGCATCGCGCGCTGGCCCAGTTCATGCTCGACCTGCACACCGAGCAGCACGAATACCAGGAAACCAACGTGCCGCTGCTGGTCAACGCCGACGCGATGCGCGGCACCGGCCAGTTGCCCAAGTTCGAGGACGATCTGTTCGCGACCCACGTCGGCGAAGGCGAAGCGGCGAGCAAGCGTTATCTGATCCCGACCTCGGAAGTGCCGCTGACCAATATCGTCCGCGACGAAATCCTCGAGGAGTCCGCGCTGCCGCTGCGCATGACCGCGCACTCGATGTGCTTCCGCGCCGAGGCCGGCAGCGCCGGCCGCGACACCCGCGGCATGATCCGCCAGCATCAGTTCGAGAAGGTCGAATTGGTCACCATCGCGCGGCCGGACCAGAGCTACGAAGAGCACGAGCGCATGACCCGCTGCGCCGAGGTCGTGCTCGAAAGCCTCGGCCTTCCGTACCGGCGCATGCTGCTGTGCACCGGCGACATGGGCTTCTCCGCGACCAAGACCTACGATCTGGAAGTGTGGCTGCCGAGCCAGGGCAGCTACCGCGAGATTTCCTCGTGCTCCAACTGCGAAGCCTTCCAGGCCCGGCGCATGCAGGCGCGCTGGCGCAACCCGGCGACCGGCAAGCCCGAGCCGGTGCATACCCTCAACGGCTCCGGCGTCGCCATCGGCCGCGCGATGATCGCGGTGATGGAGAACTATCAGAACGCCGATGGTTCGATCACGGTGCCTGAGGTGCTGCGGCGGTACATGGGTGGGGTCGAAACGCTGGTTTGATGGCGCGATGGCGGTGGGTGCGGGAGATCCTGTCCGGATTACCGACGCCGCCCCTTCGACATAAACGGTGGCGGGCGATTTTTATTCGCCCGGAAATACCTCCGCGATTCCGCTCCGTCGGTCCACGACGACCAGGAACGTGCAGCCGGGCGGAGGCACAGGCTTGCAAAGGAAGCCGAACAGCCATTGGCCGCCATCTTCCGATAGCTCGCGACCAAACGCGTCGAGCGAGTAGCGCTCAAGATCGTAGCCGTGGGCCGTGGCGGCCTTGCGAGCGATCGCCAGTCCCTCTTCGCGAGTCAAGAAGCTCTCGGTCTGGCGGCTTCCTTCAGTCGCAGCGTTCTGACGTTTGGCGATTGATGTCGTTTCCCGACATTCGTCCATCGCCGTGGGGCGATCCTTCGACTGAAACCGCACGTTGTCGCCGTAGCAGACGTGATCGCAACCGCCGCCAACACGGTGTCCGTGCGGACTCGCCAGGCAGGTGAGGACGCAGTCCGCGGCCGCCGTGCATTGGTTTTTCAATCGGCCAACCAGGCAGTCTTCGTAAGCAGACAGCTTGCGCTGGGGAAGCTCGGCGCAACCATGGAAATGCGCAATGTCTCCTACGTCGGGAGGCGGGGGCGGCTGTGCTTCTTGAGAGGTCGCAGTTTCGGCCCCGACGGATAGATTTCCTCTGCCGCAGCCGGACATGGCCAGGATCAGCCCAGCAACAAGGGTCATCGCCACGATGCGGTGCATGCTCGATGCGGTCCCGGGCTGTCAGGCTAATAAGTTATCAGCCCTTCGAACGTTGGCTTCGAGCTGCGAGGCGTTCAAGCGCAACTGCCGCAATCCATGTGAGGCGCGACAGAGCGGTATTCCCGCGAACAAAATCGACACCCACAAAAAAGCCGGGCCCGTCAGGACCCGGCCAATGCCGGCATGGGGGAGGGAACGCCGGCCTTGCACTTACACGGTGGGACACGGGACTCGCGGGACAAGCGCGGAGAGCTTCACGCCGCCTGTCGTTGCGGCAGCGGGATGGAAGCGTGCGCCGCAGCGAGCGCGTCGGCACGATGCTGTGGCGAGTAAGCCACACCTTCGGCACGCACGAACTCGACATCGGTCACGCCAATGAAGCCCAGGACGTGACGCAGGTAGGTCTCCTGAAAATCGCTGGGCTGCCCGCTGTGCAGGCCGCCGCGGCCGCTGACGATGATCGCGCGCTTGCCCTTGGCCAGGCCTTCCGGGCCGTCGGCGGTGTAGCGGAAGGTCTTGCCCGCGACCGCGACCCGATCGATCCACGCCTTGAGCGTGGAAGGAATGCCGAAGTTGTACATCGGCACGCCCAAAACAATCACGTCGGCGTCCAGGAATTGTTGCAGGATATGAGCGGAAGCCTCGGTTTCGGCCGGATCGGTCCCGGCCAGGGAACGACCGGTAAGATGCGGGATCGGGTCGGCATCGAGGTCGCGGTAATCGATGCTCAGATCGGGCAGGGCGTCCAGCCACCGCGTCGCCACCGCGGCGGACAGCTCGCGAGTCACGGAATTTGCGCCCAGAGCGCTTGAATCGATGTGCAGGAGCTTCATGTCTATGACCTCGATGGGTCGTCTGATGCGGGCCTCGCCGCGTTGGAGCAAAGTCTGCATCGTTGCGTCAGTGGGATAAAGCTGCTTCAATATCACTAATTGTTCTATTATTGGAACTTTCGTCATGCACGATCTGAATGACCTGTACTACTTCGCGATGGTCGTCGACCACGCCGGGTTCGCCGCCGCGGAACGCGCGCTGGGCATTCCCAAGTCGCGCCTGAGCCGCCGCATCAGCCAGCTGGAAACCGATCTGGGCGTGCGCCTGCTGCAGCGGTCGACCCGCCGTTTCGCCGTCACCGAAGTCGGCAACAGCGTCTATCGCCACGCCCAGTCGATGCTGGCCGAGGCCCAGGCCGCGCGCGAAGTGGTCGACCGCCTCAGCGCCGAGCCGCGCGGGGTGATCCGGGTCAGCGTGCCGGTCGGCCTGGCCCAGCAGCAGATTCCCAAGCTGCTGCCCGAATTCCTGGCCAAGTACCCGCAGGTGCGCGTGCAGCTGCACGTCAGCAACCGCCGGGTCGACATCATCAACGAAGGCATCGACGTCGCCTTGCGCGTGCGTTCCAAGCTCGACGACGACGGCAGTCTGGTGATGCGCAGCTTCGGTCAGATCCAGGAACTGCTGGTCGCCAGCCCGAAGTACCTGACCCGCATGGGCCGGCCGACCAATCCCGACGAACTGTCCGATCACGTCACCCTGAGCATCAGCGAAGACGACGCCCGCCAGCGCTGGGAACTGCACGGCCCGGACGGCGAAGTGCGCAAGGTCGAACTCAAGCCGCGGGTGATGGGCTTCGATTTCCCGATGCTGATGGCGCTGGCCGAGCAGGGCGTGGGCATCACCCTGCTGCCCGAGACCGTCTGCGCCGAGGCCGTGCGCCGCGGTGAACTGGAAGTGGTGCTGCCGAACTGGCGCCTGCCGCAGGGCATCTTCCACGCCGTGTTCGCCTCGCGCCGCGGCCTGCTGCCGGCGGTGCGGGTGTTCATCGACTTCCTGGCCGAGAAGGCCCCGTCCCTGGTCGAATCCGCGCGCCTGCAATGCAGCGACATCAAGGGCGTGCCGTGCCCCGACAGCATCGCCGGCCGCGACGGCAAGAAGCACGACAAGCCGGTGAAGATTTCCGCTCCGGCATGAGAGAATGCCCCGCGCCCGGTGCAGGCCGGGCGCATGGGGATGGCGCCGCAATGGTCCGTCCCTGATCGATCCAGCGTTTCGGCATGGCCGCCGAAGGCGCGATGATCGATCGCCGCGTAGCGCCTTCGTGCGTACCCGGAAGTTGCGTTTACGGAGAGATGGCCGAGTGGTTTAAGGCAGCGGTCTTGAAAACCGCCGAAGGGTTAAACCTTCCGTGGGTTCGAATCCCACTCTCTCCGCCATTCCTGGAAAATTCGAGGCGACTCGCGATATGGCCGTCGCAGCTACGCGACGGCCCGGGTGGTTACTGCGCAGTTCGTCGTTGCGCTGCCCGATCAATACCCGCCGCGCCCCAGAAACCCCGCGCCGATCGTGCATTGCTTGCCGCACGAGTCGCATTTGTCTTCGGCGGCCTTGAATACGGCTTTTTCGGAGTCGGACAATTTCGTGAATTCCTCGGCGAAGGCTTGCGAGCCGGCCGAGACACGCAGCAGCAGGCGGGCGGTGACTTCGCTGGCGGCCATCGCGCGTTCGTACATGCGGTCGCAGTGCTTGTAGCAAAAGCCGTCATGCACCGAGACGGTCTCGCGCGCGCCGATCACGCCGGCCTTGATCATGATGTCGCGGCAACTCGCCGACGCCGCGGACAGGTAGCTGTCCTGTTCGCAATAACCGCCCTTGCAGCTCAGGCCCGCCGCGCAGGTGGCGACGATTTTCGAGTCCTCGCCGCAGGTATCGCCCTGTTGGCGGACGAAGTGCTGCTTGGCCGATGCATCGGTGCTGCAAACCGCGGCCAGAACGAAAAGGCAGAGGGTGGCGATCATGCGGCTCATGCGAGGTCTCCTTGGCGAGAGGGAAGTTCTTCCCGGGCGCACGACCCGAGCGGCGATCGCGGGACGATGGCCGTGTGCGACGGGCCCGGGTTGCGTGCGGTCCCTGGCGGCGTGCCGCATCGCCGAGGCCAGCTTAGGAAGCGGCAAGATCGCGCGAACGTGATTCGCGTTGGAGAGTGAAGATGGGTGAGGCGTGCCGCTTCGCAACGCTCGATACGGTGTGAGTGATCGCTATGCATCGCCCGCATGCCGGCGATGGCGTGTTGGCGCGTGGCGGGCGAGGGCTGACCGCTTCCGGCCTAGCGTCACGTTTCCGCATGGGAGAGATCGCGGATGAGCCGACGGCGCGGAGCCGCCGTACGAGCCGATCCGGTCATCACCCGTCCAAGGATGCGACATGTCGACGATCAAGGCGTTTCTGGAAGCGGCTAAATCCCTCGTCACCCTTGGTGCCGGCGCCAATGCCGCGGCGCGACAGCAGATTCGTGAGGTGACCGGGCAGTTGGCCGACGAGCTCGACCGGGCGTTGTCGCTGGCCGATTCGTATCTGGTCGGGGTGCGCTTTTCCAGGGACGATCACGAACTCGCCGCCTATCTGTACGACGCGCGGTCCAAGTTGATGGGCAGTTACCACGAGCACCATATCTGCGCGGGGCTGTATCAGCTGGCCGACAAGTTCGGGCAGTTGTTCGATCCCACTCGATTCTCGGTGTCGCTGGATTCGTATCGCGAGATCCCGCAATTGATCGAGCATCTAAAAAACGGCGAGCGCGCGGTCATCGACGATCTCGATGAGTTGATCGGCCAGTTTCAGGACTTGGCCGCGCGGCTGGCCGCGGCGCCGGCGGGACAGAAAGACGAGGCGCGGGCGGCGATTCTCGCGTCGGCCGACTATTTCCGCGACAAGCTTGTGCAGCAGCGCAAGCAACTCAAGAGCAGCCGGCGGCGGATCGTCGATACCTTGTAGCGATCCGCGCATCGGCGTGCGTGCGATGTCGCGGCGGTCAGTCGCGGCCTCGGCTTGAAGCGATCGGCAAATCAGTGCCGGCACCCCGCGTCGCAGGGTGCCGGAGGCGTGAGGCCCGGTTTCGCGATTACAGCTCGATGCAGTCGAACGTGACCTCGGGATCGACCTCGGCGCCGTAATCGACATCGTCGCGCTCGAAGCCGAACAGCTTGAGGAATTCGTGCTTGTAGCTGGCGTAGTCGGTGAGCTGGAACAAGGTCTCGGTGGTCACCTGCGGCCACAGCGCCTTGCATTCGCTCTGCACGTCCTCGCGCAGTTCCCAGTCGTCCAGGCGCAGGCGGTTTTCCGAATCGGTTTCCGCCGCCTGGCCGTCCTGGCGGTACATGCGTTCGCGGAACAAGCGGTCGAGTTGATCGATCGGGCCTTCGTGCAGGCCTTTTTCCTTCATCACCTTGAACACCAGCGAGATGTACAGCGGCATCACCGGAATCGCCGAGCTGGCCTGAGTCACCACCGACTTGAGCACCGCGACATTGGCGCCGCCGCCGATTTTCTGGCTCAGGCGCGCGTCGAGCCGCTGCGCGGTCTGGTCGAGATCGACCTTGGCCTTGCCGAGCGCGCCGTGCCAGTAGATCGGCCAGGTGATTTCGGTGCCGATGTAGCTGAAGGCGACCGTGCGCGCGCCCGGCGCCAGCGCGTCGGCGCGTTCGAGCGCGTCGATCCACAGCTCCCAGTCCTGGCCGCCCATCACCGTCACGGTGTCTTCGATTTCCTGCTCGGTCGCCGGTTCGACCGTGGCCTGGATGATGGTGTCCTTGTTGGTGTCGATCGCGGTCGAGGTGTAGGGCTCGCCGATGGTCTTGAGCGCCGAGCGCTTGAGTTCGCCGCCGCCGGGCAGCTTGCGCACCGGCGAGGCCAGCGAATAGACGATCAGGTCGACCTGGCCGCCCATTTCGTTCTTGATCAGTTCGATGACCTGGGCGCGCGCTTCATCGGAGAAGGCGTCGCCGTTGATCGACTTGCTGTACAGCCCCTTGGCCTTGGCGAACTTGTCGAACGCGGCCGAGTTGTACCAGCCGGCGGTGCCGGGCTTCTTGTCGGTGCCGGGTTTTTCGAAGAACACGCCGAGGGTGTCGGCGCCGAAACCGAACGCGGCGCTGATGCGCGCGGCCAGGCCGTAGCCGCTGGACGCGCCGATCACCAGCACCTTCTTCGGGCCGTCGGCGCGCACGCCGCGGGCGACCGTGGCGTTGATCTGATCGCGGACATTGAGTTCGCAGCCGAGCGGATGCGTGGTGGTGCAAATGAAGCCGCGAACCTTGGGCTGAATGATCAACTCGATTACCTCGTCACTGGGCGATGGCCGGCAGTTTAGTACCTGCCATCGACGAATGCGCGCGCGGCCGGGCAGGGCGCGCGGGACGGCGCGCGGCGGCGCCGGCGAATCGGCCTCAGAAACGTTCGCCTACCGGCAGATAGCGCCATTCGCCGACCGGCATCTTGCTCAGCGCAATGCGGCCGATACGCAGGCGTCTGGTCGAGATCACCTCCAGCCCGACCTCGGCGCAGACATGCCGCAACTGGCCCGGCTGCACGTTCTTGACCGCGAACCGCAGCCGCGTCTCGTTCTGCCAGCTGACCTTGCACGGCGGCAGCGGGCGGCCGCGATAGCTCAGGCCGTGGGCGAGCTTCTTCAGCCCGTACGGCGCGAGCTGGCCGCTGATCTCGACCACGAACTCCTGTTCGAGCTGGGCGTAATCCTCGTTCAGCCTGCGCCGCACACGCGGGTCCTGGGTCAGCACCACCAGCCCGCTGGCATCGGCATCGAGCGCCATCAGCGGGGCCAGGTGCTGGAAGTGGCGCTTGAGCAGGCGCACTTCGGACAGATCGCCCTGCGTGTGATTGACCGGCACGACCAGCCGGGCGCTCTCGTTGAGCGGCATTCCGGCCGGCTTGTGCAGCAGCATCGTGGCCGGTTCGGCGGGCTCGGCCCGCGCATCCGGGTCCAATTCGACCCGCTGGGCCACGATCGGCGCCTGCGGCTCCTCGACCACCTTGCCATCGACCCGGACCCAGCCGCCCTCGATGTATTGCTGGGCCTGCGCGCGTGAACAACCGATCAATTCGGCCAGGCATTTGTCGAGTCGGACGGGTTCGGACATGAGGAAAGTCGATGTGGGAAGCGGCAAGTGTAAAGATATACGCCTGTCGCGCCGGAAATCCCCCGCAACCGGCGACGGCTTCACTCACAGGACGCTATGAAGACTCCACCCGGTTTGCAGGCGCTGATCGACGACGGCGTGATCGACGAAGTGATGCGCCCGCTCAAGAGCGGCAAGGAAGCCGCGGTGTATGTCGTGCGCTGCGGCGACGAGATCCGCTGCGCCAAGGTGTACAAGGACATGGCCCAGCGCAGCTTCCAGCAGCGCGTGCAGTACCAGGAAGGGCGCAAGGTGCGCGGCAGCCGCGAGGCGCGTGCGATCGGCAAGGCCAGCAAGTACGGCCGCAAGCAGCAGGAAACCGCCTGGAAGAACACCGAGGTCGACGCGCTGTACCAATTGCGCGAGGCCGGCGTGCGCGTGCCCGAGCCGCACGGCTATTTCCACGGCGTGCTGGTGATGGAGCTGGTGACCGACGCCGACGGCCATTCGGCGCCGCGCCTGGGCGAGGTCGAGCTGGCGCCGGACCAGGCGCGCGGTTTCCACCGCTTCCTGGTGCGCCAGGTGGTCAAGATGCTGTGCGTGGGCCTGATCCACGGCGATCTGTCCGAATACAACGTGCTGGTCGCGCCCGATGGCCCGGTCATCATCGATTTCCCGCAGGTGGTCAGCGCGGCCGGCAACAACGCCGCGCGCACCATGCTGCTGCGCGACGTCAACAACCTCACCGCCAGCCTGGGCGCATGGGCGCCGGAACTGCTCGACACCTGGTACGGCGAGGAAATGTGGGCGCTGTTCGTGGCCGGCGATCTGCACCCGGACAGCGAACTGACCGGCGTGTTCGTGCACGACGAATCGGCGGTGGACGTCGACAGCGTGCGTCACGCGATCAACGACGCGCGCGAGGAAGCGCTGATCCGGCAGCAGGGGCGCGAGGCGGCGGCCGAGGCGGATTAGGCGGCATCGCTTCGAGCACGTTCGGGGCGGTGCAATGCCGCCCGGCTCCGGTACAGTCGTGGCTTATACGGTCAGGGCGGATGCGGCGCGGCATGGAAATGGTTCTGTTCATCGGCGCCCAGGGCGCGGGCAAGTCGCGTTTCTATCTCGACCGGTTCTTCGCCACCCACGTGCGGGTCAACCTGGACATGCTCAAGACCCGCCATCGCGAGCGGCTGTTGTTGCGCGCCTGTTTCGAGATGAAGCAGCGCTTCGTGGTCGACAACACCAACCCGACCTGCGAAGAACGTGTCGCTTACATCGCCCAGGCCCGCGAGCAAGGTTTCGCGGTGCGGGGCTATTACTTCGACGTACCCTACGACGACCTGCTGTCGCGCAACGCCCAGCGCGAGGGCAAGGCGCGGGTGCCGGAAATTGCGATACGCGCGACCTTGAAACGATTGCAGCCGCCCGCCTGGGCGGAAGGTTTCGAACAGCTCTACACGGTGCAGGTGCGCGACGGCGGCTGCATCGTGATCGACTATGAATCTGAAAACGAAGGCGCGCGATGAAGTTCGAAAATCTCGATGCGCGCATGCGCGTCTACGAAACCGCTCATGACCACTGCGTCCTGCCCGGTCTGCATGTCGTGGTGCGACTGGACGGCAAGAACTTTACCCGCCTGACCAAGGAAACCTGGCCGTTCGAAGCGCCGTTCGACCCGCGTTTTCGCGACCTGATGCTCGACACCGTCACCCACCTGATGGAGTGCGGCGTCGGCGCGGTGTACGGCTATACCCAGAGCGATGAAATCTCGCTGCTGCTGCGCCAGGACGACAACAGCTTCGGTCGCAAGACCCGCAAGCTGATATCGGTGTTGGCCGGCGAGGCCAGCGCCAAGTTCAGTCTGGGCCTGGGCGGCGTGGGTGTTTTCGACGCGCGGGTGTCGCAGTTGCCTTCGGCACAGAACGTGGTCGAGTATTTTCGCTGGCGCCACGAGGACGCCCATCGCAATGCGCTCAGCGCGCATTGCTATTGGCTGCTGCGCAAGCGCGGCGACAGCGCGCAGGCCGCGAACCAGGCCTTGCTCGGCTTGTCCACCGCCGGCAAGAACGAGCTGCTGTTCCAGCACGGTATCCAGTTCAACGATCTGCCGGCCTGGCAGAAGCGCGGCACGGCGATCCATTGGGAGGATTACCACAAGCCCGCGTTGCATCCCAAAACTGGTGAAGCGGTCACTGCGCAACGCCGGCGGCTGAGTCGCAACCTCGAATTGCCGCTCGGCGAGGCGTACGCCGAGTACGTGCGGGGCTTTGTGATCTGACGGCATCGCGCCATCCGGTCGTCGGCGACCGCGCTGGGGGCGTCGCCGGCCATCGCCGCGATGCCGGTTTCATCGCCTGAGCGCAGACCCCGCCAACAACCCGCCGAACCCGATCAGCACCGTGCCGAAGGCGCGGTCGATCCAGCGGCGCGCGCCCAGCAGCCGCGTTTTCAGCGTTCCGCCCGAAAACAGCAAGGCGACCAGGCCGAACCACAACACATGGGTGGCCGATACGAACGCGCCGTAGCCGATTCGCGCCGCCAGCGGCGTGCTCGGCTGCACCACCTGCAGGAACAGGCTGACGATGAACACCGTGCATTTCGGGTTCAAGGCGTTGGTCAGGAAACCAATGCGCAGCGCGGCCAGGTCCGACAGTTCGGCGGTGTCGGGCCCGGTCGCCGATGCGTCGGCCGCGGGCGCTCGCAGCATTTTCCAACCCAGATAGATCAGGTACAGCGCGCCGACGATCTTGAGCGCGGCATACAGGCGCAGCGATTGCTGGATCACCAGCCCGACCCCGAGCAGGGTGTAGGCCACATGCACCCACACGCCCAGGCCGATGCCGAGCGCGGTCAGCAGGCCGGCGCGGCGCGAGCGCAGCAGGCTGTTGCGCGACACCATCGCGAAGTCCGGGCCGGGGCTGATCACGGCCAGCACGGTGATGGTGAGTACGGCTAACAGTTCCTGCATGGCGGTTTATCGCGAATCGGCGGATAAGCGCTAAATTAGTCGGGTGCGGGCAGGGCGGCAAACGATGAATAGTCACGATGGTGGTGAGAAAAATTCACGATCGATGCGGGCGTGGCTGCCTCCGCTGGGCGGCTTGCGCTGTTTCGAGGCGGCCGCGCGCCTGGGCAGCTTTTCGCGCGCTGCCGAGGAACTGCACCTGACCCACGGCGCGATCAGCCGCGCGGTGCGTTCGCTCGAAGACGCGCTCGGCGTGGCCTTGTTCGAACGTCGCAACCAGCGCGTGCATCTGACCGCGGCCGGGGCGAGGTTGCGCGATGCGGCGGCCTCGGCCTTCGATGGACTCGCCGCGGCCGTGCATGAGCTGCGCAGCACGTCGCGCTCGCCGGTGCTGGTGCTGTCGTGCGAACCGACCTTGCTGATGCGTTGGCTGATCCCGCGGCTGCCGTCGTTTCATGCCCTGCATCCGCGGATCGCGCTGCGACTGGTCGCCGGCGGCGGGCCGGTCGGTTTCGGTGAAGTCGATCTGGCGATCCGGCGCGACGATTTCGAGCGCGATGCGCGGGTGCATGCGCAGTTCCTGTTCGAGGAACGGATCGGCCCGGTGTGCAGCCCGCGTCTGCGCGCCCAGGTCGTGAGCGGCGCCGGCTCGCGCCTGCGTCTGCGCGCGCGGGCCACGCGATTGCACAGCGCGACCCGGCCGGGCGCGTGGAGCGATTGGGCGCGTGCGAGCGGCCGCGGCCTGGCCGACGCGCCATCGCAAGGTTTCGAACATTTCTATTTCAGTCTGCAGGCGGCTTCGGCCGGGGTCGGCGTCGCGATCGGGCCGTGGCAGTTGGTGCGCGACGAGATCGATGCCGGCCTGCTCGAAGCGCCGTTCGGTTTCCTCGCCGACGGCAGCGCGTATCACCTGCTGTCGCCGGCGCCGATCGCGCCGGAGTCCGATGCCGCGCACTTGCTCGACTGGCTGCGTTCGCAGGCCTGAGCGCGCCGATGCGGCGCGGGCGTGCGGGCCGCGCGAGAGAAGGCTGAGCTCGTTACGGCGGTGTTGCTCGCACGCAACACGACGGCCGTGGCCGGCCACATCCGCGGATCGACATTGCTGAATGAGCCGCCGAATCGTGCGTTCTCTAATAGCGACGATGGTGGCATCGCGCTGTTCGATCCGTGGTTTGCGACCGTCATCGTATTTAACTTGCGCACGACACCGCCCGCGGCGCGGCGGGATTCGACATGAACGCCGATCGCGCTCTAATGCGTTTTGCAATGTGTTGACCAGTTCTCGATTCGTTGCCGAATTTGTTGTGCATGTCGCAGATGCGTGTGTTTGCGCGTGCTTGAATGCTTCACAGCGAGGTGATTCGCTCGCACATGAAAGCAGGCCGATGGTCCGGGTTTCTTGTGCGACGCAGCGATCAGAGCGACTCGCTACAGGGGCGGCGCCGTGATGCGGCGCCGATAAGGATGGCGAGTAGGGATCACTCGTTCTATGGACGCGCTCGTTTCTTTTTCTATCGCGCTTGATGCGCCCGAGCCGGCGATTGCGCCGAGTCCGCGGCGCTCGCGCGTTCGCGCCGCGGATGCGGTCGCGCGCTCGCCGTCACCTCCCCTGTGTCCCAACGAACGCGGCCTCGGGCTGTAATCGAGGCGTTTTTACGCGGTTTCGTCGTTCCGGCCGCATCAGGCGGCGGGGCGAAGAAACGCGTGTGGATGCACGCGCATGAAATTCGTCGGCCATGGACAGCCGGTGGAGAAGTCGAGCGCTGCGGCGCTCGATGCAACGCACGCCGGGACTGAGCGCGCGCCGGAGCCGGCACGCCTGCACGCTTCCAGGATGGAGGCGGGCGGGATCACGCGGGGACGCAATCGCTGCGTCCTTCAATCGATGATCTCAAGGAGGATAGACCCATGAACCGCATCTTGAACCTGCAGAAACTCGCCGTCAGCGCCGATCCGAGCGACGGCGCCGCCGCCGACAGCACCAGCAGCTTCGCCGGCTGCAACTGTTCGACCAGCAGCAACGGCGGCTGCCTGTGCAGCGGCGAAGTGACCATCGCGGTCTGAGTCGTGGTCGGAGCCCCGGGGAGGTAACGCCTCCCCGGGCTCCAATCGATGCAGCGCCAACGCGACGCCAGCGACGGCTCGATCGTCGCCGCGCGGGCGATGGCGTGTACGCGGCGCGCGCGGACTTCGGCGAGCCGATCGATAGCGTCCGTCGCGGTGAACGATCGCGGCGGCAGGTGCGGACAATCAATCAACCAGGGGATGGGGCATGGGCGAGCTGCTGATACAGGACAAACAGCTGTTCTCGATGGCGAGCAAGGAGTTCTACGAACCCATGTCGCGCTATCAGCCCTTGCTGGGCGATTACCACGCGCAGGTGCGGCGCCTGCTTCCGCCCGACTGGCGCATCGATCAGCACAATGTCTGGTGGGGCTGCAACTACGAGGGCGCGCAGATTCCGGCGCAGGGCTGGAAGATCCATCTGTCGGCCACGCCCGCGCATTCGCCGGCGATCCTGATGACCGTGGCGCGGATGATGATCGAGCGCCGGGTCACCTTCAAATTCCTGGTCGACCGCACCATGCTGCATCTGTCCAACGGCAAGCGCTGGTCGCGCGGCGCGGCCGGAAAATTCATCACCGTCTATCCCACCAGCACCGAGCACTGTGCCGAACTGCTGGAGGAGCTGCACCGGGCGACCATCGGTTACTGGGGGCCGTACATCCTGTCGGATCGTCGCTACAAGGACAGCCGCATCGTGCATTACCGCTACGGCGGCCTGTTGCCGGTCAAGCGGCTGGATGTCAGCGGCCGCACCGTGCATGTGATCCAGGATCAGGACGGCAACTACATCGACGACGAGCGCACGCCGTTCTTCCATCTGCCCGACGGCGTGCACGATCCGTTCGAGCAGCCCGCCGCGGCGAGCGTCGACGAAGGCGAGGACGGCACCTTGTGCAAGGGACGTTACGAAGTGCGCGAGGTGTTGGCGTCGAGCAATCCGGGCTGCGTATACCTGGCCTGGGACCGACACGGCGAGCGTCAGGTCGTGATCAAGGAAGGCCGGCCGTACACCAACGTGTCCGCGCGCGGCCTGGATGCGATGCAACTGCTCAAGAAGGAGCACCGTCTGCTCGGCTTGATCGCCGATCTGGAGATCGCGCCCAAGCCACTGGATTTCTTCCTCGACTGGGAGCACGCCTATCTGGTCGAGGAATATCTCGAAGGCAGCCACACCTTGCGCGGCCATCTGCTGCAGATCGGCCTGCTGCTGCGCACCCGGCCCACCGTCGAGTACGCGCGCGAGTACTACCGCCGTTATCGCCATCTGTTCATCGAACTGGCGAAGATGGTCAAGGCGCTGCACGACCGCGACATCGTCTTCAGCGACCTGTCGATGGCCAACGTGATGGTGTTCATGCGCGACAGCGACGACCCGTATCCGACCCTGAAGCTGATCGACTTCGAGGGCGCTTACGAGGAAGGCATTGATCTGCCGACGCATCTGATGACCCCGGGTTTTTCGACCCAGCAGGCGGCCGACCGCGGCATGTCGACCAAGCGCGACGATTACTACTCGATCGGCGGCCTGATGATGGCCGGCCTGTTCCCGATGAATTCGCTGCTGGTGCTCGATCGCGATGCGCACAGGCGCTATATCGACGCGTGCCGGCGCGATTTCGATCTGCCCGACGATCTGGCCGAGCTGATCCTGGCGCTGCTGCATCCCGATGAAGAACAGCGGCCCGGCATGGAGCATGTGATCGAGGTGCTGTCGGTCGAGCACGAGCCGCGCGAACCGAACATCGGTACCTACGAACTGGACCAGATCGATCTGGACCAGACCATCGAGCGCATCCTGGGTTACGCCGACTCGGTCGCCGATTTCGAACGCAGCGACCGGCTGTATCCGGCCGATGCGCTGGTTTTCGACACCAATCCGCTCAGCATCGCCCACGGCGCCTGCGGCGTGGCCTATGTGATGCAGCGCGCGCGCGGCGCGGTGGACCCGCGGGTGATCGAATGGATCCGCGCGCAGAACCTCAACATCAAGGGGCGCACCTATTCGCCGGGCCTGTACACCGGGCTGGCCGGCATCGCCTGGTCGATGCTGGAACTGGGCCTGCGCGATGAAGCGATCGAGGCGATCGAGCACACCCGCGACCATCGCCTGCTGTGGAATTCGCCGACCCTGTTCGACGGCGCATCGGGCTGGGGCATGGCGCAGCTGCGGTTCTTCCGCGAGACCGGCGACCAGGCCTATCTGGATGCGGCGCGCAAGGTCGGCAATTTCCTGATCGAAAGCCGCGAGGTCGATCCCGAGCTGTTCCCCGGATGCTTCTGGAACGCGCCCGAGGGCGTGTCGTCCAGCCTGGCGCACGGCGCGGCGGGCATCGCGCTGTTCCTGCTGTATCTGCATTGCGCCACCGGCGAGGAACGGTTCCTGGCGACCGGGCGGCAGGCGATCGAATGGGTCATGCACAAGTCGGTGCGCAACGTCGAAGGCGGCCTGACCTGGCGCGCGCGCGATCGCACCGCGACCTTCACCCCGTACTGGCGCTGGGGCAGCTCCGGCATCGGCCGGGTGCTGCTGCGCTATTGGCATGCGACCGGCGATGCCGCCTATGCCGAGCCGATGGAACATATCCATATCGAATGCGATCGCAAGTACACGATCTTCCCCGGCTATTTCTTCGGCATCGCCGGGATCGCGGAAATGTACCTGGACATGGCGCGCTTCCCGCGCTGGGAAACGCTGGCGCTGGCGGCGACGCGGCGCTTGCTGGCCGGCGCCATGCTGTTCCCGGTCGAACGCGCGGGCGGCCTGGCGTTTCCGGGCGAATCGCTGACCCGGATCAGCTGCGACTTCGGTACTGGCGGCGCGGGCGTGGCCCTGGTGATGGACCGGTATCGCAAGCGCGACGGCGCTTCGTTCATGCTCGACGAACTGCTGCCGGACTGGGCGCCGCAGGATCGTCCGGAACCGGCATGCGAGGCCTTGTCATGAGCCTTGCGCCGATCGCGGTGGAGCGCCCGAATCCTGATGCGCTCGGCGGCGCGCGAGGATGCGTGCAGCGATGAGCGCGAAGGCGGGCGAGGACGGGCTGGAGCTGAGCGCACAGGCGAGGCGCATCTACGCCTTCGCCCGGCCGTATGCCGGGCGGATCGCGCTGTCGCTGCTGATGATCATGATCGCGACCGCGATCGGGCTGCTGTTGCCGCTGGGCATCAAGCAGTTGTTCGACCAGATGCTGGCCCAGCGCGACACCGCGGCCATCCATCTGGTGACCCTGGCCTTGCTCGGCATCTTCGTGCTGCGCGCGGTGTTCAGCTTCATCGGCCAGTTCCGCCTGCAACTGGTCGGCGACAGCGTGGTCGCCGAATTGCGCATCCGCGTGTTCGAGCATCTGCACACGCTGGGCCTGGACTATCACATCCAGCAACGCATCGGCGACCTGCTGTCGCGGCTGGGCAACGATGTCGCCGCGGTGCGCAACATCGTCGCCAATCTGTCGGTGTACGTGGTCATCAACCTGTTCCAGTTCGTCGGCGCGGCGGTGGTGATGCTCGGCATGAACTGGCGCATGGGCCTGCTGGTGCTGGCGGTGACGCCGCTGACCACCGTGGTCACGCGCGGTTTCGGTCCGGTGTTGCGGCGGCTGTCGGCGAAGATCCAGGACGAACTGGCGCATTCGACCACCATCGCCCAGGAATCGCTGACCGGGATCGAACTGATCAAGGCCTATGCGCGCGCGCCGCGCGAGGCGCAGCGCTATCGCAGCGGCATGAACCGCTATCTCGCCGTGGTGCTGAGCGCGCGCCGCACCGATGCGTTCTTCAACGCCTTGATTTCCCTGCTAACCGCGAGTTCGACCATCGCCATCTTCTGGTACGGCGGGCTGCAGGTGATGGCCGGCCGGCTCAGCGCCGGCAGCCTGGTCGCGTTCTTGCTGTATTCGCAGAACATCACCCAGAGCATCGTCACCTTGTCGCAGCAGTATTCGAGCTTCAGCCAGGCGGCCGGCGCGTCGAAGCGGGTGTTCGAGATCCTCGACATCCAGCCGAGCCTGCGCGAGCGCGACGATGCGCTGGAACTGCGCAGCGAGCGCGCGGTGGTCGAGTTCGACGGCGTCGACTTCGCCTACCGCGCCGACGAGCCGGTGCTGGCCGGCATCCAGTTGCGCGCCGAGCCCGGCCAGACCGTGGCCCTGGTCGGCCACAGCGGCGCCGGCAAATCGACCCTGATCCGGTTGATCCCGCGCTTGTACGACGTCGGCGCCGGCGCGGTGCGGATCAACGGCCGCGACGTGCGCGACTACACGCTCGAATCATTGCGCCAATCGGTGGCGATGGTGTCGCAGGACGTGTTCCTGTTCGGCACCAGCGTGCGCGAGAACATCCGCTACGGCCGCCTCGACGCCAGCGACGAAGAGGTCGAAGCCGCCGCGCGGGCCGCGCACGCGCACGAGTTCATCGAACGCCTGCGCGAGGGTTACGACACCCAGATCGGCGAACGCGGCCTGCAACTCAGCGGCGGCCAGCGCCAGCGCATCTCGATCGCCCGCGCCTTGCTCAAGGACGCGCCGATCCTGTTGCTGGACGAGGCGACCTCGGCCGTCGACGGCGCCGCCGAGGCGCTGATCCAGCAGGCGATCGAACGGCTCAAGCGGCAGCGCACGACCTTCGTGGTCGCGCATCGCCAGGCCACCGTGCGCAATGCCGACCTGATCCTGGTACTGGAGCACGGACGCATCGTCGAGCGTCCCAGCTACGCCGAATTCATCGCCCGCGACCACGGCCTGGCGGTCGCGTTGCACACACGTCAGAACCCGCAGCCGGCGGCCGAGCCGGGCCGGGAATCGGGAATGGGGAGTCGGGAATCGCAACCGCCGGCCCCGACGCGAACTGCTTTTTCGATTCCCGATTCCCGACTCCCGATTCCCCGCTCGACCATGGTGGAGTAAGCGTCATGGATGTGATCAAACCGAAAAAAACCGGATTCATGCGCAAACGCAGCGGCTGGTGGCTGGCCGGCGGCAGCGTGGCCCTGGTCGCGATCAGCGCCGCGCTGATGGGCCTGGGCGAAGCGATGCCGAGCGCGCAGCGCTCGGACCTGTGGATCGACGCGGCCACGCGCGGCGACATGGTCCATGAGATCCGCGCCACCGGCACCCTGGTGCCGCGCGACGTGCGCTGGATCACCGCGGCCACCGCCGGCACGGTGCAGGAAGTGCTGGTGCTTCCCGGCGCGCGGGTCGGCGTCGATACGGTGATCCTGCGGCTCGGCAATCCGGCCGCGCTGGCCGCGCTGGAAAAGGCGCGCGCGGCGCTGGCCGGCGCCGATGCCGATGTCGCGGCCCAGCGCACCGCCTTGCAGTCGCAGTTGCTGGATCAGGAAGCGACCCTGACCAAGGCCGAATCGGTGTATCAGATCAGCAAGGCCAAGACCGAAGCGCAGGCGCGCGCCGAGGCGGCCGGCGCTTCGTCGAAGATGGAACTGCGGCAGAGCCAGATCACCCTGGTCCAGGACGGCAATCTGGTCGCGGTGGAGAAACGCCGCGCCGCCGCGGCGAGGCAGAACTTCGATGCGCAGATGCGCGCCGCGCAGGCCAAGCGCGACGAAGTCGCCAGCGCGTTCGAACTGGCGCGACAGGACGTGGCCGCGCTGGAAGTGCGCGCCGGCATCGACGGCATCGTGCAGCAGATGGATGTGGAACCCGGGCAGCAGGTTCCGCTCGGCACCAGCCTGGCGCGGGTGGCGCGGCAGGAGGTGCTGATCGCGCGACTACAGGTGCCCGAGGTGCAGGCCAAGGACCTGAGCCTGGACCTGCCGGTGCAGGTCGATACCCACAACGGCGTGGCCGAGGGCCGGATCAGCCGCATCGATCCGGCGGTGAAGGAAGGCCGGGTCACGGTCGATGTCGGTTTCGCGCGGCCGCTGCCCTCGGGCGCGCGGCCGGACTTGTCGGTCGACGGCCGCATCGTGCTGGCGCGCTTGCACGATGTGCTGAGCATCGGCCGGGCCGCGAGCGCGACGCCGCAGTCGGGCTCGCGCGTGTTCGTGTTGACGGCCGGCAGCGACGTGGCGCGGCGCGTGCAGGTGGCCTACGGCCGCGCGTCGGGCGATCGCATCGAAGTGCGTTCGGGCCTGCGTCCGGGCGATCAGGTGATTCTTTCCGAAACCAGCCAGTGGGACCGCTACGACACCCTCAAGGTGCGTTGATCACTACGGAGCGCGCATGAACGCAGCAGCCAGTTTCCAGACCCTTCGCGACGACGGCGTGGTTGCGGCCGGCGGCGAGGCCTCGTCCGCGCACCTCGCCGCGGCCGCCACGCCGCTGATCCGGTTGCGCGGCCTGGACAAGGTCTTCGACACCGACGAAGTGCGGACCCACGCATTGGCGGCGGTATCGCTGGACATCGCGCGCGGCGACTTCGTCGCCATCACCGGGCCGTCGGGCTGCGGCAAATCGACCCTGCTGTCGATCCTCGGCCTGCTCGACACGCCCAGCGGCGGCGAGTACTGGCTCAAGGGCCGCGATGTCGCCGGGCTCGGCCGCGCGGCGCGCGCGCAGATCCGCAACGACGAGATCGGCTTCATCTTCCAGTCGTTCAACCTGATCGCCGATCTGAGCGTGGAGGAAAACGTCGAACTGCCGTTGACCTACCGCGGCGCGATCGGCCGCGATCAGCGCCGTCGCCGCGTGGCCGAGGCGCTGGACCGCGTCGGCATGGCGCATCGCGCGCGGCATTACCCGGGGCAGTTGTCCGGCGGCCAGCAGCAGCGCGTGGCGGTGGCGCGCGCGCTGGTCGGCGAACCGGCGATCCTGCTCGCCGACGAACCCACCGGCAACCTCGACAGCCACAACGGCGAGGCGGTGATGGGCCTGCTCGAAGACCTGCATCGCGGCGGCTCGACCTTATGCATGGTCAGCCACGATCCGAGTTTCGCCGCGCGCGCCGGACGAGTGGTGCGCATGTTCGACGGGCGCATCCAGTCCGACGACGCGGAAACGGCTTGAGCATGGCCGCGATGCTGATCCTGAGCGAATGGCTGCGCGCGTGGCGCAATCTGCTGCGCAAGCCGGGCTATCTGCTGGTCGCGGCGCTGACCCTCGCGCTGGGCGTGGCCGCCAGTTGCGCGGTGTTCTCGCTGCTCTATCAAGGCTTGCTGCGACCGTTGCCGTTCGCGCAGCCGCAGCAACTGGTGGCGATCGGCATGGACTACGAAGGCAGCGTGGTCGCCGCGCCGGCGATCCAGCGCAGCCTGCGCGAACTGCCGGAATTTTCCGCCAGCGGCATCGCGTCCTCGTTCGTGCGCAACGTCAATGTCGTGCGCGACGATGCGCTGCTGGTCAGCCCGTTGTTGCTGGCCGACCATGGTTTTTTGCAGACGCTCGGCGTGCGCATGGCGCTGGGCCGCAATTTCAGCCAGACCGAGGACCGGCCCGAAGGCGATCGGGTGGTGGTGATCGGCCATGGTTTCTGGATCGCCCAGTTCGGCGGCGATGCGAACGTGCTCGGCCGTTCGATCGTGCTGGAAGGCAAGCCGGCGCGGATCATCGGCGTGCTGCCGAAAGACTTCGCCTGGGTCGAGGATTTCGATCTGCTGGTGCCGATGCGGCTTGCGCCCGCGAGCCAGGACATGGACACCAACCAGTACGCGATCGCGCGCCTGCGCGCTCCGGCCGAAGGTTTGAACGCGCGCATCGACGCGCGCATCCATGCCCTGATCGCCGATCTGCGCTCAAGCATGGCGCCCGAGGCCTACCAGCATCTGTCGCGCCAGCGTTACCTCGCCATGCCGCTGCGCGAGTTCTACACCGGCGCCACCGGCGCGACCTTGTGGCTGTTCTTCGCAGCGGCCTTGTGCGTGCTGGCGATCGCCGCGATCAACCTGACCAACCTGGTGATCCAGCGTTCGATCGTGCGCACCCACGACAGCGCGGTGCGCGCGGCGCTGGGCGCGTCGGGTCTGCGTCTGGCGATGCCGGCGTTCGCCGAAGCGCTGTTGATCGGCGCCTGCGGCAGCGCGGCCGGGATCGCGTTGGCCTGGGCCGGTTTGCGGCTGTTGGGCGGATCGGTGCCGCCGCAGTGGCTGCCCGGCGGACGCATCGCGCTGGTCGCGGCCGGCGGCTGGTTCGCGCTGGCGATCGGCGTGCTGGTGGCCTTGCTCGCGGCCGCGCTGGGCGCGTGGCGCGGCCGCGTGCGCAGCCTCAGCGCCGAACTGGTCGGCGGCGGCCGCTCCGGATTGAGCCGGCATGCCGGGCGTCTGGGGCGGGTGCTGGTGGTCGCGCAGGTGGCGCTGGCAGCGTTGCTGTTGGTGGTCGCGAGTTTGTTCATGCGCAGCCTGTACGAATTGAACTCGGTGCCGCTGGGATTCGATGCGACCTCGGTGGAGACCTTCAAGCTGGCGCCGGTGCGGCGCATCTACACCGACATCGACGCGGTCAACGCGCAGACCCGCGCGGTGCTCGATCGCCTGCGCGCGTTGCCGGGCGTGCAGCGGGTCGCGGTGACCGGCAACCTGCCGCTGGGCTCGCAGCTCAATCTGCCGGCGACCCTGGCCGACGGGCGTTCGATCCAGCCGCAATACCGCCCGGTCGATGGCGACTACTTCGCGCTGTTCGCCATCGCCAACAGCGCCGGTCGCGTGTTCGATGCACGCGACAGTCACGGCGCCGAACCGGTGTGCGTGGTCAGCGCCGCGTTCGCGCGCGAGTATCTCAAGGGCGATCCCTTGGGCCAGACCCTGCGCATGGGCCGCGGCGACGGCAACGCGATGCCGACGATGCGCGTGGTCGGCGTGGTCGGCGATGTGCGCCAGTTCGGTCCGGCCGAACCGGCGCCGCCGATCGTGTACGTGCCGCTGGCGCAGATGCCGCCCAAGCTGTGGAACACCATGCGCGAGTTCGGTCCGTTGAACTACGCGGTGCGTACCCATGGGCAGATAGCGAACCTGGAACCGGCGCTGCGCAAGGCGGTGGCCGAGGCCGCGCCGCAGCAGCCGATCGGCGATATCCGTTCGATGCGCTCGGTGGTCGATGAGGCGATGGGCGAGAGCCGGCTGCAGTTGCTGCTGGTCGGGCTGTTCTCGCTGCTGGCGTTGTCGCTGGCCTGCATCGGCCTGTATGCGGTGCTGTCGGTCAACGTGGCCGCGCGCCGCCACGAGTACGGCGTGCGCGCCGCGCTCGGCGCCAGCGCGCGGCGTCTGCTGGCGCTGGTGTTCCGCGACAGCGCGCTGCAGGTCACGGTCGGTCTGGGCGCGGGCATGATCGCGGCGTTGTTGGCGGCGCGGGTGATCCGGCGTTTCCTGTTCGGCGTCGGCGCGGCCGATCCGCTGGCGATGCTGGCGGTGGCGCTGGTGTTGGCGCTCGCCGCGGCCGTGGCGACCGCGCTGCCGGCGTTGCGGGTGGCGCGCTCGGACCCGATGCAGGCGCTGCGCGTGGACTGAGCCGGCCGGTTCAACTGCCCTGGAAGCCCGAGGGAAGTTCGCGCAGCCGCGCCACGTCGCGCAACGGCGGCGCGCCGAACAGGCGCGCGTATTCGCGGCTGAACTGCGAGGGGCTGTCGTAACCGACCGCGTGGCCGGCGCTGGCCGCGTCCATGGCCTGGCCCAGCATCAGCCCGCGCGCCTGCTGCAGGCGCAGTTGCTTCTGGTACTGCAGCGGGCTCATGCGGGTGACGGTCTTGAAGTGCGCGTGCAGGGCCGAGGGGCTCATGCGCGCGTGCGCGGCGAGTTCGGCCATGTCGAAGGGCTCGCGGAAATTGCGCTTGATCCAGTCGATCGCGCGATGCACCTGGCGGCCGCGGCTTTCGCCGTGGGCGATGTCGTACAGGCGCGCGGCCTGTTCGCCCTTGATCAGGCGATAGAGGATTTCGCGTTCGATCAGCGGCGCCAGCATGGGAATGTCGTCGGGCGTGTCGAGCAGGTTCAACAGCCGCACCGCGGCGTCGAGCAGGTCGGCGGTGGCGTTGCTGAGCATCAGGCTGGGGCCGGGCGCGGCCTCGACCGCCGGCGGCAGGCCCGATTCGATCCACAGCGCGCTCAGCAGCGCCGGATCGAGGTCCAGGCGCAGGCACAGATAGGGTTCGTCGTCGCTGGCGTGAACGATCTCGCCGATGATCGGCACGTCGACCGACACCACCAGGTAGCGCTGAGGATCGTATTCGTAGATGCGGTCGCCCAGGATCACCCGCTTGCTGCCCTGGGCGACGATGCAGACCGCGGGCCGATGCAGTTCGTGCAGCGCATCGACCGGACGGCTGCAACGGATCAGTTGCACCCGCGGCAACGCGGTCGGATGCAGGCCGTCGCCGTCGGAGTATCGGTCAATCGAGCGGGCGAGCAGGTGTGCGGCAGTCATGGCGGGAACATCGCCTCGGTGGGTTGCGGGCCTTGGTTTTCAGCGGATTTCGCCGACGGACCCGATGCGGCGATGATCCGCGCGCGGGATTGGCCGGACAAGGCTTCGCGGGCGGTTGTGGAGGATCGTGCAAGAGTTCGCGGCGATCATGCTATCGCCGCGAGGCCGCGGCTGCGCAAAGTGCGCCGCAGGCCGGACGACCCGCGTCCGCCGTCCGAACACGAGGAAACCGACATGAGCAACACCCCCTCTTTGCACGGCAAGACCGTATTGATCACCGGCGCCAGCAGCGGCATCGGCGAGGCCACCGCGAAGCTGCTGGCGCAGCGCGGCGCCAACGTGGTGATCGGCGCGCGCCGCGGCGAGCGCCTGCGGGCGCTGGAGCAGGCCATCACCGATGCCGGCGGCTCGGTCCGCCATCGCTTGCTCGACGTCACCGACCCAGCCGATGTCGCCGCGTTCGTCGCCTACGCGCAGCAGCAATTCGGCCGCGTCGACGTGCTGGTCAACAACGCCGGGATCATGCCGCTGTCGCCGCTGAGCGCGCTCAAGCTCGACGAATGGAACCGCATGATCGACGTGAATATCCGTGGCGTGCTGCACGGGATCGCCGCGATCTTGCCGGTGATGCGGGCGCAGGGTTCGGGCCAGGTGATCAACGTCGCGTCCCTGGGCGCGCACTACGTGGTGCCGACCGCGGCGGTGTACTGCGCGACCAAGTTCGCGGTGTGGGCGATCTCCGACGGCCTGCGCCAGGAAAGCGACACGATCCGGGTGACCACGATTTCGCCGGGCGTGGTCGAGTCGGAACTGGCCGACACCATCACCGACCCGGCCACCGCGCAGGGCATGAAGGAGTTCCGCCGCATCGCGATCCAGCCCGACGCGATAGCCCGCGCGATCGCGTTCGCGATCGAACAGCCGGCCGATGTGGATGTCAGCGAGGTGATCGTGCGGCCGACGGCGGGGACGTTCTGACCCGGCGGCTTGATGGGGTCGATCGGAGCACGCGCGAAGGTCGTGGGCTTATCCGGATACGACGTGATCGCAATCGAGCTGCATCGATCCGGGCTGCATCAATCCGAGCCGCATCCATCCGACCGTCGAAGTGCAGCCTGTCCCCGCGCTGACGTGGGGACAGGCTGTCGAGGCTGGTATCGCTCAGGTTTCGCCGGCATGACACTGACTGCACTGCGGCGAACTGGAGCCCGGGCATCAACTGCCGCCGCATCCACCGCAGCCGCCGCCGCAACCACCTCCGCCGCCATCGCCCCCACCGCCGCCGCCGCCTCCACCATCGCCACCGCCCACGCCGCCGTGACCGGCGGGCTCGCGCACCAGGTTGTAGCCGTCCAGCGGCGTGCCCATCAGCGCCGCGGGGCCGATCAGGGCGACGTAGGTCAACGCATCGCCAGGGGACTCGTTCGCCCGACGGCGTGCGCGGTACAGCTCCCATTCGCCGGCGTGGCTGATCGCGTCGACCGGAATCGCCATCCGCACCAGGGTGATCAGCATCATCAGCACGGTCAGCACCACCAGGAACGCGACCGGATGATCGCCCTGCAGGCCGATCACGATCTTGCTCACGCCCAATACGATCACCGCCACCGGCGGGGCCAGCGACCACAGCTTGGCCTTGAAGCGTTGCTCGGTGGTGTTGGCCAGGCCCGCGCGTTGCAACTCTTCGTCCATGCCTTCATAGCGCTGACGCAGCAGGCCGAGGATGTGCGACAGGTTCTTGCGCGAGGCGACGATGGTATCCATCGCTTCGCGCAGGATCGGCGGCAGCGCCTCCATCTGCGCCGGTATCTGCGGTTGCGGGCGCAGCCACACTTGATCGTTGTTGCGCGCGTCGTTGAGGTCCTTGCGGTCGAATTCAAGCACGACCAGATCGCGCGCCAGCAACTCGGCCACGACCGCGTCGGCGACGCGCATGGCGCCGCCGGCCAGATAGGCCAGTTCCCAGGGTTCGGCCTTGCGCTTGGCGCGGTCGCCATGATTTCTGCCGTGTCGCAGCAGCCAGCCGCTCAGGCGCAACGAGGCGAACATCAAGGTCAGGTACCACAGCAGGAACGCGCCGCCGGTCCAGTGCAAGGGATTGAGGCGTTCGCAATACGAGGCCAGTAGGATGTAGGCGATGGCGGTGATCGAGCCCGTGCGCACCAGCCAACGCAGGGAGTTGGACGGTTCGCGCTCCGACCCCAGGCTGAGGGCGCGGACTTTCTGGGCGATGCGCGCATCCGGCCAGATGCGTTCGGGCAACGGACCGAAGTAGCGCCGGTAACTGTCCAGGGTGTCGGCGTATTGCGCTTCGTGGCGCCGGTCTTCGGCGACCCCGCCCCGCGAAGGCACGTGGTGCAGCGGCTGCTTGAGCACCTGCTGGCAGAACGCCTGATAGCCGCGGGTGTCGGTGATGTGGGTATGCCAGACCTGATCGACCCGCTGGCTCGGCGTGACCGGATGGCCGGCGGCCACCGCGAGAAAGCAAAAGCGCCGGTATTCCTCGATCGCGGCCTGGGCGTCGTCGAGGTGCAGCCGCGCGTCCTTGGCCACGCGCAGCGCGAATTCGTCGGAACCGGGCTCGTCGAAACGATGCTCGCGCAAGCGTTCCCACAAGGCTTTTTGTTCGCTCGTCCATTGCGCGGCGTCCGTCGCCGCAGTGTTCGGATCGCTCATGACAATCCTCCGCAAGTCCATCCATTGAACCGTGGTGTCTTCACTGTACGACGCCGCGTGCGATCCGTCGCCGTGCCAGCTTGGGCGGCACGGTACGTGGGCGACGATCGCGGCGAAATAGCCGGATGTAGCTAGACATGCCGCTGCGTACACGGCGAAAAATTAACGAATGCATCGCCTCATCGCGATGCGATGCATCCGCTGTCAGTGCTTTCGTCGGCGGCGCTGCGGCCGGCTGCCTTGGTCAGCTGCCGCCGCGAGCAAGCGCGAACGCCGTTCCAGCAAGCACGCCCGTGGTTGCATATTGCACTGTAGGAGCGGCGCAAGACGCGACCGCGCTGCATCATGTTCGCGACGAAAGATGGTTTCGTCGCGATCGGGTGGCTCGCGATCGCGGCTTGCGCCGCTCCCGCAGGCAGCTAAAGTCGCCATTCCGGCGACCTGAGGCTTGCCGGCACGACGCATCGCCAAGTTGCCGGCGTCACCGGCAATCGCCTGGCTTCAACGGCCTTCGAACAAGGCGTTGAGTTGCGAGTACGGCGTCGCATCGGCGCCGAGCGGGCGCGAATCGCCGTCGCGCAGGAAGCCGCTGGCCAGCGCGGACATGCGCGTGTACATCGACTGGGCGATGTCCGAGCCGGCGCTGAGGCGGCGCACGCCCCAGGTCTGCAGGACCTCCGCCGACGGCAGCGCCGGACGCGCGAGCAGGTTCAGCGGCAGACCGGCTTCGCTGGCGATCGCGCGGGTCTGCGCTTCGTCGGTCAGGCCGGGCACGAACAGGCCGTCGGCGCCGGCGGCGCGATAGCGCGCGGCGCGGGCGAGGGTGGCCTCGACGCGCTGTTCCGGCGGCGCCAGGCCGCGCAGGTAGACGTCGGTGCGCGCGTTGAGGTACAGCGCGATGCCCAGGCGCGCGCTCGCGCGCTTGATGTGCTCGATCTTGGCGCACAGCAGGTCGGGGTCCTGGCCGCCGTCTTCCAGATTGATGCCGACCGCGCCGACGTCTATCAGGCCCGACACGGTTTCGGCGACCGCGGCCGGATCGTCCGAATAGCCGCCTTCGGCATCGACCGTGAGCGGTATCTGGATCGCGCGCACGATGTCGGCGACCGTCGCCACCAGCCGCCGCACCGGCAGCAGGTCGCCGTCGGGATAGCCGTGCGACCAGGCCACGCCGGCGCTGGTGGTGGCCATCGCCTTGGCGCCCAGGCTTTCGATCATGCGCGCGCTACCGGCGTCCCAGGCATTGGCGAGCAGCAGCAGGCCGTCGTGGTGCAGGGCATGGAACTGGGTGGCGAGTTCGGTTTGCGGACGGCTCATGGAGGGGGTTCCGGATGCGGGAGAAGGGCGTGCGGCCAGCATGGCATGCGTGTATCGGCGGTGCCGGCCGTTTTCGGTCGTGAACTTACCTGAGAAAGCGCGGCTCGCGTCTCGCTAAAAAGCGAACTGCATCGCATCTTCGCGCGGCGCGAATTTTATTTTCCAGCGTGAGCCGATTGTCGCGTAACCGACACGAAGCGCCGGTTTCCCGCCATTCTCGGCCGCCGCCGGGTTTGCCCGGCGCGACTCGGATACCATTACCGCGTGCCAGCGCTGGCAACTGCGGCGAGTCAATGCCGGGTTGTGACGCAGATCATTCAAGGCGATCGGCCTGGCGCGGCACGGATGCTTTTTTCGCGTATGCGAAGCCGGAGTTTATGCGGCATCGGGGCGGCGTCGTTGAGTCATCAATATCAATGCCTTGCGCGGTTTCATACCGCCGCGTAGCCTCGCTTACGTTGGCTGAACGTGTTTTCTGGGGATCGTATGACCATCCGTGTATTCATCGTGGACGACCATGCTCTGGTGCGAACCGGCATGCGCATGATCCTGTCGGCGGAGACGGATATCGAGGTACTCGGCGATGTCGAGAGCGGCGAAGAGGCCTTGCCGCAGATCCGCAAGCTCAAGCCCGACGTGGTGCTGTGCGATCTGCACCTGCCCGGCGTCAGCGGTCTGGAAGTCACCGAACGCATCGTCAAGGGCGATCACGGCACCCGGGTGATCATCGTCTCGGTGCTCGAGGACGGGCCGATGCCCAAGCGCCTGCTCGAAGCCGGCGCATCGGGCTATGTCGGCAAGGGCGGCGACGCCAGCGAACTGCTGCGCGCGATCCGCGACGTGGCCCGCGGCAAGCGTTATCTGGCCAGCAACATCGCCCAGAACCTGGCCTTGTCCAACCTCGACGGCGGCGCGTCGCCGTTCGACGAATTGTCGCCGCGCGAACTGGAAATCGCCTTGCTGCTGGTGCAGGGCTTCCGTCAGGAAGAGATCGCCAAGCGCCTGAGTTTGAGCGCGAAGACCGTCAACACCCACAAGACGCGATTGTTCGAGAAACTCGCGATCAACGACAGCATCGCGCTGGCGCGCCTGGCGACGCAGTACGGACTGGCGGATCCGGCGCATTCGCTTTAAGAGGTTTTCGCGCGGGTTTGTCGGGGGGGGCTTGTCGGGGGCTTGTCGGATTTGCGGTCGTCTGCGCTAGCGGTTGCGCTATGCGCTGGCGTCGGCTGCGTGTGGTTGCGCCGTAGTTGTGGGTTGCGCGGTCGCGGCTTGCGCCGCTCCTACAGTCGGACCCGATCAGACGTAGCCACCCGAAGCCGCCCTATAGGAGCTGCGTAAGCTGCGACCGCGAAGCCGCATGAGCCGGCGCGCGCATGCAGCAGGCGAATCGTCACGATCTGCACGGGTGGTTGCGCTATGCGCTGATGATCGCGCCAGCGTCGGCTGCGTGTGCTTGTGTCGCGGCCATGGGTTGCGCGGTCGCGGCTTGCGCCGCTCCTACAGTCGGACCCGATCAGACGTAGCCACCCGAAGCCCCCCCTGTAGGAGCTGCGTAAGCTGCGACCGCGGAACCGCATGAGCCGGCGCGCGCATGCAGCAGTCGAATCGTCACGATCTGCACGGGTGGTTGCGCTGTGCGCTGGCGATCACGCCAGCGTCGGCTGCGTGTGCTTGCGTCGCGGCCGGGGGGGGGGGCGCGGTCGCGGCTTGCGCCGCTCCTACAGTCGGGCCCGATCAGACGTAGCCACCCGAAGCCCCCTGTAGGAGCTGCGTAAGCTGCGACCGTGAAGCCGCATGAGCCGGCGCGCGCATGCAGCAGTCGAATCGTCACGATCTGCACGGGTGGTTGCGCTATGCGCTGGCGATCACGCCAGCATCGGCTGCGTGTGCTTGCGTCGCGGCCGGGGGGTGCGCGGTCGCGGCTTGCGCCGCTCCTACAGTCGGACCCGATCAGAGGTTGTCACCGGTAGCCCCTGTAGGAGCTGCGCAAGCTGCGACTGCGTGATCGCAAATGCCGACGCAAGCATGCCGCGGCAGTTCGATCTTCGCGATGCGCGCAGTCGTCGCCGCGCTGGCCCCAAAAGAAAACCGGCCGCTCTCGCGGCCGGTTTTCTGTTTACTGCGTTCGATCCGCGAACGTCGCGATCAGGCGCGACGCTCGTGGTGGTCGTCCGGGCCGGCACCGCTCGAATCGTCTTCGGCGCTTTGCTCGCCTTCGACCGCGGCCTGGGCCGCATCGGCCTGCGCCGGTTCGGCCGGGTGGGGCAGGGTGTCGAACAGGCCGCCGGTGCGCGGGGTCAGCGGCGAGGCCGGTTCGACCGACTCCACGCTCGCGGCCGCGGTATCGATCGGGCCGGCCGGTTCGACCGGCGCGACGACCGGCGCGACCGCCGCGGGAGCGGCGGTGACGACTTCGTTCGCGATGATCGGCTGCGGCGCGACCACGGGCTCGGCGACGTGCGCCGCCGACGCTTCGACGGCGTTCGCCGCCGCGCGGGCCGGTTCGGCCGACACCGGTTCGACGGCGACCGGTGCAACCGCCACCGGAGCCACCGCCACGGGTTCGACCACGACCGCTTCGACCACCGTCGGCTCGATCGCCGCGGGCGGCGCGATACGGGTCGGTTCGACCACTTCGGGCTCGACCACCACCGATGCCGGCTCGTCGTTATCGACGGGCTGCACCGGCGCCGCGGTATGCGCCGCGACGGCCTGCCCGGTCACCACGATCACTTCAGGCTTGGCCTGCTCGATCGATTCGACCGACTCGACCGCGGCCTGGGCCGGCGTGGCTTGCGTTACCGGTTCGGCGGATGCCGGCGTGGCGTACGAGGTCGCAGGCTTGGCGAACGCGGACTGCGGCGCCACGAACGAAGTCGACGGCGCGGTGAACACGCTGGCCGGCTTGCTGTCGGCCGGTTCGGCCTCGACACGCTCGACTTCGGCCTGCGCCTTGGCCGGTGCGGGCTTGGTGTCCGCATGCGTGGCGTGGTCGAAGTTCTCGAACGAGGGCTTGGGCTGGTTGCGGGCTTCGCTCGGGTTCGACGGCGCGAACACGCTGCTCGCGGCGGTGCTCGCCGTGGCGGCGACCACCGCGGCCGCGGCGGCCGGGGTGGCGGCCGGTGCAGGCTGCGCGCCGGACTCGTCGTCGAAATCGAACTCGGGCTGCGAACGGTTCGCGGCCGCGGGCGCCGAACCCGGCTCGCCGGAGTTGTCGTCTTCGTCGTCGAAACCGTTCTCGTCCTGGTTCTGGCCTTCGCCTTCGCCCGCGGCGCCGGCTTCGCCGTTGCCACGACGACGACGGCGACCGCCGCGACGGCCGCGACGGCGGCGTCCGCTGCCTTCGCCGGTATCGCCCGCGGCCGTGCCGGCATCGCCGTCATGGGCTTCGGCTTGCGCGTTCTCGGCCACGACGGCTTCGGCGGCGGCGGTGTCGGGCTTGATCGCGCTGTCGTCGCTCACCACCGGCGGCGCGACCGGCGCACCGGTGCTGGCCGAGGCGGCGGCGATCGCGGTCGGCACCACCGCGGCGGCGACGGCGTCGCTCGCGGCGACGTCCTGACGCGGCGGACGCGGCTCGCGCGGCGGACGCGGGGTCTGGCCGTTGTTGCCGCCGTTGGCCTGCTGCGCGGCGCGTTCCTCGCGATCGGGCTTGTTCTGCGGCTGCGGCTTGGGCTGCTGGGCCTGCTTGGGCTGCTGCGGTTGCGGCTGCTTCTGCTTGGGCTGCTGCGCCTGCGCGGCGGCGGGGACCTGCACCTGCGCGTTGCCCTGCTGCGGCTTGTCGCGGCGCGAGTCCTGACGGGCCTCGTCACGACGCGGCTCGTCGCGGCGCGCGCCATCGCGGCCGCCCTTGCCGTTGCGGTTCTCGCCGCGGCGCTGACCGTTGCGGTCGCCGCGATCGTTGCGTGCGCCACGGCCTTCGCTGTTGCGCGCGGCCGGTTCGGGCTGGGCCACGGCCGGCTGCGGGGTGCCGCGGAAGATGCGCAGGATGCGCTCGACCAAGCCGACCGAGTGGGTCGGCGCGGCGACCGGCGCGGGCGCCGGTGCGGCGACGGCAGCCACCGCCACGGCCGGCTCGCGGGGTTCGCGAAGCGGCGCGGGCTGGAGCGGTTTTACGTTGGTGACCGCCGGCGCGTCCGGAATGTTCAGATGCGCCTTGGTCAGCGCATGTACCGGCAGCTTGCGCTGGGTGCCGCGCTGGTAGCTGGGCTTGGTGGTTTCTTCGCCGATCTCGTTCTCGCGCACCCGGGTGACTTCGTAGTGCGGGGTTTCGAGCTGATCGTCGGCGACGATCACGATCGGCGAATCGTGGCGCAGCTCGATCTCGGTCAGCGCGCGGCGCTTTTCGTTGAGCAGGAAGTTGGCGATCTCGACCGGGGCCTGCACCAGCACCTGTCCGGTGTTTTCCTTCATCGCGTGCTCTTCGGCCACGCGCAGGATCGACAACGACAGCGATTCGACGCTGCGCATGCGGCCGTGGCCGTCGCAGCGCGGGCACACCAGCTGGCTGGATTCGCCCAGCGACGGGCGCAGGCGCTGGCGGCTGAGTTCGAGCAGGCCGAAGCGCGAGATGCGGCCGATCTGCACGCGCGCGCGGTCCTGCTTGAGCGCGTTCTGCAGCTTGTTTTCGACTTCGCGCTGGTGGCGGTTGGACGACATGTCGATGAAGTCGATCACCACCAGGCCGCCCAGGTCGCGCAGGCGCATCTGGCGGGCCACTTCCTCGGCCGCTTCCAGGTTGGTGTTGAACGCGGTTTCCTCGATGTCGCCGCCCTTGGTGGCGCGCGCCGAGTTGACGTCGATCGCGGTCAGCGCTTCGGTCTGGTCGATGACCAGGGCGCCGCCGGAGGGCAGGCGCACGGTGCGCTCGTACGCGTTCTCGATCTGCGATTCGATCTGGAAGCGGTTGAACAGCGGGGTTTCGTCGGCGTACTTCTTCAGCTTGCGCAGGTTGTGCGGCATCACCTGCTCGACGAACTCGCGCGCTTCGGCGTACATCTCGTCGGTGTCGACCAGGATCTCGCCGATGTCCGGGCGCATGTAGTCGCGCAGGGCGCGGATGATCAGGCGCGACTCCTGGTACAGCAGGAACGGCGCGGGCTTCTTCAGCGCCTCGTCGGTGACCGCCTTCCAGATGCTCAGCAGGTAGTCGAGGTCCCACTGCAGTTCTTCCGCGTCGCGGCCGACGCCGGCGGTGCGGATGATCACGCCCATGTCGTCGGGGATGGTCAGCTTGTCCATCGCCTCTTTGAGCGCGGCGCGGTCGTCGCCTTCGATCCGGCGCGAGACGCCGCCGGCGGTCGGCGAGTTGGGCATCAGCACCATGTAGCGGCCGGCCAGCGAGATGAAGCTGGTCAGGGCGGCGCCCTTGTTGCCGCGTTCTTCCTTGTCGACCTGGACCACGATCTCCTGGCCTTCGCGCAGGACCTCGCGCAGGCCGGCCTTGTTATGGTCGACGCCGGGCTGGAAGTAGTCGCGGGAGATTTCCTTCAGCGGCAGGAAGCCGTGACGGTCGGCGCCGTAATCGACGAAGGCCGCTTCCAGGGAAGGCTCGAGCCGGGTGATGCGGCCCTTGTAGATGTTGGACTTCTTTTGTTCCTTGGAGGGCTGTTCGATATCGATGTCGTACAGGTTCTGCCCGTCGACGATGGCGACGCGCAGTTCTTCTGCCTGCGTCGCGTTGATCAGCATGCGCTTCATTGTTGCGTTCCTCGCGCGCTCTACCGCGCGGAACGCCATGGCGTTTCGCTATCTGGGAACTGAGGCCACGCCGTCGCGATCGTCGGCCGCATCGGATGCGGGCCGCCCGCGCGCCGGCGAGCCTCCACTACCAGCGCTACATCACCACGGCACGCCGCGGGAGCGCTTCTTACCTATGCAAAAACTATCGGGGCCGGCGACGCGAACGTCGCTCGGGGCGGGCGGCGGCAGCTTCGAGCCGGCTCTTCTTTGAGAGGCCTTGGCGCCGCACGGTTGTTCATCGCGATGGTTTGACCCATCGGGCGAAGGCCGGTTCCGCCGGTCCGTCGCTGCTAACATGGCTACCCCGTGGGCAGTGGTTAGACGCGGACCGGAATCGCGGGAGGGGCTTTCGGCCCCGTGCCGGGCCGCACGCTGTTGAGGCGGACGACTGGCACAACTCCCAGCGAAATCAAAACCTTATCTCGCGTCGCGAGTGTAACAGATAACGCTTCGGGATGACCCAGTCAGCAAACTCCACTAATGCCGGTGCCCGCACCGTGCGCGTGCCCGAAGACCGCGATGGCCAGCGGCTCGACAACTTCCTGTTGGGCCAACTCAAAGGTGCGCCCAGATCCTTGATCTACAAGCTGGTGCGCTCCGGTCAGGTGCGCGTGAACGGGGGCCGGGCCAAGGCCGAGCGCAAGCTCGAGGCCGGCGACGAAGTGCGGATCCCGCCGGTTCGTCTCAACGAGGCCGGAGAAAAGCCGACCCCGCCCAAGGGGTTCATGGACGCCCTGGACGCCGCGATCGTGTTCGAGGACGCGCGTCTGCTCGCCCTGAACAAGCCGTCCGGGGTCGCCAGCCATGGCGGCAGCGGGATCAGTTTCGGCGCGATCGAGACCCTGCGCGCCTCGCGTCCGGGCCACACCCTGGAACTGGTGCACCGGCTCGACCGCGACACCTCCGGGCTGCTGATCGTGGCCAAGAAGCGTTCGGCCCTGACCGAGATGCAGGCGCTGATGCGCGAGGACGGCGGCATCGCCAAGCGCTACCTGGCGCTGGTGACCGGCCGCATGCCCGAAGGGGTGATGAGCGTCGACGCGCCGCTGCATATCGGCCTGCGCCAGGGCGGCGAGCGCCACGTCCAGGTCCATCGCGAGGGCAAGCCGTCGCTGAGCCATTTCAAGACCCTGGAACGGCGCGGCGGGCAGTCCTATTGCGAGGTGCGGATCGAGACCGGCCGCACCCACCAGATCCGCGTGCATGCCCAGCACATCGGCCATCCGGTCGCCGGCGACGACAAGTACGGCGAGGCCGAGGTCAACAAGAAGCTGCGCGATCAGTTCGGCCTGCGCCGCCTGTTCCTGCACGCCTCGACCCTGGAGTTCGCGCTCGACGGCGGACGCGAGCCTTATCTGCTCAATGCGCCGCTGGCGCCGGAGCTGGTCGAGGTGCTGGATCGGCTGGGGTGAGCGGCCATGCCGCGGCCGCTATCTGATCGAAAAGCGGTGACGCGAATGGCTTTGGCCATCGACGAAAATTTCCAGCAGATACTCGCCCTGAGGCAGCGTCGGCGCTTGTGACAGCACGAATTCGCTGCTCTGGCGCGACTCGGACGCCGGCAGGTCGCGGCTGTGTTCCTGGACGGTGCGGGTCGCGGCGCCGTTGCCGATGCGTTTCCAACTCGCCAGCACCCGGGTCGGAGCGAACGCGTATTGGGAGACGATCGCTTCGATGCGATCGCCGGCAGCGAAGACGTGCGGCGCGGCGTCTTCGCCGGCCTGCGGCATCGCCGCCTGGCCGGCCTCGATCGGCTTGCGCAAATCGACGCTGAGCGCGCAGTACGCGGGCGGCTGCGCCGGCTCGATGAAATCGAACGGCAGGCGGACCATCGAGGGAATCGCGACGCCGTTGTAGATCTCCGGATTGAACAAGGTCAGTTCGCCCGCTTCGACCGCGGCGCGATCGAGCTCGCGATGGCGGCTACTTTTTTCGACCAGGGCCTTGGTCACGCGGCCGTTTTCGTCGACCTTGAGCACCAGGGTCGTGCTGCCGTTTTTACCGGCGCAGGCGGCATCGCGCGGAAACTGCGGGGTGAACTTCTGGCGCAGGGTCGGATCGCGCTGCGGCTTGCTCGGGTCCCGCGGCGGCCGGGGCGTGGGCGCGACCCAGTTCGGTTCGTCCGGCGGAGGCGGCGGAGGCGGTATGACCGAAGGGTCGCTGGCGACCGCGTTGGTGGCCAAAGTTAAGTACAGGGCGAGCAAGCCGGCAACCGCGCCTTTCGATCGTCGCGCCTTAGCCGGCAGCATTGATGCGGACCCGGCCGTGGTCACGGCTTCTGACATCGCCTGTTCCGCTTGCAGATTCCCTTGCACGGTAGTACGTCCCTGATGGTTTGGATGGGGCGTGAGCACACGCGCGCAAGACCGCCGCGTGGCTGATGTCATCGTGACTGAGTGTCGCGCTTGTAGCCCTCTCAGAGCCGCCCGCAATGCGCCGGCCGGTCGGCCGGCGGATGGAAGGTCACCGGCACCTGGATATCGGTGGCGACCGGCTTGCCGTTGCGGGTGGCCGCTTCGAAGCGCCAGCGCTGCACGCCCTTGACCGCGGCATCGTCCAGCGCCTGGGTCTTGCTGCTGGTCAGCACCGTGGCCTTGGTCGGCTTGCCTTCCGGGCCGACGGTGAGTTGCAGCACGACCTTGCCGCCGATCTGGTCGCAGCCGATCTCGACCGGGTACTCCGGCGGCGGGGTATCGACCGCGCGCAGCGGGGTCGACGGAATGATCGGCTGGTCGGCGTCGCGCGGGCCGCAGCCGGCGGCGAGCGCGGCGAGCAGCCCGCTGGCGAGCAGCGCGCCCAGGCGGGGGGAACCGACAAAACGATGGCGAGCACGCATGGTCATGGCGATCAACCTGTCAGAGCGTCGGCCTTCGCCGCGCAGATGAAGTCGTTTTCGCTCAGTCCGCCGACGTCGTGGGTCGAGTAACGCACCACGCAGCGGTCGTAATGGACGCCCAGATCGGGATGATGATCCTCGCGGTTGGCCATGAAGGCCAGCGCGTTCACGAACGCCATGGTCCGATAGTAATCGTCGAAGCGGAAGGTTTTGGTGAGGGCGTGGCCGTCCTCGGCCAGCTCCCAGCCGGGGACTTCCGGCAGCAGTTCGCGCACGCGCGCTTCGCTGAGCCGGTGCTCGCTGCCGCGGCGGGCGATGCAACGGGCCTGCGAAAGGGGGATCAGATCGTTCATGCGATGACTCCTGGCGGCCTGCAGCGGGCGCGGCGGCGTTGCGTTTGCGCCGGCGCGGCTCCATATGAACGGAATCGTATCGCCGACGGTCGTAGGATGCAGGCACGGCTACGCGCCGCACTGACCCCGCTAGAATAGCCCGATGATCAATATTTCCGAATCCGCGCAAACGCACTTCCGCAAACTGATCGAGCGCGAGGCCCTGCCGGGGCTGGGCGTGCGGCTGTCGGCGGTGCATGCCGGGACTCCGCGCGCCGACGTGCGCCTGGAGTTCGCCGAACCGGCCGATCTGGTCGGCGACGAATGGGCGATCGATTGCGAAGGCTTCACCCTGTGGCTGCACGCCGACAGCGTGAAGTACCTCGACGGCGCGCAGATCGATTACGAAAACAAGGCCACCGGCGGCCAGCTGCAGATCCGCGCGCCCAAGATCAAGGGCGAAGCGCCGGCCGATTCGGCCTCGCTGGTCGAACGCGTGCGCTGGGTGGTCGAGCACGAGGTCAATCCGCAGCTCGCCCAGCACCGCGGCAACGTGTCGGTGCAGGAAGTGACCGCCGACGGCGTGGTCGTGCTGCGCTTCGGCGGCGGCTGCCAGGGCTGCGGCATGGCCGACGTGACCCTCAAGCAGGGGATCGAGACCACCTTGATGACCAAGGTGCCGGGCGTGACCGCGGTGCGCGACGCGACCGACCACGAAACCGGCGACGCGCCGTACATTCCCCGCGACAGCGCGGCCTGACGCCCGGGCGGCGCAGAGCCCATGCCCACCGCCGCATCGCTCATCGAGGCCCTGCAACGCCGGTTGCGGCTGTCGCTGCGCCGCGAGTCGCCCGCGCCCGGTGAGTTTCCGCCGGGCTGGCAGCATTGGTTCGACTCGCTGAGCGAACGCGGCGGCGCGGTGGTCGGCGCGACCTCCGAGGCGATGATCGCCACCCTCGCGCAGCGGCCGCTGGCGTCGCCGCCGCGGCGCGCGGCCAACCTCAATCGCTGGCAGGCCTTCGCCACCTTGTGGCGCCAGCAATGGCACCCGCCGGAACGCGAGGACCGTCGCCTGCGCTGGGTGGCCGCCACGTTTTCGGTGCTGTGGCATATCTTCGTCGCCGGCGCGCTGATCTGGCTGATGTACCTGCAGTTCTTCGCCACCCGTCCGCCGCCGCAGGGCGAGGACGTCACCATGATCGAATTCATCGGCGACGGCACGCCCAAGGACCCCGGCGGCGGCGCGCAGCAGCCGTCGGATCAGCCGCGGACCGAACCGACGCCGCCGCAGCCGCCCGCCACGCCGGCGCCGCCGCAAGCCGCGCAACCGCCGCAGGTCGCGATCAGCGCGCCGCCCCCGCCGGAACTGCAGGCGAGCGTGCCCGAGGTACCGCAACGCGACGTGCCCGAGCCGCAACTGCCGCCGCCGACGGTCGAACAGCCGGTGATGGTCAGCAAGGACGTGCCCGATTCGCCGCAGATCTTCGTGCTGCCGCCCACGCGCAAGCGCCTGGACGATACGCCGCGGGTGCCGCAGCTCGAGATCGCGACCCGGCCGGTGCCGACCCAGGACGTGCCGACGCCGGTGCAGCCCTTGTCGCGCGAACTGCCGCAACCGCAGATCGCCGCGCCGACGGTGAACGCGCAGCCGCGCGAGGTCGCGGTGCGCGAGGTGCCCGCGCCGTTGCCGCAATTGCAGATGCGCGAACTGCCGACGCAGCCGATCGCGGCGCCGCAAGTGCGCGCGACGACCCCGCAGGTGCGCATCGCCGAGATTCCGGCGCCCTCGGTTTCGGCCACGCCGGCACCGGCCAGCTCGCCTTCGCCCGCGACGACGGCGCCGGCGAATGCGACGTCCACGGCGCCGGCGCCCAATGCCGCCGCGGCGAGTTCCAGCACCGCGACGGCGACACCCAGCGCCACGCCCAGTGCCAGCTCCAGCGCCGCGCCCTCGCGCACGCCGGCCGCGACCGCCGGCGCCGGACCGAAACCCACGCCTGCGCCGGGCACTTGGTCGAACCTGAAGACCGACGACGATTGGGGCGGCTCCAACCGCAACCGTCCGGGCGCGCAACGCGGCGACACGCCGGGCCTGTACAACAGCGACGGCAGTCCGCGCATCGCCAACACGCCGGGCTCGGCTTCGCCGGGCAAGCCGCCTGGCACGATCACCGCCGAGATCAAGGACCTCGACCGCGCCGGCACCTGGCTGCGGCGCAAGCCCACCGACTACGAACCGACCGCGCTCGACAAATACTGGCGGCCGAACGAAACCCTGCTGGCCGAGTGGGTGCGGCGCAGCGTGCAGACGGTGATGATTCCGATCCCCGGCACCAGCAAGCGCATCCAGTGCTCGGTGGTGTTGCTGATGGCCGGCGGCGGCTGCGGCATCGACGATCCCAACCTCAACGACCAGCCGGCCGAAGCGCGTCCGCCGCCGGATATCCCGTTCAAGCCGCACCTGCAGGAAAACAACGGCAGCGTGAGGCCGCCGCCGGGTGGGTGAGGGGTGAGGGCGTCACCCGGAGGGCGATGCATGGAGTCCCGGGTATGCAGGTATCGCCTTACTTGCATGTCGCTCACTTGTCGATTGAACCGCTTTTGCTCGTCATTCCCGCGAAGGCGGGAATCCAGTGGCTTTAGCGTGGGGCATGCGGGCGGCGTCGTTTCTGTTGTTGCGCCAAAGTCGCTGAATGTTCGGCTCCGCCGAAGTAAAGCTGAGCCCGCGTTCGCGGGAATGACGGTAGGAATGGGGCGCAGTCACTGGCCGATTCGATGGCGAGGTATCGGTTGAAGCTTCGACCTGCGGGTTGAATGGCTTTTGCTCGTCATTCCCGCGAAGGCGGGAGTCCAGTGGCTTTAGCGCGGGTCACGCAGGTCACGTCGTTTCCGTTGCCCCGTCAAAGTCACTGGATGTTCGGCTCCGCCGAAGTAAAGCTGAGCCCGCCTACGCGGGAATGAAGGTAGGAGAGGACGCAGCAAGTGAAAAAAGCTGTGGTGATGCGCGGCCACAGGCACTTAGTCCACCTATCGATCAAGCCGCTTTTGCTCGTCATTCCCGCGAAGGCGGGAATCCAGTGGCTTTAGCGTGGGTCACGCAGGGCACGTCGTTTCCGTTGCCCCGTCAAAGGCACTGGATGTTCGGCTCCGCCGAAATAAAGCTGAGCCCGCGTTCGCGGGAATGACGGTAGGGGAGGGGAGCGTCACACGTGAAAAATGCTGTGGCGACTGGGCCAAATGATGCGTCCCGCTTCTTGGTTGCGGCATCCGATAACCGCACAAACAAAAACGGCCCGCAATGCGGGCCGTTTTCAGCAGCGCGATCCAAACGCGCGATCCAGCCGCGCGCCCGATCCGCCGATCGATCAATGCACGCCGTGCAGATCGCGCAGCTTGTCGTTCTGCAGCGAGCCGAAATACGCGGTCACGTCGGCGATCTGCTGGTCGGTCAGATCCTTGGCCTGCAACGACATCAGCGCGTGCGCGCGGTCGCCGTCGCGGTACATCTGCAGCGAGTGCGCCAGATAGTCGTGGTACTGGCCGGCCAGTCGCGGCGTCACCGGATCGATCGGCAGCTTGCTGTCGCTGTTGGTGCCGTGGCATTCCACGCAGGCCTGATTGGTCGGCGGGCGCTTGGTGTTGGCGAATTTCTCGCCCGCGGCGATGTTGCCGGCCGGCAGGCCCGAGGACGACTTGGTGTGGCCTTCGTTGCGGTCGGCCGAGGAATGGCCGGCGGGCACTTCGCCGCTGGAGCAGGCGGCCAGGGCCAGGGCGAGCGAGGCGATGGCGAGGCCGCGCTTGAAGAAGCTGGGATTCGTCATGAGGCGGCTCACTTGGCGCTGGAAAGGAAGGCGGCGATGTCGGCGATGTCCTGGTCAGAGAAGCTCTGCGCCTGGGCCTGCATCGTGGGGTGCTTGCGCGTGCCCTTCTTGTATTCGGTCAGCGCGCTGACCAGGTACTCGGGCGACTGGCCGACGATCTTGGGAACGTGATAGTTCGGGTAGGCGTTCTTGTAACCGGTCACGCCGTGGCAGCCCTGACAGGTGTAGGTGAGCTGACGGCCGGTTTCGGCGTTGCCCTTGGGAGACGGCGCGGCGGCCGGGGCGGCGGCCGGAGCCGTCGGAGTGGGGGCCGGCGCCTTGGCGGCATCCTGGGGCTGAGCATGTGCGCTCAGGGCGGCCAGGGTCAGGGCAAAGCAGGCGGCGATCGTCAGCGGTCGCATCATGTCGTAGTCCGCAATCTCGAATGGCTAGCGAAAGGTGGTGGCTGGCTCTGCGGGGCCGGAGCCGCGCACAAGCCGCCGAGTATAGCTGGGCAGACGACTGCAACGAAGCCGTCCTTGACCGCATCCATACTTGGCGCCGATTCCGGAACGCTCCGGGCCCGGCGTGGATTTGCGCTGCACGGCACGGCGGCGCGCGCGACGGACATCGTCCGCGCGCACCGTGCCTCAGAATAAATCCATGGCTCCAGTCATCATGACCTTCGGCGGATGTTGGCTTTGGGGGCTGGTGATATACCTATATACAACACCGGCATACGACCGGAAACCGACGAAAAAACTTTAGTAGCTTGGGGTCGTCTCGAATGCGTCAACTCACCAACAACCGCAAGGGCGGTCCGGCAGTGCGCGGCACGGTGGCTATCGCCGCCCTGGCCTTGGCCTGCGTCATGGGACTGTCGGCCTGCAAGGGCGGAGCGGGCGCCGCCGAGGCGCAGGCCAAGGAGGCCAAGGACAAGGTGTCGGAAGCGGTGCCGGTCGAGGTCGCCGCGGCCAGCCGCCGCGCGATCGCGGCCAGTTATACCGGTACCGCGCCGCTGGAAGCGCGGGCCGAATCGCAGGTGGTCGCAAAGACCTCCGGCGTCGCCCTCGACGTGATGGTCGAGGAAGGCCAGTTCGTCAAGGCCGGGCAGGTGCTGGTGCGGCTGGACTCGGCCCGCGCCGAGCAGCAGGCCGCGCAGACCAACGCGACCATGCGCAAGCTCGAGGCCAACTACGCGCGTGCCCGGCAGATGGCCGAGCAGCGCCTGCTCAGCGCCAACGACGCCGACCAGTTGCGCTACGACCTGGAAAGCGCGCGCGCGGCCAACCGCATGGCGAGCCTGGAACTGTCCTACGCCAAGGTCGAAGCGCCGATTTCCGGCGTGGTCGCCTCGCGTTCGATCAAGACCGGCAACTTCGTGCAGATCAACTCGCCGATCATCCGCATCGTCGACACCTCGCTGCTCGAGGCCACCCTCAACGTCCCCGAGCGCGAATTGGCGACCTTGAAGGCCGGCCTGCCGGTGCAGATGCTGGTCGACGCGATGCCCGGCAAGACGTTTACCGGCAAGGTCGACCGGGTCGCTCCGGTGGTCGATTCGGGCAGCGGCACCTTCCGGGTGATCTGCAGCTTCGAAGGCGGCGGGGTGTTGCAGCCGGGCATGTTCGGCCGCCTGCGCATCGATTACGACAACCGCGCCGATGCGCTGGTGGTGCCGCGCGCGGCGCTGCTCGACGACGAAGGCGATCCGGCGGTGTTCGTGGTGCGCGGCAAGAAGGTCGCGCGCGTGCCGGTCAAGCTGGGTTACCTCGACGGCGCCTGGGCCGAGGTGCGCGACGGCATCAAGCTCGGCGACCAGGTGGTGGTGGCCGGCAAGACCGCGCTGCGCGAAGGCACCGAAGTGTTGCCGATCAACGCCGCCAAGCCCAAGGAAGTGGCCGCCGCCGCGAGCGCGACCGCTCCGCTGAAGCAGTAAACCGGCGATCACGCCCCCGACGCGGCCGCAAGCGGCCGCGTCCTTCGCACTACCTATTTGAACGTGGGGACTGACTGTGGCTCAGCTTCCGGACACGACGTCCTTTAACCTGGTGGAGTTTTCCACCCGTCGCCGCGTGACCGTGGCGATGGTGACCATCACCTTCCTGTTGTTCGGCGTGATCGCGCTCAACAGCCTGAAGGTCAATCTGCTGCCCGATCTGAGTTATCCGACCCTGACCGTGCGTACCGAGTACGCCGGCGCGGCGCCGACCGAGATCGAGACCTTGATCTCCGAACCGCTGGAAGAAGCGGTCGGCGTGGTCAAGGGCCTGCGCAAGCTCAAGTCGGTATCGCGCACCGGCCAGAGCGACGTGGTGCTCGAGTTCGCCTGGGGCACCGACATGGACCAGGCCAGCCTGGAGGTGCGCGACAAGATGGAGATCGTGCAGCTGCCGCTGGAAGCCAAGAAGCCGGTGCTGCTGCGCTTCAATCCCTCGACCGAGCCGATCCTGCGCATCGCGCTGTCGACCAAGGGCGGCGACAAGGCCAGCGACACCGAGGCGATCCGTCAGCTGACCGCGCTGCGCCGCTACGCCGACGACGATCTGAAGAAGAAACTCGAACCGGTCGAAGGTGTGGCCGCGGTCAAGGTCGGCGGCGGTCTGGAGGACGAAATCCAGGTCGACATCGATCAGCAGAAACTCGCCCAGCTCAATCTGCCGATCGACACCGTGATCCAGCGGCTCAAGGCCGAGAACATCAACGTCTCCGGCGGCCGCCTGGAAGAGGGCGCGCAGCGTTATCTGGTGCGCACGGTCAACGAATTCGCCAGCGTGCCGGAAATCCGCGAGATGCTGGTCACCACGCAGAAGGTCGGCGGCAACGCCGCGGCCGACGCGGCGGCGGAAATGGCGCGAGTGGCCGCGGCCTCGGGGTCGGCCGACGCGATGGCGGCGGCGGCTTCGGTGCAGAGCGCGAACTCGGGCGATCAAGCCACCGCGGCCGGCGGCAAGCCGGTGCGGTTGAAGGACATCGCCGAGATCCGCCAGGGTTACAAGGAACGCGAGGCGGTCATCCGCCTGGCCGGCGTGGAAGCGGTGGAACTGGCCATCTACAAGGAAGGCGACGCCAATACCGTGTCCACCGCCGATGCGATCCAGGCGCGGCTGGCGCAGATCAAGGCGCAGATTCCGCCGGACGTTGAACTGACCACGATCGACGACCAATCGCAGTTCATCCGTCACGCCATCGCCGACGTCAAGAAAGACGCGGTCATCGGAGCGTTCCTTGCGGTCCTGATCATCTTCCTGTTCCTGCGCGACGGCTGGAGCACGTTCGTGATCGGCCTGTCGCTGCCGGTGTCGATCATCGCCACGTTCTTCTTCATGGACCGTCTGGGCCTGAGCTTGAACGTGATGTCGCTGGGCGGCTTGGCGCTGGCCACCGGCCTGGTGGTGGACGATTCGATCGTGGTGCTGGAATCGATCGCCAAGGCGCGCGAGCGCGGCCTGGGCATTCTCGAGGCGGCCGTGGTCGGCACCCGCGAGGTCAGCATGGCGGTGGTCGCCTCGACCCTGACCACCATCGCGGTGTTCCTGCCGCTGGTGTTCGTCGAGGGCATCGCCGGTCAGCTGTTCCGCGATCAGGCGTTGACGGTGGCGTTGGCGATCGGCATTTCGCTGATCGTGTCGATGACCCTGATCCCGATGCTGAGCGCGTTGCGCGGCCGGCCGGCGCTGGGCTTCCAGGAAGAAGCGCCGCATCCGCGTTGGCAGCCGCGCAATCGGCTGTTGAAGATCGTGGCGTGGCCGCTGTATGCGATCGCCTCTGCGGTGCGTTGGACCTTCTTCGGCATCGCCTGGGTGGTGGTGCGCGCGTGGCGCGGCCTCGGCGCGGTGGTAGGCCCGGTCATGGGCAAGGCGAGCGATCTGGCGATGGCGCCGTACGAGCGCGCCGAACGCGGCTATCTGAAGCTGCTGCCGGCGGCGATGGGCCATCGCGCGCTGGTGCTCGGCCTGGCCGGCGCGGCGTTCGTGGCGACCCTGGCGGCGGTGCCGCTGCTGGGCGCCGACCTGATCCCGCAGCTGGCGCAGGACCGCTTCGACATGACGGTCAAGCTGCCGCCGGGCACGCCGCTGCGCGAGACCGACAAGCTGGTGCGCGAGATCCAGGAAAAGCACGCCAAGGATCCGGGCATCCACGCCTGGTTCGGCGTGAGCGGCAGCGGCACCCGGCTGGACGCCAATCCGACCGAGAGCGGCGAGAACATCGGCAAGATCACCGTGGTGATGGCCGACGGCGGCAGCAAGGAAGTCGAAGCGGCCGAAACCGAAAAGCTGCGCCAGACCATGCAGGCGCATCCCGGCGCCCAGGTCGACTTCGCCCGTCCGCAGCTTTTCAGTTTCTCCACGCCGCTGGAAATCGAGTTGCGCGGGCAGGACCTGGAAACCATCCAGCGCGCCGGCCAGAAGATGGCGGCGATGCTGCGCGCCAATCCGCATTTCGCCGACGTCAAATCCACCGTGGAGCAGGGCTTCCCCGAGATCCAGATCCGCTTCGACCAGGACCGCGCCGGCGCGCTCGGCCTGGCCACCCGCGACATCGCCGATATCGTGGTCAAGAAGGTGCGTGGCGACGTCGCCACCCGCTACAGCTTCCGCGATCGCAAGATCGACGTGCTGGTGCGCGCGCGCGAATCCGATCGCGCCTCGATCGAGAACATCCGCCGCCTGATCGTCAATCCCAACAGCAGCCGCCCGGTCACGCTGGAATCGGTGGCCGACGTGGTCGCCACCAGCGGCCCCAGCGAAATCCACCGCGCCGATCAGGTGCGCGTGGCGATCGTGTCGTCGAATCTGCGCGACATCGACCTGGGCGGCGCGGTCGCCGAGGTCGAGAAGATGGTGCGCGAGCAGCCGCTGAGCCCGGAGGTGCGCATGCACATCGGCGGTCAGGGCGAGGAACTGCAGCAGTCGATCAATTCGCTGTTGTTCGCGTTCGGGCTGGCGATCTTCCTGGTGTACCTGGTGATGGCCTCGCAGTTCGAATCGCTGCTGCATCCGTTCGTGATCCTGTTCACCATCCCACTGGCCCTGGTCGGCGCGGTGCTGGCGCTGCTGCTGACCCGTTCGGCGGTGTCGGTGGTGGTGTTCATCGGCCTGATCCTGCTGGTCGGCCTGGTGGTCAAGAACGCGATCATCCTGATCGACAAGGTCAACCAGTTGCGCGAGCACGGCACGCCCAAGCGCGAGGCCCTGATCGAGGGCGCGCGTTCGCGCCTGCGCCCGATCATCATGACCACGCTGTGCACCTTGTTCGGCTTCCTGCCGCTGGCGATCGCGACCGGCGAGGGCGCCGAAGTGCGCTCGCCGATGGCGATCACGGTGATCGGCGGCCTGCTGGTGTCGACGTTGCTGACCTTGGTGGTGATCCCGGTGGTCTACGATCTGCTCGACCGCCGCGGCGACGAGTACTACCGCAACCGCGTGCGCAAGGCCGAACGCGAGGCGCGCGTGGCCGCCGACAAGATCGGCCACGACAACGATCCGCTGGCGGAGACGCACTGACATGAGCAGCGTTGCCGAGATCAGCATCAAGCGGCCGATCACGACCATCATGTTGTTCGTGTCGATGTTCGTGATCGGCCTGATCGCGGCGGTGCGGCTGCCGCTGGAGTCGCTGCCGGACATCACCGCGCCGTTCCTGCTGGTGCAGTTGCCCTACGACGGCTCCACCCCGGAAGAGGTCGAACGCACCATCCTGCGCCCGGCCGAGGAGGCGTTGGCGACGATGACCGGGATCAAGAGCATGCGCGGCAGCGCCAGCTCCGACTCGGCCACCATCCAGATGGAGTTCAAGGACTGGGACCGCGACATCGCCATCGCGGCCTCGGAGGCGCGCGAGCGCATCGACGCGATCGTCGACGATCTGCCCGAGGGCTTCCAGCGCTACTTCGTGTTCAAGTGGTCCAGCGGCGACCAGGCGATCCTGCAGGTGCGCCTGGCCGGCGACATGGATCTCAGCCGCGAGTACGACCTGATCGACCGCGAGTTCAAGCGCCGCCTCGAACGCATCCCGGGCGTGGCCAAGGTCGAGATCGGCGGCGCGGCGCCCAGCGAGGTCGAGATCGCGATCCTGCCCGACCGCATGGTCGCGCACGGCGTGGATCTCAATACCCTGACCAAGAGTCTGCAGGCGCTGAATTTCTCGATTTCCGCCGGCGAAATCGAAGACGGCGGCCGCCGTCTGCGGGTCCAGCCGATCGGTCAGGTCGCCGATCTGGAACAGTTCCGCAACCTGGTCATCAACACCAGCGGCCTGAAGCTGGGTGCGATCGCGGACGTGCGCCTCAAGCCCGCGCGTCTGGAAACCGGCCGGCGCCTGGACGGACGCCCGGCGATCGGCCTGGACATCTACAAGGAGCGCAGCGCCAACCTGGTGGAGGTGGCGAAGCTGGCGCTGGCCGAGGTCGAGGCGATCCGCGCCCAACCCGCGCTGCGCAACATCGAAATCAAGGTGGTGCAGAACCAGGGCGAGGACGTGACCAGCTCCTTGCTGGAACTGGCCGAGGCCGGCGCGATCGGCCTGCTGCTGTCGGTGGCGGTGCTGTTTTTCTTCCTGCGCCATTGGCCGTCGACCTTGATGGTGACCCTGGCCATTCCGATCTGTTTCGTGATGACCCTCGGGCTGATGCATTTCGTCGGCGTCACCCTCAACGTGCTGTCGCTGATGGGCCTGCTGCTCGCGGTCGGCATGCTGGTCGACAACGCGGTGGTGGTGGTCGAGAGCATCTATCAGGAACGCGAGAAGATGCCCGATCAGCCGCAGCTGGCCTCGATCCTGGGCACCCGCCACGTCGCCATCGCCCTGTCGGCGGGCACGCTGTGCCACTGCATCGTGTTCCTGCCGAACCTGATCGGCGAGACCAACGACATCAGCATCTTCATGTCGCAGATCGCGATCACCATCTCGGTGTCGCTGCTGGCCTCGTGGCTGGTCGCGGTCAGCCTGATCCCGATGATCTCCGCGCGCCTGAAAACGCCGCCGGCGGTCAACACCACCACCGGCCTGATCCCGCGGCTGCAGCGCGTGTACGCGCGGTTCCTGCGCTGGACCCTGGAGCATCGGGGCCTGAGCGTGCTCGGCATCGTGCTGGTGGTGGCGATCAGCCTGGTGCCGATGACCCAGACCAAGTTCGACATGTTCGGCAACGAGGGCGGCAAGGAAGCGTTCATCCAGTACCACTGGAAGGGCAGCTACACCCGCGAGCAGATGTCGATGGAAATCCTCAAGACCGAGCGTTTCCTGGAGGAGCACCGCAAGCAGTACCACATCAAGCAGATCTATTCGTTCTTCAGCGAACAGGGCAGCGAAGCCGGCACCCGCCTGCAGTTCCACGAGAACGAGGTCAAGAACACCAAGCCGGTGGTCGACGCGATCGCCAAGGCGATGCCGAAATCGGCCAAGGCCGAGATCAGCATGGGCCAGGACGAGGGCAGCGCGCAGGGCGGCGGCAACAACGTCCAGGTGCAGCTGGTCGGCGACTCCACCGAAACCCTGAGCGAACTGGCGAACGACATCGTGCCGATGCTCGCGCGCCGGCCCGAACTGCGCGATGTGCGCGTGGACGTGGGCGACCGCAATACCGAGCTCAACGTGAAGGTGGATCGCGAGCGCGCGGCTTCGTTCGGTTTCAGCGTCGAGGAAGTTTCGCGCTTCGTCGGCCTGTCGCTGCGCGGCGCCCAGTTGCGCGATTTCCAGCGCGGTGATACCGAAGTGCCGGTGTGGGCGCGTTTCGCCGGCGCGGAGAGCTACGGCATCGAGAATCTGGCCGAATTCACCGTGCGTTCCAGCGACGGCCGCAGCGTACCGCTGCTGGCGATGGTCGACGTCAACGTGCGCCCGACCGCGAGCCAGATCAATCGCAACAACCGTCAGACCACGCTGACCGTGCTGGCCAGCCTCAACGGCAAGGCGACCACGCCCGATGCGCGCAAGGCGATGGAGGAAACGCTCAAGAAGGTGTCGTTCCCGGCCGGTTACAGCTACAGCTTCGACGGCAGTTCGTTCGAACGCGACGACGACGCCGGCAAGCAGATGATGATCAACCTGGTGCTGGCGCTGGTGATGATCTACGTGGTGATGGCGGCAGTGTTCGAATCGCTGTTGTTCCCGGCGGCGATCATGAGCTGCGTGGTGTTCTCGATCTTCGGCGTGTTCTGGCTGTTCTGGCTGACCGGCAGCTCGTTCACGGTGATGGCCTTCATCGGCATCCTGGTGCTGATGGGCGTGGTGGTGAACAACGGCATCGTCATGGTCGAGCACATCAACAACCTGCGCAGGCGCGGCATGTCGCGCAACGAGGCGTTGGTGGAGGGCAGCCGCGAGCGTCTGCGCCCGATCATGATGACCATGGGCACCGCGATCCTGGCGATGGTGCCGATTTCGCTCAGCGACACCGTGGTGCTGGGCGGCCTGGCGTACTCGCCGATGGCGCGCGCGGTGGCCGGCGGCCTGGCGTTCTCCACCGTCGTCAGCCTGCTGTTCCTGCCCACGATTTACGGCATTCTCGACGATATGCGCGCCGGTACTTCCGCGCTGGTGCGGCGCGCGCGCGGTGCGCGCGCGGCCGCGGGCGGCACGGCCGAAGCGGCGGTCTGAGCGTCGCGGGTCAGCGGCTTGGCAACAGGCCGTTGATCACGCGCGCGATCTGCGCGGCATCGGAATCGACCAGCAACTGGTCTTCGACCAGGATGCTGGGCGTGTATGCGGCGAAGACGCGGGTGCGGGCGTCGATCGAGGCCTGTTCGCGCTTGAGCGCGGCGCTGTCGAGCTGCGCCAGAAGCTCCGACGGCAGGCCGATCTGACGGGCGATGCCGCCGAGCACGGCGTCTTGTTCGATGTCCTGCTTCAGATCGAAGCGGGCGCGATACAGCGCGTCGCGCGCGACCGGCCCCAGGCCCGCGCGCTTGGCAAGCAGGAACAGCCGCTCGGGACGGCCCGAGCCCGAGCGCGGCGTCACCGCGGTCTGCTCGATGCTCAAACGCTCGCCGTATTTGGCCGCAAGCGTATCCAGGCTGGGTTGGAAACGCTTGCAGGCGGGGCAGTGGAAACTGATGGCGACCTCGATCCGCACCCGCTGCAGCGAATGCGGCCGCAGCCGCGACACCACCGCGTAGTCGCCATCGATCTGGGCGATGCCGGCGGGAGGTTGCGGTCCGCAGGCGACCAGCGCGGCGACCGTCAGGCCGATGCCCGTCAGCCGCGCCCATCGAACCGCATGAAGCGGCTCGCGGCGGAGTGTGTTTGCTGCGTTCAAGATTCGATCCCGTGCGTTGGGTCGCATGCGAAGCGGGGCGCGACCGCGTCGAGCGATTCGCATTTTCACGTCGGAAGCGGGATCGGCGCGGAACCGATCCCGCCCCGGCGTATTACTGGATGCAGTTGCCGCCGAAGTATTCGTAGATCGGGAAGTACTCGCACACCCAGGCCGGCGCGAACTCCAGGCGCTCGTCGAGTTCTTCCAGTTTCAGTTCGTTGCTGTCGATCGGGGCGTCCATGGCTTTCTTCGCGGTTGGCCGCGGCCACGATGGCCGCGACGGTGGAGCATCGGCCGTCCGTGGGGCGGCGTTCGGCCTTCATGCAACGCCGACACGGACCGCGTCGGCGATCGTTACTGGGTGCAGTCCAGGCCCCAGAAATCGGTGAACCACTCGGCGTTCTCGCACAGCCACGCCGGAGCGAACTCGAGGCGTTCGTCCAACTCTTCCAGTTTCAGATCGGTATCCAGGTTTTCGTTCATGCTCGGACAGTCCATTTTGAGGCCGCGCTTCGGGTAGTGCTCAACCAGGCCGGCGGCGTGACCTGGCGTTGTTCGCGAGCCGGCGCGCTACCGCCAGCAGTTGATAGAGGAGGAAGCAAAGCAGTACCAGCGACAGCCAGCGCGAGGGCTGGCGCAAGATGTCGGACACGATGCCGGCGGCGTAGGAATCGGCGATGGCGTGCAGCAGGCCGGAGGCGTGGCGGAAGGACAAAATCAGGACCGCGACCACGACGGCGGCATTGCTCAGTTGATACGCCAGGCGCAAGCGCGCCTTGCGGCCGGTGGCGTCGGGTTGCCTGCACTCGCGCAGTAATTTGGCGTCGAACTTGCCCAGGCGCGGTTCGCGCAGCAGATCGCTCAGCACCCAGTACCCGTCGGTGCGCGCGAACGGCATGAACTGGGTAAGCGTCAAAATCACCGACAGCGCGCCGGCCATCTGCAGTGCCGGATATCCGGCGATCGCGCCGAGCAGCATCAGCGCGGTGGCATAGATCGCCTGGAAGTACACGCCGCCGAGGTTGACCACCACGCGCGCGCGCACGCTCAGGCGCCAGGCGCGCGAGACGTCGGCGTAGAACACCGGAATCGCGCCGAGATAAAGGCCGGCGCCGATGGCGCCGGCGGGTTGGCCATGCCGCACCAGCGCGCCGGCATGGCCGAACTCGTGAATCGCCGCGCCCAGCAGGATCAGTGCGAACGCAGCGATGGATTGGTCCAGGCTCAGCCAGGTCGCGGCCAGGCGCTCGCCGAACACCGCGATCGCCAACACCGGCGCGGCCAAGGCGGCGAGCAGGCCGAGCGCGGCCCACGGCAACACGAAGGCGTGCCGGGCGATGTTCGCGAACGGGGCGACGCGCTCGGGCGACAACACCGTGCGGCGGAACAACAGCCGAGGCGGAGCGGCCGGCGAGGGCGTCAGCGTGAGCGCGGCGAGGCAGCGCGAAGCCTGGGCGAGGAACGCCGCTTCGGCCAGGCGACCGCCTTGCGCGGCATAGCGAGCATAGGCTTGCGCGCCGTTTTGAGCTTCGCAAAGCGCGCGGATGACCAGCGCGATTTCCTTGCCGGCGACCAGATGCTTGCCGGCGGCGTTGCCGATCAGGAACTCGCCGTTGGGCCAGGTCTGGATCTGGATGCCTTGCAGCGGCAGTCCCGCATCCAGGATGGAGGTTGCGGGCTGGTCGTTGGAGTCGGCGCAAGGCACCGGGACAGCCGGCGCGTCGTCGCTAGCGGTGCTTGCCTCATCCATGGCGTTATGCGCGTGGCCTACCGCGGATCTGATCCATCCGGTGTCGAACTATCGGGCGGCTCCAGCGTCAAGTCAACGGCGAAAACTGACAGGTCGGCCGCGCCGCGCAATCGTTATCGCCGTAGCCGCGCACACGATGGTTCGCTTGAATAACCGCGTTCGTGGCGCGCCATCGCGAACGGCGAGGGCGTCGATGAACCATGCGCCGCCAGAATCGTGCCGCGTCAGCCAACCAGCTTGCTCGCAATCCGAAACCCGGCGATCCAAACCCCCACGCCGGTGCCGATATTGGTCAGCATGAAGTTCAACACCACACGTGCCACCCGGTTGCGATACCAGCCCTTGAGCGTCTGCGCATCGTCGCGTAGGGCCATGAAGTCGCCGTAAGCGGGCTTGCGCTGGTGCACTTCGACCAGCGCGCTGAGCGCGCCGGTCGGTACGCCGGGACGGAACGGTTTGAGCGGCGCGACCACCGCCGCGGTGATGACGCTGAAGGGATGACCGCCGGCCAGCAGACAGCCCAACGCGGCCAGGCCGCCGGTGTACAGCACCCACTGCAGCAGCAGGTCCGCGCCCATCGCCACGCCGCCTTTCCAGAAGCCCCAGGCGATGCCGGCGAGGATCAGGCTGGTGATCACGATCATCACCCACGGCACCTTGCTCTTGGTCGCGACCTGTTCCAGCGCGGTGCGTTGCGCGACCGGGTCTTCGGTGTCTTCGCGCAGGTGCCTGGCCAGCCCTTGCAGATGGCCGGCGCCGACCACCGCCAGCACTTCGCGCGCGTCGCCGTGGGTCTCGCGCAGACGCGCGGCCATGTAGCGGTCGCGTTCGGCGATCACGGTTTCGTACAACTGCGGGCTTTCGGCGGCGAATTCGCCGAAGCTCGATTCGAGCATGTCGCCCTGCTTGAGCTTCTCGATTTCTTCCTCGCCGACCTCGTCGGCGGCGAACAGGCCGCTGATCAGGCCGACGCCGAGCTTGGCCCGGCCCCAGAACCCCAGCTTGCTGGACGCGCGCTTGAAGGTCAGGCCGACTTCGCGGTCGATCAGATGCACCGGCAGCTCGCGCTGGCGCGCTTCGAGCACCGCGCGCTTGAGTTCGGCGCCGGGCTCGATGCCGAGCTGCTCGGCGAGGCGGCGCTGGTACGCGGCCAAGGCCAGGTTGGCGGCGAACAGCGCGGTCTTGCCCGAGCGGATCACCTGGATCAGGTCGAGCTTGGCCAGCGCGTCGGGGTCGGTCAGCGCCTGCAGGCGCTGCGCGTCGAGTTCGACCGCGACGGCGTCATAGCGGCCGCTGCCGACCGCATCGCGGACCGCGTCGACGCTGGCCTGCGACACGTGCGCGGTGCCCAGCAGGGTGTAGCGGACGCCGTCGCGTTCGACGATGGCGTGCGGTTGGCCGTGCAGGCCGTCGTTCAGCGGTTCATTCATTCGGATGGGGGCTTCTGGCTCGCGCGGCGAGGTGCTGTGCCGGAGCACAGAAAGGCCCGCAGCATAGAGGTCGGGCAGGGGTGCCGGCAAACCCGCGACGGCGGTCCGGGCATGGGCAAGCGGCGCGGCGCGCGGGCCGGTGGTTTCGACGGCGCGGCGGCGAATGCGTACGCGCGGCGCGGCGCCCGTGGCGATGAGTCGTGTCGGCGGTATCCGGCCCGCGAGCGCCGGGTGACCACGGCGCCCGCCCGCATTCGCGATCGGCACAAACCGCAAAGCGAACGGTCTGGCCGAAGCCGGAGGGGTGAAGCCCCGACCAGACCGATCGCATGTCGCACCAGCTCCTACTCGTTACTCACTGCTCTCTACTCGTTTTTCGATTGATCGATTGATCGATCGAGCGCCATCACTCAAGCAAACCCATAAGGCAGATTCTCGCTGGACACCACCTTGTCCCCGACCGGTTCGCCGTGCAGGAAACGCAGCGCCGCGACGATCACGCCGCCGTCGTCGGCGATGCGGTTATGGCCCAGGCCCTGAGTGCTGAGCAGGCGCGAATCGGGCCAGTAGCGCGCATAGCGCTCGCCCTCGGCCCAGGGCACTTCGCGATCGTCCAGGTCGTGCACGATCAGGGCCGGGCGGGCGATGGTCGGGGCATTGCGGTGCGCCTGCTGCGAATCGAAGCTGATGCCGATGCGCGCCTCGAAATACGCGAACATGCGGCGGCACAGCTCGTCGTCCACCCACAGGAAGCGCGCGAAGCGTTTGACCGCGGCGACCGGATCGGCCGCCGGCGCGATCAGCACCGCGCGTTCGGCGCGCAGGCCGCGCGCCATCGCCAGCAGCGCCGCGGCGCCGCCGAGCGAATGGCCGATCACCGCCGCGGCCGGGCCGTAGTGTTCGCCGACCTTGTACAGATGGCGGGTGAAGTCGGGCAGGGTGGCCAGGCGCCCGCCGCTGCGGCCGTGACCGGGCTGGTCGAACGCGACCACCGCATAGCCTTCGGCGCGCAACTGCGGCAGCCACTTGGCCACGCGGGTGCCATGGCTGGACCAACCGTGCGCGAACAACACATACGGCTGACGCTGCGGATCGCCCCAGACATAGGCGGCGATGGCATGGCCGTCGATGTCGAGCGTGTCTTCGCGCGCGTCGAAGGTCGGCGCGGCCAGGGCGCGCCGGCGCGAGGACGCGAACGGGGTGCAGAACAGGTCGGCGGCGCGGCGCGTGGTCGCCTCGGGCGCCAACCAGCCGCCGAAAACGAAGCTCAGGCGCAGGCCGTATAGCTTGATTACGTTACGAACGGTCGTGCTAATTTTGGCGATAAGCGGGTACATGCCGGACCTCGTCGGGCGCTCAGGCGGTGGGGGAGGACGCGTAGGAGCGGATCAGGCGCTCGAAGGCGCGCCGGCCGCGTTCGGTGGCGGCGTCGAAACCGAACAGGCCGGCGTCGTGGTGGACGATCAGCGCCAATCCGTAGATTTCGAACGCGAGTTGCTCGGTATCGGTGTCGGCGCCGAGTTCGCCGGTGTCGATGGTCAACTGCACGGCGTGGCCCAGGACCTGGCGCCAGCGCTTTTGCTGTTCGACCACCCAGTCGCGCAGGGGGCCGGGCCGGTCGTCGTACTCGCTGACCGCGCCGAGCAGCACGCAGCCACCGTCGGTGTGCCGCGACCAGTCGAACCAGGCATTCACGATGGCGCGCAGACGCACCAGGCCGCGCGGCTGCTGCAAGGCCGGCAGCAGCACGTAACCGGCGAAACGCTGTCCGGCCATGTCGAGCACGGCGAGCTGCAGATCCTCGCGCGAGCCGAAGTGGGCGAACACGCCGCTCTTGGACATGCCGACCGCGGCCGCGAGCGGGCCGATCGACAGCCCTTCCAATCCGGCCGAACAGGCGATGCCGTAGGCCTGTTCGAGGATCGCGTCGCGGGTGGCGGCGCCTTTGTTGGTGGCGGTCAGGGTCGACATGGGCTGAAAAATAGCACGTCCGTTCGTTTTATTGTTGCCGTTCGTCGGCCGCGAGTGTGCGGATCGAGTAAGGCCGAGCGCCGGCTTGATGTCGAGAGTGCGCTATTCGCGTGCGTGGGCCATCGGTCTTAAGGCACAGGTGGGTGCGTGCGGATGCGGCGGCGGTCGAACGAGGGGCTACGTTGAATGGAGGCGGCGTCGAATGCAGTGGGCGGGGCGGACTGCGAGGGCTCACGGCGCTCGCGGGTTTATTTGGCCGGTACACGGCCGTGGCGCAGCCGCAGTGCTCAGGAGCGGGTTGAGCCCATCCAAAGACCTTATACGGATTGGTACGGCTTTTCTGGAACGGCCGCTCTGACCGGACACTTTGGACTGAATCGGACTTCAGCCACGGACAGCCAGGCGCCACGCCGAGCACGCGACCCGAGATCAGAAACGGCCCCGGTTGATACCGAACCACCGCTACTAGACGACCGGTCTAATGGCCGCTAATGTGGCCGCCATGAATGCCACTCCCGCCACCGCCGATGTGCGCCAGCACATCCTCGACGTCGCCCATCCCTTGCTGTTGCGCAAGGGCTTCACCGCGGTCGGCCTGGCCGAGATCCTGAGCGCGGCGCAGGTGCCGAAGGGCTCGTTCTACCACTACTTCGGCTCCAAGGAAGCCTTCGGCGAGGCCGTGCTCGAGGCCTATTTCGCCGATTACCTGGGGCGGATGGACGAGTTACTGGCGCAACCGGGCACGGCGGCGCAGCGAGTGAGCGCCTATTTCCACGACTGGCTGGATTCGCAGACCGGCGACGAAGCGCAGAGCCGCTGCCTGGTGGTCAAGCTCGGCGCCGAGGTCTGCGATCTGTCCGAAAGCATGCGCGCGGCGCTGGCGCGCGGAACCCGCGGCATCACCGACCGGCTGGCGCGCTGCATCGAAGCCGGTCGCGCGGACGGCTCCCTGGCGGCCCCTCGGGATGCCGCCCAGGCGGGCGCCGAGCTTTACCAGAACTGGCTCGGCGCCAGCCTGCTGGCCAAGATCACCCGCGATCGCACGCCGTTGGACACCGCCATGGCCAGCACCCGGCAATTGCTGGGGCTGGTCGCGACCGCCTGAGGCGGGAGGGCGCAGGCCATCCCGTCTTTTCTTCGCCTGTTTCATAGACGACCGGTCTATTTAAGCCGTGCAACCCACCCGAGTCGGCTCTGCCTCAAGCCCCCACGCGCTTGACGGCCCGCACCGACTCACCCGATCTCCCACGCCCACCGGACCTCATCCCATGCCGCAAAGCGACACCGTCAATCGCCGCTTCCTTCTCGCCGCCCGCCCGCAAGGTTTGCCGACCGCGCAGGATTTTCGCCTCGACCAAGCCGCCGTACCGGTGCCGGCCGAAGGACAGGTGCTGTTGCGCACGCTGTATCTGTCGCTCGACCCCTACATGCGCACCTTGATGGAAGAAGGCGGCACCTCGTATGCGCCCGGCGTGACCCTGGGCGCGCCGATGATCGGCGGCACGGTCAGCCGTGTGGTCGCGTCCAGGCATCCGCGGTTCCAAGTCGGCGAGCTGGTGCTCGCCAACGCCGGCTGGCAGGACTACGCCTTGTCCGACGGCCAGGATCTGACCGCGCTCGGCGCGATGGCGCAGCCTTCGCGCGCGCTGGGCGGGCTCGGCATGCCGGCGTTCACCGCTTACGTCGGCCTGCTCGATATCGGCCAGCCCCGCCCGGGCGAGACCGTGGTGGTGGCCGCGGCGACCGGCGCGGTCGGTTCGGTGGTCGGGCAGATCGCCAAGCTCAAGGGCGCGCGCGTGGTCGGCATCGCCGGCGGCGCCGACAAATGCCGGTATGCGGTCGAGACCCTGGGCTTCGATGTCTGCCTGGATCGCCACGATCCGCAGTGGGCCGCGCAACTCGCCGCGGCCTGCGCCGACGGCATCGACGTGTATTTCGAGAACGTCGGCGGCGAGGTGTTCGACGCGGTGCTGCCGCTGCTCAACCTCGGCGCGCGCGTGCCGGTGTGCGGACACATCGCCGACTACAACCGCCAAAGCCTGCCGGCCGGGCCCAACCGCCTGCCGCTGCTGATGGCGACGGTGCTGCAACAGCGCATCCGCATGCAGGGCTTCATCATCCTCGACCACTATGCGGACCGCTTCGAAGCCTTCCGCCGCGACATGGGCGAATGGATCGACGCCGGTCGCGTGATCGTGCGCGAGGACGTGATCGACGGCCTGGAGAATGCGCCGGAGGCGTTCATCGGTCTGCTCGAAGGGCGCAACTTCGGCAAGTTGGTGGTGCGGGTTTCGGAGGATTGATCCGACGCCGGTGAACTGCTTCCGCTCGCGATGATGCGATCGGAGGTCGGGTGGCCCGGCGCAGTTCGAACCGTCGCGATGAAGCATCGATGCGATCGGAACGAAAGGCGTCGGGCTGACGCAAGCCGGCGAGCCACCGACCTCAAGCCGCGTCTGCGCGTTGAACGATCGGCTTACTTCAAACCGGGCACGTTCTCATCGGGCTCGCCGACATTGCCGTCGCCGAGCGGCCGCAGCATCTGCACCGTGTCCAGCCAGCGCCCGTGTTTGCGGCCCAGGCCATGAAACACGCCGGCGAGCTTGAAGCCCAGGCGCTCGTGCAGCGCCACCGAGGCGGCGTTGCTGCCGTCGCCGATCACCGCGACCATCTGCCGGAACCCCAGCGCGGTGCAGTCGTCGATCAGCCGCAGCATCAGCGCGCGGCCGATGCCGCGGCCGTGGAAGGCCGGTTCGATGTAGACCGAGTTCTCTACCGTCCAGCGATAGCCGATGCGGGTGCGGTAACTGGTCGCGTAGGCGTAACCGGCGAAGGCGCCGTCGCATTCGGCGACCAGGTAGGGATAGCCCGCGTCGACGATCGCGCGCCAGCGCCGATGCATTTCGGCCAGGTCGGGCACGTCGTACTCGTAGGTCGCCAGATGCTCGCGCACCTCGACCGCGTACAGCGCGTGGATCGCGGCGAGGTCGCTTTCGACCGCCGGGCGCAGTTGCAACGACGCGGGCGCGGCGGGGCTCAATCGCGGTACCGCTTGAGCAGGTCGGCGTAGGCGTCGATGCGGCGGTCGCGCAGGAACGGCCAGATCCGCCGCACGTGCTCGCTGCGGCCCAGATCGACATTGGCCATCACGATCTCCGGCTCGGCGGTCTGGGCCTGCGCCAGATACTCTCCTTGGGGCCCGAGCACATGGCTCGACCCCCAGAACTGGATGCCCGAGGCGCCGATCGGCGAGGGCTCATGGCCCACGCGATTGACGCTGAGCACCGGCAGCCCGTTGGCGACCGCGTGGCCGCGATGGCTGAGGATCCAGGCCATGCGCTGACGGTCTTTTTCGTCCTGCTGATCGTCCGGGTCCCAGCCGATCGCGGTCGGGTACAGCAGCAGATCGGCGCCGGCCAGCGCCATCAGCCGCGCGCCTTCCGGGTACCACTGGTCCCAGCACACCAGCACGCCCAGGCGGCCGACCGAGGTGTCGATCGGCTCGAAGCCGATGTCGCCCGGAGTGAAATAGAACTTCTCGTAGAAGCCCGGATCGTCCGGGATATGCATCTTGCGGTACTTGCCGGCGATGGAGCCGTCGGTCTCATAGACCACCGCGGTGTTGTGGTACAGCCCGGCCGCGCGGCGCTCGAACAGCGAGCTGACCAGGACCACGCCGTGCTGCTTGGCCAGCGCGCCCAGGCGCTGGGTGCTCGGGCCCGGGATCGGCTCGGCCAGATCGAACTCGGCCACCGATTCGTGCTGGCAGAAATACGGCCCGTTGTGCAGTTCCTGCAGCAGCACCAGCTTGGCGCCTTGCCTGGCGGCTTCGGCGACGCGGCTTTCGATGTTGGCGAGGTTGGCCTCGCGCGAGCCGTGGTCGCGGTCCTGGATCAGGGCGACGGGGAGGGTGGTGGGCTTCATCGTCGGGTCGCAATCACGAGCGTGGGGCCGATCATTGTAAAGCCGAAGACCGCGACTGCTCCGTCGCGCGATCGGCCTCGCGCGACGGGCGCCGGATCAGCCGGCGGCTTCGAGCGGACAGTTGCGGGGATCCTCGACGGTCAGGTCCGACGGCGCTGCGTCGGTGCCCTGGTCCAGCACGCGCAGCTCGCAGGTGTGCGGCCGGTGTTGCTCCTGGATGATTTCGTAGCTGTGGCCGGCCTGTGGAATGAAGCTGGCCAGATTGCGGCAGGTGCCGTGGGTCATGTACATGCCCGGCGCGCTCGATTGATCAGGCGGGCCGCCGACGCTGTATTCGTGCAATCCGGCGATCAGGTAGAGCCGTTGGCCGGCGTCGACCACGGCGGTTTTGTCGACGGTCGCGTAGGTGAGCATCCAGCCCAGGCGCCCGGTTCCCGTCGATCGCGAGCATCGACTGTCGCGATAACCGGCGTACACCTGCAACGAACGGCCGCCCAGGTGCATGGCGCCCCGGCTCATGTTCAAGGTGGCGGTGCCGCCGCCCGGCGATTGGGGCTTGTAATAGCGCGGGCCGCAGCCGCTGAGCAGGCCGGCCGCGGCGAGAGCCAGACCGGTAGCAAGGATGGTTCGACGCATGAGATCCCCTGAGCCGCGCGCGAATGGACGGTCGTGTACCGGTGCCGGAGATTGTCGCAGCGGGACCTGTTCGGCAAGCCTCGCGGTTTGGGCCGTGGATGGCCTGGGGCCAATGGCCCGCGTTACAGACAAATCGGCCGCCGAAGCGGCGGCCGATGTCTGCGTTGGCTGAGGACGAAGCGAGACCTAGCCCGCCACCACGCCGCGCGGCAACTGCATGGTCACGCAATGCAGGCTGCCGTTCTGCCAGATCAACGGCCGGCAGGGCACGGCGACGATCTCGCGATCCGGGAAGGCCTGCGCCAGCACCGCCTGGGCCTCGCCGTCGCGGGCGTCGCCGTAGGCCGGCATCAGCACGGCGCCGTTGACGATCAGGAAGTTGGCGTAACTGGCCGCCAGCCTTCGGTTTTCGTCGATGATCGGCTGCGCCCACGGCAGTGCGAACAGGCGGTACGGCTGGCCGTCGCGGGTGCGCAGGGCGGCCAGCTCGGCGGCCATGGCCTGCAGTTCGTCGTAATGCGAATCCGAAGGATCGTCGCAGCCCTGGTAGACGATGGCGTCGACCGCGGCGAAGCGGGCCAGGGTGTCGATGTGGGCGTCGGTGTCGTCGCCCTCCAGGTAGCCGTGGTCCAGCCACAGCACCCGGTCCTGATGCAGCCAGGCCGACAGCTTGGCGGTGATGTCTTCGCGGCTGGCGTCGGGGTGGCGCTCGTGCAGGCACTGCCAGGTGCTCAGCAAGGTGCCGGCGCCGTCGGTCTCGATGCCGCCGCCTTCCAAAGCGAAATCAATGCTTTGGCGCTCGCTGTTCGCGAAGATTCCCTGATCGCTGAGCCGTTCCACCAGCAGATCGTCCTGGCTGGCGTCGAACTTGCCGCCCCAGCCGGTGAAGCGGAAATCCAGCAGGCGGAAGCCGTCGCCGGCCTTGAGCGTGATCGGCCCGGAGTCGCGCAGCCAGGTGTCGTCGTAGGGTGCGTCGATGAAACGCACCGCGCCCATGTCGATCCGCGCCGAGGACAGGCGCGCGCGGGCATACGCCTGCACGTCGTCGTCGGCCACGCAGATCAGCACCGGCTGGAAGCGGGTGATGGCTGCGACCAGGGCGATATAGGTTTCCTCGACCTCGCCCAGGCGATCGGCCCAGTCGGTGTCGGCGTTCGGCCACGCGATAAGGACCGCGGATTGGGGTTCCCACTCCGCGGGGAAGCGCAATGCGTTGTTAGTCATAACCTCAAAGGATAGGCGGTTTCGGCCCGACTTCGTTCGCATCGGCCTTGTTCGCCACCACGTCGATCACCCGGCTCTTCTCGAAATACACGGTGAAGGCCGGATAGACCCAGCGGTTGATCTGCGGCCACTGCCGCTTCTGACCGCCGCGCGCTTCCAGGCGCTGGGTCGGCTCGCCGTAGCGGGCCTTGACCTGGTCCATGCCTTGACCGCGCACCGGCAGCAGGGCCTTGCCCTCTTGCTGCACGCGCTCGATCAACAGGGTCTCGGCCGAGGCGGCGCCGGACAGGGCGAGCAGGGCAAGCAGGGGTGCAACGGCAATGCGCAGTTTCATGGCAAATCCACCTCGTCAAAGGACGCGGGATTCTAGGCACAAGGTGACGCTTAACGGCAGCGTGCGGCCGTCACGTTTTTGCGAAGCGGTTGGGCGCGAGGGGTGGGAGAACGAAGAAAGCCGCCTCGCGGCGGCTTTCGACTTGAACCTCATGCGGCCGGTTGGGCCGCAGGCGGGTCTCAGCGCTGACGCGCCTTGAAACGCGGGTTCGACTTGCAAATCACGAAGACCTTGCCGCGGCGGCGGACGACTTTGCAGTCGCGGTGACGGGCCTTCGCCGACTTCAGGGAGGACAGGACCTTCATGACAGACCTCGGCAAAAATAGGTGAAAGAAACGGGGTGGAAAAGTTAGCCCGCGATTGTACCGGATAAATCTTCGTCCGATCAAGCGCTTGCAGGGAAAAAATTCACTCGGCGCGAGCGGGGCGGAGCGATACGCTCAATTCAGGGGCCAATTGCGCTGTCGGCGGCGGTTCGGCCGGCCGGCCGTCGCGTGCCGGCGGACGGCCTCGGAGCCGAGGATGCGGGGGCCGATCCGTCGCTCGGGCCCGGATCGCGTCAGGTCGAGGCGGACCGAAACCGCTTCCAGCCCCCGCATAATAGGACGCATGAATAATGCATCCTCTGACAGCAGCACCATTCCCGTCCTGACCATCGACGGGCCCTCGGGCTCGGGCAAGGGCACCATCAGCCGCCTGGTCGCCCAGCGCCTGGGCTGGCATTACCTGGATTCGGGCGCCCTGTACCGCGCGGTCGGCGTCGCCGCCGGCTGGGCCGATCTGGACCTGGCCGACCCGGCCGCCCTGGTCCGCTGCGCCTTCGACACCCGCATCGGCTTCCGCGACGACCCGTCCGGCGAGCTTCGGGTGCTGGTCAACGAGCAGGACGCCACCGACGAGCTGCGCACCGAGACCGCTGGCGCGGCCGCCTCGGCGATCGCCGCGATTCCGGAAGTCCGGGCCGCGCTCAAGGATCGCCAACGCGCATTCAGGCAGGCGCCGGGCCTGGTCGCCGACGGACGGGACATGGGCACGGTGATCTTCCCGGACGCCCCGTTCAAGGTCTTCCTGACCGCCAGCGCCGACGAACGGGCGGAAAGGCGCTATAAGCAGTTGAAAGACAAAGGGGTTTGCGTTACCTTGGACGGTCTGCTGCGGGAGATTTTGGCCCGCGACGCCCGCGATGCCCAGCGCGCGGTGGCTCCCTTGCGACCGGCTGAAGACGCCGTCCGCATCGATACCACCGGTCTGGGAATCGACACGGTAGTCGAACAGGTGCTGGCTTTGTTGCCTGCGCGCTGAACGGCCATCGAGCACGGCGCGAGCCGATCGTCCGCGGCAGAGATACGCAACAAACGTTTCACAAAAAATCTCAGCAACAAAAACCCCGTCGCAATCCTGCGGCGGATCAACCAACAACACATGGTGCAGTTCCATCGCGCCACATAACGGGTGGGTCGACCACGTTCTGCTTGCGTTGCCACGACGGCAACGATGTCAAACGGTGCGGCCCGTGTGTTCAACCGAGATATTCAATCCAATGACCGAATCATTTGCCGAACTGTTCGAAGCCAGCCAGCAATACCTGGCCAAGCTGAAGCCGGGCGCCATCGTCACCGGTACCGTTGTGGAAGTCCGCAGCGACGTGGTGGTGATCAACGCCGGCCTGAAGTCCGAAGGCATTGTGCCGATCGAACAGTTCCGTAACGACGCCGGCGAGATCGACGTTGCCGTGGGCGACGAGGTCAAGGTCGCACTCGACTCGATCGAGAACGGCTTTGGCGAAACCGTGTTGTCGCGCGAGAAGGCCAAGCGCGCGATGGTGTGGGACGAGCTCGAAGAGGCGCTCGAAAAGAACGAGACCATCACCGGCCGCATCAGCGGCAAGGTCAAGGGTGGTTTCACCGTCGACATCAAGGATGTCCGCGGCTTCCTGCCCGGTTCGCTGGTGGACGTGCGCCCGGTGCGCGACTCCGCCTACCTGGAAGGCAAGGAACTCGAGTTCAAGCTGATCAAGCTGGACCGCAAGCGCAATAACATCGTCGTCTCCCGCCGCGCGGTGGTCGAGAGCGAGTACAGCGTCGAGCGCGAACAGCTGATGGAGAAGCTGCAGGAAGGCGCGATCCTCAAGGGCGTGGTCAAGAACCTCACCGATTACGGCGCGTTCGTGGACCTGGGCGGCATCGACGGTCTGCTGCACATCACCGACATGGCGTGGAAGCGCGTGCGTCACCCGTCGGAAGTGGTCGAAGTCGGCCAGGAACTCGACGTGCGCGTGCTCAAGTACGACCGCGAGCGCAACCGCGTCAGCCTCGGCCTCAAGCAGCTGGGCGAGGATCCGTGGGACAACATCGCCCGTCGCTACCCGGCCAACACCCGCGTGTTCGGCAAGGTCAGCAACGTCACCGATTACGGCGCGTTCGTCGAGATCGAGCCGGGCGTGGAAGGTCTGGTCCACGTGTCCGAAATGGACTGGACCAACAAGAACGTCAACCCGTCCAAGATCGTGCAGGTCGGCGATGAAGTTCAGGTCATGGTGCTCGACGTCGATGAAGAGCGTCGTCGTATCTCGCTGGGCATGAAGCAGGTCACCTCGAACCCGTGGGAGACCTTCGCGGCCATCCACAAGAAGGGCGACAAGGTCGAAGGCCAGATCAAGTCGATCACCGACTTCGGCATCTTCATCGGCCTGGACGGCGGCATCGACGGCCTGGTGCACCTGTCGGACATCAGCTGGAACACCACCGGCGAAGACATCGTGCGCAACTTCAAGAAGGGCGACACGCTGGAAGCCGTGGTCCTGGCCGTGGATCCGGAGCGCGAGCGCATCTCGCTCGGCGTCAAGCAGCTCGAGCAGGACCCGATGGGTCAGTACGTCGCTTCCAACGCCAAGGGCTCGATCGTCAAGGGCGTGGTCAAGGAAGTCGACGCCAAGGGCGCCACGATCGAACTGGCCGATGGTATCGAGGGCTACGTCGCCGCGCGCGACATCGCCAAGGAACGCGTCGAAGACGCCTCCACGTACCTCAAGGTCGGCCAGGAAGTCGAAGCCAAGATCATCGGCACCGACCGCAAGGGCCGCAGCATGCAGCTGTCGATCAAGGCGAAGGACGAAGCCGAGCAGCAGGAAGCGCTGTCGGACTACAACCACCGCGCTTCGGAAGCCTCCAGCGGCACCACCAGCCTCGGCGCGTTGCTGCGCGAGCGTCTGGGCGGCAAGTCCGAGTAATCGCGGGCTTTACGTTCCATCGAAATACGGCCGGGATTCGTCCCGGCCGGCGGTATCCGCGTCGCGGTCCGGCCCAGCGCCGGCCGCGATGCGACACCGGGACGGTCCGGCCACGCCGGCCGTCTTCGGTCTGCGGCAGGGGATCGCGGCGTTCCGCGATGTCGCAGGCACTCTTCAACGACCTTCATAAGGCCAGGCAACACTCCGCATGACCAAGTCCGAGCTCATCGAGATCCTTTCGCAGCGTCAGGCCCATCTCAAGGGCGACGATGTGGATCTGGCGGTGAAGGCATTACTGGAAATGATGGGCGGCGCCTTGTCGGCCGGCGAGCGGATCGAGATCCGCGGCTTCGGCAGTTTTTCGCTGCATTACCGTCCGCCGCGCCTGGGCCGCAACCCCAAGACCGGCGAATCGGTCGCGCTGCCCGGCAAGCATGTCCCGCATTTCAAGCCCGGCAAGGAATTGCGCGAGCGCGTCAGCGGCGTTACGCCGTTGGACGAGGAAAGCTGAAAGTTCAGGAATGAGTGGCGGCTGCGCCGCCTTGAGGAGTGAGGAACGAGTGGCGTCTTCGCCGCCGGTCCGCTCCCGATTATTTGTATGTACCGGCCGCACTGGCCGAGGGGGCAGGGCGATCGCGCCCCGGCTCACTCCTCACTTCTCTAAACTCGTTTTTCCGGTTCCGGCCGCACCGGCCGAGAGGCGGGCGCCCGCGCCCTGACTCACTCCTCACTCCTCTAAACTCGTTCCTGCCCCCCAGGCCCACACGCCGCGCGCGTGCGCGTCCGTTAAGCTAGGGCCGACACGCACGAGACCGTGCAAGACCGTTGGAAACCCCCATGCGCGTGATCCGCCTTCTCATCGCCCTGGTCTGCCTCGCGGCAGGGGCGATTCTCGGCGCCCTCAATCGCCAGATCGTCAGCATCGATCTGGGCGTGGGCTTCATCCCGGCGACCTCGCTCGGCATCGCCCTGATCGTGGCGCTGCTGATCGGCGCGCTGATCGGCGGCCTGGCGATCAGTGCCAGCGTGGTCCTGCCGTTGCGCCGCCGGCTCGCCCGCGCGCAGCGCACCACCGTGGCGCCGCCCACGATCGCCGGTCCCGAGGTCTGAGCATGGAATTCATCAGCCAGTGGTTCTGGTTCTTTCTGTTGCTGCCGATCGCCGCGGTCAGCGGCTGGGTGGTCGGCCGGCGCGGCGGCGAACGGCACAGTGACAACCAGGTCAGCCGCCTGTCCACCACTTACTTCCGCGGCCTCAACTACCTGCTCAACGAACAGCCCGACAAGGCGATCGAGATCTTCCTGCATATCGCCGAGCTCGATAAAGACACCTTCGAGACCCAGGTCGCGCTCGGTCATCTGTTCCGCCGCCGCGGCGAGGTCGACCGGGCGATCCGGTTGCATCAGGCGCTGGTGCAGCGGCCGGGCCTGAGCGATCAGCAGAAGGTGCAGGCGCTGCTGGCGCTGGGCGAGGACTACATGCGCTCGGGCCTGCTCGACCGCGCCGAGACCGTGTTCAGCGATCTGGTCGCGCTGGACCTGGCGCCGCTGGCGCTGCGTCATCTGATCGGCATCTACCAATCCGAGCGCGACTGGGACAAGGCGATCGAGAACGCCCGGCGCTACGAAGCGGCGACCGGCGAGCCGATGGGCAAGCTGATCGCCCAGTTCGAATGCGAACTGGCCGATCGCCATCGCGCCGCCGGCGACAGCGAGGCCGCGCGCGCCGCGATCAAGCGCGCCTACGAGGCAGACGCCAACTCGGTGCGCGCCGGCATGCTCGAGGGCCGGGTCGAGGTCGAGGCCGGCAACGATCCGGCCGCGATCCGCGCGTTCGAGCGGGTCGCCCGCGCCGATCCGGACTACCTGCCCGAAGTGCTGCCGTCCCTGCTCAGCTGCTACGAGCGCGACGGCGACGCCACCGGCGCGCGCGCGTTCCTGGCCGAGATGTGCGAGCACTACCGCGGCATCGCCCCGGTGCTGGCGCTGACCCGCATGGTCGAGGCCGAGGACGGCGTGCCGGCCGCGCGCGCCTACCTGGCGCGGCAGCTCAAGGACCGCCCGTCGGTGCGCGGCGAAGCGGCGCTGATCGATCTGACCATCGCCGAGAACGCCGACCCGCTGGCGACCCTGCACGATCTCAAGCACATCACCGACCAATTGCTGGTGCGCAACCCGAGCTACCGCTGCAAGAGCTGCGGCTTCGGCGCGCGCAGCCACCACTGGCAATGCCCGAGCTGCAAGGAGTGGGGCACGATCAAGCCGCTGTTGAACTACGCGGTGGTCTGACGCATGTGGCAGTGGATCGCGATCTATGCGGCGCTGGGCGCGGCAGGGACCTGGCTGGCGCGCGTGTACGCATTGCGCAGCAACATGATCGACCAGCCCGGCGAACGCCGCAGCCACAGCGAGGCGACCCCGCGCGGCGGCGGCATCGCCATCGTCGCGGCGGTGCTGATCGCCGCGGTCGCGCTGGGCATTCGGTTTCCCTCGCACGCGCCGCTGGTGTGGGCGTTCGCGCTGGGCCTGCTGATGGTCGCGGCGATCGGCTGGGTCGACGATCACCGGCCGCTGTCGCCGTGGCTGCGGCTGGGCGTGCATGCGCTGGCCGCGGCGGTGTTCGGCTTCGCGATCTGGTCGGTGCTCGGCGACGTGTGGCTGGCGCTGGCCGCGTTCGTGCTCGCGGTCGGCCTGACCAACGTGTGGAATTTCATGGACGGGATCAACGGCCTGGCCGCCTCGCAGGCGGCGCTGGTCGGGTTCGCCCTGGTCGGCCTGGGCGGCGCGGTCTGGAACTGGCTGGCGCTGGCCTTGATGGCGGCCTGCCTGGGCTTTCTGCCGTTCAATTTCCCGCGCGCGCGGATCTTCATGGGCGATGTCGGCAGCGGCGCGATCGGCTACGCCGTGGCCGCCTTGACCGTGGTCAGCGCAGGGATGCTGGGGCTGCGTTCACAGGGTGGGCTGACCACCGGCCTGGTGATGGCGATGATCCCGCTGGCCGCATTCATGATCGATTCCTCGCTGACCTTGCTGCGGCGGGTGAGGCGCGGTGAGCGTTGGTGGACCCCGCACACTCAGCATGCTTATCAGGTCTGGGCGAGGCACATCGGGCACACACGCGTGACCCTTGCCTATGCGGTTTTCACACTGCTGGCCTTACTCTCCATACGGCTTGTGACCGAAGTCCGAATCGGTTTCATGCTGTGTATGGGGGCCGGATGGTATATATCCGGCGCTTTTTTTTGGTGGCTGATCCAGAAGACCGGGACTCGATCCGACGGTCGCGGCCGCTGACGCATACCCGACCGTTACCCGTTATCAGGCGAGGCAAGAATGAGCTCATGGCGTGATCGTCTCAAAAGCGGACTGCCCCGATTGGCGGTGGTCGCGCACGATCTCGCGATGGTCTGGCTGGTCTGGCAAGCGCTGCACAAGCTGCGTTTCGGCATCACCGCCACGCCGCCGCCGCTGCCGCTGTGGTCGACCGAAATCGCCCTGGTACTGCTCGCGCAAGGCCTGGTGTTCTGGCAGGTCGGCCTGTATCGCGGCCTGTGGCGCTTCGCCGGCGTTCCCGATCTTTGGAATATCTTCAAGGCCTGCATGCTCGGCTTGTTCGCGATCGTGCTCGGCCTGTTCCTGTACAACCGCGTCGAACAGGTCCCGCGCACGGTGCTGGTGCTGTATCCGCTGGTGCTGATGGGCATGCTCGGCGCGCCGCGCCTGCTGTATCGCGCCTGGAAGGACAGCCGGATCGACAGCGCCAACGCGGTCTCGGTGCGCATCCTGATCCTCGGCGCCGGCCGCGCCGGCGAGGCGCTGGTCCGCGATCTGCGCCGCTTCGGCACCTATCACCCGGTCGGTTTCCTCGACGACGCCGCGCGTCTGCGCGGCAGCAAGGTGCAGGGCGTGCCGGTGCTGGGTCGGGTCGACGACGTGGCCGAGATCGCCCGCGAGACCGCCGCCAAGCTGCTGGTGATCGCGATGCCGTCGGCCGACGCCAATGCGATGCAGCGCATCGTCATGGCCTGCGAGCGCACCGGCGTGCCGTTCCGGATGGTGCCGCGCCTGCAGGACGTGCTCGAAGGGCGTTCGCTGCCGGGCGAGTTGAAGGAAGTCGCGATCGAAGACTTGCTCGGCCGTAAACCCGTCCTGCCGGATTGGAAAGCGATCCGTGGCTGGTTGGGCGCGCGGTCGGTCTTGGTCACCGGCGCCGGCGGCTCGATCGGTTCGGAGCTGTGCCGCCAGTGCGCGCGCCACGGCGCCGGCCGCATCGCCCTGATCGAAATCGACGAACTCGCCCTGGTCACCACCGAGACCGCGCTGCGCCGCGATTTCCCCGACGTCGAATTCATTCCGATCCTCGGCGACTGCGGCGACAAGGCGGTGATCGAATACGCGCTCAAGCTGGCCGAACCCGACGCGGCCTTCCACGCCGCCGCCTACAAGCAGGTGCCGCTGCTGGAAGCGCAGTTGCGCGAGGCGGTGCGCAACAACGTGCTGGCCACCGAAACCGTCGCGCGCGCCTGCCGCGCCGCCGGCGTGGGCACCTTCGTGCTGATCTCCACCGACAAGGCGGTCGATCCGGTCAACGTGCTCGGCGCGACCAAGCGTCTGGCCGAGATGACCTGCACCTCGCTGGCCGATCAGCGCAAGACCCGCTTCGTCACCGTGCGCTTCGGCAACGTGCTCGACTCGGCCGGCAGCGTGGTGCCGCTGTTCCGCGAACAGATCCGCAGCGGCGGGCCGGTCACGGTCACCGATCCGGAAGTCACCCGGTTCTTCATGACCATTCCCGAAGCCTGCCAGTTGATCCTGCAGGCCTCGGCGATCGGCACCCACGAGGCGATCTACACCCTCGACATGGGCGAGCCGGTGCCGATCCGCCTGCTCGCCGAGCAGATGATCCGTCTGGCCGGCAAGCAGCCGGGCCGCGACGTGGCGATCGTCTACACCGGCCTGCGTCCGGGCGAGAAGCTGCACGAGACGCTGTTCCATGCCGACGAGCGCTATCGCCCGACCGTGCACCCCAAGATCCTGCAGGCCGAGCCGCGCGACGTCTCGACCAGCGCGCTGGAGCACTCGCTGCAGCAGTTGCGCGAAGCCTCGATCCGCTACGACCGCGACGCGCTCGCGGTGTTGCTGCGCATCGCGGTGCCGGAGTTCCATCCGGTGGGTGAACACCCTGATTACAAAGAGTCGGCTACGGTGGTGGCATTCCCCGCCCGTAACGCCAGGAAGATTTGATGCCTCCACGTATTCGCAAGGCCGTGTTCCCCGTCGCCGGCCTCGGCACCCGGTTTCTTCCCGCGACCAAGACCGTGCCCAAGGAAATGCTGCCGATCATCGATCGGCCGCTGATCCAGTACGCGGTCGATGAAGCCATCGAAGCCGGCTGCGACACCCTGGTGTTCATCACCAACCGCTACAAGCACGCGGTCGCCGACTACTTCGACAAGGCCTACGAGCTGGAACAAAAGCTCGAACGCTCCGGCAAGCTGGAACAGCTCGAACTGATCCGCAACGTGCTGCCGCCCGGCGTGCGCGCGGTGTTCGTGACCCAGGCCGAAGCGCTCGGCCTGGGCCATGCAGTGCTGTGCGCCAAGGACGTGATCGGCAACGAGCCGTTCGCGGTGCTGCTGCCCGACGACGTGATCTGGAACCGAGGCCCCGGCGCGCTCAAGCAGATGGCCGATGCGGCCGAGTCCACCGGCGCCAGCGTGATCGCCGTGCAGGACGTTCCGCGTTCGCAGACCGCGAGCTACGGCATCGTCGCGACCGACAGTTTCGACGCGCGCCAAGGCCGCATCCGCGCGATCGTCGAGAAGCCGGCACCCGAGGTGGCTCCGAGCAATCTGGCCGTGGTCGGCCGTTACGTGCTCAACCCGGGCATTTTCGAACTGCTGGAAAAGACCACGCCGGGCGCCGGCGGCGAGATCCAGCTGACCGATGCGATCGCGACCTTGCTCGAACGCGAAACCGTCAACGCCTATCGGTTCCAGGGCACCCGCTTCGACTGCGGTACCCACCTGGGCCTGATCGAGGCGACCATCCGTTATGCGCTCGATCACGAAAAGCTCAGCGACGCGGCCCGCCAGTTGATGCAGAACGCGTTGAACGAACTGGGCGTGGAAGATCTGGCCTGAGGCCGCGGGCCACGCTGAGAATCGAGTGGCACTGGGCTATGTCGACCGGCCCGGCTGAGCCAGCCGGCTCAGCTCAACCATAGCCACACCGCCAACGCCGCCGCGACCAACACTCCGGCGGCGTTTTGCGCTAACCGGCCCATGCGTTCGCTGCGCCGCGACCAATCCAGCGCGGCGCGATCGCGCAACACATTGACGTCGCGATAGGTCTTCCAGTCGCGCGGCGGAAACCGGCCTTGCGCGCGCGCGGCCGCGCCCAGGCGACGCAGGCCGCGCCCCCATCCGAACAACGGCAATACCGGCGCCAACAGCATGAGCACGATCGCCTGGGCCAGCCAGCGCCGCGCGTGTTCGGGCGGGCTGGCGACGACCTGATCGCGTACCGTCGTCAGCCACTCGTGCCAATGCCACAGGCCGATCGCGCAGATCAGCACGGTCGCGGCGAGCAGCCACAGGCTGCGTCTGCGGTAGGCTAGGTCGGCGCGGTGGATTTCGCGGCTCGGCTGCATGGGTTCGCTGCGATCGTTCAAGGCAGGTGGTCGGCGTCGGCGCGGCGGGTCCGCGCAATGCGCGCGCTCGGCCGCCCTCATCAAACCGCCGCGCTTCGTCCATGTCCATACCCGCCGAAAACTACTATCGCGCCAGCCTCGAACACCGCCCCGAATGGCCGGTGCTGGAGGGCCGGGCGCAAACCCGCGTGTGCGTGATCGGCGGCGGCTTCGCCGGCCTCAACACCGCGCTCGGTCTGGCCGAGCGCGGGCTGTCGGATGTGCTGCTGCTCGACGCGCGGCAGATCGGCTTCGGCGCGTCCGGGCGTAACGGCGGTTTCGTGTTCGGCGGTTTCTCGCGCGGCGAAGACGCGTTGCTGCGCGACCTGGGGCCGCAACGCGCGCGCGCCGTGTACGCGGGCACCACCGACGCGGTCGAGCTGATCCGCGGCCGCATCCATCGCCATGCCATCGAATGCGACGCGGTCGAGGCCGGCATCGTCTGGGCGAACTGGTTCCGCGATCCGCGGGTGCTGCGCTCGCGCCAGCAATTGCTGGCCGAACACTTCGGGGTGAACTGGCAATGGTGGTCGCGCGAGCGCGTGCGCGAACGGCTGCGCAGCGAGCGCTATCACGAGGCCTTGTTCGAACCGCAGGCCTTGCACTTTCATCCCTTGAAGTACGCGCACGGCCTGGCCGCGCTGGCCGCGCGCCTGGGCGTGCGCGTGCACGAGCGCAGCCCGGCGCTCGCGCTGGAGCGCGACGGCGCCGGCTGGCGGGTGCGCACCGAACACGGCGAGATTCATGCCGAGCAGGTGGTGCTGGCCTGCGGCGGCTACCTGGCGGGGCTGCGGCGCCGGGTCGACGCGGCGGTGATGCCGATCGCGACCTATGTGATGGTCACCGAGCCGCTCGGCGCGCGCTTGCACGAAGCGCTGCATACCAAAGCGGCGGTGTACGACACCCGTTTCGCCTTCGACTATTATCGGCCGCTGCCCGATACGCGCCTGCTGTGGGGCGGCCGCATCTCGGTGCGCGATCGCTCGCCGAGCGAGGTAAAACGCCTGTTGTATCGCGATCTGCTCAAGGTGTTTCCGCAACTGAGCGGCGCGCGCATCGATTACGCGTGGTCGGGGCTGATGAGTTATGCGCGCCACCAGATGCCGCAGATCGGCCAGGTCGAGCCCGGCCTGTGGCTGGCGCAGGCGTTCGGCGGACACGGCGTCGCGCCGACCACGTTCGCCGGCGAGCTGCTCGCCGCGGCGATCGCCGAGGGCGACGAGCGCTGGCGCGAGCTGTCCGATTACGGGCTGGTCTCGGCGATGAAGCCCGCCGGCCTGCTGGCGGCGCAGCTGAGCTACAGCTGGGCGCAATGGAAGGACGCGTGGAAAGACATGAGCGAAGGAATCAGACGATGAGCCAGGCAACCCCCGAACCCACCGCGACGATCGAGTGGAGCGATTTCGAGAAGGTCGTGCTCTGCGCCGGCACCGTGACCCAGGTCGAGGAATTTCCGCAGGCGCGCAAGCCGGCGTGGAAACTGTGGGTCGATTTCGGCCCGCACGGCATCCGCAAGACCAGTGCGCAGATCCGTCACCTGTACGCCGCTGAGGATCTGGTCGGACGCCAGATCGTCGGGGTGATCAATTTCCCGCCCAAGCAGATCGGGCCGTTCGTGTCGGAGTTTCTGCTGACCGGTTTTCCGACCGACGAGGGCGTGGTCATCACCACGATCGAACGGCCGGTGGCGAACGGCACCCGGATGGCCTGAGCCGCGAAGCGCCGATGTCGAACCCCGGCGGGCAGGGCGGGCAGATTAAGTAAATTTAATCCCGGCAACACACAGCGACGGTGTCCGGATTGCTAGCATCGCGCTGCGATCGACCTTGCGGTCGCGTTCCCGGGAGACTTCGCCATGCGCCGTACGCTCGCCGTTTCGCTCGCCACCGTCCTGCTGTCCCTGAGCCTGGGCGCGATCGCCGCGCCGCAACCCGCGCCGGCCACTCAGCCCACGCCGACGACCAAGTCGACTCCGGCGCCGGCACCGACCACCAAGCCCGCCGCCGCGGCCGCGACCAAGACCGCGCCCGCCAAGGCCGCCACCGAGCGCTGCCGCGACGACAAGGGCAAGTTCATCGCCTGCGCGAAGAAGGCCGAGGCCAAGCGTTGCCGCGATGCCAAGGGCAAGTTCACGGCCTGCCCGAAATAAGGCTTGAAACCGGGTCCGTGCGGTTGCGCGCGGGCCCGGTCGTTCGCGCTTCACTAAAGCCGCGCCTGATGAGAGCGGCGCGTACGCATCCGCGCTGACCGCGGCGCAAGCGATGCCCGTTGCCTGCTTGGCCGATTCGGCCCGGCTCACAGCAGCCCCGGTATCAGCCACCAACTGCGTCGCTTGTATTGCGCCCACTGCGGATAGCGCGACATGCTCGCCTCCTTCATCGCCATGTTCACCGCGAACAGGCCCAGCCAGACCCAGGCCAGCACCA